>JBNMQY010000019.1:0-94997 GCA_050205415.1 Mycolicibacterium litorale
GGCGTTGGCGCTGGCGGTACTCGGGCTCGGACTGCTCGGCGGCAGCATGCTGGCGCAGAACCGCTACGGCAACCTCGACATGGCCGAAAGCCTGTTGATCGCCGCGGTACCCGCCCTGGCCGGTGGCGCGGCGCTGGCGGTGCCCCTGCCCAACGGCGTGGGATCGCTGGGTGCGCCGCAGGTCGCCGGTGCGGGTGCGGTGGTGCTGCTGCTGACGCTGGCGACCAGGGGCGGTCCGCGGAAACGCGCCGAGTTCGCGGCGTTCATGGCGGTGGCCACGGCGGCGCTGACCGCGGCTGCGGTGGCGTTCGGGTACGGCTGGAATCACTGGGTGCCCGCGGGGGCGGTGGCACTGGGCCTCATCGTGCTGACCAACGCCGCGAAACTGACCGTGGCGGTGGCCCGCATCGCCCTGCCGCCCATCCCCGCACCGGGCGAGACCGTCGCCAACGACGAACTGCTGGACCCGGTCACCTCGCGCGAAGGCGTCGACGAGGAGTCGCCGACCTGGCAGGCCATCATCGCGTCGGTGCCCGAATCGGCCGCGCGACTGCAGGAGCGCAGCGTCCTGGCCAAGAAGCTGCTGATCGGATTCCTGACCGCGGGCGCGCTGATCCTCGCGGTGGGGGCGATCGCGGTCGTGGTGCAGGGACACTTCTTCGTCCACAGCCTGATCGTGGCCGGGCTGGTCGCCGCGATCTGCGGTTTCCGGTCCCGGCTGTATGCCGAACGCTGGTGCGCCTGGGCGCTGTTGGCGGTGACGGTGATCGTCCCGACCGGGGTGATGGTCAGGCTCTGCCAGTGGTACCCCGACGACGCGTGGTTGGTGCTGGCGATCTACACCGCGCTCGGTGCGGTGGCGTTGGTGATCATCGGCGCCACCGACGGTGTGCGCCGGGTGTCGCCGGTGACCAAACGGATCCTCGAACTGGTCGACGGCGCGGCGATCGCGGCCGTGATCCCGCTGCTGCTGTGGATCGCCGGCGTGTACGACCTGTTGCGCAACCTGCGGTTCTAGGGGAGGGCCGAGCGGTGAGTGGTGATGTGCTGCAGGTGAATCCGGCGGCGCTCGGCAGCGCCGGAACCGCGTTCGAACATGCGGGGACGGGTGTCGCCGACCTGCGGGCCGACGTACCGCTCGGTGATGCGGAAGCCGCGGTCGCCGCGCTGCAGACGGCGGCGGCCTGCCGGCAGGCGCAGAGTGACATCGCCGCGATCACGGCTGCGGCGGCCGGCGCCGTGCGCGACTACGGCCAGGACCTGCAGACCGCCGCCACCCGATACGACACGGGCGACCGGGCCGGGCGCGACGCCGTTGCGAAGGTCGATCTGCCCGGCTGACGTGGTCAGGGCTGCCAGGATTCGGTCAGCTGCGCGACCTGCGCGTCGATCCGTTCCCGGTCGGCTTCGATCGCGGCGGCGGCCGCCTCGGCGGCGTTCTGCAACGCCTCGTTGAGCCGGTGCTCGACGACGTCGGCGCCCTGACGCAGCAGGCCCTCCTCGATGTGGACGCCGGTCAGGTGCTGATGGCCGTCGACGGTGACCTCGACGGTCTCGGTCTCGTCCGATCCGGTGAACGTCTGGCTGTTCATCTTGTGCAGCTGCTCGTCCATGAGCGACTGCAGTTGCTGCGCCTGTGCGAGCACCGCCGCCACCTGGGGGTGCATCTCACCGGTCACTTGGAATCCTTGTCTTCCTTCGACGGCTTCCCGGGCCGGCGACCGATGACGGACTCCGTGAACGGCCGGTCTTCGGTGTAGAGGTCTTCGTCGGGGGACAACCCGGGTGTGCGCTTGCGCTCGCCGCCGCCCTGGCGTCCGGCGCCGTGTCCGCCCATCGGCATACCACCCATACCGCCCATCGCGCCCATGGCGCCCGCGGGGCCCGCCGCCGCGGCCGCACCGCCGCGTCCCGCACCGGCCGCGCCCGGTGCGACGGTCTCGGCGCCGACCGCGGGTTGCAGCGGTGAGGGCGGGACGCCACCGCCACCGCCGCCGCCGGCACCGCCGCCGGAACCCCCACCGCCGCCGGCTGAAGCCGGCTTCAGCGCCGGATCCTCCAGCGGCGGAATACCTTCCGGACCACCGCCGGGCAGGCCGCCCGGAAGACCGCCAGGGAGGCCGCCCGGAAGACCGCCACCTGCCGGTGCGCCGCCTCCGGACGGCGCGCCGCCGCCACCGGCAGGTGCACCGCCGCCTCCGGACGGGGCGCCACCACCACCGCCGGTGGCCGCCGCCGGTTGCGGTGCGCCCTGCGCTCCGACGGGTTCCATGCGCATCCCCGATGCCGGCGGCTGACCACCGGGCTGGCCGCCACCGCCTCCGCCGGCGCCGGCACCGCCGCCGCCCTCACCCGAGCCCGGTGCACCCGGGTCCCCCTCGCCAGGCGGTTGGTTCTTGCCCTTGCGGGGATCGCCGTTGCTGCTGATCGGCGGCATCTGCACCGCACCGGGCGGCGGATCGAGCACCTTGGGCAGACTCTTGCCGGCGACGTCGGCGCTGTAGCTGGTACGCACCTCCTCGGACTTTCGTTGCAGCGCAAGGTAGTCCATCATTGCCGCGGCGAGCGCGTTCTTGTCGCCCGCCCGGCCGGCATCCTGCACCCGCTTCTCGACCGCCTCGACGTCCGCGACGGTCGGATGTGCGGCGGCCGCCTTCACGTGCGCATCGGCCATGTCGATGGCCTCGTCACCGAGGAATTGGTAACTCTCGGCGAGCTTGCCCAGCCACTCCTTGTGCGCACGGACCGCGTTGCCCGCGCTCTCGGCTGAGGTGCCGTCCCAGTTGACGCCGTCGAGGTTGAACTGCTCGGCGTGGTCGCGCAGTGTCTGGGCGAACTTCTTCGCCTGTTCCCCGTAGGTCCGCATGGGGCCGGGATCGCCGGAGTGGATCGTCTGCGCGGCCGCCTTGACGTCCATGAACTCGGATTCGGTCACGCCGCCCGGTATCGAGGGGACAGTGGAAGGGAATTCGATCGGCGGAACGGACGGCGGCAGGGTCGGGTTGACCGGTACGGGCTCCACCGAACGGGGGCTGTCGGGGTATTCCAGCGCCTGCGCTGCCCGGTTGTCGATCTGCTGATAGACGTCGGCGGCCTCGTTCAGCACCGCGGCGAGCCGTTCGGCCTCACGGTTGCCGGAGACGAGGTGGCTGCGCAGTGTGTCGGAGCCCGCCGCGATACCCGCGGCGGAGGCCGTCACGAACGGGAGTCCGCACGGCGCCGTCGGCCGTGTCGATTCGTCGGTGATCTCCTCGTCCAGCGTGGCGGCTCGAGCTCGCAGATCAGACGGCTCGACCCTGACTTCGTCCCCCGACATGTCTTCCTCCTCAGGTCATCGCTCACCGCGCAGCGAACAGATCGTCACTGCTCGAGAGCCATCTGGTAACGACTTTCCTCACGCGGGTTGATCAGCCGGATCGGCAGCTGCCGGTGCCGCGGAGTGTCGATGAAGTTGTGCCGCAGGATGACCCGGCCGACACCCGGGTGCGGGCTCAGGTAGGTCGTCGCGTTCGGCCACGCCAGTTTCGCCTCCCGGCCGATCCGCCCGTTGACGAAGCCGGCGAACTCCTGGAACTGCGGCCCGAGCGTCACCACGGCTCCCGCCGCGGCGGACCGCACCACGAACTGGGTGAACAACCGCGCATCGCCGAGATTGATGCTGACGTCGACGTCGTCGAACGGCATGTACACCGGGTAGCGGTCGGCGGTCTCGCCGATCAGGATGCCGGCCGAACCGATCGGCAGTTCGTAGTGTTTGTCGGTCACCGGGCTGATGCCCTGCAGGGCGGCGCGCTGACCACCGAACAGGCACGAAAAACCGCGCGGTGTGGACGGATTCGCCAAGGTGGTGAGCAGCACGGTGGTGGTGGGCGCGGTCCCGGGACGGATCCGCATACGGGTGATGGTGTGGTCGGCGCGCGCCGACCACCACACGTCCGGTCCGCCGGGCGCGCTGTACGCCGCCGTGAAGGTGCTGCGGCCCTTGATCGCCGACCACGTCTCCCGTTCGAAGCTGACCTCGGTGGCCCGGTCGAAGTCGTCGAAACTGCGGCTGGGGCGGGCGTCGATCCCGTTGCTGGCCAACTGATCCGCCAGCCGCGTGGTCGAAGCCACCAGATAACGCGCCAGCCCCGCCACACCGCTGTCGCGCCGCTGCGCGGATTTACGGGTCAGCTCGGGGTCGGCCCGCAACACGATCCACGTCCGGCGGCTCGCCGGCGCCGGATACGGTCCGACCACCTGCTCGTAGAGCGCCACCAGGCTGGCCGGCGCGGTCTTGCCCACGCGGTAACCCGCGGCCACCACGTCGGCCTCCAACTCGGGGCAGTGGGCGGCGATCAGCTTCTCGACCAGTGCGGTGTCGAGGACGTCGTCGGTGAACGACTGCCCGTTGACCACCACGGTCGGGGTGAACGGCCGCGGCACCAGTTCGATCGCCGACATCAGGTGGTCGCCCTGCCAGCGCACCGCCACGTGATCGCCGGGCATGACCGTCGACCCGACCGCGGGCTCCGACGGTGCGGGCGGTGTGCTGCGGTGCCTGCGCCGCCAGGAGAACAGCGCCGCCACCCATCCGGTGAGCCGGCGACCGCGGATCGTCACGACCGCGATCAGCGCGATCACGACCGACACCGTGATGCCGACCCACAACAGGTGCAGCGGTACGAAGATCGCGATGCACGCCGGGATCAGCACCGCCGCCCAGATCAGGTGCCCGGTGGTGAAGCGCAGGCCGAACTGCGCGGCGAGCCTCTTCATCGGCGCCTCAACGCCCGGCGCGTCAGCGCGGCGATCCCGAGCGCGAGGGCCAGACCGCCCGCGATCACGACGACCCAGGTGATCGGCCCGCGGTCGGGCGGTGGCACGTACACCGGCGGGGGCAGTTGTTTGACGCGGTAGGGGATGGTCGCCGGACCCTCGGGCACTTCCCAGGTCAGCGCCGCGACCGGATCGATCACGCCGGCACCCACGTAGTTGTCGACGCCGCCGCCCGGATGGCGGGCGGTGGCGGTGATGCGGTTCATGATCTGCGCGGGGGTGAGATCGGGGAAGCGCTCCTTGAGCAGCGCGGCGAGACCCGACACGTACGCGGCGGAGAAGGACGTGCCGCCGATCGGGATCGGCCCGTCCTGGCCCTGCAGCGCGTTGACGGGCTGACCGTCGTATCCGAGCGCGGTGACGTTCGCGCCGGGGGCGGCCGCACCGACCCACGGCCCGGACATCGAGAAGTTGCTCGGCTGACCGTTGTCGTTGATGCTGCCCACTGTCAGGACCAGCGGTGAGTACCAGGCCGGGCTGACGATCGTCTGCACCTGTTTCCAGCCGCGCGGGTCGGTCTGGATCGCGGGGTCCGGCGGCGGATTCTGGGTGCAGTCCTGTCCCGTGTTGCCGGCCGCGACGACCACGACGGCCCTCTTGACGTTGACGGCGTAGTTGATCGCGGCGCCCAGCCCGATCTCGTCGATGGGGCGGGTGATCTTGTAGCAGGCGGCCTCGCTGATGTTGATCACCTGCGCGCCGAGATTGGCGGCGTGGACGACGGCGCGGGCCAGGCTGCGCAGCGAACCCGCGGTCTGCGTGGTGTTCGGATCGTTGGGGTCCTGCCGGGCGCCGACGGGCTGGAACGCCTCCGAGGTCTGGCGCAGCGACAGGATCCGGGCGTTCGGGGCGACTCCGATGAACCCGTCGGTGGGTGCACCGCGGCCGGCGATGATCGACGCGGTCAGCGTGCCGTGCGAGTCGCAGTCCGACATCCCGTTGCCGGCCTGGTCGACGAAGTCGCCGCCCGGTTCGGCGGGCACCCGGGGCGAACCGTTCACCCCGGTGTCGATGACCGCGACGGTGACCCCGGCGCCGGTGGCGAACTTCTGCGCCTCCGCCAGTTGGAGGTAGTCGTTGGGCCACGGCTTGTCGGCAAAGTTCGAGTTGGGCAGCACCGTCGGCGCCGAACAGACCCGCCGCTGCTCCGTCGGCGAATCGGGTCCGGTCTGGTCGGGCGGAAGCGCGGCCGGGTCGATGCTCGGCGGTTCGATCGCTCCGACCGGGGGTGCGCTGACCAGCGCCAACAGTAAGGCCGCCAGGACCACACCCACGCGTCGCACCGTGCTCCGCACCCCCCTTGACGACCAGCCGACGATTTCGCGCCTCAGTGTAGACAGCAAACCGGGTAACGCTCGCTGGGGAGGCCATCCCATCACGCCATGTGGACCGGTCGAATGCACCTAGCAAGCGTAAGGGTAGGGCGAGGGGGGTAGCTGCGGTTTCTTGTCGGCGAAACTACCGGCGCAGCTCAGGCGTCGAGGTCCTGTTCGACCAGCCCGGCGACGGTGTCGAGCGCGGCCTCGTCCTCGGAGGCCACGGTCACCTCCGCGCCGTTGCCGGCGCCCAACGTCATGATCATCAGCGCGGACCCGGCGTCGACGGGCTCCCCGCCGGCGACCGAGAGCGTGACGGGGACGCCGGCGCTGACGACCGCTTCGGCGATGATCGCCGCGGGGCGCGCGTGCAGGCCGATGGCCGAGCCGACGGTGACGGTTCGTGCGGGCATGGAGGGTCTCCTTCGTTGGGCGGATGTCGAGTTCGACGAAATGGTGGGGGTGACTCGCACTTCTGCGCCCGTTTGTTCGTTTGGGCGGGTGGTGCGACGAGGTCAGGCGTTGGCGAGGGCGGGGGTCTGGTCGGCGGGTACGTCGGGTTTGGCGAACTGCTTGGCCGCGATGACCGCGGCGGCGCCGGCCGCCGTGCCCACCGCCAGCGCGACCAGGAACCACACCAGGTTGCCGATCGCGAAGAACACGAAGATGCCGCCGTGCGGCGCCTTGGACGTCACGTCGAAGGCCATCACCAGCCCACCCGTGATCGCACCGCCGAACATCATCGAGGGGATGACGCGCAGCGGGTCGGCCGCCGCGAACGGGATCGCGCCCTCGGAGATGAACGAGGCGCCGAGCAGCCAGGCGGCGCGGCCGTTCTCGCGCTCCGGCTCGGTGAACAGCCCCGGCCGCACGGTGGAGGCGAGTGCCATCGCCAGCGGCGGCACCATGCCCGCGGCCATCACGGCGGCCATGATCCGCAGCGATGCGGGGTCGGCGACGTTGAGGCCGGTGGTCGCGAACGCGTACGCCGCCTTGTTGACCGGGCCGCCGAGGTCGAAGCACATCATCAGGCCGAGGATGATGCCCAGCACGATCACCGAACTGCCGGACAGACCGTTGAGCCAGCTCGTCAGGCTCGTGGTCACCCACGCCAGCGGCCGGCCCAGCAGCAGGAACATCAGCAGGCCGACGACCAGGGAGGCGAACAGCGGGATGATCACCACCGGCATCAGCCCGCGAGCCCACTGCGGTACCCGGATCCGGCTGATCCACAGCGCCGCGAAGCCGGCGATCAGGCCGCCGACGATACCGCCGATGAAGCCCGCGCCGACCGTGGTGGCGATGTAGCCCGCAACGAAACCGGGCGCGATACCCGGCCGGTCGGCGATCGCGAACGCGATGTAACCGGCCAGCGCCGGCACCAGGAAGAAGAACGCCAGGTTGCCGATCGTGAACAGCACCGCGCCGAGGTACTGGACCAGCCCGCCCGACGGCAGATCGGTCAGCGAGTTCGTGGTCGCGATGATCTTGCCGAGCGAATCCGTCTGTCCGTCAGGCGTATTGGCGATGTCGTAACCGGCGAACAGGAAGCCGAGCGCGATCAGCAGACCACCGGCGGCGACGAACGGGATCATGTAGCTCACGCCGGTGAGCAGGATCTGCCGGGTCCGGGTGCCCCAGCCCACGTCACCCGACGGCGCGCCGCTCGATGCCGGTGCGGCGGCGCCGCCTTCGACACGGGCGGCGTCCGGGTTGTCGGCGGCGGCGAGCGCGTCGGCAACCATCTTGTCCGGTTCGTTGATCGCGCGCTTCACGCCGGAGGCGACGACGGGTTTACCCGCGAAGCGCTGCCGGTCCTTCACCCCGACGTCGGTCGCGAAGATGACGGCGTCCGCTCCGTCGATCGTCGCCGCGGACAGCGGGGTGCTGCCCGACGAGCCCTGCGTCTCCACGTGCAGCGTGACGCCGGCCTTCTTCGCGGCGGCCGCCAGCGAATCCGCGGCCATGTAGGTGTGGGCGATGCCGGTCGGGCAGGCGGTGACCGCGACGAGGGAACGTTGCCTGGCGGGTTCCGCGGCAGCGGGTGCAGGGGCCGCCGGAGCGGGCGTGGGTGCCGCTGCGGGCGGTGCGGCCTGCGGGTTCACCACGCCGTCGACCAGTGACACCACCTCATCGGGCGTCGCGGCCTCGCGCAGCGACGCCACGAAATCTTTGCGCACCAGGGCCCGTGCGAGGCTCGACAGAAGTTTCATGTGCTCGGCGCCGCCGGATTCCGGTGCGGCGATCAGGAACACCAGATCCGCGGGTCCGTCCGGGGCGCCGAAGTCGACACCGGGTTCGAGGCGGGCGAACGCGATGCTGGCGGTGTCGACGTAGGGCGAGCGGCAGTGCGGAATCGCGATGCCGCCGGGCAGGCCGGTCGCGGACTGTTCCTCGCGGGCCAGCGCCGCGCCCACCAGACCGTCGGGGTCGGAGCTGCGGCCGGCGTCGCCGAGGCGGCGGGCGAGGTCGCCGATGACGGTGGCCTTGTCGCCTCCGGTGGCGGTGTCGAGCGCCACCAGGTCGGTGGTGATGATCGGTGCTGCGGCGGGTGTGGACATGACGGGTCTTTCGGTTGGTGTCAGGAGGTGGCCGGTGCCGGGGTGACCGACGGGTGGATGGGGGTGACGGTCACACCGTCCAGGTCGAGTTGGGCCGGGGTGGGCAGGGCGGTGCCGGGCAGTGCCGCGGCCGCAGAACCGTACGCGACGGCCATCCGCAGGCAGTGGGGCGGTGCGGCGCCGCCGACGGTCGCGCGGACGTAGCCGGCCAATGACGAGTCGCCCGCGCCGACGGTGCTGCGCGCCACGATCGGCGGGGGGATGGCCAGCCAGGCTCCGGTCGCGTCGACCAGTACGGCTCCCGCTGCGCCGAGCGTCGCGAGCACCGTGCCGACCCCGCGGCCGACGAGGCGGCCCGCTGCCGCCACCACGGGCTCCGGATCACCCTGCGCCACCGCGGCTTCCAGCTGATCGGCGGACCCGCCGGTCAGGCCGGCGAGCTCCTCGGCGTTCGGTTTGATCAGGTCGGGTGCGGCGCGATCGAAGCCCGCGGCGAGCGCGGCCAGCGGGCCTTCGGAGGTGTCCACCGCGACCCGGCACGGCAGCGGGGCCAGCAGCGCGACGACCTCGGCGTACCAACTGTCGGGCAGTCCGGGCGGCAGCGATCCGGACATCACCACCCAGGAGGCGTCGGCCGCCGCGTCGACGACGGAGCGGGTCAGCGCCTCGCGGGCGGCGTCGTCCAGGGGCGCTCCGGGCTCGTTGAGTTTCGTCGTGGTGCCGTCGGGTTCGGTGATCGCCAGGTTGGTGCGCACCGGTCCGGTCACCGCGACGGTGCGGAACGGCACGCCGCTGGCGGTCAGCGCGGCGACCAAGGGGTCGCCCGCCGCGGCGGGCAGCAGCGCCATGACGTCCGTCGCCGCCTGTGTCAGTACCCGTGCGACGTTGACGCCTTTGCCGCCCGGCTCGTTGGTGACCGACGTAACCCGTTGCACCGCACCGCGGGTCAACGGGCCGGGCAGTGTGACGGTGCGGTCGATGCTGGGGTTCGGGGTGACGGTGACGATCATGCCAACACCACCTCGACGCCCCGCTCGACCAACCGGTCGCGGTCCGCGTCGTCGATCTCGCGGTCGGTGATCAACGTGTCGACCCTGTCGAGGGAGGCGAAGCTGACGAACTCCTCACGGCCGACCTTCGACGAATCGGCGGCCACGACGACGTAGTTGGCGGCCTGCACCATCGCCCGTTTGACCGCGGCCTCCTCGGTGTCCGGGGTGGACAGCCCGTGCCGCAGGCTGATGCCGTTGGTGCCCATGAACGCCACGTCGAACCGCAGTTCGTGGAGGGCGGACAGTGCCTGCTCGCCCACTGCCGCCTGCGTGAGGCCCCGGACCCGGCCGCCGAGCAGTTGCAGGCGGACCGACGGCACCCCGGCCAGGCGGGCGGCGATCGGCACCGCATTCGTCACCACGACGAGGTCGCGGTCGGTCGGCAGCTGCGCGGCGATCCGGGCGGTGGTGGTGCCGGCGTCGATGAGCACGCTGGCGCCGCCGGCGGGGAAGTGCTCGACGGCCGCCGCGGCGATCGCATCCTTGTGGTGGGCCCGGGTGGCGTCGCGTTCGCTGACGCCGGCCTCGACGAGGTGCAGTGCGCGGACCGGAACGGCGCCCCCGTGGACACGGCGCAGCAGTCCGGCGCGGTCGAGGGCCGCGAGGTCGCGCCGGACCGTTTCCGTCGTGACGTCGTAGGCCTCCGCCAGCTCGGTGACCGAGGCACGCCCCTTCTGCATCACCATGGAGGCGATGGCCTGCTGCCGTTCTTCGGCGTACATGAGACTCCGGCTGTGTGGGGTTGACGCGGGCGAAACTTGGTTATGTTTGGTTCTACGCCCGTTTGTGTTGTGTTGTCAATGGATTTCTGTAATCTGTATCACATGAGCACATCAGGTGATGCCGACGTCTCCAGCCCGGTGCTAAGCGGGGTGCCCGTCGTCGCCGGGGTGCGGTACGCCCCGGTGGTCCGGCCGGGGCGGCCTCCGAGCGACGACGACGACCCGACCGCCGCCCCGGCCGATCCGTCCGCCGAAGACGAGCGGTTCCGGGCCGCCGTCACCGCGGTGGCGGCCCGCCTGCGGGACCGCGCGACCCGCACCGCCGGGCCCGCCGCGGAGGTGCTGACGGCCACCGCCACCCTCGCCGAGGACCGGGCCTGGCTCGGCGCGGCCGACAAGCGGATCGGCGCAGGCCTGCCCGCCGAACGCGCGGTGCGCGAAGCCGTCGCGCAGTTCACCGACCTGTTCACCAAGATGGGCGGATTGATGGCCGAGCGGGTCACCGACCTGCAGGACATCCGCGACCGCGTGGTCGCCGAACTGCGCGGGCTGCCCGAACCGGGTGTGCCACTGCCCGACGTCCCGTCGATCCTGTGCGCCGAGGATCTGGCGCCCGCCGACACCGCCGGTCTGGATCCGGCACTCGTCGTCGGGCTCGCGACGTCCCGCGGTGGGCCGACCAGCCACACCGCGATCATCGCCCGCCAGCTCGGCATCCCCTGCGTGGTCGCGGTCGGCGGTCTCGACGTCGTTCCCGCAGGCGAGATGGTGCTGATCGACGGCACGGCGGGCACCGTCACCGTCGCCCCCGACCCGTCCGCGGCGGCGGACGCCGTCACCAACGCCCAACGCGCCGACGAACAGACCGCGCGCTGGAGCGGACCCGGCGCCACCGCCGACGGACATCCGGTGGGCATCCTGGTCAACGTGGCCGACGGTGCGGCGGCGCGGGCCGCGCGACGGACGCCGGCCGAAGGCGTCGGCCTGTTCCGCACCGAACTCTGTTTCCTCGACCGCGACACCGAACCGACCGTCGACGAACAGGCGCAGATCTACGGCGAGGTGCTCGAGGCCTTCGCCGGCCGCAAGGTGGTGATCCGCACCCTCGACGCCGGATCGGACAAACCGCTCGGCTTCGCGGGGCAGCCCGAGGAGCCCAATCCGGCGCTCGGGGTGCGCGGGATCCGCATCGCCCGCGACAACCCGGGACTGCTGGACCACCAGCTCGCGGGCATCGCCGCGGCCGCCGACGCCACAGGCAACCAGCCGTGGGTGATGGCCCCGATGATCGCGACCGCCGAGGAGGCGCGTGAATTCGCCGCGGCGGTATGGCGATACGGAATGACCCCCGGGGTCATGGTCGAGGTCCCCGCCGCCGCCCTGCTGGCCGACCGGATCCTCGAACACGTCGAGTTCCTGTCCATCGGCACCAACGACCTGGCACAGTACACGATGGCCGCCGACCGGATGTCCGCCGACCTCGCCGCACTGACCGATCCGTGGCAGCCCGCGGTGCTGGCACTGGTCGCGGCGGCCGCGCGGGCCGGCGGCGCGGTCGGTAAACCCGTCGGCGTCTGTGGTGAGGCCGCGGCCGATCCGCTGCTGGCGTGCGTGCTCGTCGGGCTGGGCGTGACGTCGCTGTCGGCGGCGTCCGCGGCGATCGGGCGGGTCGGCGCCAAGCTCGCGGAGGTCAGCCGCACGCAGTGCGAGGAGGCGGCCGATGCCGTACTGGCGTGTGCCGGTGCGGCCGAGGCACGCACCGCCGCCCGCGCGATCCTCGGGTGATCACCGGGCCGGCAGTGCCTGTTCGGCCCGCGGGTAGAGCAGTTCGAGCTCACCGAGGTTGGCCGCCACGGTGACCAGCGGCAGCGCTGCGGAGACGGCCAGATCGTCGGCGCCGGTCTCCGCGCGCAGCGCGAGGGCGAAGTCGTCGCTGATCGGCGGTGTCTTCTCACCCCCGGCCTCCGGTGCGGGCCCGATCAGCCGCCGGCAGACCAGTTCCGCATGTGCTTCGAGCACCCGGCGGGTCTGCGGATAGACGTTCAGCGGCGGCGGCACGACATCGGCGATCAGCTCGGCGGCCGCCCGCAACCGGATCGCGCGGTTGGCCGCCCGCACCACAGGAGCGCGCACCTCGGTCTGCCCGCCGTTCTCCGAAAGGTATTGCCGCACAGAATCGTCCAGGGTCCTCGACGCCTGCAGTGCGGCATGACTCAGTGCGGTGACCCGGTTGGCGGCGTCCTCCGAGGACCCGCGGGTCACCCGCAGCACCGCCGCCCGCAGGAACTCCGCGCCCACCGCGCACGCGTCGCGGACCGCGGCCGACACCGTCCCCGACGCGCCCCGCGGCCACAACAGCAGCGACACCGTCGCGCCGACCAGCGCGCCGAGCACCACGTCCTCCACCCGCACCAGACCGACCGCCCAGCCCGTCGGCTGGATGACGTTGAAGATGATCAGCACCATCATCGTGAACGCCGCCTGGCCCGCGATGAACGATGCGATCTCGGGGACGTAGGCCGAGCCGAACGCCACCACCGGCAGCAGCAGCCACATCACGGTCGGTTCGACGCCGACGACTTCGATCACGGCCACCCCGAGCAGGAAGCCGATCGCGGTCCCCGCCACCGCGCGCACGACCCGCGTCCCAGTGGTCAGCGCGCTGCTGCGCAGCACCGACATCGCGCCCAGCACCACCCAGAAGCCGTGGTCGATCGGGAAGACGTGGGTGACGGTCACCGCCAGCGCCAGGCCCAGCCCGGTGCGCAGGCTGTTGCGCAGCACGACGGCCCGGGTGGCCACGAACCCCTTGGTGATCGCGGCGACGGCGGTGGTCTCCGGCATCACCCAGTCCGCCGCCCCGGTCTCCGGGAGCCGCCGCCCGAGCACCCGCGCCCACACCGGCCGCGCATCGGCGAGGGCGGCGTTGCGGATGATCCGCCCGGTCACCCCGACGGTGGCCGAGAAGGTGCGGCGCCCCAGCAGGGTGCGGGCGACGGCGACCGCGGTGGCGTCGTCGGGGACCGCCAAGATCTGTTCGATGTCCTCGCGGTAGCGGCCGTGCGCGATCTCGCGCAACTCGCTGAGCGCGGCGTCCAGGTCGGCGTTGCGTGCGGCGCGGGCCTGCCGGTCCGGCATCCGCAGCACGGCGGCGGCGTCGCGCAGCACCCGCACGATCGCGGGTTTCATGTCGCCGAGCAGGGCGCCGGTGTCGTCGGTGACGCGGTCCGACAGCCAACCCAGATCGTCGACCACCCGGACCAGCGCCCGGCTGCCCGCGGTCAGCGCGACGGGACGGAAGTCGGTGTTGACGAAGTTCTCCCACAGCGCGTTCATGGCCCGGTTGACGTCGCGGGTCGACGCCTCACCGTCCAGGCAGTCGGCGAGGGAACGGCACACCGTCGCGGCGTGGCGGCGCAGGTCGTCGTGGTGGCGCGGGGGGAACAGGAAAAGCGCGGCCGGTACGCACACGGCCAGTGCGATCAGCCATCCGGTGAGCCGCTCGCCGATCGGTCCCGGCGCGGTGCAGGCCGGCAGCACGAACGTCATCAGGGTGGCGCGCTGCCCGGCGGCGACGACCTCGCTGAGGACACCCGAGAACATCACCGCGACGCCGAGGACGAACATCAGCGCGACGGCCAGCCACGGGTGCGGTGCGGTCAGGGTGCCGAGCGTGATCAGCACCGCGCCGTTGAACCCGAGGCCGGCGTACGCCAGTGCCCGCGCCGGCCGGTTGCCGGGGAAGTCGGCGAGGATCAGCAGTGCCACCGAACCGAAGATCGTGAACATCGGTGCCTGCGATCCGCCGGCGAGCGTGAAGCTGGCCGCCGTCGCGAGCGGCAGCACGATGGCCGCACGCGCCGCCCGCCGCAGCGCGTCGCGCTCGGGGTCGCGGCTCTGAATCCGGTCGGCCGCCCGGCGCCAGAGGACGGCCGGGGTCAGCATGATCGCCGATGGTAGACGGCCGCGGGACGGCTACCGGCTGTCGGACAGCGCGCTGAATCGGCCGGAGTCGAGTGCGTGCAGCATCTCGGCGGCCAGGAAGTTCAGCGCCCCCTCGTCCGGCGGGAGGGTGGCCTGCTCGTAGCCGACGAGCATGTAGACACACCAGGCCGCGAAGACCTCGGCCTGCCGTTCATCGCCCACGACCTCCAGCGACGACTCACGCATGATGTCGAAACGCTGGCGGTCGACGCCGGCCTGCACGGCGTGGACGTCGGGGTCGATCGAACTCCACACCCGGATCGCGGCCTCGGCGCCGTGCGGCAGGGCGAGCGCCTCCTGGATCAGGGTCTCGATGCGGCGGTGCGGGTCGTCCTCCGCGCGGACCGCGTCGACGATGCGGGTCGTGCGCTGCTGACGCCAGTAGTCGACGAGCTCCCTGGTGTAGGTCGACCAGTTCGCGAAGTAGTGATAGAAGGACCCGGTCGTGACGCCGAGCCGATGGCACACTTCGGCCAGTTTGAGCCCGCCGTAGCCCTGGTCGGCGAGTACGGCCAGGCCCGTCTCGAAATACCCCTCGCGAGTGACGACGGCCCCCATGGGGGGACACAGTAGTTCCTGATCCTGATTTTGGGTGCCATGCCCGGGTATGTCTCGGTAGGCTCATTTGCTGGAATCGCAGGCGCGGGCGCGCTACGCACACCATGTGCAGGGCCGCAACGTTAGTTATGGCACAATTTGACTGTGCCGCATACCGCCAGCCGAGGGCCGGGACGTCCCCCCGCAGCGAAGGCTGCCGAGACGCGCGAGCGCATTCTGCGTGCTGCGAGAGAGGTCTTCAGCGAACTCGGTTACGACGCTGCGACTTTCCAGGCGATCGCGATCCGGGCCGACCTGACCCGTCCCGCGATCAATCATTACTTCGCGAGCAAACGCGTGCTGTACCGCGAGGTGGTCGAGCAGACGAATGCCTGGGTTATTAGCGCGGGCATGGAGCGAGCCCACGGTGAGACCACGCTTCTGGGCCGGTTGTCGGCGTTCTTCTCGGCCGCCATGTACGCGGAGTCGGAAGATCGTTCGGCCGCCGCGTTTCTCGTGACCTCGGTTTTGGAATCGCAGCGGCATCCGGACCTGCGCAGCGACGAACACGATGCGCTGCGGATGTCGCGGTCCTTCGTGTCGTGGGCCATCAACGAGGCCATCGAGCGCGGTGAGCTCCGCACTGACACCGACATCCCGTCGATCGTGGAGATGCTGGTCGCGGTGATGTGGGGGATGGGCTTCTACGCCGGTTACGTGGGCGGTCAGCAGGAGCTGGCGGTCATCGTCGAGAAGTTCGAACTGCTGATGGCCAACAAGCTCTGGCAGCTGGACACCTGACCCGGGTGAGATCGGACACAAGCAGATAGCTTGCCTAAGCTATTTCGGTAGCATGGTATAGCAAACGTTTGTTGACCGAGCGCCGCACGTCTGCGGCGGAAGGATCCCCGATGAGCTCCCTCCGGACCGATGACGACACGTGGGACATCGCGACCAGCGTCGGATCGACCGCGGTGATGGTCGCCGCCTCCCGCGCCGCCGAGACCGAACGCGACAATCCGCTCATCGAAGACCCGTACGCACGGCTGCTCGTCAGCGGTGCGGGCACCGGCATCTGGGAGTCGGTGCTCGACGCGCACTTCGTCGACAAGGTCGCCGAGGTCGACACCGAGGCCGCCGCGATCTTCGAGCACATGAACGGCTACCAGGCGGTGCGCACGCACTTCTTCGACGCGTTCTTCGCCGCCGCCAGCGAGGCCGGTATCCGCCAGATCGTCATCCTCGCCTCCGGCCTGGACTCCCGGGCCTATCGCCTCGCCTGGCCGGCGGGCACCACCGTCTACGAGATCGACCAGCCGAAGGTCCTCGAGTACAAGGCCGCCACGCTCGCCGAACACGGGGTCGAACCCGTCGCCGCCCGCCGCGAGGTGCCGATGGACCTGCGCTACGACTGGCCCGCCGCCCTGCGCGCCGCGGGATTCGACCCCGCCCAGCCGACCGCCTGGCTGGCCGAGGGTCTGCTGATGTACCTGCCCGCCGACGCCCAGGACCGGCTGTTCGAGCAGATCACCGATCTGTCCGCACCCGGAAGCCGCATCGCCGCCGAGACGGCGGGGGTGCAGGCCGAGGACCGGCGCGAGGAGATGCGCGCGCGGTTCGAGCGGATCGCGGAGAAGTTCGGCATGACCGCGAGCCTCGACATCGCGCAGCTCATCTACGAAGACCCCGACCGCGCGGACGTCGCCGAATGGCTCGACGCCCACGGATGGTCGGCCACCGCGGTCAACTCCCAGCAGGAGATGCGGCGGCTGAACCGGTGGGCGCTGCCCGAGGAACTCGCCGACGACCGCGCATTCTCGACGTTCGCCACCGCCGAGAAGGTGTCGTGAGGAAACAGGCGGGGGCGAGTATCGCCACGCGAGTGGGCCCGGAGGTGCTCAGCGCGGCGGCCGTCGCGAGCGCCACCGGATGCGACGATCCGCTCGCCGCGGTGCTGCTGGGCCCGGCGAAAGTGACCGAGGTGCTGCAGCGGTCCGCCGAGCTGATCGACCAGGTGCCGGCGCTGGCCGCCGCCCACCACCAGATCGCCGACTATCACGCGACGCGCAGCCGGTTCTTCGACGCCTACCTCGCCGATGCCGCCGCGGCGGGCATCCGCCAGTGCGTGGTGCTCGCGGCCGGACTCGATACCCGGGCGTTCCGCCTGCCGTGGCCGGACGGGATGACGGTGTTCGAGATCGACCAGCCGACGGTGCTGCGGTACAAGGAGAACGCGCTGACCGCCAACGGCGCCCGCCCCACCGCCGAATGGCATCCGGTCGGCGTCGAATCCGACGTGCCGTGGCCGACCAGGCTGTGGGAGGCCGGTTTCAACCACAACGAACCCACCGCCTGGCTCGCCGAGGGACTGCTTCCGCTGCCGGACGCCACCCAGGACGCGCTCATCACCGAGATCGACCTGCTCAGCGCGGCGGGCAGCCGGCTCGCCTTCGACGATGTGCTCGGGATGTGCTCGGGCCGGTCGGACGCCCCGGCCTGGCTGACGGCACAGGGCTGGTGGACCGATGTCGTGGAGGCGCGCCACCTGCCCGAACTGACCGGCGGCCGCGGCGACGCACAGGCCTACACCGAACACGCGGTGCTGGTGACCGCGGAGAAAGTGGCGTAGGTCTCAGGAGCCCCCAACCGGTTGGTTAGTATCGGGTCACTCCGGTCAGGAAGGACCCGTCATGACGACCGATTCCGCCGCTCAGGTCACCCAGGCCACGCCGGCCACCACCGACATCCCGGCAACCGTCGACCGGCTGCGTCGCACCTTCGCGACGGGGCGCACCCGGTCCGTGGAATGGCGCAAACGCCAGTTGCAGGCGCTGGAACGGCTGATGGTGGACAACGAGGCCGCCATCGCCGCCGCCCTCGAGAAGGACCTCGGCCGCAAACCGTTCGAGGCGTGGCTGGCCGACATCGCCAGCGTCGCCGGTGAGGCCAAGGACGCCGCGAAGAACGTGCGCAAGTGGACGAAGCGGCGCTACCGGATGCTGGAGATGTCGCAGCTGCCCGGGCTCGGCTGGGTGGAGTACGAACCGTTCGGCACGGTGCTGATCATCGGAGCCTGGAACTTCCCCTTCGCACTCACGCTGGGCCCCGCGGTCGGCGCGATCGCCGCCGGCAACACCATGGTGCTCAAACCGTCGGAGGTGGCACCCGCGTCGTCGGCGCTCATGGCGGAGCTGGTGCCCAAGTACCTGGACCGCGAGGCGATCGTCGTCATCGAGGGCGACGGAGCGGTCAGCCAGGAACTCATCGCGCAGGGCTTCGACTACCTGCTCTACACCGGCGGCACGGAGATCGGGCGCAAGGTCTACGAGGGCGCCGCACCGCACCTGACCCCGGTCACGCTGGAACTCGGCGGCAAGAGTCCGGTCATCGTCACCGCCGACGCCGACATCGACGTCGCCGCCAAGCGCATCGCCTGGACGAAGCTGATCAACTCCGGCCAGATCTGCATCGCACCCGACTACGTGCTGGCCGACGCGAAGATCCGCGACCAGCTGGTCGACAAGATCAAGGCCGCGGTCACCACCTTCGAATCGCAGAACCCCGAAGGCAAGCGCATCGTCAACGAGCGGCACTTCGGCCGCCTCACCACCGCACTCGCCGCCACCAAGGGTGACGTCGTGGTCGGCGGCGGTTCGGATGCGTCGAAGATCAGCATCCAGCCCACCGTGGTCGTCGACCCGGATCCGGCCGAACCGCTGATGACCGACGAGATCTTCGGGCCCATCCTGCCGATCGTGACCGTCCAATCCCTCGACGACGCAATCGCTTTCGTCAACGCCCGGCCGAAGCCGCTGGCGGCCTACCTGTTCACCAAGACCAAGAGCATCCGCGAGCGGGTGGTCAAGGACGTCTCGGCCGGCGGCATGGTGGTCAACCACCTGCTGTTCCACTTCGCCACCCACAAGCTGCCGTTCGGCGGTGTCGGCCCGTCCGGGATGGGGGCGTACCACGGCAGGTTCGGCTTCGAGACGTTCAGCCACAAAAAGACCGTGATGACCAAACCGACCCGACCCGACGTCGGTGCCTTCATCTATCCCCCGTATACAGAGAAGGCTTGGAAACTCGCCCGCCGTCTCTTTTAGCGTCGAAAGGAAACCCATGCCAGGAGTGCAGGATCGCGTCGTCGTCGTCACCGGAGCAGGCGGAGGGCTCGGTCGCGAGTACGCGCTGACGTTGGCCCGTGAGGGCGCCAGCGTGGTCGTCAACGACCTCGGCGGTGCGCGCGACGGCACCGGCGCGGGTTCGGCCATGGCCGACCAGGTGGTCAACGAGATCAAGGAAGCCGGTGGCCGCGCGGTCGCCAACTACGACTCCGTCGCCGAGCCCGAGGGCGCCGAGAACATCATCAAGACCGCGCTCGACGAGTTCGGCAAGGTCGACGGCGTCGTCAGCAACGCGGGCATCCTGCGCGACGGCACGTTCCACAAGATGACGTTCGAGAACTGGGACGCCGTGCTCAAGGTGCACCTCTACGGCGGCTACAACGTCATCCGCGCGGCGTGGCCGCACTTCCGTGAGCAGAGCTTCGGCCGCGTCGTGGTCGCCACCTCGACCAGCGGGCTGTTCGGCAACTTCGGCCAGGCGAACTACGGCGCCGCCAAGCTCGGCCTCGTCGGGCTGATCAACACGCTCGCCCAGGAGGGCGCGAAGTACAACATCAAGACCAACGCGGTCGCCCCGATCGCCGCCACCCGGATGACGCAGGACATCCTGCCGCCCGAGGTCTTCGAGAAGCTCACCCCGGAGTACGTGGCGCCGGTCGTGGCCTACCTGATGACCGAGGAACTCCCCGACACCGATTCGGTGTTCATCGTCGGCGGCGGAAAGGTGCAGCGCACCGCGCTGTTCCAGAACGAGGGTGTGACGTTCACCGACGGCGTGCCGAGCCTCGACGACGTCGCGGCCAAGTGGGGCGAGATCACCGATCTGTCCGCGGCGCAGCAGGCCAGCTTCAAGCTGGGCTGACAACACGTGAAAGCGCTTCTGGCGCAGGAACTGTCGGGTCCGCCCGGGCTGGTCTACACCGACGTCGACGATCCCGCCTCCGGTGAGGCGGTGATCATCGACGTCGGGGCGGCCGGCGTCTGTTTCCCGGATCTGTTGCTGCTGCGCGGTGAGTACCAGCTCAAGCTGGACCCGCCGTTCGTTCCCGGCATGGAGGTCGCCGGGACGGTCCGCTCCGCCCCCGAGGGGTCCGGATTGGCTCCGGGGCAACGGGTTTCGGCCTTCACCCTGATGGGTGGGTTCGCCGAACGGGTGGCGGCGCTGCCCGACAGTGTGATCCCCACACCCGACGGGATCGACGACGCATCGGCGGCGGCGCTGCTGGGCAACTACTACACGATGCAGTTCGCGCTGGCCCGTCGCGGTGGACTGGTGCCCGGCGAGACGGTGCTGGTGCTCGGTTCGGCCGGAGGCATCGGGACCGCGGCCGTCCAGCTCGCCAAGGCGCAGGGCGCCACGGTGATCGCGATGGTGCACCGGTCCGGTGCCGAGGACTTCCTCCGCGGTCTCGGCGCCGACGTGGTGCTGCCGCTGGCCGACGGCTGGAAGCAGGCGGTCATGGACGCCACCGGCGGTCAGGGTGTTGACATCGTGGTGGATCCGATCGGTGGTCCCGCCTTCGACGACGCGGTGCGGGTGCTGGCGCCCGAGGGCCGACTGCTGGTGATCGGCTTCGCCGCGGGTGGCGGCATACCGACGGTGAAGGTGAACCGGCTGCTGCTGCGCAATGTGAGCGTCGTCGGGGTCGGCTGGGGTGAATTCGTCCGGCGGAACCCGGCTGCCCAGGCGGCCGTCGGCGCCGAGTTGGCCGCACTCGTCGAGGCGGGGCTGCGCCCGCCCCCGCCGGTGCGGTACCCGCTCGCCGAGGGAGCGGCGGCGCTGCAGGCGCTCGCCGACGGGGAGATCAAGGGAAAGCTGGTGCTTGAGCCGTGATGAGCGCTTGCGCGAAGAACAGACGGTCGTGACTGTGCGGGCTCTGGCGTTCGACGTGTTCGGCACCGTGGTCGACTGGCGGTCGAGCGTCATCGCGGAGCTCGAGCAGTTCGGGCGCGCGCACGGGGTGACGGCCGACTGGCCGACGTTCGCGGACGACTGGCGGGCCGGATACGCACCTGCCATGGACCGGGTGCGGCGTGGTGAGCTGCCGTGGACGAAGCTCGACGGCGTGCACCGGATGGTCCTGGACGAGCTGCTTGCCGCTCGCGACATCTCGGTGAGCGACGAGGACGTCGAGCACCTCAATCGGGCCTGGCACCGGCTGAATCCGTGGCCGGATTCCGTCGCGGGCCTGATCCGGCTCAAACAGCGCTACGTCATCACCACGCTGTCCAACGGCAATGTGTCGCTGCTGACGAACATGGCCAAACATGCGGGGCTGCCGTGGGATTGCGTGATCTCGGCCGAACTGTTCGGCCATTACAAGCCGGATCGCGAGGCCTACCTCGGCTGTGCGGCACTGCTCGATCTCGCGCCCGACGAGGTGATGCTCGTCGCGGCACATCCGTCCGACCTGCGCGCCGCGCGGGATGCGAGTCTGCGCACGGCGTACGTCGTGCGGCCGCTGGAGCGCGGACCGGGCCGACCGCTGCCGCGGACCGAGGACGGCGAATTCGACGTCGTCGCCGCCGACTTCGGCGACCTCGCCGATCAGCTCGATGCGTAGCGTGGAGACGTGACCGATACGGCGCTGCAGCGCGCACTCGATCTCCTGGCCGATCCGCCGGCCGATCCCGATGTCGGCAACGGCTATCTCGACCTGCTCGGCACCGGCGAGAGCACACCGAAGAACACCGGGCCGATCCAGGCGCTGTGGGCGTCGCGCCTCGGTTCGCTGTTCTACGACAACGCCCAGAGCATCGCGCGGCGGCTGTTCACGGCCTGGCAACACCCGACCGAATGGCTCGACATCCCGCCCGGCGGCGTCGCGCTCGACGTCGGCAGTGGACCGGGCAACGTCACGGCGGCGCTGGGCCGGGCCGCCGGACCCGGCGGGCTCGCGCTGGGCGTCGACATCTCCGAACCGATGCTCGTCCGTGCGGTGCGGGCGGAGGCCGGTCCGCAGGTCGGGTTCCTCCGCGCCGATGCGCAGCGGCTGCCGTTCCGTGACGGCGTCTTCGACGCGGTGGTGTCCATCGCGATGCTGCAACTCATCCCCGACCCGCCCACGGCGCTGGCCGAGATGGTGCGGGTCCTGCGTCCGGGTGGCCGGATCGCGGTGATGGTGCCCACCGTGGGACGCGTCGCGAACGTCGCGCGGATGCTGCCCAACGCGGGCGCACACGTCTTCGGCGAGGACGAACTCGGCGACGCCTTCGAGAGCGCCGGCCTGACCGCGGTGCGCAGCAAGGGCTTCGGCACCGTCCAGTGGGTGCGCGGGCGCCGCCCGTGAGCGCGGGCGGGATCTTCCTGGTCGCGCTGGCGATCGCCGTCGGCGTCGTCGGCATCGTGGTGCCGATCCTGCCCGGCACGCTGCTGGTGTTCGGCGCGATCGCGGTGTGGGCCGTCGTCGAGCACAACGCCGCCGCGTGGGTGACGCTCGGTGTCGTCACCGCGGTCCTCGGGGCAGCGCTGTTGGTCAAGTACCTGTGGCCGATGCGGCGGATGCGCGCGGCCGACGTGCGGACCATGAGTCTGGTCGTCGGCGGTGTGCTCGGCGTGATCGGGTTCTTCGTCATCCCGGTGCTCGGGCTGGTGATCGGTTTCGTCGGCGGGGTGTATCTCGCCGAACTCGGTGTGCGGCACGACCAGCGGGTGGCGTGGGCGTCGACGGTGCACGCGGTCAAGGGTGTCGCGCTGTCGATGGGTGTCGAGCTGGCCGGGGCGCTGCTCGCGACGGTGGCGTGGGGTGTCGGGGTCTACCTGACGTCGTAGCGCCTTTCCCCGGCTTGCGTAACGCTGTGGCGGAATTTCGGCCCGGTCGCCGCCGTGGCGTTACGAAGCTGCAGGCATCCGCTGGTTCCATGCTGCCGACAGCCGTCGAATGACGGTCGCCTCGGTGTCGGCGGCCGTGAAACGGAGCACGGCCCACCCCTGCTCGAGCAACTCATCCATCCGGCGAATGTCCTTGTCGAACGCGGTGCGGCTCATCCGGTGATGCTTTCCTTCGTACTCGGCCGCGATCCGGACATCGCGCCAGCCCAAGTCCACCTCACCGATCAGGACGCCGTACTCGTTGTAGACCGGTACCTGCGTCTCCGGTCGGGGAAATCCGGCACGCACGATGACCAGTCGCAGCCACGTCTCCTTCGGAGATTCGGCGCCCGGGTCGACGAGCGCGATCGCCTCGCGAGCCCGCTTCATACGGTGGCGCCCGGGCCGATCCGTTGCGGCTGCGATGTCCTCCACCCGAAGCCTTCTCGCGCGGGCCAGCGCATCGATGGCCGTTACCGCCGTGTCCAACGGATAGCGGCGGGCGAGGTCGACGGCGGTACGCAAGGGTGTCGTCACACGGATGCCGTCGACGACGCAGATCTCGTCGTCGTCGATCAGTCCGGCCCACACCTCGATTCCGCGGGTCCGGCGTCTGTTCGTGTCGATGACGGTCGCGGGCCGGCCGGGATCGATCCAACGCGCACCGTGCACCGCCGACGCGCTGAAACCGGCGAGGACGCCGTGGCCTCGTGTCCGCAACCAAGCGGCTTTCGCCCGAACGACCGCCGTCATCTCGGTGTCCTTGGGGACGTAGACGTCGTGGTGGACAGCGACGTAACGGGTGCGCAGCGTATGGCGGCTGAGTGTGCCGGCAGCGAGGGCCGCGCTGCCGATGAACGGCTCGGACATGGCAGAAGCATGCCGATCGGGACCGACACTTCCCGTTGCGTAACGCAGCGGCGGAAATCCGCTCTCCAGAGCACCGTCGCGTTACACAATCAGCCGCGCAGGACCGTCCGCAGCTGGTTCAACTCCTCCGGCGTCACCCCGGCCGCGGCCAGATATCCGTCGACCGTGCCGTACTGGTCGACCACGGTCCGACGGGCCGCCTCGAGGTACTCCTCCCGCACGCCCAGCACGGATTCCGTCAGCCGCGCTTCCGCCAGCTCCAAGACCTCCGGCGACTCGGCGGCCCGCTCGCGAATCGTCGCCAGGATGCTCTCCCGAAGCTGCGGGACGGCGTCGTTGCTGCGCAGGTAGTCGGCCATGATCGCGTCGCGGTCCACGCCGGCGGCTTCCAGTACCACCGCGATCGTGAAGCCGGTGCGGTCCTTGCCCGCGAAGCAGTGCGCGAGCACGCGGTGTCCCGACCCGATCAGCGTCGCCACCTGCCGCACCGCGCGCTGCGCCAACGGCGCGGACGCGATGCGGCCGTACTCCTCGGTCATGTACCGCGCGGCGGCGGCGCTGACGGATTCGTCGTCCGGTTTCTCGGTCATCATCCGCTGGAAGGCGTATTCGTGCGGGGCCTCGCCGTCGGAGGCGACGGTCTCGATGAACGGCAGATGGTGGATGTCCACGCCGGCAGGCACCAGGCCGGGGCCGTGCCGTTCCAGTTCGCGCAGCGTGCGCAGGTCGGCGACGTCGGTGACGCCGTAGCCGGTCAGGGCGGCGCGGCCGTCGTCGTCGAGCCGGGACAGCTCACTGGCGCGGAAGAACACGCCGGGGGCGATGCCCGTCTGTTCGGAGACGTCGCGGAAGTTCCAGGCCCCGGAGAGCTCGTCGCCGGCTGAGGTCACTAGCGGCACACCGCCGCTGCGAAGGGGGACTTCTCTCGGCCGAGCTCGGCGCGCGCGATCGTGCGCATGTGCACCTCGTCGGGGCCGTCGAACAGCCGCATCGCGCGGTGCCACGCGTAGAGCCGGGCCAGCGGGAAGTCGTCGGACACCCCGGCGCCGCCGTGCACCTGGATCGCACGGTCGATGACGTCGCACGCCACCTGGGGTGCGACGGCCTTGATCTGGGACACCAGTACGTGGGCGGCCTTGTTGCCCTGCTGGTCGATCGTCCACGCCGCCTTGTGGCACAGCAGCCGGGCCTGGTCGATCTCGTTGCGCGACTTCGCGATTGCCTCGCGCACCACGCCCTGCTCGGCCAACGGCTTGCCGAACGCGACGCGCTTCTGCACGCGGTCGACCATCAGCGCGAGCGCCCGCTCGGCGGCACCGAGGGCGCGCATGCAGTGGTGGATGCGGCCGGGGCCCAGCCGCGCCTGGGCGATCGCGAAGCCGGAGCCCTCCTCGTGGAGGAGGTTCTCGGCGGGCACGCGGACGTTGTCGAAGACGATCTCGCAGTGCCCGTGCTGGTCCTGCCAGCCGAACACCGGCAGCGACCGCTGGATGTCGACGCCGGGGGTTTCGACGGGAACCAGGATCATCGACTGCTGTTGATGGGACGCCGCGTCGGGGTTGGTGCGGCCCATGACGATGAGGATCTTGCAGCGCGGATCGGCGGCGCCGGTGATCCACCACTTGCGGCCGTTGATCACGTAGTCGGAGCCGTCGCGCAGCATCGTCGTCTCGATGTTGCGGGCATCGCTGGAGGCGACGGCGGGCTCGGTCATCGCGAATGCGCTGCGGATGTCACCGTTGAGCAGCGGTTCGAGCCACTGCTTGCTCTGCTCCTCGTTCGCGAACAGGTGCAGGGTCTCCATGTTGCCGGTGTCGGGGGCGGCGCAGTTGATCACCTCCGGGGCAATCTCCATGCTCCAGCCCGACAGCTCGGCCAACTCCGCGTATTCGAGGTTGGACAGCCCGGAGACCGACGGCAGGAACAGGTTCCACAGGCCCCGTTCCCTGGCCAGCTTCTTGAGGTCCTCGACGACCGGCGGGACGGTGTGGTCCTTCGGCCCGGCCTCCTCGCGGTAGCGGTGGTACTCCGCCTCGGCGGGGAAGACGTACTCGGTCATGAAATCGGTGAGCCGCTGGTGGTAGTCCTGCGCCTTTGCCGACATCGCGAAGTCCATGATCCTCACGATATGACACGTGTCGACCTGAGCCACCGGCATACCCTGATCGCGCGATGACCTGCGCCGCGCGACGATCATCTGCTGCTCGACACGGTTGCCGTCGACCTGGGTCTGCCCGAGGTGCGGCTGTACACCAACGCGCGATGACCGAGAACCTCACGTTCTGGCCGCGGCACGGCTACGTCGAGACCGGCCGCCATCTGCAGGACGGGTCTTCTACACCAAGATCATCCCGCGGACGTGAACCCGTGCGCGAGGAACCGCCGGAACGTCCAGCACAAGCTCACGTTCGCCGGGACCCCGGTCAGCGGCTCAGCGACCGCGAGATGACCAGTCGCTGAATCTGATTGGTGCCCTCGAAGATCTGGGTGATCTTGGCTTCGCGCATGTAGCGCTCGACGCGGAAGTCGCGGGTGTAGCCGACGCCGCCGAGGACCTGCACCGCATCGGTGGTGACCTTCATCGCCGCGTCGGTGGCGACGAGCTTGGCGACGCTGGCCTGCGTCGAATACGGCAATCCGAGGTCACGCCGCCGCGCCGCATCCAGATACGTGGCCCGGGCGCTGACCACGGCGGCGGCCATGTCGGCCAGCAGGAAGCCGAGGCCCTGGTGGTCGATGATCTTGCGGCCGAACGTGGCTCGCTCGTTGGCGTACGCGGTGGCCTCGTCGAGCGCGGCCTGTGCGAGGCCGACCGCCACCGCTGCGATACCGAGCCGTCCGGAGTCGAGTGCGGAGAACGCGATCTGCAACCCCTGGCCGTCGGCGCCGATCCGCCGGTCGGCGTCGACGGGTGCGTGGTCGTAGTACGCCGACGTCGTGGGGACGGCGTGCAGCCCCATCTTCTCCTCCGGCTTGCCGAAGGTCAGGCCGGGTTGGTCGCCGGGGATCAGGAAGCACGAGATGCCCTTCGACCCCTCGCCGGTGCGCGCGAACAGCGTGTAGAAGTCGGCCCGCCCGCCGTGGGTGATCCACGACTTCTCGCCGGTGATGACGTAACCGCCGTCGGAAGGTGTTGCGGCGCAACGCAGGGCGGCCGCGTCGGAGCCCGCCTGCGGTTCGGACAGGCTGTACGCGCCGATCTGTGTGCCGGACAGCATGCCGGGCAGCCAGCGGTGCTTCTGCTCGTCGGTGCCGAACGCCAGCAGCGGATGCGACGACAGGCTGTGCACGCTGACCGCCACCGCGACCGCCGCCCAGCGTGCCGCGATCTCCTCGAGCACCTGCAGGTAGACCTCGTAGGGCTGACCGCCGCCGCCCCACTCCTCGGGCTGCGGCAGGCTCAGCAGACCGGCCGCGCCGAGTTGGGCGAACACGCCTTCCGGGTAGGTCTCGGCCTTCTCGTGCGCGTCGACGATCGGGTCGAGCACCTTGTCGGCGATGTCACGGGTCAGCGCGATGAGCTCGCGCGCCTCGTCGGAGGGCAGCAGACGGTCAACCGGCATACTTGCATATCCTAGTTTTCCCGCGAACAGACGCAAAAGCCCCCTTTTCCGGCCGAGAAAGGGGGCTTTCGCGTCTGCTCGCGCAGGAAAACTACAGCGCGGCGAGGATGTCGTTGACCCGGTCGCGGGCGTCGCCGAACAGCATCTGGGTGTTCTCGCGGAAGAACAGCGGGTTCTGCACGCCGGCGTAGCCCGATGCCATCGAGCGTTTGAACACGATCACGTTGTCGGCGTTCCACACCGTCAGCACCGGCATCCCGGCGATCGGGCTGCCCGGATCCTCGGAGGCGGCCGGGTTGACGGTGTCGTTGGCGCCGATGACGAGGACGACCGCGGTGTCGTCGAAATCGTCGTTGATCTCGTCCATCTCGAGCACAATGTCGTAGGGCACCTTGGCCTCGGCCAGCAGCACGTTCATGTGTCCGGGCAGGCGGCCCGCGACGGGGTGGATGCCGAAGCGCACGTCGACGCCGCGTTCGCGCAGCTTGCGGGTCAGGTCGGCGACGCCGTACTGGGCCTGAGCCACGGCCATGCCGTAGCCGGGCGTGATGATCACCGAGTCGGCGCCGGCGAGCAGTTCGGCGGCTCCCTCGGCGGTGATCTCGCGGTGCTCGCCGTAGTCCTTGTCGGCGGCCGGGCCGGCCTCGATACCGAAACCGCCCGCGATCACGGAGATGAACGACCGGTTCATCGCCTTGCACATGATGTAGGACAGGTAGGCACCGGAGGAGCCGACCAGCGCGCCGGTGATGATCAGCAGGTCGTTGCTCAGTAGGAAGCCCGACGCGGCAGCGGCCCAGCCGGAGTAGCTGTTGAGCATCGAGACGACGACGGGCATGTCGCCGCCGCCGATCGAGGCGACCAGGTGCCAGCCCAGCAGCAGCGCGAGCACCGTCACCACGATCAGCAGCCACAGCTGCGGGTCGATGACGAACCACACGGTGAGCACAACGAAGGCCACCAGCGCGCCGACGTTGAGGACGTTCTTGCCGGGCAGCATCAGCGGGGCGGACTTGATCCGCGCCGAGAGTTTCAGGTTCGCGACGATCGACCCGGTGAACGTCACCGCACCGATGAAGACGCCGACGAAGACCTCGGCGGAGTGGATGCCGAGCATGCCTTCGGCGCCGAGTTGGGCGGCTTCGCCGCTGCCGGGCTGGGCTTCGACGTGCAGGTAGCCGTTCCAGCCGACCAGCACCGCGGCCAGGCCGACGAAGGAGTGCAGCAGCGCGATCAGCTCGGGCATCCCGGTCATCTCGACCACCCGGGCCCGCCACAGACCGATCGCCGCACCGATGACCATGGCGCCGATGAGCAGGCCGATGCCGAGGGGTTCGATGTCGTGGTCGAGGGCGAGCGCGATGGTCGCGACCAGCGCGACCGCCATGCCGGCCATGCCGAAGGTGTTGCCTGCCTTCGACGTCTCGTGCTTGGACAGGCCGGCCAGCGCCAGGATGAACAGCAGGCCCGCGACGACGTAGGCCGACGTGGCGGCAGTCTCTACCGTGAACATGGGATCCGTTTCAGGGTCTCGAAGAAGAAGTACGCGGGACTAGCTGCGGGAGAACATGGCGAGCATGCGGCGCGTCACCGCGAAGCCGCCGAAGACGTTGATGCTGGCGAGCAGGATCGCTGCCGTGGCCAGGGCCGTGATCACGACGTCACCGTGCCCGATCTGCAGCAGCGCGCCGACGACGATGATCCCGGAGATCGCATTCGTCACCGACATCAGCGGGGTGTGCAGGGCGTGGTGCACATGCCCGATCACGTAGTAGCCGATCACGATCGCCAGGGCGAACACCGTCAAATGCACCTGCAGCGCGGCGGGCGAGGCCGCGATCAACGCGAACAGCGCGGCCGCGGCGCCGAAGGTCAGGCCCAGCCGGCGTTGCATCGACATCGGCGCCTTGGCGGGCTTCGCCTCGACCGGCGCCGCCTTGGCCGCCGCGGCCGGAGCCGCCGACACCTGCACCGGCGGCGGTGGCCAGGTGATCTCGCCGTCGCGCACGACCGTCACCGAACGCTGCACGACGTCGTCGAAGTCGAGGGTGAGCTGGCCGTCCTTGTCCGGGGTCAGCAGCTTGAGGAGGTTGACCAGGTTGGTGCCGTACAGCTGGGAGGCCTGCGCGGGCAGGCGCCCGGCGAGGTCGGTGTAGCCGATGATCGTCACGCCGTTGTCGGTGACGACGGCCTGATCCTTGACGGTGCCCTCGACGTTGCCGCCGTTGGCCGCCGCCATGTCGACGATCACGCTGCCCGGTTTCATCGACGCCACCATCTCCGCGGTGATGATCCGCGGCGCCGGCCGGCCCGGAATCAGTGCGGTGGTGACGATGATGTCGACGTCCTTGCACTGCTCGGCGTACAGCGCCGCCTCGCGGACCTTGTAGTCCTCGCCCATCTCCTTGGCGTAGCCGGTGGCCGACACCTCGGCCGCCGCCGGGTCGACCGCCAGATACTCGCCACCCAACGACGCCACCTGATCGGCGACCTCCGGGCGCGGATCGGTGGCCCGCACGATCGCACCCAGGCTGCCCGCGGCGCCGATCGCCGCCAGCCCGGCCACGCCCGCTCCCACCACCAGCACTTTGGCCGGCGGCACCTTGCCCGCCGCGGTGACCTGGCCGGTGAAGAACCGTCCGAAGGTGTGCGCCGCCTCCACCACCGCGCGGTACCCGGCGATGTTGGCCATCGACGACAACACGTCGAGCGACTGCGCCCGCGAGATCCGCGGGACGGCGTCCATCGCCAACACGGTGATCCGGCGGGTGGACAATTTCTCGACCAGTTCGGGATTCAGAGCGGGTGAGATCAACGCGACCAGGGTCGCGCCGTCACGCAGCGCCGCGATCTCGGCGTCGGTCGGTGCGTTGACCTTCAGCACCACATCGGCTGCCCAGGCCTTCTCGAACGACGCGATGTCGGCGCCGGCTTCCTCGTAGGCGGCGTCGGAGAAGCTCGACGCGACACCCGCGCCGGATTCGACGACCACCGAGTAGCCGAGCTTGATGATCTGCCCGACCGTCTGGGGTGTGGCAGCGACGCGCGTCTCTCCGGGCTGAGATTCGCGGGGAATCGCGATTTGCATCGCGATAGTCTGCCATCCCACTGTGGCGGATGGGTGGTCGCCCTCCGCCGCGGTCAGGCCGTCTGCAAGAAGTCGGCCCTGCCCGCGTAGACGATGCTCGGCGAGCTGGCGGTCGATGTCGCGCCGACGATCGCCTCGGCGAACGCGCTCACACCCTGCAGGTGGCCGCCGTCGATCATGTCCGCGGACACCACGGTGAGGTGGACACCGGCGCGAGCGAGCATGGAACGCATTCTGTAGAGCGCGGTTTCGCCGGCGCGCTGGCTGGCGGCGACGCTGACGAGACCCTTCGGCACCGCCTTGTTGGGGAAGAAATGGGCCTGATGGCTGGTCACGAACACGATGCGTCCACCGGCGGGCATCAGCGTCACGGCCATCTGGGCGAGCCGGCGCTGCGCATCCCCGTTCAGTCGCATGGCGGCGTGCGGGTCGGCGCCCGTGAGCGCCCCCGACGCGTTGAGGACCAGTGCGTCCAACCGGCCGAACCGGGCCGCGACGGAATCCATCATCGCCGCCGCGCCGGCTTCGTCGGAGATGTCGGCGGCCAGGGTCGACGCCTGTCCCCCCGCACTCCGGATGGCCTCGGCGACGTCGTTGGCCCGTGCGACGTTGTCCCGGTAGTGGACGACGACGTGGGTGTCGGGGCTGGCGAAGTGCCGTGCCACCTCGGCGCCGACACCCCTCGACGCGCCCGTGACCAGGACGATTCGTGCAGATCGGTCAGGCATCTCCGGTTCCTTCCGTCGAGGGTGAACGACCGAGCGATGCATGCCACCGTACACCCGGATTAAGGAAGTTAAGGGAAAGATAAGGTAACGGTAAGGCAGCTTATGGCCGGGTGATCAGGCCTCGTACAGGTAGCGGCTCACGGCCTGCGGGTGGATGACGAGGCGGACCTGTTCCTCGGCCAGAATCCCGGCGAGATCGGCGGCGCGGACCGGATCATCGAGGTCCCAGTACCGGGCGGCGAGGCGACGGCACAACTCGTGCGCACCGTCAGCCTCCACGGTGGTGCGGCCCGTGACCGACACCCAGCGTTCCCGTTCGTCCACCGGGGCGGCGACGACGAGTGAGGCACGCGGATCGCGGCTCAACCGCTGGATCTTCACCGAGTCGGGGGGCGTGAACAGTTGGATGGTGCCCTCGTCGGTGGCCTCGAACCACACCGGCCGGGGTTGAGGTGGCAGCGGCCCCGCCGCCACGGTCAGAAACCCGTGCAAGGGGCGCCGGAGGAGTTCGAGGTCTTGGGCGGTCAGACTCATGATCACGATTCAACGCGGCCATGCCGGACAGTTCCATGGGTAAAGGGCCGGGATGCCTGTCCGATCGTCTACCGTCGCCGATGTGGGCGTCTTCGGTGACCTGTTCCGCGGCGTGCGCGCCCAGGGGTCGTTGTTCGGCAGTACCGCCTTGTCCGCACCCTGGGCGCTGCACTTCGTCGACGGCGCACCGCTGACCCTGTGCACTGTGCTCAACGGGGCGGGCTGGGTCGTTCCGGACGACGGTCCGCCCGAGCCGCTCGGCGCGTACGAGACGGTCGTCGTGCGGGGCCCCGGAACCTTCATGTTCGTCGACGAACTCGGTACGACGGCGGAGCCGGTCCAGTGCGGGGAGTTCTGCTCCGCCCCCGAACAGGGTGGGACCAGACACCGGCTCGGGTGGAACGACCGCTCCGCCGGGGCCGTCGGCGCAGCCACCCTCATCGTCGGCGCCTACCCGGTGCGGGGCGAGATCAGCCGCCGGTTGCTGGACGCACTGCCCGTGGTGCTGCGGGTGGAGGCCGGAGGCACCGGCGACGCCGTACTGGATCATCTCGCCGCCGAAGTCGCCCTCGACGTCCCCGGCCAGCAGGTGGTGCTCGACCGGCTGCTGGACTGGATGCTGGTGTGCACACTGCGCGAATGGTTCGACCGGCCCGGCGGTGAGCCACCCGCGTGGTGGGCCGCCCAGCGCGATCCGGTGGTCGGAGAGGCGCTGCGGCTGCTGCACGCCGATCCGGCGGGGCCGTGGACCGTGGCGTCGCTGGCCGAGGCCACCGGAGTCTCTCGGGCGACGCTCGCCAAGCGGTTCGCCGAGTTGCTCGGCGAACCACCCCTGACCTATCTCACCCGCTGGCGTATGACGCTCGCGGCGGACCTGCTCGTCGAGCAGAAGTCGGCGACCGTCGCCGCCGTCGCCCGCACGGTCGGCTATGCCGACCCGTTCGGTTTCAGCGCGGCCTTCAAGAGGGTGCGCGGAGTCAACCCGACCGAGTTCCGGCGCACCGCCGGGGGTGTGGCCGAGCGATAGCGGGTACTAGGACACACCGCCTCCGGAAGGACCACCGCCTTGGCCGCTTTCTCGCTGCTCCTGGCGCTGCTGGCGGCCACCGTCGTGCTGGCCCCCGCGGCCCAGCGCGTGTCGATCCCGTATCCGGCCGTCATGTTGGCGTTCGGCTTGGCGCTGGCCTTCATCCCGGGTATCCCGGTCCTCTCGCCGAATCCCGAACTGATCCTTCCCCTGGTCCTGCCCCCACTGCTGTTTGCCGCCGCGCGCCGCACGTCCTGGCGGGAGTTCCTCGACAACCGCCGCCCCATCATGTTGCTGGCGGTCGCACTCGTCGGCGTCACCGCCGTCGCCGTCGGCGCGACGCTGCACGCCCTGGTGCCGACCGTTCCGCTGATCGCCGCGATCGCCCTGGGCGCGGCGGTCGCGCCGCCGGACGCGGTCGCCGCCACCGCGGTGGCACAGAAGCTCGGGATCCCCCGCCGGCTGCGCACCATCCTCGAGGGTGAGGGCCTGTCGAACGACGCGACCTCGCTGGTGCTCTACGAGGTGGCCGTCGCGGGGACGATGACCGGCGCGTTCTCCGCCTGGGGAGCGAGTGAGGCGCTCGGGCTCGCCGTCGTCCTCGGGGTGGCGGTCGGTCTGGCCATCGCGGCCGTCACCCGCTGGTTGATCAACAAACTGCCGCCGCACCCGGCGGGCAGCGGGCTGGTCCTCGTCGTCCCCTTCGCCGCGTACGCGGCCGCCGACGCGGTTCACGGCAGCGGCGTCCTCGCCGTGGTGACGGTGGCCCTGGCGATGAGCCGCTACGGCGACACCGAATCCTCCCAGACCCGGCTGGCCACCTGGACGACGTGGGAGATCGTCGAATTGCTGCTGACCGGTTCGGCATTCGCGTTCGTCGGCCTGCAGATGCGCGCGGTGGCCGACAGCATCGACGCACCGCTGCGCGAGCTGATCGTGCAGGGACTGGTCATCACGCTGGTGGTGATCGTCGTGCGGTTCCTGTGGATCTTCCCGGTCGCCGGCATCGACGAACGGCTGCACCGTCGCAAAGCGCATGTGGCCGAACCGATCGGCTGGCGGGAGATGACCATATCCTCGTGGGCCGGGATGCGCGGGGTGGTCACACTGGCCGCGGTGCTGGCGCTCCCACCCGCGTTCCCCGAACGCGAACGCCTGGTGTTCTTCGCGTTCGTCGTCATCGTCGTCACGCTCCTGCTGCAGGGGCTCACCCTGCCGACCCTGGTGCGGTGGCTCGGGGTACGCGCCTCCCCAGGGGAAGAGGACGACGCCGTGCAGGATCTCATCCGGCGGGCGCGTGACGCCGGGATGAGACGGCTCGACGAACTTCGTGAACACGACGACGCCGACCCCGACGTGATCGACCACGCCCGGGAGAACGCCGAACGGATGTGGCATTCGGTCGGATTCGCCCCACCGGACGCAAACTCCAACGGCGCCCACGCCGACCACGCCATGACGGTCAACGCGCTCAAGGACGAGATGCTCGCGGCCGCACGCGAAGCCGTCGTCGAGGCGCGCTCGGAATCCGGCACCGACCCGACCGTCGTCGACCGGGTGCTGCGCCGTCTCGACGCCAGGGGCAGCCAGCCCGAATAAATTCACGCGGATCGCAATCCTCCCCACTCTCCCCGGATGCCGGTACCAATAGCCCGGTGAACCGAGCGCCGTCCGACGACTGCTGTTGTCGCTGAAGCCTTCCCGCCCACTTCAGCCACAGAAAGTCGCCACCGTGTCGGTCTTCGTCGATATCGCACCGGACGAGTCGCAACTCGACTCGCCCGCCGCGTCGCCGCGCGCGAGGTGGCGGGGACGGCTCAGTCGTGCCGCGCTGCCGCTGCTTTCCCTCGCGGTGTTCTTCGGGCTGTGGCAGCTCGCCGCGGTCAGCGGGATCTGGAACCAGACGTTCGTGCCCTATCCGGCGACGGTGTGGAAGGCCTTCGTAGACGTGTCCACCACCCACGACGGTGTCCGCGGTTACGGCGGTTACCTGCTGGTCGAGCACCTGTACATGACGCTGCGTCGGGTGCTCGCCGGGGTCGTCATCGGTGTGGCGCTGGGGGTGGCGCTCGGTCTGGTGATGGGCTCGATCGGGTGGGTGCGCAGTCTGCTGGAGCCGTGGCTGACTTTCCTGCGCGCACTGCCTCCCCTGGCCTACTTCTTCCTGCTGGTCATCTGGCTGGGCATCGACGAGGCGCCGAAGATCACGCTGCTCGCGCTGGCGGCGCTCCCACCCGCCGCGGTGTCGACGACGGCGGCCGTCCTGGCCACACCCGTCGCGCTGACCGAGGCGGCCCGTGCGCTGGGTGCCTCCCGCGCAGAGGTGATCCGCGACGTCGTGGTGCCGTCGGCGCTGCCGGAGACGTTCACCGGCATCCGGTTGGCCGTCGGCATGGCGTACTCGTCGGTGGTCGCCGCCGAACTGTTCAACGGCATCCCCGGTGTCGGCGGTCTGGTCAAAGACGCCAGCAACTACAACAACACCCCGGTCGTGCTGGTCGGCATCTTCGCCATCGGCATCTCCGGCCTGATCATCGACGGTCTCCTGCGCACGGTCGAACGGCGCGCCGTCCCCTGGAGAGGAAAGGTCTGAAAGACATGAGATTCAAAGCGGCACTGACGGTTCTGGCGGCGGCGCTGGCTCTGGCCGGGTGCTCGGTGGACCGCTCCGGGCAGGACGCCGAGAAGCCGACGATTCGCATTGCCTACCAGAGTTTTCCGAGTGGCGATTTGATCGTGAAGAACAACCGATGGCTCGAGGATGCGCTGCCGGACTACAACATCAAGTGGACGAAGTTCGACTCTGGCGCCGACGTCAACACCGCCTTCGTCGCCAAGGAGGTCGACTTCGGCGCGCTGGGGTCGAGCCCGGTGGCGCGCGGGCTGTCGGCGCCGCTGAACATCCCGTACAAGGTTGCGTTCGTACTCGACGTCGCCGGCGACAACGAGGCCCTGGTGGCGCGCAATGGCAGTGGCGTCAACACGATCGCCGACCTTCGCGGTAAGCGGGTCGGCACGCCGTTCGCCTCGACCGCGCACTACAGCCTGCTCGCCGCGCTGAACCAGAACGGGCTGTCGCCCAACGATGTCCAGCTCGTCGACCTGCAGCCGCAGGCCATCCTGGCGGCGTTCGACCGCGGTGACATCGACGCCGGCTACTCGTGGCTGCCGACGCTCGACCAGTTGCGCGCCAACGGTAATGACCTGATCACCAGCCGCCAGCTGGCGCGCGATGGTAAGCCCACCCTCGACCTCGGCGTGGTGGCCGACGAGTTCGCCACCGCCCATCCCGAAGTGGTCGACATCTGGCGTCAGCAGGAAGCGCGCGCGTTGACCGTGATCAAGGACGACCCCGACGCAGCGGCCAAGGCCATCGCCTCCGAGATCGGACTGAGCCCCGACGAGGTCGCCGGTCAGCTGAAGCAGGGTGTCTACCTGACGCCGGCCGAGGTGGCGTCGCCGGAATGGCTTGGGTCCGAGGGAGAACCGGGCAACATCGCGACGAACCTGCAGAGCGCATCGCAATTCCTGGCTGAGCAGAAGCAGATCCCGGCGCCCGCACCGCTGCAGACGTTCCGGGACTCGATTTACACCAAGGGCCTACCCGGTGCCATCACCCAGTGACGGGGCGGTACAGCTGCGCGGAGTCTCGCACCGGTACGGCCGCGCCGGCCGCGAGGTCACCGCGGTCGGGCCCGTCGACCTGACCGTCGAAGCAGGAGCGTTCCTGGTGCTCGTCGGTGCCTCGGGGTGCGGGAAGAGCACGCTGCTGCGGCTGCTCGCCGGTTTCGAGACGCCGACGGAGGGAGCCGTCATCGTGGCGGGGACGCCGCCCGCCCCGGGGGTGACGGCGGGAGTGGTGTTCCAGCAGCCGCGGCTGTTCCCGTGGCGCACGGTCGGCGGCAACGTCGACCTCGCCCTCAAGTACGCGCGGGTGCCGCGGGAACAGCGGACCGAGCGGCGCGACGAGCTGCTGGCGCGGGTGGGGCTCGAGGGCACCGCCGACCGGCGCATCTGGGAGATCAGCGGCGGTCAGCAGCAGCGTGTTGCGATCGCGCGGGCGCTGGCTGCCGAGACGCCGCTGTTCCTCCTCGACGAACCGTTCGCCGCGCTCGACGCGCTCAGCCGGGAAAGGCTGCAGGAAGACCTGCGGCAGGTCAGCGCGGCGTCGGGGCGTACCACGGTGTTCGTCACCCACAGCGCGGACGAGGCGGCGTTCCTCGGGTCACGCATCGTGGTGTTGACGCGGCGGCCCGGTCAGGTGGCGCTCGACCTGCCCGTCGATCTGCCGCGCACGGGCGTCGACCCCGACGAGCTGCGCCGTTCGCCGGAGTATGTCGAGTTGCGCGCGGAAGTCGGCCGCGCGGTCAAGGCAGCCGCGGCGTAGCCGCGAATCAGGCCGGAGCGGCGTAGCCGCGAATAAAGCCGGAGTGGCTCAGACCGGGGGATAGGCCGGCGGCGGGTAGCCGCCGCCCGGGCCGGACACGCCGCGCAGACCCCAGGCGAGGTAGCTGAAGAAGAACTCGATCTCGTCGCTCGCGTCGTAGTCGGGATTCGGGTCCATCGGGTACCTCCGGGTGTGACGCGGCCTTTTGTGGAAGTCTAACGCGGGCTGCGGCACCTCGACAGTGATCAGCGGGCTGCCGCCGGGGAATGTCATCAGTGGGGCCACAGGATCCGCACCAGCGCGGTCATCCCGAGCACCACTATCAGCGCCCGTAGCCAGCCCGGCCGCAGCTTGCGGCCGAATCTTCCGCCCAGCCAGCCGCCGACCAGCGAGCCAATGGCGATGCAGCCTACGACCGGCCACGCGACGCGGTCGAACGCTGCGACCGTGTACATCACGGCGGCGAGCGAATTGACGGCTCCGACCAGCAGATTCTTCACGCCGTTGGTCATCTGTAGGTCTTGGACGAGTAGCACCCCGAGCACTCCCATCAGAAGCACGCCCTGGGCAGCGGCGAAGTATCCGCCATATACGCCGACCAGATAGACGGCAACGAACAGCGCGGGCGTGGATCCCGCCGCACCGGCTGTGGCGCGCCGATGAGCCACCCAGCGCTGCAGCCGTGGCTGCACTACCACCAGGCACAGGGCGGCGACGAGCAGCACAGGCACGACCACCTCGAAGGCGTCGTCGGGCAACACCAACAACAGCGCCGCACCGGTCAACGCCCCCAGCGCCGAGGCGGGCAGGAGGGCGGCGACAGTGCCTCGCTGGGCCGCGATCTCTTTGCGGTAGGCCCATGCTCCGCTCACACCTCCGGCGACGAGCCCGATCGCGTTGCTCATGGTCGCCACCACCGGTGGATAGCCCAGTGCGATCAACACCGGAAAGGTCACCAGGGTGCCCGAACCCACCACCGCGTTGATCGCGCCGGCCGCCACGCCCGCGGCGACGACGATCAGTAACTCCCACACCGGCCGTCAGCCGCACAGTTTCAGCGCCGCACCGCGCAGCGCCCGCGCCGCCCGTCGGCAGTCAGCCAGGGACACCGCTTCGGCCGCCACCACCCCTTGGCCGAAATCGCGGCGGCCGGGACCGAACATCACCGTCGGTATCCCACGCGAACACCCGTAGCCGGCATCGAAAGCGTTGCGGCTGTACATGGTGGGCGCGCCGGCTAGCGCCATCACCACCGCCGCGTCAGCTTCGACCAGCGCGGGCAGCATCGACACACCTTCATCGACGGTCAACTCCGGCCACACCGGCTCTAGGTGTTCGCGCACGTCGGTCGTCGCGGCCGCTGGTTCCTCGCCGGGTAGCAGGCGGCGGTCCACCACCACGTGAACGGTCGACGGCAGGGTGTGTGGGGCGATCGGATCGCACCAGAACTGATACGGGGTGGCGGTTGCGGGCCCGAGCCGAGGATGTGCAGGCGGCAACGGCAGCGTGTCGAGCGCGGCCACCACCGCCGCCGCCGGAGGGATGGGATTGCGACCGAGCTCCGGTTGGCTGGAATGCGACGACACGCCCTGTACGATGACCTGCACGTCGACGCGTCCGCGGTTGCCCAGCGATACCTGCAGGTCGGTGCCGAAGGCCAGGATGGCTTGTGCTGCAGAGACATCGAGGTCTTCGAGGAGGCGGCGTGAGCCGCCGTGGCTGCTGCGGCCCTCGCAGTTCACCGTCAGCCACACGGGCCGCGACAGGTGCCCTAGAGCCCGTACCGCGGCGAGCGCTGCCGCCATCGGGCCCTTGTTCTGGTTGGCGCCCTGACCAAACACAATCGGTCCATCGAGCCCCATCGGTGCACCGTCGACAATGCGCGCTCTGTGTGGATCGTTCATCAGGTTGCCGTGCTGGGAGACGATGTAGGTCTGCAGCAACAGGCCGTCGTCGCGCTCGGGCCCGAAGCGTGCAGCTATGTCCCCATCGGGATGGCGGCGGATTTCCGCGGGCTGCAGGTTCTCGATGAGCGGCAGCACCGTAGTGGTGACCGCGTGCTGTAGGCCAGGGTCGCCGGGCAGGATCTCGGTCGAGCCGGCCGGTACCGAGGTGTCGGTGCCGACCAGAGTGAGTAAGACGTCTTCGAGGTAATCCGACATCAAATGGCGGGCACCGGCTTGCGACGGCGCGCCAATTCCGGCAGCAGCGTCTGTTGGGCGAGCTCCATCTGCCGCGGCTGGTCGAATGACGCGAACCGCAGGATCGGCACGTCGAGCCCGAGGTCGAGGAACTGGTCGATGCGTGTCAGCACTTCGTCGGCGGTGCCGAACGCGCCCCAGCGATCCAGCAACTCGTCGTTGCAGTCCATCGAGTAATACTTGTCGAGGAATCGTTTTCCCTCTGCTCTCGCCGCAGTCCGATCGGCATCGAGATTGATCATCAGGTGTGCCGAAGAGGTCATTGCGGTCGCATCGCGGCCAGCGGCCTCGGCGGCCGCCCTGATCTCGTCCCACTTGCGGCCGAACTCTTCGGGTGTGGTCACCGCAGTTTGCCAGCCGTCGGCGAGGCGGCCGACGCGTTCGATCGCCGCACGGTATCGGCGCTCCGGCAGCCGTGCGGGATCCGGGTTGCTCGCGATCCAGACCGGACATGGATCCTGGATCGGCTTAGGTTCCAGGGAAACCTCTGGGAATGACCAGAACTGCCCGTCCCAGGCGGTGGGTCCTCGCCACAGCGCGCGGACCAGTTCGATACCTTCCTCCAACCGCGGCACCCGCTCCCGACCGCTGACGCCTGCAGCCGCGAGTTCCGCGGCGGCGTTGCCTCCGCTGCGCTCGGTTGTCGCACCCAGGCAGACCGCCAACAACGCGCGGCCACTGGACAGAACGTCGAGACTCGCCCACTGCGCCGCGAAGGTCACCGGCTGCCGCAGCGGAAAAGTGGCCAGGCAACACACGCCCAGCTTCACCCGGGTGGTCCGGGCGCTGATCGCAGCAAGACTCGCGACCGCTTCGACTCGGGGCTTGGCGATCAACCCGTCACCCACCCATACCGAGTCGAACAGTCCACTGTGATCAGCGAATTCAGCGAGATCGAGCATCTCGGCGACACTGATCGCGCCGAAAAGAATCCCTCGGTTGGGCAGGCTGATGCCTATTCCCTGCATGGTGCTCCTCTGTGAGTGGTCAGCAGACGCCGACGTAGCCGTCCTTGCGCCGGTCCGAGCCGCCGTCGAGTCGGCCGGCGGTGCGCAGGATCATCTGTGCACCACCGCATTCGAAACGGGACAGCGAGCCGAGGTGGTGCCCGCGGCGGGCGAGTTCTGCGCTGCTCACCGCGTCGAAGCCGGCTTCGAGGCCCACGGCCCGGCCACCCAGCACGCGAAGTCGGGGCGCGTCGACCGCCTGCTGTGCCGACATACCGCGGTCGAGCACATTCCGCAGGATTTGCAGCTGCCCCTGCGGTTGCATGAAGCCACCGACCACACCGAGGCATCCGCGGAAGCCGTCGTCGTCACCGAGCATTGCCGGAATGATGGTGTGGTACGGCCGTTTCCCTCCTTCCGGCCGATTGGGATGCCCGTCGCGCAGGGTGAAGCCGTTGCCTCGGTTGTGCAAGACCACTCCACTCCCTGGTGCCATCACGCCGGAGCCGAAGCCCTCGTAAAGGCTCTGAATCAAAGAACAGGCTGCACCGGTTTCGTCGACCACACACACATAGACGGTGTCGGTCGGCGCGCCGGGGGCAGGGGCGTCGGCCGCCTCCCGTCCAATCTGCTCGCGGACCTTCGCCAGTCGGTCGCCGTCGAGTAAATCCGACACCGAGACCGGACTGAACCGAGGGTCGGCAACGTGCCGCGCCGCATCGCCGAACGCGGCTTTGAGGCATTCGATCAGGTAGTGGTCGGCCTCGCCGGTCGATGTGGCCTCGAACTCCTGGTAGATCCGCATCGACTCGAGGACGACAACGCCCTGTCCGGGCGGCGGCATCTCGTATACGTCGATGCCGCGGAAACGGGCACGGATGGGAGTGGTCCACTCCGGGCCGGTCCAGCCGCTGAGGTCTGACGCGCGCAGCGGTCCGCCCAGTGCGGCGACGGCGTCGCTGAAGCCGGTTGCGATGCTGCCTTCGTAAAATGGTTTATGACCCTGCGCCACATACGCTTCCAATGAGTCAGCGAGCCCGGAATTGGTGAAGGTCTCACCGGCTCGAGGCACCCGGCCGCCGGGCATGAAGATCTCCGCAGCGGCCGGGTTGCGGCGCAGCTTGTCGGCGCCGAGTAGCCACTCCTCGGCGACCATAGGGGCCACTCTGAAGCCGTTACGCGCGGTATCGACGGCTCGGCGCAGTACTTGTCCGCGGTCGAGCCGGCCGTAGCGGTCGAGTAGCTCAGTCCAGCCCCACGTGGCGCCTGGCACGGTCACCGTCCATGGACCTTCGGGCGGCATCACGTCGAACCCTGCGGCCCGCAGGGCTTGAACCGTCATCGCGGCCGGAGCGACACCCGCCGCGGAGAGCCCGACGGGTTCGGCATGACCTGGCTCCCAGTAGAGAGCGAAGAGATCGCCTCCCAGTCCGGTGGACCGGGGATCAACCACCGACAGCATGGCCGCGGCCGCCACCGCTGCGTCGGCCGCCGTCCCGCCGTCCCGAAGGGCAGCAAGACCCGCGTCGACCGCGAGCGGATGGCTGGTCGCGACCATGCCTGTGGATGAGCTCATTTGGTACCGGAGACTTCAGTGATTACGTCGAAGTCCACCATTGAGGCATCGGCGGGCTGGTTGTACTCACCGAGCGAGCGGAAGAACTCGTCCATACCCGTCCACTGCTCCGTGGTCAGGGGTGCCGTGCCGCTCTTCGGATAGAAGGACGCGTCGGTGTAGTACGCGTAGATCTGGGGCAGAAAGTCCTCGCGCACGTCGGGCAGCTGCTCTTTGGTGGCGGCCGTCCACGCGGCCTCGTCCTCATAGAACTCATCGTAGGAGCTCTGGACGTTGGTCAGGAAGTCGACAACGCGGCTCCGGTTGCCCTCGAGGAACTTCCCGGTCACCACCCACACGGTGTTGAATGCACTCGCGCTGTCGCCTTCAAGGTCGCTCCAGTCGCCGAGGACGGTGAACTCACCTTCGTCTTGCAGGGTCAGTACATCGCCGAATTCCAATGCGGTGGCGTCGATCTGCTTGCCCAGCATGGCTGAAGCGCGGTTCGGTGACTCGGGCAGCACGCTCCAGTTGATCTGGTCCTCGAGATCGGGACCGGTCTGACGGGCCAGCTCGCGGGGCAAGGTCTCGGTCGGCGATCCGGGTCCGTGGTACGCCACGCGAGCACCGGCCAGGTCGGCGACGCTCTTGTACTGCGGCTGCGCGACGAGGACGAACTCCGGGATTACCTGGCTGACATACACGATCTTGACGTCGATGCCGCTCTGTGCGGCCTTGATAGCCGATGCCCCGTCCATGTTGCCGATGTCGAAGTTGCCGTTCTGCAATCCGGCGATGACGGCGCTGTCTTCGTTGAGTGCGGTGATCTCGGCACCGGCCTTCTCGGCGCCCAAATAGTCTGCGATGTCTGCGGGATCGAGATCCGAGGCGAACGCGACCTTCAGCGGAGCATCCGGTGCTTCGCCACCGCCGTCCCCGGACGAGCAGCCGGTCATGGTCAAAGCCGCGGCCAGCGCGGCCGCCGTCATTATCCGAGCCCTACGTTTCACAGCATTTCCTTTCAGACGGATCTTGGTCAGGCGTTGACGCCGCGGTGCCACGGCATCAGTCGACGTTCGAGCAGCTGTACAGCGCCGGCCAGCAGCACACCGAGCATGGCGAGCACGATCACGCCGACGAATACCTTGTCGGTGCGGTAGTAGTTGGCGGCGCTGCTGATGAGGCCACCGAGACCGGTGACGGCGAACAGGAGTTCGGCGACCACCATCCCCTTGACTGCCCGCGAGATGCCCATCCGCAGGCCGGCGAAGATGTAGGGCAACGATGCGTACGACACCACCCGGCTGAACAACTGCCATCGGCTCGCGCCGAAGGCGCGGGCCGCGTCGACGAGGTTGCGGTCGACGTTGCGTACACCGGTGTAGGTGCTGACCAGGATCTCGAAGACGCAGAACAGGAAAACCGTCACGGTGCGGGCTGTGAAGCCCAGGCCGAACCAGATGATGAACATCGGCACCAGCGCCGCCGTCGGCACCACGTAGAGCGCGGAGACGAACGGGTTGAGGGTGCGCCCCGCCGGCCCATACCAGCCCATGAAGAAGCCGACGCTGATACCGACCACTATGGCCAGGCAGAATCCCACCAGCAACGAGGACAGGCTGTCGAGCAGGGCCCGCACGAGCTCGCCGGCCTGCCACATCTCCCAGAAGGCCGACGGCAGGCTCGACGGAGGCGCGAGGAAGAAGTCGCCCATTATCCGCCCGGCGACCTCCCAGATCGCCAGCAGGGTGAGTAGCAGCAGCACCTGGACCAGACGCTCCCAGCTGAACACCTTGCGTCGCACCAGCGCGCCGGTGCTGATGTGCTCACGTTCGATGACTGCAGGCATGATTCTCCGAATCTGGTTCGCTAGAGCAAGCTTTCGAGCTGCGCCCGCAGCTGTCTGGCTGCCGGGTCGTTGATCAGTTCTGTGCGGGAGCGCGGCCGCTCGATGGGCACCGCGACGTCGGCACGGACCGCGCCGTCGGCCATCACCACCACACGGTCCGAGAGCAGCAGTGCTTCTTCGATCGAATGAGTGACGAACAGCACCGAGCGCTTCTCCTGTGCCCAGATGCGCATCAGTTCGGTCTGCATGTGTTGGCGGGTGATCGCGTCCAGGGCGCCGAACGGTTCGTCCATTAGGAGCACGCTGGGTTCGAGCGCGAGCGCGCGGGCGATACCCACCCGCTGCTGCATACCGCCGGACAGTTCGCCGGGGTAGTGGTCCACGAAGCCGGACAGGCCCACCATGTCGAGATACTTGTCGGCCCGGAGCGCGCGCTGGGCGCGAGCGACCCCGGCGAAGCGCAGTGACTCCAAGATGTTCTGTCGCACTGTGCGCCATGGCAAGAGCGACGGTTGTTGGAACACCACGCCGCGGTCGACGCCGGTTCCGGTCACCGCAGTGCCGTTGACGTGGACGAGGCCGGCGGTGGCGTCCAGTAGCCCTGCGATGACCTTGAGCACCGTCGTCTTGCCGCACCCCGACGGGCCGACCAATGAGACGAACTCCTGGGGTCGGACCAGCAGGTCCACGCCGTTCAGTGCATAGGTGCGGACGATCTCCCGTCCGGTGATCCGCTCGTAGACCTTGGTCAGGCCCTCGATGGAGATGGCGCCGGTCACGACGGGGGACTCGACAGCCGCCGCAGCCATGTCCGCTCCCTTCAGTATGTTGTATACAAGGAGTGGACCACTCGTGTGTTTCACGCGCATTACCTGCGGGTTTACTGTGCGCGTCGAATCCGGTCGGTCAGGCGGTGGCGGCCTCCGTGGCGGCGTGACTGCGATACATGTCGGCGGTGGCGATCGTGTGGGCGCGCATCAACGTCGACGCGTGGGCGGGATCGCGGGCGCGCAGTGCGTCGATGATGCGTCGGTGCTCATCCCACGATGCCATCCCGCGGACGTCGGCAACCGACGAAAAGTACCACCGCACACGCTTTTTCATCACCGAAAGGGTGTCGTGGAGCATTCCGTTGCCGGACCATTCGCTGATCCGGGCGTGGAAGGCGGCGTTGGCGGAGACGATGCTCTGGACGTCCTTCGCCTCCACTGCGGCGACGCCTTCAGACCAGATCTCCTCGAGCACGTCCAACTGCTCGGGGGTGACCCGAGTGGCGGCGCGCTCAGCAGCGAAAGACTCCAGCAGTGTCCGCATCTCGAAGAAGTCGTCGATCTCGTCGGGTGTCGGCGCGTGCACGTATGCACCGGTGCGTGGGTGTATGTCGATCCAACCGGCACGGGCGAGCATGGTCATCGCCTCGCGTACCGGGTTGCGGCTTACCCCGAGTTGTGTGGCCAGTTCGTTCTCCAGCAGTCGTTCACCAGGGCGCAATACCCGGCGGACGATCAGGTCCTCGAGTGTCTGGTACACCCGATCACGCAGCACAGGCCCCTGCTCGAGGGTCGGAATAGCCTGCTCTGTCCGATCATTGGCCACCATGGCCGATTCCCCCAGTCTGTCCCATCGATGTCCACGAGTCGATCAGCTCTGTCGAGGTCGTCACCAACCCGAAGTGCTTGCGGACCACATTGACCGACGCGTCGTGGGCTGCCTCGTCGTAGGTCGCCGCGCAATCCTCCACCAGGGTGACATAGAACTCGTGGAAGAGGCCGTCGCGAAGGCTCGACTCGACGCAGACTTCCGTCGCCACGCCGGTGAACAGCACGGAGTGAATGCCCAACGATGTGAGCGTGATCGCGAGATTGGTGCCGACGAACGCAGAGAAGCGATGCTTTGTGATGACGTGGTCACCGGATTGCGGTGCTACGCAGAAGAATTCGGCACCCCACGTGCCTGTGCGGCAGGTGACGCTCGCGCGTTCACTGCCGGCGTCGTCGCCGAGGCGGCCCAGCCAAGCGGGACTGTCGTTCGATTCATCGTGCACCGTGCGGACGAAGATCACGGGCATGCCGACCGCCCGTGCGGAACCGATCAGGCGCTGCAGGCGCGGCACCATGGCGTCGACGAAACGAAGGTCGAAGTGGTAGCGGCTGGGGAGCGATCCCTCCGCGGCGCAGAAGTCGTTCTGCACGTCGACGACGACTAGAGCAGCACGGCCCGGAATGTGTCGCTCGTGCTGGGGCGCCCGGCTCAACGAAGCTCCTCCCGGTGTACTGTATACAAACGTAACATCGGCCGTAGCAGCTCGCAGGGCGAACGCCGAGGACCGGGATGTCAAGCCTGCGGCAGTCTGGATCTCATCCACGCGCCGGGCGGAGTGCCCCGAAGAGCTGTGGCGCAGTGACACGTCGACCGGGCCCTGCCTACACTGGTCAACCACCCAGTTGATAGATGCCCGCCCGGCGGGCCCGTCGATAGTGAGTTGCCATGTCCCCCGAAGTCTCGCCGAACGGGTCGACTCGGCGCGAGGAGCTGCTGCGGGTCGCCACCAAGCTGTTCGCCGCGCGCGGCTACCACGGCACCCGCATGGATGACGTCGCCGATGCGGTCGGCCTGAACAAGGCCACGGTCTACCACTACTACGCGAGTAAATCGCTGATCCTCTACGACATCTACAAGGGCGCCGCGGACTTCACCGTCGACGCCCTGCACGACGATCCGACGGCGTCCGCCCGCGAGACGATCTACCACTTCACCCGCCGCCTGCTGGTCGGCATCGCCAGCGACATCGAACGCGCCGCGGTGTACTTCCAGGAGGGCCCCTACATCGGAGAGTGGTTCACCGAGGAGCAGGTGGCCTACATCCGCGAGAAGGAAGCCCAGGTCTACGAACACGTCCGCGACGTGATCGACCGGGGCATCGCGAGCGGGGAGTTCTACGAGTGCGACTCCCACGTGCTGGCGCTGGGCTACATCGGGATGACCCTCGGCGCGTACCGCTGGCTGCGGCCGCATGGCCGACGCACCGCCCAGGAGATCGCCGAGGAGTTCAGCACCGCGCTGCTGCGCGGCCTGATCCGCGACGAGGCGGTGCGCACCGAGTCGCCGCTGGGCGTCGACGTGCGCTCCGTGGCTGCCCATGACTGACCTGTTCTCCCTCGACGGCAAGGTCGCCGTGGTCACCGGGGGAGGGCGCGGCATCGGCGTGATGATCGCCCGCGGGCTGCTGCAGGCCGGCGCCTCGGTGTACCTGTCCAGCCGCAAGGAGGCCGAACTCTCCGCGGCGGTCACCGAACTCTCACCGCTGGGCCGCGTCGAGGCGGTGCCCGCCGACCTCGGCACCGCCGAGGGGGTGCAGACGCTGTCCGATGCGCTGGCCGCCCGCGAGGATGCGGTGCACGCGCTGTTCAACAACGCCGGCGCCAACTGGGGCGCCTCGTTCGGCGAGTTCCCGGAATCCGGTTTCGACCGCGTCTTCGACGTCAACGTCAAAGGGGTGTTCCTGCTGACCCGGGCACTGGTGCCCATGCTGGACGCCGGGGCGACCGACGACGACCCGGCGCGGGTCGTCAACACCGGCAGCGTCGACGGGTTCCACACGCCCGAACGCGGCCGCAACAACTTCTCCTACGCCGCGAGCAAGGCCGCGGTGCACATGCTGACCAAACACCTGGCGACCGAGCTCGCACCGCGCATCCTCGTCAACGCGATCGCACCCGGACTCTTCCCCTCGCGGATGACCAAGGTGCTGCTGTCCGCCGGTGAGGACGCGGTCGGGGCGGCGCTGCCACTCGGCCGCGTCGGCAGGCCCGACGACATGGCGGGTATCGCGGTGTTCCTCGCCAGTCGCGCGAGCGCCTACGTCACCGGCACGGTGATCCCCGTCGACGGTGGTGTGAGCACGATCCGATGAAATCGACGCTGATGTCGCGCCGCGACCTGGACTTCCTGCTCTTCGAGTGGTTGCGGGTCGACGAGCTGACACAGCAGCCACGATTCGCCGAGCACTCCCGCGAGACCTTCACCGGTGTGCTCGACCTCTGCGAACAGCTCGCCGAGCGGTACTTCGCCCCGCACAACAAGAAGAGCGACGCCCACGAACCGACGTTCGACGGTCACAAGGTCACGCTGATCCCCGAGGTCAAAGAGGCCTGGGATGCGTTCGCCGCCGCCGACCTGCTGGGCATGGAACTGGACGCGAAGCTCGGCGGCGCCCAGCTGCCGACGACGGTCGCGCAGGCCGCGTTCTCGTGGATATCGGCGGCCAATCTGGCGACGTCGGGCTACCTGATGCTCACGATCGCCAACGCCAACCTGCTGGCCGAGTTCGGTACGCCCGAGCAGATCGACAGGTTCGTGCGGCCGATGCTCACCGGCCGCTTCTCCGGCACCATGGCGCTGTCGGAGACCCAGGCCGGCTCGTCGCTGGCCGACATCACGACGCGCGCCGAGCCGCGGGACGACGGCAGCTACCGGCTGTTCGGTTCGAAGATGTGGATCTCGGGTGCCGAACACGAGATCACCGAGAACATCGTCAACCTCGTCCTGGCCAAGATCCCCGGCGGACCACCGGGCACCAAGGGCATCTCACTGTTCATCGTGCCCAAATACCTCGTGGGCGCCGACGGTTCGGTCGGTGAGCGCAACGACGTGGTGCTCGCCGGGCTGAACCACAAGATGGGGCAGCGCGGCATCACCAACACCGTGCTGAACTTCGGCGAGGGCGTGCACACCCCCGGCGGTGAAGCCGGCGCCGTCGGCTACCTGGTCGGCGAACCGCACCGCGGCATCACCTACATGTTCCGGATGATGAACGAGGCGCGGCTCGGCGTCGGCATGGGCGCGGTCGCGCTCGGCTACACCGGCTACCTCAAATCGCTGCAGTACGCCCGGGAACGTCCACAGGGCCGGCCGGTGACGGCGAAGGACCCGGCCACGCCGCAGGTCCCGATCATCGAACACGCCGACGTCAAGCGGATGTTGCTGGCGCAGAAGTCCTACGTCGAGGGTGCCTTGGCGCTCGCGCTGTACTGTGCGCGCCTGGTCGACCTCGGCGACCGTCAGGACCTGCTCGACATCCTCACGCCGGTGGCCAAGAGCTGGCCGTCGCAGTGGTGCGTGGAGGCCAACAGCCTGGCGATCCAGGTGCACGGAGGCTACGGCTACACCCGCGAATACGACGTCGAACAGCACTACCGCGACAACCGGCTCAACCCGATCCACGAGGGCACCCACGGCATCCAGAGCCTCGACCTGCTCGGCCGCAAGGTTCCCCAGCGGGGCGGCGCCAGCCTGCGGGCGGTCGGGGAGGCGCTGGCGGCGACGGTGACCGCCGCCGGTGAGTGCGGTGGGGAAGCGGCCGCATTGGCGGCCGCGCTCGACGCGCAATGGCAGCGGCTGGTCACCGTGACCACCGCAATGTTCGCCTCGGGTGACATCGAGGCGGCGATGGCCAACAGCGTGGTCTACCTGGAGGCCTTCGGTCACGTGATGATCGCCTGGATGTGGCTCGAGCAGGTCGTCGCGGCCGATGGCCGGTCCGGTGATTTCTACGAGGGCAAACGCCAGGCGGCGCAGTTCTTCTATCGCTACGAACTGCCCAAAGTCGGCCCCCAGCTCGACCTGCTCGAAAGCCTGGACCGTACGACGCTGGAGATGCGCAGCAGCTGGTTCTGAGCCGGTGTGTGAACCGGGTAACACCGGATCGTCCGTTTGATGCCCCGCGGGAAGCGGGAACGCGTTGAGACATATGGACACTTCAACGCTCGCACAAGTGAACGTGGCCGGCGCCTGGGACACCTTCTGGCAGGGCGGTGCCGGTCAGTGGCTGGCGACCAAGGGGCTGCACATCCTGCTGGTCCTGGTGTTCGCGGTGGTCACCACCCGGCTCATCCGCTGGGTCGCGGGCCGGATCAGCCGGCGGCTCAACCAGGGCGGCAGCGGTGACGCGATGGTCCGCTCGGAGACGGTGAAGCACCGCCAGGCGGTGGCGTCGGTGATCTCGTCTGTCGCGATCGCCGTGCTGTACGTGGTGGTCGGGGTGGACATCGCCAACCAGATCGGCCTGCCGGTCGGATCGTTGGTGGCACCGGCCGCTGTGCTCGGCGCCGCCCTCGGTTTCGGCGCCCAGCGCATCGTGCAGGACCTGCTCAGCGGGTTCTTCATCATCACCGAGAAGCAGTACGGCTTCGGTGATCTGGTCGATCTGACGGTCAACGGCGGCGGCAGTGCCCGCGGCACGGTGGAAGATGTCACGCTGCGTGTCACCAAACTGCGTACCGGCGACGGCGAGATGTTCACCGTCCCGAACGGTCAGATCGTGAAAGCGCTGAACCTGTCCAAGGATTGGGCACGCGCGGTGGTCGACATCCCGGTCCCGAAGTCCGAGGACATCAACCACGTCAACGAGGTGCTGCGCGAGGTGTCGGCCGCCGCGATGCGCGACGATCACCTCCCCGACCTGCTGCTCGACGAGCCGTCACTGATGGGCGTGGAGAGCATCGAGGTCGACAGTGTCAACGTGCGGATGGTCGCGCGCACGCTGCCCGGTAAGCAGTTCGAGGTGGGCCGCCGGATGCGTGCCCTGGTGGTGGCGTCGTTCCGCCGCAACGACATCGCGACACCGGCCGGACAGTCCCCGGTGCTCGCCGGCGCCGGTTCCGGTGCGGACGGCGGCAGTCGCGGCTAGTCGAATTCGATCACCTGGCGGACCGCCTTGCCCTCGGCGAGGCGGTCCATGCCGGCGTTGATGTCGTCGAGTGAGATCGTCGATGACACAAGCGTTTCCACCGGAAGGCGGCCCTCGCGCCACAGCTCGACGAAGCGCGGGATGTCGCGCGCGGGTACCGCCGATCCGAGGTAACTCCCGATCAGTGACCGGCCTTCGGCGACGAACCCCAACGGCGACAGGGTGATCCGGGCGTCAGGGCGGGGGAGTCCGACGGTGATGGTGCGGCCGCCCGGTGCGGTGTGTGCGACCGCCGTCTCCAGTGCCGCGGGGTGGCCGACGGCTTCGATCACCACCTCCGCCTTCACATTGCGCTCCGCGGCCTCTTCCGGGGTGTAGGCGGCGTTGATGCCCATCGCGCGGGCCCGGTCGAGTTTGTCCTCGAGCTGGTCGATGCCGACGACATCGACGCCGTCGTACGCCATCGCGGTGATCATCGCGGCCATGCCGACACCACCGAGTCCGACGACCATCACGGTCTGACCTGGTTGCGGTCTGCCGACGTTGAGCACCGCACCGCCGCCAGTCAGGACGGCGCACCCCAGCAGCGAGGCGACCACCGGCGGCACCTCGGCGTCGACGGGGACCACCGAATGCCGGTCCACCACAGCGTGTGTGGCGAAACCGGACACGCCGAGGTGGTGGTGTACCGGCCGGCCGTCGCGGTGCAGCCGGATATCGCCGTGCATGAGGGTGCCGGCGCTATTGGCGGCCGAGCCCGGTTCACAGGGGGTGAGGCCGCCGGTGGCGCACGCCGCGCAGTGCCCGCAGCGGGGTAAGAACGTCATGACCACCCGCTGCCCGACCGCGAGGTCGGAGCCGCCGGGTCCGACCTCTTCGACGACACCGGCGGCTTCGTGGCCGAGCAGCATCGGCACCGGGCGCACGCGGTTGCCGTCGACGACGGAGAGGTCGGAGTGGCACAGACCCGCGGCCTCGATCCGGATCAGCAGTTCGTCGGGGCCGGGCGGGTCGAGCTGCAACTCGGAGACGGACAGCGGGGTGGATTCGGTGAAGGGTCGGGGCCGGCCGATCTCTTCGAGGACGGCGCCGCGGATCGTCATGGTCATGCTGACCAGACTGCCCTCACTGAGAAACTGCAACCATGCCGACCGACACTGACCGGCCGACCGGCGATGATTTCCCCGTGCACTGGCCGGTGCTGACGCGGTGGACCGACAACGACATGTTCGGCCACCTCAACAACGCCGTGTACTACGCGCTGTTCGACACCGCGATCAACGGGTGGATCAACACCACGGTGGGCGTCGACCCGGTGAGTGCGCCGTGGTTGGGCGTGGTCGCCGAAAGCGGCTGCCGGTACTTCGCGGAGTTGAAGTTCCCCGATCCGCTCGTGGTGGGACTGGCGGTGGCCCGGCTGGGCACCAGCAGCGTCACGTACCGGCTGGCGTTGTTCGAACCCGGCGCGCCGCAGGTCGCGGCGGTGGGGCACTGGGTGCATGTTTACGTCGACCGGGAGAATCGCCGTCCCGTCCCCATCCCGGAGGCGGTGAGGACGCTGCTGGAGACGGCCCGGGTTCAGTAGTCGATATGCTCGCCGGATGCCGATCGTGAGCAAGACCGTCGAGGTCGAGGCGCCCGCCGAGGCGATCATGGCGATCGTCGCCGACTTCGAGCGGTTCCCGGAGTGGAATCCCGAGATCAAGGGATGCTGGATCCTCGCCCGTTACGACGACGGCCGGCCGAGTCAGCTGCGTCTCGATGTAGAGGTGCAGGGGCAGGCGGGCACGTTCATCACCGCGGTGTACTACCCGGGCGAGAATCAGATCTTCACGATGCTGCAGCAGGGCGACCACTTCGACAAGCACGAGCAGCGCTTCTCGGTGGTGTCGATCGGGGCGTCGTCGCTGCTGACGGTGGACATGGATGTGGAGACCAAGCTGGCGATCCCGAAGCCGATGGTGAAGAAGGCGATCGGCGAGACGCTGGATTACCTGGCCGACAACCTCAAGGCGCGGGCCGAACAGCTGGGCGCGGGAAGCGCCTGACCTCGTTGATTCTGCGTCCACGGCGGAGGCCACTCGCACTTCTCCGCCCTCACCGCAGAGTCAACGCACCTCGTTAGTCCCAGAGCCCGATCTGCTCCAGCCGCGTGATCAACCGCTGCGCCCCGTCGTCGAACTGCCCCCTCGCCAGCCGCACGACCGTCGTCGCGTCCCGCCTCCGCAACGCATCGATCAGCTCGCGGTGGCTGGCCACCGCCTCGACACCCCAACTCGGATCGGTGGCGTACAGCAGCGGCGGCAGGTAGCGCGCCACATGCAGGAGAAACCACGCCAGCTTGATCCGGCCCGACGCGTGGTTGAACGCCCGGTGGAACGCGAACTCCGCGAACGCCACCTCTTCGGGGTCCCGGTGCTCGACGGCCTCGGCGAGCGCATCGTTGAGCCGCTCGAGCTCCTGCACCTGCGGTTCGGTGATCCGTTCGGTCGCCGACTCCGCCAGCTTCTCGGCCATCGTGGCCTGTAGCCAGAAGATGTCCTCGATGTCGCCACGCGTCATCGGCACCACGACATGGCCCCGGTGCGGTTCCAGCCGGACCATCCCCTCACCGCGCAGAGTCCGCAGCGCCTCCCGCACCGGGGTGATGCTCACCCCCAGCTGTGCGGCGGTCTCGTCGAGCCGGATGAACGTGCCCGGCCGCAACGATCCCGTCATGATATCGGCGCGCAGATGACCGGCGACCTCATCGGAGAGCTGCTCGCGACGACTGATGCGCCGGTTCGGTCTGACAGGCGCGTTCACGGTGCTCTCCGGTTCTCCGGCGGGGTCAGGCGAGGGTTGTCCACCAGCCGCCGAGGCCATAGTGTGACCGAGGCCATCCAATGTTTGATCAAATATAAAGGCCACGCAACCCAGACGACGATGGAGCCAGGCAGTTGACCGCTGAGCCCGACACCTCCGAGCCTGCCGCCACCGAGCAGCCCTACCTCGCGCGCCGGCAGAACTGGACCAACCAGCTCGCCCGTCATGCCCTCATGCAGCCGGCCGAGACCGCGCTGCGCTTCATGGGCCGCACCACCACCTGGGGCGAGCTCGACCAGCGCGTCACCAATCTCGCCGGCGCGCTGAGCCGCCGCGGCGTGGGCTTCGGCGACCGGGTGCTCATCCTCATGCTGAACCGCACCGAGTTCATCGAGTCGTTCCTGGCGGCCAACAAGCTCGGCGCCATCGCCGTGCCCGTCAACTTCCGCATGACCCCGCCGGAGATCGCGTTCCTGGTCGGTGACTGCGCCGCCCGGGTGGTCGTCACCGAGGCCGTCCTCGCGCCGGTCGCCACCGCGGTGCGCGACCTGGAGCCGACCCTGGAGACCGTGATCGTGGCCGGCGGCGCCACCGAGGACGGGGTCCTCGGCTACGACGACCTGATCGCCGAACCGGGTGAAGCGCCCGCACCGGTCGACATCCCCAACGACGCGCCCGCGCTGATCATGTACACCTCGGGCACCACCGGACGCCCGAAGGGCGCGGTCCTCACGCACGTCAACATCGCCGGGCAGGCGATGACGTTCCTGTTCACCAACGGTGTCGACCTCAACCACGACGTCGGGTTCATCGGCGTCCCCCTGTTCCACATCGCCGGGATCGGCAACACCATCGTCGGCCTCCTGCTCGGCCGGCCGACGGTCCTCTACCCCCTGGGCGCCTTCGACCCCGGCGCACTGCTCGACGTGCTCGCCGAGGAGAAGGTCACCGGCATCTTCCTCGTCCCCGCTCAGTGGCAGGCGGTCTGCGCGGCACAGCGGGCCAACCCGCGCGACCTCAAACTGCGGGTGCTGTCGTGGGGCGCCGCACCCGCCTCCGACACGCTGCTGCGCGAGATGGCCGAGACCTTCCCCGGCGCGCAGATCCTCGCCGCCTTCGGCCAGACGGAGATGTCGCCCGTCACCTGCATGCTGTTGGGCGAGGACGCGCTGCGCAAGCTCGGGTCGGTCGGCAAGGTCATCCCGACGGTGTCCGCGCGCATCGTCGACGAGGACATGAACGACGTGCCGGTCGGCCAGGTCGGTGAGATCGTCTATCGTGCACCGACTCTGATGGCCGGCTACTGGAACAATCCGAAAGCCACCGCCGAGGCCTTCGCGGGCGGCTGGTTCCACTCCGGCGACCTGGTCCGCCAGGACGACGAGGGCTACATCTGGGTGGTCGACCGCAAGAAGGACATGATCATCTCGGGCGGCGAGAACATCTACTGCGCCGAGGTGGAGAACGTACTGGCCGCCCACCCCGCCATCGCCGAGGTGGCCGTCATCGGACGGACCGACGAGAAGTGGGGTGAGGTGCCGGTGGCCGTCGCTGCCGTGAAAGAGCCGACGCTGTCGCTGGCCGATCTCGACGCGTTCCTCACCGAACGACTGGCCCGGTACAAGCACCCCAAGGCGCTCGAGATCGTCGACGCGCTTCCGCGCAACCCTGCCGGCAAGGTCCTCAAGACGGAGCTACGTCAGCGCTACTCCGGCGACCAGTCGATTGACGCCGGCGAAAGTTCTACTGCGCCAACGGGTTCGGCGTAGGGTGCCGACAGGCAAGCCGGTGGACCCCGTTTGCTAACGGTTAGATGGTCAATCCTGCCGATGCGGTGCACCGCCGGGAATCGATCGGGTACAGTCCTGTGGTCTCACTTACTACTTGCGAGTAGGGAGGCAGTCGTCACGAGGGTCGGGATGGGGCAAGGAGGCGGCGTGCGACAGGTTCTGCCGTTGCGCCACGAGGTTGACGGTTCCGGCACGGGAGCGCACTCGTGACCGCCTCCAATGGCGGGCTGACGGGGTACGTACGCGATCAGGTGAGGCCGGGGCTGGAAGCCGTCGGCGGGTTCGTTCGCATGTGCGTGCTGACCGGCAAGGCTCTGTTCCGGCCGCCGTTCCAGTGGCGGGAGTTCATCCTCCAGGCCTGGTTCCTGTTCCGCGTCTCGTTCCTGCCGACGGTCGCGGTCTCGGTGCCGCTGACCGTGCTCATCATCTTCACGCTGAACATCCTGCTCGCGGAGTTCGGCGCCGCCGACGTCTCCGGCGCGGGCGCGGCGCTGGGCGCGGTCACCCAGCTCGGTCCGCTGGTGACGGTGCTGGTGGTGGCCGGCGCCGGCTCCACCGCCATCTGCGCCGACCTCGGCGCGCGCACCATCCGCGAGGAGATCGACGCGCTCGAGGTGCTCGGCATCGACCCGATCCACCGTCTGGTGGTTCCGCGCGTCGTCGCCTCCACGTTCGTGGCCCTTCTGCTCAACGGCGCCGTGATCACGATCGGCCTGGTCGGCGGATTCATCTTCGGCGTCTATATCCAGAACGTCTCCGCGGGCGCCTACGTATCCACGCTCACGCTCGTGACCGGTCTGCCCGAGGTGCTGATCTCGGTCGTCAAGGCCACCACCTTCGGCCTGATCGCCGGCCTCGTCGGCTGCTACCGCGGCCTCACCGTCGGCGGCGGCGCCAAGGGTGTCGGCACCGGCGTCAACGAGACCCTGGTGCTCTGCGTGGTCGCGCTGTTCGCGGTCAACGTGGTGCTCACGACCATCGGCGTGCGGTTCGGAACGGGGCGCTGACATGGCAACCAACACCAGCACCGGAACCGTCCTGCGGCAGCGCTTCCCCCGCGGGTACGCCCGCGCCGAGAAACTCGTCGCCGCACCGTCGCGAGGCCTCGACAGCGTCGGCCACGTCGCCTGGTTCGTGGTCACCGCCGTCGGCTCGATCGGCCACGCGCTGCGGTACTACCGCAAGGAAGTGCTCCGCCTGATCGCCGAGATCGGCATGGGCACCGGCGCGATGGCCGTCATCGGCGGCACCGTCGCGATCGTCGGCTTCGTCACCCTCTCCGGTGGCTCTCTGATCGCCATCCAGGGGTTCGCATCGCTGGGCAACATCGGTGTCGAGGCGTTCACCGGCTTCTTCGCCGCCCTGGTCAACGTGCGTATCGCCGCGCCCGTCGTCTCCGGCCAGGCGCTGGCCGCCACCGTCGGCGCGGGCGCGACCGCCGAACTGGGCGCCATGCGCATCAGCGAGGAGATCGACGCCCTCGAGGTGATGGGCATCAAGTCGATCTCCTACCTGGTCTCGACGCGCATCATGGCCGGCTTCATCGTGATCATCCCGCTGTACGCGATGGCGATCATCATGAGCTTCCTGTCGGCGCAGGTCACCACGACGCTGTTCTACGGGCAGTCGACCGGCACCTACGAGCACTACTTCCGCACCTTCCTGCGGCCCGACGACGTCGCCTGGTCCTTCGTGCAAGCGATCGTCATCTCGATCATCGTCATGCTCAACCACTGTTACTACGGCTACTACGCCAGCGGCGGCCCGGTCGGCGTCGGTGAAGCGGTCGGCCGGTCGATGCGGGCGTCCCTGATCGCGATCGTGCTGGTGGTCCTGTTGGCCTCGTTGGCGCTCTACGGCACCGACCCGAACTTCAACCTCACGGTGTAGCCATGAGCGCGCCGCACGCCCCGGTCAACAATCCGCGCAAGCCGCCGTACAAGCTGGCCGGGCTCGTCCTGCTCGTGGTCGTCGCCGCCGTCGCCGCGGTGGTGTGGTTCCAGTTCCGCGGAGACTTCACCCCGCGCGAGAAGCTGACGATGATGTCCGCCCGCGCCGGGCTCAACCTGGACCCGGGCACCAAGGTGACCTTCAACGGTGTGGAGATCGGCCGCGTCGCCGACGTCAACGCCGTCAGCGTCGGCAACGAGCCGAGGGCCAGGATCACCCTGGAAGTGGATCCGGAGTATCTGCAGTTGATCCCGGCCAACGTCGTCGCCGACATCTCGGCGACCACGGTGTTCGGCAACAAGTACGTCTCCTTCTCCTCTCCCGAGGACCCGGCGCGCGACCGGATCAACGCCGCCAGCGTCATCGACGTGACCAACGTGACGACGGAGTTCAACACGCTGTTCGAGACGGTGGTGTCGGTGGCCGAGAAGGTCGACCCGGTCAAGCTGAACCAGACGCTGACCGCGACCGCGCAGGCCTTCGACGGGCTCGGCGACCGGTTCGGCGAGTCACTCATCAACGGCAACGCGATCCTGGCCGACCTCAATCCGCAGATGCCGCAGATCCGCCGCGACACCCAGCTGCTCGCCGACCTGGGCGAGGTCTACTCCGAAGCCGCGCCCGACCTGTTCGACGGCCTGGAGAACGCGGTGACGACGGCCCGCACGCTCAACGAACAGCGCGGCAACCTCGACCAGGCGCTGATGGCGGCGGTCGGCTTCGGCAACACCGGCGGTGAGGTCTTCGAGCGCGGCGGCCCGTATCTGGTGCGTGGCGCCCAGGATCTGATCCCGACCAGCGCGACCCTCGACGAGTACAGCCCGGCGCTGTTCTGCACGGTCCGCAACTTCCACGACGTCGAACCGAAGATCGCCGCCTCGCTCGGCGGCAACGGCTACTCGCTGCGCACCCACTCCGAGGTGCTCGGTGCAGGCAACCCGTACGTGTATCCGGACAACCTGCCGCGGGTGAACGCCAAGGGCGGGCCGGAGGGACGGCCGGGCTGCTGGCAGCCGGTGACCCGTGACCTGTGGCCGGCGCCGTACCTGGTGGCCGACACCGGGGCGTCCATCGCGCCGTACAACCATCTCGAACTCGGTCAACCGATCGCCATCGAATACGTCTGGGGACGCCAGATCGGGGAGAACACGATCAACCCATGAAAATCACCGGTACCGCCATCAAGCTGGGCGCCTTCTCGTTGGTGCTGCTGCTGTTCACCGCGATCATCATCGTGGTGTTCGGCCAGATGCGATTCGATCGCACCACCGGCTATTCGGCGATCTTCACCAATGCGAGCGGCCTGCGGCCCGGACAGTTCGTCCGCGCCTCCGGCGTCGAGGTGGGCAAGGTCTCCGGCGTCGAACTGGTCGACGGCGGCAGCAGGGTCAAGGTCGACTTCCGGGTCGACCGGTCGCTGCCGCTGTTCGACGAGTCCACCGCATCGGTGCGCTACCTGAACCTGATCGGTGACCGCTACCTGGAACTCAAGCGCGGTGACAGCGACCGCCGGATGCCCTCCGGTGGCATCATCCCCGTCGAACGCACCGAACCCGCACTGGACCTCGACGCGCTCATCGGCGGGTTCCGGCCGCTGTTCCGGGCGCTCGATCCGGACAAGGTCAACAACATCGCCCAGTCGATCATCACGGTGTTCCAGGGCCAGGGCGGCACCATCAACGACATCCTCGACCAGACCGCGTCGCTGACGTCGGCGCTGGCCGACCGCGACCAGGCGATCGGCGAGGTGATCCGCAACCTCAACACGGTGCTGGACACCACGGTCAAGCATCAGGAGCAGTTCGACCAGACGCTGGTGAACTTCGAGAGGCTCATCACCGGTCTGAAGAACCGCGCCGACCCGATCGCCACGTCGGTCGCCGACATCAGCGACGCCGCGGGCACCGTGTCCGATCTGCTCGCCGACAACCGGCCGCTGCTGCAGGACACCGTCGGCTACCTGGAGGCCACCCAGCAGCCGCTGGTCGACCAGAAGGATCAGCTCAATGACATCCTCGTCCGCCTGCCGAACGCGTTGAAGATCATCGGCCGCGCCGGTGGCGTCTACGGCGACTTCTTCAACTTCTACGCCTGCGACGTGACGCTCAAGCTCAACGGCCTGCAGCCGGGTGGGCCGGTGCGCACGGTCAAGGTGTGGGGTCAGCCCACGGGTAGGTGCACGCCGCAATGAGAACGCTCGAGGGATCGAACCGCGTCCGCGGCGGGTTGATGGGCATCATCATCCTGGTGCTCGTCGTCGGCGTGGGGCAGAGCTTCGCCAGTGTGCCGATGCTGTTCGCGCAGCCGAAGTACTACGCCCAGTTCGGCGACACCGGCGGCATCAATCCCGGCGACAAGGTGCGCATCGCGGGCGTCGACGTCGGCGAGGTGATGACCACCGAGATCGAGGGTGACAAGGTCGTCGTCGGCTACACGCTCGGCGGCACCCAGATCGGCAGCGACAGCCGCGCGGCGATCCGCACCGACACCATCCTGGGCCGCAAGAACATCGAGATCGAACCGCGCGGGTCGACGGCGCTGGAGGCAAACGGGATCCTGCCGCTGGGGCAGACCACCACGCCGTACCAGATATACGACGCCTTCTTCGACGTCACCAAGGCGGCGTCCGGCTGGGACACCAAGTCGGTGCGCCAATCGCTCAACGTGCTGTCGGAGACGATCGACCAGACGTATCCGCACCTGAGTGCCGCACTCGACGGGGTGGCCCGGTTCTCCGACACCATCGGCAAGCGCGACGAACAGCTCAAGCAGCTGCTGGCCAACGCCAACAAGATCGCCGGCGTGCTGGGTGAGCGCAGCGGCCAGGTCAACGCACTGCTGGTCAACGCGCAGACCCTGCTGGCGGCGATCAACGAGCGCAGCTACGCCGTCGGCCAGCTGCTGGAGCGGGTCTCGGTGTTCTCCGAACAGGTCAAGGGCTTCATCGACGACAACCCGAACCTGAACCGGGTGCTCGAGCAGCTGCGGACGATCAGCGACATCCTCGTCGAGCGCAAGTACGACCTGGTCGACGTGCTCACCACGCTGAGCAAGTTCACCGCCTCCCTCGCCGAGGGCATCGCCTCCGGTCCGTACTTCAAGGTCATGCTGGTCAACCTGGCTCCGTACTGGATCCTGCAGCCGTTCGTCGACGCGGCCTTCCAGAAGCGCGGTATCGATCCGCAGCAGTTCTGGCGCAGCGCGGGCCTGCCGGCCTACCAGTTCCCGGATCCCAACGGTCAGCGTCTGCCCAACGGTGCGCCGCCGCCGGCGCCGGCGACCCTGCAGGGCACCCCGGAGTACCCCAATCCGGCCGTGCCGCGCGGTGATCCGTGCTCGTACACCCCGCCGGCCGACGGACTGCCCACGCCGGGCAATCCGCTACCGTGCGCCGACCTGAGCGTCGGGCCGTTCGGCGACAACCCCTACGGTCCGAACTACGAAGGCCGGCCGAACGTGGCGACGTCCGAGCCCAACCCGAACGGACTGCCGCCCACGCCGGGCATCGCCAGCGCGGGGGAGCCCGGTCGGCAGGCGCCGCCGGTCCCGGGTACGCCCGTCCCGTTGCCGCCCGCGCCTCCGGGTGCGCGCCACGAGCCGCCCGGACCGTTCCCCGGTCCGACGGGCGTCGGCGGCCAGGTGACCAATGTGCCGCCGCCACCGCCGCTGCCGGGTCCGCCGCCACCGCCCGGACCGGGTCAGCAGGTGCCGCCGGCCGGCACCCCGCCGCTGCCGGGCAATCCGCCGTTCCTCCCGCCGGGATCTCAACAATGACGGGGGCCTGATCGATGTCAACGATCTTCAACGTGCGAAACCTGAAGCTGCCGACACTGTCGCGCGCTTCGGTGATCGTCGGCACGCTGGTCGTGGTGCTGGCGCTGGTGGCCGCGTTCGTGGGCTGGCAGCTGTACAAGAAGCTGACCACCAACACCGTGGTCGCGTACTTCTCCGACACCCTGGCGCTCTATCCGGGCGACAAGGTGCAGATCATGGGTGTGCGCGTCGGCACGATCGACAAGATCGAACCGGCCGGCGACAAGATGAAGGTGACCTTCAGCTACGAGTCGAAGTACAAGGTCCCCGCCAACGCCACCGCGTCGATCCTCAACCCGAGCCTCGTCGCCTCGCGCACCATCCAGCTGGCGCCGCCCTTCACCGGCGGACCGGTCATGGAGGACGGCGCGGTCATCCCCATCGATCGCACGCAGGTGCCGGTGGAGTACGACGAGCTGCGCGATTCACTCGACCGCATCCTCACCGACCTCGGCCCCACCCCGGATCAGCCCAAGGGTCCGTTCGGCGACGTGATCGAATCGTTCGCCGACGGGCTGTCCGGTAAGGGCAAGCAGATCAACACCACGCTGAACAGCCTGTCGGAGGCGTTGACCACGCTCAACGAGGGCCGCGGCGACTTCTTCAGCGTGGTGAAGAGCCTCGCGCTGTTCGTCAACGCGCTCTATCGCAGCGACCAGCAGTTCGTCGCGCTCAACGACGACCTGGCGCAGTTCACCAACTCGTTCACCAACACCGACCGCGAGTTGGCGACCGCGCTGCAGGACCTCGACGAGCTGCTCACCACCACGCGGGGTTTCCTCGACGAGAACAGCGAGGTGCTGACCCACGACATCAACAACCTCGCCGAGGTGACCAACGCGATCCTCCAGCCCGAACCGCTCGACGGTCTGGAGACCGGTCTGCACGTGTTCCCGAACCTGGGCGCCAACATCATCAACATCAGCTCCCCGGTCAACGGCGGCATCGTCGGCCTGCCGGTGATCAACAACATGGCCAACCCGATGCAGTTCATCTGCAGCGCCATCCAGGCCGGCAGCCGGCTGGGCTACCAGGAGTCGGCGGAGCTGTGCGCGCAGTACCTGGCACCGATCCTCGATGCGCTGAAGTTCAACTTCCCGCCGTTCGGGTTGAACCAGATCAGCACGGCGATGACGCTGCCGAAGATGATCGCCTACTCCGAGGACCGGTTGCGGCCGCCCCCGGGATACAAGGACACCACCGTGCCCGGCATCTTCTCCCGCGACACGTTGTTCTCCCACGGCAACCACGAGCCGGGCTGGGTCGTCGCGCCGGGTATGCAGGGTGTCGACGTCCAGCCGTTCACCGCGAACATGCTGACGCCGCAATCGCTTTCGGCATTGCTCGGTGGACCGGACGCGCCGATCCCCAGCGCCCCGCCCGCGTTCGGCACCACGCGTGACGGCAACCTGCCCGGCCCGCCGAACGCCTTCGACGAACGCAATCCGCTGCCGCCGCCGTGGTACCCGCAGCCCGGTCCGCCCCCGGCGCCCGCGCCCGGGGTGATCCCGGGAGACCCGGGCGGATCCCCGCTGTCGGGCCCGGCGCCCGGGCCCGCGCCCGCCGCGCCGGCACCCGCACCGGCAGGCCCGCCGTTGCCCGCTGAAGCAGGAGCGCCGTGATGAAGCACAAGATCCGTCGGCTCACCTTCCGCACGGCCGCGCTCGCCGTGGCCGCGGTGGTGCTGACGTCATGTGGGTCGTGGCGGGGTATCGCGAACGTGCCGCTGCCCGGCGGCCCGGGCACCGGCGGCGACGCGATGACGGTTTACGTGCAGATGCCGGATACGTTGGCGCTCAACGTCAACAGCCGGGTCCGGGTGGCCGATGTGTTCGTCGGCACCGTCCGCGCGATCGAGCTGAAGAACTGGGTCGCGACCCTCACGCTGGGCATCTCCCCGGATGTGAAGCTGCCGTCCAACGCGCTGGCCAAGATCGGTCAGACGAGCCTGCTGGGTTCCCAGCACGTCGAGTTGGAGGCGCCGCCGGATCCGTCGTCGGAGCCCCTTCGCGACGGGGACACCATCACGCTGCAGAACTCTTCGGCGTTCCCCACCACCGAACGCGTGCTCGCCAGCATCGCGACGATCCTGCGTGGCGGCGGTATCCCGAACCTCGAGGTGATCCAGACCGAGGTGAACAACCTGCTGACCGGCAGGGCGGAGCAGATCCGCGAATTCCTCGGCCGGCTCGACGTGTTCACCGACGAGCTCAATCAGCAGCGCAACGATCTGACCCGGGCGATCGATTCGACGAACCGGCTGCTCAACATCGTCGCGAGCCGCAACGACACCCTCGACCGGGTGCTCACCGAATTCCCGCCGCTGATCGAGCATTTCGCCGAGACGCGGGATCTGTTCGCCGACGCCGTGGTGGCGGTGGGCCGGATCAGCGACGCGGCCGACACCTACCTCGGCCAGGCGCAGGACCCGCTCAACACCAACCTGCAGAACCTGCAGCGTCCGCTCAAGCAGCTGGCCCGGTCGTCGCCGTACCTGATCGGTGCGCTCAAGCTGATGCTGACCGCACCGTTCAGCATCGAGAACGTGCCGAAGGTGGTGCGCGGCGACTACATCAACGTGTCGCTGAACGTGGACCTGACGCTGTCGGCTCTCGACAACGGGTTCCTCACCGGCACCGGGGTGTCGGGGCTGGCGCGGGCGCTCGAACAGTCGTGGGGCCGTGATCCGGCGACGATGATCCCGGATGTGCGCTTCACACCGAATGCGCACAGTGCGCCGAACGGACCGCTGGTCGAAAGGGGTGAGTGAGCTGTGCTGACTCGCTTCATCAAGATCCAGCTGGTCGTCTTCACGGTGCTGACGGTGATCGCGCTGGTCGCGCTGGGCTGGTACTACCTGCGGGTGCCCAGCCTGATCGGCATCGGGCAGTACACGCTGCACGCCGAACTGCCCCGGTCCGGTGGCCTCTATGCGACCGCCAACGTCACCTACCGCGGTACGACGATCGGCAGGGTCACCGCGGTGGAGCCCACCGAGCGGGGCGCCAAGGCGACGATGAGCATCGACAACCGGTACCGGATCCCGGTCGACGCGAGCGCGAACGTGCACTCGGTGTCGGCGATCGGTGAGCAGTACCTCGACCTGGTGTCGACGGGCAGCCCCGGTCAGTACTTCAGCGACGGGCAGACGATCACCAAGAGCACCGTGCCCAGCGAGGTGGGGCCGGCACTCGATGCCGCCAACGAAGGTCTGGCGGTGTTGCCGAAGGAGAAGATCGACGCGCTGCTGACCGAGACCGCGGAGGCGGTCGGCGGCCTCGGTCCATCACTGCAGCGGTTGGTGGATTCGACGACGAACATCGCGCAGGACTTCCGGGACAACCTGGGGCCGGTCAACGACATCATCGCGAACTCGGCGCCGATCCTGGAGAGCCAGGTCGTCTCGGGCGACAACATCGAGCAGTGGTCGCGCAACCTGAACATCCTCGCCGCTCAGTCGGCGGAACAGGATGCGGCGTTGCGCAGCGGTCTGCAGCAGGCCGCGCCGACGGCCGATCAGCTCAACGCGGTGTTCAGCGGGGTGCGTGACTCGCTGCCGCAGACGCTGGCCAACCTGTCCGTCGTCATCGACATGCTCAAGCGCTACAACAAGGGCCTGGAGCAGGCGCTGGTGGTGCTGCCGCAGGGTGCGTCCGTCGCTCAGGCGGGCACGATCTTCGAGGGTGAGGGTCTGCTGCACTTCGGTCTGTCCATCAACCAGCCGCCGCCGTGTCTGACCGGCTTCCTGCCGGCTTCGGAGTGGCGGTCGCCTGCCGACACCAGCATGGCGGAACTGCCGTCGGGCACCTACTGCAAGATCCCGAAGGACTTCCAGGCCAACGTGGTCCGCGGTGCCCGTAACTACCCGTGTGCCGATGTGCCGGGTAAGCGGGCGGCGACGCCGCGGGAGTGCCGCAGCGAAGAGCCGTACGTGCCGCTGGGCACCAACCCCTGGTACGGCGATCCCAACCAGATCCGGGACTGCCCCGCCCCGGGTGCCCGTTGCAACCAGCCGGTGCATCCCGGCCGCAACGGCGTCATCCCCGCTCCGTCGGTCAACAACGGCATGAACCCGCTGCCCGCCGATCAGCTGCCGCAGCCGCTGTCGCCGGTCAGCGATCCGTTGAGCCCGCCGGGACAGGGCCGCGTCGAGTGCAGTGGACAACAACCCAACCCGTGCATCTACACTCCGGCACCAGGACCACCCGGCACTGCTGTGTACAGCCCAGCCAGCGGCGAGGTGGTCGGACCTGACGGCGTCAAGTACAACGTCAGCAATTCGAATAACCCAGGAGACGACGGATGGAAGGAGATGCTGGCACCCGCCAGCTGAACCCCACCGATGCTGAGGAAACGCCGGATCAGTCGGTAGCAGTATCTGAAGACAACACAGACGCCACAACCGAAAGCCCTGCCGAGTCACAGACCGCGTCCCCGGGGGACGGTGGGCGACGTCCCCCGCGCCTCGGTCGTGGCTGGCTGGCCGCGATCTGCGTCGTATTGCTGTTGCTGAGCGCCGGCGCCGGCGCGGGTGGCTACCTCGCGTTGCGGTCCCATCAGGACAGCACGCAGCTCGCCGCGAACGAGGCTGTCGCGCTCGCCGCCGCACGGGACTGCGTGGCGGCCACGCACGCCCCGGACGCGGCGGCGATGACCGCCAGCCAGGCGAAGATCCTGGAATGTTCGACCGGTGACTTCGGCGTGCAGGCCGGTATCTACGGCGGACTGCTCGTCGACGCGTACCGGGCGGCCAACGTGCAGGTGCAGGTGTCGGACATGCGCGCGGCCGTGGAGAAGCACAACGACGACGGGTCCATCGACGTGCTGGTCGCGGTCCGCGTCAAGGTGACCAACTCCGAGGCCGCCGACCAGGAGCAGGGATACCGGCTGCGGGTGCAGATGGCGCCCGCCGACGGGACCTACAAAGTCGCCCGACTCGACCAGGTCACCTCATGACGGCGGTGGTCGACGCGCCGCCGGACGCCTTTCCCGCCGACACCGCACCGGTAGAACCGCTGGCGAGGTGGCACGTGCGGGCCGCCGCGCTCGCCGTCGACGTGCTGCCGGGTCTGGCGGTCGTCGCGACCACCGGCCCCTGGTTCCTGACGGGGCCGCGGATCGGCTGGTCCTGGTGGGTGCTGACGGCGGTCGCGGTGCTCGCGCTGCTGGCGGTGATCGTCAACCGGATCCTGCTGCCCGCGCTGACCGGTTGGACGCTGGGCCGGGCGTTGTGCGGCATCCGTGTCGTACGGCGCGACGGCGCCGCCCCGGGACTGTCGCGGCTGCTGCTGCGCGAGCTGGCGCATGTGCTCGACACCGCGGCGCTGTTCGTCGGCTGGCTCTGGCCGCTGTGGGATCGCCGGAACCGGACGTTCGCCGACCTGTTGGCGCGCACGGAGTCGCGCACCGCGGTGCCCCCGCAGCGCGATATGCGCCGGTTGACGGCGAAGGTGCTGATCGGCGCCGTGGCGGTGGCGCTGGTGGCGGTCGCGCTGAGTTATCTGGCCGTGTACCGCCAGGAGCAGGCCCTCGACCGGGCGCGACAGCAGATCGCCGAACAGGGTCCGCGGATCGTCGAGCAGATGCTGAGCTACGGCGCCGAGACGATGGAGGAGGACCTCAACCGCGCGCAGACGCTGACCACCGAGGCCTACCGGCCGCAGTTGGTGGCGCAGCAGGACGTCGTGCGCAAGGGCGGTGCGACCACCAACGAGTACTGGGCGGTGAGCAGCGCGGTGCTGTCGTCGACGACGGACGAGGCGGCGATGCTGCTGGCGATGCAGGGCCAGCGCGGCACCAAGGCCGAGGACCTCAAATTCATCACCGCCACCGTGCGCGTCGAGTTCGACAAGATCGGCGAGAACTGGCGGGTCGACAATCTGACCGTGCTCAAGGCGCCGTTGATGCAGGGAGGTGGTCAGTGAGTCCGCGCCGCAGGATCGCCGCCGACGAGCCCGACTTCTTCGCGGTGTCGCCGAGGCCGCCGCGCCGGTGGGGGCTGCCGCTGCTCTCCGCCCTGGCGGGTCTGCTGCTCGCCGCGGCGGTGACCGTGAGCATGCTCATGCTGGTCTCCCATGAGAGTGACCGGCGCGCCGAGCTGCGTGACGCCGCCGCACTGGATTACGTACGCAGCTTCATGACCACGTACACGACGCTGGATCCGTTCAACGCCAACGCCTACGCCGACCGCGTGCTGGCGCAGGGCACCGGCGACTTCGCGAAGATGTTCAAAGAGAAGATGAACGAGATCGTCATCCAGGTGGCGCGCGCCGAACCCACGCAGGGCAGCGTGGTCGATGCGGGGGTGCAGCGCTGGAACGACAACGGCAGCGTCGACGTGCTGGTGGCCACCACGACGACATCCAAGACGCCGGACGGCAAGCAGACGATCGAGAGCGGAAACCGTTGGGTGGCAACGACGACCCAGGAGGGACAGCAGTGGAAGATCAGCCAGCTGATTCAGGTGATCTGACCACGGATCCCGCCCGGACGAAGCCCAAGCGGCGTTGGTTGCCGTTGCGGCGTGCGAAACCCGCTCCGGTACAGGAGGAGTCGACGCCCGAGGAACCGGCAGCCGAGGTGGCGGCGCGGGTGCCGACGGGCAAGGCACGCCGGACGCCGAAGCCGCCGCCGGTGACGGAGGAGGTCCCCGCAGCTGAGACGGCTGAGCCGGAGGCCACCGAGCCGGAGGTCACCGAGCCGGCAGACGTCGAGGCCGCCGAGCCCGAGTCCGAACCCGAACCCGAGCCGGTCCTGATCCCGCACCGGCCTGCGGGGAAACGTCTGCTGACGGCGGCTGCCGCGGCCTCGGTGGTGTTCGTCGGCGCGGCGGCGTTCGCCGGCGCCACGCTCCAGCCGTATCTGGCCGACCGTGCCGCCGTGGACACCAAGTTGGCCATCGCCCGCACCGCAGCCGAAGCGATCACCACGCTGTGGAGCTACACCCCGGAGGACATGGCGTCGCTGCCGGATCGCTCGTCACGTTATCTCGCAGGAGATTTCGCCACCGAGTACCGGCGCTACATCGACGCCATCGTCTCGACGAACCAGCAGGCGAAGGTGACGAACTCGACCCAGGTGATGGGCACCGCCGTCGAGAGCCTCACGCCGACCGAAGCCACCGCGCTCGTCTACACCAACTCCGTGTCGACCAGCCCGGTCAGCAAGAACGTACCGTCGCTGCGGTATCTGTCGTACAAGTTGACGATGCAACGTGACGGTGCGAACTGGCTGATCACGAGCATGAACTCGGTGACCTCCCTGGACCTCACCCCGCAGCTGTAGCGGCCGCCCCGCCATGCCCGTCCGCTCGCCGGTGTCGCATCGGCTGACCGTCACCGCATTACTGCTGCTGACGTTCGCGACGGGTCTGGTGGACGCGGTCAGCGTCCTGGTCCTCGGGCATGTCTTCGTCGCCAACATGACCGGCAACGTGATCTTCCTCGGCTTCTGGTTCGTCCCGCACTCGGGAGTGGATCTGACGGCCGCGCTGGTCGCCTTCGTCAGTTTCGTGGCGGGCACCGTGGTCGGTGGCCGGTTGGCCCGTCACCTCGACCCGCAGCCCCGCCGTTGGCTGACCACCGCGTTGAGTGTCGAGGTGGTGGCGCTGCTGACGCTCGCCGTGCTGGCCGGCACCGGGATCCTCGATTATCACGACGACACGAAGCTCGTGCTGATCGCCGGTCTGGCAATCGTTTTCGGCATCCAGAACGCCACCGCCCGCCAGTTCGGGATCCAGGAACTGAGCACCACGGTGCTGACCCAGACGATCGTCGGCATCGGATTCGACAGCAGGCTGGCGGGGGGCACCGGTGATCGGGAGAAGCTGCGCTACGGCGTGGTGCTCACGATGTGTGCGGGTGCGGTGGTCGGCGCGACCCTGACCCTGGTGTCGGTGGCCCCGGTCATCGCCCTCGCGGCCGGCGTCGTCGCCACCGCGATGGCGATCTTCTGCTTCGGACCGGCGTGACCGAGTTCGTGAAGCGGAATCCGGCCGCGCCACCGGGCTTCTTCGCCTGTGAGGCCGCCGGGTTGAGGTGGCTGGCCGCAGCGGGCGGTGCGGCGTGCGTCCCTGTGATTCGTTGGGACAGCGGATCGTTGACACTGCGCCAGCTGAACACCGTCGCCCCCACGGCGCGGGCGGCTGCGGAACTCGGCGCGAAGCTCGCTGTCACCCACGACGCGGGCGCGGAGGCGTTCGGCGCCGGCCCGGACGGCTGGGACGGACCGGGATTCTTCGGGCCGCTGCATGATCCGCTGCCGATGTCGTTGACCGCACACGACACCTGGGGTGAGTTCTACGCCGACGAGCGGCTCGGTCCGATGGGGGAGCGCGCCGCGCCGCGCCTCAGCGCTTCCGGGCGGGCCGGCCTCAACGCGGTCCGGGAGTTGTGCCACGCGGGCCGCTTCGACGACGGCGACGCACCCGCTCGGCTGCACGGTGACCTCTGGAGCGGGAACCTGATGTGGACGCCGGACGGTGTGGTGCTGATCGATCCGGCCGCCCACGGCGGTCACCGGGAGACCGACCTCGCGATGCTCGCGCTGTTCGGTTGCCCCCATCTGCGTGAGGTGCTGGCGGGATACCAGTCGGTGCGGCCGCTGCGTGACGGATGGCGGGAGCGCATTTCGCTGCACCAGCTGTACCCCCTGCTCGCCCACGTGGTGTTGTTCGGTGGCGGCTATGCCCGCCAGACGGAGTCCGCCCTCGAGCAGGTGCTGGACAACGTTGGCTAGATAGTTTCCTACGCAACTACAGCGAAGACTCGGCGGCGCGCGGACCCGGCCGGAAACACGGTTGCTCAGCGGTTGTGAAGTGGGTGAACACGCAAGTTGTCATTCACATCTCCCGAGTCCAGCCGTGGCGCTGGCTAACTGGGCGGCCGCGGCGGGCGCATCAGGCCGACAGCAACTGTGCACAAGGAGCTTCGCGCGGCGCCATGCAACACATTGACTGCTCAAGGACGCCAATCCACCTGCGGATAGCCGTAGCGAGCCGTCCGCTGTGACGAGCTGAGGACCGGTCCACGACGTATCTCAGCAATTTGACGCGGCCGTCGGCGCCAGGTGTTACGTTCCTCCCGTCGAGCTGAGAATCTGCGGGGAGGATCGGGCCAGATGGCGAAACATCGCGGCGGCAAGCGGCGTTCGAAGAAGATTGCTGCGCTCGGCGCGGCCACCGTCACCGCGACTGCTCTCACCGTGGGCGCCAGCCCGGTACCCGAAGCCGCCGCGGCAACGACACGGTCCGCCGACGCCGTCGATCTGACCGCGGACTTCCGCCTGTTCCCGCCCCCACAGGCGATCCCCGACCTCACCTTCGGCGCGGGCCAGGCCGCCTACGACGTCAAGAACGCGTTCGCCGACTTCGTGTTCCGGTCGATCTTCGACAACGTGAACCTCGCCGCCCTGGCGCGGACGCTGGGCGTCGATCCGCAGAGCATCATCGAACGGGTCCTGGAGAACCTGCCGCTGGCACTGCTCACCGATCCGATCTTCGGGATCGTCAACAACCTGCCCCTGCCGATCGGGAACCTGGTCAGCCAGCTTCCGCTGCTGGGCGATCTGCTCGGCGACATCCTCGGCAACGGACTCAACCAGGCGGGTATCAACACCATCGGCGAGATCCTCGGGATTCTCGGGCTCGATCTGAGCAACCCGTTCGACCTCTCGGGAATCGGTGACCGGCTCGGCGTCAACGTGGTCACCTCCGGCCACGTGTTCACACTGCTCAAGCTGCTCGGCGTCGACCTCGGCTGGGCACCCACCCTGCCGAATTCCATCGCCGACGACGTCGACGGCACCGACTACCTCGGCGTCGGCGTCGACGGTCTGCTCGAGGTCATCGACACCCCGGCCGCTTCGATCGTCACCCTGCTCAACCGGATCCTCGAACGGTTGCAGCTCGGCAGCCTCGACGACATCCCCGACGTCTTCAAGGCACGCGTCCCGATCGTGATCGGCGACGGGGTGGGAGCGTTCGCCGCCGGGATGGCCTACCAGGACATCCTCGCCGACCTGCCCAACCAGCCCGGTGGGGCGAACTACAACGGCAGCGAGGCCGCGCCGTTGCTGGGCAGCGTCTCGGTGCTGCCGATGTTGTTGCTGCGCAACCCCGGTCGGGCGAACGGCGGTCTGTTCGCCCGGCTGTACCCGCTGGCGCGGCTCCTCGGCATCGACACCGTCACACCGGAGACCGAGCTGAGCAACAGTGGCGGGACACTGCTGCCCGGCGGGCTGTACCTCGGCGGCGCAACGCTGGTCCCGGTCAAGATCGACGTGGCGCTGCAGCACGATCCGCTGTCCGATTTCGCGTCGTGGGCCAATCCGTTCTCCCTGCTCAATTCGCTTGTCGCAACGGTGCTTCCGACGTACAACCTGCGCGGTCTGGAGGTCGGCGAGATCGCCGGCGCGGTGGGTGAGCAGCTGGCCCCGCAGCTCGGAGACGTGGTGGAGGGTTCGCTGGAGGGCGATCCGCTGGCGCTCAACTTCTATCTGACGGTGCCGATCAATGCGCTCCCACTGCTGGAGCCGACGTATCTACTTGTCGACGCGATCAATCTGTTGACGGGCGCGAACTTCAACAACCCGATCGGTACCGCACTGGCGCCCGCGCTGAGCAGCCTGATCAACCTCGGCTACACCGACGTCGAGCGGGTGTGGAACGACGACGGCGATTACTGGGAGTACGTCCGCACATTCGACGACAGCGACGTGCCGACGGCGTTCGGATCCTTCCCCGACATCAACTGGCTCAACGTGCCGGGCGACATCGTCGGTGCGCTGGGAGCCGGCGTGCGGCAGGCGTTCGAGGACGGCCTGGTGAACCGCGACGGACCGGTCAAGAACGTGCTGGCGACGGTGCTGAACCTGCTGGGCCTGGACGGCGGGCTGCCCGGCGGTATCGGAAACCTCGGGCTCGACGGCGTGTTCGACCAGATCCGCGACACCGTCGAGGATGTGCTGGGCGGTCTGCCCGTGCCCCGCGCGTCGGCCGCCGCCGCCGATGCGGTCCCCGACGCGTCAGCGGCCAAGGTCTCGCTGAAGACCGAGACGCCGGCGACCGACGGCAAGGACGCGGAAGAGACGGACACGGACGCCGAGTCGCCGTCCACCGAGGAGACCCCCGCCGAGCCGGCCGAGGAGTCGGACGAAGAGGAGGCGCCGGTCGATCCCGAGGCGGAGGCCGGCGATCCCGCCGCCGAGGACGAGACCGACGAGGACGCGGCCGACGAGGACGCGGCCGACGAGGACGCGGCCGACGACGCCGAGGACACCCAAGCCGACGAAACCGACGAGGACGTGGCCGACGAAAAGCCCTCGGACACCGACTCATCGGACGGTGCGGACGCTGGGGGCAGCGATACGGGCGACAAGAGCGACTCGGGCGACAGCGAGAAGGCCGCCGCCTGACCGTCAGGCCGCGGCGAGTGCCTGCTCGGTGACCTCCCCGATCGCCGGCGCCAACCACTGCGCGTACTCATCCGTGATGTGGTTGTCGTCGCGATACACCAGCGTGTTCCCGACGATGACTGGACAGCGCTGCGCCGTGCAGAACAGATCGGCGAGGTCGGCGTACCGACCCCCGGCGGCTCGGACCGCGGCGGCCTCGGCGGCGATCCCGGTGTCGTTCAGCGCCAACGACCGCGCGGGTGAGCACGCCACCACGTCGTCCATGTGGTCGGAGACGCACGACGGCGCGATCGACAACGGATCCGGCACCGGACCCAGCACCAGGACGGCCGCCCCCGTGGCCCGCAGCCGCGACACCAGACGCGTCAGCCCGTCGAGCCAGGCCGTGTCGTAGGAGGTGAACCCGAAGTCGGCGCCGTAGCGGCGGGACATGTCGACGACGATCAGCTGCGGCCGCTGGGATTCCAGCCGGGCCAGGACATCGCCGCGCCATTGCTCGCACTCACTGAACGTGCGGCCCAGATACGGGCTGGTGATCGGCAGCTCCATCAGCGGACACGTCACCTTGCTCATGGTCTCCAGCCGCCACTTGCGTTGGCTGGCAGTGCTTTCCAGTGCGGGATGCCACATCGCGGCGTGTGAGTCGCCGACGAGTGCGACCCGCACGGGGGACGCGGTGTCGCCCGAGGCGCATTCGGGTTGTTCGACGTCGCGCCACGACAGGACGCAGCCGTTGACGAACACCTCCGGCTTGGCCACCTCACCCAGCGCCGGCGACAGATCGGCGGGCACCGCCCGCATATCGGCTGACGCGGCCACCGTGGCCTGCACCTGCTGGCGGGCCGAGGGTGCGGCGGGCCCGGGTGCGATCGCCGACGGTGCGGCCGCCGAGGGTGCGGGCGCGCTGAGCGCCGCCGGCGCCGCTGTCGGAGCGGGTCCCGCACCGGTCGGCAGCGGGCGCACGACCAGCAGCATGATCGCCGCGCACACCGCCGCGGCCGTCGCGATGCCGCCGAGCGCCAGGCTGCGCAGTGCGGATCCGCGCAGGGCGTCGGCGAACCGCGCGGGATTCTCGACCAGGTGCAGGGTCAGGATCGCCAGGCCGAGCGAGATCACCACCATGGCCAGTCGGCTCGCGAGACCGAGCTCGGTACCGAACAGGGCAGGGGCGAGGATCAGCACGGGCCAATGCCACAGGTACCAGGAGTAGGACACGCGCCCGATCGCCCGAGGCAGGGGTTTCGACAGCAGCCGCCCGACGCCGAGGTTGGGCGTGGCGCAACCGGCCACGATGATCAGGGCGGTGCCGATGACCGGCAGCAGTGCGGCCGTCCCGGGGAACGGGGTGGCGGCGGTGACGCGCGTGCAGGCCGCCACGATCATCGCGAGTCCGGTCCATCCAACTGCGGCGGCGACGACGGGCGGCAGGCGCCGCCACCACCGGATGCTCAGGGCGATCAGACCGCCCACCGCGAGTTCCCATGCGCGGGTCGGCAGTGAGAAGAACGCCCATGCCGGCCAGTCGTGGGTCCAGGCGATCGACACCGCATAGGAGCCGGCGGCCACCGCGGCGAGCACCGCCGCGTACGGCAGGACCGAACGGGTCGCCGTCGCGCCGAACCGCCGGGCGATCAGCCAGCCGGTGCCGACGATCAGCGCGGGCCAGACGAGGTAGAACTGCTCCTCCACGCCCAGCGACCAATAGTGTTGCAGCGGTGAGGGATCGGTGGTGGCGAGGTAGTCGGTGCCCTGGATCGCGAAGCGGTAGTTGCCGACGTAGAGCGCATTGGCGATCGCATCGCCGAGCACACCGCGGGCCTGCAGTGGTGGCAGCAGCAGAACCGCGCCGACCGCGGTGGCCACGAGGACGAGCGCCGCGGCGGGCAGCAGCCTGCGCGCGCGGGCCGCGTAGAACGCACCGAGCCGGACCCCCTCACCCGAGGCCACCTCACGCCACAGCAGCCCGGTGATGAGGAACCCCGAGACGACGAAGAAGACGTCGACACCGACGAAGCCGCCGCCGAGCCCCGGCGTTCCCGCGTGGTAGAGCACCACGGCCAGCACGGCGACCGCGCGCAACCCTTCGATGTCGGTCCGGAACGCGCGGGAGCGCCCGCCTGCGGGTACGCCGCGGCGGAGGGTGGACCGGGGTTTCGTCACATCAGTCACTTCGACCCCGATGGTCCCACGGCAGGGGACCGGAACCCGGTATTGACGGGATCAGTTGAAGGCGAGCCAGCTGGGCAGTGCCCGTTCGCGCGAATCGCACAGCACCTGGCGGGTGTCGCAACTGCCCCGCGGTGAGCCGGCGCCACTCCACATGCCGCCGGTGTCGCGGCGCAGCACGATCGCCGACGATCCGCCGCCGTCGAGCAGCACCGCGTGATCCGCACCGAGGCCGCGGAACAGGTCCTGCATGTTGTCGGGGGTGTAGTTGCCGCCCTGGAACACGTAGAGCTGATCGCTTGCGCTGCTGTAACCGATCGCCGTGCGGGCCGCGCTCGGGCCGCCGTCGTTGAGCTGGCCGGTTTCCCCCGGGGCGAGCAGACCGATCCCCGCGACGGCGACGAACCGCGCGTCGCGGTCCATCAGCTTCTGGATCTCCGGTGAGGCGGCGTCGAAATCCTGCGTTCCCGCGGGCATCACGACATACGGTGCCCCGCCGACGGGCAGGATCATGGTGGCCAGCGCCGACCACGTCTCATTGCCGCCGGACAGTCCCTGCTTACCGGCATAGGCGATGGTGCCGGTGATGGCCGCATTCGCCTTGCCCTGGCCGCGGGTGTTGTCGACATAGGCGCCCAGTGGCGAGCTGCAACCGGTGTCGCGCCACGATCCGCCCTTCTGGCCCCGCACGTCGAAGAAGTTCGCGTTGACGGCGATGGTCGGCTGGCCGAGCGCCTGCCAGGCCTGCAGCGGGGTGAAGGTCTCGGAGGCCTGCCAGAGACCCTCGCCGGTACGCGCCCGCGGGTCCCGTTCGCAGCGCGCCTGATAGCCCCGGTGGGTGTCGACGAGGAGCCGCGGGTTGAGCCGTGACGACGCGTTCTTGACCGTCATCAGGTGGCCGCCGTTGTTCAGGGTGTACTCCCGCCCGTCCGCGGCGCGGAACGGTGCGGCGAATTCACCGCCGAAGTTGTAGACGAGGTAGGCCCCCTTGGTGTTGGCGATGGCGCCGAGGAGCAGCGACTTGGGATCGTTGGCGCGGGCGTGCGGTTCACCCATCGTGCCCAGCGCCGCGCACAGCGAGAACACGGCAAGACCTGCCGCGAGACGACGCAGTGCGTTTGCTGAGACGGGCACGATCGCCTTTCGCCGGAGGTCACCTCGCTCTAACGATATTCACGGCAGTCACTCTGTCAACTTTCGTAACAGTGGTATTGCGGTCGGGCCACGGCCGGATCGCTGTTCGGGCATCCGGCCGAAGTCTTTGCGTTAATCGCGCCCGAGGGGGGTAACCGAGAGCGTGCCCGTCGACGCCGACACGCCGGCAGGCATGCCGGACGACACGTCCCCCGAAGATCGAAGGAGCAGAAATGATCGGAACCATCCTCGGCGCGTTGATCGTCGGCCTGATCGTCGGCGCGCTGGCGCGGCTGATCATGCCGGGCAAGCAGAACATCGGCGTCATCATGACCGTCGCGTTGGGCGCCCTCGGCGCCTTCATCGGGAGCTGGCTGACCTACCAGCTGGGTTACAGCAACGCCAACGGCGGATTCGAGATCATCCCGTTCCTGGTCGGCATCATCGTGGCGATCGTCCTCATCGCGATCTACGTGGGTGTCACCGGTAAGCGCGGCTCGCGCCCCGGCACCGCAGTCCGTTAAGAACCCCGCCCGAAGTGGGCTCAGGCAACCGGCCTCGAGCCCACTTCGGCGTGTCGGCGTGGGTTCAGCGGCCGGGCGGCGCCAACCGGTAGATCGCGCCGGCGTCGTCATCGGTGATGTAGACCGCGCCATCGGGTCCGGCCACCGCGTCGACCGGGCGGCCCCACCGTGACCCGTCGTCGGCCTGGAACCCGCCGACCAGGGTCTGCTGGTTGCCGAGATCGCCGTCGCGCCACGCGTAGAACGACACCTCGGGCGCGCGGGGCGGCCGGCGGTTCCACGAGCCGTGGATGCCGACCAACGCGCCGCGCGCATACGGTTCGGGTAGCTGACCGTCGACGAAACTCAGGCCGAGCGGCGCCGAATGCGCCCCGAAACTCTGTTCGACGGGCGGCAGCGCGGCGCAGTCCAACGCGGTTCCGTCCGGATTGGTCTGGACATCCCGGATGAACGGCACGTCGGCCGGTCCGCCGTCGATGTTGCAGTACGGCCAGCCGAGTTCGCGCCCCGGCGTCAGCTTGGCCAACTGTTCGGGCGGATGGTCGTTGACGTAGTCGGGATCGACCTCTCCGGTCGCGGGATCGGCGACGTTGTCGCGGCCGTTCACCGCCGTCCACACCGAACCGTCGGGGGCGATCGCCAGACCCGTGCCGTTGCGGACGCCGGTGGCGAACGGTTCTGCGGGTCCACCGCCGGGCGGTACCCGCATGATCGTGGCACGCGGCGGCGTGGCGTCGCGGTCCTCGGCGGAGACGTTGCCCGTCGACCCGATCGAGAAGTACACCGCGCCGTCGGGTCCGACCGCGACGCTCTTGAGCGCATGCGCATAGGCGCCGCGCAGATCCGGGCTCTCGGCATCGGGCAGGCCCGCGGCGACGGTGCGGCGGTTGGTCGCCCGGCCGTCGGCGTAGTCGTAGGCGACGATCTCGTCGCTCTCGGCGATGTAGAGGGTCGATCCGGCGAAGGCCATCCCGTGCGGTTGGGTGAGATCCTCGAGCAGCGGTGTGGCCTGTGCGCCGTCGTCGCCGGGCACGAGCCGGACGATCTCCCCGGTGCTGGGCAGCGACACCAGCAGCGCGCCGTCGGGTGTCCACCGCGCGAGCCGGGCCTCGGGGACCCTGGCCCACACCGCCATCGTCCACCCCTGCGGGATCGACGCCTGGCGTGGTTCGTCGAACGGGGCGGCGTCGAGGTCCGCGGGCACCTCGACGGTCACCGCGGCGAGTCCGGTGGCCGCCTGTGCGGACGTGGGCGGCGGGGTGGTCCGCGTGGTGGGCGGCGGTGCGGTCTCGCCGGGTGTGTCGGTGGTACACCCGGCGAGTAACGCCGTGATCGCGGCGCATGCGCCGAATGTCTTATATGTCAGAGATATTCGCATGCATTTCCCACACCAGGATCTCGGCCGGTTCGACGGCCGTCACACGCTGACCGCCGGATGCGGTGAACCGCACCGCGTCGCCCTCTCGCAGCGTGCCTGCACCCTCGAGGGTGACCTCGCCACGCGGCACGAACAGGTGCAGATACGGCGCCTGCGGCAGTTCGACGCTGTCACCGGGCTCCAGGCGCGCCCCGTGCAGTGCCGCATACCGGTTGCGGATCGTGATCGCGGTGTCGCCGCGATGCTCGGGCATACCCGACGCGATGGTCACGAACCTGCCGCGCAGGAGTTCGTCGTCGATCTCGAGCTGCTGATACCCGGGGGCGACGCCGGATTCGTCGGGCACCACCCACATCTGCACGAAGTGGACGGGTTCGCGGTGGGAGTCGCCACCGGTGAGCGTCCATGAGTCGTTCTTCTCCGAGTGTAGGATCCCGCGTCCAGCCGACATCCGTTGCGCCAGACCGGGATAGATGACGCCCGAGTGGCCCGTCGAATCCTGGTGGACCAGCGATCCGCGCAGCACCCACGTCACGATCTCCATGTCGCGGTGAGGATGTGTCTCGAAACCACTGCCGGGTGTGACGGTGTCGTCGTTGTTGACGAGCAGCAGGCCGTGGTGTGTGTTGGCCGGATCGTAGTGATCGGCGAACGAGAAGCTGTGCTTGGAGTCCAGCCAGGAGATCTGCGTCCTGGGCCGCTCGCCGGAACGCCGGATGTCGATCCGTTCGGCAGTCGTCATGTCATTTCTCATCGTCGGGCGTCTCCTCGAGAACCGTGCGCCAGCCTAGGTGGCGCATCTGGACACGACAACTCAGATGATGTGTCATGTATTCCATGTGGCTGTCCGCCGAGGAACAAGGGGTGTGGCGCGGTTATCTCGCGATGGTCGCCGAACTGCAGGCCGCGATGAACCGCCAGCTGCAGCGCGACTGCGGGTTGTCGCTCGCCGACTACGAGGTGCTGGTGGCGCTGTCCGAACGCGGCGAGCAGCGCATGTTCGAGCTCGGCGAGGCGCTGTCGTGGGAGCAGAGCAGGTGTTCGCACCAACTGCGCCGGATGCGCGAGAGGGGGCTGGTGTCGCGGCAGGGCGCCGCCGACGACCGGCGCGGCGCCACCGTGGCGCTCACCGACGCCGGGCGGGCGGCGCTGCGGACGGCGGCGCCCGGCCATGCGGCGCTGGTGCGGGCCGTGCTGTTCGACGGGATGTCGGCGGCGCAGCGCAAGGCGTTCGGCGACGTCATCGACCGGGTGCGTGGCCGCCTGCGCGAATCACCAGTCTGATTCGTCGAACTTGATCACGCCGCGGATGTTCTTACCGTCCAGCATGTCCTGATAGCCCTGGTTGATGTCCTCGAGGCGGTAGGTGTTGGTGACCATCTCGTCGATCTTGAGCAGGCCGGACCTGTACAGACCGACCAGCCGCGGTGTCTCGACGTGACTGCTTCCGCCTCCGAAGATGTTGCCCTTCAACGTCTTCTGCAACATGGTGAACAGGAACAGGTTGAGCTTGACGTCCACGTCGAGCATGGCGCCCATGCCGGTGACCACGCACGTGCCGGTCTTGGCGGTCAGCGTCATCGCCTCTTCGATGTACTCGCCGCGCATCTCACCGACCGCGATGATCGTCTTCTCGGCCATGAACCCGTGGGTCAGCTCGAGTACCGGCATGACGGCTTCGGCCATCGACGAAAACACATGGGTGGCACCGAATTTGACGGCCTGTTCACGCTTGAACGCCACCGGGTCGATGGCGACGACGTTGCGCGCCCCGGCGATCACCGCACCCTGCAGCGCGGACAGCCCGATACCGCCGACGCCCACGATCACCACCGTCTCGCCCGGCAGGACCTCGGCGACGTTGGTGGCCGAACCGAACCCGGTCGGCACCGCGCAGCCCATGATGGCGGCGGTCTCGAACGGGACGTCGTGGTCGATCTTGACGACGGAGTCCTTGTGCACGGTCATGTACGGCGCGAAGGTGCCGAGCAGGTTCATCGGCGACACCTCGGTGCTGCCCGCCCGCACGCGGCTGGTGCCGTCGGCGATGGCCTTGCCGCCGAGCAGCAGCGCGCCGCGGTCGCACAGCGAGCGGTAGCCCTTGAGGCAGGGCTGACACTGCCCGCAGGCGGGGATGAACGCGAGGATGACGTGGTCGCCCTCCTCGATGCCCGTGACGTTGCGGCCGACCTTGGTGACGACGCCGGCGCCTTCATGACCGCCGAGCGCGGGCAGGCCGATCGGGGTGGCGCCCGTGGTCAGGTGATAGTCCGAATGGCACATGCCCGCGGCGTGCACGCGGATCTGCACCTCGTCGTCGACGGGGTCGCCGACCTCGATCTCGTCGATGCGGAACGGCGCGTTCAGTTCCCAGAGGAGGGCACCCTTGGTCTTCATGGTTGGCGATCATAGAACACGTTCCAGTTTGATGGGCGACGCCAGCGCTGAGCTGCGCAAATAAGGAATAGATCCTGTCGAGTGTCGCCGCTACAGCGTGTCGGCCAGTCCGAACGGTGCGAACGTCGTCGCGTGGAACGCCACCACGTGCGTGATGCCGTCGGGCGTGACGTCGAGAACGTGCAGCTGAAGCGGTTCATGCCGGCCGGTGCCCGGATTGCGCAGGTACACCGCGGCGGCGGTCTGCCCGTTGGCGGTGGTGGGGATGAGCCGCATATCGCCGGCCCGCTCGGCCGGGCAGTGCGTCTTCGACAGCAGCACGATGTCGCGCGGACCCTGGTACCAGCCGTCGAACGGCGGCATCTCCCACACGGCGTCGGCGGTGAACATGTCCACCAGCTTGTCGATGTCGTAGGTCTCGAACGCGGAGATGTAGCGGGTCAGCAGTTCCTGCGCCTCGGGGGACTCCGGCGGCCGCAGTTCGTCGTCCTCGCTCGGCCCGACGGCGTCGAGCTGCGCCCGGGCGCGTTGCAGCAGGCTGTTCACCGCCGCGGTGGACGTGCCGAGCGCATCGGCCACCTCCGCGGCTTTCCACTGCAGCACCTCACGCAACACCAGCACCGCACGCTGGCGCGGTGACAGGTGCTGCAACGCCGCGATGAACGCCAACCGCACCGACTCGCGCGACCCGACGATGCTCGACGGATCGCCGGCCTCGTCGGGCAGCGGCTCCAGCCAGGGCACCTCCGCACGCGCGTGGATGTCGTCGACGGGATCGGAACTCGGCGTGCCGAGGCCTGACGGCAGCGGCCGGCGCGCCCGCCCGTCGAGTGCGGTCAGGGCCGTGTTCGTCGCGATCCGGTAGAGCCACGTGCGGACCGACGACCGGCCTTGAAAACCCTTGTAGGACTTCCACGCCCGCAGATACGTCTCCTGCACGAGGTCTTCGGCGTCGTGCAGGGAGCCCGTCATCCGGTAGCAGTGCGCGAGGAGTTCGCGTCGATACTGCTGGGCATCGGCGAGGAAGGCGTCTTCGGCGCGGCTGTCGTCACGGCCGTCGTCGACGGTGCGAGCCAGGACGGTCACGCTGGCGAGCTTACGCACGATGGCCGACATCCGGCACCCCGTTGTCCGAGCCGCGACCGATAGTCTTTCGACCCATGGCCAGCACCCGCACCGAGCGACATTTCGACGGCGTCGGCGGGGTTCGGATCGTCTACGACACCTGGACCCCGGACGCGCCCGCCCGCGGCGTCGTGGTGCTCGCCCACGGCTACGCCGAACACGCCCGCCGCTACGACCACGTCGCGCAGCGGTTCGGCGAGGCCGGCCTCATCGTCTACGCCCTCGACCACCGCGGGCACGGGCGGTCCGGCGGTAAGCGGGTCTACCTGCGCGACATCTCCGAGTACACCGGCGACTTCCACACGCTCGTCGGGATCGCGGCCGAAGAACACCCCGACCTGCCCCGGATCGTGCTCGGACACAGCATGGGCGGCGGCATCGTGTTCGCCTACGGCGCCGAACACCCCGGTGACTACGCGGCGATGGTGCTGTCCGGGCCGGCCGTCTACGCCCAGTCCGCGGTCAAACCGTGGCTGGTGACGGCGGCGAAACTGCTCGGCCGCATCGCACCGGGCGTCCCGGTCGAAGAACTCGACGCCGATGCGGTGTCGCGCGATCCGGAGGTGGTCGCCGCCTACAAGGCCGATCCGCTCGTCCACCACGGCAAGCTGCCCGCCGGCGTGGCGCGCGGACTGTTCACCGTCGGTGAGTCGATGCCGCGGCGGGCGGCCGCGGTGACGGCGCCGCTGCTGGTGGTACACGGTGAGAAGGACACGCTGATCCCCGTCGAGGGCAGCCGCCGGCTGGTGGAGTGCGTGGGCAGCCGGGACGTGCACCTCAAGGTCTATCCCGAGCTGTTCCACGAGGTGTTCAACGAGCCGGAGCGTGCCCTGGTGCTCGACGACGTGACCTCGTGGATCGAGGTGCGGCTATGAGACGCGTTGTCCGGCAGGTGTTTTCGTGTGTCGCCGCGATGGTGCTGGTGGCCGGTTGCGGCTCGGACGACGAGGCCGCGACGACCGGCTGGGTCGACGACCAGGTGGAGTTCACCGCCGACGGTCTCACCATCCACGGCACCTACCGGCACGGGGAGGCCGCGGGCCCCGCTGCGCTGCTGATCTCCGAGAGCGGCGAAACCGACCGCAACGGCGACAACAGGGTGGCCGGTCCGGTCGGCAACATGCGGCAACTCGCCGAGCTGCTGTCCGAACGCGATGTGGCGAGCCTGCGCTACGACAAGGTCGGCACCGGACGGACCGGCCTGGGCCCGTACGCCGACCGGCCGGCCGACGTCGGCACCGCGGTGTACACCACCGGGGCCGCCGCCGCGCTGCGGTTCCTCGCCGACCAGCCGGGCACCGACCGCGACCGGATCTCGATCTACGCGCTCGGCGAGGGCACCGTCCACGCCATGTCGCTGGCCGCCGCGGGTGAGCCGAAGGTCCACTCGCTGGCGCTGTTGCAGCCGCTGGCGGCCCGCTATCTCGACATCGTCACCGGACGCGTCCGCGCCGAGGCCGATCCCGCGGTGCTGGCCAACTGGCTGGCCGCGGTCGAGGAGATCCGTACCAAGGGCACCGTCCCGGCACAGTTGCCCGAGGGCCTCGGCGCCATCGTGAACGCGGGCAACATCAAGGCCGTCATCGAGGCCGACCGGGTCGACCCGCTGGCCCTGGCGGCGAAGGTCCCCGCGGGGACGCCGGTGCTGTTGACCTGTTCGGATTCCGACGGACAGGCCAAATGCGACGCCCTGCAGCCGTTGATCGGCGCGTTGGCGCACACCGAGCTGACGGTGGTGGAGCTCGAGGGTGTCAATCACGTGTTGCGCGACGATCCGACCGACAACGTCGCGAACTACGCTCAACAGGCGCCACTTTCTCCACAGCTGGTCGAGGCACTGGACGGGTTCGTCACCAAGTGATGTCGGGTTGCTCGAATAGGTTTGCCCCATGAGTGACGAGCGAGCAGCGGAGCGGATCCGCGGATGAGTGACGAGCGAGCAGCGGGGCGGATCCGCGCATGAGTGACGACAAGATGCTGGCGCGCATCGCGGCCCTGCTGCGCCAGGCCGAGGGCACCGACAACGTGCACGAGGCCGAAGCGTTCATGGCGGCCGCGCAGCGCCTGGCCACGGCCACCTCGATCGACCTCGCCGTCGCACGAGCGCACTCCGACCAGCGCACCAAGGCGCAGACACCTGTGCAACGCACCATCACCATCGGCGAAGCGGGCACCCGCGGCCTGCGGACCTACGTGCAGTTGTTCGTGGTCATCGCCGCGGCCAACGACGTCAAGTGTGACGTCGCGTCGAACTCGACGTTCGTCTACGCCTACGGGTTCGCCGAGGACATCGACGCCAGCCATGCGCTCTACGCGGGCCTGGTGATGCAGATGGTCAAGGCGTCGGAGGCCTACATCGCCTCGGGGGCGCACCGCCCCACCCCGACGATCACGGCCCGGCTCAACTTCCAGCTCGCGTTCGGGGCGCGGATCGGGTTGCGGCTGACCGAGGCCCGCGACGCGGAGCGGGCGGCCGCGACCCAGGACCGCGACAACCGGCCGGGTACGGAGATCGCGCTGCGCAACAAGGACCTCGAGCTCAAGGACTTCTACCGGCAGGCGTCGCAGGCCAGGGGCACCTGGCGCGCGACCAGTGCGACGGCGGGGTACTCGTCGGCGGCGCGGCGCGCCGGTGACCGCGCCGGCCGGCGGGCGCGGCTCGGCCCGAGCACCGAACTCGCGGGCCGTCGCACGGCACTGGAGAAGTGAGCAGCCGCGACACCCAGCGTGCGAAGGTCTATGCGGCCGAACAGTTCGTCCGCACGCTCTTCGACCGGGCCGCCGAACACGGAAACCAGGTGGTGGAATTCTTCGGCGCCCAGCTGACGCTGCCGCCGGAGGCGCGCTTCGCGTCGGTGGCGTCGGTGCAGGCCTACGTCGACGACGTCCTCGCGCACCCGCGGGTCGAGACCGGCTGGCCGGATGCGGGGCCGCTCACCGTGCGGGCCCGCCGCGGCGCCACCGCCGCGCACTACGAACGCGCCGGGGACCGGGCCGTCATCGCCGTCCCCGACCGGCACACCACCTGGGCGCTGCGTGAGCTGGTCGTCCTGCACGAGATCGCCCACCACCTGTGCCGCGTGGAACCCGCGCACGGCCCGGCGTTCACGTCCACGTTCTGCGAGGTGGCCGACGGCGTGATGGGGCCGGAGGTGGCCCACGTGCTGCGGGTGGTGTACGCCAAGGAGGGCGTCCGGCTGGGCGGTGGTTCCACGGATTAACGTGTGGTTCGTGACTGAGCCGAATCCGCGGGCGGTGGACCAGCTGTTCGACCGTCTGCTGCACACCGAGGACGAGGCGCTGATCGCGGCGCGCGAATCGGCCGCGGCCGCCGGGATGCCGCAGATCGAGGTGTCCGCGCAGCACGGCCGGTTGCTGTCGCTGCTGGCGACGATGGTCGGGGCGCGGCGGGTGCTGGAGATCGGCACGCTCGCCGGGTACAGCACGATCAACCTGGCCCGCGGCGTCGGCCCCGACGGGCACGTCGTCACGCTCGAATTCGAACCGCGCCACGCCGAGGTGGCGCGCGCGAACCTCGCCCGCGCCGGGGTGGCCGACCGGGTCGAGGTGCTGGTCGGGGCGGCGCTGGACACGTTGCCGACGCTGCAGCAGGCGGCGCCGTTCGACCTGGTGTTCATCGACGCCGACAAGGAGAACAACGTCGCCTACGTCGAGTGGGCGATCAAGCTCGGTCGTCCGGGAACGGTGATCGTCGTCGACAACGTCACCCGGATGGGACGGATCTACGATCCGGCGCCGGACGATCTGCAGGCCGTCGCCGTGCGGGAGATGCTCGAGATGATGGGCGGCCATCCGCGGTTGACCACCGCCGCGATCCAGACGGTCGGCGCCAAGAACTGGGACGGGTTCGCGGTCGCAGTCGTGATCTGACCCGTCATGTGGGTATCAGATGCCGCATGGGGATCTGCTTCCGAAACGGCATGGTGACCGTCGACCGGGTGGTCCACGCCTCGCCCGCGGCGGTGTGGGCGGTGCTCGTCGACCTCGAGGCCTGGCCGAAGTGGGGCCCCACGGTCGCCGGCGCCGAACTGCTCGACGGCACCGAACTGGGACTCGGTGAGCGCGGCAAGGTCTACACCCCGGTCGGGGTGCCGCTGCCGTTCACCATCACGAAGTTCGAGCCGGGCCGGTGCTGGGCCTGGCAGGTGGCGGGTGTACCCGCCACCTCGCACCGTGTCGAACCCGTGGACGCCGGCACGCGGGTCAGCATGGCCGCCCCGGTGTGGGCGGCGGCGTACGTTCCGGTGCTCGCGATCGCGTTGCAACGCATCGACCGGATGACGAGCGGCGGCTGACCGTCGGCCGGCGGGGCTACCTCAGGGCGGCGTCGAGCATCAGCTCGGCCGCTGCCCGTGCGTAGTCCCCGCGCTCAGGATCGTCGAACACCATGGCTCGGCCCGCGGCACCGTCGGCGAGAATCGCCAGTTGTTCAGCGAGTCGGTCAGGGTCGCGCGCCCCGAGCTCGGTGAGCAGTTCGGCGATACGAGAGGTGAACTGCTGCTTGCGTTCCCGGGTGTAGGCGTGTGGCGGACTCTGCGGGTCGGGAAACTCGGTGGCGGCGGCGGTGAATGGGCACCCGCGCACCGGCCCGTCGAACCGGTGCACCCGGAACAACGCCATGACCCGCTCGCGCACCGGCAGGTCGTCCCGGTCGAGCGTGCTCTCCATCGTCAGTCCGGCGTCGGACAAATGTCGCAGATAGGCGACGACGAGGTCCTCTTTGGCCGGAAAGTGCACGTAGAGCGTGCGTTTGGAAACCGGTGCCGCGGCGGCGATCTGCTCCATGGTGGTCGCGGTGATGCCCTGCGCCTCGAACAAGGTGGTGGCGGCGGCCAGGACGCGTTCCCGGCCGCCGCGACCGCGGGGACTTTCCATGCCCAGAGTATACGCAGTCGTTTACACCGCGATCGATGATCGGCTATCGTCGATCGTGGTAAACGACACCGTGTACTTAAGGAGATCATCCATGACGTCGGCGACCGCGTTGCCTGAATCCATCGATCACGTCATCCGCAGCAGGCGCGCCACCCGGGCTTTCCGTCCCGATGAGGTGCCCGCCGAGACGTTGCGCTCCGTTTTCGAGCTGGCCGGCTACGCGCCGTCCAATTCCAACACCCAGCCCTGGCAGGTCGAGGTCGTCAGTGGCGCGGCCAGGCAGCGCCTCGCCGACGCCCTGGTCGCCGCCCACGCGGCCGGTGAGCAATCAGTGGACTTCCCGTATCGGGAGGGCCTGTTCAAGGGGGTGCTGGCGACCCGCCGTGCGGAGTTCGGCGCGCAGCTCTACGGGACGCTGGGCATCGCCCGCGACGAGACTGACCTGCTCGAGGGCTACAACACCAAGAGCTTGCGGTTCTACGGGGCGCCGCATGTGGCCATGCTCTTCGCCCCGGCCGAGGCCGAGGCGCGCATCGCCGCGGATATGGGCATGTACGCGCAGACGTTGATGCTCGCGATGACCGCGCACGGTATCGCCTCCTGCCCGCAGGCACTGCTGACCTTCTACGCCGACACCGTGCGGGCCCACCTCGGTGTGACTGGACGAAAGCTGTTGTTGGGCATCTCATTCGGCTACGCTGACGAGTCCGCGATCGTCAACTCCGTTCGCATCCCCCGGGCTGCGCTGGCCGAGACGACCCGGTTCCGCCGCTGACCGACAGCGGAGTCAACGCGCCGCGACGACCGCCACCGCGTCTTCGAAACGCCGTGCGCCCTCGTCGATCTCCTCCTCGGTGACGACCAGCGCGGGGATCAGCCTGACCACGTTGCCGGCCGGCCCACAGGTCAGGGTGAGCAGGCGCTGTCGCGTCGTCTCCTGCTGCACCGCCGCGGCGGTGGCCGCATCGGGGGAGCCGTCCGAATGGCTGAACTCGATCCCCAGCATCAGCCCGCACCCGCGGGCATCGCCGATGACGTCGAATCGGCCGGCGATGCCCGTCAGGGCGGACAGGAGCTGATCGCCACGCTTGCGCGCGTTCTCGACGAGGTTCTCCTCGTCGATCACGGCCAGGGTGGCGACACCCGCAGCGGCTGCGACGGCGTTTCCGCCGTACGTCCCGCCCTGCGACCCGGGCCATGCCTTCGCCATGGTCTCGGTCGACGCAGCGATGGCGGAGATCGGAAATCCCGACGCGATGCCCTTCGCGGTGATCAAGATGTCCGGGGAGACGCTGGAATGCTGATGCCCCCAGAAGAGTCCGGTCCTGCCGACGCCTGCCTGAACCTCATCGATGACGAGTTTGATCCCGTGGGTGTCGGCGCGCTCACGCAGCCCCTCCAGGAATGCCGGCGGGGTCGGCAGGTATCCACCGTCACCCAGGACCGGCTCGATGAGCATCGCCGCGGTGTCGGCCGGGGCTGTGCGGGTCAGGAAGAGGTAATCGAGTTCGCGGAGTGCGAATTCCACCGCTTCTTCCTGGCTCATGCCATAGCGGTAGGCGTACGGGAACGGCGCCATGTGCACACCGGCCATCAGCGGGGCGAAGCCCGCCGAGAACTTGGTGCCCGCGGTGGTCAACGAGGCGGCCGCGACGGTACGCCCGTGGAATCCACCCTGGAACACAACGATGTTGGGCCGCCCGGTCGCCATGCGGGCGAGCCGCATGGCCGCCTCGACGGCCTCCGAACCGGAGTTGGCGTAGAACACCGAATCCAAGCCGTCAGGCAGCTTTTCGCCCAACTTCTCGGTCAACTCGAGCAACGGCTTGTGCATCACGGTGGTGTACTGCGCGTGGATGATCTTTCCTGCCTGCTCACGCGCGGCCTCGACGACCTTCGGGTGACAGTGGCCGGTGCTGGTCACTCCGATCCCGGTCGTGAAGTCGAGGTAGGACTCGCCGTCGGTGCCGTAGATCCAGCTGCCCTTCGCGTAGTCGACGACGACGGGGGTCGCCTGCTTCAGTGCCGGGCTCAGTTGTGCCATCAGTCTTCTCTCCGATCCGCTTGCCGATAGGCCGCAACTGTCGATTGTTGACGATCTACCATCGATCGCGCTAGCGTGATCCCGCTCACTGACGAGTGCCAGCAACGGTGCGGTGTGGATCACGGGGGTGCGATGGGGGCCAATGACTTCCGGGCGATGGATGACGTTGTCTTCCGCAAGGTGAGTCTTCGAGTGGTTCCCCTGCTCGGCTTGGCCTTCTTCATGTCATTCCTCGACCGGATCAACATCGGAATTCTGGCGACATCGAGGGGGCGATCTGGCGCTGACCGCTGAGGCGTTCGGGTTCGCGGTCGGCATCTTCTACATCGGCTACCTGGTCCTGCAGGTGCCGAGCAACGTGGCGATGTACAAGTTCGGGGGACGGATCTGGATCACCCGCATCCTCATCACATGGGCATAGCCTGCGGCGCAATCGCATTCGTGCAGACACCCACGCAGTTGTACATCGCCCGCTTCGCTCTCGGCGCCGCGGAGGCCGGCTTGGTGCCCGCGATTCTGTTGGTCATCGCCCAGTGGTATCCGCGGGCGAAACGCGGACAGGGATCGAGGCGGTCTTCCGATGTTCTTCCGCGCGATGAGCGGACTGTTCTACGGCATCATGGCCGCCGTGGTGATGGCCCTGGTCAATTCGGTGGGGAACGTCGGCGGGTTCCTCGGGCTCTATGTCATGGGTGCGCGACAGCGCGCCGACAGTACGGTTGTGTGACGGCTTACGCGAGTAACCGCGTCAACAACCGTACTGTCGCGAGCTGACCTAACCGCAGACCGCGCCGACCGCCGCCGAGCCGACCAGCTTCGTGTACTTGGCCAGCACGCCGGTCGTGTACACCGGGGGCAACGGCTCGAAACCGGCCTTGCGCGACTCGAATTCGGCCTCGTCGACCAGCAGGTCCAGCGTCCCGTTGGCGACGTCGAGCCGGATCCGGTCGCCGTCACGCACGAACGCGATCGGCCCGCCGTCGACCGCCTCGGGCGCGATGTGCCCGACGCACAGGCCGGTGGTGCCGCCGGAGAACCGGCCGTCGGTCATCAGCAGCACGTCCTTGCCGAGGCCCGCGCCCTTGATCGCACCGGTGATCGCCAGCATCTCGCGCATACCGGGGCCGCCCTTGGGGCCCTCGTAGCGGATGACGACGACGTCGCCGTGCGTGATGGTCCCGTCCTCGAGCGCGTCCAGCGCGGCGCGCTCGCGCTCGAAGACGCGTGCGGTGCCCTCGAAGACGTCGGAGTCGAAGCCCGCCGACTTCACCACCGCACCCTCGGGGGCCAGCGACCCGTGCAGGATCGTGATGCCGCCGGTCGGGTGGATCGGGTTGTTCATCGCGCGCAGCACCTTGCCGTCGGGATCCGGCGGTTCGATGTGAGCGAGGTTCTCGGCCATCGTCTGGCCCGTGATGGTCAGGCAGTCGCCGTGCAGCAGGCCGGCGTCCAGCAGCGCCTTCATGACGACGGGCACGCCGCCGATCTCGTCGACGTGCTTCATCACGTGACGGCCGAACGGCTTCACGTCGGCGAGGTGCGGCACCCGCTGCCCGACGCGGGTGAAGTCCTCCAGCGACAGCTTGACGTTGGCCTCCCACGCGATGGCCAGCAGGTGCAGCACCGCGTTGGTGGATCCGCCGAACGCCATGACGACGGCGATGGCGTTCTCGAACGCCTCCTTGGTCAGGATGTCGCGGGCGGTGATACCGCGGCGCAGCATCTCGACGACCGCCTCACCGGACTTGCGGGCGTACTCGTCGCGCCGCTTGTCGATGGCCACCGGGGAGGCGCTGCCCGGCAGCGACATGCCCAGCGCCTCGGCCGCGGAGGCCATGGTGTTGGCGGTGTACATGCCGCCGCAGGCGCCCTCGCCGGGGCAGATCGCGCGTTCGATGATGTCGACGTCCTCGCGCGACATCAGCCCGCGGGCACACGCCCCGACCGCCTCGAAGGCGTCGATGATCGTGACTTCCTTCTCCGAGCCGTCGGTGAGCTTGGCGACGCCCGGCATGATCGAACCGTTGTAGAGGAACACCGAGGCCAGGTCGAGCCGGGCGGCGGCCATGAGCATGCCGGGGATCGACTTGTCGCAGCCGGCGAGCAGCACCGTGCCGTCGAGGCGCTCGGCCTGCACCACGGTCTCGACGCTGTCGGCGATCACCTCGCGGGAGACCAGCGAGAAGTGCATGCCCTCGTGGCCCATCGAGATGCCGTCGGAGACCGAGATGGTGCCGAACTCCAGCGGATAGCCGCCGCCGGCGTGCACACCGCCCTTGACCGCCTGCGCCAGCCGCTGCAGCGACATGTTGCACGGGGTGATCTCGTTCCACGACGAACCCACACCGATCTGCGGCTTGACCCAGTCGTCGTCGCCCATGCCGACCGCCCGCAGCATCCCGCGGGCGGCGGTCTTCTCGAGGCCGTCGGTAACGTCGCGGCTGCGCGGTTTGATGTCGGGCGATGAGCCGCTTGCGCGAAGAGAAGTGTCGCGAGCGTCTGAACTTCCTGAGGGCATCTATCGATTATGCGCCTGGCGTTTCGCCCGGCCAAACCGATTCCGCATACCCCCTTGGGGTATGCGCGTACGCTGGTGTCATGACTACTCGCATCATCCGGCCACTCGCCCTGATCGCCGCCCTCCTCGCGGCGCTCTTCCTGTCCGCGTGTACGAGCACCGAACAGACCGAACAGCAGGGCGACGGCCACACCGACCACAGCCACACTGCGCCCGCGGGCGATGCGCAGGCGCCCCACAACGCCGACGACATCACCTTCGCGCGCGACATGATGCCGCACCACCAGCAGGCGCTGCAGTTGGTCGACCTCGCGCGGGACCGCTCCACCGATCCGGCGCTGCTGGAGCTCGCGTCGGGGATCGCCGCCGCTCAGGGACCCGAGATGGAGCAGCTGTCGGGGATGCTGCGCAGCTGGGGCCAGGATCCCGAGGCCGGGATGGATCACAGCGGCCACGACATGGCGATGCCCGGCATGGTCGACGACGCCACCATGAAGCGTCTCGAGTCGCTCAACGGCCGCGAATTCGACACACTGTGGTTGGAATCGATGATCAGCCACCATCAGGGTGCGGTCGAGATGGCCAAGGCCGAGATCGCCAACGGTGACAACCAGGAGGCCAAGGCGCTGGCGCAGCAGATCATCGACGCCCAGGAGGCGGAGATCGCGCAGATGAAGCAGATGCTGGAGGGTTGACGATGAGCGTTCCGGGCCCCGAAGGCGTCCTCGAAAGCGCTGCTGTGCACGGCTATTCGGCGCAGAAGGAGAACTACGCCAAACGGCTGCGCCGGATCGAGGGGCAGGTCCGCGGCATCGCGAAGATGATCGAGGACGACAAGTACTGCATCGACGTCCTCACCCAGATCAGTGCGGTGAACAGTGCGCTGCAGTCGGTCGCGCTCGGCCTGCTCGACGAGCACCTCGGTCACTGCGTCAGCCAGGCCGTCGCCGAGGGCGGTGAGCAGGCCGACGCCAAACTCGCCGAGGCCAGCGCAGCGATCGCCCGGCTCGTGCGGTCCTGACCGGGCGCGACGGCGTCCCGGCCTGACACACTGCCTGGGTGAGCGAAGTCGTCCTGCTGCCCGCGACCGTGGAACACCTCACCGCGCTGCGTGAGGACCGCGGGGCCTTCGGTGAGCTGCTCGGCACCGCCGTACCCGACGGCTGGCCCGAGTTCCCCGAAGCGATCGACTTCACGATCGACCGGCTGACCGAGCATCCGCATCAGGCCGGCTGGTGGATGCACTTCTTCCTCGCCGACGGGGGAGCGCTGCTCGTCGGCTCCGGCGGCTTCGCCGGACCGCCGAGCGGCGGTGCCGTGGAGTTCGGTTACGAGATCGCCCCGGAGTACCGCAACAGGGGTCTGGCCACCGCCGCAGCCCGGGCGATGATCGACAAAGCGCTCTCCACCAGCAACGCGGTGGCGACGATGGTGGCGCACACGCTGGCACGCGAGAACCCGTCCACCGGCGTGCTGCGCCGGCTCGGGTTCACCCGGGTCGCCGAGCTGGTCGACGTCGAGGACGGTCCGCTCTGGCGCTGGGAGCTGTCGGTGTCGGCGACCGCGCCAGTCTCCTGACCACCGCCGGTACCTCGGCGACGTAACACTCTCTGCGCGGTGGCGATGAACTGAGCAGGTCAGCGCCCCTGCCTGCACCGGCGACCACGGTTGCCGGCCTGCGCGCGCGGGTGGCTGATCGACGTCCTGTGCGACACTGGACCTTGATCCTGTGACTGGAGGTATCGCATGCCGCAGCGGACCATGCGGAAGCTGACCACCGCGATCATCGCGGCCGGACTCGTGGGAGGTGGGGCGCTGGGCGCCCCGTCGGCGCTGGCACAGCCTCTGCCGCCACCCCCGCCGGCGCCCGTCGATCCGATCGCGCCGCCGCCACCGCCGGCCAATCCGTTCGCCTTCCCGGCGCCCGCCGCGGCGAACGCGCTGAGCCCCAATGCGCAGCCGCTGCCGATCCCCGAAGGCACCCCGGCCGGTCAGAACCCGACGCCCTACGTCGGCCAGCCGGTGTTCGCGCCGCCGACGTTCAACCCGGTCAACGGGGCGAAGGCCGGCGCCGCCAAGCCGATCATCATCAACTTCCAGCGGCCGATCGGGAACCGGGCGATGGCCGAGGAGGCCATCCACATCTCGTCCACACCGGCGGTGCCCGGCCGCTTCTACTGGATCAGCGACACCGAGGTGCGCTGGCGGCCGCAGGACTTCTGGCCCGCGGGCACGGTCGTCAACATCGACGCCTCCGGCGCCAAGTCCAGCTTCGTCGTCCCCGAACAGCTCGTCGCCACCATCGACAACTCCACCAAGGAGATGGAGATCATGCGCGACGGTGAGCTCGTGAAGACCTTCCCCGTCTCGCTGGGCAAGAAGGGCTACGAGACCAAGAACGGCACCTACTACGTGCTGGAGAAGTTCGCCGACATCGTGATGGACTCGTCCACCTACGGTGTGCCGGTGGACGATCCGTCCGGCGAGGGCTACAAGATCAAGGTGCAGGACGCCGTGCGCATCGACAACAGCGGCATCTTCGTGCACAGCGCGCCGTGGTCGGTGGGTGCACAGGGCAACAGCAACGTCAGCCACGGCTGCATCAACCTCGCCCCCGAGGACGCCCAGTGGTTCTTCGACAACTTCGGCAGCGGCGACCCCGTCGTCATCAAGAACTCGACCGGGATCTACGACCAGCCCGACGGCGCCTCCGACTGGCAGATGTTCTGACCTGACGCCCGTTCGGCGCCGCCCGCCCGCCGGCCCGTGTCACGATGGGGGCGGCCGGCCGTCGCCCCGGCGGCCGGTGACCTGCCGAGGGTTGGCCGATGCCCGGTGCCGAGAAGGCGACAGCACGCACGGTCGTGGTGATCGTGCTGATCCTGCTCGCCGGGGTGGCGTTGCGGGGTCATCTCCCCGGGGCCGAACCTTCCGCCGACGAACCGGCTGAACCGGGCGTCGGCCCGCTCGTCGCCGTGGTGGTGATGCTCGCCCTGTCGGTGGCCGTCATCGCCGTGTCGATCATCAGCCAGTCGCGCCGGTCCGTCGTCCGCCCGGATGCCGCCGGCGACCTGCGGCGTGCCCGCGACGGCGACGGCAGGCGGTGGACGTGGCGCATGACGCTCATCGTGGCCGCCGCCCTGGTGCTGTGGCTGGCGGTGGTGCTGGCGCTGATGCGGGTCAGCGGCTGGCTGGAAGTGGCCGTCGACCAACCGGAACAGCCCACCTCTACTCCGGAGGCGCCGGCAGGCACCGACCCGGCACCCCCGCCGGCCGAACCCGAACCGCCGGCGTCCACCGCGATCCTCGGCTACTTCGCCTGGGCCGCAGTGTTGTTCGTGGCGCTGTCGGTGATCGGCACCATGGTCGGCCGCAGCAGGCGGCGCCGCCCCCAGGTGTCGGTGGCCACCGCGGACGACCCCGAAACGCCGCCGATGAGCCGGACGGAGACGCTGGCGCGCGCGGCCGAACGCGGACTGGTCGCGATCGGCGACCTCAGCCGCGAACCGCGGGAAGCCATCATCGCCTGTTACGCGGCGATGGAACGCGAACTCGGCAGGTCGCCTGGCGCGATGCCGCTGGACTCCGACACCCCGTCGGAAGTGCTGGCCCGTGCCGTCGACGTGAGATTGCTGCACGGGGACAGCGCCGCCGAACTCGTCGACCTGTTCGAAGAGGCCCGGTTCAGCGTGCACGTCATGGGGGAGGAACACCGCGAGGCGGCGGTGCGGGTGCTGCAACTCGTGCTGCGCGAACTGCAGGACGCATCGTGACCCGCCCGGTCGCGGTCGCGCTCGTGCTGTTGATCGGCGTGGAGTTCTACGCCGTGTTCCGGCTCGACCGCGACGACGTCCTGACGGTCACCGCCGTCGTACTGGCCGGTGCGCTGATCGCGGTCCGCTGGGCGCTCGCGAGCGAGACGCCCCCGTCGCCGGTGATGACCGAGGCCGACGAGCGCGCGGCGGCGCTGCGCCGCTGGACGGAGCGGACGGAGACCCTCATCGGCTGGTCGGAGTCCACCAGGTCGGACTGGGACCGGCGGCTGCGCCCGATGCTGGCGCGCCAGTACGAGCTCGCCACGGGCCAGCGGAAAGCCCGGGACCCCAGGGCTTTTCAGGCGACCGGGCGGATGCTGTTCGGACCGCACCTGTGGCAGTGGGTGGATCCCGAGAACGTCTCGCGCACCGGCGGGGACGAACCCGGTCCCGGGCGGGAGGCGCTCGACGAGATCCTGCGACGGCTGGAGCGGGTATGAACATGCCGGCGGCGACGACCACCGCGCACTGCGAGGCGGTCCTCGACGAGATCGGGTCGGTGGTGGTCGGCAAGCGCCGCGCACTCGACCTGATCCTGACCGCCGTGCTGGCCCGCGGCCACGTCCTCATCGAGGATCTGCCCGGCCTCGGCAAAACCCTCATCGCGCGCTCCTTCGCCGCCGCCCTCGGATTGCAGTTCACCCGGGTGCAGTTCACGCCGGACCTGCTGCCCGCCGATCTGCTCGGCTCGACGATCTACGACATGCACTCCGGGCGCTTCGAATTCCGCAAGGGCCCGATCTTCACCAATCTGCTGCTCGCCGACGAGATCAACCGGACACCGCCGAAGACCCAGGCCGCGCTGCTGGAGGCGATGGCCGAGCGTCAGGTCAGCATCGACGGCGTCACCCACCCGCTGCCCGCCCCC
>JBNMQY010000020.1:0-93045 GCA_050205415.1 Mycolicibacterium litorale
AAGACGATGACGTCGGTGTCGTCGCCGACGAGCCAGATGTTGTTGTCGACGTCCCAGGAGCCGCCGTCGAGTTCGAAGACCCCGGAGGTGACGACCCGCTCGATATTGCTCGCGCTCACAGGATCACCACCGAGCGCAGCACCTCACCGGCGTGCATCTTGTGGAAGGCGTCTTCGATCCCGTCGAGGCCGATGCGTTCGGAGACGAATTTCTCGAGCGGGAGCCGGCCTTGGCGGTACAGGCTGATGAGGGTGGGGAAGTCGCGTTCAGGCAGGCAGTCGCCGTACCAACTGGATTTGAGGGATCCGCCGCGGGAGAAGAAGTCGACCAGCGGCATCTCCAGCGTCATCTCCGGTGTTGGCACCCCGACCAGCACCACGGTGCCGGCCAGATCCCGGGCATAGAACGCCTGCTTCCAGGTTTCGGGCCGTCCGACGGCGTCGATGACGACGTCGGTGCCGAAGCCGTCGGTGAGGTCCTGGATGGTCTCGACGACGTCGAGGTCGCGGGCGTTGATGGTGTGGGTGGCGCCGAATTGGCGCGCCCAGTCGAGCTTCTTGTTGTCGGTGTCGACGGCGATGATCTTCTTTGCGCCGACGAGCGCAGCCCCGGCGATGGCGGCATCACCGACGCCGCCGCAGCCGATGACCGCGACGGTGTCGTCGCGGGTGACCGCCCCGGTGTTGATCGCCGCACCGATGCCGGCCATCACCCCGCACCCCAACAAACCGGCGACGGCGGGGTCGGCCTCGGGATCGACTTTGGTGCACTGCCCCTCGTGAACCAGGGTCTTGTCGGCGAACGCCCCGATCCCCAACGCCGCAGTCAACTCGGTGCCGTCGGTCAGCGTCATCTTCTGCGCGGCGTTGTGGGTGTCGAAACACAGATGCGGCCGGCCCCGCTTGCACGCCCGGCACTGCCCACACACCGCCCGCCAGTTCAGGATCACGAAATCGCCGGGCGCCACATTCGTGACACCCTCGCCCACCGACTCGACCGTGCCGGCGGCCTCATGGCCCAACAGGAACGGATACTCGTCGTTGATCCCGCCCTCGCGATAAGTCAGATCCGTATGGCACACCCCGCACGCGATGATGTCGACCACCACCTCACCCGGTCCCGGATCCGGGATCACGATGTCGACCACCTCGACGGGCTGCTTCTTCGACCGGGAGATCACGCCGCGCACTGTCTGACTCATGCCTACAACCTAATGCCTCGGGTGTCCTGCGGAATCCGGCCGGGCCTGGCGAAACGCCTGATCGAACCGGTCGGGCCGCTCTACCGTTGAACCGAGCGAGATGAACACCATGAACAGCACCACCACTGACGTCCTCGGCGAACTGCTGGCCTCGGCGCGCGCGGCGCACGCCCGCCGGGACTGGCACGGCGCGTACTCGGAATTCACCCGCGCCAACACGATCGCGGCGCTCAACATCGACGACCTCGACGCGCTGTCGGTGGCCGCGTGGCGGATCGGCTCGGCGAAGGATGCGGTGCGATTCGCCGAGCGGGTGTTCGCCCAGCTGGTGCGCAGCGATCCGAACGCCGCCGCGCGCAAGGCCGTCGAGCTGGCCCTCGCATGGCTCACGCGCGGCGACCTCAACATCGCGGCCGGCTGGATGCACCGCGCCCGCCGGCTGCTCGACGGCGTGCCGGAGAGCCCGACGCACGGCTACCTCACCTATCTGGATGCGGTGGTCGCGGTGCTCAGCGACGACTTCGAGACGCTGGCCCTGCGGGTCGGAGACCTGCGGGCGATGAGCGGTCGCCTCGACGTTCCCGCGCTGACCGCGCTGGCGATGGTCGCCGAGGCGATCGAGGCGGTCTACGCCGGCCGGATGGCGCACGCGGGCGGACTGCTCGACGAGGTGATGCTGCCGCTGCTGGCCGACGACGTGCCGATCGACTGGGCCGGTGACATCTACTGCATCGTCCTGCACGTCTGCCACAAGATCGCCGACCTGCCGCGGATGCGCGCATGGGTGCAGTCCATGGAGCGGTGGTGTGCGACGGCCGGTTCGGACACCTACGGAGGGGTGTGCGACGTGCACCGGCTGCAGGTGCGGGCCGCCACCGACGACTACGCGACCCTCGAGAACCAGTTGGCCGGCGCCAGCCAGATGCTCGAGAGCGTCAACTCCTGGGCGGCGGGCGAGGGTTTCTACCAGCTGGGGGAGGTGCGGCGGCTGCGCGGCGACGCCGACGGTGCGTTCGCCGCGTACGCCAGGGCCCGTGCCGCGGGGATCGATCCGCAGCCCGGCGAGGCACTGTTGCGCTGTAGCCGCGGGCAGAGCCAGGCGGCGTGGACGGACCTGCACGTGGCACTGACCGCCGCCGGCCGGCTGGACCGGATGCGGTTGCTGCGCGCCGCGGTCGAGATCGCCTTGGCACGTGGTCAATTCGACGACGCCGAACGTTTCTGCGCCGAATTGGAGGACGGCGCCGCACAATTCGGCACCGCCGGTTTCCGCGGATGGGCCGCCCACGCTCGCGGTGCGGTCCACGTGCGGCGGGGTCGGCACGCCGTGGCGCTCGACAGTCTCACCGCCGCGCTGCGCGAATACCGTACGCAGCAGTCGCGATACGAGGCCGCCGAGGTGTACGAGTGGATGGCGGTGGCTCACCGCGCGCTGGGCGAGGACGCCGCGGCTGCCGCCGATTCGGCCACAGCCGAGAGCATCTACGCCCAGTTGGGTGTGGAATCCACGGCGATGTGCGGCAACCCCTCGCCGGGCGGGCTCACCAAACGCGAACTCGACATCCTGCGCCGCATCGCCAGTGCCGGGGCGAGTAACCGGGAACTCGCGCAGCAGATGTTCATCAGCGAGAAGACCGTCGGCCGGCATCTGGCCAACATCTATCTCAAGTTGCAGGTGTCCTCGCGCGCCGCGGCGGTGGCGTGGGCGCACCAGCACAACATCGTGTAGACCGATCCGGCGCAAATGCATGGTTTTCCCGATCCGCCGGGCCCGGCCCGCGCCTAGCGTCATCTCTCATGACCACACTCGATGACACCTCCTCGACCGAGGAGTTCGCCGAACGCATCGTCGGCGCCCTCGACAGCGCGAGCCTGACGATCCTGCTGTCCATCGGACACCAGACCGGACTGCTCGACACCCTGGCGGAACTGCCGCCCGCCACCAGCGTTCAGATCGCCGACGCGGCCGGGCTCGACGAACGCTACGTGCGGGAGTGGCTCGGCGGGGTCGCCGCCGCCCGCGTCGTCGACTACGACGCGACGGCGCGGACGTACTCACTGCCGCGGACGCACGCCGCCGTCCTCACCCGCGCGGCGGGACCCGACAACCTGGCCCGGGTCGCTCAGTTCATCCCGCTGCTCGGCGAGGTCGAGCAGAAGATCCTGGACTGCTTCCGGCACGGCGGGGGACTGCCCTACAGCGCCTATCCGCGGTTCCACACGCTGATGGCCGAGGAGAGCGGTGAGGTGTTCGACGCCGCACTCGTCGACGTCATCCTGCCGATGGCAGACGGTCTGCCCGAGAGGTTGAGCGCAGGAGCCGACGTCGCTGACATCGGTTGCGGCAGCGGACATGCGATCAACGTGATGGCGCAGGCGTTTCCGGCCAGCCGGTTCACCGGCATCGACTTCTCCGACGAAGGTCTGGGCACCGGCCGCGCCGAGGCGCAGCGGCTCGGGCTGCAGAACGCGCGGTTCGTCGCCGAGGATGTCGCCGCACTCGACGTGGCCGACGCCTACGACGTCATCACCGTCTTCGACGCCATCCACGATCAGGCGCAGCCCGCGCAGGTGCTGGCCAACATCCACCGCGCGCTGCGGCCCGGTGGAGTGTTCCTGATGGTCGACATCAAGGCGTCCAGCCGCCTGGAGAACAACGTCGGCGTGCCGATGGCGTCCTACCTCTACACCGTGTCGACGATGCACTGCATGAGTGTCTCGCTGGGCCTCGACGGCGCGGGGCTGGGAACGTGCTGGGGCCGTGAGCTCGCCACCTCGATGCTGGCCGACGCGGGCTTCACCGACGTCGACGTGCGGGAGATCGAGACGGATCCGCTGAACTACTACTACGTCTGCCGCAAGTAACATCTGCCCGGTGGGCGTGCTGGACGTGATCGCGGACTGGCCGGTCGACACCGCGGCCGCGGCGGTGGTCGGGCCGGCCGGTGTCCTCGCCGAATACGGCGACCTCCGGCACCGGTTCCGCCTGGCGTCGGTGACCAAACCGCTGGCGGCGCGCGCCGCACAGATCGCGATCGAAGAGGGCGTCGTCGACCTCGACACCGAGGCCGGGCCGCCCGGGTCGACCGTGCGGCACCTGCTCGCGCACACATCCGGGCTGGCGATGAACTCCGACGAGACGATGTGCGAACCCGGCGAACGCCGCCTCTACTCGAACCGGGGGTTCGGGGTGCTCGCCGAGACGATCGAGCGGGCCGCGGGTATCGAGTTCGGCCGGTATCTCACCGAGGCGGTGTTCGAACCGCTCGGCATGGCCGACAGCACGCTAGACGGGGGCGCGGAGGCCGCGGGCTACGGCGCGTACTCGACCGTCGCGGACGTCGCGGCGTTCGCCGCCGACCTGGTGCGGCCGCGCTTGGTCTCGCAGCAGATGCACGACGACGCGGTGTCGGTGCAGTTCCCCGGTGTCGACGGGGTGCTGCCCGGCTTCGGTGTGCAGCGCCCGAACGACTGGGGGCTGGGGTTCGAGATCCGCGGCGACAAGTCGCCGCACTGGACCGGGTCGACCAACTCCAAGCGGACGTACGGGCATTTCGGCCAGTCAGGGACGTTTCTGTGGGTCGATCCGCAGGCTGATCTGGCGCTCGTCGCGCTGGCCGACCGCGACTTCGGCGACTGGGCGTACGAGCGGTGGCCGACGATCTCTGATGGAGTCCTGAGAGAATTCGGGCCACACTAGCGCAACAGGCGCCTCACAAGGCACAATAGACACGCGCGACACAGTTGTAATTCGGTTTCAAGAGGCCGCTTGGGGAAGACGTCCCTCGTGGAGCCGAAGGAGCAGCTATGCGTGCGTCGAACCAGTTCGCCGACGCGACGACAGGCGTGGTGTACGTGCACGCCTCACCCGCGGCGGTGTGCCCACATGTCGAGTGGGCGTTGTCGTCGACCCTGTCGGCGCGCGCCAACTTGAAGTGGACCCCGCAGCCCGCCATGCCCGGGCAGCTTCGTGCTGTCACCAACTGGGTGGGCCCGGTGGGGACCGGAGCGCAGTTGGCCAACGCCCTGCGGTCCTGGTCGGTGCTGCGTTTCGAGGTGACCGAGGACCCGAGTCCGGGAGTGGACGGGCACCGCTGGTGCCACACCCCGCAGCTGGGTCTGTGGAGCGGACCGATGAGTGCCAACGGCGACATCGTCGTGACCGAGATGCGGTTGCGGGCGCTGATGGCCGCCGGCGCGGACGTGCTGGCCGCCGAACTCGACACCGTGCTCGGCACGGCGTGGGACGAGGCGCTGGAGCCCTACCGGGACGGCGGCGCGGGCGCCGAGGTGAGCTGGCTGAGCCGCGGAGTGGGCTGACTTTCCCCCGGCGAGCAGACGCGTACACCCCCATTTTCGGCCGAAAATGGGGGTTTACGCGTCTGCTCGCGGTCAGGGGGCGGGTACGAGGATTCGCAACGCGGCCGGCGCCGCCGACACCGTCACCGGGAGCGGGCACGCGAAATCGCCGTCGGCGTAGGCGTTGATCCCGGGGCAGTCCACCTCGACGACGCGCGCGCGGGCGGTGGTCACGTCGTCGAGGTCGACGTGGGTGCCCTTGAACACCGTGGGAAACAGCCGGATCAGCCGGCCGCGCGACGCCGAGTGCACCATCGTCACGTCGAGCAGCCCGTCGGTGTGGTCGGCGTCCGGGCAGATCCGCATGCCGCCGCCGTAACTTCGCGTGTTGCCGAACGCGGCCAGGGTGAGCTCGGTGTGGACCGCCTCGCCGTCGTCGAAGCGCAGGCGGAACGGCAGTAGCCGCAGCTTCGACAGTTCGGCCACCATCGCGACGTTGTAGCGCATCCGGCCGTGCGGCCAGCGCATCCGGTTGGTGCGGTCGCTGACCAGCGAATCGAATCCGGCCGCCATCACGGTGCCGAAGAACTTGTGCCCGCCGGCCGCGTCGTCGATGCGCCCGAGGTCGACGGTCTCGGTGTGGCCGTCGACGATCACGTCGGCCGCGGCCTCGGGATCGCCGGTGGGCAGGCGGTATTCGCGCGCGTGGTCGTTGCCGGTGCCGGCGGGCACGATGCCCAGCGGCACGTCACCGTGGGCCAGCGCCTGCAGGGCCAGCGAGATCACCCCGTCACCGCCGACGACGACCAGCGCATCGGTGCCGCCGGCCAGCGCCTCGTCCACCAGGCGTCGCGCGTGCGCGGCGTCGGTCCCGACGATCGCGGTCACGTCGACACCGCGGCGCTGGAAGCGGGCGACCGCGCGTTCGGCGGCATGCGGTGCGTTGCCGTGGCCGGACAGCGGATTCGTCAGCACCGTGACGTGGCTCATCATGGAATGAGCTTGCCGGGGTTGAGGATTCCGGCCGGATCGACGGTCGCCTTGACCGCGCGCAGGATGTCGACGCCGAGGTCGCCGACCTCGTCGCGCATCCACGGTCGATGGTCGGCCCCGACCGCATGGTGATGGGTGATGGTGCCGCCGGCGCGCATGATCGCGTCGGAGGCGGCGGCTTTGGCGGTGCGCCACTGCTCGATCGGATTCCCGCGCTGGGCGGCGACGACGGTGAAGTACAGCGACGCGCCCGTGGGATACACGTGCGAGATGTGGCAGAGCACCAGAACCGGCGTGCCCGATTCGCCCAACGCGTTCGTGAGCGCCTCGGTGACGGCGGTCTTGAGTGCCGCGACGTTCGACCACGTGGTGGCCGTCTCGAGCGTTTCGCACAGCGCGCCGGCGGACAGTAGCGAATCCCGCAGGTACGGCGCCCCGAACCGGCCGTGCTCCCAGGCTCTGGCGGGTTCCTCGCCCAGCGACGTGCCGCCGTGTGCGCGCAACACGGCCCGGGTTTCGGCGTGGCGGCTGTCGGCGTGGGCGGCGGTGCCCTCGAACACCGTCACGGCCAGGCAGCCGCCGGTGATGGTCTGTTCGCCGATGGCCTCGGTGGTGGCCAGGTTGACGCCGGTCTCGGCCTCGTCGGACAACCGGATCACGGTCGGACCGCTACCGGTCTGCGTCACCGCACGCAAAGCCGTTGCGCCGGTGGCGAAGTCGGGGAAAGACCAGGCCTCATACCGCGTCGCCTCGGGAACGGGGTGCACCCGCAGCCGCACGCGGGTGATGATCCCGAACACGCCCTCGGAGCCGAGTAGCAGCTGCCGCAGGTCCGGTCCGGCGGCCGACGCCGGGGCGCGGCCGACGTCGAGAACACCGGCGGGGGTGACGGCCCGCAGCCCGCGCACCATGTCGTCGAAGCGGCCGTAGCCCGCCGAATCCTGACCCGACGACCGCGTCGCGGCGAAGCCGCCGATGGTGGCGAAACAGAAGCTCTGCGGGAAATGGCCGAGAGAGAAGCCGCGTTCGCCGAGCAGCCGTTCGGCCTCCGGTCCGGTGACGCCGGCGCCCAGTTCGGCCTCGCCGGAGACCTCGTCGAGCCAGTGCAGCGCTGCCAGCCGCCGCAGATCGAGCGAGACCGCCGCGGTGAAGTCGGCGCGGATCGGATCGAGTCCACCCACGACGCTGGTGCCGCCGCCGAACGGCACCACCGCGATCCGGTGCGCCGCGCAGTACCGCAGGACCGCGGCGATCTGTTCTTCGTCGGCGGGCAGCAGCACCGCATCGGGCGCATCCTGCGGGCCGCGGTCACGCCGGCGGAGCAGGTCGAGCGTGGACTTACCGCCGGCGTGCAGGAGCCGGCCGACGTCGTCGGCCAGGCAGTGCCGGTCACCGACGATGGCGGCCAGCGCGGCGCGGTCGTCGTCGGCGAGGGCCGACGGGCGCACGGTCACTTCGGTCGGATCGAGTGGCGGCGTCCCCTCGGTGACGCCGAGCGCCTGTTCGAGGAGTGCCCGGATCCCTTCCGACAGCGGCTTGGCAGCATCCGGATCACCCCAGGCGTCCCATTTCATCGGAGGAAGAAGGGATGCGGGATGCTCCGATCGACCTGGCATAAGTTACAGTATTACACATGATGTCAATCCGTAAGGATGCGTCGCGGCCGGTCGAGGAACGCATCCTCGACGCCGCCGCGGCGTGTGTCGTGGCCTACGGGGTCAACCGGGTGACACTCGCCGAGATCGCCCGCCGGGCGCGGGTCAGCCGGCCCACCATCTACCGCCGGTGGCGCGATACCGATGCCGTGCTCGCCGCGCTGCTGACCGCGCGGATCGCCGGGGTCCTCGACGCCGTCCCCGGGGACGGCGTCGGCCGCGAAGCGCTGGTCGACCGGATCGTCCGCGTGGGGGAGATGCTGCGCAACGACGAGATCGTGATGTCGGTGTTCCGCAGCGCGCCGGAGCTGGCGATGGTCTACATCACCGAACGACTCGGCACCAGCCAGCAGATCCTCATCGACGCGCTGGCAGGCGCCATCAAAGTCGCGCAGGGCGACGGCAGCGTCCGCCCGGGTGAGCCGCGCCAGCTCGCGGCCATGTGCCTGCTGATCACCCAGTCGACGATCCAGTCCGCTCAGATGGTCGCTCCGCTGATCGACGCCGAGGCGCTGTCGGTCGAGCTCGCCCACTCCCTGAACGGATACCTGCGGCCATGACGCCTCCGGACGGTCCAGCCCTCAACGCGGCCCGCCGCGGTGCCGAGCTGGCCGACCTCGCCGACGGCGCCGCGGTCGACGTCGTCGTCATCGGCGGCGGGATCACCGGCACCGGCATCGCTCTCGACGCCGCCAGCCGCGGCCTGTCGGTGGCGCTGGTGGAGAAACACGACCTCGCGTTCGGCACCAGCCGCTGGAGCTCCAAACTCGTCCACGGCGGGTTGCGCTACCTGGCCAGCGGTAACGTCGGCATCGCCCGACGCAGCGCCGTCGAACGCGGAATCCTGATGACCCGCAACGCTCCTCACCTCGTCTCCGCCATGCCGCAACTGGTGCCGCTGCTGCCCGAGATGGACGGTTCCGCGCGGGCGCTCGTACGGGCCGGATTCCTCGCCGGCGACGGTCTGCGCCGGTTGGCGGGGACACCCGCCTCGACGCTGCCCCGCTCGCGCCGGGTGACCGCGCAGCGCGCCGCCGAGCTCGTCCCCGCCGTCCGCCGCGACGGGCTGGCCGGAGCGTTCCTGGCCTACGACGGCCAACTGATCGACGACGCCCGGCTGGTGACGGCGGTGGCGCGCACGGCCGCCCAGCACGGCGCGCGCATCCTCACGCGGGTGGGCGCCTCGGATGCGACGGCCACCTCCGTGCGGCTCACCGATCAGTGCAGCGGCGACTCGTTCGAGGTGACCGCGCGCGCCGTGATCAACGCCGCCGGTGTGTGGGCGGCCGACGTCGACGCGACGCTGCGCCTGCGGCCTTCGCGCGGAACGCATCTCGTCTTCGACGCCGCCGCCTTCGGCCACCCGGCGGCCGCCCTGACGATCCCGATCCCCGGGACGCTCAACCGGTTCGTGTTCGCGATGCCCGAACAACTCGGCCGGGTCTACCTCGGACTGACCGACGAGGACGCCCCCGGACCGATACCCGATGTGCCGCAACCGAGTCCGCAGGAGGTCGGCTTCCTGCTCGACACCGTCAACACCGCGCTGGCCACGGCGTTGACCGAGGCCGACGTCCGCGGCGCCTACGCCGGACTGCGACCGTTGATCGACACGGGGGAGGGCAGCACCGCCGACCTCTCGCGCGACCACGCGGTCACCGAATCGCCGTCGGGAGTCATCAGCGTGATCGGCGGCAAGCTCACCGAATACCGGTACATGGCCGAGGATGTCCTCGACCGCGCCATCAGGCTGCGCGGTCTGGCCGCCGGACCGTGCCGCACCCGCAACCTGCCGCTGGTCGGCGCACCGGCCAACCCGATGTCGACGCCGCGCCCGCCGACGGACCTGCCGCGATCGCTCGTCGCCCGCTACGGTGCGGAGGCGGCCCGGGTGGTCGCCGGCGCGCGCTGCGACCGGCCGACCGCCCCGGTGGCCGACGGGATCGACGTCACCCGCGCGGAATTCGAGTATGCGGTCACCCACGAAGGCGCGATGACCGTCGACGACATCCTCGACCGGCGCACCCGCATCGGGCTGGTCGCGGCCGACCGCGAGCGGGCCGCGAGCGCGGCGCAGGAGTTCGTCGACACACTCGTGGAGTGATGTAACTCACATCTGGGTATTCGACTCGGATGACTGCAGCACCCACCCTGAAAAAGGCGCTCAGCCAGCGCCAATTGCGGATGATCGCCATCGGCGGCGTCATCGGCGCCGGACTGTTCGTCGGGTCCGGAGTGGTGATCGCCGATACCGGACCCGGCTCCTTCCTCACCTACGCCATGAGCGGCGTCCTGATCATCATGGTGATGCGGATGCTCGCCGAGATGGCGGTGGCCCATCCGTCCACGGGTTCGTTCGCCGACTACTCCCGCGACGCGCTCGGCAACTGGGCGGGCTTCTCGGTGGGGTGGCTGTACTGGTACTTCTGGGTCATCGTCGTCGGCTTCGAGGCCATCGCCGGCGCGAAGATCATCCAGTACTGGGTCGATGTCCCGCTGTGGGCGTCGTCGCTCGTGTTCATGGTCCTGATGACGGCGACCAACCTCTTCTCGGTGAAGTCGTACGGGGAGTTCGAGTTCTGGTTCGCCGGCATCAAGGTCGCCGCGATCCTGGCCTTCATCGCACTCGGTGCGCTGTTCGTGGTCGGCCTGTGGCCCGGCAAGGACGCCGACTTCTCTAATCTGACCGCCCACGGCGGATTCATGCCGATGGGCTTCGGGGTGATCACGGTCGGCATCGTGACGGTGATCTTCTCGATGGTCGGCGCCGAGATCGCGACGATCGCCGCCGCCGAATCGGCCGATCCCGAACGCGCGGTGGCCAAGGCCGCCAACTCGGTGATCGTGCGCATCCTGCTGTTCTACGTGGGTTCGGCGCTGTTGCTGGTGACGATCCTGCCGTGGAACGACGAGGGCATCGCCGCGTCGCCGTTCGTCGCGGCGTTCACCGAGATGGGCATCCCTTACGCCGACCACGTGATGAACGCCGTCGTGCTCACCGCGGTGCTGAGCTGCCTGAACTCCGGCATGTACACCGCGTCGCGGATGCTGTTCGTCCTCGCCGCGCGCCGCGAGGCGCCGCCGCAACTGGTCCGCGTCACCCGCAGGGGTGTGCCCGCGATCGCGATCCTGGCGTCGTCGGTGGTCGGCTTCCTGTGCGTGATCGCCGCAGCCGTGTCGCCCGACACGATCTTCGCGTTCCTGCTCAACTCGAGCGGCGCCATCATCCTGTTCGTCTACCTGTTGATCGCGGTGTCCGAGATCGTATTGCGGCGCCGCACGCCGGATTCCCAACTGAAGGTGAAGATGTGGCTGTTCCCGGTGCTGTCGGTGCTCACCGCGCTGGGCATCGTGGCGATCCTCGTGCAGATGTTCATCGACGACGCGCTGCGGTCACAGCTGGTGCTGAGCCTGCTGTCGTGGGCGGTGGTGTTGGCGCTCTACGCGGTGAACAAGATCTTCCTCAAGCGGCGACGGGTCGCCGAGGGCGTGCCCGGTACCGGTAAACCGCACCGGGTCCTGGTGCTGGCCAATCAGACGGTGGACTCCACCGAACTGCTCGACGAGCTGCGCCAGATCGGGGCCGACCGCGCGACCCAGTTCCTCGTCGTGGTGCCGGCCAGCCCGATCGAGACGGGCACCGCCGCGACCCACGGTCCCCTCGACGTCCAGGAAGCCACGCAGAGAGCGGCGTCCGAACGCCTCGAGCACACTCTGCACACCCTGCGCGGCCACGACTTCACCGCGGACGGCAGGCTCGGGGACTACCGGCCGCTGCGGGCGCTGTCCGAGGCCGTCGAAGAATTCGAACCCGACCAGATCGTCGTCTCGACGCTGCCGCCCGAACAGTCGGTGTGGCAACGGTTCGACGTCGTCGACCGTGCCCGCGCACAACACAAGCTGCCGGTGACCCACGTGGTCGCCACCACGGTCGAAACCGCCGCCACACCATGACGATCGTCGCCGGGTTCAGCGCCAGCAGGCAGAGCACTGCGCCGCTGCACCTGGCTGCCGAACTCGCCCGGTGCACCTTCGACCGGATCATCGCCGCGGCGATCGTCGAGCGGCCATGGCCGCCGCGCGGCGACCCGGTCGAGAACGAGTACCTGCATCACCTCACCCTGCAGGTGCGCACGTCGCTCGAGCGGGTGGTCGACGAGATGTCCGGCGACGTCGAGATCTCGGTGGTCGTCCACAAGTCGGCATCGATTCCCGAAGGCCTGACGGAGTTGGCGACGCACCACCGCGCGGAAGCGGTCGTGGTGGGCTCCTCGTCCTCGGGCCTGCTCGGCCGGATCACACTCGGCAGCGTCACCGACCGCCTCGTGCACACGGCCGCGGTCCCCGTCGCGCTCGCCCCGCGCGGCTATCCGTCCAGTCGCGACCCGATTCGCCGCCTGACCGTCGCCTACGGCGGCCACGCCGACGCGGTCCGCCTGATCGAGACCGCCGTCGACCTCGCCGCACGGTGGTCGGTGCGGCTGCGCATCGCCTCGTTCTCGGTGCGGCCCGTCGCGGTCTTCGGCGGGTCGTTCGACCCGACCGCGGAGAGCCTGGTCGTCGAGCAGTGGTCCAAGCGCACCGAGGAGGAGGTGACCAGGCAGCTCGACGACATCCGCGCGCGCATGACGACGCCCGACGTCGACGTCGTGGCCGGGGTGTCCCACGACTGGCGCGAAGCGGTCGAGGCCGTTCCGTGGGAGCCCGGCGATCTGCTGCTGCTCGGGTCGGGAGCCGCGGGGCCGACCGCCCAGGTGTTCCTCGGTTCGGCGGCCGCGAAGATCCTGCGGCACAGTCCCGTTCCGGTGATGATCGTGCCCAGGCGGTGACGGCGCCCAGCCTTCAGGTCGCCGGCAGTGCCGGTTCCCTGGCGTGGTCGCTGACCAGCAGGGCCACCACCACCAGCGCGATCCCGAAGAGCTCCGTGCCCGAGGGCACCTGCCGCAGCATGACGAGGCCGGCGAACACCGCGGCCACCGGGAGCAGGGCCAGCAGCAGCGCGAAGCGGGCCCGGCCGACCATCCGCAGCACCAGCTGATCCAGCAGATAGGGGAGCACGCTGGACAGCACCGCCAGCGCGAGCACCATCAACGCCACCCGGGGCACCGACTCCGGGGGACGGCCCTGCAGCACCACGACCAGCAGCGGCGAGGTCACCGCGGCGGCGATCGCCCACCCGACCGCGAGCGAGCTCAGCGAATCGCCACGGTTCGCGACAGCCTTGCCGAGCACCACGTAACCGGCCCAGAAACCCGCCGCCAACAGCGCGAACAACAGCCCGAGCGGTTCGGCGGCGAGCTGCACGTCGGCGATCAGCGCCACCCCCGCGCCGGCCGCCAGCAGGGCGGCGACACCGCGCACCGACCGTGATTCGTAGGCCACCACCGCGATGGGGCCGAGGAATTCGATCGCCACCGCGGTGCCCAGCGGCAGCCGGGCGACCGATTCGTAGAAGAAGATGTTCATCAACGCCGTGACGACACCGAACCCGCCGGCCAGCAGCATCGGCCGTCCCGTCCACGCGGCACGGGCGGGCCGCACGAGCGCGACGAGGATCAGCGCGCTGACCGCCACCCGCAGCCACGCCACCCCGGCGGGTGCGATGGTGTCGAACAGCAGCACCCCGAACGATGCCCCGACGTACATCGACGTGCCGCTGAGGATCATCAACAGCGGCGCGACGGACTTGGCGCGCAGAGCGGTTACAGCGGGATGTTCTTGTGGCGGCCGCGTCGCGCGGGCGCCTCGGCCAGCGCCTGCGTCAGCTTGCTGCGGGTGTGCGCGGGGTCGATCTTCTCGTCCACCACGCCGATCTCGATGGCCGAATCGACCCCGCCGGCGATCCGCTCGTGCTCGGCGGCCAGCTCCTCGTGCAGCGCCTCGCGGTCCTCGGGGGCGGCGGCGGCCAGCTTCTTCTTGTGCAGGATGCCGACCGCGGCCTTGGCGCCCATCACGGCGACCTCGGCCTCCGGCCAGGCGAACACCTTCGTCGCACCCAGCGAGCGCGAGTTCATCGCGATGTAGGCGCCGCCGTAGATCTTGCGGGTGACCAGCGTGACGCGCGGAACGGTGGCCTCACCGAACGCGTGCAGCAGTTTGGCGCCGCGGCGCACCACGCCGCCCCACTCCTGGTCGACACCGGGCAGGTACCCCGGCACGTCGACCACGACGACCAGCGGGATGCCGAACGCATCGCACAGCCGCACGAAACGTGCTGCCTTCTCGGCGCTTTCGGAGTTCAGGCAGCCGCCGAGGCGCAGCGGGTTGTTGGCCAGCACGCCGACGGTGCGCCCGGACAGCCGACCCAGGCCGACCACCATCGACGGCGCCCACTTGGCCTGGAACTCCTCGAACGGCACACCGTCATCGAGCAGTGCGGTGATCAGCGGGTGCACGTCGTAGGCGCGCCGCGCCGACTCGGGCAGCAGCGCCTTGAGGTCGGTGTCGCCGGACTCGGCCTTGGTGCGGTCGAAATGGCCCTGCTGGCAGAACAATCCGACCAGGCGGCGGCCACGCTCGTAGGCGTCGAGTTCGTCGCTGGCGACGATGTGGCAGACGCCGGACTTCTTGTGGTGCGCCTCCGGACCGCCGAGCGAGACCATGTCGACGTCCTCGCCGGTCACGCTGCGCACGACGTCGGGTCCGGTCACGAAGACCTTGCTGTCGGGAGCCATCACGATGACGTCGGTCAGGGCCGGACCGTATGCGGCGCCGCCGGCGGCGAAGCCGACGACGACGGAGATCTGCGGGATGTAACCCGACGCCCGGATCATGGCCTCGAACACCAGGCCCACCGCGTGCAGCGCCTTGACGCCCTCGGCGAGGCGGGCGCCGCCGGAGTGCCAGATCCCGATGATCGGGCTCTGCTCCTCGATCGCGGTGTCGTAGGCGTTGACGATGTGGCGGCAGCCCTCGACGCCCATGGCGCCGCCCATCACGGTCCCGTCGGTGCAGAACGCGATGCTTCGCACGCCGTTGACGGTGCCGGCCGCGGCGAGCACACCGGAGCGGTCCCGCTCGTGCAGGAGCTCGACGGTGCCGTCGTCGAAGAACGTGCTCAGCCGCAGCAGCGGATCGCGCGGGTCCAGCGATTCACCGACAGCCTCGGGGGCCATGATCGTCATCTAAATCCTCCTGTTGCCCGTTCCGATGTCAGCTGACTGCCGGGAAGCTCTGCGTCTCAGTACTTCCCGAAAGCGAGCGCGACGTTGTGCCCACCGAATCCGAACGAATTGTTGATGGCGTAGTGGTAGTTACCGGGCCGGGGAGAGCCTGCGACGACGTCGAGGTCGATCTCCGGATCCAGGTTCTTCAGGTTGAGGGTGGGCGGGATGACGCCGTTCTTGAGCGCCAGCACCGTCAGGATCGACTCGACCGCGCCGACTGCGCCGACCGAGTGGCCGAGCGCCCCCTTGGGCGCGTAGACCGCGGGCTTGTGTCCGCCCATCGCATTGTTGATCGCCTTGCCCTCGGCGACGTCGCCGACACTGGTGCCGGTGGCGTGCGCGTTGACGTGGTCGATGTCGGACGGCTGCAGACCGGCCAGCTGGATGGCGCGGGTCATCGCCCATCCGGCCTGCTCACCGTTGGGGTCCGGCGCCACGATGTGGTAGCCGTCCGAGGTGACGCTCGCCCCCATGATGCGGGCGAGGATGTTGGCACCGCGCGCCTTGGCGTGCTCTTCGGTCTCGATGACCATGAGCGCACCCGCCTCGCCGAAGACGAACCCGTTGCGGTCCTTGTCGAACGGGCGGCAGGCGCCCGCCGGATCGTCGTTGGTCGTCGACAGCACGATGCGCATCTGCGCGAACCCGGCGATCGGCACGGCCTCGATGCGAGTCTCGACGCCGCCGCAGATCGCGATGTCGGCTTCGCCCAGGACGATGTTGCGCCACGCCTGGGCGATGCCTTCGGAACCGGAGGCGCAGGCCGAGACCGGGGTGATGACCCCGGCCCGGGCCTTGCGCTCCAGACCCACCGCGGCGGCGGCCGCGTTGGGCATGTACATCTGCACGGCCAGCGGAGAGACGGCCTTGAGCCCCTTGGCCCGCATACCGTCGTAGCTGAACACGAGTTCCTCGGTGGAACCCATGCCGGTGCCGATCGACACCATCAGCCGACGCGGATCGACCTCGGGGGAGCCGGCGTGGTCCCAGACCCGCCGGCCCAGGACCGTCGACATCTTCTGCAGGTAGGACAGACGGCGCAGCTCCACGCGGGTGAGCTCGCCGTCGAAGTCCTCGAGCAGATGTCCGCCGATCTTGACCGGAAGGTCGTACTCCTCGACGAACGGGTCCTCGAGCCTACGGATACCGCTCTGGCCGTCGAGAAGACGCTGCCAGGTGGTCTCCGCGTCGGTAGCCAGGGCGGTCGTCATGGCAACCCCGGTGACGACCACGTTGGGGAAGCCGTTCCCCGTAGCTAACCGTGCCATTACTGCTCCGCTGATCCTTCCGTCGGCCGTGCTTACTCAGTAACGACCGAACGCCAAGGCCACATTGTGGCCGCCGAATCCGAACGAGTTGTTGATGGCGTACTGGAAGTCGCCATACCGTGGCTCGCCCGCAACGACATCGAGATCGATCTCGGGATCCGGCGTCTCGTAATTCAGTGTCGGCGGGATGACGCCGTCGCGCAGCGCCAGCACCGTCAACGCGGACTCGAGGGCACCCACGGCGCCGATCGAGTGGCCCAGCGCCGACTTCGGCGCGTAGACCGCGGCATGCTCCACGCCGGCGACCCGGATGGCGTTGGCCTCCGCGGTGTCACCGATCGGCGTGGCGGTGGCGTGGGCGTTGACGTGCTGGATGTCCTTGGGGGACAGCCCCGCCGTCTCCATCGCCCGCTTCATCGCATGGCCGGCACGCTGGCCGTCCGCCGCCGGGGCCACCATGTGGAAGGCGTCCGACGTGATGCCGGCACCCATCAGCCGGGCCAGCGGCTTGGCGCCACGGGCCTTGGCGTGCTCCTCGGTCTCGATGATCATCATGCAGCCGGCCTCGCCGAACACGAAGCCGTCCCGGTTCTTGTCGAACGGCCGCGAGGCGCCCGCGGGGTCGTCGTTGCGGGTCGACATGGCGCGCATCATCGAGAACGCCGCGATCGGCAGCGCCTCGATACCGCCCTCCACGCCACCGACGACGGCGAAGTCCGCGTCACCCATGACGACCTGACGCCAACCGTGCGCGATGGCCTCCGACCCGGACGAGCACGCCGACACCGGGGTGATGACCCCGGCGCGGGCGCCCAGCTCCAGGCCGGCGACCGCCGCGGCACCGTTGGGCATGATCATCTGAACGGCGAGCGGGGACACCTTGCGGGGCCCGCCCTCGTTCATCGCGTCGTAGGTCTCGACGATCTTCTCGCCGCCACCCAGACCGGTGCCGATGATGACGGCGAACCGGTCCGGATCGACCTCGGGCTTGCCCGCGTTCTCCCAGAGCCGACCAGCCAGCAGCTTCGACATGCGCTGCACGTACGACATGCGACGCATGTCGATGCGGGTCATGTGGTCGTCGACGTTGTCGACGAGGTGACCGCCGATGCGCACCGGAAGGTCCCACTTGGTGACGAACTCGTCCTCGAGGACGCGGATGCCGCTCTCGCCCGCCAGCAGGCCCTTCCACGTGCTCTCGATATCGGCTGCGAGCGACGTGGTGGCCTCGACGGCGGTCACCACGACACTCGGGAAACCACCGTTAGCAGTGGAAGGCCTGGTCACTGCGTGAACTTCTCGCGCAGCGCGGCGGCAGCCTCGGGGTTCTCTTCCTCGAGCTTCTGGATGTAGGCGACGACGTCACCGACGGTGCGCAGACCCGCGAGGTCCTCGTCGGGGATCTTCACGCCGTACTTGTCCTCGGTCTGCACGGCGATCTCGACCATCGACAGCGAGTCGATGTCCAGGTCGTCGACGAACGACTTCTCGGGGGTGACCTCCGAGGGCTCGATGCCGGTGACCTCTTCGATGATCTCGGCGAGACCGGCGATGATTTCTTCCTGACTTGCGGGCACGGTGGCTCCTTCTATATGGGTGGTGAACACGCCTCCGCGGAGCGGAGACTTCTTGGAATCGAACGACCGATATGTGATTGTCCGGCGGACCTACAGCGAGGTGAGCCCGTCCAGGTCAGCGGGGGACTTGACGGCGTGCGTCGGCACCCCCCGGAGTTCGCGTTTGGCAATGCCGACGAGTGTGCCCGCGGGCGGGAATTCCACGATCGCGGCATTCTCGGCGTTCTCGAAGCGCTGCCGCATCGTTGCGGTGCAGAGATCCCAGCGCACCGGCCGGGTCAGCTGGGCGACCAGCTTGTCGATCGCGTCCGCCGCCGAGGCTACCGGTTGACCGTCGGCGTTCGACAGCAGCGTGGCGGTCGGCTCGGCGGTGGCCACGGCGCGGGCGGCGGCCTCGTAGCCCTCGAGGGCGGAGGCCATGTACGCGGTGTGGAAGGCGCCGGCGGTCGCCAGCTTGCGGACACGGGCCTTGGCCGGGGGATCCTCGGCGAGCTTGTCCAGGGCGGCGACCGCGCCGGCGGCCACGATCTGGCCGGCGGCGTTGCGGTTGGCGGGGATCAGGTCGAGCGCCTCCAGGCGGGCGAGCACCTCGGCCTCGTCGCCGCCGAGCACGGCGGCCATGCCGGTGGGCTCGAGCGCGCAGGCCTTGGCCATCTCGGCGCCGCGGGTGGCGGCCAGCTTGATCGCGTCGTCGGCGGAGATGACGCCGGCGATCGCGTAGGCGGCGATCTCACCGACGGAGTGGCCGGCGACGATGGTGTCGGTGCCGAACAGATTGCGCCGGGCCGATTCCTCGTGGGCCAGCAGAGTGGCGGCGACGACCAGCGGCTGCGTCACCGCGGTGTCGGTGATCTCCTCCGCGTCGGCGGTGGTGCCGAGCCGGGTGAGGTCCAGTCCGCTGATCTGCGACCACGTCGCCAGGCGCTCAGCGGCGCCGGGGAGCTGCAGCCACGGCTCGAGCATTCCCGGGGTCTGTGAACCCTGGCCGGGCGCGAGCAGCGCGATCTGGGTATGCGATTGGGGCACGTCTCTAAGAGAACACTGTGAAGTCGACTTTGCGCCGTGTAAGAGATTATGAACCTCGTCTTATGTTTTTGTAGCAAGTCCACAAAACGGCATGTGATGCGACTCCGCCGAGACCGCACCGCGACTTTCTAGACAGTGCGGTAGAGGTTAGGACTGGCCGGCCGCACTGCCGGGACCTGCGCCGATGGCCCACTCGACCGGCTGGACTGCGCTGCTTGGCGGTTCAGCCGGCCGACGGTCGCGGCCACCCGCAGCACGTACGCGTCGCGGGGCAGCGTGGGATCGCGACCGGTGAAGTCCGCGATGCGTTTGAGCCGGTAGCGGACCGTATTTGGATGAACGAACAATTGACGTGCACACGCTTCGATGGCGCCGCCGGCATCCAGGTAGGCGTCGAGCGTCTCGGTGAGCGCCGGGCCGGCGTCCCCGAGGGGGCGCATCACCTCCGCTTCCAGAGCCGCGACGGCCGTCGCATCGCCCAGAAGGGCCCGTTCGGGCAGCAGCTCCCGGGCCGAGACGGGCCGCGGCGCGCCGCTCCAGCCGGCGACCGCGTTCATCCCCGCGATGGCCTCGGTGGCCGACAGATGCGCCGCCGACAGCGTCGGCGCCGTCGGCCCCACCACCACCGGCCCGTCGGCGAACGCCACCAGCATCTCCTTGAGGAACCGGTCGGTGGGCGACAGCGGACCGGACACGATCGCGACCAGCCAGGTGCCGTGCACATCGGACAGCGCCGCCCGGTCGTTGCGGGTCACCACGTCGCGGACGTCGTCGGAGGCCAGGTCGATGCGGTCGGGATGGGGCAGGCCCACGATGACCGTCGCCGGTGCGGTGGCGTCCCAGTTGAGGGTGGCCGCCTGGGACTGCAGTTCGGGGCCGACGTCACCGCGGACCACCGCGTCGACGACGTTGGCCTCCATCCGGGTGTCCCACGCGCCGCGGGCCTCGGCCGCATCGGCGTAGGCCGAGGCCGCGGCGAACGCCAGATCGCGGCTGTAGCGCAGGATGCCCGCCGTCAGCGCCGTGACCTGTTCCTCGGAGCGGGCCAGCAGAGGCACCGCCTCCTCGAAGAACTCCATTGTCGTGCGCACCATCTCCACCGTCTGGCGCAGCGCGATGCGGCGCGTCAGATCCTGGGGGACGACCTCGAACGCCTGCGCGGTGTAGCTGACGTTGCTCTGCGGATTGCGCATCCACTCGACGAAGTTGACCACCGCCGTCTGCACGACCAGGTGCACACTGGCCCGCTGCGAGGCCTCCAGCCCGGCGAAGAACGGCAACCGGTCCTGCATGGAGGCCACCGCCTCGGTGGCCAACCGCCCGGAGTACTGCTTCAACCGGCGCAGCACCGAGTCCGGCACCGTCTGCAGTACCTCGACCGTCGACGCCGGCGGGACGTACCGATTGTCAGGCATCCCTAAAAGCTACGCCACGATTCTGGCGGATACCTCCAAGCGCTCGATGCCGAGCAGCGACTCGAGTCAGGCCACCCCCGGATCGGAGGTCTGCTCCGGCGCTGCCAGCACGTCGTCGATCTCGTAGCGGCGGGCCGCCTCGACCGCCACCGAGATGTCGATGTTGCCGTCGCGCGCGAGCCCTTCGAGCACCGCCACCACGATCGACTCGGCGTCGGTGTTGAAGTAGCGGCGTGCGGCGGGGCGGGTGTCGGAGAACCCGAACCCGTCGGTGCCCAGCGTGATATAGGTGCCGGGCACCCAGGGCCGGATCTGCTCGGGCACCGCCCGCATCCAGTCCGAGACCGCCACGACGGGTCCGGCCGCATCGGCCAGCGCCTTGGTGACGTACGGCGTCCCCGCCGGCCGGTCCGGATAACGCAGCAGCTCCTTCTCGACCTCCACACCGTCACGGTTGAGCTCGTTCCAGCTCGTGACCGACCAGACGTCGGCCGCGACGTCCCACTCCTCTGCGAGCAGTTCGGCCGCCTTGAGCGCCGAGGGCATCGCCACGCCGGACACCAGGATCTGCGCGGTGTTCGCCTTCTTCTCCGTCGCCGCCCGGTACCGGTAGATCCCGCGCAGCAGCCCCTCCACGTCGAGGTCCTCCGGTGCGGCCGGCTGGACGTAGGGCTCGTTGTAGATGGTGATGTAGAAGTAGACGTTCTCCGGATTCTCGCCGTACATCCGGTGCAGACCGCTCTCGATGATGTGCGCGATCTCGTAGGCGAACGCCGGGTCGTACGCGACGACTGCAGGGTTGGTCGAGGCGAGCAGCAGGGAGTGCCCGTCGGCGTGCTGCAGACCCTCACCGACCAGCGTGGTGCGGCCCGCCGTGGCGCCCAGCACGAAGCCGCGCGCCATCTGGTCGGCGGCCGCCCAGAAGCTGTCGCCCGTGCGCTGGAACCCGAACATCGAATAGAAGATGTAGATCGGGATCATCGGCTCGTTGTGCGTGGCGTACGAGGTGCCCGCCGCGATGAACGTGCCGACCGACCCGGCCTCGTTGATCCCCTCGTGCAGGATCTGGCCCACGTCGCTCTCCTTGTACGCCAGCATCAGCTCGGCGTCGACGGAGGTGTAGAGCTGACCGTTGCGGTTGTAGATCTTGAGGTTCGGGAACCACGAGTCCATGCCGAACGTGCGCGCCTCGTCGGGGATGATCGGCACGATCCGATGGCCGATCTGCTTGTCGCGCAGGATCTCCTTGAACGTGCGGACCGTCGCCATGGTGGTGGCGACCTCCTGCTTGCCGGAACCCTTCTTCAGCGCCTTGTAGGCGTCGCTCGCCGGCAGGGTGAGCGCCTTGGACTTCGTCCGGCGTTCCGGCACGAAACCGCCCAGCGCGCGCCTGCGGTCGAGCAGGTAGCGGATCTCCGGTGCCTCCGGACCGGGGTGGTAGTACGGCGGCAGGTAGGGGTTCTCCTCGAGGGCGCTGTCGCTGACCGGAATCCGCTGGGCGTCGCGGAAGTCCTTGAGGTCTTGCAGCGCAAGCTTTTTCATCTGGTGCGTGGCGTTGCGGCCCTCGAAGTGCTTGCCCAGCGTGTAGCCCTTGATGGTCTTGGCGAGGATGACCGTCGGCTGGCCCTTGTGCTCCATCGCCGCGCGGTAGGCGGCGTACACCTTGCGGTAGTCGTGCCCGCCGCGCTTGAGGTTCCAGATCTCGGCGTCGGACATGTTCTCCACGAGCTGCTTGGTGCGCGGGTCGCGGCCGAAGAAGTGGTCGCGCACGTAGCCGCCGTCGTTGGCCTTGTAGGTCTGGTAGTCACCGTCGGGGGTGGTGTTCATGAGGTTCACCAGCGCACCGTCGCGGTCGGCGTGCAGCAGGGCATCCCACTCGCGGCCCCACACCACCTTGATGACGTTCCAGCCGGCGCCGCGGAAGAACGACTCCAGCTCCTGGATGATCTTGCCGTTGCCGCGCACCGGGCCGTCGAGGCGCTGCAGGTTGCAGTTGATGACGAACGTCAGGTTGTCGAGTGCCTCGTTGGCCGCCACCTGGATCAGGCCGCGGCTCTCCGGCTCGTCCATCTCGCCGTCGCCGAGGAACGCCCACACGTGCTGGTCTGAGGTGTCCTTGATGCCGCGGTCGTGCAGGTAGTGGTTGAACCGGGCCTGGTAGATCGCGTTCATCGGGCCCAGGCCCATCGACACCGTGGGGAACTCCCAGAAGTCGGGCATCAGGCGCGGGTGCGGGTACGACGGGATACCGCCGCCGGGGTGGCTGTGCTCCTGGCGGAAGCCGTCGAGTTGGTCGGCCGTCAGCCGGCCCTCGAGGTAGGCGCGGGCGTAGATGCCGGGGGAGGCGTGGCCCTGGATGAACACCTGGTCGCCCCCGCCGGGATGGCTCTTGCCCCGGAAGAAGTGGTTGAAGCCCACCTCGTACAGCGCGGCCGAGGACGCGTAGGTCGAGATGTGGCCGCCCACACCGACTCCCGGGCGCTGCGCGCGGTGCACCATGATCGCGGCGTTCCACCGGATCCAGGCCCGGTAGCGGCGCTCGACGTCCTCGTCGCCGGGGAACCACGGCTCGAGTTCGGTCGGGATGGTGTTCACATAGTCGGTCGACGTGAGCGCGGGGATCGCCACCCGCTGTTCCCCGGAGCGCTCGAGCAACCGCAAGAGCAGGTACCGGGCCCGGGCCGGGCCGGACCGTTCGAGTAGCTGGTCGAAAGACTCCAGCCACTCACCGGTTTCATCCGGGTCGATATCGGGCAAATACGATGCAACACCCTCTCGGATCACCCGAACGCGGTCGTGTTCGGCTGCAGTAGAGGAGTTTTGGGCCAGATCCTGGCGCACGAACTCGGTGGTCAACTTCCGCTCCTTGTCAGGCGGTATCGGTACGTCACGACCGTGAGGGGTTTGTGACCCCGCACGCGCGCGACACCTCTATCCTTCCCTCATCACCTCGCGCCCGCACTGCTGGGGGTGGGTGCTCTCAATGAACCCGCGACGAGGCCGGTCAACCGGTAACGTCTGCAGACCGTGCTGATCGGTGGACGGCGCCGGGGGAGGCGACTGCAGACAGTTGCCCGGATCCTCGGCGGCATCGCCGCGGCGGCCATGGTCATCGTCGGCTGCACCTCGGTCACCACGGGTACCGGCCAGGTCGACCGGGAGGCCGCACCCGTCTACCGCGCCTCGGTGTCGGCGTCGATCGAGGAGTCCATCGCGCAGTCGAGTGCCCGCGAGTCGGAGCGGCAGGAGTCGCTGACCACCGCGGCGATCCACACCGCGTGCGAAGACCTGAGCAGTTCCAGCGTGGATGCGATCAACGCGGTCAACGCCTACGTCGACGCGGTCAACGAGGACTCCGCCGATGTGGGGGTACGCGCCGGTCCGGCCGTGGACGCGCTCAACATCAGCGCCGACCTGGTCAGCAGCGGTCTGTCCGACATGCTCTCCCCGGAGTTGCGCGACGCGCTGAACGCCTGGGTGGGCGCCAGCCGCGACGTCGCGGGCACCATCAGCCGCGACGCCGGGCCCGACGAATTCAACGCCGCGGTGACCCGGTTGAACGACTCCAGGGAGGTCGCGCTCGAACTGTGCGACGCATCATATTGACGAACCGGGGCAGCGGCCGCACGTAACCAGTGGGGCACGTGCAACGATAGGGCTCTACAGAATCTCGACTCGAGTATCTGGCCGGATGACGGACAGCGGGCAGAAGGAGGACCCACGGTGGTCGCGGCGGAAGACGCCCCGAACTACGCCCAACGACTGGGCATCGAAAACGATCAGGTTGTGCAGGAACTGGGCTGGGACGAGGACGTCGACGACGACATCCGGGCCGATATCGAGGACGCGTGCGGCGGTGAGCTGCTCGACGAGGACGCCGATGAGGTCATCGACGTCGTGCTGATGTGGTGGCGCGACGACGACGGCGACCTGGTGGACGCGCTGATGGACGCGATCACCCCCCTCGCCGACGACGGCGTCATCTGGGTGGTCACCCCGAAGACCGGCAAACCCGGTCACGTCCAACCGGCGGACATCGCCGAGTCGGCGCCGACGGCGGGTCTGATGCAGACATCGTCGGCCAACCTCGGGGACTGGATCGCCAGCCGGCTGGTGCAACCCAAGTCCAAGGCAGCGGGGCGACGGTGATGCTTGAACCCGGAGCCGAGGCGCCCGACTTCACGCTCAAGGACCAGAACGGGCAGGCGGTCACGCTCAGCGATTTCCGCGGCGCCAAGGACGTGCTCCTGGTGTTCTTCCCGCTCGCGTTCACCGGGATCTGCCAGGGTGAACTCGACGAGGTCCGGGACAACCTGCCCAAATACGAGAACGACGACACGGTGACGCTGGCGATCTCCGTCGGCCCGCCGCCCACGCACAAGATCTGGGCGACCCAGAGCGGGTTCACGTTCCCGGTGCTGTCGGACTTCTGGCCCCACGGCGCGGTCGCGCAGGCTTACGGGGTGTTCAACGCCGACGCCGGCATCTCCAACCGGGGCACCTTCGTGGTGGACCGGCAGGGCATCGTGCGGTTCGCGGAGATGAAGGGGCCGGGGGAGCCGCGCGATCAGGCGGTGTGGACCGAGGCGCTGGCCGCCCTGCGCGCGGCCTGAGGCGCTCGGCTGGATTTCCGCCTCCGGCGGAGGGCCGAATTTCCGCCTCCGGCGGAGGGCGCGGTAGCCTGCCCGGCACGGGGCGTGTAGCTCAGTGGTAGAGCTCTGGTTTTACACACCAGCGGTCGGCGGTTCGATACCGTCCACGCCCACCAGGATCGGCGCCGCATGTGCCGCCCCGCAGCTCCCATACAATCCCGCGTATGCCGTACACGCTGGATCCCGAGGACCGGCCCTGTGCGGAGGCAGTGATCAAGAAATCGCGGTTCATCGCCCGGCTGCGGCACGCGTCGAGCGAGGAGCACGTCGCCGAACTGCTCACCCATGCGCGCACCGTCGACCGCGGTGCGGGGCACCATTGCTACGCCTACCTGCTCGGCGACGAAACCGACAGTCGGACAGAGCGATCCAGTGACGACGGGGAGCCGGGTGGGACCGCCGGGACACCGATCCTGCGGGCGCTCAAGGCGCACGACCTGACCAACGTCGCCGCGGTGGTGTCGCGATACTGGGGCGGCGTCAAACTCGGCACGGGCGGTCTGGCCCGGGCGTACTCCGGAACCGTCACCGCCGCCATCGAGTCGGCGAATCTGCGCCCGCGTCTGCGGATGGAGGTGTTCCGGCTGGAGGCCGACCACGCGGACGCCGGCAGGGTCGAAGGAGAGCTGCGGGCGCGCGGCTTCGAGGTGGCCGAGGTGACCTACGGGGACAGGGCGGCCATCACCGTGCTGAGTGCCGACCCGGTCGCGCTGACGGCGGCCGTCAACGGCATCACCTCCGGTGTCGCAGAGATCGAACACGTGGAGCACGTATGGCGATAGCCGGCCGCCCCGCCGAGGCAGCGGATTCGGTTGACGTGTTGATCGCCTCTCCTCTCGACGCCGAACTGGTCGATCAGATCGCGGCCGTCGACCAGCGCCTGCGAGTGCACTGCGCACCCGAGTTGCTCCCCGAACCACGCTGGCGCAGTGATCATGTCGGGGTCCCCCGGCAGCTGACCCCCGACCAGCACGACCGGTGGACGGCGTTGCTCGCCGACGCGGAGGTGATGTTCGACTTCGACTGGCGCACACCCGCGCAGACGCTGGCGCAGTCACCCCGGTTGCGCTGGATCCAAGCCACCTCCGCCGGGGTGGGGACGCGCATGGAGGCGCTCGGTCTACGGCATTCACCGCTCGTCGTGACCACCGCATCCGGCGTCCACGCCGGCCCGCTGGCTGAATTCGCCCTCGCCGGGATCCTCTACTTCGCTCGCGACGTCCCCCGGCTCATCGACGATCGGATCGGCAGAGTGTGGCGCACGGGTCCGGCGTCCGAACTGGCGGGGCGGCACGCCGTCATCGTGGGCGCAGGACAAATCGGCACGCGGATCGCCGAGCTGCTGCGGGCGCTCGGAGTGTCCTCGACCGGGGTGGTGCGGACGCCGCGGCCGGTCACGCCGCCGTACGACGACGTCGTCACCGGGCAGGCGCTGTCAGATCACCTGCCGCGCGCGGACATCCTCGTCGTCGCCGCCCCGATCACCGGCCAGACGCGGGCGATGATCGGGGCACGCGAGATCGCCGCCCTGCCCCCTGGTGCCCTTGTCGTCAACGTGGGACGCGGGACGACGATCGACGAGGACGCCATGATCGAGGCGCTGCGCGCGCGGCGGCTGGGTGGCGCAGTGCTCGACGTGACGGCCACCGAACCGCTGCCTGCCGAGTCACCCCTGTGGACTCTCGACAACGTGATCCTGAGCCCGCACGGCGCCGCCAACGTGCAATCGGAGAACGCGAAGATCGTCGAGATCTTCACCGACAACCTCCGGCGGTACCTCGGCGGGCGCCCGCTGCGCAACGTCTACGACCACGACGCCGGGTACTGACCTACTGCGCGGCCGCGGCCTGCTTCTTGCCGTACACCCGCTCCATCAGGGCGGTGTCGCCGTAGATCTCCACGCGCACGGTCTTCCCGTCGCGCAGCGTGAACACGTCGGCGTCCCGGCCACGTTCGCCCGCGACCGACACGTCGGTGAACGCGACGACCGTGTCGTCCTCGGCGATCAACCGGGTCACCCGCACCTCCAACGGCTTCTCGCCCAGCTTGGCCAGATAGGACCCGAGTTCACCCTTGCCGTGGTAGGTGCCGCTGATCGCGCTCGTGCCGGGGTGGACCCATTCGATGTTGTCGTCGAAGAGGCCCATGACGGTCTCCATGTCGCCGGCGGCGAAGGCGTCGTAACCCTTCTTGACGACCTCGATGTTCTGTTCCTGCTCGGACATTTCTCAACCCTTCTCGCGATTCCCGATGAAGTTGGCTGTGATGGCGTGGCCGTTCGGAAAGTCGTGATGGAAGGGCTTCTCGGAGCAGTCAGCCATTCGCCGCCATGATCGATTATCGGCGGGTGTGTCCTGCACCGAAAGCCCCCGCGCGCCGGATATGTGGGCTTATTGCACTAGTCAAAGGTCTTCTGGCGCAGCGTGTTAGCGGTCGGGGGAGGCCGCGCACGGTGACGGGGTCGAGTCCAGTCGCACGCCGTATGAGACGCTCCCGGGGTGATCTCGCCGAACAACCGCGCCCGGGCCGCCGGAATCGCCGCCGGAGTGCTGGCCGACGCGGTGCTGGGCGACCCGCACCGAGGCCATCCGGTCGCCGGATTCGGCCGTATCGCAGCGCGATTGGAGCGCATCGGGTACGCCGATTCGCGGTGGGCGGGGGCGGTGCACACCGGCGTCCTGCTCACCGGGCTCGCCGTCGGGGGAGTCGTCGCCGAGCGGGCGGCGCGACGCCGCGGTCCGCTGGCGACCGCGACGCTCACCGCGGCCGCCACCTTCGTCACCGCCGGCGGCACCTCGCTCTGCCGGGTCGGAGCCCGCCTCTCGGAGCTGCTCGAAGGCGGCGACGCCGGCCCCGACGTCGAGGCCGGCCGCCGCCTGCTGCCGTCGCTGTGCGGACGCGACCCCTCCGTGCTCGACGCCGAGGGCCTGACCCGCGCTGCCGCCGAGTCCATCGCCGAGAACACCTCCGACGCCCAGATCGCGCCGCTGGTGTGGGCCGCCGTCGCCGGAGTGCCGGGACTTCTCGTGTACCGGGGCGCGAACACCCTGGACGCGATGATCGGCAACCGCTCACCGCGCTACCTCCGGTTCGGCTGGGCGGCGGCACGATTCGACGACGTCGTGAACTACGTGCCGGCCCGGGTGACGGGTGCGTTGGCGACGGTGTGCGCCCCGGTCGTGGGAGGCTCACCCGTCGCCGCGCTGCGGGCGTGGCGCCGCGACGCCCGCCGGCATCCGAGCCCGAACGCCGGGGTGGCCGAGGCGACCTTCGCCGGTGCGCTGGGCGTGCGGCTGGGAGGCCCCACGCAGTACGCCCACGAACTGGAGATCCGGCCGACGCTGGGCGACGGCCGCACCCCGGTGGTGGGTGATCTGCGGCGTGCGGTGCGGTTGTCGCGCGCGGTACAGGCGGCGGCCGCCGTGCTGACAGTGGCGGTCAGCGCCGCCGGCCGTAGCGGTCGGCGAGCTTGTCCTCGGGTGTCGCGGGTCTAGTCGACGCCGCGGCGGCCTCCACGGCGGCCTTGTCGCGGCGGCGCTGACGGATCTCGGCGTAGATGAAGTACCCGAGGCCGATCGGCGCGATGATGCCGAACGCGATCCACTGGATGCCGTAGGACAGGAACGGCCCCGCGTCGAGGTGCGGGAGCCCGATGACACCCAGCCCGCCCGGCTGGTCCTCGACCAGCTGCAGATACGACCCGGCCAGCGGAACCCCGGTCAGCGCCGAGATCTGCCCGGGATTGATCGCGTACACCTGCTGGATCCCGTTCTCCCGCAACGGTTCCTTACCCGGCGGGACGGGTTCGGCGTCACGCAGGCGCGCGGTGATGGTGACGGTCTCGGTGGGCGCCGGCTCGATCGGCGGCACGTCGGTGCCCCGTTCGGGTTTGACGTAACCGCGGTCCACCAGCACGGTCGGCCCGCCGTCGACGGCGAACGGCACCAGCACCTCGTACGCCGGGTCACCGTCGATCACCCGCAGCCGCGCCAGCACCTGCGCTTCGGGCAGGTAGCGGCCGGTCGCGGTCACCCGCTGCCACTGTTCGTCCGGTGCGGCCGAGTCCTGGCGGGGCAGCACCGAGGTCAGGGGCACCGGTTCGGCCGTCACCGAGCGCGAGATCTGGTCGTTCTCGCGCGAGGTCTTGGTGTTCTTGCCCAGCTGCCAGGGCGCCAGCACCGTGAAACACAGATAGGCGAAGGCGAGCACCACCACGAACAGCGCAAGCCACGCCGGCCGAAGCAGAAACGCCCAACGCTTCATCAGCTCGCGAGCCCCCGCGTCGCGAGTTGCTCGTCCACCCAGTCGTGCAGCCCGGGCAACGCCGCCTCGATCACGGTGAAGACGTCCTCGAAATCGTCCTGCGTGCCGTAATACGGGTCCTCCACGTCGAGCGGGTGCGCCGCCGACCGCGGATCGAACGAGCGCAGCATGCGCAGCCGCCCGGCCGGCACCCCCAACTCGGTCAGCATCCGGGCGTGGTTGCGACCCAGCGCGACGACCAGATCGGCCGACAGATGGTCGTCGTCGACCTGTGCGGCCTCGTGGGTGGTCGGGTAGCCGTGGGCGCGCAGCACGTGGACGGCCCGCGCGTCGGCGGGGTCACCGGCATGCCAGCCGCCGGTGCCCGCACTGCTCACCCGCACCGCCGCGGACAGTCCGCGTTCGGCGATCTGGTGGGCGAACATCTTCTCGGCCATCGGGGACCGGCAGATGTTGCCGGAGCAGACGAACGTGATGTGCAGCGGTCCCATGTCAGACACCCAGCACCTCCCGCAGGTCGTCGACCGTCTCGACGTGCGCGAGTACCGGGTCCGGGCCGGGTTCGGCGAAGTCGGCGCGGCCGTACCCCCAGCCGACCACCACGGTGTCGATACCGTGCACGGCGGCGCCCTCGACGTCGTGGCGGCGGTCGCCGACCATCACCACCCGGTCGGGCAGCGGGGCGAGCCGCTCCAGCGCGGAGGCGACGACGTCGGCCTTGGCCGCGCGGGTGCCGTCCGGGCTGGCGCCCGCGATGACGTCGAAGAACCCGTCCAGGCCGAAGTGGGCCAGGATGCGCTCGGCGGTCGGCTCGGCCTTCGACGTCGCCACCGCCAGGCGGATGCCTGCCGCCTTCAGGTCGGCCAGCAGCGCCGGGATGCCGTCGAAGGTGCGGTTCATCGACCATCCGCGGGAGGTGTAGTCGGCCCGGTAGGCGGCGATCGCCGCGTCCGCCCGCTCACCCAGACCGAGCGAGCGCAGCGTGTGGTGCATCGGCGGCCCGACGATGCGGCTGACCAGGTCGCCCTCCGGAACGGGGGCCCCGACCTCGCCCAACGCATGCCGGAAGCTGGCCACGATGCCCTGCGCCGAATCGGTCAGCGTGCCGTCGAGGTCGAACAACACCAGCTGCGGGCGGGTGGCGGTGGGGCGGTCCAGCGTGTCGGTCACGGCTCCATTGTCCCCGACGTTCCCACCGGCCTTCCCGGGGTCGTTCGGCTTCACCTCCCGCACCGCGCACTACTGTCGTGCTGTGCCACGTCTCGCGCCGCAGGCGACCCGGTACCACGGCGACCAGGCCGTGCTGCCCGGCATGCTCGACTTCGCCGTCAACGTGCGGGCAGCCGCACCGCCGTCATGGCTGGTGGAACGCCTTGCGGCGCGGCTGGCCGACCTGGGCGGCTACCCGTCGACCATCGACGAGCGCCGCGCGGTGCGCGCCGTGGCGGCCCGGCACGGCCGCGCCGAGGACGAGGTCGCGCTGCTGGCCGGCGGGGCGGAGGGGTTCGCGCTGCTGCCCCGGCTGCGGCCGCGGTCGGTCGCGCTCATCGCGCCGTCGTTCACCGAACCCGACGCGGTGTTCGCCGCGGCGGGGGTGCCGGTGACGCACGTCGTGCTCGACCCGCCCTTCGGGCTCGCCGGTGCGCGGGTGCCTGCGGACGCGGACCTCGTGGTGGTCGGCAACCCCACCAACCCCACCGCGGTGCTGCACACCCGTGAGGAGATCCTCGCGCTGCGGCGTCCCGGCCGGATCGTGGTGGTCGACGAGGCGTTCGCCGACGCGGTCCCCGGTGAGCCGCAGTCGCTGGCCGCCGACGCCCCGCCCGACGTGCTGGTGCTGCGCAGCCTGACCAAGACGTGGGCGCTCGCCGGGCTGCGGGTCGGGTACGCCCTCGGCGCCCCCGATGTCCTGCGGCGGCTGACCGCAGAGCGCGCCCACTGGGCGCTAGGGACCCTGCAGCTGGAGGCGCTCGCCGCGTGCAACGCACCCTCGGCGCTGCGCGACGCCGACGCGGGGGCACACCGGCTCACGGCGTTGCGGGCAGAGATGGTGACGGGTCTCACCGGCATCGGCGTCGAATGCGTGCCCGGCGCCGCGCCCTTCGTACTGTTCGCGGTGCGCGATGCGGAGCCGATGCGACGACGACTGGCGGACAGGGGGATCGCGGTGCGACGGTGTGACACGTTCGTCGGCCTGGACGGCGGGTACCTGCGGGCGGCGGTTCGCGCGGAATGGCCCGTGCTGGCCGACGCGTTGGCCGAGGAGTTGGCGGGGGCGGCCCGATGAGCGTGCGGCTCGGCGACGTGATCGACGTGCTCGACGCGGCCTACCCGCCCCGGCTGGCGGCCGATTGGGACTCGGTCGGGCTGGTGTGCGGTGACCCCGACGAACCCGTCGAATCGGTGACCGTCGCGGTCGACGCGACCGAGGCCGTCATCGCCCAGGTGCCGGAGGGTGGGCTGCTACTCGCGCACCACCCGCTGCTGTTGCGCGGTGTCGACACCGTGGCCGCGAGCACCCCCAAGGGGGCGCTCGTGCACTCGCTGATCCGGACCGGGCGGGCGCTGTTCACCGCCCACACCAACGCCGACTCTGCGTCACCGGGTGTGTCGGACGCGTTGGCCGCGGCGCTGGGCCTCACCGTCGAAGAGGTGCTCTCCCCGGTGTCGGCCGATACCGACCTCGACAAGTGGGTGGTCTACGTTCCCGCCGAGAACGCCGATGCGGTGCGGGAGGCGATGTTCGGCGCCGGCGGCGGACAGATCGGCGACTACTCGCACTGCAGCTGGAGCGCGCCGGGCACCGGGCAGTTCCTGCCCCACGACGGAGCGTCGCCCGCCATCGGCAGTGTCGGCTCGGTCGAGCGGGTCGCCGAGGACCGGGTCGAGGTGATCGCACCGGCGGCGCGCCGCCGCGACATGCTCAACGCCGTGCGCGGCGCGCACCCCTACGAGGAACCCGCGTTCGACATCTTCAGCATCGCGCCGATCCCCGGCGACGTGGGCATCGGCCGCATCGGCTCGCTACCGGCACCGGAGCCGTTGTCGGAGTTCGTCTCCCGCGTCGGCGCGGCGCTACCCGCCACGTCGTGGGGAGTGCGGGCGGCGGGTGACCCGTCGCGGATGATCTCGCGGGTGGCGGTGTGCGGGGGAGCGGGCGACTCGCTGCTCGCCACGGTGACGCGCGCCGACGTGCACGCGTACGTGACGGCCGATCTGCGTCACCATCCCGCCGACGAGCACACGCGGGCATCGCCGGTGGCGCTGGTCGACGTCGCCCACTGGGCCAGCGAGTTCCCGTGGTGCGCACAGGCCGCGGGCATACTGCGCGAGCACTTCTCCGAGGCGTTACCGGTGCGTGTCTGCGATCTGCGCACCGATCCGTGGAATCTGGGAACGAGTAGGGAAACAAGTGAAAGCTGATGTGTGGCAGCAGCATTCGTTGCTGCAGCTGGCCGAGGTGGATGCCGGGCTGGCGCGGGTCGACCACCGGGTCAAACGACTGCCCGAACAGGAGGAGCTGGACCGGATCCGCGCCGAACACACTGCGGCAGGCGACCGGGTGGCCGCGCTCGGCATCGCGATGGAGGACCTCGACGAACAGGTCGCCAAGTTCGAATCCGAGATCGAGGGTGTCCGCCAGCGCGAGGACCGGGACCGCGCCCTGCTGCAGGGCGGAAGTGTCGGCGCCAAGCAGGTCGGCGAGTTGCAGCACGAACTCGAGACGCTCGAACGCCGCCAGGCCAGCCTGGAGGACTCGCTGCTCGAGGTGATGGAGCGCCGCGAGGAGCTCGCCGCCCAGCGCGCCGAAGGTCTGGCGCGCATCGACGAGCTGCAGACCACCCTGACCGCCGCCCAGCACGCGCTCGCCGAAGCGGTGGCCGAGCTGGACCGTGCCCGCCAGGATCACCTGACCCGTCGCGACGAGCTGCTCACCTCCCTGCAGCCCGACCTGGTGGACCTCTACGAACGGCAACGCGCCCGCGGCGGTCCGGGAGCCGGGCAGTTGCAGGGCCGTCGGTGCGGCGCCTGCCGGCTCGAGATCGACCGCGGCGAGATGGCCCGGATCTCCGCCGCCGCCGACGACGAGGTGCTGCGCTGCCCCGAGTGCAACGCGATCCTGGTGCGCGCGGAGGGATTCAAGAAGTGAAGGTGATCGTCGAGGCCGACGGCGGGTCACGCGGCAACCCGGGACCGGCCGGGTACGGGTCCGTGGTGTTCTCGGCCGACCGGACCTCGGTGCTGGCCGAGAGCAAACAGGCGATCGGGCGGGCGACCAACAACGTCGCCGAATACCGGGGCCTCATCGCGGGTTTGGAGGAGGCCGTGAACCTGGGCGCCACCGACGTCGCGGTGGCGATGGACTCCAAGCTGGTGGTCGAGCAGATGTCGGGCCGGTGGAAGGTCAAACACCCCGACCTGATCCCGCTTCACCAGCAGGCGCGGACGCTGGCCCAGCGCTTCGACCGCGTCACCTACTCGTGGATCCCACGGGCGCGCAACGCCCATGCCGACCGGCTGGCCAACGAGGCGATGGACGCCGCCGCGGGGATCGAACCCGCGCCGCGCACGGCCGAACCCGCCGCCGCATCGACCGAGACGCCCACCTCGCCCGCCGGCTGGACGGGTGCGCGCGGAGCGCCCACCCGCTTTCTGTTGCTGCGCCACGGCCAGACCGAACTGTCGGTCGAGCGGCGGTATTCAGGACGCGGCAACCCGGCGCTGACCGAACTGGGCCGCAAGCAGGCCGACGCCGCGGCCGCCTACCTCGCGCAGCGGGGCGGGATCGACGCCGTGGTCAGCTCGCCCCTGCAGCGGGCCTTCGACACCGCGGCCGCGGCCGCCAAGGCACTCGGGCTGGACGTCACCGTCGACGAGGACCTGATCGAGACCGACTTCGGTGCGTGGGAGGGGTTGACGTTCGGGGAAGCGGCACAGCGCGATCCGGAGGTGCACGGCCGCTGGCTGAGCGATACCAGCGTGGAGCCGCCGGGCGGGGAGAGCTTCGACACCGTCGCGCACCGGGTCCGGCGGGCACGCAACCGCATCATCGCCGACCACGGCGCCTCGACGGTGCTGGTGGTGTCGCACGTGACCCCGATCAAGACGATGCTGCGGCTGGCGCTCAACGCTGGTGAGGGCATCCTGTACCGGCTGCACCTCGACCTCGCCTCGCTGAGCATCGCCGAGTTCTATCCCGACGGCGGATCGTCGGTCCGGCTGGTCAATCAGACCGCCTACCTCTAGGTGTGCAGATGGACGCGCTCACCGTGGGGGCCGAAGATGACGATCGCCTCCACCGGGCCGTCCTCCACGCCGAACCAGTGCGGTGTCCACGTCGAGAATTCCACGGCCTCACCGGGTTCGACGATGAAATCGCGCTCACCGAGGATCAGCCGCAGCCGTCCGGACAACACGTACATCCAGTCCTGGCCTTCGTGCACGGGTAGCTCGGCGGGCGGTTTACGCCGCCGGGTGCTGACGCGGATCTTGAACGCGTGCAGGCCACTCGGCGAGCCCTGGCGGGTCAACGGCCAGTAGGTGACGCCGTGGCGGGTGTGCGAATTCGCATGCACGCGAGGGTCTTCGGCCTCCGGGGCCCGCAACAATTCGTCGGTGCTGACCGAGAGCGCGGCGGCCAGCCGGGGGAGATGGTCGAGCGCCAGTCGCCGCTTGCCGGATTCCAGCCGGCTGAGCGTCGACACGTCGATGGCCGACCGGGCCGCCACCTCCTCCAGGGTGTATCCGCGCTGGCGGCGCAGTTCGCGCAGCCGTTTGCGGACCCGCTGGTCCATACCGTCCTCGGGCGGCTCATTTGCCTGCATGGCAAAACAGCTTGGCACTTCGGCTCCGGCTCGGGCAACCTCGTGGCATGAACGAGATCTGGGACTGTGTCATCGTCGGCGGTGGCGCCGCGGGGCTGAGCGCCGCACTGGTGCTGGGGCGGGCGCGCCGCCGCACCCTCGTGGTGGACGCCGGTGAACCGAGCAACGCGGTGTCGCACGGCATCGGCGGACTGCTCGGCCACGACGGGCGACCGCCTGCCGAGCTGTACGCCGACGGCCGCCGGGAACTGGCGAAGTACTCGGTCGAGGTGCGCTCCGGGGAAGTGGCCGAGGTGCGCCGCGGCGAGGTGTTCACCGTCGTGCTCGGCGACGGCAGCACCGAGCGGGCCCGGCGCATCGTGCTCGCCACGGGAATGCGGTACCGGCTGCCCGAGCTCCCCGGTGTCGCGGAGCTGTGGGGTGACTCGGTGTTCCACTGCCCGTTCTGCCACGGCTGGGAGGTGCGCGACGCCCCCGTCGCGGTGCTCGCCGACGGCGCCCGCGCGGTGCACGCCGCGCTGATGCTGCGCGGGTGGAGTGCCGACATCGTGCTGCTGACCGGCGAGCTCGGTGACGAGGACCGCGCGCTGGTGGAGGCGGCGGGCGTCCGCGTCGAGCCGCGGCAGGTCGCGCAGGTGCGCGGCGCGACGGGTGGTCTGGAGATCGTGCTGGCCGACGGTGCGGTGCTGCCGCGCCGCGGGCTGATGGTGGCACCGTCCGTGGGGCAGCGCTCGGGGCTGGCCGAACAGCTGGGGGTGCGGTTCGGCGAGCCGAATCCCCTGTCGGCCGAGGCGGTCTGGGTCGACGAGTTCGGCCGGACGTCGGTGCCGGGCGTGTTCGCGGCGGGAGACGTCACGGTGCAGCTGCCGCAGGTCGCCGCGGCGGTCGCGGCCGGATCGAAGGCCGCGGCGGCGGTGGTGCAGAGCCTGCTCGCCGACGAGTTCGGATTGCCGGTTCCGGCATGGAAGGAGGACGTGAATGTCTGAGACGGTGGAATTCTGGGAGCAGCACTACGGAGCGAAGGACCGGGTGTGGAGCGGCCGGGTCAACGTGCGGCTCGCCGAGATCGTCGAACCGCTTCCGCCGGGTCGTGTCCTGGACCTCGGCTGCGGTGAGGGCGCCGACGCGATCTGGCTGGCCCGGCGCGGATGGCAGGTGGTGGCCGTCGACGTCTCGCCGACCGCATTGGCACGGGCCGCAGAGGACGCCGCCGCGGCGGGCGTCGCCGAGCGGATCCGCTTCGAACAGCACGACCTGCCGGACACCTTCCCCGAGGGTCGCTTCGACCTGGTGTCGGCGCAGTTCTTCCACTCACCGCTGGACGTGGACCGCACCGCCGCGCTGCGCCGCGCGGCCGACGCCGTCACGGCAGGCGGGCTGCTGGTGATCGTGGACCACGGAGCGACACCGGAGTGGACGTGGAAGGACGGCCACCAGCACCACCTGCCGTCACTGCAGGAGACGCTGACCTCGCTGGCGCTGGACCCGGCGCGCTGGGAGCGGCTGCGCGCCGACGCGGTCGAGCGCCAGGGTCAGGACCCCGACGGGCAGCCCACCACGTGGCTGGACAACGTGATGGTGCTGCGCCGGCTCGGCTGAGCAGCGCTCAGCGCCAGCGGTCGCGTGCCGTCGGGGCCGGAACGCGTTGCGCACGCAGCGGTTCGGTGTAGGTGTGCGGTGAGACGGGCGGTGGCGGGGCGGCCGCCGTCTGCCGCCGCCGGCTCACCTCGTCGATGTCGTCCGACAGCCGGCCCAGGTACCCGATGAGCACTGCGACGTCGCCGTCGTCCCAACGGCTGAGCGCCGATTCCAGGCCGGCGATGTTCTCCGACCGCTGACGCTCGAAGATCGCCCGGCCGCGTGGGGTCAGCGTGAAACGGGGCGGCGCGGCGTGATCGGGGGTGGGCACCCGGCCGACGAGCCCGTCGCGGATCAGCGTCGTCAGGCGCTCTTCGACCGCTCGGGTGGGGCTGTCGACGGCGCGGCCGAGTTCGGCCAGTGTCATGGGTCCCGAGCCGCCCAGGTAAGCGGCGATCACGTAGTCCCCGCGGTCGAGCCGCTTGGGCATCGACGGGATCTGCAGTCCGACCGCGGCCTGTCGGCCCAGCGCGGTCATCACGTTCTCCAGCCGCTGCGCGCGCCGGTGCAGCGGCGCGGGCGCCAGCACGGGTTCGACGGGCGACGGTACCGGCTCGGGAGCCGCGGACGGGATGGCGGTGGCGATGAGCGCGGCGGCCGCCGCGGCACCCGCCGCGATCAGCAGCGCCGTGCGGAACCCGGACAGCGACGGGATGGCGTGGCCTGCGAAATCCACGGTCATCTGCACCAGCACCGCGGCCATGACCGCACTCGACACCGAGGTGCCCAGCGATCGGGCCAGCGAGTTGATCCCGTTGGCGGCGGCGGTCTCCGACACCGGCACCGCACCGTTGATCAGCGTCGGAAGCGCGGCGAACGCGAATCCCACGCCGATGCTGACGATGACGCTGAACGCCAGCACACCGGCGGGGGCGCCGAGCATCTGGGTGCCGCCGAGATAGCCGGCCGCGATGACGACGGCGCCGACGATGAGCACGAACCGGGGGCCGCGGACCGCGATGATCCGGGCCGCGATGGGCGCCGAGGCCATCATCGCCAGACCGCCGGGCGCCATCCACAACCCGGCCGCCACCATGCTCTGGCCCAGTCCGTAGCCGGTGGCACTGGGCATCTGCAGCAACTGCGGCCCGATCAGCGACATCGCGAACATGCCGAACCCGATCGCGATCGAGGCCAGGTTGGTGAGCAGGACGGGCGCTTTGAACGTCGTGCGGATGTCGACGAGCGGAGTGGACGCCCGGGTCTGCCACCATCCGAACGCGACGAACACGACGACGGATCCGGCCAGCAGGCCGAGCGTGCCCGGACTGGTCCAGCCCCAGCTCGATCCCTTCGAGATCGGCAGCAACAGCATGACGAGGGCGGCGGCCAGCCCCACCGCGCCGAAGACGTCGAAGCGGCCCATGGCCGACGACGGGACGATGTCGGGGACGAGGGTGGCGAAGATCAGGCAGCAGCCGAGGCCGAGCGCGGCCGCGGACCAGAACAGTGCGTGCCAGCTGAGGTTCTCGGCGATCACCGCCGACAGCGGGAGTCCCAGCGCGCCGCCCACGCCGAGCGAGGCGCTGACCATACCCATTGCGCCGCCGACCTTCTCGGCGGGCAGCGAGGCGCGCAGCACGCTGATCCCCAGTGGGATCACCGGGGCGCCGAAACCCTGCAGCGCACGACCGACGATCAGCGGCACCAGGGAGCTCGTCAACGCGGCGATGACCGAGCCGACGGTCAGCAGCGCCGCGCAGGCGACCAGCACGCGCTTGGCGCCGAACATGTCGCCGAGGCGTCCGAACATCGGTGTGGCGACGGCTCCGGTCAGCAGGGTGGCGGTGACGGCCCACGAGGCGTTGGCCGCCGAGGTGTCGAGCAGGTCGGGCAGTTGGGGGACGAGGGGGATGACCAATGTCTGCATCAGGGAGACGCTGGTGCCGGCCGCGGCCAGTGCCGCGATCAGCAGGCCGCCGCCCTGGGGGCGCACAGGGCGCTCGAGCAATTGATTAGCCATTCAAAGAATGGTAATTGCTTAGTGGAGCTATGCGAAATTGCGGTCCGGGGAAGCCGGGGCCGGGAGTCGCTTGCCGCCGGTGTGGCCGGAGAGAATCACCGCGAGCACGAACGGCGTCAGCGCGGCGCACAGCAGCGCGGTGGTGCCGGTGATCCCGACGGCGTCCCCGAAGACCATCGTCATTCCGAGCGACGCCACCATGTTGCTGCCGGCGTGCAGCATCGCGCCCGGCCAGACCGACGCCGTCTCCGACCACAGCCATCCGATGAGGAACTCGAGCAGGATGCTCAGCGGCAGCCACAGCAGCATTCCCCACACCGCGTCGGACACCGGTGCGTCGCCGCCGAAGTAGCCGACCCAGGGCAGCGGCCAGTGCCACACCCCCCAGACCAGCCCCGTGAGGAACGTCGTCAGGATCGGGCGGCCGGGAACGAGGCGGTCGCGCAGGTACGCCGTCCAGCCGTACTCCTCGCCCCAGAAGATCGGGGACAGCACGATGCAGACGGCCGGTCCCGCCGCCAGATACAGCCACGCCGAAGCGCTCACGTCCATCGACTGCGGTGTCCACATCCCGACCGCGGCGGCGATGAGCGCGGCGAGGATCAGCACACCCCACGGGATCGTCACGGCGGCCGCGTAATGCCACCACGAGCCGCGCAGGTTCAGGCGTAACCCCGAGTGGCGAAAGCCCTGCCTCGTGATCCACCGGCGCACCACACACGCGGCAAGGGCGGGCACGAACGCGGCGGTGAGCAACTGGATGACCGGATCGTCGAGCGATCCGCCCGCCAGGTACACGGCGAACCAGGGGATCCAGGCGCATCCGAATGCCAGGATGACAAACCACCGAACCCCGCGGCGCCGCAGGTCGGCGGGCTCCGCCCAGGCCCTGACGGCCGGATGGCGTTCTGGGATATCGGTATCGGGGACGCGGGACACCCCTACATCATCGCCGCCAGAACAGATGGTGCGTGACCCCGCTGGGGCTCGGGACCACCTCGTGGTGGAACCGGTCGTCCAACTCCTCGGGTGATTCCCACAGTCGTGAACCGGCTCCGATCCGGACGTCGGAGACCGCCACGTGCAGGGTGTCGACGAGGTCGGCGTCGAGGAACTGCCGGATGACGCTGGCGCCGCCACCGATCCGGACGTCCTTGCCCTGCGCGGCTTCGCGGGCCTGCGCGAGCACCGTGGCCGGGTCGCCGTCGACGAAGTGGAATGTGGTGTCCGACAGCGTGAACGACGGGCGCGGGTGGTGGGTCATGACGAACACGGGGGTGTGGAAGGGCGGTTCGTCACCCCACCAGCCCAACCAGTCGTGGTCCTGCCAGGGGCCCCGGTGCGGGCTGAACTTGTTGCGGCCCATGATCTCGGCGCCGATGTTGTGGGAGAAGTCCCGCGTGAAGTAGTCGTCGAGGCCTCGGCTGCCTCCGGGGTCGGTGCGGTTCGGCCAGCTGGCGGTGGCGCCGGCCCAGGCGAACATGTCGCCGGGGTCGGCGTGGCCGAAGGGTCGTTCGTAACTCTGGTTCTCGCCGGCGCCGAAACCGTCGGCTGAGACGCTGAAGTTCTGGACTCTCAGGAGTGGGGGCACGTCAGTCAGACTGGCAGAGTCGCAGCGCCGAACGTGCGCTCACTGCGAGAAATCGCCCGGATTTTCGCAGTGGACGCACGCTCGGCGACGTGGCGTGGCTCAGCCGGCGACCGGCACGTCGGCCAGTTGCGTCACGCGGACGCTGTTGCCGGACGGGTCACGGAACCCGGAGTCGATGCCGTACGGCATCTGGTGCGGTGCCTCGGTGAACTCGACGCCACGCGCCGACAACTCCTCGTAGGTGCGTTGGCAGTCGTCGGTGGTGAGGAAGACCGTGCCCGCGAAGCCCTTCGCGGTCAGATCGAGCACCTGCCTGCGGGTGGCGTCGTCCATCATGGGCGGGCCGGGGACGGCCATCAGGACGATCGAGACGTCGTCCTGGCCGGGCGGGCCGACGGTGAGCCAGCGGAACGCGCCGTCAGCGTCTGGAAGCGAAACATCTTGCCGCACTTCCATTCCGACCTTGGTGGTCCAGAACTCGAGTGCGACTTGCTGGTCGTGAACCCACAGATGGGAGCTGGCGATTTTCATGACCCGACGCTACGACGGGACGGGCGGCGCCGTCTTCTCCCCGTGTGCTGTCTTCACCCGGCTGTCGGCCGGGGGTCGGGTATCGCGCATGAGGATGCAGGACGGCACCCGGGCGTAGGCGGCCGCGGGCGGCAGGCTGGCCCGGTACGCGGCGGGCGGCAGACCGTAGACGCGCGCGAAGCTCGTCGTGAACGAACCGACGCTCTGCAGTCCGACCATCGCGCAGATGTCGGCCACCGAGCGGTCGGTGTAGCGCAGCAGGGCGGCGGCGCGTTCGAGGCGGCGGGTCTGCAGGTACGCCCGCGGTGACTCCCCGAAGGTCCGGGTGAACATCCGGCTGAAGTGCGCCCGCGACAGGCCGGCTGCGGCCGCGAGGTCGTCGACGGTGATCGCCTCGGCGTAGCGGGCGTCGACGAGGTCACGGGCCCGCTGCAGATATCGGGCCGGCGGCACCTGCGGCATGCAGACAAGGGTACGGTGATCTGCGCGGACGAGTTGGCCGGGCGGCCGCGGACCGGAAACGGTTCGAGGAAAGTCCGGACTTCACAGAGCAGGGTGATTGCTAACGGCAATCCGAGGTGACTCGCGGGAAAGTGCCACAGAAAACAGACCGCCACCGCAGGGCTTCCGGGCGCTGCGGCGGTAAGGGTGAAACGGTGCGGTAAGAGCGCACCAGCACCCCGGGTGACCGGGGTGGCTCGGCAAACCCCACCCGAAGCAAGGCCAAGAAGGCCGCATGCGTGCGGCTGCGCAGGCGTCCGAGGGTTGCTCGCCCGAGCCTGCGGGTAGGCCGCTCGAGGCACCCGGCAACGGAGTGTCCAGATGGATGGTCGCCGCCGCGTCGTCAGCAATGACGGCGCGGAACAGAATCCGGCTTACAGGCCAGCTCGTCCGCCCTTCACTTGACCTTGCGCACCGCTTTGTCGAGCTTGCTCAGCGCGTCGTCCAGCTGCTCGCGCGCCTGATCGGCGACCTCGACCTCCAGCTGGAAGAGCAACCCGTAGGTGAAGGTGTCCTCCCCGGCGGCGTGCGCGGCTTCGGCCTGCTGGGTGAGGTGCGTGCGGCTCACGACGCTGTCCTGATGGTCGCCGAGCAGCGACTGGATCGTCTTGGCGCGCTCCGAGACCTTGCCGGCTCCGGTGGCCGCAGCGGTGTAGCGAAGCCGCTTGGCGCCCTTGCGGATTCGGTGCAGCGCCTCGTCGTGCTCGGTGTCGGCGGCCGCCGCCGCGCGCTTGGCCGCCTTGCGCACCCGCTTGTAGGCGGCGCCGATCGAGGTCTGCGCCGGCTCCTCACCCGGGTGGGCGGCCGGTGGTTCGGCGGCCACCAGACCCTCGAGCGCGTCGAGCAGACGGAAGTACCGCTGCGAACGCATCGCGATCAACGACCGGCGCAGCCCCGACCGGTACCGCCGCCGGGCTCCCTCGACCAGCCGGTCACGCACCGGCCCGCGCACCAGGTCGGCGGGCAGCCTGTCGAGTGCGTCGGCGTACCGTTCGGCGAGGACCTCGGCATCGCGGGCCACCCCGAGCACGGCGGCGAGCTGGCGCAGTTCGTCGAGCACCCAGGCGTCGTCGCTGATCCCGAACACACCGCCCGCGGACTGCAGCAGGCTGCGGATCTTGCGCGTCGTCACCCGCATCTGGTGCACCGAGTCCTCGACGTCCGCCCGCACCGCGCGGTCCCACGTGACCAGCTGTTCGACCTGTTCGGCGACGGCGCGACGCACCGGATGCTCCTTGCGGGTCTTCACCTCGTCGTCGGACTGACCGGTGTCGAGGACCCGTCCCAGCTTCGACCCGTGCCCCGCCGGTGACGCGCCGGCGTCCAGCACCCGATTCGCCAGCCGGTCGAGCAGCGCGGTGTCCCCGGCGCCGACGAGTTCCACTTCCCATTCGCGCCAGCGCTGTTCGTCGCCGCCTTCGGCGGACGCGGTCACGCGGTCGTCGCAGAACTCGGCCACCGCGTCGCCGTCGGGGCCGTGCAGCATGTCGACGGTGCGCTGCGTGCTGATCCGCGCGACCGGCGCCAACGGACGGTCGCGCACGATCGCCAGCACCACGTCGCGCAGTTCGTCGGGGACCTCGGTGCTCTCGGAGTCCTCGCCGAGCGGGGCGCGGACCTCGGTGCGCGCCTCGGGGCCCGCGGGCAGTTTGAGATGCCAGCCGGCGTCGGTGCCGCCCGTGCGGCGCCGCAAGGTGATCCGGTGTGCCGCGAGGTCGCGTCCCGGGGTGTCGAAGTAGACCGCGTCGAGGTGCTGGACGGGCAGCCGCTCGACCCACGCGACCGCGCTGAGCCCGTCGAACGACGGGGAGCCGTCCGACTCCACGACGTCGAATTTCCGCTCCACCTCGGTGTGCCGGGAGGTCTTGGATTTACCTGCCATGTTCACCTTCGCTGATCGGTGCGGGGACACACAGCCTGCCACATCGAGGTGAATCACCCGGGCGCATCCGGATCGCTACAGTCCTCCTGTGAGCGAATACCAGGCAGTGACGTTCGAACAGTCCGGTCCCGTCGCCCGGATCGTGCTCAACCGTCCGGACGCGGCGAACGGCATGAACGACACCATGACCGCGGAACTCGCCGATGTCGCCGCCCGCTGCGACACGCGAGCGACCAAAGCGGTGGTGCTCACCGGCTCCGGTCGGTTCTTCTGTGCCGGAGGCGATCTCAAGGCGTTCGCGTCCGCGCCGTCGCGGGGCCGCTTCATCAAGGGCGTCGCCGACGATCTGCACCGGGCGATCTCGACGTTCGCCCGGATGGACGCCGTCCTGGTCACCGCCGTCAACGGCGCCGCGGCGGGAGCCGGTTTCAGCCTCGCGGTGGCCGGCGACCTGGTGCTGGCCGCCGAGTCCGCGTCGTTCACGATGGCCTACACCAAGGTCGGGCTGAGCCCGGACGGCAGCGCGTCCTACCACCTGCCCCGACTGGTCGGGCTGCGTCGCGCGCAGGAACTGATGCTCACCAACCGCACGCTGCGGGCAGCGGAGGCGCTCGAGTGGGGACTGGTCACCGACGTGGTGCCCGACGCCGAACTCGGTGACCGCGCCACCGCGCTGGCCGAACAACTGGCCGGCGGTTCGGCACCGTCGCACGGTGCCGTCAAGACACTGCTGCTCGCCTCGCCGCACAACGGCCTCGAAGAGCAGATGGAACTCGAGGGCCGGCAGATCGCCGAGCGTGCCGACTCCGCCGACGGACGCGAAGGCGTCGACGCTTTCCTCGCCAAACGGCGCCCCGACTTCGCGTAGGAGACTTCGCGTAGGAGGAGCCTAGAAGCTGTGCTCCTCGGCCGGGAACGCCCCGGCCGCCACCTCGTCGGCGTACTGCGTTGCCGCGCGGCGCAATTCGCCGCCGACATCACCGAAGCGCTTGACGAACTTCGCCGTCTTGCCCGAGGTCAGGCCGGCCATGTCCTGCCACACCAGCACCTGCCCGTCGCAGTTGGGCCCGGCACCGATGCCGATGGTCGGGATCGTCAGCTTGCCGGTGATCTGGGTGGCCAGTTCGGCGGGCACCATCTCCATCACCACCGAGAACGCGCCGGCCTCCTGGACCGCGATGGCGTCGGCGATGGTCTGGTCGGCGGCGTCGCCGCGCCCCTGGACCTTGAATCCACCGAGGCTGTTGACGCTCTGCGGGGTGAACCCGATGTGCGCCATCACGGGGATGCCCGCGGCGGTCAGCGTGGCGATCTGCTCGGCGACGCGTTCTCCGCCTTCGAGTTTGACCGCGTGCGCGCCGGCCTCCTTGAGGAAGCGCGTGGCCGTTGCGAGAGCCTGGCGAGGGCCCTCCTCGTAACTGCCGAACGGCAGATCCGCCACGACCAGCGCGTGGGGGGCTCCGCGAACCACACCGCGCACGAGCGGGATGAGTTCGTCGACCGTGACCGGCACCGTGGTGTCGTAGCCGTAGACGACGTTGGCGGCCGAGTCGCCCACGAGCAGCACGGGGATTCCGGCGTCGTCGAATGCGCGGGCGGTGGAGAAGTCGTAGGCGGTGAGCATCGCCCACTTGTGGCCTTCGGCCTTCCACTTGTGCAGGTGGGTGGTGCGAACCTTGATGCGCGGCTTGGTGGTGGGCTGATCGGACGCAGCGCCGTAGACAGTCTGCTCAGACATCGTTGTCCCTCGTGATGGTCGGGTCGATCCTCGAGGCCCGTCCGGGTCCCCGGGTTCGTCTGACGTCGTCAAGTGTGCCACCGCGGCACACCGTGGTGAACACGGTGTTGAGTGGATTTCCTCACACCGGCGGTCGTGCCCCCTACGCTGAGCCCATGCAACGGCTCAGCGGTCTCGACGCCAGTTTCCTGTATCTCGAAACCGCTCAGCAGCTCCTGCACGTGTGCTCGATCCTCGAGCTGGACACGTCGTCGATGCCCGGCGGCTACACGTTCGGAAAACTGCGTGAGGCGCTGTGCCGGCGGATCGACGCGCTGCCGCAGTTCCGGGAGAAGCTCGCCGACAACCGGTTCAACCTCGACCATCCGGTGTGGGTGGAGGACAAGGACTTCGACATCGATCGGCATCTGCACCGGGCCGGGCTGCCCGCGCCGGGCGGCCGCGAGGAACTGGCGGAGTTCATCGGCCACATCGCCTCGATGCCGCTCGACCGGTCACGTCCGCTGTGGGAGAAGTGGGTGATCGAGGGCATCGACGGGACCGACGCCCGCGAGGGGGGCCCGCTGGTGGTGGTGACCAAGGTGCACCACGCCGCCGTCGACGGCGTCACCGGCGCGAGCCTGATGTCGCAGCTGTGCAGCACCGAACCCGATGCACCCGACCCCGAACCGGTCGCCGGCGTCGGCGGCGGCAACCCGGTCGAGATCGCCGTCAACGGTGCGGTCAAGTTCGTCACCCGGCCGCTCAAACTGGCCAACGCGCTGCCGGTCACGGTCAACACCGTCCTCGACACGGTCAGGCGGGCGCGCAACGGGCTGTCGATGGCCCCGCCGTTCGCGGCGCCGCAGACACCGTTCAACGCCAACGTCAGCAGCCACCGCAACATCGCGTTCGCCCAACTCGACCTCGAGGACGTCAAGAAGGTCAAGAACCACTTCGGCGTCAAGCTCAACGATGTCGTCATGGCGTTGGTGTCGGGTGTGCTGCGGAAGTTCCTGGCGGACCGGGACCAACTGCCCGACAGCACGCTGATCGCCGCGGTGCCGGTCTCCGTGCACGACAAGTCCGACCGGCCCGGCCGCAACCAGGTGTCGGCGATGTTCTCCCGCCTCGAGACCCACATCGCGGACCCGGTCGAGCGGATCAAGGCCATCGCGGACGCCAATTCCGTTGCCAAACAACACAATACGGCGATCGGCGCCACGCTGCTGCAGGACTGGACGCAGTTCGCCGCCCCCGCGGTGTTCGGCACCGCGATGCGGGTCTACGCCGCCAGTCGCCTGTCCGGCGCCCGCCCGGTCCTCAACCTGGTGGTCTCCAACGTGCCCGGTCCCCAGGTCCCGCTGTACTACCTCGGCAACGAGGTGAAGGCGATGTATCCGGTCGGCCCGATCTTCCACGGGTCCGGGCTCAACATCACGGTGATGTCGCTCAACGGCAAACTCGACGTCGGAATCGTGTCCTGTCCGGAACTGCTGCCCGATCTGTGGGATCTCGCCGACGACTTCGGTGCCGCCCTCGAGGAGTTGCTGAGCGCGACCCGGTAACCGCGCTCACCGGGCCCGACAGCAGTTCATGGCAGCATGTGGAGCCATGAGGCTTCGGATCGGGGTCGCGGCGACCGTAATCGCACTGCCGCTCGTCGCGGGCTGCAGCAACCTGGTCGACGGTCGCGCGGTCGTCGCGGTCCCACGCCCGGGCACGCCGATCCAGTGGGCGCCGTGCCAGGCCGGTGCGCCGTCGGACGAATCGCGCATCCCGGCCGGGGCGGAATGCGGTCTGCTCTCGGTGCCCGTCGACTACGCCAAACCCGACGGGGACGTGGCCCGGCTCGCGATGATCCGGTTCCGGGCCACCGGCGACAGGATCGGCTCGCTGGTGATCAACCCCGGCGGCCCGGGCGAGTCCGGGGTCGAGGCGGCGGCGTCGATGCTGTCGACCATGCCGCAGTCGGTCCGCGAACGCTTCGACATCGTCGGCTTCGATCCGCGCGGCGTCGCATCCTCGACGCCTGCGGTGTGGTGCAACTCCGACGCCGACAACGACCGGCAGCGCGCCGACCCCCAGGTCGACTATTCGCCGGAGGGCGTCGAGTACATCGAGAACGAGACCAAGGAGTTCATCCAGCGCTGCGTCGACAAATCGGGCAAAGAATTCCTCGCCAACGTCGGCACCGTCAACGTCGCCAGGGATCTCGACGCCATCCGGGCCGCGCTCGGTGACGAGAAGCTGACCTACCTGGGCTACTCGTACGGCACCCGCATCGGCGCCACGTACGCGGAGAACTTCCCCGACAAGGTGCGCGCGATGATCCTCGACGGCGCGGTCGACCCCAACGCCGACCCGCTGCAGGCCGACATCCGCCAGGCCGCCGCGTTCCAGACCGCGTTCAACGACTACGCCGCCGACTGCGCCAAACAGCCGGACTGCCCGTTGGGCACCGACCCGGCCAAGGCCGTCGAGGTCTACACGAGCATGGTCGACCCGCTCGTCGACGAACCGGCCGAGACCGACGACCCCCGCGGCCTGAGCTACAGCGATGCCATAGTCGGCACCATCCAGACCCTGTACTCACCCAACCTGTGGCGCTATCTGACGCAGGGCCTGACCGAACTCAAGGCCGGGCGCGGGGACACCATGCTGGCGCTGGCGGACCTCTACATGCGCCGAGACGCGCAGGGCCGCTACAACAATTCGACCGACGCCCGCGTCGCGGTCAACTGCGTCGACCGGCCCGCGATCACCGACCGCGCCAAGATCGTCGAACAGGACCGCAAGCTGCGCGAGGTCGCGCCGTTCATGAGTTACGGCGAGTTCACCGGCCACGCCCCGCTGAGCACGTGCGCGTTCTGGCCGGTCCCGCCGACCAGCGAACCGCACGAGATCAACGTCGACGGCCTGCCCCCGATCCTGGTGGTGTCCACCACCAACGACCCGGCCACGCCGTATCAGGCCGGCGTCGACCTGGCCCGGCAACTGGGCGGCACCATGCTGACCTTCGAGGGCACCCAGCACACCGTGGTGTTCCAGGGCAACGCCTGCGTCGACGACATCGCGGCCAAGTATCTGATCGACGTCGTCGTCCCGCCGCCGGACACCCGGTGCCGCTGAACCCGGTCACAGCCAGGTCACCGTTTACCCGCGGGCGGCGCCGCGCCGCCACCACCGTGCGACCATGATCGCCATGTGGCGGGTAGGGCGGCGGTCGATGCTGGCTGCGTGGGTGACGGCGGCGGTTCTGGCGGTCGTCTCCGGCGGCACCGCGAGCCCGGCGTCGGCCACCCCGGAGGGTGACGCCACCCAGCGCTTCGGCCAGCCGCCGCTGTGGGGCAGCTGCGCGCAGTTCGTCACCGACCCCGGACGGATCCCGACCGCACAGTGCGGAACCGTCTCCGTCCCGGTGAACTACGACCGGCCCGACGGCGCCCAGGCGCAGCTCGCGGTCATCCGCGTGCCCGCCACGGGGGACCGCATCGGGTCGCTCATGGTCAACCCCGGCGGACCGGGTGCGTCCGCGGTCGACACCGTCGCGGGGATGGGCGCCGCGCTGGCCGGCACCGAGATCGGCCGCCGCTTCGACCTGGTGGGCTTCGACCCGCGCGGGGTCGGGCACTCCACCCCGCAACTGCGCTGCCGCACCGACGCCGAATTCGACGCGTACCGCCGCGAGCCGATGGCCGACTTCAGTCCCGCGGGCGTCGCCCACATCGAGGGGATCTACCGCGGACTCGCCCAGCAGTGCATCGACCGGATGGGCGCGGACTTCCTGGCCAATGTGGGCACCGCGTCCGCGGCGCGCGACATGGACGTGGTCCGCGCCGCGCTGGGGGAGAACCAGCTCAACTATCTGGGCTTCTCCTACGGGACCGAGCTGGGCGCCGCCTACGCCGAACGGTTTCCGGACCGGGTGCGCACGATGGTGCTCGACGGCGCCGTCGACCCCAGCCTGGACCCGATCGACGAATCCGTCGCCCAGCAGGCCGGCTTCCAGCGCGCCTTCGACACCTACGCGGCCGACTGCGCGAAATCCGCGGGCTGCCCGCTCGGGACCGACCCCGCCCAGTTCGTGGCCCGCTTCCACCAGCTCGTCGACCCGCTGGTGGCCCGGCCCGCCGTGACGTCCGATCCGCGCGGCCTGAGCTATCAGGACGCGATCACCGGGACCGGCAACGCGTTGTACAGCCCGCGGTTCTGGCCGTATCTGACCAGCGGGCTGCTCGGGCTGGCGCGCGGGACCGACCCGGGCGACCTGCTGGCGCTGGCCGACGAGTACCAGCGCCGCGACGCGGCCGGCCACTACCAGAACCGGCAGGACGCGTTCACCGCGATCCGCTGCGTGGACGCGCCGTATCCGACCGATCCGGCGGTGTGGGTGCAGGCCGATCTGCGCTTCCGGCAGGCGGCGCCGTTCCTGTCCTACGGTCCGTTCACCGGGTTCGCGCCGCGCGACGTGTGCGCGCTGTGGCCGGTGCCCGCCACCTCGGCTCCCCGCCCCGCCACCAGCCCCGGCCCGGGCAAGGTCGTGGTGGTGTCCACCACTGGAGATCCGGCGACCCCGTACGAGGCGGGTGTCGCGCTGGCCCGGCAGATGGGTGCCTCGCTGATCACATTCCAGGGCAAGCAGCACACCGTCGTCTTCAACGGTGACGCCTGCGTGGACACCGCCGTGGTGCGTTTCCTGACCGACGGCGTGGTCCCGCCGAACGGACTGCAGTGCTAGTTCTAGCAGCCGTGTAACACGGAATTAACAGCCGGAACCTACGCTCGCCGTCATGGATCGCCAGAAGGAATTCGTGCTCCGCACGCTGGAGGAACGCGACATCCGCTTCGTCCGCCTGTGGTTCACGGACGTCCTCGGATACCTCAAGTCCGTGGCGATCGCGCCCGCCGAGCTCGAGGGCGCCTTCGAGGAGGGCATCGGGTTCGACGGATCGTCGATCGAGGGCTTCGCCCGCGTCTCCGAAGCCGACATGGTGGCCCGCCCCGATCCGTCGACGTTCCAGGTGCTGCCGTGGGCCGACGGCTCCGGGAAGCACCATTCGGCCCGGATGTTCTGCGACATCACGATGCCCGACGGTTCGCCGTCGTGGGCGGACTCCCGGCACGTGCTGCGCCGCCAGCTCGCGAAGGCCAGCGATCTGGGGTTCTCCTGCTACGTGCATCCGGAGATCGAGTTCTTCCTGCTCAAACCCGGCCCGGACGACGGCACCCCGCCCATCCCGGCCGACAACGGCGGCTATTTCGACCAGGCCGTGCACGATTCGGCCCCGAACTTCCGCCGCCACGCGATCGACGCGCTGGAGCAGATGGGCATCTCGGTGGAGTTCAGCCACCACGAGGGCGCCCCCGGCCAGCAGGAGATCGACCTGCGCTACGCCGACGCGCTCTCGATGGCCGACAACGTGATGACGTTCCGCTACGTCGTCAAGGAGGTCGCCCTCGGCGACGGGGTGCGGGCCTCGTTCATGCCCAAACCGTTCGCCGAACACCCCGGGTCGGCGATGCACACCCACATGAGCCTGTTCGAGGGCGACACCAACGCCTTCCACAGCCCCGACGATCCGCTGCAGCTCTCCGACGTCGCCAAGTCGTTCATCGCCGGCATCCTCGAGCACGCCCAGGAGATCAGCGCCGTCACCAACCAGTGGGTGAACTCTTACAAGCGGCTGGTGCACGGCGGGGAGGCGCCGACGGCCGCGTCGTGGGGTGCGGCCAACCGCTCCGCTCTGGTGCGGGTGCCGATGTACACCCCGCGCAAGGCGTCGTCGCGCCGCATCGAGGTGCGCAGCCCCGATTCGGCGTGCAACCCGTACCTGACGTTCGCGGTGCTGCTGGCCGCCGGGCTGCGCGGTGTCGAGAAGGGCTACGTGCTGGCGCCGCAGGCCGAGGACAACGTGTGGAGCCTGACCCCCGAGGAGCGCCGGGCGATGGGCTACAAGGAGCTGCCCAGCAGCCTCGGCGTCGCACTGGCCGAGATGGAGAACTCCGAGTTGGTGGCCGAAGCGTTGGGGGAGCACGTCTTCGACTACTTCCTGCGCAACAAGCGCGCCGAGTGGGAGACGTACCGCAGCCACGTCACGCCGTACGAGCTGCAGGCCTACCTGTCTCTCTAGCCCGGGCGCGGTAACGTCAGCAGCGTGGCGAAACCTTCGACCGAACGCCCCAGACTGCCCAGTGTCGGGCGCCTCGGGCTGGTGGAGAAGCAGGCCCCCGCCCACCTCGACCAGCTGGGCTGGACCACCGACCGTCACGTCGAACTGCTGTGGTCGCTGTCGCGGGCACCCGACGCCGACAGCGCACTGCACACGATGGTGCGGCTCGCCGAGGCGCTCGGCGACGGCTGGGACGAACTCAACCAGGCACTGCTCACCGACAAACCGTTGCGCGGACGGTTGTTCGCGGTGCTGGGGTCTTCCCTCGCGCTCGGTGACCATATCGTCGCGCACCCCGACTCCTGGCGGTTGCTCGCGGGCAAGGTGGAGCTGCCGACGGCCGACGCGCTGCGCGAGGAGTTCGTGGCGCTCGCCGAATCCGCCGGTGACGCACCGGCGGCCCTGCTGCCGCTGCGCAAGCTGTACCGCGACCGGCTGCTCGTGCTGGCCGCGCTCGACACCGCACCCACGGTGGAGAACGAACCCGTGCTGCCGTTCCCCACGGTCGGTCAGCACCTGTCGGATCTGGCCGACGCCGCACTCGCCAGTGCGCTCGAGGTGGCGATGCGCTCGGTGTGCGGCGACGGTGAGCGGCCCCGCCTCGCCGTCGTCGCGATGGGCAAATGCGGTGCCCGCGAACTGAACTACGTCAGCGACGTCGACGTCATCTTCGTCGCCGATCCGGCCGATGCGACCACCACCCGGGTGGCCGGGGAGATGATGCGGTTCGCCGCCGACGCGTTCTTCGAAGTCGACGCGGCGCTGCGCCCGGAGGGTAAGCACGGTCAGCTGGTCCGCACGCTCGAATCGCACGTCGCGTACTACCAGCGCTGGGCCAAGACGTGGGAGTTCCAGGCGCTGATGAAGGCGCGGCCCGCCGCCGGTGACGCCGAACTGGGGCGGGCATACCTCGAGGCGCTCGCACCGATGGTGTGGACCGCTTGCGAGCGTGAGGATTTCGTTCCCGAGGTGCAGGCGATGCGGCGCCGGGTGGAGGAGCTGGTGCCGGCGGGCGTGCGGGCCCGCGAGCTCAAACTCGGCACCGGCGGTCTGCGGGACGTGGAGTTCGCCGTGCAGCTGCTGCAGCTCGTGCACGGCCGCAACGACGAATCGCTGCACGTGGCGTCGACCGTCGACGCGCTCGCCGCGCTGGGGGCGGGCGGGTACGTCGGCCGCGACGACGCCGCCAACATGACCGCCTCCTACGAGTTCCTGCGGCTGCTCGAACACCGGTTGCAGCTGCAGCGGCTCAAACGCACCCACATGCTGCCCGACGAACACGACGACGAGGCGCTGCGCTGGCTGGCCCGCGCCGCGCACGTGCGGCCCGACGGGCAGCGCGACGCGCTCGGGGTGCTGCGCGAGGAACTCAAACGGCAGAGCCTGCGGGTGTCGCGGCTGCACGCCAAGCTGTTCTACCAACCGCTGCTGGAGTCGGTGGGACAGCCGACGTTCGGCATGGAACCGGGGATGAGCACCGAGGCCGCCGAAAGGCAGCTCGCCGCACTGGGTTACGAAGGGCCGCAGAGTGCGTTGACCCATCTGGCGGCGCTGACCGGTGAGGGCGGCCGGCGCGGCCGCGTGCAGCGGGTGCTGCTGCCGACCCTGCTGGACTGGCTGTCGGACACCCCCGACCCCGACGCCGGGCTGCTGTCCTACCGGCGGATCAGCGAGGCGCTCGCCGAACAGCGGTGGTATCTCGGCACGCTGCGCGACGAGGGTGCCGTCGCCAAACGGTTGATGCGGGTGCTCGGCACGTCGGCGTACGTGCCGGACCTGCTGATGCGCGCGCCGGAGGTCATCCAGCTCTACGCCGACGGACCCAACGGCCCGAAACTGCTCGACACCACACCCGAGGCGATGGCCCGCGGACTGGTGGCGTCGGCAGGCAGGCACGCCGATCCGGTGCGCGCGATCGCCGCCGCGCGCACGCTGCGGCGCCGCGAACTCGCGCGTATCGCCTCGGCGGATCTGCTCGGCATGCTCGAGGTGACCGAGGTGTGCCGGGCGCTGACCGCCCTGTGGGTCGCGGTGCTGCAGGCGGCGCTGGATGCGGTGATGCGCGCCAATGCATCCGCCGACGGCGCGCCGGCCCGTATCGCGGTGATCGGGATGGGCCGGCTCGGCGGCGGGGAGCTCGGGTACGGCTCCGACGCCGACGTGATGTTCGTCTGCGAACCCTGCAACGGCGCCGACGAATCCGCCGCGGTGAAGTGGGCGGTCAGCATCGCCGAACGGGTGCGCGCGCTGCTGGGCACACCGAGTGCCGACCCGCCGCTGGAGGTCGACACCGGGTTGCGGCCCGAGGGGCGCAACGGTCCGCTCGTGCGCACGCTGGCCTCCTACGAGGCGTACTACACGCAGTGGGCGCAGCCGTGGGAGGTACAGGCGCTGCTGCGGGCCCACCGCGTGGCGGGGGACCTGGAACTCGGCGAGCGCTTCCTGCTGATGGCCGACAAGACCCGGTACCCGGCGGGCGGCGTCTCCGCCGAAGCGGTGCAGGAGATCCGGCGGATCAAGGCGCGCGTCGACGCCGAACGGCTGCCCCGCGGCGCGGATCCGAACACCCACACCAAACTCGGGCGCGGCGGGCTCGCCGACATCGAGTGGACCGTGCAGCTGATGCAGTTGCGGTTCGCGCACAAGGTGCCCGCGCTGCACTGCACCTCGACGCTGGAGGCGCTCAACGCGATCGGCGCGGCCGAACTCATCGCCGAGGGCGACATCGACCTGTTGCGGCAGGCGTGGCTGACGGCGACGCGCGCCCGCAACGCGCTGGTGCTGGTGCGGGGTAAACCGACCGACCAGCTGCCCGGGCCGGGCCGGATGCTCAACGCGGTGGCGGTGGCCGCCGGGTGGGGAAACGACGACGGCGGCGAGTTCCTCGACAACTACCTGCGGGTGACGCGGCGCGCGAAGACCGTGGTGCGCAAGGTCTTCGGTGGCTGAGGTGACCGGCGGCCCGGAATGGCCGTTCGACGAGGTCAGTGGTGAGGAGTACGCGCGTCTGAGCGCGCTGTACGAACCGCTGACTCAGGCGATCCGCGACCTCGTCGACGCCGGCGTGCGCACCGGCGTCGAGGACGAGACCATCACCGCGGCCAAGAACGCGATCGAGGAGATCACCCGGACTCTCAACAGCCGCCGCAGTGACCGTACCTACACCCTGCGCCACGCCGACACCGGCCGTCCGCTGGCGTGGGCCAATCCGGCTGTGGGCCTTCGCAATGCGATCGCACCGCCGATGCGCATCACCCGCACCGACGACGACCGGTGGGTGAGCGATTTCACGCTGGGCGCCGCCTACGAGGGGCCGCCGGAGCTGGTGCACGGCGGCATCTGCGCTCTGGTGCTCGACCACCTGCTCGGCGAGGCGGCCAGTGAGGGGCTCACCAAACCGAACTTCACCGGCACGATCACGCTGCGCTATCTGCGCGGCACGCCGCTCGGGCCCCTGCACGCCGAGGCGTGGATCGACCGCACCGACGGCGTCAAGACCTTCGCACGCGGTGTGCTGCGCGACGCCGACGGGGTGACCGTCGAGGCCGACGGGATCTTCATCAAGCCGGCCTGGGCGCGGGACCCCGAATGAAGTACTACATCAGCCCGGCGTTCGTGGACACCAGCGAGGTCGTCGAGATCGCCCGCGCTGCAGACGAACTCGGATACGACGGGCTTGGTGTGCCCGACCACGTGGTGAACCTCGAGACGCTGGAGACGCCGTACCCGTACACCCGCGACGGGCAGCGGCGCTGGCAGCCGTTCACCCACTGGCCCGACCCGTGGGTGCTCGTCGGCGCCCTCGCCCAGGTCACGTCGAGGCTGCGGTTCGTCACCACCGTCTACATCCCGGCGATGCGCGACCCGTACTCCGCCGCGAAGGCCATCGGCACCGCGTCCTATCTGGCAGGCGGCCGGGTGGAACTCGGCATCGGCGTCGGCTGGTGCGAGGACGAATTCCGGTTGATGGGGCAGCGGTTCGACCGGCGCGGCAGGCGCACCGACGAGATGCTCGAACTCTTCCGGGCGCTGTGGCGGCCGGGCTGGACCGAATTCGACGGTGAGTTCTACCCGACGCCGCGGCTGGAGATGGAGCCGACGCCGCCGCACATCCCGATCTACGTCGGCGGCCTGTCCGATGTCGCGCTGCGCCGCGCCGCGCGCAACGACGGCTGGATCGGCGATCTGATCACCACCGACCGGGCCATCGAGACGGCCGGCCGACTCCGCGAACTACGCACGGCTGCGGGGCTTTCCGTCGACGACTTCACGATCCTCACGCCGCTGACCGACGCGCTGGTGCGGGCCGACTACGACCGCGCCGAGGCCGCAGGCATCACCCACATCCTGACCATGCCGTGGATGTTCTACACCGGCGCCGACGCGTCGCTGGCCGAGAAGATCGACGGGATGAAGCGGTTCCGCAAGGACCTCGGCCTGGACCGCTAACCGAGCTCGGTCTCGTCGCGCTCGTCGGCGGTGTCCTCGGGTGCCGGGGGAGTGGACACCGTGGTCCGCGTGGTGAGGTATTCGAGGATCCCGGTGATGTCGAGGATCCGCTCGAAATAGGTCGGCCGGTTGTCCAGATACAGATCGACGCCGGCGCCGGATGTCCTGCGCTCGATGAGCAGCAGGCCCGACAGCCCCACGGAATCGCAGAACGTCAGGCCGGCGCAGTCCAAGCGCAGCGCGCGAAGCGCACTGTGGGTTTCGAGCAGCCGCGTTGCGGTGGCCACGAACTCGTCGGTGGTCTGGGCGTCGAGCTCACCGGCGATGCGTACCGTGGCCGACCGGTCGGCGGTGTCTACGGAGAAGGTGAGGTTCATGCGATTGGTTCCATGTCGGTGGCCATGCGGCCGAGGGCGATCGATGCTGCGTCGAGAAGGCGCTGACTGCGGGGGAACTCCACCAGTTGGCCCTTCAGTGAGTCCAGTGCCGGGTGAAGTGAGGTGGCCGGAACACCGCGCGCGGCGAGGATGTCGCCGGTCCACGTGATGAAACCGGTGAACAGCTCGTCGTCGTCGACGTAGAGGGCGGTCGCCAGGAAATCGACGATGTGGGCGATGTCCTCGGTGGTGTGCTGGCGCTGCTGGTCGGTGTAGGCCCGCATCGCGCGGAAGAGGTTCTCGACCTCGACGACGGTGGCCTTGACCAGTTGCGCGGCGGTCCGGCTGACCATCGTGTACTCCTGGTCGCCGAGATGCGCAAGACCGTCCGACGATCGGTGACGCCGTACCACGCCACGGCTCAGACAGTCGGCGGCGGCCCGGGCGTCGGGCCCCCATGCGTCGGCACCCAGCCGGCGGGCGTACCGCCCGTCCGGACCGAACGCGGCGCCGCCGGCGAGGACGGGGACACCGGCGGCCTGGCAGGCGGTGATCGCGGCGTGCGCGGTGGGCAACCGGGTCGGGATGGAACACGACAGCGCCACGGCGACGGGCCCGCTCTGGTGCAGGTGGGCGATGAGGTGCGGGGTGGGCACCTGGGCGCCGAGGAAGTCGACCTGCCAACCGCGCAGCCGCAGCACTTCGGCGAGCAGCCGCGCGGGCAGCGCGTGCCATTCGCCATCGACGCACGCCACCGTCACCCGGCCGTGCTTGCTCGCCGGCGCACTCGCGGGATGGTGTGCCAGCGCCGCGACGACCCGGTCGTTGATGGCGGTGGCGGCGTGTTCGGCAGCGACGGTGATCCGGTTGGCGGCCCATTCCGACCCGACGCGGTGCTGGACCGGTGCGATGACGTCGAGCAGGACGTCCTCGGCTGACACGCCGCCGTCGATTGCGGCGAAAACCACAGCGACAGCGGCATATTCGTCGCCGTCGAGGACGGCGTCCCACAACCGCTCGCGGGCGGTGGCAACTGCGGCGCTCATGCGGTGTACCTCCCGGCGGTGTGGCCGTCGACCGCGCTCAGGTGTGTCCGCCGCGGTGCGGTGATGGCGACGACGGCGATGTCGTCGTGCTCGCGACGATTCACCCACTGTGTCGTGACCATCATGATCCGTTCGACGATCGCCTCCGCCGGCATCCCCGAGCACTCCTCCAGCACAGCCGCGAGGCGCTCCTCGCCGAACATGTCGGTGCCGACGGGGCCGCCCCTGGCCTCGGTCACGCCGTCGGTGTAGAGCACGCACGTCTCGCCCGGCGCCAGGGTCGTCTCGAAGGTCTGTGCCCGGATCTCCTCCAACACACCGATCAGGTGTCCGCGGGTGTCGGCCTCTTCCACCCGGCCGTCACTGCGCACGATCAACGGTGGGCAGTGCCCGGCGCTGGTCAGCCGCAACACCACCTGGCCGTCCCGGCGGGCGACGGACGCCAGGACCAGCGTGGCGAACCGGGTGTGGTGGGCCGACAGCAGCGCGCTGTTGAGAAGCCGCAGCACGCTGCGGTGGTCGCCGGCCAGTGGGGCCAGGGCCTGCAGTGTGTTGCGGATCTTGCCGGTCAGGATCGCGGCCTCCAGACCCTTGCCGCACACATCCCCGAGGACGACCAGCGTGTCCTGCTCCGGGGTGGCCCCGGGGTGGACGTCGTAGAAGTCGCCGCCGACGACCTGATGGTCCTCGGAGGCGCGGTAGCCGCCCGCCAGTTCGAATCCGTGCAGCCGGTGCAGCGGAGGCGGAATCAGATCGCGCATGAGGGCGCGGGTGATCGCCGACTGTTCGGCATAGAGCCCGGCCGCGGACAACGCCGCACCGGCCCGTGCGGCGAACAGGCGCGCCGACAACTCCTCGTCCTCACCGAAGACCGCTTCGGACGTCCGCCGCAGCAGGACCAGCGCGCCCGCCGGCACCCCGAGGCCGGGCAGCGGCGTGATCAGCACCGAACCCACCTCACCCTCGAACGTCGAGGGGACGAGCCAATCCGGCAGCGCCGCGGGGTCGAGCCAGCGCGACGGCACCGGCGGGAAACCGCGCAGTGCCTCGCTCAGCCCCGCTACCAGCGCGGGGTCGGCCTCGACCTTCTGGTACTCCACCGCATCGGTGTCCCCGCAGACGACCGGTAGCCGGTTGCCTGCCGCCGGGGCCACGACCGCCGCGGCATCGGCGAGATGCCGTGTGGCGAGCTGGACCGTCGCGGTCATACAGCGGTCGACGTTGAGAGTGGCCATCAGCGCCGCCGATGCCTCGTCCAGGAACGACGTGCGGGCCTGCTCGCGGGTCAGCGCCTGCCGCGTGTCCCGCAGCTCCCGGCCCCTGTCCTCGAGTAACCACCACGCCACTTCACCGTCGAGCACGGTGGGGCGGGCGTCGCAGTGCCTCCCGTTCACGCTGCCGGATGCGGTGGCGTCCTCGGCGTTCGGCGCGTCGAGACGCTGCACGAGCTGTTCGTGCGCGCGCGACAGCCACAGCGGCACGCTCCCGTACAGCGGCGAACCCTGCTCCACCGAGGGCAGCAGCAGGTGTGCGGCGGGGCTCACCGCGCGCACGACGCCGTCGTCGGTCACCACGATCACCGGGTGAGGCACCGAGGACCACGCGGCGTCCAGACCCGTGGCCACGCCGACGGGACCGTCCCCACCCATGCAGCCTCCTCAATGGGGCGCACGTCATGGACGGGAGCCCCCCGCGTCGAAGCTACCGTGCGCGGCGGTCGAGGGCCACCTAGTAGCGGGGCCTGCGGAAGCGGCTGAGCAAACCACCCCGGCGGACCGGCTGCCCGGTCGCGTAACCCGCCGGCGCCGCGGTCCCGGTGACCACCCGGTTCGGTGCGACACCACCGGCCGCCGCCATCCGGCCGCGGCGGCGGGCGTCGACGGACCAGGCACCGGCACCCAGCGCGGCGATCGCCAGGAAGCCGAAACAGAACAGCAGCACGACCTCGCCGCCGTTCTCGGCGGGCCAGAAGCTCTTCGCCGGCCCTTCCAGTGGCGGCCAGTGCTTCCAGAAATAAGCCACCGCCATCTCACCGGAGGCGATGAACGCCGCGATCCGGGTGAACAGGCCGACGGTGATCAGCAGACCGGCCACCAGTTCGATGATCCCGGCCCACCAGACGGGCCAGGTGCCGACCGGGACGGGTTCACCCGTCGGCCAACCGAAGACCTTCGCGGTGCCGTGGAGCGTGAAGAGGAGTCCGGCGATGATCCGGAAGAGACTCAACAGAGGGGAGGAGTAGCTTGCCAGCCGAGCGTCGAAGTTGGTCGCCATGGGGACACGCTACGCGTGAACACGCAGGATGTTCACAGCTCCAACAGCACTGTTACCGGACCGTCGTTGACCAGTTCCACTTTCATGTGCGCCCCGAAAACTCCCGTTCGCACTTCGGCGCCCAGTGCGCGCAGCGCCTCGCAGAACGCCACGACCAGGGGTTCGGCGACCGGCCCCGGCGCGGCGGCGTTCCACGACGGCCTTCGGCCCTTGACGGTGTTGGCGTACAGCGTGAACTGACTGACCACCAGGATCGGCGCCGCTTCGTCGGCGGCCGATCGCTCGCCGTCGAGAATCCGTAGTTGCCAGAGCTTTTCGGCCATCTTGCGGGCCGTGTCGGCGTCGTCGGTGTGCGTCGCCCCGACCAGCGCCACGAGGCCCTGCGACCGCGGCCGGATCTCGCCGACGACTTCGCCGTCGACGGTCACGCTCGCCGAGGTCACCCGCTGCACCAGTACACGCATGGCGTCCATCCAACGCGAAAGGGCCGGGCGGCGCCCACAGTGGGGGAGCCACCCGGCCCTTCTCGGCGAGCCGACTTACACGTCGCGTCGGCGAGCCGACTAAACGTCGCGTCGGCGAGCCGACTTACACGTCGAAGTAGAGCGCGACCTCGTACGGATGAGGACGGATCTGGATCGGCATGATCTCGTTCTCCCGCTTGTAGGAGATCCAGGTCTCGATCAGGTCCTCGGTGAACACGCCACCCTCGGTGAGGTATTCGTGGTCCTCCTCGAGGCGGTCGATCACCGCGGACAGCGAGGTCGGGGCCTGCGGGATGCTGGCGGCCTCGTCCGGCGGCAGCTCGTAGAGGTCCTTGTCGACCGGGGCCTGCGGCTCGATTTTGCGCTTGATGCCGTCGATGCCGGCCATCAGCATCGCCGCGAACGCCAGGTACGGGTTGCCCGAGCTGTCCGGGCAACGGAACTCGAGGCGCTTGGCCTTCGGGTTGTTGCCGGTGATCGGGATACGCACGCAGGCGGAGCGGTTGCGCTGGCTGTACACCAGGTTGATCGGGGCCTCGTAGCCCGGCACCAGACGCTTGTAGGAGTTCACCGTCGGGTTGGTGAACGCCAGCAGCGACGGGGCGTGGTGCAGGATGCCGCCGATGTAGTGGCGTGCCGTGTCGGACAGGCCCGCGTAGCCGGACTCGTCGTGGAACAGCGGCTGGCCGTCCTTCCACAGCGACTGGTGGGCGTGCATACCGGAGCCGTTGTCACCGAACAGCGGCTTGGGCATGAACGTGACCGTCTTGCCCTCCTGCCATGCGGTGTTCTTGATGATGTACTTGAACAGCAGCACGTCGTCGGCCGCATGCAGCAGCGTGTTGAACTTGTAGTTGATCTCGGCCTGGCCGGCGGTGCCCACCTCGTGGTGGCCGCGCTCGAGCACGAAGCCCGCGTTGATCAGGTTGGTGGCCATCTTGTCGCGCAGGTCGACGTAGTGGTCGTAGGGCGCGACCGGGAAGTAGCCACCCTTGGGGCGCACCTTGTAGCCGCGGTTGGGGCTGCCGTCGGCCTCGAACGGTTCACCGCTGTTCCACCAGCCGGACTCGGAGTCGACCTCGTAGAAGGTGCCGTTCATCTTCGAGTCGAAGCTCACCGAGTCGAAGATGTAGAACTCGGCCTCGGCACCGAAGTAGCAGGTGTCGGCGATGCCGGTGCTGATCAGGTAGTTCTCCGCCTTGCGCGCCACGTTGCGGGGGTCGCGGGAGTAGGCCTCGCGGGTGAACGGATCGTGCACGAAGAAGTTCATGTTGAGCGTCTTCGCGTGCCGGAACGGGTCGATGCGCGCGGTCGCGGGGTCGGGCAGCAGCATCATGTCCGACTCGTGGATCGACTGGAAGCCGCGGACAGATGAGCCGTCGAACGCCAGGCCGTCTTCGAAAACGCTCTCGTCGAACGCCGAAGCCGGGATCGAGAAGTGCTGGACGACGCCGGGCAGATCACAGAACCGGATGTCGACGTATTCGACCGATTCGTCCTTGATCTGCTTGATGATGTCGTCGGCCGTCTTATCTGCCACTTAGTTGTCTCCTTTATCTGGTAACCCGCGCGTAGACGCTATGGACACGATGTTGCACGGTCGTCAACCGCATGTTGCGCCGAAGTTACGGCGGAGCGTCACACCCGGGCCGGGGGCGGGCACGGCGGGCCCGCCTATCCTGACAGTATGGCCCGCGCGCTCGGGTCCTGGCTGTCCGGTCCGGAATCGCACCGCGGACCCGGCGGCCCGGGCCAACCACCCAATGAATATCCGGGGCACCGTCTCGGTCTGCCCGAGAACGGTCCCGGCTCGATCGCGCGGTTCGGCCGTCGCGTCGCCGCGATGCTGGTCGACTGGTTCATCGCCTACGGGCTGGCCGCGCTCGCGATGTCCGTCGGCCTGATCTCCATGGGTGTGATGTCGACGGCGATCCTCGTCATCTGGTTCGTCGTCGGGGCGGTGTCGGTGCGGTTGTTCGGCTTCAGCCCCGGCCAGTTCGCGCTCGGGCTGATGGTGGTGTCGATGGACGACCGCGAACACGTCGGCTTCGGCCGCGCCGTGGTGCGCGGTCTGTTGATCGCGCTGGTGATCCCGGCGCTGTTCACCGATGCGGACCTGCGCAGCCTGCATGATCTGGCCACGAAGACGGCGGTGGTGCGCCGAAGGTGAGCTCGTGCCCGAGGTTCGGCCTGTTCTTCGCGCACAAGTTCACGTTCGACGCCTAGCTTTCGTGAACGACGTTGCCGTTCATCATCGTCAGCGCCACGTTCGTGCGGTGGACGTCGTGCGGGTCGATCTCGAGGATGTTCTGGTCGAGCACGATCAGGTCGGCCCACTTGCCGACCTCGACCGAGCCCACCAGGTCGTCCAGCCGGATCTGGTAGGCCGCGCCCAGGGTGTTTGCGTGGATCGCCTCGGCGACGGTCAGCCGCTGGTCTGCGGGCTCGAGCACCGGCGCCTCCGGTTCCGCCAGGATCAGTTTGCGGCGCGCCGCTACCGCCTGCGCACGGTGCGCTGGACGCCGCGCATCTTCGCCTGGGCCGGCATCGGACCCTTGGGCATCGCGGCGGGACCGATCTTGGTGCCCAGCGCGGCGAGCCGCGATTCGAGGGCGTCCATCTGCTTGACGGTGATGTTGGCGGGCAGCTTGTTCAGGTGGCGCTCGAGCTTGGCCAGCGGCACCTCGCCCTCGCCGTTGCCGACGACGACGTCGTAGATCGGGGTGTCGCCGATGAGCCGCGCGGTGCGCTTCTTCTCCTGGGCGAGCAACGGCTTGACCCGGCCGGGATTGCCCTCGCCGACGAAGATCACCCCGGGACGGCCGATCACCCGGTGCACGGCGTCGAAGTTGCCGGTCGCGGCGACGCCGGGCGTGACCCGCCAGCGTCCGCGCAGATTGTCCAGCGCCCACGCGGCGGCCCCGGTCTGCCCCTCGGCCTTGCGGTACACCGACTTCTGCGCCCGCCTGCCGAAGATGATGAACGCGACCAGCACGCCGAGCACCACACCCAGCGGGATCAGCGTGTACATCGCGAACCCGCCGGCGAGGACACCGATCGCCACCGACACCGCCACGATCACGACGAACGCGCCGATCATGTACGGCAGCAGCCGCTTGTCCTCTTTGCGCTGAATCTGGAACGCCTGCCACAGCTGGCTGCGACGCTGCTTCGACGCGGCCTTGCGGGCAGCCTTCGCCTCGGCCTTGGCGGCCTTGTCAGCGGGTTTGCGGGTCTTCGCCATGGCTCTCAGGATACGGGTGGGGCGGCGGCCGGTTTCAGCCGCGCGGCCTGCGCGTACAGCCGTCCGGCCCGGTACGACGACCGCACCAGCGGACCGGACAGCACCCCGGCGAATCCGAGCCCCTCGGCGTACTGCGCGAACTCGACGAACTCCTCCGGTTTCACCCACCGTTCCACCGGATGGTGGCGCGGCGACGGCCGCAGATACTGCGTGATGGTGACGATGTCGCACCCCGCCTCGTGCAGGTCGGCCAGCGCGATACGCACCTCGTCGGGGGTCTCACCCATCCCGAGGATCAGGTTGCTCTTGGTGACCAGACCGTCGTCGCGGGCCGCGGTCAGCACGCCGAGGCTGCGCTCGTAGCGGAACGCCGGACGGATTCGCTTGAAGATGCGCGGCACCGTTTCGACGTTGTGCGCCAACACTTCCGGGCGCGATTCGAAGACCTGGGCGAGCAGTGCGGGGTCGCCGTTGAAGTCGGGGATCAACAGCTCGACGCCGGTGTTGGGATTGAGCCGCTTGATCTCGCGCACCGTCTCGGCGTACAGCCAGGCGCCGCCGTCGGGCAGGTCGTCGCGGGCGACGCCGGTGACCGTCGAGTACCGCAGGCCCATGGCCTGAACGCTCTCGGCGACCCGGCGGGGTTCATCGCGGTCGAGGTCCGCGGGCTTGCCGGTGTCGATCTGGCAGAAGTCGCAGCGGCGGGTGCACTGCTCACCGCCGATCAAGAACGTCGCCTCGCGGTCTTCCCAGCACTCGAAGATGTTGGGGCAGCCGGCCTCTTCGCACACCGTGTGCAGTCCCTCGCGCTTGACCAGCGCCTTGAGCTCTTTGTACTCCGGGCCCATCTTGGCGCGGGTCTTGATCCACGGGGGTTTGCGCTCGATGGGCGTCTGCGCGTTGCGAACCTCGAGACGCAGGAGTTTGCGACCTTCCGGCGGCGTGACTGTCACTGTGTCGATGCTACGCCCGCGGCCGCGCCCGCAGCGACCGGCAGGCGGCCGTCGAGTGCGTCACACACCTGCTCGGCGACGGCGCCGCTGACCTCGTCGACGGTGACACGCCGGCCCAGTTCAGCGGTCAGCGACGTCACGCCGGCGTCGGCGATCCCGCACGGGACGATCGCCGCGAACGCCGACAGGTCGCAGTCGCAGTTCAGCGCGAAGCCGTGCAGCGTCGTACCGCGCGACACCCGGATACCGATCGCACCGACCTTGCGGGCCGGGCGCAGGCCGTCGGCGGGCAGCCACACCCCGGACCGGCCGTCGATGCGCCCCGCCTCCAGCCCGAGGCCGGCGCACACCGCGATCAGCGCCTCCTCGACGCGGCGGACGAAGTTCACCACGTCGAGCGGTTCGGCGAGGCCGACGATCGGATAGCCGACCAGCTGACCGGGACCGTGCCAGGTGATCTTGCCGCCTCGGTCGGTGTCGACCACCGGCGTCCCGTCCACCGGGCGTTCATGGGGTTCAGTGCGCTTACCGGCCGTGTACACCGACGGATGCTGCAGAAACAGCAGGGTGTCGGGGCCGCCGGCCACCCGGGCGTCGGCCAGCCGGCGCTGCCGCTCCCAGGCGTCGAGGTAGTCGACGGTGCCGAGCCGCTGGACGTCGACGGGACCGGTCGACGACCTGATCGAAATCGCCATGTTCTCGACGCTACCCGTCAGGCGTCTCGGGGTCCGGTGGCGTAGCTGAGCGCCTCACCGACGGTGTTGTGGTGGAACGCGAATCCGGCCCGTTCGAGCGCTGCGGGGATCGCGCGCTGACCGCCGAGCAGCCCTTCGTCGGCGAATTCGCCGAGCAGGGTGCGCAACGCGAACCCGGGCACCATCAGCGGGGTGGGCCGGTTGACCGCCCGCCCGAGCGCGGAGGTGAACTCCGCGTTGGTGACGGGGGCCGGACCGGTCACGTTGAGCGGTCCCGCCAGGTCGTCGCGGGCGATCGCGAACAGCATCGCGCGCACCTGGTCCTCGAGGCTGATCCACGGCATGTACTGCCTGCCGTTGCCCAGCCGGGCGCCGAGGCCGAGGCCGAACAGTGGTTTGAGCCGCGCCAGCAGACCGCCGGCGGGGGACAGGACCAGCCCGGTGCGCAGCAGCACCACCCGCGCGCCGGCGTCGACGGCCGCCGCCGTGGCGGCCTCCCAGTCGACGCACAACTGCGCGAGGAAACCCTCGCCCGCCGGGCCGGATTCGTCGGTGACGCGGCCGCGGGTGTCGCCGTAGTAGCCGACGGCGCTCGCGTTGAGCAGAACCGGCACTCCGGCGTCGGCGACCGCGTTGGCCAGCACCTCCGTGGGGGCGATGCGGCTGTCGCGAAGGCTCTGTTTGAACGCACCCGACCAGCGCCGCTGACCGACGTTGACGCCGCACAGGTTGACGACGGCGTCCACCCCGTCCAGCGCCCCGGCGTCGAACTCACCGGTGTCGGGATTCCAGTACAGCTCGTCGGCGTTCGACGGTGCCCTGCGCACGATCCGCAGCACACGGCGGTCGGCCGCGCGCAGGGCGGAGATCAACGCCGATCCGATGAGGCCGGATGACCCGGCTATCGCGATGACGGCGCCGTTCGGTGTCGCCGGCCCCCCGGCTCCGGTGGACACTGCGGCTAGAGCCCCAGGTCCGCCTCGAACGCACCCTCTTCGAGCCGCCGCTTGATGGTCGTGAGGAAGCGACCGGCGTCGGCACCGTCGATGAGCCGGTGGTCGTAGGTCAGCGGCAGGTAGCAGACCGACCGCACACCGATCGACTCGTTGCCGAACTCGTCGACGATCACCCTGGGCCGCTTGACGATCGCCCCGGTGCCCAGCATCGCCGCCTGCGGCGGCACCAGGATCGGGGTGTCGAACAGCGCGCCCTGGCTGCCGATGTTGGTGATGGTGAACGTGCCGCCGGACAGCTCGTCGGGTTTGAGGTCACCGGAGCGGGCGCGTGCCGCGATATCGGAGATCGCCCGGGCCAGCCCGCCCAGCGACAGGTCGCCGGCGTTCTTGACGACCGGGGAGAGCAGACCCTGTTCGGTGTCCACCGCGAAGCCGAGGTGCTCGGCGTCGTAGTAGGTGATCTCCTTGGTGTCCTCGTTGTAGCTGGCGTTGACGTTCGGGTGCATCTTCAGCGCATCGATGACGGCCCTGGCGATGAACGGCAGATAGGTGAGGTTGACGCCCTCGCGCTCGGCGAAGCCCGCCTTGGCCTTGGCCCGCAGCGCCACGATCTTGGTCATGTCGACCTCGTGGGTCTGCGTCAATTGCGCTGTGGCCTGGAGGGATTCGCGGGTCTTCTTCGCCGTCAGCTGACGGATGCGGGTGGCCTTCTGCGTGGTGCCGCGCAGATGCGCCAGCGGTGCGTCGGAGGCGTTGGCGTCGGCCGGGGCCATCGCCGCGGCGGGCGCCTTGCCGGGTGCCTCGGCGGCGTCCTCGGTCTTCGAGGCCGGCGCCTTCTTGGCCTCCGCGGCGGCGAGCACGTCCTGCTTGCGGATGCGTCCGCCGACGCCGGTGCCCTTGATAGAGCTCAGGTCGACGTCGTGTTCGGCGGCCAGTTTGCGCACCAGCGGCGTGACGTACGGGCCGCTGCCGTCCGACGGCTCCGGCTCCGGCTCGGGCTTGGCCTCCTGTTTGGCCTCCTGCTTCGGTTCCGGTTTCGGTTCCGGCTTGGCCTCTTCCTTCGGCTCTTCCTTGGGCTCTGGCTTGGCTTCCTGCTCCGGTTCGGGCTCCGGCTCGGGCTCGGGTTCCGGCTCGGGCTCGGGCTCCGGTTCGGGTTCCGGCTCGGGCTCGGCTTCGGCCTGGTCGGCGTCCCCGATTCTGGCCAGCTCGCCGCCGACCTCGACCGTGTCGTCCTCTTCGGCGATGATCTCGAGCAGCGTGCCCGCCACCGGCGAGGGGATCTCGGTGTCGACCTTGTCGGTCGACACCTCCAGCAGCGGCTCGTCGACCTCGACGCTGTCGCCGACCTTCTTCAGCCAGCGGGTGACCGTGCCCTCGGTGACCGACTCGCCCAGTTCGGGCATCTTCACCGGCGTCGCCGAACCCGACGACTTCGGCTTCGACTCCTTCTTCGGCTCGGGCTTGCTCTCGCTCTCCTCGGCGGCCGGCTCCGGCTGCGCCGCGGGCTCCTCGGCGGGCTTCTCCTCCTCCGCGGCCTCGTCCGCGGGCTCCTCGTCCGGCTCCTCATCGGACTCGTCGTCGGAGCCGCCCGAATCCTCGCCGCCGTCGCCGATCACCGCCAGCTCGCCACCGACCTCGACGGTGTCGTCCTCCTGAGCGACGATCTTCTGCAGCACACCGGATGCCGGCGACGGAATCTCGGTGTCGACCTTGTCGGTCGAGACCTCGAGTAGGGGCTCGTCCTGTTCGACCGTGTCACCCTCTTGTTTGAGCCACCGGGTGACGGTGCCTTCGGTGACGCTCTCACCGAGAGCGGGCATTTGAACAGAGACGGCCATGTGTGTTGGCTCCTTCGAACGATCAGTCGCAGGGGTGGGCGAACGTCACAACCCATCCTTCCATGTCCGGTCCTCACATTCGTCGAGAGACTCGGCAACGGCCGCTCTGGCACTATCGAATGAGGTCGCAAGAGAGCCGAGGGAGACGGTGGGACTGTTCGACAGGTTGCGCGGTCGCCGCTCCGCGCGCGCCGACGGCCGCGATCCCGCCGCCGATCTGCGTTATCTGCGGCAATGGGTCGCCGAACACCGCGGCGTCGAGGCCTACATCGAACCCAAGACGACGGTCACCGACGTCACGGTCGTCCTCGTCGCCGCCGACGGTGAGTGGACGCGGCGGCGCGCCGGGGGAGACGCCGGCGCCCGGCGGCTGTCCGATCGGCTCAAGATCCCGGTCTATGACGTGCAGAAAGTCGGCTATCCACAGCGCATGCGGGACTATGACGCCCGCCGGCGCATCGAACGCAAACGCGCCGCACGCCGCGAACTCGAAGGGTGACCCCACCATGCCTCGACCCGTGTCCCGCTTCGTCGACAGCACCGACGGCGCACGCATCGCCGTGTACGAAGAGGGCGACCCGGACGGTCCCACGCTGATCCTCGTGCACGGCTGGCCGGACTCACACGTCGTCTGGGACAGCGTCGTCGCCGCCCTCGCCGACCGGTTCCACCTCGTGCGCTACGACAACCGCGGCGTCAGTCCGACGTCGGCGCCCAAGCGTGCCTCGGCCTACACCACCGCCCGGTACGCCGACGACTTCGCCGCGGTCGCCGACGCAGTGGCGCCGGGCCGGCCGGTCCACGTGGTCGCCCACGACTGGGGTTCGTCCGGCATGTGGGAGTACCTGACGCGACCCGAGGCCGCTGACCGGGTCGCGTCGTTCACCTCGCTGTCGGGCCCGAGCGTCGACCACGTCTACCGCTACGTGCTCGACGGGCTCAAACGCCCCTACCGGCTCCGCCGCCTCGGCCGCGCGCTGAACCAATTCGCGCGGCTGAGCTACATGATCCTGCTGTCCGTCCCGGTGGTCGCCCCGATCCTGGTGCGCGCGTTCATCGCCGAAGGGCTGCGGCAGTACCAGCGGATCGGCGAGGGCATCCCCGCCGAGAAGCTGCTGCACTCCGACACCTACCGGGCCGACGCCGCCCGCAGCGTGAAGGTGTACCGCGCCAACTACTTCCCCTCGGTGCTGTCCAGGCGCGCCGCCCGCCCCGTCGACGTCCCGGTCCAGCTGATCGTCAACACCCGCGATGCGTTCATCCGGCCCTACGTGTACGACGAGATCGCCCAGTGGGTGCCGGCGCTGTGGCGACGCGAGCTGCGCGCCGGGCACTGGTCGCCGATGTCGCATCCGCATGTGATCGCCCGTGCCGTCGACGAATTCGTCGGGCACATCGACGGCCGGCCGGCCACCCGGGAGCTGCGCCGCGCCCGCGTCGGCGTGCCCCGCGAACACTTCTCGGACACATTGGTCTCGGTGACCGGTGCGGGCAGCGGTATCGGCCGCGAGACCGCGCTGGCGTTCGCGCGCGAAGGCGCCGAGCTGGTGGTCAGCGACATCGACGAGGCCGCCGCGAAAGAGACCGCAAACGCGATCGAGGCGCGCGGCGGCGTCGCGCACGCCTACCGCCTCGACGTCTCCGACGCCGACGCGGTCGAGCGGTTCGCCGACGAGGTGTGCACCGCGCACGGGGTGCCCGACATCGTGGTCAACAACGCGGGCGTCGGTCAGGCCGGGCGGTTCCTCGACACCCCGCGCGACCAGTGGGACCGCGTGCTCGACGTGAACCTCGGCGGCGTGGTCAACGGCTGCCGCGCCTTCGCCCGCCGGCTCGTCGAGCGGGGAGCCGGAGGGCACATCGTCAACGTCGCCTCGATGGCGTCCTACGCGCCGCTGCAGTCGCTGAACGCCTACTGCACGTCGAAGGCCGCGGTGTACATGTTCTCCGACTGTCTGCGCGCCGAACTCGACGAAGCGGGCATCGGGCTGACCACGATCTGCCCGAGCACCGTCAACACCAACATCGTCCGCGACACCCGCATCCACGCCCCGGCCGACCGCGGCGGCGACGTCGCCGGCCGCCGGGGGCAGCTGCAGAAGATGTTCTCGATGCGCCGGTACGGCCCCGACAAGGCGGCCAAGGCGATCGTCGCGGCGGTCAAGGCCAACAAGGCGATCCGGCCGGTGATGCCGGAGGCGTACTTCGTCTACGGCGTCTCGCGGGTGTTGCCGCAGGCGCTGCGCAGCACCGCTCGCGGCCGGGTGCTCTAGCCTGCCCTGGAGATGTCCTCCAGGACCGCGAACATCGTCCGCACCGGCACCCCGGTGCCGCCCTTGCCGGTGTAGCCCCACGGGCCCGCGCTGTTGAACGCCGGGCCGGCGATGTCGATGTGCGCCCAGGCCACCCCGTCGGCGACGAACTCCCGCAGGTAGGTGCCGGCGACCAGCATGCCGGCGTTGCGCGAGCCGCTGACGTTGGCCAGGTCGGCCACCGTCGACTTGAGGTCGTCTTTGAGCTCCTCCGGCAGCGGCATCGCCCAGCCGTTCTCGCCCACCTGCTGCGACAGCGCCGCCACCCGGTCGCGGAACTCGTCGCTGCCCATGATCCCGGGCGTGCGGGCCCCGAGCGCGACGATCTGCGCTCCGGTCAGCGTCGACGTCTCGATCAGGTAGTCCGGATCGTCCTCGCAGGCCCGCACGATCGCGTCGGCCAGGATCAACCGGCCCTCGGCGTCGGTGTTGAGCACCTCGACGGTGGTGCCGCCGTACTGGGTGAGCACGTCGCCGGGCCGCTGCGCGGTGGCCGACGGCATGTTCTCGGCCATCGGGACGGTGGCGACCACGTCGATCGGCAGCTTCTGCTTCGCGGCCAGCACCACGGTGGCGATGACCGCGGCGGCACCGCCCATGTCCGAGGTCATGTGGTGCATGTTGGCGGCGGGCTTGATCGAGATGCCACCGGTGTCGAAGGTGATGCCCTTGCCGATGAGCGCCACCTTCTTGGCTCGGTTCTTCCGGCCGATCTTGGCGCCCCGGTGGGTCAGCCGCACCAGCCGCGGCGGGCGCGACGAACCCTTGCCGACGCCGACGATGCCGCCGTAGCCGTTCTTCGCGAGCGCCTTGTCGTCGAGGATCTCCACGCTCAGGCCGGCGGCCTCAGCCAAAGTCTTTGCGCGCCGCGCGAATTCGTCTGGGTAGAGGTGGCTGGGCGGGGTGTTCACGAAATCACGGGCAGTGGCGACCGCCGTCGCGATGTCGGTGGCGCGCTGCGCGGCGTCGCGGGCGCGGGCCTTCGGCTCCTGCGACAGCGCGGTGATCGCGCGCAGCCCGCCGTCCTTCGGGGCGGTCTTGTCGCTGCGGAACTCGGTGAAGCGGTAGGAGCCGAGGATCAGGCCCTCGATCGCCGCCTCGAGGTCGAGCGCCGACAGCGTGGTCAGCACGGCCGCCACCTTGTCGAGCGACCGGGCGGCGTTGCCGGCCAGCCGGCGCACGGTGTCGGCGGGCCACTCGTCGCGGTCCTTGCCGAGGCCGACCGTCAGCACGCTGGCCACCGGCAGTGAGGTGACCACCAGGCGGTGGGTCTGTCCCTCGCCGCCGGTCGCGCCGAGCGCCTTGAGCGCGGTCTCGATCTCGGTGACCGCGTCGCCGTCGAGGAACGGTGCCGAGGCGGCCACCGCCGCGGCATCGTCGCGCGTGACCACGGGCACGATGAGCACGGCCTCGCCCACACCGCGGCGCGGGATGGAGGAGCTGACGGTGACGGTGGGGGCCTGGTAGCCGGGATCGGAGCTCACGGGAATCCACCATAAGGTGTCAAGCGTGAGCGAACCTCTCCACGGCCCCCTGGAAGACCGGCACCGCGAACACGGCGCGTCCTTCGCCGAGTTCGGCGGCTGGCTGATGCCGGTGTCCTATGCCGGCACCGTCAGCGAGCACACCTCGACCCGCACCACGGTCGGGCTGTTCGACGTCAGCCACCTGGGCAAGGCCCTCGTCCGAGGTCCGGGAGCGGCGGCCTACGTCAACTCCGCGCTCACCAACGACCTCAACCGCATCGGGCCGGGTAAGGCGCAATACACGTTGTGCTGCAACGACTCCGGCGGCGTCATCGACGATCTGATCGCCTACTACGTCTCCGACGACGAGATCTTCCTGGTGCCCAACGCCGCCAACACCGCGGCGGTGGTGGCCGCGCTCGCCGACCGCGCGCCCGACGGGGTGCGCGTCACCGACGAGCACCGCTCCTACGCCGTGCTGGCGGTGCAGGGCCCGAAATCGGCCGAGGTACTCGGCGCGCTCGGGCTGCCCACCGACATGGACTACATGGGATATGCCGACGCCGACTTCAACGGGGTCGTCGTGCGGGTGTGCCGCACCGGATACACCGGCGAGCAGGGCTACGAACTGCTGCCGGCCTGGGACGACGCTCCCGTGGTGTTCGACGCGCTGGTCTCCGCGGTGCGCGACGCGGGCGGTGAGCTGGCCGGGCTCGGGGCACGCGACACCCTCCGCACGGAGATGGGCTACCCGCTGCACGGCCACGAGCTGTCGCCGGAGATCTCGCCGCTGCAGGCGCGGTGCGGGTGGGCGGTCGGATGGCGCAAGGACGCCTTCTGGGGCCGCGATGCGCTGCTGGCCGAGAAGGAGGCCGGCCCCAAACGGGTGCTGCGAGGGCTGCGCGCCGTCGGGCGCGGAGTGCTGCGGCCGGATCTGACAGTGTTCGACGGCGACGCCGCCGTCGGGGTGACGACGTCGGGAACCTTCTCGCCGAGCCTGAAAGTCGGCATCGCACTGGCGCTGCTCGACACCGCCCAGGACATCGCCGACGGCAGCCGCGTGGAGGTTGACGTGCGCGGCAGGCGCGTCGAGTGCGAGGTCGTCAAACCTCCGTTCGTCGCGGCGAAAACCCGCTAGTCACCGGATATACAATTCTTTTCATGACTGACGGCCCCCTCTCGTTCACCGTTCACCGCAACGCGGAACCGGCGACCGACGAGGTACGGGCCGAGATCCTGGCCAACCCGGGATTCGGTCGCTTCCACACCGACCACATGGTGTCGATCGACTACACGGTCGACGCCGGCTGGCACAACGCGCAGGTGCTGCCGTACGGCCCGATCGAACTCGACCCGTCGGCGGTCGTCCTGCACTACGCGCAGGAGATCTTCGAAGGGCTCAAGGCGTACCGCTGGGCCGACGGGTCGGTGGTGTCGTTCCGCCCGGAGTCCAACGCCGCGCGGCTGCGGTCCTCGGCCCGCCGGCTCGCCATCCCGGAGTTGCCGGACGAGGTGTTCCTGGAATCGCTGCGCCAGCTCATCGCGATCGACGAGCAGTGGGTGCCGCCCGCCGGCGGTGAGGAATCGCTGTACCTGCGGCCGTTCGTCATCGCCACGGAGCCGGGCCTCGGCGTGCGCCCGGCCAACGAGTACCGCTACCTGCTGATCGGCTCGCCCGCCGGCGCCTACTTCCCGCGCGGCATCAAACCGGTCAGCGTGTGGCTGTCGCACGAGTACGTCCGCGCCAGCCCCGGCGGCACCGGCGCGGCGAAGTTCGGCGGCAACTACGCGGCCTCGCTGCTCGCCCAGGCGCAGGCCGCGGAGAACGGCTGCGACCAGGTGGTGTGGCTCGACGCGATCGAACGCCGCTACGTCGAGGAGATGGGCGGGATGAATCTCTTCTTCGTGTTCGGCAGCGGTGGTTCGGCCCGGCTGGTGACGCCGGAGCTGAGCGGTTCGCTGCTGCCCGGTATCACCCGGGATTCGTTGCTGCAGTTGGCGACCGACGCCGGATTCGCCGTCGAGGAGCGCAAGATCGACGTCGACGAGTGGCAGAAGAAGGCCGCCGCGGGCGAGATCAGCGAGGTGTTCGCATGCGGCACCGCCGCGGTCATCACGCCGGTCAGCCACGTCAAGCACAACGACGGTGAGTTCACGATCGCCGACGGCGAACCCGGCGAGGTCACGATGGCGCTGCGCGACACGCTCACCGGCATCCAGCGCGGAAAGTTCGCCGACACCCACGGCTGGATGGTCAAGCTCAACTGAGACCGCCCTCAGGCGATCACCAGACCGACGGCCACGAGCGTCGTCGTCACCTCGATCGCGGCGCCCAGCACGTCACCGGTGATGCCGCCGAAGCGGCGCACACAGTGCCGCGTCAGTAGCGCCACGACCGCCACCGCGAGCACCACCACCAGCGGACCCTGCCAGATGCGGTCGGTGGCCACCGCGGCCAGCGCCGCCACCGCGAGCGTCCACCCGCCGATCACCCAGACCGGTTGAGTGCCCGCCACGCTGCCGCCCAGCGCGCTGCCCTCGGCGGCGGGGATTCCGCGCCGGCACGCCACCAGTGCACCGACCCGGCCCGTCGCGACCGCCGCGGCGACCCCGGCGGCGCCGGCCCACCCGCCGGGAAGCAGCGCGAACGCCGACGCCTGCGCGCCCACCGCCACCACCACCGCCGCCACTCCGAACGGACCGGCGGTGCCGTCGCGCATCACCTGCAGCGCGCGCTCGGCGGTGCCGTAACAGCCCAGGCCGTCGACCGTGTCGGACAGCCCGTCGATGTGCATCCCGCGGGTCGCCAACAAAAGCGCCGCCACTGCGAGCAGACCCGCAAGCGCGCTGTGCGGTCCGAACGCCCACGACCCCGCCCACAACACCGCGGCAGCGAGGCCGCCGAGCGCGAGCCCGACTCCCGGCAGCGCGGTCAGCACGCCGCGGCCCAGCATCGCGGTCCGGCCTGCAGGCACCGGCAGCACCGTCCCGAACGCGAACGCCCCTGCCAGCGAACCGATCACGACGAGACGCCGGCCTCGTCGAAGGTGGCCATATCGGCCAGTGCGGCCACCGCGGCGCGCACCACCGGCAGTGCGACCGCCGCGCCGGTGCCCTCGCCGAGCCGCATGCCCAGGTCGAGGATCGGGGTCAGGTTCAGGCTGTCGAGGGCCAGCGCGTGTCCGGGTTCGGGGGAGCGGTGCCCGGCCTGCCACCACTGGCGCGCGCCCGGCGCGAGCCGGTCGGCCACCAGCGCCGCCGCGGTCACCACGAGGCCGTCGAGCAGTACCGGGGTGCGGCGCACCGCGGCCTGCGCGCAGAACCCCGCCATCGCGGCCAGATCCGCGCCGCCGCAGATCCGCAGCAGCGCAACGGGATCGGCCGCCACCTTCCGCGCCCGGTACATCGCGTCGCGGACCGCGGCCGTCTTACGCGCCCAGCCGGCATCGTCGATACCGGTACCGCGCCCGACCACCACAACGGGTTCGGAGTTCGTCAGGATCGCGATCAAAGCCGTTGCGGCGGTGGTGTTCCCGATACCCATGTCGCCGGCGATCAAGAGGTCGGCACCCGAGTCGACCTCCTCGTCGGCGAGCCGGCGGCCCGCGTCGAGCGCCGCCGCGGTCTCCTCGTCGCTCAACGCGTCCTCCACCGCGATATTGCCGCTGCCCCGGCGCACCTTGACCACGCCGATCGCAGAGGACAGCGGTTCGTCACAGTCGACGGCCACATCGACGACGCGCACCCCGGCACCCGCCACCTCGGCCAGCGCGTTGATCGCCGCGCCGCCGGCGGAGATGTTGGCGACCATCTGCGCGGTGACCTCCGGCGGGTACGCCGACACCCCGGCCGCCGCGACGCCGTGGTCACCGGCGAACACCACCACCCGCGGCCGCTCGAACTGCCGAGGCGGGCACAGGCCCTGACACGACGACACCCATACCGAGAGCTCCTCGAGCCGGCCCAGCGCGCCCGCCGGCTTGGTGAGCCGATCCTGCCGGGCGCGTGCCTCGGCTGCGGCGCCGGCATCCGGCGGCACCACGTCGGCGAAGTTCACTGCGGCTCCTTCACGGTGATCGGCTGGCCCGCGACGATCAGCACGACGCGCTCGCAGGTCGCGGCCAGCCGCTGGTTGAGTGTGCCGAGTTCGTCGGCGAACAGGCGCCCGGCCGCGGTGGCGGGCACCACGGTCAACCCGACCTCGGGGCTGACCAGCGCCAGGGGAGCGGTGAACGCCGTCACCGCCGCCACCAGATCGTCAACCGCCGCCGCGACCGAGCCTCCGGTCCACGCGCCGCAGCGGTCAAGCTCCGCGGTCAGCCAGCCGCCGATGTCGTCGACCAGCGTCGGTACGTCCGGGTCGCCACGCAGGACACCCGGCACGTCGGTGCTCTCCGTCGTCTGCCAGCCGCCGGGCCTGCGGCTGCGGTGCGCGTCAACGCGCCGCGCCCAGTCGTCATCGGTGTCGGGCGGTGCCCCGGTGGCCACGTAGCGGACGACATCCGGTGCGGCAGCGGCGATCTCGGCTTCGGCCCACTGCGATTTACCCGAGCGGATCCCGCCGAGGACGAGCGTGCGCACCGCGGCGGTCGCCTCAGGCGACTTTGGCGCCGCGCTCGACCTGCGGCCGCGGTGCCCGCATGCGGCGCATCTGCGACGCCCGGCTGGCCGCGTAGAAGCCGAGCTTCCAACCCGATTCGGTGTTGTCGGGGAACTTCTCGTCGACCCGGCGGTTGACCTTGCGGCCCACGATGAACCCGTCGATGATCATGATCAGCACCAGGACGAGCATCGCCGGGGACAGCAGCCGCTGCACCTCGACCGACGGCACCGCCAGCATGATGAAGATCAACGCCAGCGCGGCGGGCATGAACAGGCCGAGGACATTGCGCCGGGAATCGACCAGATCGCGCACGTAACGCCGCACCGGGCCCTTGTCGCGGGGCAGCAGGTAGGCGTCGTCGCCGGCCATCATCTTCTCGCGGCGCTCGGCCATCGAGGCGCGCCGTTCCAGCTTCTCGGCCTTGCGTTCTTCCTTGCTGAGCTTGGGTCCGCGCAGCTCCTTGCGGCGTTTGCGCGCCTCGGCGGCGGTCAGCGGGGCGGGCGCGACCGGGCCGCGACGCTTGGCGGCATCGCGTTTGGGGGTGGGCCTGCCCTTCGGGGCGGTGCCGCGCTCCCGGATCTCCGATCCAGATTCCGGGCTCGCGGTCGACGCGGCCACGGCGGCGTCGTCGGGTTGCTCGCCGTCTTTTCTCCGGCTCGAGTCGTTCTTGCGGCCCAGCAGTTTCACATCCGCCAGATTACTTGCCGGTCGAAGGGGTGCAGGTGGGCGGGAGTCACCTCGGGAATAGCGCCGAAGCAAGGTACCGTTGAGCTAGTGGGCCGCCTGCGGGTTTCGTCGGCGCGGTCCCCCCAGAACCACAGCAGGGATGCAAAGGGAGAGCAATGACTGTTCAGGACGAGTCGGCGACCGCCACCGCAACCCACGGTGTGCTGCTCACCGACGCCGCGGCCGCCAAGGCGAAGGCCCTGCTCGACCAGGAGGGCCGTGACGACCTGGCGCTGCGCATCGCCGTGCAGCCGGGTGGATGCGCCGGCCTGCGGTACAACCTGTTCTTCGACGATCGGACCCTCGACGGCGACCTGACCGGCGACTTCGGTGGCGTCACGCTGACCGTCGACCGGATGAGCGCCCCCTACGTGCAGGGCGCCACGATCGACTTCGTCGACACCATCGAGAAGCAGGGCTTCACGATCGACAACCCGAACGCGACGGGTTCCTGCGCCTGCGGCGACTCCTTCAACTGATCCGCTAGTACTGGCTGCCGGTGCGCAGCAGGTACGAGCAGACCAGCACCTCGTTGTCCCGGATGAGCAGCTGGGCGACCGCCTGCTCCTCCTCGTTGGGCGGCTGCTGCCCGCGGGCTGATCCGCGGGCAGGCGCCACCCGCATGGTGAACAGCACCTGGGCCTGATTGGGCGACCACGGCACGATCGTGTCGATGGACGTCACCTCGGCGCGGCTGAACTGTTTGCGGAACGCGTCGCCGGCCAGACCCGCGAGCGCCAGATCCGATTTCTTGTCCTTGACGGCGTCGAACAGGCCGCAGAGCGCATGGCGGGCGATCTGCTCGTCGTCTTCGTTGGACAGCGCGTCGAGGTATCCCTGGATGGCCGTGCGGGCCGTCGCATCGCTGAGCGGTCCGGTGGTCTGCGGTTCACCGCTGTCGCGTGCCGCGAAGACGACCACGCCCACCAGCACCGCCACCACCACCGCCGCGAGCAGTGCCCAGACCAGCCGTTTACGGCCGCGCTTCGGATATTGCACCGGCGGCGGGAGCATGCCTGGATATGCCGCCGGGATCTGACCCGGATAGGGTTGCGGAGCACCTTGCTGCGGAGGAAGCGGTTGCTGGGGATAGGACTCCGGATACGGGTACGGACCAGCCATCGAGAACGTCGCTCCAAGGGATTGTGAGATCAGATCGCCTGTCTACAGTGACATCGCGGCGACCGGCGCGGGCACTGTACGCAGGTTAGCGCACCGTCGGTGCGCCGCCCGGAGACAGCGGGGTGCCGGGTTCGGCCGCTAAGGTCGTCAGTCGAGTCGTGTAGTCGAGTTAACGAAAACGAAGGGTGACATTTCGTGACCATTGCGGTGACCGGGTCGATTGCGACCGACCATCTGATGCGATTCCCGGGCCGCTTCGCCGACCAGTTGCTGGCCGAACACCTGCAGAAGGTGTCGCTGAGCTTCCTCGTCGACGATCTGGTCATCCATCGCGGCGGCGTCGCCGGCAACATGGCCTACGCCATGGGCATCCTCGGCGGCAGGCCGACCCTCGTCGGCGCGGTCGGCAAGGATTTCGACGAGTACCGCGGCTGGCTCACCTCGCACGGTGTGGACTGCGACAGCGTCCTGGTCTCCGAGACCGCCTACACCGCCCGTTTCGTGTGCACCACCGACGACGACATGGCCCAGCTCGCGTCGTTCTACCCGGGTGCGATGTCCGAATCGCGCAACATCAAGCTCGCCGACGTGGTCGCCCGCACCGGCACCCCCGACCTGGTGATCATCGGCGCCAACGACCCGGACGCGATGTTCCTGCTCACCGAGGAGTGCCGTTCGCTCGGTCTGGCGTTCGCGGCCGACCCCAGCCAGCAGCTGGCCCGGCTCTCGGGCGACGAGATCCGCAAGCTCATCGACGGCGCCACCTACCTGTTCACCAACGACTACGAATGGGATCTGCTGCTGCAGAAATCCGGCTGGTCGGAGGCCGAGGTCATGCAGCAGATCCAGCTGCGCGTCACCACCCTGGGCGAGAAGGGCGTCGACCTCGTCGGACGCGACGGCACCTTCGTCCACGTCGACGTCGTCCCGGAGACGCACAAGGAGGATCCGACCGGCATCGGCGATGCGTTCCGCGCCGGATTCCTCACCGGTCGCAGCGCCGGTCTGAGCCTCGAACGCGCCGCGCAGCTGGCCTCACTCGTCGCGACGCTGGTCCTCGAGGCTCCCGGCCCGCAGGAGTGGAACTGGGACAAGGACGCCGGCATCAAGCGCCTGTCGGACGCCTACGGCGCCGCCGCGGCCGAGGAGATCGCCGCAGCGCTATAGCTGGACGGGGTAGTGCGGCTCGCTGATCTGCGGGATCACGCTGCCCTCGACGAAGATCGCGTGCCACAGCATGAAGATCAGCACCGTCCACAACCGGCGGCTGTGATCGCTCACGCCGGTGCGGTGCTCGTCGAGCATCGTGCGCACCGCGTCGGCGTCGATCAGGTCGCCGGTCTGTGACGCCGCGACCGTCTCGTATGCCCACTCCAGCAGCTCGCCGGCCCGCAGCCAGTGCCGGATCGGCACCGGGAAGCCCAGCTTCGGCCGGTTGAGCACGTGGGCCGGGACCACCGGTTCCAGCGCGCGGCGCAGCGCGAACTTGGTGGTGGCCCGGGTGATCTTCTGTTCCAGCGGCAACCGCGAGGCGACCGCGAACACCTCGGGATCGAGGAACGGCACCCGCAGCTCCAGCGAATTCGCCATGGTCATCTTGTCGGCCTTGACCAGGATGTCGCCGCGCAGCCAGGTGAACAGGTCGATGTGCTGCATCCGCGCCACCGGATCCCAGCCGTCGGACTCGCGGTAGAGCGCGGCGGTGACGTCGGTGTGGGTCCAGTCCGGTGAGAAGCGCGGCAGCACCGCGCGCAACTGCTCATCGGAGAAGCTGCGCGCGTTGCCGTAGTAGCGCTCTTCGAGGGTCTGTGACCCGCGGTGCAGCAGGCTCTTGCCGCGCATCCCCTCGGGCAGGGGAGCCGAGGCCCGGCGCAGCGACCGGCGCACCGGCCGCGGCAGATACTCGAACGCCCGCAGCGACAACGGTTCGCGGTAGATGGTGTAACCGCCGAACAGTTCGTCCGCGCCCTCTCCGGACAGCACCACCTTGACGTGCTTACGGGCCTCGCGGGCGATGAAGTACAGCGGCACCAGCGCCGGATCGGCCACCGGTTCGTCGAGGTACCAGACGATGGCGGGCAGCGCCTCGACGAACTCCGCCTGGCTGACCACCTTGGTCACGTGGCGGGCGCCGATCGCCTCCGCGGAGGCCACCGCCACGTCGACCTCGGAGAAGCCCTCGCGCTCGAAGCCGGTGGTGAAGGTGATGAGTCGCGGGTTGTGCCGCATCGCCAGCGCCGCAATCGCGGTCGAGTCGATCCCGCCGGACAGGAACGCGCCCACCGTGACGTCGGCGCGCATGTGCTTGGCGACGGAGTCCTCGAGCACCGCGGTGATCTCGTCGTAGCGGGCCTGCTCCGCCCCGGCACGGAACGGCTGGGCGTCGAAGCGGGGAGTGAAGTAGCGGGTCACAACCGGCGCCTGCCCCGGCCGCATCCGCAGATAACTGCCCGACTCCAGCCGCCGCACCCCGCGGTGCAGCGTCTCCGGCTCGGGGACGTACTGCAGCACCGTGTAGTGCTGCACGGCCCGCTCGTCGAGGCCTTTGTCGAAACCGAGTTCGTCGGCCACCGCCAGCAGACACTTCTTCTCGCTGCCGACCGCGGTCCCGCCGGGACCGGTCGCGAGGTAGAGCGGTTTGATGCCGAACGGATCGCGGGCGCAGAACAGCTCACCTTCGACCGTGTCCCACAGCGCGAACGCGAACATCCCGCGCAGACGGGTCAGCGCGTCGGGGCCCCAGTGGTGGTAGGCGGCCACGATCGCCTCACCGTCGCCGTCGGTGGCGAATTCGGCACCGAATTCGGTGTGCAGGGCGTCGCGCAGCTCGAGATAGTTGTAGATCTCCCCGTTGAACACCAGGACGTAGCGCTGCGGCGTCTCGGGCGGGCCCCAGCGCAGCGGCTGATGACTGTGCGCGATGTCGATGATCGACAGCCGGTTGAAGCCCAGCACGATGGCCGGATCCGCCGCGTCGTCACACCAGGTCCCCGGTTCGTCGGGCCCCCGGTGACGCATCAGCTCAGCAGCCCCCGAAACCGCGCCGACCAGCGCGGGGGAGGGCTGCGCGGACGGGTCTTTCAGGAACGCCAGCAGTCCGCACACGGCGCCAAGTATGCCCAATGCGTGCGCGTCGGGGCGTCGCGGCACACAAAGGTCGGGTGTGTCGAGAGCACCACTCGGGCGTGGTCTACGCTGCGTAGTATTCAAAGGTGGCATTGACCGCACAGCGGTCGGCTTAGCGGACTTCTAGGAGGCGCCAACGTGACCCCTCGCGGGCTGAAGGCGGTGGCACGAAAAGCCGCACTGGTGGTGGCTCTGGGTGCCACCGCACTGGTGCTGAGTGGCTGCAGCGTGACGGAGGCACTCGCTCTGGGCTGGCCGAAGGGCATCACGCCCGAGGCGCACCTCAACCGGGAACTGTGGATCGGCTCGATGATCGCCGCGCTCGTCGTGGGCGGCATCGTCTATGTGCTGATCTTCTGGACCAGCGCGTTCCACCGTAAGAAGGCCTCCGACACGGAGCTGCCGCGCCAGTTCGGCTACAACATGCCGCTGGAGCTGGCGCTGACCGTCATCCCCTTCCTCATCATCTCGGTGCTGTTCTACTTCACCGTCGTGGTCCAGGAGCAGATGCTGGCCAAGGAGGACAACCCCGAGGTCGTCATCGACGTGACGGCATTCCAGTGGAACTGGAAGTTCGGCTACAACAAGGTGAACTTCGCCGACGGGACGATGTCCTACGACGGCGCCGACGACGAGCGCGCCGCCGCCGTCGCCTCCCGTCCCCACGGGGAGGGCGCGGGCGCGGTGGGCGAGCAGGAGACCGCCCACACCGAACACGGTGCGATCGCCGGGCAGAACCCCGAGGACCGCAGCTACCTGGCGTACGACCAGATCGAGACGCTCGGCACCAGCACCGAGATCCCGGTCCTGGTGCTGCCGTCGGGCAAGCGCATCGAGTTCCGGATCGCCTCCGCCGACGTCGTCCACGGGTTCTGGGTGCCGGAATTCCTGTTCAAGCGCGACGTGCTGCCGAATCCGCAGCAGAACAACTCCGACAACATCTTCCAGATCAGCGAGATCATGGAGACCGGGGCGTTCGTCGGGCGGTGCACGGAGATGTGCGGCACGTACCACGCGATGATGAACTTCGAGGTGCGCGTCGTCGAGCCCAACGACTTCAAGGCGTACCTGGCCCAGCGCCAGGCGGGGAAGACGAACGCCGAAGCGCTGATCGCCATCAACCAGTCACCCACCGCCGTCACCACCGAGCCGTTCGACACGCGGCGCGGTGAGATGGCCCCGCAAGCGAGCAGGTAGGACTTCGCGATGCATATCGAAGCCAGGTTGTTCGAGTTCCTGACGGCGTTCTTCGCCCTGTCGTCCATCGTGTACGCGACGCTGACCGCGATGTTCGGCGGCGGCGGCGTCGAGTGGGCGGGGACCACCGCGCTCGTGCTGACCACCGGCCTGACGCTCATCACCGGCACCTTCTTCCGGTTCGTCGCCCGGCGCCTCGACACCCGGCCCGAGGACTACGAGGATGCCGAGATCAGTGACGGCGCGGGCGAACTGGGTTTCTTCGCGCCGCACAGCTGGTGGCCGATCCTGATCGCGCTGTCGTTCTCCACCGCCGCGGTGGGCGCCGCGCTGTGGCTGCCGTGGCTGATCGTGGCGGGCATCGTGTTCGTCCTGGCATCGGCCGGCGGTTTGGTCTTCGAGTACTACTGGGGTCCTGAGAAGCACTGACCCACGGCGGTCACGGGCGGGAAGATCACGAATCGGGCACCACTTGACCGGCGAACCGTGCTGTGACGGTCGCCGGTCACCCGTCGTTGGGTAGTGTTGCCGGGGCGCGGTGAGCCGTTTGCGGCCGCATGCCCGCGCCGGTGACGCAGTCGAGAAGGATAGGCGTAGATGAGCGGGCCGAACCCCCCAGGGCCAGACTCGCCGGGACCGGAGCAGCCCGAGCGGGAGGGCGGCAGGCACTCGGCACCCGACGACGCGACCGAGCAGGTCGGCGCCGTCGACGAACCGGCCCCCGCCACAGGTGAGACGGAGTCCTACGCCCAGGCGTACTCCGCCCCGGAGTCCGAACAGTTCAGCAGCGGGCCCTACGTGCCCGCGGACCCGGCGCTGTATGACTACGACAGCTACGAGTCGGCGCCCGACCTGGCCGAGGAGCAGGGACCGCCGCGCTGGCCATGGGTGGTCGGCGTCACCGCGATCATCGCCGCGATCTCACTGGTGGTGTCGGTGGCGTTGCTGGTGACCAAGACCGACACCGACCAACTGGCCACCCCGGCGACGACCACCACCACGCCGCCGCCGCCGGTGCAGGACGAGATCACCACGACGACACCGCCGCCGGCGCCGCCGACCACCACCACACCGGCCGGACCCCGACAGGTGACCTACTCGGTGACCGGGACGAAGGCACCAGGAGACATCATCACCGTTACCTATGTGGATGCGTCCGGTCGCCGGCGCACCCAGCGCAACGTGTACATCCCGTGGTCGCTGACCGTGACCCCGATCTCGCAGTCCGAGGTCGGCTCGGTACAGGCGTCGAGCCTGTTCCTGGTCAGCCGGCTCAACTGTTCGATCACGACGAGTGACGGAACGGTGTTGTCGTCCAACACCGGTAACGCCGCGCAGACCAGCTGCTGATGACGTACACCGACACCGCCCCCGCACGCACCGGTGTGGCGGCCGAGAACCTCAACCGCATCCTGCTCGGCGTCTGCGCGGCGGTCTGGCTGATCGCGCTCGGCGCCGCGGTGGCGGCGACCGTCGCGCTCACCGAACTGGGGCGCACGCAGCCGGCGGCGTCGTCCGACGGGGACACGCCCTGGCTCCTCTACACCGTGATCGGGGTGTCGGCCGTCGTCATCATCGGCGCGGTGCCGCTGCTGCTGCGGGCCCGGCAGACGGCGCAGGCCGAGCCGCAGCCCGTGGTGCGGCCCCGCGAAACAGATTCGGCGACAGACGAACCCGCGACCGAGAAGCTGCGCATCACCCCGGTGGTCCAGCAGGTGCCGAGCCGCCTCGATCCCGGCCTGCCGACGCCCGAGATCGACAGGCTGTGGCTGCAGTGCGCGCTGGTGCTGGGCATCGCGATGGGTGTCGCGATGGTCGCGATCGGCGCCGCGACGTATCTGATGGCGGTGGGCAGCGACACGATCTCGTGGGTCCTCTACGGCCTGACGGCGGTGGTGACGCTGGCGATGCCGGTGGCGCCGTGGTGGTATCTGCGCGAGTTGCGCGCCCTCGAGGAACCGGCTGCCTGACGCGCTGCTCTCGCGTTGAGCAGTGCCTGCAACGCGCGAACTGAAGTCACGCAAGGGAAGTACGAGTGGATACCTGCGTGGTTTCAGTCTCGCGCTGAGAAGCGCCAGCCACGCTCCAAACTGAAGTCACGCACGGGAAGTGCGAGTGGATGCCTGCGTGGCTTCAGTCTCGCGCTGAGCAGTGCTTGCCACGCGCGAAACTGAAGTCACGCACCGGAAGTGCGAGTGAATGCCTGCGGGCTTTCAGTCTCGCGTCGCGACAACCGACGACCCGCACACGCGTGAACCGGTGGGGTAGGGGAGTGCACATAACGAAACGGCCGCCGCGACCTCCGGTGGGAGGTTCGCGGCGGCCGCGTCGTTGTCGAACTCTAGTGGTGTCCGTCGGACCCGTTGCCGTGTCCGTTCGGAGAACCGTTGGTGTCCTGCCGCTCGCGCAGGGCGATGAGCGCCCGGCGGTGCGAGGCGTGCGCGGCCTCGGTCAACGCCTCGTGCTCGACGAGCGGGTCGGCCTTGAGGAAGCTGCCGGTCCCCGGTGCGCCGGCCGAGCCGAGCTTGTTCATCCGCTTCGGCAGGGGAGCGCCCTGGTACTCGAGCGGAATCGGATGCCCGTGGTCGTCGACCGGTCCCAGCGGCTGGTGCAGCTCGATGTAGGCACCGTGCGGCAGCCGCTTGATGATGCCGGTCTCGATACCGTGCTCCAGCACCTCGCGGTCGCTGCGCTGCAACGACACCGCCCAGCGGTAGGTGACGTAGTAGACGATCACCGGCAACACCACCATGGCGATCCGGCCGATCCACGTCGTCGCGTTCAGCGAGATGTGGAACTTGAGCGCGATGATGTCGTTCATGCAGGCGAACGTCAGCAGGATGTAGAACGCGATCGCCATGGCGCCGATGGCCGTACGGACCGGAGCGTCACGCGGGCGCTGCAACAGGTTGTGGTGGGCGTTGTCCCCGGTCATCTTCTTCTCCAGGAACGGATACACCGTCAGCAACCCGAGGATCAGGCCCATCAGCACCGCGATCCACACCGGCTGCGGGATCGTGTAGTTGCCGATGTAGAACTCCCACGCCGGCCACAACCGGATCAGACCGTCGGTCCACATCATGTAGAAGTCCGGCTGGCTGCCCGCGGAGACCTGAGAAGGCTTGTACGGGCCCAGCGCCCAGATCGGGTTGATCTGCAGCAGACCGCCCATCAGGCCGAGGATGCCGACGGTGAGGGCGAAGAAGGCACCGGACTTCACCGCGAAGACCGGCATGACGCGGACGCCGACGACGTTCTTCTCGGTGCGGCCGGGGCCGGGGAACTGCGTGTGCTTCTGGAACCACACCAGCGCCAGGTGGGCGGCGATGAGCGCCAGCATGATCCCCGGGATCAGCAGGATGTGCAGCGCGTAGAGCCGCGGGATGATGATCGTGCCGGGGAAGTCGCCGCCGAACAGCGCCCAGTGCATCCACGTGCCGACCACCGGGATGCCCATCGTGATACCGGACAGGGCGGCCCGCAGGCCGGTGCCCGACAGCAGGTCGTCGGGCAGCGAGTAGCCGAAGAAGCCCTCGAACATCGCCAGGATCAGCAGCAGCGAGCCGATGACCCAGTTGGCCTCACGCGGGCGCCGGAACGCACCGGTGAAGAAGATGCGGGCCAGGTGGACCATGATCGACGCCGCGAACAGCAGTGCCGCCCAGTGGTGGATCTGGCGGACGAACAGGCCGCCGCGGACCTCGAAGCTGATGTCGAGTGCCGAGGCGTAGGCCCGCGACATCTCCACACCGCGCAACGGCTGGTACACGCCGTCGTAGACGACCTCGGCCATCGACGGGTCGAAGAACAGGGTCAGCCAGACGCCGGTGATCAGCAGGATGATGAAGCTGTACAAGGCGATCTCACCCAGCAGGAAGGACCAGTGGGTGGGGAAGACCTTGTTCAGCTGCCGGCGGACCGCTGCCGACGGGTGGTAACGCGAATCGATCGCGTCACCCTGGGCGGCGAGCCTGGCGGCCATTTTGGAACCACTTGGTGCACTCATGATGTCTTCCGTTCCCAGAATGCCGGCCCGACGGGTTCGATGAAGTCGCCGTTGGCGACCAGGTACCCGTCCTGGTCAATGGTGATGGGCAACTGCGCGAGCGCGCGCGCAGCCGGACCGAATATGGGTTTCGCGAAATGCAGCGCATCGAACTGCGACTGGTGGCACGGGCACAGGATGCGGTGGGTCTGCTGCTCGTAGAGCGACGACGGGCAACCCAGGTGCGAGCAGATCTTCGTGTAGGCGAAGAACTCACCGAAGTTGAAGCTCTCCTGCCCCTTGCGCTTGACCACCTTCGGCATGTCCTCGGCCCGAAGACGGATGAGCATCACCGGGTTTCGCACGCCCATGATGATCTCGGTGTTCTTGTGGCTGGACTCCACCGTGGTGCCGTCGCCGTCGGATTCCCGCCACGGGTACACCGTCTCCATACCGCCCGCGTCGAGGTCCTCCGGACGCATCTTCGCGAAAGTCGCACCGTGGCCGGTGTTTCCGGTCGCGCGCGCCAGGTAGATGGTCTCGCCCTGGAACCGCGGGGTCCACCCGGAGGTCCACAGCACGGCCTTGGGGCCTTCCGCGGTCGGCACCACCGGCTTCCACGGGTTCTTGATCAGGCCGCCGATGAACGCCACCGCCGTGCCCAGGCCGAACGCACCCAGGCCGACACCGAGCGAGACGCCGATCATCTTGCGGCGCTTGATCGTCGACCCTTCGAGGGCGTCGGTCAGGTTCGCCGCGGCGGTCTTGCGCTGGATCTCGGGGGAGCGGCCGTCGTGGCGGTCCTGGATCGAGATCTCTTCCGGGATGAAGCGCTTCTGGTAGAGCACCGCGCCGATGCCGATGGCCAGGATCGACAACCCGAAGAGCAGGCCGTAGAGCGGGGTGGCCAGCGAGTACAGGAACTCACCCTCGGAGCCGTAGGGCTGGTACTCCCAGGGCCAGAACAGGAACACCACCAGCAGGGCCAGCCCGGCCACGCCGCCGATCAGCAACCACGTCGCGACCGAACGCTCCGCACGCTTCTCGGCGCGGGTGCCGGGGACCGGCCAGCGCGGCTCCTTGAAGACGGTCTCGACACCGTCGAGCTTGCCGCCGAGTTCGACGAGTTCCTCACGGGACATCGCCGCCAGTTCGGCGTCGGTGGGCTGCCCGGGCACGCCGGCGTGACCGGGTGCGTCGGTGCCCTTCGGTGCGCCGCCCGGCGTCACCTGATCGTCGTTGCGCTCGTCGCTCATGCCCGTGCCCCGATCCAGAGAGCCGCACCGATGACGGCCACCATGCCGATGATCCACGCCGCCATACCCTCGGACGTCGGGCCGAAGCCGCCGAGGCCGTACCCGCCGGGAGGCGGCGTCTGCCGGGATTCCTCGACGTAGGCGATGATGTCCCGCTTCTCCTCGGGACTGAGCTGACGGTCGGAGAACTTGGGCATGTTCTGCGGGCCGGTCGTCATCGCGGTGTAGACCTGCGCGGGCGAGGCCTCGATCTCGGGCGCGTACTTACCCGACGACAGCGCACCGCCGCGGCCGGTGAAGTTGTGGCACGACGCGCAGTTGAGGCGGAACAGGTCGCCGCCGCGGGCGACGTTGTCCCCGATCAGGGACTGGTTGGAGATCTCGCCGTTCTCGTCGCGGGGGACGACCGGGCCGCCGCCGTTGGCCTGCACGTAGGCGCCGAGCGCGTCGATCTGCGCTTCGTCGAAGTCGGCCGGCTTGTCCGGTGCCTGGGCCTCGTTGCGCCGAGCCGGCATGCGGCCCGTCGAGACCTGGAAGTACACCGCGGCCTCGCCGACACCGACCAGGCTGGGGCCGCGATCAGCCACACCCTGCAGGTTGCTGCCGTGGCAGCTCACGCAGGACAGGTCGTACAGCTCCTTGCCGGTGCGCAGCAGCGCCGACTGTGACTCGTCGGCAACCGCCACCTGCGGTGCGGGCGTCAGCGTGGCGGCGACACCACCTGCGACGCCAAGTCCGGCCAGCAGCAGCACCGCTGCCGACAGACGCCGGCGGAACCGTCGGCGGGACTTGCTGGTCATCGAACCCCTTCTCGTCGGCTGAGGATCCTGTGAGCTCATCGGGGTCGAGCTCTTGGGACGCATCCGTGGGCGGATCATCGGACAAAGTAGATGACGGCGAACAGCGCGATCCACACGATGTCGACGAAGTGCCAGTAGTAGGACACGACGATCGCCGCGGTGGCCTGGGCCGGAGTGAACTTGCTCATCTTGGTGCGCGCGAGCAGGAACAGGAAGGCGACCAGACCGCCGATCACGTGCAGGCCGTGGAAGCCGGTGGCCAGGTAGAAGACCGAGCCGTAGGCGCTGCCGGGAATGGTGGTGCCGTGCTCCACCAGGTGCACGTATTCGTAGCCCTGTCCGAGCACGAAGAACAGCCCCATGAGGAAGGTGATGACGTACCAGCGGCGCAGGCCGAAGACGTCACCGCGCTCGGCGGCGAACACACCCATCTGGCAGGTGAACGACGAAGCGATCAGCACCAGCGTGACGGGGACCGCCAGCGCCAGGTTCAACTCCGTCGGCGGGGGCGGCCACTCGCCGCCTGCCTGGGCGCGTGCGGTGAAGTACATCGCGAACAGACCAGCAAAGAACATCAGCTCACTGGAAAGCCACACGATGGTGCCGACACTGACCATATTCGGCCTGTTCAGCGAATGCACGCGCGAGGTGATCGCGGTTCCCGAGGTCCCAACAGCACTCGTCACACATGAAGTATGACGCTTTGTAGTTGTCGAACTCCACCCGGGTCGCCTATTCGTCACAAGTGTCGTTCGAAAGGGTTCGGGCGGAGCTTTGGGAAGTTCTCAGCCAACGTGGGAACATCTGCGCGTGACTGATACTCCCACGTGGCCGCAGATCTTGGGGCGGTTGACCACCGGACAGAACCTGGCGACCGGGCAGGCCGGCTGGGCGATGGACCAGATCATGACGGGTGCCGCGACGCCGGCGCAGATCGCCGGGTTCGCGGTGGCGATGAAGCTCAAGCGCCCCACGTCGGCGGAAGTCACCGAATTGGCCGACGTGATGCTCAGGCATGCGCGCCGCATCCCCACCGACGCGATCGGCAACGAGACGGTCGACATCGTCGGGACGGGAGGCGACGGCGCCAACACCGTCAACCTGTCCACGATGGCGGCCATCGTGGTGGCCGCGGCCGGCGTACCGGTGATGAAGCACGGCAACCGGGCCGCCTCGTCACTGTCCGGCGGGGCCGACACCCTCGAGGCGCTCGGCGTCCGGATCGACCTGGGCCCCGACCAGGTGGCCGCCTGCGTCGCGGAGGTCGGTATCGGTTTCGCGTTCGCCAACCACTTCCACCCCTCCTACCGGCACGCGTCGGCGGTCCGTCGTGAGCTCGGTGTGCCGACCGTGTTCAACCTGCTCGGCCCGCTGACCAATCCGGCACGGCCCCGCGCCGGGCTGATCGGCTGCGCATGGGGGGAGCTGGCCGAGGTGATGGCCGGGGTCTACGCGTCGCGCAACTCCAGCGTGCTGGTGGTGCACGGCGACGACGGCCTCGACGAACTGACCACGACCACCACGAGCACGATCTGGCGGGTGCAGGCCGGCACGGTCGAACGGTTGACCTTCGACCCGGCGGCCTTCGGTTTCCAGCGTGCCCAGCTGTCCGAACTGGTCGGTGGCGACGCCGAACACAACGCCAATGAGGTGCGCGCGGTCTTCGGCGGTGCCAAGGGTGCGGTGCGCGATGCCGTGGTGCTCAACGCCGCGGGCGCGCTGGTGGCGCACGCCGGCCTATCCAGCGACGCCAAATGGGTGCCGGCCTGGGAGGCGGGTCTGGCCCGCGCCGCCGAGACGATCGACTCCGGCGCGGCCGAACAGCTGCTCGCGCGTTGGGTGCGGTTCACCCAGAAGCTCTGAGCGGTCGGTCTGTTCGGCGGCCAGCCGCGCCGAGCGGGCGGTGTCGGCCCACCCCAGCCAGCGGCCCGCCGCGCCGATCGGGGTGGCGTAGCCGGGTTCGCACCGCACGATCCGCACGCCGGGCTGGGCCAGCCAGCGGGCGATGAGCGCGGTCTCCTCGACCAGCGCCCCGCCCAGCGGCGCCGACTCCGGCAGCACGGTCTGCGCGGCAGCCGTGAGCGCGTCGACGACCGGCATCGGCGGCACCCCCCGGCGGGCGCAGCCGGCCGCGGCCAGGCGCCCGTACCGCACCACCGCGAGGTCCCATCCTCCGCTGCCGTCCGGCCGCGCCGCGACCAGTTCGGTCTGCTCGGCCAGTGCGCGTAGCCGCTGGCCGCGCGAGAGCACCTCGATTCCCATGGCGGCGTGGTCGCGCAGCCGCGCGGCCGTCTCGTACCGGTTGACCGCGGCGAGCGCCGCGATCCCGTCGACCACCGCGGCCAGGGCCGAATGATCGCGTCCCTCGATGAGATCGGCGGCGCGCCGCGGCGCGGGTGCGTAGGCCACCGCGTCGATGTCGCGCGGAGCCGGGCACGGTGACAGTTCGCGCTCGGGGCAGGCGGGTCCGTGGCGGGCCGCGCGCGCCAGCCGGGTGGCACATGTGCGGACCCCGGTGAACCGGGCCAGCAGCTCTGCGGTCTGCACGGCGTCGGCGCGGGCGCGGAACGGGCCGACCGCCGATGCGTGGCGGGGGGCGCGCACCACCGAGAACCGGGGGAACGCCTCGTCGGTGAGCACCACCCACCACCACCGCTGCGGGAATTTGGAACGCCGGTTGTACGGCGGGGCGTGGGCGGCGAGCAGGCGCAGCTCCCGTACCCCGGCCTCCAGGTCGTGGGCGCATTCGACATGGTCGACGCGCGTGGCCAGCGAGGCCATCTCCTTCATCCGCGTCCGCGGATCGGCGCCGGTGAAGTACTGCCCGACGCGGCGGCGCAGGTCCACCGCGGTGCCGATGTAGAGCACCTCGTCCCCGGGGCCGCGGAACAGGTACACCCCCGGCCGGTGCGGCAGCCCCTCGGCCAGCCGGCGGTTGCGGCGCTGCGCCGGGGTCACGTCGGGTAGGTAGGCGCGCAGATCGGTGTAGCTGTGGACGCCCTGGTTGCCGATCCGTTCGATCAGCCCGTGCAGCACGTCCACCGTTGCCCTGGCGTCGTCGAGGGCCCGGTGTGTGGGAGTCGTCTTCGCGCGGAACAGCTGAGCCAGCGCGGACAACCGCACGCTGGGTGCTTCCTCGCGGGTGAGCACCCGGCGGGCGAGTTTGACCGTGCACAGCACCGGGGGGCGCGGCCAGGTCAGCTGACACTGTTCGGCGGCCGCCCGCAGGAAGCCGATGTCGAAACCGGCGTTGTGCGCGACGAGCACTGCGCCGCGGGCGAATTCGAGGAAAGCCGGCAGCACGGACTCGATGCGCGGTGCGGCGCACACCATCGCCGTGGTGATGCCGGTCAGCGCGACGATCTGCGGCGGGATCGCCCGGCCGGGGTCGACCAGTGTCGCGAGCTCCCCGAGCACCTCGCCGCCGCGGACCTTCACCGCCCCGATCTCGGTGATCGCATCCGGGCGGTCGCCCGTGGCTCGCCCCCCGGTGGTCTCGAGATCGACGACGACGAACGTGGTGTCGCGCAGGGACAACGCCTCCATGTCGAACGCCAGCTGTTCGGCCGGCTGACCGACCACGCCGGCACCGGCACTGCGCTGACCCATGCGAGAAACGTAGGGAACGGCACCGACAGCATGCCGGTGCCACGCGGACGGGACGGGTCTGTCGGTGGCCGTCGCTAGCGTGCGGGCAACCACCGATTGAGAGGACGGCAGATGGCAGACGGCAACCCACTGCGGGGAGCGGATCCGGTCACGGATGCGGACACGGTCATCATCGATTGCGACGACTGCGCGGTGCGCGGCCCGGGGTGTCAGGACTGTGTCGTGAGTGTGCTGCTGGGGGTGCCGGACACGTTGCTCGTCGACGAACGGCGCGCATTGGAAGCGCTGGCCGAGGCCGGTTTGGCGCCGCGTTTACGCCTCGTTCCGATTCACCGGCAAAAGAATTCCGGCGTTGCCTGATCATCGTCGGCGCGATGCAGCGGAAGAAAAACACCCTCGACGCCTGTTAAATTTGGCTCTCCTGTTGGACAAGCCCGATGCCGTTTCGTAACCTGTCTGAGACCTTTGAGCAGTTCGAGGCGGCTCGTTACGCCAGTTGAAGGACGCAAAATCTTGAGGCTCGTTCGCGCGCAGTGGGGCATCCGTGTTCTTAAGCGACCCGCCGTCGGTGCGATAGCCGCCCTGGCCGTGTTCTCCTCGGTCCTGGCCGGCAGTGCTGTCGCCGATCCCGCGGATGACGCGCTGGCAAAGCTCAACGAATTGTCCCGCCAGGCGGAGCAGACCACCGAGGCGATGCACTCGGCGCAGCTCGACCTCAACGACAAACTCGCTGCGCAGCAGGCCGCCGAGGCTCGGCACGCCGCTGACCTCGCCGCCGCCGACAAGGCCAAGGCCGAGCTGGCGACCTACCAGACGGCGGTCAACAAGGTGGCCGCCACCCAGTACATGGGCGGTCGCACCGACGGGATGAGCGCCATCCTCACCGCAAACTCTCCGCAGCAGTTCATCGACCAGCTGTCGGTGCAGCGCGTGATGGCCGGCGAGATGGCCGCCCGGATGGCCGGTTTCCGCGACGTGAGCGCTCGGCTCGCTGCCGCCGAACAGGCGTCGTCGAGGTCCGCGGCCGATGCGAAGACCGCCGCCGAACAGGCCGCCCAGGTGCGCGCCGACCTGCAGAACAAGCAGAGCCGGCTGCAGACCCAGATCGCCGTCGTGAAGTCGCAGTACGAGGCGCTCACCCCGAATCAGCGTGAGGCCCTCGCCGCGCTGCCGCCGGCCCCCGCCGTGCC
>JBNMQY010000021.1:0-92068 GCA_050205415.1 Mycolicibacterium litorale
GGACTGCAGGGCCGCCTCGACCTTGGCTGCTTCGGCGTGTTCGAGCCGGATCCGCCAGTAGGTGTACTGGTCGTCGGAGGTGGTGGTGATCGAGCAGGGCGGTTCCGGCGCGGGTGCGGGTTCGTCGTCTTCAGGTTTCGGCTCGGGTTCTGGTTCGGGGCGGGGTTGGAGTTTGAGCGCGGTGCGCAGCTGGTGGACCGAGGCGTTGGCGGCCAGTTCGGCGTAGTGCTCATCGGAGCCGGGGGCGGCCTTGTCGGCGATGACGCCGACCTGGTCCAGTGACAGTCGGCCTTCGCGCAGATCCTGCACGCAGCGCGGGAATTCCGCGATGCGGTGGGCGATGGTGGCGATGGTCTTGCCGTTCTTCGACGACGTCCCGGTTTTCCAGGCCATCAACGCCGCGACCGAGCGGGCGCCGGTGATGCCGCACAGTCCGTCGTGCTCGATCTCGGCGGCGATCTCCACCAGGCGCCCGTCGATGGCATTGCGCTGACCCGCCAACTCCGCCAACTCCTCGAACAACACCTCGAGACGATCAACAGGGCGCACCGCCACCGCGGCAGACGATGCGTTCGAGGACATGACCCCATCCTCGCAGCAGGGTCCGACAAATCCAGGTTGCTCAAAATGGCACCCCAGCCGTGGAACTCGGCGCGACGAAGCGCCGAAGAACCGCCAAACGCCTACGGCGCGATGCGGATCTCGCCCGGCTTCCAGAGCCCGCTGTGGGTGGCGGTGCCGAGGTCGAGCTGCGCGGTCTCGGCGTCGACGATGGTGTCGAAGCGGCGCAGCGAACCCCAGTCCTGACCCCAGTCCTGCGACAGGTACGTCGACATCACCGACGCCCGCAGCAGCAGGTCGGTGATACCCAGCAGACCGCCGTTGAGGCCGTCCTGCCAGGTGTCGGTGCTCTGCAGCTTGGCGTAGTAGTCCGGGGAGATGCGGAACTTCGGCACCTCGGTGACGCCGTTGGCGTGCAGCATCGGCTGCTGGCACGGGAACGCCAGCCCGACCGCCCAGTCCAGCAGCACCGGCTGTTCGGAGCCGACATACTCCTGCACCGACCGGACCTCCGGCACGCGCGGCGGCGTCACCGCGATCCAGTCGCCCTGACCGAGGTTCAGGTCCTCGCCGATCACGCGGACCGCCACGGCGTCACCGGGGATCTGGTCACGCGGATAGCGCAGGTTGCGCCACGACGGGGTCGGGCCGATGTCGTAGGGCTCGACCCGCCCGGCGGGCACCGGGGCACCGTCGGGCCCGCGGCGGGCGTATTCGAGTGCGACGGTCTGCCCGGAGGTGAAGCCTTCGGCGACACTGGTGCCGGCGATCGTGCCCGCGGCGGTGATCACCACGAGCGGATGGGCGTCGTCGGCGGGCGGCAGCTCGTACCATGCCGACGCGAGTCGGCTTTCCTGTTGCACCCCAGAGGAATACGTGCCCGCGACCGGGACGCGGCCCGGGTCGAGACCGTAGGGCAGCGGCACCGTCGACCCGTTCACGCCGGGGCGCGACAGCTGTTCGGGCTGGTTCCAGTCGTAGTCGGTGCCGGGCTGCGGATTGTTCAGCCGGATCGCCTCGGCGATGATCCGGTCGGGAACACCGTTGGGGGAGAAGCCCACCGGATCCGTCCCGCCGAGCGGGCCGAGCCGGCCGTAGTCACCTGGTAGCGGCCGCAGGAACCCGTCGTTCGAATCCGGTTCGACGAGCACGTCGTCGGCCAGACCGCAGCCGCCTGCGAACGCGCGGATGTTGGCCCACCCGTTGGAGTAGGTCGGGTACTGGCGGACCACGCCGATCGCCATGGACGCCACCATGATCAGGACCATGAAACCGGCGGCCACGGGGATCGGTGCGGCGGTGAGCGCGTTGACCACCCGTGACTCCCGCTTCTCGCCGACGTGCAGCAGGAACGCCCACACCGCCGCGACACCGCACAGGACGAAGAACACCGCGCTGACCGTCACGCCGCCGAGCGCGGGCACCGACGTGTTGAACGGCGCACCGAAGTTCGAGACGTACCACCAGCCGTTGGTCGACGCGAAACACAGCGCCAGGATGAACAGCACGCCCGCCAGGAAGGCCATCCGGTTTCGCGCCGAACGCAGCACCGCCGGGGACACCAGCACCGTCGCGAGCGCCGCCATCGCGCCGCCCACCGCGGCGAACAGCCCGAAGTGGTGGATCCACTTGGTGGGGGTGAACATCAGGAAGAAGATGGTCGCGAAGATGATGCCCATCAGCCGCCAGGCCGGGCCGCGCGCGACGCCGGGTATCCGCTTGCGCCGCAACATGATGAACAGCGACGAGAACAGGCACATCGCCGTGAACAGGAACGCCACCCGCCGCGCGATCGCCCCGTCGACGGTCGGCAGGATCAGGTAGTAGTAGCGCAGGTTCTCGGTGTACCACTCCTGGCTGGGGCCGATCGCGGTGCGAATCCTGGTGGCCTCCAGCACCGTCGAGAGCGTCTGGTCGGCGAACACCACCGCCAGCACCACGGTGCCGGCCGCCAGCAGCGGTGCGATCAGCGGCCAGGTGCCGACGGCCTGCCTGCGGCGCATCAGGATTCGCAGGATCGGGCGGCCACCGGCCACCAGTGCGGCGACGGCGATCAGCCCGGTCGGCTGGATGCCGAGCGTGAACGCGGCGGTGGTGATGGCCAGTGCGGCCGGGGTGAGCCGGCCGGAGGTGACGGCGCGTTCGATCAGCACGTAGGTGATCAGCGCGCCGGTGGCGATCTGGCCTTCGGGGCGCAGCCCGTTGTTGAACGGCATCCACGCGCCGATCAGCACCAGGCCGGCCGCCCACAGCGCCGGCCTGCTGGCGATCACCGCGGGGCCGAGCCGCGGCAGCACCTCGCGGGACAGCAGCAGCCAGCAGATCAGCGAACAGATCAGATCGGGCAGCCGCATCCAGATGCTGGCGGTGCTGACGTGGGTCATCAATGCCAGCAGGTTGTAGTACCAGCCGAACGGGTCCTCGGGGCTGCCGAACCAGCGGAAGTAGTTCGACATGTAGCCGGCGTGGTCGGCGACGCGCGCCATCTGCAGGATGTAGCCGTCGTCGGAGGAGTTCGCGCCGATCACGTACCAGACGAGGAACGCGCCGACCACCGTCACGTCCACGGCCGTCAGCGTGCGCCAGCGCGTCGGGATCAGCCGGTGCATCCGGCGGCCGTCGAGCCGGTCCAGCCGCCACAGCGCCAGCAGCGCGATGACGGTCGAGATGATCGCCAGCAGGATCGCGGTCAGCTTCAGCGCCGTCGGCTGTGTGGTGAACCGGGTGTCGATCGTCGCCGAGAACGACATCCCCGGCGGGGCGGGCCCGGTGAGGTCGGTGAACACGCCGACGATCGCGGGCCGCAGATTCGGGTCCGCGTAGCCGGTGCGCTGCGGTTCGCCGGCGTCTTCGCCGGAGACCTTGGTGAGCCCGACGAAGTCGGCGAACGTGCCGTCCTCCGAGGACGTGATGTCGATGCGTTCGCAACCGGGGGTGCCGGTGACGCGGGCCCGGTTGACGCTGGCCACCACGACGTTGCGGACGATCACGTCGACACGGGTGCGGGTGACGTTGACCAGCATCGCGTTCAGCGCCGCGTCACGGCCCTCGGCCGGTGCGGTGCCCAGCAGCAGCCCGCCGTCCGGCGGCATCGTCCGGACCACCTCACACGGCACCGAGGCGGTCAGGCTCACCGGGGCCTGGGACAGCAGCGGTGCGGTGACGTTCGCCAACTGTCCCTGCTGAGGCCAGTTCAGCGTCGCGGTGGTCTGGGCGACGGGCAGCAGCGGGGTGGCGACGGCCATGACGAAGCCGAGGAGCCCGGCGATCGTCGCGACCCAGCGCGCCACCTTCACGTCCCGGCTCGCCGACCGCTCGGCGGCCGTCGTCTCGCTCGGTGTCACGGTCGTACTCACGGGAGGGCCCTGATCGGTCCGCCCCGGCTCCACCCGAACACTCGTTTCGATCCTTCCTCGATGACGGCGTCGGGCGCCTCGTCGCGCGGCACGAGCCGGATGTAGCGCTCGATCGAACCCCAGTCGCGGTACCAGTCGTCGCGCAGATAGGTCGGGATCGTCGCGGTCCGCAGCAGCGCCTGGATGAACAGGAACGGTCCACCGTCCTCGGCGGACTGCCACTGGTTCGACGACGCCACCACCTGTTTGAAGTTCGGCAGGATCCGGTACTCGGGCAGTTCGGCCACCCCGAGGTGCTCGGAGAACGGCTTCTGGCACGGGAAGTTGGATGCGGTGGCGATGTCCATCAGCACCGGCGTCTGCGTGCCGAGGAACTCACTGGCGGTCTGGAGCACCGGCACTCGCGGCGGGGTGAACGCGAACCACTGATCCTCCGAGAGGTTCGGGTCGTCGGCGACGATGCGCGCGACGTTGGCCTCCGGTGGCGCCCACGCCAGCGGGAACCGCAGGTTGCGCCACGCCTTCTGCGTGAAGATGTCGATCGGCTGGACCTCGCCCAGTTCCTGGTACGTGCCGTCCGGCCGGTGCACACCCCACTGCAGTTTCAGGGACTGCCCGTAGTTGAACGAGCCGTCCTCCTCGTAGTACCAGATGGCACCCGCGGCGGCGACGGTCACCAACGGCCGGTCGGGGCTGCGGGGCGGCAGCTGGTACCACGCCGAGGTCGCCTCGGCGGCCACGGTGTTCTCGTCGAAGCTGCCCATCACGGGGGTGCGGTCGGGGTCCAGGCCGAACGGCAGGAACACCCGCGAGCCGTTGACGCCCTCGGGGCCGTAGCCGCCGCCGGTGCCCGCCGCGTAGCCCACGCCGATGTTCGGTTTGTCGACGGGGCCGTCGGAGTTGACGGTGCCGGGGTTGGCGGCGACGGGTTCGGCGGGTTCGAGGGTGTCGCTGACGCCGTTGGGGGTGAAGCCGACCGGGTCCTCCCCGCCGAGCGGTCCGTACTCCCCGAAGCGCTGGCCCGGAACCGGTTGCAGCATCCCGGCATTGGTGTCGGCTTCGACCAGCACGTCGTCGGCCATCGCGCAGCTGTCCTGCGACAGGCCGGAGCGCAGCGCGGACAGGTTCGCCGCGCCGATCGTGTAGACGGGGTAGCGGCCCGCCGTGGCCTTGACCATCGACCCGAGTTCGAGCACGACCATGATGACGGCGACGACGAGCAGCGGGGTCGACGCCAGCGCCCGGTTGCGTCCGGTGTCGGCGACCTCGGTGTGCCCGGCGTAGTCGATGCGGAAGTGCAGCCAGCCGGCCAGCACACCGCCGGCGATGGCCAGTACCAGGAAGATCGTGGTGACCGGATAGCCGAAGATGACCGGTTGCTTGTCGAACCACGGCACCCCGTAGTTCGCGTTGTAGAACCAGCCGTTGATGCCCGAGGTCGCCCACGCCAGCACGAACAGCAGCGCGGTGACGTACAGCGCCAGGTTCCTTCGGCTGTTCACACCGACCCGCGCGAACGCGAACGCGGTGACGCCGCCGAGCGCGCCGGCCAGCCCCGCGAACGCGCCGAACTGCACCGCCCACTTCGTCGGGGTGAGCGTCAGCAGCAGCAGGCCGACCGCTGTCGTGCCGGCCAGCCGCCACACGGGGCCGCTGAACGTGCCGGGCAGCCGGCCGCGCCGCAGTAGCAGCACGATGAGGCCGAACAGGCACAGCAGCAGGATCAGCACGGAGAAGCGGCGGGTCAGCGAACCGTCGACGCTGTCCTCGACGGTGAGGAAGTAGTACCGCAGGAATTCCTGGTACCAGGGCAGCGTCGGCCCGACGACGTACTTGATGCGCACCGATTCGGCGACGGTGGCGAGCGTCTGGTCGCGGAAGATCAGCACGAACACCAGCGACACCGCGGCGAGCAGCGGCGCGAGCGAGGGCAGCAGCCCGTCGGCGGCGCGGCGCGCGGAGACGACGCGGGCGACGGCGCGCGCCCCGACCAGCAGCGGCGCCAGCGCGATCAGGCCCTGCGGGGCCAGCGTCACCGAGAACATCGCGATGACGACGGCCACCGCGGTCGGCCACAGCTGGCGGGTCCCGATGGTCCGTTCCACGAGCATCCACACCGCGATGACGGCGAACGCGATCAGCGGTTCGGGCCGCAGGCCGTTGTTGAACGGCAGCCATGCCGCCAGGAACACCGCACCTGCGGTCCACACCGCGACGCGGTTGGCGGCCAGCCGCCTGCCGAGCCGCGGTACCACGCACCGGCTGATGATCAGCCACGTCGCGATCGCGGCCGCCGTGGCGGGGATGCGCATCCACACACTGGCCGTGCTGATCGACGCGAGGTGTGCGAGCACGCTCTGATACCAGTCGAACGGGGCTTCCGAGGCGCCGAAGTAGCGGAAGTAGTTGGTGGTGTAGCCGGCGTCGCTCGACACCCGCGCGATCGTCAGGTTGTAGCCGTCGTCGGACGACTGCGCGCCGACCACATGCCACAGCAGCAACGTGCCGACCACCCCGATGTCGGCCAGCCACGTCGACAGGCCGACCCGCCGCAGGCGCCGCCACGCGCGGGGGACGCCGCGGCCGGTGCGGCGGTCGAGGACGGCCAGCGCGACGATCGAGGCGACCACGCACAGCACGCCCAGCGTCATCACCGCCAGCTTGAGCGGCGTCGGGCTGGTGATGAACCGCGTGTCGACGTCGATGCGGGCGCTCAAACCGGTCTGCGGCGCCACTTCGAGGTCGGTGAAGATCCCCGCCACCTGCGGACGTTTGTCGAGCGGCAGCGTGCCCGCCGCACCGGGGATGCCGACGAAGTCCGCACCCACCGCGCCGACGTCGGCCCAGATGCGCAGTTCACTGCATCCGCCCGCGGCGATCGCGGCGCGCGGGGCGACGGCCGCGACGGTGTCGCGGAAGGCCACCACCACGTCGTCGGCGTTGGCGCGGACGAACAGCCCGTTACGTCCCGCGGCGATGCCGGCGGGCGGGATGGTCGAGAAGACCAGGCCGCCGTCGGCCGGCAGCGTGGCGATCGCCGGACACGGGATGGCGACGTTCAGCGACAGCGGAGCGCCGGAGACCAGCGGCGCGGTCAGGTCGCCGACGAACCCGTCCTCGGCGGGGGCCTGAGGCCACAGGATCGTGGCGGTGCTCTGCTTCACCGGCAGCAGCGGGGTCACCGCGCACAGCACGACGCCCACCAGACCCGCGATGACAGCGATCAGGCGGACGAAACGGTGTGCGGGCACGAGCGTCGATGGTAGGCGAAGGCGTCAGTGACGCAGCGGCGCCGGGCTCCACAGACCGCTACGCGTTGTGGAACCGAGATCGAGACGTGCCGGCTCCGCGTCCCGGTAGTACGGCGTGAGCTGCTGTAAGGCGCCCCAGTCGCGGAACCAGTCGTGCTCGAGGTAGGTCGGCAGGGTGGTCGGGCGCAGCAGCAGTTCGGTGATGCCGAGCGGGCCACCGCCGAGGTAGTCCATCACCGGTGAGTTGGCCTCGGCGCCGAACCGGTCGGGCATGATCCGCCACTTCGGGACCTCGACGACGCCGTCGCGGTGGTCGAACGGCCGCTGGCAGGGGAAGGCCAGCCCGACCAGCCAGTCGAGCAGCACCGGATCCTGCGAGCCCACCACGTCCTGCAGCGACCGCAGCTCGGGGATGCGCGGTGGGGTCAGGGCGATCCAGTGTTCGGGGCTGAGATCGTCGTCGCCTGCGACGAGGCGGATGCGGGTGGCCTCGGCGGGGACCGCCGAGAGCGGCAGCCGCAGGTTGCGCCACGCCGGGGATGCCCCGACGTCGCCGAAGTTGAGGTCGCCGCCCGGCTCGGGATCGGCGCCGCCGTCGTCGGTGGCCCACTGCACCACCACCTCGCCGGGATCGAACCGGCCCGCCGCCGACACCACGAGCAGCGGTCCGCTCGCGTCGCGGTCGGGCAGCCGGTACCAGGCCGAGCGCAGCGTGGCGGGCGCCTGGGTGCCGCTGCGCCAGCTGCCCAGCACCGGGGTGCGGGCCGGGTTGAGGTTGAACGGCAGGCGGGCGCGCGAGCCGTTGATGCCGGCGCGGGCGGTGGTACCGCCTTCGGTGCCTTCCTCGCCGCCGGCTTCGGTGTCCCCGTCGGTGTCGGCGAAGTTGGTCGCGCCCGACTGGTCCATCACCGCGTCGGCGGACACGTCGGACGGGATGCCGTTGGGGCTGAAGCCCTGGTCGGTGTCGGCGCCCAGCGCGGCGCCCACCGGGACGCCGATGGGTTCGAGGAACCCGGCGTTGGGGTCCTGTTCGACCATCACGTCGTTGGCCAGCCCGCACGTCTTACCGGTCAGCGCCTCGAGGTTGGACCGGCCGACCGTCCACGCCGGGTACTGGGAGACCATCGCCACGGTCAGCGACACCACCTCGAACATCACCACCAGCCAGGCGGCGATCGCCAGCGGCGACTGCACGATGCGGCGCCACCGCCAGCGGCCGTCGTCGCCCGGGGAGGTGTCGCGGCCGGAGAAGTGGAACCACGCCGCGACCAGCAGCGTGAGCACCGACAACCCGAGCAGCATCGTGGTGAACCCGAACTTGTACTCCGGGAACGCGTTCGACCAGGGCACCCCGAAGTTGGAGACGTACCACCAGCCGTTGACGGTCGCGAACGACAATGCGGCGACGAACAGCACCGTGGCGGCGAAAATCGCACGGTTGCGCCGCGACCGCATTGCGGCGGCCGAGATCGCGACCGCGGCCAGCGCGCCCAGCGAGCCGGCGAGTCCGGCGAACACCCCGAAGTGGTGGGTCCACTTGGTGGGCGTGAACATCATGGCCAGGATCGAGATCACTGTGATGCCGATGATCCGGCGGCTCGGGCCCGCCGCGGTGCCGGGGATGCGGCCCTTGCGCAGCGTCATCGCCACCGACACGGCCAGCGCGAGCAGCAGCATGAGCACCGCGAAGCGCCGCGCCACCGACCCGTCGGGGCTGGTGGTGAACAGTCGCGAGTAGCGGATGTGCTCGTCGAACCAGGCAAGGCTGGGGCCGACCGCACTCTTGAAGGTGGTGGCCTGCAGTTCGCCGACCAGCGTCTGGTCGCGGAAGATCAGGATCGCGGTGACGGTGCCCGCGGCCAGGATCGGCGCCAGTAGCGCCCAGTAGCCGAACCGCGAGACATGCGCGGCGACGATGGTCTTCAGCGGTCCGACGGCCACCAGCAGGGCGCCGACTGCGGCGATGCCGGTCGGTCCGGAGAACAGGGTCAGCGCGCCGATGATGATCGCGATCGCCACCGGCAGCAGCCGGCTGGTGGCCACGCCGCGCTCGACCGAGCACCACGTCAGCAGGATGCCGAGCGCGATGATCGGTTCAGGGCGCAGACCGTTGTTCAGCGGCAGCCAGAACGCCAGGAACATCCCCGCCGCCGTCCACGCGGCGGCCCGGTTGGTCTTCACGGCGTGGCCGAGGCGGGGGATCACCTCGCGGCTGATCACCCACCAGCAGGCCAGCGCCATCAGCAGTGTGGGCAGCCGCATCCACACGCTCGCGGTGCTGACGTGCGCCCACAGCGCGAGCAGGTCGTAGTACCAGCCGACCGGGGCCTCCGGGGTGCCGAACCAGCGGTAGTAGTTGGCCATGTAGCCGGCGTGTTCGGACACCCGCGCCATGGTGAGGATGTAGCCGTCGTCGGCGGTGTTGGCGCCGACGAAGTGCCACCACACCAGCACCGCGGTGACCAGACCGTCCAGCGGGGTCATCGACCACCAGCGCGACGGCAGGAACCGGCGGTGGCGCATCCCGTCGGCGGTGTCGAGCACATGCAGCGCGCCGAGGGCGATGACGGTCAGCGCCACCCCGGCGATCATCACCAGCAGTTTGAGCAGGGTCGGGGTGCTGCTGTAGCGGGAGTCGACGGTCGCCGAGAACTCCAGGCCGGGCGGGGCGGGGCCGGACAGATCGGTGAAGACGCCGACGATCTGCGGGCGGAAGTCGTAGCCGCTGCGCTCACCGCGCAGCGGTTCGCCCGGGTTGTCGGCGGGAAGCTTGCCGGGGCCCTGCTCGAGCCCGACGAATTCGCCGGTCACCTTGTCGGCGTGGGCGGTGAACACCAGTCGCTCGCACCGCGGGCTGAGCACCTCGGTCAGCGGCGCCGACACCACCGGGGTGTTGCGGACGATGACGAGCAGGTCGTTGTTCACCCGCTCGATCAGCAGGCCGCGGTCGACGGCCTTGGGCGCCTGCTTGGGCACGGTGGACAGCAGCACGGTGCGGCCGGGGGTGGCGGGTCCGGCCAGTCCGGCGGCCACCTGGCACGGCACCGTGATCGTCAGGTCGGTGGCGACGTAGCCGATCAGCGGGGCGTCGACGCTGCGCAGCACTCCGTTCTGCGGCCAGTTCAGCTCGGCGGTCGTCTGTTTCACCGGCAGCAGCGGGGTAGCCAGCGCCATCGCCGCGCCGAGCAAGCCCGCGACGATCGCGATGAGGCGCGCCGTCCGGTGGTTGCTGCCGACCGCAACCCCAGAGTTCACGGGCTCAGATGTTAACGGCCGGGCCTGAGTGTCAGCCATCGGCCGGTTGCCTGATCGCGAGCACGAACGGACCGATGTCGGAGACCTCGAAGCGCGGGTCGTCGAACAGTGCGGCGTCGAGCTTGACCTGATAGCGCCGCACGTTGGGGTGGTTCGGGTAGACGTCGGAGGCCAGGCGCAGCGTGTAGGTGTCCTCGGCCCCGCGGCGCATCAGGAACACCGTTGGCGGATCCCACGGCAGGTCGTCGAGGGCGGCGACGAACTGATCGGCGTCACCGAGCGTCGCCCAGCTCTCGATGGCCTTCGCCCGCTCGTCGAACTGGGCGAGCGGGTTCGCATAGTGCGACGTCAGGCCCTGGAAGCCGTAGTACGGGTAGTAGGACAGGAAGCTGTAGTCCGCGGTGAGCACGATCGTCTCGTTGCGCGGGCGGCCGGTGGCCTCGAGGATCGCCGCATCCACCTCGCGGTAGTAGCGTTCGGCGCCGGGCGGCCTGCGGTCGGCGCGCTGGCCGTAGCCGTCGGTGTCGCTGTAGGCGACGGCGATGTCGGGCCGCAGGGTGTCGGGGATGTCCTGGCTGAAGGTCAGCGCACCGATGGTGCCGAGGGCTCCGGCCGCCACCAGTAGCCGCCTGCTGGAGAAGCTGTCGGCCAGGCCGCGCGCGGCCTCGACGAATCCGAACACGCCGGCGGCGGACAGCAGGATCACCAGGGTGGGCTGCAGCCGGAACGACAGCAGCGTGGTGCCCGCCAGTGTGGTGAGCATCGACAGCAGCGACCAGGCGTAGACCGCGAGCACCGCGATGGCCAGCGCCCCGGCGCGGGTGGAGGTGCGGGCGCGCACCACCAGCCAGATCGTGCCCACCAGGCACAGCGCGCCGAGCAGCGTGAAGCTCAGCATCGGGAAGGACAGTTGCGCGCCGTCGGCGGGCAGGTAGTGCTGGGCGGTGCCGGTGTCGGCGGGGGTGCCGCGCAGGGCCGCCAGCAGATACGGCGCCCAGCCGATCAGCGCGATCGCCCCGGAGATGACGGCGATGACGAGCAGGCGCAGCAGCGGTTCGAGTTTCCGGCGCGCGACTGCGAGGGTGAGCGCCATCAGCACCAACGTGAAGGCGGCGTAACCCAGCAGCAGCGTGTAGAACAGCGCCGCCACGCCCAGGAAGATGCCGACGCCGACGATCGCGGCCCACCCGCCGTTGCGCGTGCCCGCCCGCAGCCCCGACCAGGCCAGCACGAACACCGGCGGCAGCAGCACCGCGATGATCGCCGCGTACGGTTCGGCCGGCGAATAGGCCAGCATCACCGCGGCGGTGGCGGCGGTGACGATCAGCGCCAGCCGGAAGCGGATCATCGCCGTCCACAGCACGTAGGCCAGGGCGACGGCCACTGCGATCGAGACGATCGCCCACGGCTTGAACATCTCCCACGCCGGGGTGCCGGTCAGCGCGGCGAGGCGGCCGCCGAGCCAGAACCACCCGGGCGGGTAGAACGGCGGCAGTCCGTAGTAGGTCATGTCGTGCAGCGCGGCGGTGTCGGCGAACCGCGTCATGTACTCGGTGCGGAACTGCTGGTCGACCGAGATGCCGAACAGGTAGAGCTTGGTGGCGCCCAGTGGCATCCCGAGCGTCACGACGGCGAACGCCGACAGGAACACCGTCGACGCCGCGTGCGCGAGCAGCCGCCGTCCCCGCTGGTGCAGCCAGGCCGCCGCGAAAAGCCCTGCCAGACAGCCGAACTGGCCGACGGTGGTGAGCGCGTGCAGCTGGTTCGACGAGTTGTACGCCGGCCACTCGACCCGTGCGATCGCCGCCAGCGAGACGGCCGCGACGGCGGCGGCGATCAGTGCCGCCGCCACCATCCGGCCCGCGACGTGGAGAGGGGCGGTCAGCGAGTTGATGGCCACCGGTCAGATGGGCAGCTTGCGGAAGATCGGCCGCGGGATGTGGCGCAGCACCATCATCACGTAACGGAACGCGCCCGGCGCCCAGACCAGGTCTTTGCCCTTGGCCGACGCGGTGACCGCCAGTTCGGCGACGTACTCCTTGTCGACGGTCAGCGGCGCTTCCTTGACGTGCGCGCTCATCCGGGTCCGCACCTGTCCGGGGCGGATGACCAGGACGTGAACTCCGTACTCGCGCAACGCTTCCCCGAGCCCGAGGTAGAACCCGTCCAGCCCGGCCTTCGTGGAGCCGTAGACGAAGTTCGACCGCCGCACGCGTTCCCCGGCCGCCGAGCTCATCGCGATGATCTGGCCGAAACCCTGTTCGCGCATCTTCTCGGCGAGCAGCACCCCGACCGAAACCGCCGCGGTGTAGTTGATCTCTGCGATCTGCACGGCTTTGCGCTGGTTCTGCCACAACTCCTCGGCGTCGCCGAGCAGCCCGAACGCGACGATCGCCACGTCGATGTCGCGCGCCCCGGCCTCGCTGGCCCGGTCGATCACATCGGGATGGCTCGCGGTGTCGACGGCGTCGAAGTCGATGACCTCGACGGATTTCGCTCCCGCACTGCGCATCTGCGCGACGGCGGCGTCGCGGCCGGGATCGTCGGGCAGCGCGGCGAGCACGATGCGGGCGGGCGCGTCGCGCAGGTAGCGCTCGCAGATCGCCAGCCCGATCTCGGAGGTCCCGCCGAGCAGCAGGATGGTCTGGGGGTTACCGACGGCATCGATCACTGTGCGCGCACCATCTAGAGCAGCTCCAAACGTCGGGCCATGTCCGAGGCGAACACCCCGTCGGGATCGACCCGGCGGCGTACGGCGATCCACTCGTCGATGCGCGGATACATGGCGTGGAAGGTGTCGGCGGTGGTGCGGGAGTCCTTGGCGGTGTAGAGCCGGCCCCCGAACTTCAACACCCGGTGGTCGAGTCCGCTGACGAATTCCCCGAGCCCCGGTTTGATCGGGAAGTCGACGCAGACGTTCCACCCCGGGATCGGAAAGCTCAGCGGCGCTTTGTTTCCGGGCCCGAAGAGTTTGAACACGTTGAGGAACGAGTAGTGCCCGGACCGCTGGATGTCGACGAGGATGGCCTTGAACTCGTCGACCGCTTCGGTGGGGACCACGAACTGGTACTGCAGGAACCCGTCGCTGCCATAGGCGCGGTTCCACTCCCCGAACATGTCGAGCGGGTGATAGAACTGCGTCAGGTTCTGGACCTTGCCGCGGTAGGTGCCCGACTTGCGGTACCACAGTTCGCCGATCGGCCCGAACGTCCACTTGTTGGCCAGTCCGTTGGGGAACACGTCGGGAAGCGTGAGCAACTGCGGCGCATCGAATTTCAGCGGATTGCGCTGCAGCTTCTTGGGCAGTTGGTCGAGCGTGGCCAGTGAGCCGCGGGAGATGGCGGCGCGGCCGAGTCTGGGCTGCGGGCTGATCGCGTCGAACCAGGCGCTGGAGTAGCTGTAGTTCGCCTCGCTCCCGTCGCTGTGGAACGCGATGGTCTCGTCCAGGTCCGCGGTGACGTCGCCGTCGGCGATGAAGTACGCGGTCTCCGTCGGCGTCATCGCGATGGTGGCGCGCAGGATGATCCCGGTCAGCCCGTTACCGCCGACGGTCGCCCAGAAGAGCTCGGCGTCCTTGCCGCGCGGTTTGAGGGTGCGCACGGTGCCGTCGGCGGTGAGCAGGTCCATGGAGCGGACGTGGTTGCCGAAGCTGCCGGCGCTGTGGTGGTTCTTGCCGTGAATGTCGCAGGCGATCGCGCCGCCGACGGTGACCTGCCGGGTGCCGGGCAGCACGGGTACCCACAGTCCCAGCGGCAACGCTGCCCGCATCAGCTGGTCGAGGTTGACGCCCGCGTCCACGTCGACGAGGTGGCTGTCGCTGTCGATCGTGTGGATGCGGTTGAGCGCGGTCATGTCGACGACCAGGCCGCCGCCGTTCTGGGCGTTGTCCCCGTACGACCGGCCCAGTCCGCGGGCGATGATTCCGCGTTGCGGATCGTCGGCGACCCGCGTGACCGCGTTGACGATCACCTCGGGATCGGGGGTCGACAACACCTGGGCCACGGTGGGCGCGGTGCGGGCCCATCCGGTGAGCCGCCGGGTCGTGGTCTGAAACATCGTGACGAGGGTACCGCCCCGGCGTTCGGCGGCCGCTCCGCCCGGAAAAAGGTGCGCGGGCCCGGCGCGCCGCCGCGGTAGCGTTGAGCAAACTGTATGTGGGGGCGCGAATGCTGCTGAGTGACATCGACTCGTGGAATGTCGGTGCGTTGCACTCCATCGCGTTCGAACTCGGCGACGAACTCAAGACCGTCGAAGGTGTCGCGTCCGATCTCGAGGTGATCTCCCGGCTGCCGGGCTGGGAGTCGCCTGCGGCCGACGCCGCTCGCGGCAAGATCCACGAGACCAAGGGAAAGGTGCTCGACGACGCGGCGGTGATCGGCGCGGTCGCGCAGCTGGCCGAGGAGACCGGCGCCGCGGTCACCAAACTGCAGTCCGAGTTGGCCTCGGTGCGCGCCGATGTCGCAGCCCAGGGCGGTTTCCTCAGCCTCGCCGACAACGGCGACGTGACGGTCACCGGGCCGCCCGAGGTGCAACAGGAACTCCAGGCCGTCGCCGAGGACATCGAATCGCGCGCCAAGGCGCTCATCCACCAGGCCGAGGACGTCGACGCCGACTGCGCCGAGGTGTTCGGGCACCTGCAGGCCGGCGACATCACCGCGCGCGGGGCGACCGATTTCGCCACCGCCCAGGAGGTCGGGCGCGACCAGTCGGGGTTGTCGGCCCCGTATCCGCCGGAAGGCGACGGCGCCACCCCGGGCGACGTGAACGCGTGGTGGAACGCGCTGAGTGAGGACGAGCAACGCAAGGTGATCGCCGAACATCCCGAGTGGATCGGCAACCGCGACGGGGTGCCGGTGTGGGCGCGCAGCGACGTGAACAAGGCCACGCTCGACCGCGAACTCGCCGACGCCCAGCGTGACGTTGACGCGATCCCGACCCTGCAGCAGTACCTGAAGGACAAAGGGGTGGCGCTCGACCGCGGCGCGTACGGCCACGTGCAGGACTACAACCAGATGGTCGCCGAGCGGCGGGCGCGCCTGGAGGGCCTGCAGGCGATGAAGAACGCGGTGTCGACCGGCGGCAAGGACGATCCGAACAAGTACCTCATGCTGCTCGAGTTCCCCGACGGCCGCGAACCCCGCGCGGCGATCGCCGTCGGCAATCCCGACGAGGCCAAACACGTCTCCGTCACCACACCGGGGGTGGGGACGACGCCGACCAGTCTGCCCGACATGGTCGGGGAGGCGTCGGCGCTGCGCAGCGAGATCCAGAACCAGCTCGGTCTGGCGGGCAGGGGTGGTGAGCCGGTGTCGACGATCGCCTGGCTCGGCTACGAGCCGCCGGCCAACGACGACATCTCCGTCTTCGAGGCCGGTTTCGACCGCCGGGCGAACGAGGCCGCACCGGATCTGGCCGACTTCTACCGCGGTGTCAACGCCACCAACGTGCACGGCTCGGAGGTCAACCTGTCGGCGTTCGGGCACTCCTACGGATCCCTGACCACCGCGCAGGCACTGCACGAACTGGGTGAGACCGGGGTCGTCGACAACGCCGCGTTCTACGGGTCGCCCGGTCTCGGCTTCACCGACCAGACGACGACCGAGTGGCACGGCAACGTGCCGTACGAGGCGGCGGTGCCGATCCGCGACGAAGCCGACCTGTTCCTGCCCGACGGGAATGCCTACGTCATGTCCGCCCCCGGCGATCCCGTCTCCGGAGATCCGCGATGGAACGGCATCCCGCTTCCGGCGCTGGGCGATTTCGGCGCGCTGGGTCCCAATCCGCTGACCTTGCCGCTCGAACAGCTGTCGTCGGATGCCGCCGTCACTCCCGACGGTGCGAGCCGGGACGGTGCGGCCTCGCACGCCGACTATCCGCGTTCCGTTCCCCAGCCCGATGGAACACAGTTGCTGCGGACCCCGGCCTACAACCTGGCGATCATCGCGGGCGGCCTGGCTGACGTGCCCCTGCCGAACGGAGACGAAAGGCTGGTCCGATGACGGGTCGGTACAGGCGCTGGACCGCGGCCCCGCTGGCCGCACTGCTGTTGGCGGCATGCGGCGGCGGTGGGAGCGACTACGAATCCCCGATACTCGACCAGGAGGTTCCGATGATCGACCTCGCCCAGCTGCCGGACATCGAACAGACGCGGGCTCAGATGGTCGACCTCGTCGACCGGGTGCGTGCGGAGGTCGAACGGCTCGTCCCCGAGACCGCACCGTGGACGCAGTCCTACGAGGAGACCCGCGAGAACTGCACCCAGCAGGGGACCGAGCAGCAGGGCGCGGCGCTCTACCTCGCCAAGTGGACGTCGCCGCTCTCGATGACCGACGCGCAGTGGGGCCTGGTGTTCCCCGCGGTGCGGCAGTCGGCCGCCGACGCCGGGCTGGCCACGGTCACCGCGATGGCCGATTCCAGCCGCAACCACGACGTGCGGTTCAGCAGCGACGACGGCCGGACGCTCGTGTTCGGTTCGAAGGAGGCGTCGTTGCTCACCGGCAGCATCGCCTGCCGCAGGCCCGCGGGAGGCGCGCAGTGACCGGCCGCAACGTCCACGTCGAGACGGCGGCGGTGCGCCTGTCGTCGGATCAGATGCACGTCGTCGCCGAGGAGGCGTCGTCGAGCCGCGCCGGGGTGGCGGCCAGCATCGCCGGCCAGGAGTCGGCGTGGAAGTCGGCGGGCAGACCGGGTTTCGCGGCGTTCGTCGACATCCTCGACCAGCAGGCGCAGCGTTTGCGCACCGATCTGACCGACCTCGGGGACAAGCTGCGCGCCGCCGCCGACGTCTACGACCAGCAGGACGCCCTGGGCGGTGCGGCGCTCGACGGGTCGGTTCGTTACGACTGACCGTCAGGCCAGCCGGAAGATCACCGTGCGCTGCACGACGAAGTTGATCACCGTCGCCGTCCCCTGTGCGATCACGAACGCCACCGGCACCCGCCACGGCTTGTCTTCCCACGCCATGAAGAACACGTAGTTGAGGCCGACCTGCGCGGCGTAGGTGGTGGCGTAGAGCGCGCACACCGCGAGGAAACGGGCCCGGCTGGGCGGCGCCTGGAACGTCCACCGCCGGTTGATCAGGTAGGCGGTCGTGGTGCCGGCGATGAAGCTGAGTGTCTTGGCGATGTTGACGTGCAGACCGGCCTCGAGCAGCAGTACGTAGAGCCCGAAGTCGACGATCGCGGAGAACCCGCCGGTGAGCAGGAACCGCCACACCTGCGTGGTGAACGACAGTCGGGGCGACATGGGGGGCTCGGCCACCCCGGCAGCTTATGCGGTGGCGCGCTCAGCGCAGCGTCGCCTCCAGGACGCCGCACAGCGCGTCGACTGCCGCGGTGAACGCGTGTTCGGCGGGTGCGCCGAAGCCGACGATGACGCCGTCGGGGTCGGGGACCTCGGGTCCGGCAGCGGGGTGGCGCATGATGGACAACCCCGCCAGCGCGATGCCCGCGTCGCCTGCCCGGCGCAGCACCTCGTGTTCGGCGCCGTCGGGGAGTGTGAGCAGCAGGTTGAGCCCGGCCGACAGACCGCGCACCCCGACGTCGAACGGGGCGAGCGCGTCGACGAGCCGGTCGCGCCTGCGCCGGTAGCGCATCCGCATCCGGCGGATGTGACGGTCGTACCGGCCGCTGGTGACGAAGTCCGCCATGGTCAGCTGCGCGAGGGAGTCGACGAAGAACTGGTTGCCGCCCGCGGCGGCGACCACGGGTTCGACGAGGTCGTCGGGCAGCGCCATCCAGCCCAGCCGCAGGGCCGGGGCGAGGCTCTTGCTGGCCGAGCCGAGGTAGACGACCCGGTCGGGCGCCAGGCTCTGCATCGCGCCGACGGGTTGGCGGTCGTAGCGGAACTCCCCGTCGTAGTCGTCTTCGAGGAGGTAGCCGCCCCGGCGGTGCGCCCATTCGACGGCGGCGGTGCGGCGGGTCGGGTGCAGCGGCATCCCGTGCGGGTTGTGGTGGGCGGGCGTGAGCAGGACCGCGGGGACGTCGCGGCCGGCGAGGTCGCTGATCACCGCGCCCCGGTCGTCGAGGCCGATGGGCACGGTCGACGAACCCAGCGCGCTGATCGCGTCGCGGAAGAGGTACAGGCCGTAGGCCTCGACGGCGATCGGCCGCCGCGGGCCGAAGACACGGGTGAGCAGTTCGACCGCGTGCCGTACGCCCGCACTGATGACGATGGTCTCGGGGGAGGTGCGCACACCGCGCACCCGGCCGAGGTAGTCGGCGAGCGCCTCACGCAGTTCCGGGCGGCCGCGCGGATCGCCCATCCGCAGGGCCTCTGTCGGGGCGTCGGCCAGCGCCCGGCGGGCCGAGGTGAGCCAGGCGCTGCGCGGGAACTCCGAGACGTCGGGGGAGCCGGGCATGAGGTTGTGCCGCGAGGTCGTCCGCAGCCCGCGCGGCCGGGCGGGCTGGGTTCGCGCACCGGAGTTCACCACCCAGGTGCCCGCACCCTGCCGGGACGCGAGCCAGCCCTCGGCGACGAGGTCGGCATAGGACTCGGCGATGGTGTTGCGGGCGACGCCGAGGTCGGCGGCCAGCGTGCGCGACGGCGGCAGCGTGGTCCCGGGGGTGAGCCGGCCCGAGCGGACCGCATCGCGGAGCGCGTTGACGAGGAGTTCGCGCACCCCGCGGGCGCCGGGGCGGATCACCTCACGCAGCTCGAGGTGCAGATCCCGCGCACCCGAATTGGCCCACGAAGTCATGGCTGAATTGAACCATCTGGGCGGGCTTTTCGGGGCTAGCGTTCGAGTCATGACACAGACACTCGAAACCCGGAACATCGGCCGAATCAAGATGTTCAAGGCCGCCCCCGAGCTCTACGGCGCGATGATGACGCTGTCCGAGGCGTCCGCCAAGGACATCGACCCCACCATCGGCGAGCTGATCAAGATCCGCGCCTCGCAGATCAACGGCTGCGCCTTCTGCCTCGACATGCACACCCGCGACGCGCGCAAACACGGCGAGACCGAACAGCGGCTGGCGCTGGTCGCCGCCTGGGAGGAGGCGGGCGACCTGTTCACCGAGCGCGAGCGGGCCGCCCTGGCGCTGGCCGAGGCGATCACCGAGGTCGCGACGCGCGGACCGGTCAGCGACGAGGTGTACCAGCGTGCGGCCGAGGTCTTCAGCGACCGCGAGGTCGCCCAGGTGATCGCGATGGCGGTGACCATCAACGCCTGGAACCGGATCAACCTCGCCGCACCGCAGCCCATCCCGCGCCGCTGACCCAATACCGTCGACGGTGTGCAGACCCGGTCCGGTGCGGAGATCACGTTCGACGGCGACGTCGTCGCCAAACTGCACCGGGCCGGCACCGATCCGCGCGCGTTGCGGACCCGCTTGGCGTTGGCCGGCCAGATGCGCGACACCCTGCTGGCGCCGCTGGCGGTGGTGCCCGAACGGGTCGGCGCGCGGTGGCGCAGCCGATGGCCCCGGGTGGACGTGGTGGCGCCGAACCCGGATCAGTTGCCGTGGGCCGAGGCCGCGACACTGCTGGCGCGCCTACACGCCCAGCCGGTCACGGCGAGGCTGCCGCACGGCTGGCCGGCCAGGTTGCGGCGGGCCGTCGACCAGCTGCGGACAGCGGATGCCGCGGCCGAGCCGGTGCGCCGGGCCGCGGCGGGGCTACCGCCTCCGGCGTGGCGCGCCGGTTCCGCGGACCGGCCGCGCACCTACGTGCACGGCGATTTCCACCTCGGCCAGCTCGGACGGCACGACGACGGGCCGTGGGTGCTGATGGACGTCGACGATCTCGGGGTCGGCGATCCGGCATGGGATCTCGCGCGGCCGGCCGGGTTCTGGGCGGCCGGCCACATCCCCGACGCGGACTGGGCGACGTACCTCGACGCGTACCGGCGGGCCGGCGGTGCCGCGCTCGCCGCAGTGTCGGCCGACCCGTGGCCGGTGCTCGAACCGTTCGCCAGGGCGGCGGTGGTGGCCGCGGCCGCCCATCATCCCGACGACGAACTCCTGGTCGCCGCCTGTGCGCGGATGACCTAGCTGGAGAAGAACAGCCGCCCGAACCCCTGCTTGCGGTAGTACTTGTTGCCGCGGTGCCCCCAGCCCGGGCCGTATCCGTACCCCGATCCGTAGCCGGCCTGCGGCGGCGGCGGTGGCGGCGGGGCGGACTGGACGAACCGGTTCTCCATCTGCGTGAGCGCCTCGAGTTCGCCGAAGTCGAGGAAGATGCCGCGGCAGCTGTCGCACTGCTCGAGGTGGATGCCGTTGCGCTCGTAGGTCTTCATGTTCCCGGAGCACTTCGGGCACCGCAGCGTGTGGCCGCCGCCCGGGGTCGAGGACGTGGGCGGTTGATATGGCGGGATGCTCATATCGCGATAACGCTAGATGATCGTGAGAAGTGCCTGGCAGTTTCGCGCGTCCCGTGGCGACGCGAACAGCAGGCTCGAACCGCTGACTTCCGTAACGTGATGGCGCTCCCGGGCGCCGATCTCCGCCACCACGTCACGCAAACGGCCCGCGGACCGGGTCGTCACACCCAGTACGGCACCCGCGCCCGGTACTGCTTCATCGCCAGCGCCGCCAGCGTCCACCCGATCACGGTCAGCACGATGACCACCAGCCAGTGCCGCAGCTCCTGGTCGGCGCCGAGCAGCGGGGCCCGCACGATGTCGAGGTAGTGCAGCAGCGGGTTGAGCTCGACGATCTTCGCCCACTGTCCGGCGCCCTGGGCCTGCAGCGTCGCCTCGTTCCAGATGATCGGCGTCATGAAGAACAGCAGCTGCACGACGCTGTTGAGCAGCGGTCCGATGTCGCGGTAGCGGGTCGCCAGGATGCCGAAGCACAGCGACACCCACACGCAGTTCAGCATGATCAGCAGCAGCGCCGGGATCACCGCGAGGTCGGTCCAGCTCCACGGCTTCGGATAGATGATCGCGATGATGACGAAGATGATGATGTTGTGGGCGAACAGGATCATCTGCCGCCACACCAGCCGGTAGACGTGCACCGACAGCGGCGTCGGCAGCTGTTTGATCAGCCCCTCGTTGGCGATGAACACCTCCGCGCCCTCGAGGATCGACGCATTGATCAGGTTCCAGACGATCAGGCCCATCGTCACGTACGGAAGATGTTCGGAGAGCTCGAGTTTGAACAGCTTCGAATACAGCAGCCCCATGGCCACCGCGGTGGCGCCGGTGGCGATCGTGATCCAGAACGGGCCCAGCACCGACCGGCGGTAGCGCTGTTTGATGTCCTGCCAGCCCAGGTGCAGCCACAGCTCCCGCTTGCCGAACCCCTCGCGAAGGTCACGCCACGCGCGCGCCATCGTCTTCGACTGCGATGAAGCGTCGACGAACGTCATGTGCCCGGCCTCCCGAACTTCTCCTCACGACCAAGACGGCGCAACCGGACCCACTCCCGCAACCCGGCGGGGTCACGACGGGACACCAGGAAGTACCAGCCGAACCGCACCCACTCCTGCGGCAGCAGCTTGCGCAGCCCCGGCTGCGCCAACAGGTAGCCACGGTTGCGGTAGGTGAAGAACCGTTTGGTGGCGTCGTCGGGATACTGCGTGTGCATGCGTCCGCCGAGAATCGGCTTGAATTCGTCACTGCCGTACGGGTGGACGTACGTCGCCTTCAGACAGGTGCCGAACGGCAGGCCGGACCGCACGAGACGGCGGTGCATCTCGACCTCGTCGCCGCGGACGAACAGTCGCAGGTCCGGCACGCCGACCGCCTCGATCGTCGAGGCGCGGAACAGCGCACCGTTGAACAGCGAGGCGTAGCCCGGCAACAGCTCGCCGTCGCCGAGTTCGGAGACGCGCCGCCGCCACGCCAGCCCGCGGCGCAGCGGGAACGCCAGCCGGCTCGGATCACCGATGTCGCACACCATCGGCGACACCTCGGCCAGGCCGTGGCGGGAAGCGCAGTCCAGGAGGGTGCCGAGCACCGACGGATCGAGCGGCCGCCCGTCGTCGTCGGCGAGCCACACCCAGTCCGCGCCCGCGGCCAGCGCGTGCAGCATGCCGAGCGCGAATCCGCCCGCACCGCCGAGATTGCGGCGCGACCCCAGATAGGTCGAGGGGATCGGTTGCGCCGCGACCAGATCACGCACCTGCGAGTCGCAGTCGTTGTCCACCACGATCAGCCCGTCGGGCCGCCGGGTCTGTGCGCTGAGCGCGTCGAGCGACTGCGCCAGCGACTCCGGCCGCCGGTGCGTGACGACGACCGCGTAGATGGTCTCCGTCATCGGGCAGGCTGGTCCGATTGGGGGGCCGACCAGTCGCCGCGGTGCTCGTCGAGGACCTCCCGCACGTGCCGAGCGGCGTCCTCACCCTCGTAGGCACGCACGACCTCCTCGATGCCACCCGACATCTTGACGGTGCCGTGGTCGATCCACATCGCGGTCTTGCACAGCCGGGCCAGGAATTCGTTCGAGTGACTGGCGAACACGAGGATCCCCGAGCGCTCGACCAGGCTCTGCAATCGCGACTGCGCCTTCTTGAGGAATTCGGCGTCGACCGCGCCGATGCCCTCGTCGAGCAGCAGGATCTCGGGGTCGATGCTGGTGACCACGCCCATCGCCAACCGGACCCGCATACCCGTGGAGTAGGTGCGCAGCGGCATCGACAGGTAGTCGCCGAGTTCGGTGAACTCGGCGATCTCGTCGACCTTGGCCAGCATCTGTTTGCGGGTCTGGCCGAGGAACAACCCGCGGATGATGATGTTCTCGTAGCCGGAGATCTCCGGGTCCATCCCCACGCCGAGGTCGAACACCGGCGCCACCCGCCCGGTCACGGTGGCCGAACCGCGAGTGGGTTCGTAGATGCCCGACAGCAGCCGCAGCAGCGTCGACTTGCCTGCGCCGTTGTGCCCGACGAGGCCGACGCGGTCACCGAGCTCCAGCGACATCGTGATGTCGCGAAGCGCCTCGATGACCACGACGTTGGACTCGTTGCGCCCGATCGCGCCGCCGGCCTTGCCGAGGAAGGCCTTCTTCAGCGACCGCGTCTTGGCGTCGAAGATGGGGAACTCGACCCAGGCGTCCCGGGTCTCGATACGAGGAACCGCCACGCTGCCTACAGGTACTGCCCGGTGCCGGGGTGCGCGGGCCCGCCGCGCTGACCCTGCATCGCGATGCCCGGGGGCAGTGCGCCCTGCCGCATCTGTTCGAGCTGCGCCCGCGCGGCCATCTGCTGCGCGAACAGCGCGGTCTGGATGCCGTGGAACAGTCCCTCGAGCCAGCCGACCAGCTGCGCCTGCGCGATCCGCAGCTCGGCGTCGGACGGGGTGGTGTCCTCGGTGAACGGCAAGGTCAGCCGTTCGAGCTCCTCGCGCAGCTCGGGTGCGAGACCCTCTTCGAGCTCACGGATGCTCGTGTGGTGGATCTCGCGCAGCCGATTGCGGCTGGCGTCGTCGAGGGGAGCGGCCCGCACCTCCTCGAGGAGTTGTTTGATCATGGTGCCGATCCGCATCACCTTGGCGGGCTGTTCGACCAGATCGGTCAGCGACTTGCCGTCGCCGTCCTGGTCCTGCTCGCCGCGGGGATCTCCGCCGATGATCTCGATGTTGTCGTCGTCGTTGTTCAGAGTCATCTGAGTCGCATTCCCTCTTATGCCCGTTCTACCGGTGTGACACTAGTCCGTCGCTCCCGGTGTACCCGCACGCCGTCGTTCATGCGGGTTGCCGGTGCGCCGGCAAGCGAACAGCGCTTTTGCCGCGCGTGTCTGTTGGTTGCCTGTGCAATCGGCTCCGGCGGGCTTCCCGCGCGGCCCACGGGCCGGTCTCACGCGCGATCGGCAAACATGGCACGGATGCTGCGAAATGCCGGTCACTGACAGGATCAGCACCGCGAGGTCGCCGTGAGCGGTGATGACGGGCTCGCCGGACGACGCGACTCGACGGTGTCAGCAACGACAGGGGGATTAGCACTCGGCACCGTCAGGGTCCTGGACTAGTATGGCTGCCCAGGTGAGCCGATCCAGTGCCGCAGCGGTCGATGCGCACGGTCGGGCACTCACCGAAATCGTGTCGGTTTGTGGAATTCACGAACGCTCTAAGGTGGCTGCAATGGCATACGACGTCGCCCGGGTGCGTGGATTGCACCCCTCATTGGGCGACGGCTGGGTGCATTTCGACGCACAGCACGGGATGCTGCTGCCCGACGCGGTGGCCACCACGGTCTCCACCGCGTTCCGCGGGTCCATGTCGACGACGGTCGGCCCGCACCCGTCGGCGCGGCGCAGCGCCGCCGTGCTGCACGCCGCCCGCCAGGCCGTCGCCGACCTCGTGAACGGTGACCCGCGGGGGGTGGTGCTCGGCGCGGACCGCGCGCTGCTGCTGGCCTCGCTGGCCGATGCGGCGTCGTCGCGGGTGGGCCTGGGCTACGAGGTGGTCGTCACCCGGCTCGACGACGAGGCGAACATCGCGCCCTGGCTGCGTGCGGCGAACCGCTACGGCGCCAAGATCAAGTGGGCCGAGGTCGACATCGAGACCGGTGAACTGCCCGCCTGGCAGTGGGAGGGCCTGATCACGGGTCCGACGCGCCTGGTGGCGATCGCGTCCGCGTCGTCGACGATCGGCACCGTGACCGATCTGCGCGCAGTGACCAAGCTGGTGCACGAGGTCGGCGGTCTCGTGGTCGTGGACCACTCCTCGGCGGCGCCCTACCGGCTGATCGACCTCGAGGAGATCGACGCCGACGTGGTGGCGGTCAACGCCGTCGCCTGGGGTGGCCCGCCGATCGGCGCGCTGGTCTTCCGGGATCCGTCGACCATCGACCAGTTCGGCTCGGTGTCGCTGGACCCGTACGCGACCGGTCCGGCGCGGCTCGAGGTCGGCGTACACCAGTTCGGCATGCTCGCCGGTCTGGTCGCCAGCATCGAGTACCTGGCCGGCCTCGACGAGAACGCGACCGGCACCCGGCGGGAACGGCTGTCGCTGTCGATGCAGTCCGCCACCTCGTACATGAGCAGGCTGTTCGACTACCTGCTGATGTCGTTGCGCTCGCTGCCGCTGGTGATGGTCATCGGTGAGCCCGAGGTCCGCATCCCGGTGCTGAGTTTCGCGGTGCGCGACGTCCCGGCCGAGAGGGTGGTGCAGCGGCTCGCCGACAACGGCGTGCTGGCGATCGCGAACGCGAACTCCCGGGTGCTCGACGTCATCGGCGTCGACGACATCGGCGGCGCGGTGACGATCGGGCTGGCGCACTACACCACCACCGCCGAGGTGGATCAGCTGGTGCGCGCGCTGGCCTCGCTGGGCTGATCAGTCCCGCACGCGCAGCAGGACCTTGCCCGACACCTCGCCGGAGTCCAGTAGTTCCTGGGCGGCCTGGGCCTCCTGCACGGGGAACTCCGCCCCGATGATGGGCCGCACCCGGCCGTCGGCCACCATCGGCCACACGTTCGCGAGTACCTCGGCGACGATGTCGCCCTTGCCGCCCGGCCCGGTGACCGGCCGTGAGCGCAGCGCGGTCGCCGTCACGCTCGCGCGTTTGGCCAGCAACTTGCCGATGTTGAGCTCACCTTTGACGCCGCCCTGCATACCGATGATGACCAGCCGCCCGCCGGTGGCCAGGGCGTCGACGTTGCGGTCGAGGTAGGCCGCGCCCATGATGTCGAGGATCACGTCGGCGCCGGCCCCGTCGGTCTCGGCACGCAACCGCTCGACGAAGTCGTCGTCGCGGTAGTTGATCGCCACCTCTGCGCCCAGTTCCCGGCACAGGTCGAGCTTGTTCTTCGAGCCCGCGGTGACGGCGACACGGCAGCCGAGCGCACGCGCCACCTGGATCGCGTGGGTGCCGATGCCGCTGGCGCCGCCGTGGACCAGCAGGAGCTGCCCGGCCGAGAGTCCCGCAGTCATCACGACGTTCGACCAGACGGTGCAGGCCACCTCGGGCAGCGCGGCCGCGTACGCGAGCTCCACATCGTCGGGAACCGGCAGCACCTGGGCGGCGGGGACGGTGACGTTCTCCGCGTATCCGCCGCCTGCCAGCAAAGCGCACACGGGCTGTCCGACCGACCATCCGGAGACGCCGTCGGCGACTTCGCTGATGACACCGGAGACCTCCAGCCCCATGATGTCGCTGGCGCCCTTCGGGGGCGGATACTTCCCCGCGGCCTGCAGCAGGTCGGCGCGGTTGATGCCTGCGGCAACGACGTCGATGCGGACCTCACCCGATTGAAGTGCGCGTTCGGGTACTTCCGTCCAAATCAGCTTCTCTGGGGACTCCGCGACGATCGCATGCATCATTTAAACCCTACCCCTGAGTACAGTTTGCTTCCCGGCGGCGGTTTCGTGTTCTACCATGGGCGGATGGAGGGGATGATAGGGGGGCGTACGGCGAGTGACATGCCGGGCCTCGACATTGCCGAGCAGCGGTCCTGGCAAAACTTCTTGGACGCTGCTCTGAGGCTCTACGCAACGCTGAACAAAACATTGGTCGAACAACACCACCTGACGCTCAACGACGTCCGCCTGCTCGACATGCTGGACAAGTCGCCGACCGGGTCGGCACGGATGGGTGACCTTGCGGAGAAGTTGATGTCGCTGCCCAGCCGGGTGACGCGGCAGATCCGCCGACTGGAGATGCAGGGTCTGGTGCGGCGGGGGGCCAGCCCGGACGACGGTCGCGGGGTGCTGGCGACGATCACCGACGACGGCCGCACCCAGGTGCGGGAGGCGATGGTCACCTACGGCGAGGGTGTGCGGGCTCATTTTCTCGGCAGACTGTCGCGGCCGCAGATCGCGGCGATGGGGGAGAACTGCCGCCGGGTGAGCGCCGCCATGCGGGCCGGGGCGGCGCCCGCCAGACTCGGTCGCGTGTAGCACCCACTACGCTGTTGCGCGGTGGCGTGGCAGAGCGGCCTAATGCACTCGCCTTGAAAGCGAGAGACGGCTAACACCGTCCGGGGGTTCAAATCCCTCCGCCACCGCTCATTCGCCCGTGAAGTTCGGTGGCCGCTTCTGGAACATCGCGGTCACCGCCTCACCGAGATCCTTCGACGGCAGGAACGCCGAGTTCCACGCCGCCACGTAGCGCAGGCTCTCCGACACCCGGGCGATGCGCTGCTGGTCGAGGACGTCCTTGACGCCCTGCACGGTCAGCGGCGGGTTCGCGGCGATCTCCTTGGCGGTGGCGTGCGCGGCCGCCAGCGCCGCCTCGGCATCGTCGAACACCTCGTTGACCAGGCCGATCTTCTCGGCGCGCGCGGCCTCGATGTCCTTACCCGTCAGCGCCAGCTCGCGCAGGTGGCCGTCGGTGAGGATCAGCGGCAGCCGGGCCAGCGAGCCGACATCGGCGACGATGGCCAGCTTCACCTCGCGCACCGAGAACTTGGCGTCGGCGCTGGCGTAGCGGATGTCCACCGCACTGATCAGATCCACACCGCCGCCGATGCACCAGCCGTGCACCGAGGCGATCGTGGGCGTGCGGCAGTCGGCGACCGCGGTGATCGCGCCCTGCATCTTCTGCAGCCGCTTGTGGAAGTCGGCCCGGGATTTCGCGCCGGCGTCCAGGCCGGGCAGTTCGGCGCCCATCGCCGCCAGGTCGAGGCCGTAGCTGAAGTTGCGTCCCGAGCCGGTGAGCACGATGGCCCGCACCTCGGGGTCGGCGTCGAGTGAGGTGAACACCTCGGGCAGTTCGGCCCAGAACGCCGGACCCATCGCGTTGCCCTTACCGGGACCGATCAACGTCACCTGCGCGACGTGGCCGTCCACGTCGACGGTGACGGACTCGTAGGTATCGCCCATGGAGCTTGAGGCTAGCGGCCCACCAGGATGTCGCTGAGCCGGGCCGACGGTAGGACCTCGCAGATCGCGTCGGCGAGGGTCTTGGCGACCACCGTGCGCTGTGAACCCGCCTGTCCGCTGCCCTGTTTCATCAGTTCGCCGATGATCGCCAGCTGGGCGTCCTCCTCGAGGGCGCTGTACTCCTTGCAGGTGACCGACGCCGCGTCCGGGATCGGCGGGCCGGGTTCGGTGGTCTGCGCGACGGTGCCGGTCACCGTCTGGGTGCAGCCGGCCAGCAGTCCCGCTGCCAGAAGGGCGGCAGCCGTCAGGACGGCCGGTCGAGTCCTCGCGTGCGTACCCATCTGGGCCACCATAGGCCTACCGGCCACGTAACGTTGGCGCCATGCGTAGCGACCTGCCGCAGGGCCCCGAATCTCCGCCGACCGACGAACTGCGCAGTGCCGAGCTCAGTCTCGGTGTGCTGCACCAGGTGGTGCGCGGCATCGCCGCCGACGATCTGGGCAAGCAGACGCCGTGCCGCGAATTCGATGTGGCAGGTCTCACCGATCACCTGATGACGTCGATCACGGTGCTGGGCGGTGCGGCGGGTGCGGAGCTGCCCGAGCGGGACCCGTCGGACTCCGTGGAGCGTCAGGTGATCCTCGCCGCCCGCCCCGCGCTCGACGCGTGGCACCGGCGCGGCATCGAGGGCACCGTCGACGTCGGCGGAACCGAGATGCCGGCCGCGGTGCTCGTCAGCATTCTGTCGCTCGAATTCCTGGTCCACGCTTGGGATTACGCGGCCGCGACGGGGCGCGAGGTGCCGGCACCCGACTCGTTGAGTGAGTACGTGCTCGGGCTGACGCGGAAGTTCCTCACGCCGGAGGGCCGGGTCCGGGCGGGCTTCGACGATCCGGTGGAGGTGCCCGAGGACGCGCCGCCGCTGCAACGACTGCTGGCGTTCACCGGCCGTCGCGTCGAGGCCTAGACCCGCTCGAGGTAGAAGTACAGGTGGCGGCCGGCCCCATTGCTGAAGTCGAGGGCGCCCTTGCCGTTCATGATGCCCATGACGGCGTTGTCGTCGACCTTCTTGAAGTGGTCGTGCACCGGCGCGCCGTCGTAGACCATCGACGCGGTCACCTCACCGCGGAACTCCTCCATCCACAGGCTGGCCTCACCCTTCATGGCCTCGGTGTTGGAGAACTTGTTGCCGTCGGCGTCCAGGCACACCAGCGGTTTGGCGTCGGCCGCGGAGTGGAACGTCTTGCCGAACCAGTTGAGGCGCTCCATGAATCCGTTGGCCTTGTGGCCGGTGTGGAATTCGCCGCCCTTCCATTCGCCGATCATGAAGTCGATGTCGACCGGTTCCAGCGCGGCCCAGAACTCGTCGAGTTCAGCGTCGGCGATGGTGTCGGTGCGCGAGGTGAGCCGGTCGAAGGTCTCGCGCGCGGTGCTCGTCGAAGTCATGGCTGTCCAATCCACTTGCAGGCGAAGTCGAGGAAGGCGTCGTTCTCGTGGGGTGCGGCGACGGTCACCCGGACCCCGTCCTCACCGTAGGGGCGCACGACGAGCCGGTTCTGCGCGGCCTTCTCGACGAAGTCGAGGGTGCGGTCGGCCAGCGGCAGCCAGACGAAGTTGGCCTGCGACGGCGGCAGCGTGAACCCGGCTTCGCGCAGGGTGGCGCTCACGCGGGTGCGTTCGGCGACGACCTCGTCGGTGCGGGCCATGAGCTCGTCGGCGGCGTCGATCGAGGCGATCGCGGCGGCCTGGGAGACGCTGGTCGCGGAGAACGGCACGTACACCTTGCCCAGCGCGGTCACGATGTCGACGTCGGCGACGGCGTAGCCGATGCGCAGCCCGGCCAACCCGTAGGCCTTCGAAAAGGTCCGCAGCACCACGACATTCGGATGCGCCCGGACCAGCCCGAAGCTGTCGGGCAGCATGTCGTCGCGGATGTACTCGACGTAGGCCTCGTCCAGCACGACGAGGATGTGCGGCGGAACGGCTTCGACGAACCGCTTGAGCGCGTCGGGGTCGACGACGGTGCTGGTCGGGTTGTTGGGGTTGCAGACGAAGATCAGCCGGGTGCGGTCGGTGACGGCGGCCAGCATCGCGTCGAGGTCGTGGACGTGGTCGCGCAGCGGGACCTGCACGGGGGTGGCGCCCGCGGTGCGCACCTGCAGGGGGTAGATCTCGAAGCTGCGCCAGCCGAACACCACTTCGTCGCCGACCGACGAGGTGATCTGGATCAACTGCTGGCACAGGCTGACCGAGCCGCAGCCGACGGAGATCTGCTCGGGGGTGAAGGCCCCACCGTCGAGGTGCTTGGCCAGGTGCTCGCGCAGATCCAGGTAGCCGTTGTCGGGATAGCGGTTGATCTGGTCGGTTGCCTTCTCGATCGCGGCCCGCACGCTGGGCAGCGGGCCGTGCACGGTCTCGTTGCTGGCGATCTTGATGGCACCCGGAACCGTCTTACCCGGTGTGTAGGCCGGGATGTCGGCCAATTCGGGGCGCAGGCGGGCGGTCACCCGACCAGCATAGGGCGGCCGATCGACCGCTTTGCTTCCACGGCCGACGGATGTGTAGGCTGTGCGACCGGCGGTAACGTCAGGAGGCGTGCCAGAGCGGCCGAATGGGACTCACTGCTAATGAGTTGTCCCCCTTACCGGGGACCGGAGGTTCAAATCCTCTCGCCTCCGCCGCGGCTGACTCGTCAGCCACAGCAGTACAACTGAACAACGGCAAGCGCCCGTAGCTCAACGGATAGAGCATCTGACTACGGATCAGAAGGTTAGGGGTTCGAATCCCTTCGGGCGCACTCAACAGCGCGATCATGATCGATAATTCGCGTATGTACCGCCTCCGCTCGCTTGCCGGTGCCGACGGCCCCGTCCTCGGCCGCCAGCGGGTGCGGCTGCTGCGGATCTATCTGGGCGCCACCACGTTCCTCTACCTGTACGGCGTTGCGTTCACGCTCTTCCCGGTGCGCACCGATCTGGTCTTCGCGAACCCGACCGGCGGCATCGTCGCAATCGTGCTCGGGGTGTCGGCCCTGGGCTACCTGACGGTCCGGCCGAGGCGCCTGTGGCCGGCGACGGTCGCCGCGATCGCGGCCGCGCCGATCGTGATGGCGTTCCATGTCACGCTCACCGCGCAGTACGTCTGCATGGTCGCGCCGATGTTCCTGGCGATGTACCTGCGGGCATTTCACCCGCCGCGCCAGGCGTGGCCGTTGGTCGGAATGCTCACCGCCGCGTGTGTCGCCGCGGTCGCCGTGTCACCGGCGCCGCACAAGGGCGTCATCACCTTCCTGATCATCGCGGTGGCGATCGTCGGCGCCGCCGAATCGTTCGGGATGCTCGTACGCGCGATGTTCACCGAGGCCTGCACGGACCCGTTGACCGGCCTGCTCAACCGCGCCGGCTGGGAGATCGGGACGGCCGATCTGCTGGCGGGCCGCCGTGCGGCGACGGTCTCGGTCGTCGCCCTCGACATCGACGGCCTCAAGACCCTCAACGACACCTACGGTCACCTCGCCGGGGACCGGCACATCGCCGAGTGTGCCCGCCAGTTGCGCCACCTCGCACCGCGGGGCGCGGTGCTGGCCCGGCTGGGCGGCGACGAGTTCGCGGCCTGCATCGTGGGTGGGGCCGACGGCGTGGTCTCGGGGTTCGTCGAAGACATCCGTTCCCATACGCCCGGGGTGAGCGTCGGCACGGCCACCGGGTCGGCCCGCGACGCCGACATCGCCGGCCTCTACGCCGAAGCCGATGCCGCGATGTACCGCAGCCGCGGCCGGCCCGTGCGCGACGACGCCGAGCCTCGGTAGGGCCCGTTCCTACAGCCGTTCCACCGCGTAGGTGGCGGCCTGCTGGGTCATCCCGTTGATGCCGTACAGGGCGTGGGCGATGCTCGGTCCGCCGCCCGGCGCGCCGTTGCAGATGGTGTCGCCTTCGGCGCACAGTTCCAGCGTCTTCGGTGCGTACAGCGGGCCGATGACCACCGCTGGAGCGCCGTACGTGCCGAGCCACTGGGCCGACGGCAGCCCGAACAGGGTGACCGCCGCGACGTGCTCGGCGACCTCGGCCGCAAGTGGCTGCGGGACGGAGTCGCGGTACGCGGCAGGCACCGCCTCGGGGATCGTCGACGACGTGACGAACCCCGCGACGACGGCGCCCTGGGAGAATCCGCTCAGCACGATCCGGGTGTCCGGGCACGTGGTGGCGACGGTCTGGACCCGCCTCCCGGCGTCGCGGATCCCCTCGACGACGGTGCGCGCCAGTTCCTCGCGGGCGTCGAAGTTGCCGGACGCCGCGTAGTTGACCGCGTACACGTTGACCGTGCGCGGGGCGGCCTGTGCGCGCAGCGCGTCGACGAACGACTGGCCGACGCCGCCGACACCCACGGCCTCACCGGTGCCTCGGGCGAAGACGACCTCGACGTCGGGGCAGGGCTGTGCGGACGCGGACGGTGCGGCCACGCCGACCAGCGCGGCCCAGGTGGTGACCGCCACCGCGCTCAGGATGCGACCGATTTGGCGAACTCTCATGTGTACTCCCGCAGATATGGTGGCCCGACGCCTGGCGTGATTACCCTCACCTTCTTCGGCCAAACCCGCGCGTAATCTCGCACGGTATGACGGCACCCCCGGTGATCCAGCGCTGGATCGACCTCATCGACGACGGCCACGGCGACGTGACGGCGCTGCTGGCGCCGGACGCGGTGTTCTACTCGCCTGCGGTGTTCACCCCGCAGGAGGGCCGCGACAAGACCGCCGCCTATCTGAACGCGGCCGCGAAGTTGTTCGGCGGGAGGGACTTTCGTTACGTCAACCAGTGGTACGCCGACCGGTCGGCGGTGCTGGAGTTCGTCGCCGACATCGAAGGAATCCACGTCAACGGCATCGACATGATCGAGTGGAACGACGCGGGCGAGATCACCTCGTTCAAGGTGATGCTGCGGCCGTTCAAGGCGTTGCAGACGGTCATCCCGAAGATGGCGGAATTGTTGCAGGTGCAGGGAAACTGATGAGGCTGCTGCTGATCTCCGACACCCACGTGCCCAAGCGGGCGCGCGATCTGCCCGCGGTGGTGTGGGACGAGGTGGCGCGCGCCGATGTGGTGATCCACGCCGGTGACTGGGTGGAACCGGAACTGCTCGACGAACTGGAGGAGCGTTCGGCGCGGCTGGTGGCGTGCTGGGGCAACAACGACGGCGACGAATTGCGCCGCCGCCTGCCCGAACGCGCGGACGTCACGCTGGACGGGGTGCGGTTCACCGTCGTGCACGAGACCGGGGCGTCGGGCGGACGGGACGCGCGGATGGCCAAGCTCTACCCGGACACCGACGTCCTGGTGTTCGGCCACAGCCACATCCCGTGGGACACCACCGCGGCGACGGGGTTGCGGTTGCTCAATCCCGGTTCGCCGACGGATCGGCGCCGCCAGCCCTACTGCACGTACATGACGGCGACGGTCGCCGACGGTGCGCTGGTCGACGTCGAACTGCACAACCTCGAGCGTCGTGGCTGACCGTCCCGCCCGGGTCGCCGACGTCCACGAGATCGCGGCCGCGATGCCGCACACCAAGCGCGTCGAAGGCCCCAAGGGCAACGCCATCTACCAGGTCGGCGGCAAGTCCTTCGTGTTCTTCCGCACGCCGCAGCCGGATGCGGCGGATCCCGAAACCGGCGAACGCTATCCCGACGTGATCATGATCTGGGTGGAGTCCGAAGCCGACAAACTGTCGTTGATCCAGGATCCGCGGTCGCCGTTCTTCACCACGGGCCGGTTCGACGGGCATCTGTCGGTTCTGTTGCGCGGCAGCGAGATCGGCCGCATCGGAGTCGAGGAACTGGCCGAGCTGATCCAGGACGCGTGGCTGTCGCGGGCGTCGCCCCGACGCGCGCAGCGCTGGCTCGCCGATCAGAACCGAAGATGACGAGTGCGTTGTTCCGCGGCGCGGCGGGCTGATCTGGTGGCAGGGTCGGCACCATGGACTCGAAGCAACCGACCGCGACCATCGAAGCGGCTCACCGGGATCATCTGACCAGCCTGCCGTTCGACGACACCGCGGACTTCGACGACACCGACCGGGGTTTCATCGCCGCACTGGATCCGTGCGTCATCAAGGCCGCCGACGGGCGGGTGGTGTGGGACAACGACGCCTACGCCTTCCTCGACGGAGACGCGCCGGCGACAGTGCATCCGAGTCTGTGGCGGCAATCGCGGCTCGCCGCCAAACAGGGTCTCTACGAGGTGGTCGAAGGCGTCTACCAGGTCCGTGGTTTCGACATCTCCAACATCAGCTTCATCGAGAGCGACACCGGCGTCATCGTCATCGACCCGTTGCTCTCCACCGAAGTCGCGGCGGCCGCGCTCGCGCTCTACCGGCAGCACCGCGGCGATCGCGCCGTGCGGGCGGTGATCTACACCCACAGCCACGGCGACCACTTCGGCGGTGTGCTCGGCGTGACCAGCCAGTCCGAGGTCGACGCGGGTGATGTCGCCGTCATCGCACCGGAGGGCTTCGTCGCTCACGCCGTGCAGGAGAACATCTATGCCGGACCGGCGATGACCCGGCGCGGCACCTACATGTACGGCACGCTGCTCGCGAAAGGTCCGCTCGGGCAGGTGGGATGCGGTCTGGGGCAGAGTACTTCGACCGGTGAGGTGGCGATGATCGTGCCGACGCTCGACATCCGCGCCACCGGGGAGACACACACCGTCGACGGTGTGGAGATCGAGTTCCAGATGGCGCCCGGTACCGAGGCGCCGGCCGAGATGCACTTCTACTTCCCGAAGTACCGCGCGTTGTGCATGGCCGAGAACGCGACGCACAACCTGCACAACGTGCTCACCCTGCGCGGCGCGCTGATCCGGGATCCGCGCGCGTGGGCCGGGTACCTCACCGAGGCGGTCGACGCGTTCGCCGATCGCGCGGAGGTGGTGTTCGCCTCCCACCACTGGCCGACGTGGGGGCGGGAGCGAATCGTCGAATTCCTCTCGCTGCAGCGCGATCTGTACGCCTATCTGCACGACCAGACACTGCGGATGCTCAATCAGGGCTACACCGGCGTCGAGATCGCCGAGGAGTTCCGGCTGCCGCCCGCACTGGACCGGGCGTGGCACTCGCGCGGCTACTACGGTTCGGTGAGCCACAACGTCAAGGCCGTCTACCAGCGGTACATGGGCTGGTTCGACGGCAATCCAGCTCGGCTGTGGCCGCACCCGCCGGAGGCGCTGGCACCCCGTTACGTGGCGGCGATGGGTGGTGTCGACCGGGTGGTCGAGTTGGCCCGCGGAGCTTTCGACGATGGCGACTTCCGTTGGGCAGCAACCCTGCTCGACCATGCGATGTTCGCCGACGACGGTCACGCCGAGGCGAGGGAGCTGTACGCCGACACGCTCGAACAGCTCGCCTACGGCGCGGAGAACGCGACGTGGCGCAACTTCTTCCTCTCCGGCGCGACGGAGTTGCGTGACGGCAACTTCGGCACGGCCGGGCACGTCACGGCGCCCACGATGCTCGCCCAGCTGAGCCCGGAGCAGATGTTCGACGCCCTGGCGATCAGTGTCGACGGCCCGCGGGCGTGGGACCTCGACGTGACGGTCGACATGACCTTCGCCGACACCGGTGACAACCATCGGCTGACACTGCGCAACGGGGTGCTGGTGCACCGCAAGACCGCCGCCGACGCGGCCACCGCGCAGGCCACCATCCGGCTGGCGAACAAGCTGCGGCTGTTGGCGCTGGTGAGCGGTGACAGAGATGCGCCAGGCCTCGAGATCACCGGGGACGGCACGGCGCTGGCGTCGATCGTGGGTGTGCTGGACCGTCCGGACCCGGCGTTCGACATCGTCACCCCGTGACGCCCGTCAGGCGAAGCCGCCGTCGGCCCGAAGGATCGACCCGGTCGTGAAGCTCGACGCGTCCGACATGAGAAACAGTGCGGCGCCGACGATCTCGGCCGGTTCACCGGCCCGCTGCAGGGCCAGGTGACCGAACGGCTCGTCCACCTCCGAGAAGTCCCACGCCTTGCTGATGTCGGTGAGGAACGGCCCGGCCATCAACGTGTTGACCCGCACCGTCGGCCCGAACGCCTTCGCCAGCCCCTCGGTTAGCGTGTTCAGCCCGGCCTTCGCCGCCGCGTACGGCAGCATGTGCGGGTCCGGCCGCAGCGATCCGCTGGAGCTGACGTTGACGATCGCCCCGCCGCCGTCGGCCACCATCCGCTCACCGACCAGCGCCGCCAACCGGAACGGGCCCTTGACATTGAGGTTGAACACCGCGTCGAACAGCTTCTCCGACACCGACGTCAGCGAGTCGTACAGCGGTGACATCCCGGCGTTGTTCACCAGCACGTCGAGTTTGCCGAACCGCTCGTAGACGGCGGACACCAGCCCGTCGAGCTGATCCCAGCGCCCGACGTGCACCTCGTACGGCATGGCCACCCGGCCGGTCGCCTCGGTGATCTCGGCCGCCGTCGCCTCACACGTCTCGAGCGTGCGGCTGGCGATCACCACATCAGCACCGCACCGGGCCGCGGCGAAGGCGATCTCCCGCCCGAGTCCGCGGCTGCCTCCGGTGACCAGCACCACCCGGCCACTGAGATCGAACAGATCGTCGGCGTAACCCATGGCCCCATATGGTGGCACGGTGCAACTGCTTCTGGTCAGACATGCGCTGCCTTTGCGCAGCGAACCCGGTGAGGGTTCCGATCCCGTGCTGTCCGAGGAGGGCGTCGAGCAGGCCAAGCGGCTGCCCGACGCGCTGGCCCGGTTCCCGATCGCCCGGCTGGTGAGCAGTCCCCAGCGGCGCGCGATCCAGACCGCGCGGCCGGTCGCCGACGCACTGGGCCTCGACGTCGAGGTCGACGACCGCCTCGCCGAATACGACCGCGACCTGCCGCACTACATCCCGATCGAGCAGATCGCGAAGGAGAACCCGCAGGAGCTCGAGCGGTTGATGAACGGCAGGCTGCCCAGCGGCGTCGACGAGGACGCATTCCTGGCGCGGATCTTCGCCGCCGTCGACGACGTCGTCGCCGACGCCGGACGTGAGGACACCGTCGCGGTGTTCAGCCACGGCGGGGTGATCAACGCGCTGCTGCACCGTGTCCTGCGCACCGAACGCCTGTTGAACTTCCACGTCGACTACGCCTCGGTGACCCGGCTGCTGTGGTCGTCGCGTGTCGGGCAGCTCGCGGTGGCCTCGGTGAACGGCACCGAGCACGTATGGGATCTGCTGCCGCGGAATCTCCGGTGGTGAGCGCTCGCGCGAGCCGCCCATCGGGCTGGTGGTAGGAAAAGCCCATGACGTCTTCCACCCTCGACGGGCTCGATCTCGACGCACTCGACCGCCATCTGCGGTCGGAGGGCATCGCCCGCACCGGTGAGCTGCGCGCCGAGCTGATCGCGGGCGGCCGTTCCAATCTGACGTTCCTGGTGTTCGACGATGCGTCGAAGTGGGTGCTGCGCCGCCCGCCCCTGCACGGGCTGACGCCGTCGGCGCACGACATGGCGCGCGAGTACCGGGTGGTGGCCGCGCTCGCCGGCACCGCGGTGCCGGTCGCCCGTGCGGTCACCATGCGCGACGACGACTCCGTGCTCGGCGCGCCGTTCCAGATGGTCGAGCACGTCGAGGGCCGGGTCGTCCGCCGCGCCGACGAACTCGAGGCCCTCGGCGACAAGGCGGCGATCGACGGGTGCGTCGACGAGCTGATCCGGGTGCTGGCCGAACTGCATGCGGTCGATCCGGCGGCGGTCGGGCTCGCCGACTTCGGGCGACCTGACGGCTACCTGGAACGCCAGGTCCGACGGTGGGGGTCGCAGTGGGGGCACGTCCGGCTCGAGGACGACCCGCGCGACGCCGACGTGCACCGACTGCACGCCGCGCTCGGTGAGCGGGTGCCTGCGGAGAGCCGCGCGTCGATCGTGCACGGCGACTACCGCATCGACAACACGATCCTCGACGCGACGGACGCGACGAAGGTGCGCGCGGTGCTCGACTGGGAGATGTCCACGCTGGGCGATCCGCTCAGCGACACGGCGCTGATGTGCGTCTACCGCAACCCGATGTTCAACTACGTGCACAGCGACGCGGCGTGGACGTCGGAGCTGTTGCCGACCGGCGACGAGATGGCGCAGCGCTACGCGACCGTGTCGGGGCAACCGCTGGCGCACTGGGACTTCTACATGGCGCTGGCGTACTTCAAGCTGGGGATCATCGCCGCGGGTATCGCGTTCCGCGCCCGGATGGGCGGCACCGAGGACACCGTCGGCGAGGCGGTGGCACCGTTGATCGCCGCGGGCCTCGAAGCCCTGGGCTAGCGCCCCGGAAACTCAGCGCATCGCGGCTTTGTAGTTCTTCTTCGCGGCGCGCCGCAGCTGGAACAAGCGCGCGGCCCCGGCGATGGAGGCGAGCAGCCCACCGCACACCGCGGCCAGCAGGATCGCCACGCCGAGCGGCAGGTTCCAGTGCCAGCCGAGGAACGCGAACTCGGCGGACTCGGTGTTCTGCGCGATGAAGATGAGCAGCACGATGAGGATGAGCAGGCCGACGATCACCGACGTCCAGACGGCGGCCGCCCTGGTGAAGTGGACCTTTTTGACCGCGGGCGGCGTCTGCTCGGCGACGGGGAAGTCTCCCGGGACCGGTGGGCCGGGGTTCGGCGGGCCGTAGGGCTCCGGCTCACGCCCGGCGGACGGCCCGTACGGTTCGGTGCTCATAGCTCAATATTTGCCCATTCGGCCCCTGGGCGAAACCCCCCGCATCCCGCTAAGGTCCGCAGGAGCCACCTGCCGAGAGGACATCAGAATGGCGAGCACGCGAAGCCGCGGGCGGGGCATCACCCGTTTGGCGGCCCTCCTGGTCTCGGCGACGCTGACACTGGCGGCGTGCGGAAGCTCGAACCCGCTCGGCGGCGGCGAGATCTCCGGCGACCTGAAGACGATCACCGTCGGGTCGGCCGACTTCACCGAATCCAAGATCATCGCCGAGATCTACGCACAGGCGTTGGAGGCCAACGGTTTCGACGTCAGCAGACAGTTCGGCATAGGCAGCCGGGAAACCTACATCCCGGCGGTCCAGGACCATTCGATCGACCTGATCCCCGAATACACCGGGAATCTGTTGCAGTACTTCGACGAAGAGACCACCGTGACCACCCCCGACGAGGTGGTGCTCGGGCTGCTGCGGGCGCTGCCCGGCGATCTGTCGATCCTGTATCCGTCTCCGGCCGAGGACCAGGACACCGTCGCGGTCTCGGCCGCCACGGCGCAGCGGTGGAATCTCAAGACGATCGGAGATCTGGCCGCGCACTCGCCCGAGGTGAAGTTCGGTGGGCCGTCGGAGTTCCTCAACCGCACCGAGGGACTGCCCGGGTTGAAGGAGAAGTACGGCCTCGACATCGCCCCGGCCAACTTCGTCGCCATCAGCGACGGCGGCGGGCCGGCGACGGTGCGGGCGCTGACCGACGGCACGGTCACGGCGGCCAACATCTTCAGCACCTCACCGGCCATCGAGCTCAACGATCTGGTGGTGCTGGAGGATCCGAAGAACAACTTCCTGGCGGCCAACGTCGTGCCGCTGGTCGCGTCGCAGAAGAAGTCCGACGAACTCAAGTCGGTGCTCGACGCGGTGAGCGCGAAACTGACCACCGAGGGTCTCATCGAGTTGAACTCCGCGGTCGAGGGCAACCAGGGCGTCGACCCCGACGAGGCGGCGCGAAAGTGGGTCGCCGACAACGGTTTCGACCAGCCGCTGGGGAAGTAGGTCCATGATCACCTTCACGAACGTCACCAAGCGCTACCCGGACGGCACCGTCGCGGTCGACGATCTGAGCCTCGAGGTGCCCGAAGGCACGCTGACGGTGTTCGTCGGGCCGTCGGGCTGCGGGAAGACCACCTCGATGCGGATGATCAACCGGATGATCGAGCCCACCTCGGGCACGCTGACCGTCGACGGCGCCGACGTCAGCACGGTCGACGCCGTCAAACTGCGGTTGGGTATCGGCTACGTCATCCAGAGCGCCGGGCTGATGCCGCATCTGCGGGTGGTCGACAACGTCGCGACGGTGCCGGTGCTGCGCGGCGAATCCCGGCGCAGCGCCCGCAAGGCCGCGCTGGCGGTGATGGAGCGCGTCGGGCTGGACGCCGCGCTGGCCGACCGCTATCCCGCGCAGCTGTCGGGCGGTCAGCAGCAGCGGGTGGGGGTGGCCCGCGCACTGGCCGCCGATCCGCCGATCCTGCTGATGGACGAACCGTTCAGCGCCGTCGATCCGGTGGTCCGCGAGGAACTGCAGACCGAGATCGTGCGGCTGCAGAACGATCTGCGCAAGACGATCGTGTTCGTCACCCACGACATCGACGAGGCGATCAAACTGGGCGACAAGGTCGCGGTCTTCGGCCGCGGCGGGGTGCTGCTGCAGTACGACGCGCCGGCGCGGCTGCTGTCGAATCCGGCCGACGATGCGGTGGCGGGGTTCGTCGGCGCCGACCGCGGCTACCGCGGCCTGCAGTTCCTGCACGCGTCGGGGCTTCCGCTGCACGACATCCGCCACGTCCGCGAAACCGAGATCGACGCACTGCGACTGGGAGCGGGGGACTGGGTGCTGGTGACCCGGCCGGACGGGACACCGTACGCGTGGATCAACGCCGACGGCGTCACCCTGCACCGCGGCGGCAGTTCGCTCTACGACAGCACGATCGCCGGCGGTTCGCTGTTCCGGCCCGACGGCACGCTGCGTCTGGCGCTCGACGCGGCGCTGTCCTCGCCGTCGGGGCTCGGTGTGGCCGTCGACGACAAGGGCCAGGTGATCGGCGGGGTGAAGGCCGACGACGTGCTCGCCGCGCTGGACCGGCAGCGCGCCGAGGCGCAGCAGGGAGCCTGAGCCGTGCGCTACCTGCTGACCCACCTCGACGATCTGTGGGCGCTCACGGTGATCCACCTGCGGCTGTCGCTGATCCCGATCGTGCTCGGTCTGCTGATCGCGGTGCCGCTCGGCGCGCTGGTGCAGCGGACCACCGCGCTGCGGCGGCTGACGACGATCACCGCGAGCATCGTCTTCACGATTCCGTCGCTGGCGCTGTTCGTCGTGCTCCCGCTCGTCATCCCGACACGCATCCTCGACGAGGCGAACGTGATCGTCGCGCTGACCCTCTACACCGTCGCCCTGCTGGTGCGCGCCGTCCCCGAGGCGCTGGACGCGGTGTCGCCCGCGGTGCTCGACGCGGCCACCGCCGTCGGCTACCGACCGCTCACCCGGATGCTCAAAGTGGAACTACCGCTTGCCATTCCGGTCCTGATCGCCAGCCTGCGCGTGGTCGCGGTCACCAACATCTCGATGGTGTCGGTGGGCTCGGTGATCGGCATCGGCGGGTTGGGCACCTGGTTCACCGAGGGCTATCAGGCCAACAAGAGCGATCAGATCGTCGCGGGCATCATCGCGATCTTCGTGCTGGCGGTCGTGATCGACACCCTCATCATGCTGATCGGCAAGGCGCTCACACCGTGGACCCGCGCCGGTGCGCCCCGCCGGCAGAAGGCGGGGGCCGCGGCGTGAACTTCCTGTCCGAGGCGCTGTCGTACATCTTCACCGCCGCCAACTGGGCCGGCCCGGCGGGGCTGGGCGCCCGCATCCTCGAACACCTCCAGTACACGGTCATCGCGGTGGTGTTCTCCGCGCTCATCGCCGTCCCGCTGGGCATGGTCATCGGGCACACGCGCAGGGGCACGTTCCTGGTCGTGACCGGGGTCAACGCGCTGCGCGCACTGCCCACCCTCGGCGTGCTGCTCCTGGGTGTCCTGCTGTGGGGGCTGGGCCTGATCGGTCCGACGGTGGCGCTGATGCTGCTCGGCATCCCGCCGCTGCTGGCGGGCACCTACGCCGGCATCGCCAACGTCGACCCCACGGTGGTCGACGCCGCCCGCTCGATGGGGATGACCGAGAAGCGGGTGCTGCTGCGCGTCGAGGTGCCGATCGCGCTGCCGCTCATCCTCGGCGGGCTGCGCACGGCCACCCTGCAGATCGTGGCCACCGCGACGGTCGCCGCGTACGCGAGCCTCGGCGGGCTGGGCCGCTACCTGATCGACGGCATCAAGGTCCGCGAGTTCTATCTGGCGCTGGTCGGTGCGCTGATGGTGACGGCGCTCGCCCTGATCCTCGATGCGGTGCTCGCGCTCGCGGTGTGGCTGTCGGTGCCGGGGACGGGACGGTGGCGCCGCGCGGGCCGGCTGCCGCAACCGTTCCTCGGCGACGAGGTGGCGCTGGAGTCACGAAGTCGCGGCGGTTCGCGGCCGACTTCGGCAGCGGGCTACGCACCCGCGGGCGCGTCGCCTACGGTAGAAGGGTGAGTGAAGCCGACCGCTCTGATTCGAAGAACACGTGGCCCGCGGTCCTGACGTGGCGGGCGCACGACGTCGCGCGGATGGAGTCCGTCCGGGTACAGATGTCGGGCAAGCGCATCAAGGCATACGGCCGGATCGTCGCGGCCCGCTGTGACGCGCACCCGCCGTTCTCCGCGTCCTACGACCTCGTCACCGATGAGCACGGGGCGACCAAACGGCTGTCGATGACCGTCACGCTGGCCGAGCGGGAGCGGCAGCTCTCGATCGCCCGCGACGAAGAGAACATGTGGCTGGTGCGCGATCAGCAGAACCAGATGAAACGCGCCGCATTCAACGGCGCCCTCGATGTCGACGTCGTGCTTAGCCCGTTCTTCAACACGCTGCCGATCCGCCGCACCGGCCTGCACGAGCACGCCGATTCCATCACCGTCCCGGTGGTGTACGTGCGGTTGCCCGAGTTCTCGGTGGAGCAGGTGTCGATCAGCTACAGCGGCGGCGGACCGGACAACCCGGACGGCATCAAGGTGCATTCGCCGGTCGCCGAGACGACGATGACCGTCGACGCCGACGGCTTCGTCATCGACTATCCCGGGTTGGCAGCGCGGATCTGATCACGCCGCCGGCCCGTCCGGCGGCGGCCAGTTCGTCGCGCCAGTTCTCGTCGCCGATCACGGTGGTGATGATCTCCGGGCGGCTGAAGCTGTCGTAGCGCATCCGCGCGGCATGCCCAGATTCGACCAGTTCGGCCACCGAGGCGTGGTGCGCCAGCGCTCGGCGTGCGGTGGTGAGCAGCTCCAGGCAGCGGTCCAGCGTGGGCAGCAGCTGTTCGGAGTTCGCCTCGCACATCGCCCGCACCAGGTCGGGTGCGGTGCCGGCCACCCGGGTGCCGTCGCGGAACGATCCCGCCGCCAGCGCGAACGCGAGCGGCACCTCGCCCGCGGTGACGGCGAGCGCCTCGGCGAGCAGGTGCGGCAGGTGCGAGATGCTGGCCGCTGCGGCGTCGTGTTCGTCGGAGCGCGCGGGCACCACCACGGCGTGGCAGTCCAGCGCGAGCGTCATCACCTGCGCCCAGACGCCCGCGTCGACGTGGTCGTCGACGCTGATCACCCACGGCGCGCCGGTGAACAGCCCGGCGTCCCCGGCGGCCCAGCCGGAGTGCGCGGTGCCCGCCATCGGATGTCCACCGACGAACTTCTCCAGCAGGCCGAATGAGCGGACCTGTTCCAGCACAGCGCCTTTCACGCTCGTGACATCGGTGAGTGGGCACTGCGGCGCGGTGTCGCGGATGTGGCCCAGCATGAGTCCGAGGGCGGGTACCGGCACGGCCAGCACGATCAACGCGGACGTCTCGGCGGCGCGGCGCAGGACCTCGTCGACGTGTTCGCTGGCGTCGAACCCGTCGAACCGTGCGGCCTGCACAGCCTCCACCGACCGGTTGTATCCGAACACCTCACGGCCGGCCGCGGCGGCGGCGCGCATCACCGAACCGCCGATGAGGCCCAGGCCCAGCACGCACACCGGTGTATTCGTCACCGTTCCAGGTTGGCACACCGTCCCGGCGGGGCCCATGCCTGGTCAAAGGCGCTGGTGGGCGACTACCGTACTGCGACATGGGAGCACAGAGTGCGCCGGCGCAGGGCACGCCCGACGGGTTCGGCGTGGCGGTCGTCCGTGAGGACGGCAAGTGGCGTTGCGCGCCCATGCGGCGGGCGGCGCTGAACAGTCTCTCGGTCGCCGAGAAGGAGCTGTGCGAGATCCGCAGTGCCGGTGCGGTCTTCGGGTTGCTCGACATCGACGACGAGTTCTTCGTGATCGTCCGGCCGGCCCCGTCGGGGACACGGCTGCTGCTGTCGGACGCCACCGCGGCCCTGGACTACGACATCGCCGCCGAGGTGCTCGAAGAGCTCGACGCCGACATCGAACCCGACGACCTCGACGACGCCGATCCGTTCGAGGAGGGCGATCTCGGCCTGCTCTCCGACATGGGCCTGCCGGAGGCGGTGCTCAGCGTCATCCTCGACGAGACCGACCTGTACGCCGACGAGCAGCTCGGCCGCATCGCCCGCGAGATGGGCTTCGCCGACGAGCTGTCGGCGGTGCTCGACAAACTCAATCGGTGACGTCGGACGAAGTCCTGATCCGCGCCGCGCTGGACGCCGCGACGCTGGCCGGTCCGCGCGACGTGCCGATCGGGGCGGTGGTGTTCGCGGCCGACGGGACCGAACTGGCGCGGGCGGCGAATGCGCGCGAGGCGCTGGGCGATCCGACCGCGCACGCCGAGGTGCTGGCGTTGCGGGCGGCGGCCGCGGTGGTGGGCGACGGGTGGCGGCTCGAGGGCGCGACGCTGGCGGTGACCGTCGAACCGTGCACGATGTGCGCGGGCGCGCTGGTGCTGGCGCGGGTGGCGCGGCTGGTGTTCGGGGCGTGGGAGCCGAAGACCGGTGCGGTCGGATCGCTGTGGGACGTGGTGCGCGACCGCAGGCTCAACCACCGCCCGGACGTCCGCGGTGGGGTGCTCGCCGACGAGTGTGCGCGGCCGCTGGAGGCGTTCTTCGGCGCCCAGCGTTAGGTGCCCGCGTCGAGACTGCGCGTAGGGCTGCCACGCAACGCGATCGACGACCCTGAGTGCAGTCTCGATTAGGGCGAGCGGGCGAGCTTCGGTAAGCTGCCACACGGTGGCGTGTCCGAGCGGCCTAAGGAGCACGCCTCGAAAGCGTGTGACGGGTAACCCCCGTCCGAGGGTTCAAATCCCTCCGCCACCGCCAGAACCGCCCGCCTGTTCACGCAGGTGAGGGCGGTTTTTGCGTTTGCATATTTCGTCACACCCGGGTCGCTGGTCCGGCGCGTACAGATCGGCTCAAGTGGCTTACGGACGCTGGTGTGAAAGTTAAGGTGCGCGTATGGCGGAAGACGAATTGGAACGCGTGCTCGACGACCTCCACGAGAGGGCGGAAGAACCCGAAACGGATTTGCCGGAACAGGCTGACGTACTTCTCAACGTCAGCGAGGACGAAGCGATAAAGGCCGTCCAGAAGCAGTTCAAGGACGCGGGCACCGAATGCACCGAAGAGGAAGCGCGCACGCTGGTGCACGCCGCCCGGGAGAAGGCGGAAAGAAAGAAGGCGGAGAAGAACTCCGAGAAGGACCCGGACGAGAACTCAGACGAGAAGTCGGATGACGAATCTGACAAGGACTCGGACTCTTAGCGCGTTCGCCTTCGCACTGGCATGGGCCCCGCTCGGCATCTCGCCGGCGGCCGCCGCACCCTGCCCCGAGGTCGAGGTGGTGTTCGCCCGGGCCACCACCGAACCGCCCGGCACCGGTCAGGTCGGTCAACGATTCGCCGACGAGATCCGCGCCCAGCTACCGGGCCGTTCCGTGAACGTGTACGCGGTGAACTACCCCGCCACCGAGGACTTCGCACCGTCGGCGTCCGCGGGCGCGTTCGATGCGAACGCCCGCATCCGGTCGACGGCCGCGAACTGCCCCGGCACGCGGATGGTGCTGGGCGGCTACTCGCAGGGTGCGCTGGTGGTCGACCTGAACACGGCACTGCCGGTGTCGATAGCCGGCTTCGTCCCGGCGCCACTCCCGCCCGAGGTCTCCGACAACGTCGCCGCGGTCGTCGTCTTCGGCAATCCGCTGAACCGGACTCTGGGAACGTCGCTGAACGCGGTGAGCCCGCAGTACGCGAACAGGACGCTCGACCTCTGCAACGCCGGGGATCCGGTGTGCACGCCGCGCCCCGGCGACACGTCGGCGCCGCCCCGCGATCAGCTTTTCGCCCCGGCGCATCTGGGCTATCTGGAATCGGGGCTCGTCACCCAGGGGGCGACGTTCGCGGCGGGACGTCTTCGGTAGGAGCGACGATGTCGGCGATACTGACCCGGTGTCCGAACGCAATGTGCTCGGCGGCCCGCTGCAGGAGTGCGGCACCGACCCGCTGACCGGCTTCTACCGTGACGGCTGCTGCTCGACCGGCCCGGAAGACCTCGGCGCGCACACCATCTGCGCGGTGGTCACCGTCGAGTTCCTCGAACACCAGCGCTCGATCGGCAACGATCTGTCGACGCCGCGGCCGGAATACCGGTTCCCCGGCCTCAACCCCGGCGACCGCTGGTGCGTCACCGCCGCGAACTGGCTGCGCGCGCATCGCGACGGGTGTGCCGCTCCGGTGGTGCTGGCCGCCACCCACGAACGCACCCTCGACGTGGTGCCGATCGAGGCGCTGCGCGAACACGCCGTCGACGTGCCCGACGACCTCGGTGGCCTCTAGCTGTAGTAGAAGGCGGTGAAGTCCGTCCTCCAGGCGCCGTCCTTGCACGCCAGCAGCAACCCGTCGGGTGTCTGAGCGACCCCGGTGCTGCCGTCGCACGGCGCGGCGTTCGTCCGCACCCCGACCAGCGACGGCTGGGGGACCCAGCTGCCCTGCGCATTGCACAGGTAGTTGTTGCCCGAGGCGTCGAGGCCGAACAGGAAGCGGATGCCGCCCGGCACGCAAGCCTCGCTCGGGTCGATGTTGCGGTCCACGTACGGCACACAGTCGACGCTGTTGCAGGGGCTCGCCGCGGCGGGCGAGGCGGTGACGAGCGGCGCGGCGAGCACCCCGCCGGCCACTGCCAGGACAGCCACCAGTTTCATGGGCTCAGCTTGCCCGATTCACCCCGCCGGCCGCAGGAAGTTGCCCGACACCGTGATCGCCGGCGCCGACGAATCGCCGCCGACCACCAGCGTCGCGAACGCGATGTCGCCGGCGATCCCCGCAAACCAGCCGTGCGAGTGCGTGTTGTCGCCGAACTCCGCGGTGCCGGTCTTCCCGCCGAGGTCGGGGATGTCGGCCAGCGCGTTCGCGGTGCCCTCGGTGACCGTGCCACGCATCATCGTCCGGAGGTCTGTCACGACGCCGGCCGGCAGCGTCTCGGGCGGGGTGTCGGCGGTGGTCTTCTCTCCGAGCACCAGCGTGGGGGTGATCGTCGCGCCGTGCGCGAGGCTGGCCTCGGCGACCGCGAGCCCGAACGGGCTGACCGTGACCGTGCCCTGACCGATGCCGTTCTCGACGCGCTGGGCGGCGGTGTCGGCGGCGGGCACCCGTCCGGTGACCGTGGTCAGGCCCGGGATGACGTAGTCGACGCCGATGCCGAACGCGCGTGCCGTGGTCGACAGCGCATCGGCGGGCAGCCGGTCGGCGAGCGCGCCCATCGAGGTGTTGCAGGACCGCGCGAACGCCTTCGTCAACGGCACCGTGCCGAGGTCGAAGTCGTCGTCGTTGGGAATCGTGCGGTTCTCGATGGTGAGCCGGCCCGGGCACTCGACCGGCGACAGGGGGTTCACCAGACCGGCTTCCAGCGCCGCCGCCGTCGTGATGGTCTTGAACGTCGAACCCGGCGGATACAGCCCGGAGAACGCGATCGCGCCCTGCCCGTCGGCCGCCTCGTTCTGCGCCGCCGCGAGGATGCCACCGTCCGATGGCGAGATCGCGACGAGCATGGTCGGCCGCGGTTCGGCGGCCACGGCGTCCTGGGCGAGCAGTTGCAGGCGCAGATCCAGCGACGTGCGGACCGGGTCGGTCGGGGCGGGCGCGACGGCGGTCAGCTTCTGCGCGACGGCGCCGTCGCCGTCGACGAGGTACACCGACCACCCGGCGGTCCGGGTGATCCGGTCGTGCCACATCTTCGGCAGTTCGGCCATCGCGGGGGAGGACAGCGCCCGGTCGGCGGTGAGCAGATCGCCCTGTTCGGCGACCGTCACGCCGGGGACGGCGCGCAGCTGGTCGGCGATCGGCGTGAGGTCGGCTTCGCGCAGGCGGATGACGGTGACACGCGCGTCGTCGTTGCCGTCGAACTGCGCCGAGATGGACTCCGGGGTGATGGTCGGTTCGATCGGCGCGAGCAGTGCGGCGAGCGCGGCCGACGACTGCCGGTGCGCCCGCTCCAGCGAGATCACGCCGACCGTCTGCCACGTCATCAACGGCTGTCCGGTGCGGTCGAGCACCGGGGTCTGCAGTTCGCTGTCCTCGCTGTACTGGAACGTCAGTCCCGGCCGCAGGTCCGGGTGCAGCAGAGCCGGCGACCACGCCAGCCGCCACTCGTCGCCGCTCTGCTCGGCGGTCCCGGTCGCCTCGTAGCCGAATTCGCGGCCGGGGGCGAGCGTCCACTGGTAGCTCAGCGTCTCGGTGGTCTCCTCGCCGTCGACGGGTTTCGCCTCGACCCGCACCGCCGCATCGGCACCCAACCCGTCGAACATGGCTGCGATCACCGGTTCGGCGGCGGCCGGGTCGGACGTCTGCTGTGCGGCGGCCTTCGCGTCGCGCCTGCCGAGCGCCTCGGCGAACGCGCGGAACGGATCCGCGGGGCTCGGCGACGAGCAGGCGGTGAGGGTGAGAACGAGTGCGGCGACGAGCGCGAGGACGAGTCGTTTCACCACCCCATGGTGGCAGTGTCCGCAAATGGGCCAGAAACGCCGACCACTAATGGCGTCGCGTGTCGCGCGCGGACGCGGCAGGATCGGCGCTGTGACGGAGATGAACGACCTCGCGCAGGGTCGGATGCGGATTCTCGACGCGAAACCGGTCAATCTCGACGGATTCAGTGTCACCGACCCGGCGCTGGGGCTGGTCGCGATGCACAGTCCGCACGATCCGGAGCCGTCGCTGGTGATCCGTGACGGCCACGTCGTCGAACTCGACGGGAAGGCGGCGGCGGACTTCGACGTGATCGACGAGTTCATCGCCCGCTACGGCATCGACCTCACGGTGGCCGAGGAGGCGATGGCCCTCGACGATGCGGTGCTCGCCCGGATGGCGGTGGACGTCAACGTGTCGCGCGCCGAGGTGGTGCGGCTGATCGGCGGCACCACCCCGGCCAAGCTCGCCCGCGTGATGGCGGTGATGACGCCGGTCGAGATGCAGATGGCGATGCACAAGATGCGCGCCCGGCGCACCCCGAGCAATCAGGCGCACGTCACCAACCAGCTCGACGATCCGCTGCTGATCGCCGCCGATGCGGCCAGTGCGGTGGCGTACGGGTTCCGTGAGGTGGAGACGACGGTGCCGGTGTTCGGCGACGCACCGTCGAATGCGATCGCCCTGCTGATCGGCAGTCAGGTGGGCGTCCCGGGTGCCATGGCGCAGTGCTCGATCGAAGAGGCGATGGAACTGCGGCTCGGGCTGCGGGGGCTGACCAGCTACGCCGAGACGATCTCGATCTACGGCACCGAGCAGGTGTTCGTCGACGGTGACGACACTCCGTTCTCGAAGGCGATCCTCACCGCGGCGTACGCGTCGCGTGGATTGAAGATGCGAGTCACCAGCGGCGGCGGCGCGGAGGTGCTGATGGGCGCGGCCGAGAAGTGCTCGATTCTCTACCTCGAATCGCGCTGTGTGTCGCTGGCCCGGGCGCTGGGTTCCCAGGGGGTGCAGAACGGCGGCATCGACGGGGTCGGCGTGGTGGCGTCGGTGCCGGAGGGCATGAAGGAACTGCTCGCGGAGAACCTGATGGTGATGATGCGCGATCTGGAATCGTGTGCCGGCAACGACAACCTGATCTCGGAATCCGACATCCGCCGCAGCGCGCACACGCTGCCGGTGCTGCTGGCCGGCGCCGATTTCATCTTCTCCGGTTTCGGTTCGATTCCGCGCTACGACAACGCTTTCGCGCTGTCGAACTTCAACGCCGACGACATGGACGACTTCCTGGTGCTGCAGCGGGACTGGGGCGCCGACGGCGGTCTGCGCACCGTGTCCCCCGAGCATCTGGCGCGCGTGCGCAGGCGGGCGGCGACGGCGGTGCAGGCCGTCTACCGTGACCTCGGGCTGGCCGATTTCGACGACGACCGCATCGACGCGGTGGTGGTCGCCAACGATTCGCGGGATCTGCCGGCCGGGGATCCGAAGGCCGTCGCGGAGGCCGCCACGTCGATCGAGGCCAAACAGCTCACGGTGTTCGACGTGGTCGCCGCCCTGCACCGCACCGGCTATACCGACGAGGCCGAGGCGATCATGCGGCTGACCCGCGAACGCCTGCGCGGTGACCAGTTGCAGACGTCGGCGATCTTCGACGACCGGTTCCGGGTGCTGTCGAAGATCACCGATCCCAACGACTACGCCGGTCCCGGCACCGGATACTCGCTCACCGAGGAGCGGCGCGCGGAGATCGACGGGATCCGCCAAGCGCGCACCGCCGCCGAACTCACCGCCGATCAAGCCGAACACGCCGGCCACCTCACCTTCACCGAGGTCGAACCGGCCCGTCAGGGCAGCGATCCACGCGAGGTCTGCATCGGGTTGTCGCCGGCGCTGGGCCGCTCGGTGTGGCTGTCGCTGTGCGGTCTGACCGTGGGTGAGGTGCTGCGGCAGATCTCCGCCGGCCTCGAGGAGGAGGGCTGCGTACCGCGGCTGGTGCGGGTCCGCTCGACCATCGACGTCGGGCTGATCGGACTGACCGCCGCCCGGCTGTCCGGGTCGGGGATCGGAATCGGGTTGCAGGGCAAGGGAACCGCCCTCATCCACCGCCGGGACCTGGCGCCGCTGGCCAACCTCGAACTGTTCAGCGTCGCCCCGCTGCTGACCGCGAAGATGTACCGGGAGCTCGGCCGCAACGCCGCCCGGCACGCCAAGGGGATGGCGCCGCTGCCGATCCTGTCCGGCGGCACCGACGAATCCATCTCCGCCCGCTACCACGCCCGCGCGGTGGCGCTGGTGGCGCTGGAACGCCAGGCCTGCGAACCCGGGCAGGCACCGATCACCGTGGAGGCCAAACGCGTATGACCGAGCCAGATTTCACCGTTGCGGCCGCGGTCGACGGCAAGCTGACGCTGTCGGATCTGCGGATGGACCCGACCACGCTCGCCTACCAGGCGGTCGTCGCGGAGGAGAACGGCAATCCGCAGCTGGCCGAGAACTTCCTGCGGGCAGCGGAATTGGCGGTCATCGAGGACGAGGCGGTGATGGGGCTCTACGAGGCGCTGCGCCCGCACCGGTCGACGGCGGCCGAACTCGAGGAGCTGCGGGTGTCGCTGGAGACCCGCGGTGCGGCACGCTGCGCCGAGCTGGTCCGCCAGGCCGCCGACGTCTACGCCAGGCGGGGCCTCCTGCGGTGAGGGTCGTGGCCGGAGTCGACGTCGGCAACCACACCACCGAGATCGTCATCGCCCGCGTGGCCGACGGCGGTGTCGAGGCGCTGACGCACGGCCAGTCGCCGACAAGGGGACGCAAGGGTTCGGCCGAATCGCTCGAGGGTGCGGCGGCGCTGCTGCACCGCCTCGAGGTGGAGGCCGGCGTGCAGGTCGACGAGGTGGTGCTCGCGACGATCCGCCCGGTGGACACCGCGACGGCCCCGCTCGCGCCCGCGGTGTCCCCGCGGGCGCCGGTGCGCAGCCTGCGCCGCCCGGACGCCAGCACCCCGGCCGGTACGGGCTACGGCGTCGGCCGACACGTGCCGCTGGCCGATCTGGCCGCGCCCGTCGACCCCGGCCCGGTGATCGTATCCGTCCCCGCGGCAACGGATTTCGAGGTCGCCGCACGGGCGGTCACCGATGGTGTGGCGCGGGGCTGGGACATCGCCGGCGTGCTGGTCGCCGAGGACGATGCGGTGCTCATCCGCAACCGCATCCCGATCGACGTGCCGGTGGTCGACGAGGTCGACCCCGACGGTCTGCGGCCCGGCGCGCTCGTCGCCGTCGAGGTGGTCGCCGAGGGCCGCGCCTACCGCGCGATGGCCGACCCGATCGCGCTGTCGGCGGCGCTGCAACTGGGCCACGACCGCTTACGCGACGTCGCCGAGTTCACGCGGGAGTTGGCCGACGCCCCCGCCATCGCGGTCACCGCCCGCACCGAACCACCCGAATCGCCTGCGGTGGACGACGATTACGTCGACTGCCGGGTGAACGGGGAGATCGTCCGGTACGCGCCCGCCGCCGCCCACAGCGTGCTGCGCGTCGAGCCGCCGGGCAGTGCGGTCGCGGTACGGTTGGGTGCGATCCCGGCCGCGGCCGAGGGTATCGCGACCGACGACGCGTTCTTCACCGACCTCGCCGCGATCGACAACGGGGCCTGGTTGCGCCGCGGCGTGGCGGACGCCCGGGGCACCGTCGTGGCACTGCTGGCCGCCGATGCGCTGACCGACGCCGCTGCAACGCTTTCCGAACTGACCGGCCGGCCCGCCACCACGCTGGCGACCGAACCGGCCGCGGCCGCGCGCGGCGCGCACACCACTCCCGGGCTACCTCCGGGGTCGGTGGTGTGCGACATCGGCGGTGGCACAGTCGATCTCATCGGTCAGGGACGCAGGGTAACCGCCGCAGGCGCGGGCGAGACGATCACCACCGCGGTGGCCCGGGTGCTCGGTATCCCGCGCGCGCTCGCCGAACGGATCAAACGCACCCCGGCGCTACGGGTCGAGGGCCCACACGTCGCCCACGAGGAGGACGGTCGGCGGGTGTTCCTCGACAGTCCCGCGCCGGCCGAGGCGATCGGCCGGTTGTGTACCCGCGGCAGTGCCGGATTGGTGCCTTTCTCGCACCGGCTCGCCGCCGAGGAGTGGCGCAGCCTGCGGTTGGCGATCAAACAGGAGACGGTCGCGGCGAACATCGCCCGCTGCCTGGCGACGTTCGACGAGCCGCCGGCCGCGTTGGTGCTGGCCGGTGGCGGCGCGCTCGACGACGAGCTGCTGCGCACGGTCGGCGAATCCCTGCGCCCGGCGCGAGTCGTGGTGGGCCGCGCCAACATCGACGGCGTCCACGGCCCGCGGTTCGCGGTGGCGTCGGGCCTGGTGCACCTGTACGCCGAGCAGCGGGTGGGTACGACGGCGCGGGCGTAGCCGGGTCAGGCGGCTGCTGCGGTGTCCGACGCCTCGGTGCTGTCGTCGTCGGTGGGCGCGTCGGCGCTGTCGTCCCCGCTGTCATCGGAGGCGTCCGAGGTGTCGGAGTTGTCTGCGTCGTCTGCGGCGTCCTCCACGCGCGACTTCAGAGGCTCGTCTTCCTCGTCGTCCTCGGCGGGTTCGGTGGTCTTCGGTTTGGGTTTCGTGGTCTTCGGGGTCACCGCGTCGACGAAGTTGTCCAGCCCGTCCCGGATCGCACCCGGCAGCGCCGCGGCCGTCTCCCTGACCCGGTCGGCGGGCGTGGCGAGGGAGAACCGGGTCGGCTGGTCCGCATCCTGGTAGTCGGCGGTCTCGTCCACCCCGATGGTGCGGTAGTCGCGGTCGGTGTACCCCATGTCCACCAGCAGTCGCAGCGACGGTTCCACGGCGCGCAGGACCGGTTCGGTGAACACGGTGGTGCCGGTCAGTGCGGAGAGGTCACGGATGGGTTGCAGCAGCGGCAGGTGTTCGGACCGGATCAGTACGTACACGTCGGTGCCGCCCTTGCCGTTGACGACTTCGCGTACCGACACGGGGTGGGTGTCCAGGTCGACGGGGTCGGCGCCGCGGTCACCGTGGTAGTAGAGGAGTCCGGCCACCGCGTTGGCCAGTGACAGCGGGTTGCCGTACGCCGGGAAATCGGCGATCAGGTCGTACTCCCTGGAGTAGTACGTGGTGTCGTACTCCGACGGCTGGGAGGGCCCGGTGCTGGTGAAGCCCGGCAACCGCAGGCCAGGGAAGCGCGCGTAGATGCCGCCGTTCGGCACGAACGGCGAGGCGACCATGACGAAGTCGAGTGAGTCCCGCACGGGTCCGCCGGCGGTCGGGGACAGGTCGCGCCGGACCCGCTCGGCGACCAGCGCGCCCTCGGAGTAGCCGATGACGACGACGCGCCCGCCGTCGGCCCCGTCGATCGCGGTGTGCAGCTTCGGCACGCCCTCCGCGACGCTCGGGTCGATCGGCAGCGGCCACGCCGAATACTGCACTCCCTCGAAGGTGTAGCCCGCCGCCTCCAGGTCTGCGACCAGCTCACCGCGGAACTTGTCGCGCACCCGGTCGCTGGTCGGGTTCAGGGCGCCGCCGACTCCGATGACGAGGTCACGCGGTTCGGCCGAGGCGTCGACGGCGTGGCCGACGGCCAGGGTCGCCGAGATGCCGACGGCCGCCGCTGCCGTCGCCAGCGGGCCGATGCGGGTGTTGCGGAGTTTGCGGTGTTTCGCCACGGATGGTGCTCCTGGGGACTGGCGCGCACGTGCGCGAGTTTGCAGAGTATCGCACGGCAAAGCCCGCCGGAGGCGAAGACGGCGGCCACCCTGGGGTAGCCGCCGTCGCCGTGATCATCCGCCCCTACGGGCAGGTGACCTCGATTTCGAAGGGTTTGGTCACCGGCTGCAGCGGGTTGGCCATGTCCACTCCGGTGGCGTTGCCCTTGATGGTGTAGGTCTTGTCGTCCTTCTCCACCTCGGCGTTGCCCTGTCCGGTGCCCTGCTGGAAGCCGAGCGTGACGCCGTTGACGTTGCCCAGCCCGACCGATTGCACCGCGGGCGGATCCGCCTCGGTGACCACGGCGCCGATCCCGGTGGTGGCCTGACCGATCGCGATGTTGATGTTGCCGCCCATGGACGTGCAGGCGACGGTGCCCTGGATGGCCTGATCCTGACCGTCGATGATCACCTTCGCGGCGCCGGGTGCCGAGGTCGCTTCCGCCGACACGCTCGCGGTGGCGGTGTCGCTCGTCTCCGCTGTGGTCTCTGCGGCTGTCGTCTCAGAGGTTCCGCTGTCCGAGGAACAACCCGCCAGCCCGGCGATGACGATCGCCGCACCGCCCACGCTCACCAGGAAACCATGCTTCACACCGTTCTCCTTTTCCTCGCGCGGCCCGTTCCGGTAGCCGGACCGTCGCCCTGCAGTATGGTCGGGCGCCTCCCGCCCGGGCACATGATTGGCCCAAAGCCGATTCCTGTTGAATGTGTCCCGTGGATCAGCAGTTCTTCACCGTCGAGTCGCGGCTTCCCGGACGGCGCGGCCGGACCGGCGTGATCCACACGCCCCACGGCGACATCCACACGCCGGCGTTCATCGCGGTCGGGACCCAGGCCACCGTCAAGGCGGTACTGCCGGAGACGATGAAAGAGCTTGGCGCACAGGCTGTTCTCGCCAACGCCTACCATCTGTACCTGCAGCCCGGTCCCGATATCGTCGACGCCGCAGGCGGGCTCGGCGCGTTCATGAACTGGCCGGGTCCGACATTCACCGACAGCGGTGGCTTCCAGGTGATGTCGCTGGGCGTCGGTTTCAAGAAGGTGCTCGCGATGGACACCGCACGCGTGCAGGCCGACGACGTCATCGCCAAGGGCAAGGAGCGGCTGGCGGTCGTCGACGACGACGGGGTGACGTTTCGCTCACATCTCAACGGCAGCAGGCATCGGTTCACGCCCGAGGTGTCGATCGGCATCCAGCACCAGCTGGGCGCGGACATCATCTTCGCCTTCGACGAGCTGACGACCCTGGTCAACACCCGCAGCTACCAGGAGCAGTCGGTGCAGCGCACGCACAAGTGGGCGGTGCGTTGCCTGGCCGAGCACCGCCGGTTGCGCGAGGAGCGTTCGCACAAACCGCCCCAGGCGCTGTTCGGGGTCGTGCAGGGCGCTCAGTACGAGGACCTGCGCAGGCAGGCCGCGCGCGGGCTGGCCGAACTGGGTTTCGACGGGTTCGGCATCGGCGGCGCGTTGGAGAAGCAGAACCTCGCCACGATCGTGGGCTGGGTCACCGACGAGCTCCCCGAGGACAAACCGCGTCACCTCCTCGGGATCAGCGAACCCGACGATCTGTTCGCCGCGGTGGCGGCGGGTGCCGACACGTTCGACTGCGTGTCGCCGTCACGGGTGGCCCGCAACGCCGCGGTGTACTCGGCGACGGGGCGCTACAACATCACCGGGGCGCGCTACCGCCGCGACTTCACGCCGATCGACGGCGAATGCGACTGCTACACCTGCGCGCACTACACCCGCGCCTACATCCATCATCTGTTCAAGGCCAAGGAGATGCTGGCCTCGACGCTGTGCACGATCCACAACGAGCGCTTCGTCATTCGCCTCGTCGACCAGATCCGGGCGGCCATCGTGGCCGGAGAATTCGACGAGCTGCGCGAGCATGTGTTGGGCCGCTACTACGGCACCTGAGCGCCCAGCGCCGAAACGAACAAACGGGCGCAAAAACGCGAGTAAAGCCCGCCATTTCGTCGATTTCGGCGCCTGATCAGGGGACTGTGCGCTCACCGGCACAATGGCTGGCATGACGACCGCGCAGACCCAGACGCTGTTGGGCCGCCTGCTCGACCCGGCGAACCGGGCCGACCCGTATCCGCTCTACGCCGATCTGCGCGCCGCCGGCCCGCTCGCGTTGCCGTCGGCGAACCTGGTGGTGTTCTCGGCTTACGCCGACTGTGACGAGGTGCTGCGGCATCCGGCGTCGGCCAGCGACCGGTTGAAGTCGACGGTCGCGCAGCGGGAGATCGCCGCGGGTGCGGCGGCGCGGCCGTTCGGGGCGCCGGGCTTTCTGTTCCTGGACCCGCCGGACCACACGCGGTTGCGCAGGCTGGTCAGTTCGGCGTTCGTGCCGAGGGTGGTCAAGGCGCTGGAACCGGAGATCGTGTCACTGGTGGATTCGCTGCTCGACGCGGTGGCGGCCAAGGGCGAGTTCGACGCGGTCGCGGATCTGGCGTATCCGCTGCCGGTGGCGGTGATCTGCCGGCTGCTCGGTGTGCCGCTGGAGGACGAGCCGCAGTTCAGCCAGGCGTCGGCGCTGTTGGCGCAGTCGCTCGATCCGTTCATGACCGTCACCGGACAGGCGGCGGAAGGGTTCGAGCGGCGGCTGGAGGCGGGGCTGTGGCTACGCCAGTATCTGCGCGAACTCGTCGCGCGGCGCCGCGCGGAACCGCGGGAGGACCTGATCTCCGGGATGATCGCCGCGGAGGAGGCCGGCGATCAGCTCACCGAGGACGAGATCGTCGCGACCTGCAATCTGTTGCTGGTGGCGGGGCACGAGACGACGGTCAACCTGATCGCCAACGCGATCCTGGCGATGCTGCGCGACCCCGTCCAGTGGGCGCGGCTGGCGGCGGATCCGCAGCGGGTGTCGGCGGTGGCAGAGGAGACGTTGCGATATGACCCGCCGGTGCAGCTCGTGGCCCGCATCGCCGCGGAGGACATGACGGTCAACGGGGTGACGGTGCCCAAGGGGGACAGCATGTTGCTGTTGTCCGCGGCGGCGCATCGCGACCCGGACGCGTTCGACCGGCCCGACGAGTTCGACCCGGACCGTCCGCACATCCGGCATCTCGGCTTTGGCAAGGGGCCGCACTTCTGCCTCGGCGCGCCGCTGGCCCGGTTGGAGGCGGCCGTCGCGCTGTCGGCGGTGACCGCCCGGTTCCCCGAGGCCCGGCTGGCGGCCGAGCCGGTCTACAAGCCGAACCTCACACTGCGCGGAATGGAGACGCTTTCCGTCGCCATTTAGCGCCCAAACGAACGTATCGGTGAAAAAGTACGAGAAGAACTCACCATATCGTCGATCTCGGCGGCTAGGTTCTAGCCATGCGAATCCTGTTGGTGGGCGCCGGCGGTGTCGGGTCGGCCTTCTGCGCGATCGCCGCGCGCCGTGATTTCTTCGAGCAGATCGTCGTCTGCGACTACGACGAGAACCGGGCGCGGCAGGCCGCCGACGCGGTGGGTGACGCGCGGTTCGTCGCGGCGCGGGTCGATGCGACGTCGGCCGATGCGGTCGCGGCGCTGGTGCGCGAGCATGCGATCACCCACGTCATGAACGCCGTCGACCCGCGGTTCGTGATGCCGATCTTCGACGGGGCGCTGGCGGGCGGGGCGGACTACCTCGACATGGCGATGAGCCTGTCGCGCCGCCACCCCGAACGGCCCTACGAGCTGACCGGGGTGAAACTCGGCGACGAGCAGTTCGCGGCCGAGGACCGGTGGCGCGACGCCGGCCGGCTGGCGCTCGTCGGCATCGGCGTCGAACCGGGCCTGTCCGACGTCTTCGCCCGCTACGCCGCCGACCACCTGTTCTCCGACATCGACGAACTCGGCACCCGCGACGGCTCGAACCTGACCGTCGAGGGCTACGACTTCGCGCCGTCGTTCTCGATCTGGACGACGATCGAGGAATGCCTCAACCCGCCGGTCATCTGGGAGGCCGACCGCGGCTGGTTCGTCACCGAACCCTTCAGTGAGCCCGAGGTTTTCGACTTCCCCGAGGGCATCGGGCCGGTGGAGTGCGTCAACGTCGAGCACGAAGAGGTGCTGCTGATGCCGCGCTGGGTGAAGTGCAAACGCGCGACGTTCAAGTACGGGCTGGGTGCCGAGTTCATCGACGTCCTCAAGACGCTCCACAAACTGGGCCTCGATCGCACCGAGAAGGTCCGCGTCGGAGGTGTGGAGGTGTCGCCGCGCGACGTGGTCGCCGCCTGCCTGCCCAACCCCGCGACGCTGGGTCCGAAGATGCGCGGTAAGACGTGCGCGGGCCTGTGGGTGACCGGCACCGACAAGGATGGCGGACCCCGCTCGACGTACCTGTACCACGTCGTGGACAACGAATGGTCGATGGCCGAGTACGGGCATCAATGTGTAGTCTGGCAGACCGCGATCAATCCCGTTGTGGCGCTGGAACTCCTGGCCAACGGCACGTGGAGCGGTACAGGTGTGCTGGGTCCGGAGGCGTTCGATGCGGTGCCGTTCCTGGACCTGCTGACGGCCTACGGATCACCCTGGGGGATCGAGGAACTCACAGCGGATTGAGGATCCGCTGCAGGAACTGACGCGTGCGCTCCTCCTTCGGATCCCCGATCACGGCCTCCGGCGGACCCTGCTCGAGGATGACGCCGCGGTCGGTGAACAGCACCTGATTCGACACCTGCCGGGCGAACTGGATCTCGTGGGTGACGACGACGAGCGTCCACCCCTCGACCGCGAGATCCTTGATGACTGAGAGGACTTCGCCGACGAGTTCCGGATCGAGCGCCGATGTCGGCTCGTCGAACAGCACGACCTTCGGCCGCAACGCCAGTGCCCGCGCGATGCCGACGCGCTGCTGCTGCCCGCCGGACAGCTGGTACGGATACTGGTCGCGCTTCTCCGCCAGGCCCACCTGGTCCAGCAGCTCCAGCGCCGCCGCCTCGGCCTGCTCGCGCGGCTGCTTCTGCACGACGATCGGGCCCTCGGTGACGTTCTCCAGCACCGTTTTGTGCGGAAACAGGTTGTGCGACTGGAACACGAAGCCGCTCTGCATCCGGTAGCGCCGCAACTCGTCTTTGCGCACCGGCCGAGAGAAGTCGACACTGACGTCGCCGATGCACACGGTCCCGGCGTCGGGCACGTCGAGTGCGTTCAGTGCGCGCAGCAGCGTCGTCTTCCCGGACCCCGACGGCCCGATGATCGTGGTGACCGATCCGGCCGCCACCCGGAACGACACCCCTTTGAGTACTTCGTTGTCACCGAACGCCTTGTACAACCCGTCGGCGACCACGCGATCTTCGGTCATCTCGCCACATACCTTTCCAGCCGGCGCTCGATGCGGCCCTGACCGAACGACAACACCAGGCAGATCACCCAGTAATACACCGCGGCCGTGCCGTAGAGCGCGAAGAACTCGAACGTGGGCGCCGCGACGATCTGCGCCTGCCGCAGCAGTTCCGTCACCAGGATCGTCGACGCCAGCGAGGTGTCCTTGACCAGGGATATCAGGGTGTTGGACAGCGGCGGGACGGCCACCCGGGCGGCCTGGGGAAGCACGATGCGGCGCAGCGACGTGGTGTAGGTCATGCCGATGGTCTCGGCGGCCTCCCACTGTCCCTGCGGAATCGACAGGATCGCCGAACGGATGATCTCCGCGGCGTAGCCGCCGACGTTGAGCGAGAACGCGATCACCGCGGCCGGGAACGGATCGATGCGCACCCCGAACTCGGGTAGCGCGAAGAACACGATGAACAGCTGCACCAGCAGTGGAGTGCCCCGGATGATCGAGATGTAGAAGCGGGCGACGTTCGACAGCACGACGTTCGACGAGAGCCGGGCCAGCGCGACGCCCAGCGCGATCACCAGACCGATCGCGAAGCTGATCACCGTCAGCGGGATCGTCATGGTCAGCGCCGCCCGCGCCAGCGGCCACAGGTTGTCGAGAATCAGCTGCCACGTGGAGCGGGGTGCCGCTTGATCGGAGGCAGGCGCGCCGGAGGCGTTGGCGTTGAGGTACTTCTGCGAGATCGCCGCCAGTGTGCCGTCGGCGCGCAGATCGTCGAGCGCCCGGTTGAGCTCGGGTAGCAGGCCGCTGTCCTTGCGGGCGGCGAAGCCCTGTTCGCTCTTCTCGCCCACGGTGCCGGCGATCTTGACCGAGGTGTCACCGGTCTCGGCCAGGTAGGCGTACACCGCAATGCTGTCGTTGACGACGACGTCCACCCGGCCCTGGTTGAGCAGCGTGATGGCCTGGGTGAACCCCTCGACGGCCTCCACCCGCGCCCCGGCCTTGCGGGCGACCTCCGACCAGTTGCTGGTGGCGTTCTCGGCGGCGACCTTGCCCGCCAGATCGTCGAGCGTGGTGATGGAGTCGTCGTCGGCGCGGGTGACGATGACGCCTTCACCGACCGAATAGGGCTGCGACAGGTCGTATTTCGCCTGCCGCTCGGGGTTGATCGTCACCTCGTTGGCGACGACGTCGAACCGGTTGGCCTCCAGCGCGGCGAACATCGAATCCCAGGGTGTCTCGACGAATTCGACGGGTACGCCGATGCGCTCGGCCACCGCGCGTGCCACGTCGACGTCGTAGCCGACCAGCTGGCCGGAGTCGTCGTGGTAGCTGAACGGGGCGTACACCCCTTCGGTACCGACCCGCAGCACGCCGGCTGATTTGATCGGTTCGTCGCCGCTGTCGCCCGCCGATCCGCACGATGCCACCGCCAGCACCGCGAGCAGCAGCAGGAGTGCTCGAAGAAATCTCACCGGCGGACGCTAGCAAGTGCTGCGCGACGACAGAAGGGTTCCGCTCAACCGGGGACGTATATCCACGGATGGCGTGGCAGCCGGGCCGGGTCGAACCGGTCCAGGAGTTCGTCGAGTGTGTGGGCGGGCCAGCCGAGCGACGCGGTGATCTGGGCGAACGCCCGCGGCACCCCGATCTCGGCCAGTGTGACGGCGCCGTCGCGTTTGGCCAGCCGGGCGCCGTCCTCGTTGAGCACCAGCGGGACGTGGGCGTAGACGGGTTCGGGGTGGCCGAGCAGCCGGGCGAGGTAGGCCTGCCGCGGCGAGGAGCTGAGCAGGTCGTCGCCGCGCACCACCTGGTCGATTCCGGCTGCCGCGTCGTCGACCACCACCGCCAGGTTGTAGGCGGGCACCCCGTCGCCGCGGCGGACCACGAAGTCGTCGACGATGCCGGTGTGCTCACCGTGCAGCAGGTCGGTGACTGTGTAGGTGATGACGTCGGTGCGCAACCGCAGCGCGGGCGGACGGCCCGTCTCACGCCGGCGGTCGGCGCGTTCGGCGTCGGTGAGGCCCCGGCAGATGCCGGGATACGCGCCCTGCGGCGCGTGCGGGGCACGCGGTGCCTGCGCGATGTCCTTTCTGCTGCAATAGCATTCGTACACCATGTCGTCGGCGATGAGCCCGTCGATCACGGTGTCGTAGCGCTCGCGGTGCGCGGACTGGTATTCGGCGGGCCCGTCCCAGGTGAGGCCGAGTGCGGCCAGGTCGGCGAGTTGGCGGGCGGCGATGTCGGAGTCGGTGCGGTAGTCGAGGTCCTCGACGCGCATCAGGAAGCGCCGGCCGGTGGACCGGGCGAACAGCCACGCGAGGATCGCGGTACGCAGGTTGCCGATGTGCAGATCGGCCGACGGGCTCGGCGCGAACCGGCCCGCGGGGGAACGGGTCATGCTCAGGACGTCGGGGTTTGTTCGGTGAGGCGAATGATCGGCAACTCGCGGTCGGTCTTCGTCGCGTACCTCGCGAACAGCGGGGACGTCTGTGTGATCTGGCGCCACGCCGATTCGCGCTCTTCACCGTGGAGTTGCTCGGCGCGTACCGACACGGTCCGGCCCGGCAGTTCGATCTGGACTCTGTCGGGGTTGGCGGCGATGTTGTGATACCAGTCGGGGTTCTTCGGTGCGCCGGCAGCCGAGGCCACGATGAGCCAGCTCCCGTTCGGACCAGGGAAGTAGTTCACCGGATTACTGCGCGGCTCCCCGGACTTACGGCCGACTGTCTTGAGAACCAATCCGTCGCTGTTGCCCATCAATTTGCCACCGTTGCGGATGCGGCGCGACATCATCCGGTTGATCAGTCGCATGAAGAGGCCGTTGCGGGGCTGTTTCGCCCCCCGCGTCCCGCTCGAACTCGTGAAGCTCATCTGTCCATCATGAACGACGGGAATTGCTGGGTCACGGGCTCAATCCGGGGACGATGTCACCCAGCCGGAAGCTCACCGGCTGCTCGAGTTGGGCGTAGGTGCACGAGCGCGGATCGCGGTCGGGTCGCCAGCGGTTGAACTGGGCGGTGTGGCGGAAGCGGTCGCCCTCCATGTGGTCGTAGCGCACCTCGACCACCCGTTCCGGCCGCAGCGGCACGAAGGACAGGTCCTTGCCGGCGTTCCACCGCGAACCGCCGCCGTAGCGGCGCACGATCTCGGGGTCGACGTGGGCGCCCCAGTTCCACGGGTGGTTCTCGAAACTGGTCACCAGCGGCTGCAGTTCGGTGAAGAGGTCACGACGCCGAGCCATGGGGAAGGCGCCGATGACGCCGACCGACGCCAGTTCGCCGTCGTCGCGGTAGAGGCCCAGCATGAGCGAGCCCACTGCGTCTTCCCCGGATTTGTGCACCCGGTAACCGGCGACGACGCAGTCCGCGGTGCGCGCGTGCTTGATCTTGTACATCACCCGCTTGTCGGGCTGGTACGTCACCTCCAACGGTTTGGCGATCACGCCGTCGAGGCCGGCGCCCTCGAATTCGTGGAACCAGCGCTGCGCGGTGTCCATATCGGTGGTGGCCGGGGTGACGTGGAACGACGCGCCTGCCCCGGCGAGCGCGTCCACCAAGGCCGCGCGGCGCTCGCTGAACGGGCGGGCGGTGTAGTCGTCGTCGCCGAGGGCGAGCAGGTCGAAGGCGATGAACGACGCGGGAGTCTTGCCGGCCAGCATCCGCACGCGCGAGGCGGCGGGGTGCAGCCTCAGCTGCAGCGCCTCGAAGTCCAGGCCGCGTTCGGTGGCGATGACGATCTCCCCGTCGACGACGCATCTGTCCGGGAGTTCAGCCCGGGCGGCCTCGACGAGTTCGGGGAAGTAGCGGGTCATCGGGCGCTCGTTGCGGCTGCCCAGTTCGACCTCGTCGCCGTCGCGGAAGCAGATCGACCGGAACCCGTCCCACTTCGGCTCGTAGGACGCATCCGGGGGAATTTCGGCCACTGATCTGGCGAGCATCGGACGCACCGGAGGCGAAACGGGAAGTTGCACCTCTCCATTGTCACCGAGGCCGTACTATACGACCGTACAGCGCGACGGGAGGCGACCTATGGCCGGCTACGACTACATCATCGCCGGGGCAGGCACGGCGGGTTGCGTCCTCGCCAACCGGCTGTCGCGGGACCCCGCTGTCAGTGTGTTGTTGCTCGAAGCGGGTGGCGGCGACCGCAATCTGTGGTTCCACATTCCCAAGGGTGCGGGGAAGCTGTTCGAGAGCGACAAGCACATGTGGCACTACGAGACCACGCCGTTCGGTACCGATTCGCATGTCGAACAGTGGTTGCGCGGCAAGGCGCTCGGCGGGTCCAGCTCGATCAACGGCATGATCTACAACCGCGGCCACCGCGCCGACTACGACAATCTCGAGCAGCTCGGCAACAAGGGGTGGGGCTGGGACGAGATCCTGCCGATCTTCAAGACCTTCGAGGACAACGAGTTCGGTCCGTCCCCGACGCGCGGTGCCGGCGGACCGCTGCACATCTCCGTACCGCGCGACCCCGATGCGCTCTGTGACGAGATGATCGACGCGGCGGGTTCGATCGGGCTGACGCGGGTGCAGGACATCAACGAGTCCGACGACGAACGGATCGGCTACGCCACCTCCACCATTCGCAGGGGCCGGCGGGTCAGCGCGGCGACGGCGTTCCTCAGGCCGGCGCTGAACCGCCCCAATCTCACCGTGCGCACCGGTGCGCTCGTCCGCCGGGTCCTCCTCGACGGGGACAGGGCCACCGGTGTCGAGGTGCAGACCGGCAAGGGCAGCGAACAGGTGCGTGCCCGCCGTGACGTCATCATCTCGATGGGCAGCCTGAACTCTCCGAAGCTCTTGCAGTTGTCCGGCATCGGTCCGCGCGAGGTGCTGACGGCGGGAGGGGTGCAGGTCCGCCTGGAACGCGACAACGTCGGTCGTGGATTGCGCGAGCATCGTTGCGCGACTTTGCGATTACGTCTCAAAGACGACCTCGGCTACAACAAGTACCTCGCCAGCAGCTTCGGGCAGGCGCTCACCGGCATGAAATACCTCGCCAGCCGCAAGGGTCCACTCGCCGCGCCCTCCTTCGATGTCGTGGGGTTCGTCAAGGCGCAGGCCGATGCCGAGCGGCCCGACTGCCAGGTGATGATGGGGCCCTGGACCCTCCCGCCGTACAACACCGGCGAACCCGTCGTCATCGAGCGACCAGCGGGTGTCTCGTGTCTGGGGATGGTCCTGCGGCCCACCTCCGAGGGTTGGGTCGAGATCACCTCGGCGGATCCCACTGCCTCGCTGCGGATCAACCCGAACTACCTGGGAAGCGATTACGACCGCGACACCACCGTGAAGCTGCTGCGCAGGATGCGCTCGCTGTTCGAGCAGTCGCCGATCGCCGAACGGATCAGCCACGAGACGTATCCCGGCAGGGACGTGCAGGGTGACGATCAGCTCGCGGGCGCGGCACTCGACGGCGGCTACTGCGGCTACCACGCCACGGCGACCTGCGCCATGGGACCGAGTGACGACGACGTCGTCGACGACCAGTTGCGGGTCAGGGGTGTGGACGGGCTTCGGGTGGTCGACTGTTCGGTGATGCCGACGATGGTGGCCGGAAACCTCAACGGTCCCATGATGGCGATGGCGTGGCGTGCAGCAGATCTCATCCTGCACGGTGCGGAGAGGATCTGACATGAGTCGAGTGGCGGTGGTCACCGGCGGTGCGTCGGGGCTGGGCGAGGCGATCTGCGAGGGGCTGGCCGCCGACGGTCACCGGGTCGCGGTACTCGACATCGACGGTGAGGCAGCGCAGAAACTGGCCGCCCGGTTGGGGGAGCGCGGCGCGCAGGCGCACGCCGTCACCGTGGATGTCGCCGACGAATCCGCCGTGCAGTCCGCGTTCGCCGGCGTCCGAAGGGAACTGGGTCCGGTGCAGATACTCGTGACCAGTGCGGCATCGCCGGGTTCAGCCGCTTCGACAAGATCACGCTCGACGAGTGGAACCGCTACCTCGCGGTCAATCTCACGGGCACGTTCCTGTGCATCCGGGAGGCGTTGTCGGACATGGTCGCTTCGCGTTGGGGCCGGATAGTGACGATCTCCTCGGCGGCGGGACAGCAGGGTGCTCCCGGACAGGGCCACTACTCGGCGACCAAGGGCGGCGTGATCGCGATGACGAAGACCGTGGCACGTGATTATGCCCGCCAGGGGATCACCGCCAATTCGGTGCCGCCGTTCGTCATCGATTCGCCGATGCTGCGGCAGCAGCAGGCGCAGGGCAAGCTTCCACCGGCCGAGATCCTCAACCGGGCCATCCCGGCAGGACGGGTGGGCGCAGCCGAGGACGTGGCCGCGGTCTGTTCGTTCCTTTGCTCGGAGGGCGCGGGCTATGTGACCGGCCAGGTCATCGGCGTCAACGGAGGTGCGGTGCTGTGAACGGCGATACCGCAGTCTCGGCGGAGGCTCCGCACTATCACTTCGACCGGCACGCCCCCGAATACCGTGAGCAATTCCTCGACATCACCCACGAGATGCACAACGGGTGTCCGCTGGCGTGGACCGATACATACGACGGTCACTGGGTCGCCGCCGGGAGCGACGAGGTGTTCGAGTTGGCGCGCTGCCCGCACGTCTCGAACGACCATGACGTCAACAACGAGCGCCGTGGCTACAAGGGAATCTCGATCCCGACCATGATCGAGGCGGAGAACTTCCGCGGCGGCATGCTCGAGATGGACGACCCCGAACACCGGATCTACCGGACGGTCCTCAACCCGTACCTGTCGCCGGCGGCCGTCAAGCGCTGGGAGCCGTTCGTCGACGAAATAGTGCGGGCCTGTTTGGATGACCACATCGAGTCGGGCCGAATCGACTTCGTCGACGACCTGGCCAACGTGGTGCCCGCGGTGCTGACCTTGGCGATGCTCGGGGTGCCGCTGGAGAAGTGGAAGATGTACAACGAACCGGCGCACGCGTCGGTGTACACGCCCCCGGACTCACCTGACGCCGACCGGGTGCGGGAGCTGTACCTGGCGATGGGCGTCGACCTGTTCACCAACCTCGTCGAGATCCGGGACAACCCCAGGCCGGGCATCATCGATGCGCTGGCGAAGATGCGCATCGACGGTGAGGCACCGCCCGACATCGAGCTCATCGGCATGCTGAATCTGCTGATCGGCGGTGGCTTCGACACCACGACCGCGCTCACCGCACATGCGCTGGAATGGCTTTCGGAGCACCCCGACGATCGGAGTTGGCTGAGCAACGAGCGGGTGACCCTGCTCAACCCCGCGACCGAGGAGTTCCTCCGGTACTTCACACCGGCTCCCGGCGACGGCCGCACCGTCGCCGAGGACATGACGCTCGACGGCGTCCAGATGCGGGAAGGGCAGCGGTTGTGGTTGTCGTGGGCGATGGCCAACCGGGATCCGGCGGTGTTCCACGAACCGGACCGGATCATCCTCGATCGGAAAGGCAATCGACACTTCAGCTTCGGCCTCGGTGTACACCGCTGCATCGGGTCCAATGTGGCGCGCACGGTGTTCAAGTCGATGCTGACCGCGGCGCTGGATCGCATGCCCGACTATCGCTGCCTGCCGGAGGGCACCGTGCATTACGACAGCATCGGGGTGATCCAGGGGATGCGGCACCTGCCGGCCACCTTCACTCCCGGGAAACGTCGCGGCCCGGGAGTCGCCGAGACCGTGACCACGCTGCAGCGCATCTGCGACGAACAAGGCCTGGCGCGGCCGATCACCGAATTCAAGGACGCGGCGAGAATCGGGAGGACGGTGTGACCGGCGACCGCCCCGTGGCCGTGGTGACGGGCGCCAGCCGCGGCGCCGGCGCCGGGATCGCACATGCTTTGGGCGCCCACGGCTGCACCGTCTACGTCACGGGACGCACGGTCGACACGAGCGACACTGCCGACAAGATCGCGGCAGCGGGCGGCGAGGGCATCGCGGTCCGCGTCGACCACAGCGACGACGCGCAGGTCGCGGCTTTCTTCGACCGAGTGGCGCAGGACCACGGGCGCATCGACATCCTGGTCAACAACGCCGCGATCATCCGCGACGAGATGATGGGGCGCACGAAGTTCTGGGAAGAACCGCTCAACGTCATCGACACCCTCGACGTCGGGCTGCGCAGCAGCTACGTCGCGACCGTCTACGCCGCACCGTTGATGGTGCCGAACCGCAGGGGCCTGGTCGTGTTCACGTCGTCGTCCGGCGCCGTGCACTACGCGTTCGGACCCGCCTATGGTGTGCCGAAGGCCGGTGTCGACAAGATGGCCGCCGACATGGCCTACGACTTCCGTGACGTCGGCATCGCCGCGGTGTCGATCTGGATGGGATCGCTGCTCACCGAACGGGTCCGGGGGATCATCGCGAGCAACCCCGACAGGTTCGGACACATCCTCGACACCGCCGAGACCCCGGAACTGACCGGCCATGTGATCTGGGCGCTCGCGCAGGATCCCGCGGTGCTGGCGGTCAGTGGTCGGACCCTGATCGGCGCGGAACTGGCGGTCGAGTACGGGATCTCTGACGAATGCGGACGTCAACCACCCTCGTATCGCGACCTTTTCGACGTACATCCGCCTCAGCAGGCGGCCCATGTGATGCGATGACGTGATGCGGATCGGACTGACCGGGGGCGGCGGATCCGTCGACAAGATCGTCGCCCAGGCCCAGCAGGCCGAAGCCGACGGGTTCGCCGCCCTCTGGTACGCGAGCGCGGTGGCCGGTGATCCTCTGGTGGCGATGGCCATCGCCGGGCGCGCCACCACGAAGATCGAACTCGGTACCGCGGTCCTGCAGACCTATCCGTGTCATCCACTGCTGCAGGCGAATCGGGTGGCCGCGGCCGCCAACGCGATGGGCCGGCCCGGAATGACCCTTGGGCTGGGCCCTTCCCACGGACCCATCGTGCGTGACGTGCTCGGCCTCTCTTATGACCATCCGGCGCGCAACACCCGCGAGTATCTGCAGATCGTCACCGGTCTGCTGGCGGGCGCCGAGGTCGACCTCGACGGAATGGACTGGACCACGCACAGTGCCGGCCGGATGACTGCGCTCGACCATCCCGTCCCGGTGCTGCTCTCGGCGCTGTCCCCCCGGATGCTGCGCATCGCAGCCGAACTCGCCGACGGTGTCGTGCTGTGGCTGGCCTCGGCCGTCGCGATCGCGGAGCGGATTGCTCCCGTGCTGCACGCGACGGCCGCTGCGCATGGCAGGCCGGCGCCGCGGATCGTCGCCGGCCTGCCGGTGGCCGTGCACGGTGACGTGGCCGAGGCACGTGCGGCGGTCAGCGCGACCGCGTCGAGTTATGAACGGATGACCAACTATCAGAACATCATCCGCGCCGGAGGTGGGACCGCCGCCGCAGACGTCGGCATCGTCGGTGACGAGGATGCGGTGGCGCGGCAGCTGGTGGAGTTGATCGACGCCGGGGCCACCGACGTGTGGGCGCAGCCGGTCGCGGTGGGCGCCGACCGGACACGGAGATCGGCGTCGCTGACACGCACCCGGGCACTGCTCGGCGAGCTGGCGAGCGGAGGCTAGTCACTTCCCGCGCGGCCGGGCGCCCCGCCCGTAGGTGATGTCGGCGCGCTCGGGGTCCCAGCGGTTGCGGAACACCACATCCGACAGCGGCCGTCGCCGCACAGGTCCGTGCCGTCCGCGGGGCCAGCCCACCACGATGTGGCCGGCCAGGAACCACTCGTCGGGAATGCCCACCGCGTCGCGTAACACCTGCTCACCGCCGTAGGAGGCCCAGCTCGTGATGCACGCGCCGAGCCCCTGCGCGCGGGCCGCGAGGTAGAAGTTCTGCAGGGCGGGGTAGATCGAACCGCCCTGCAGGAACTCCGACGAGAACTCGTTCTTGTACGCGGCGAACAGCACCGAGGTGTATTCGCCGGCGCGGTCGTGCAGCTCGTAGGTGGCGCGATTGTTGCGGGCGGCGCGGCTGTAGTCGTCGGAGGCGGGACGAGTCATGCCGTAGATGGATTCGATTGAGGTCAGCGCGATTCGGGCGGCTTCGGCGACGGCGGCGCGTTGTCGGGGGCCGTCGAGCACGATGAAACGCCACAGCTGCGCATTGGCCCCGTTCGGCGCCCATGTCGCGGCCTGCAGGCACCGTTGGAGTGTCTGCTCGTCGACGGGTTCGTCGGTGAACCTGCGGATCGATCGCGCGGTCGACAGCACTTCCCAGACATCGTTGCTCGGATGCGGCATTCCATTGGTCTACTCGACGCAAGCGCCGATGTCGAGCATCCCGATGCTGTACAGTCGTATTGCGATTCGACGGTGATGGACGGGAGTAGCGCTGTGAGCGACAGGTTTTCGATGGACGGCAGGGTCGCCGTCATCACCGGCGGCGGTACCGGTATCGGGCGGGCGTCGGCGCTCGTGCTGGCCGAGCACGGCGCCGACATCGTGCTCGCCGGGCGGCGTCCGGAGCCCCTCAAGGAGACAGCCGCGGAGGTCGAGGCCCTGGGCCGTCGCGCCCTCGCGGTACCCACGGATGTGACGAAGTCCGACGAGTGTCAGTCGCTGGTCGACGCCGCCCTCGCCGAGTTCGGCCGCCTCGACGTGCTGCTCAACAACGCCGGCGGCGGTGAGACGAAGTCGCTGATGAAATGGACCGACCAGGAATGGCATCAGGTGCTGGAGTTGAACCTCTCCAGTGCCTGGTACCTGTCGCGTGCGGCGGCGAAACCGATGATCGCGCAGGGCAAGGGGGCGATCGTCAACATCTCCTCGGGAGCCAGCCTGCTCGCCATGCCACAGGCCCCGGTGTACGCCGCCGCCAAGGCCGGATTGAACAACCTCACGGGGTCCATGGCGGCCGCGTGGACCCGGAAAGGTGTGCGCGTCAACTGCATCGCCTGCGGTGCCATCCGCACCCCCGGATTGGAGGCCGATGCGCAGCGGCAGGGCTTCGACATCGACATGATCGGGCAGACCAACGGGTCGGGCCGGATCGCCGAAGCCGACGAGATCGGCTACGGGGTGCTGTTCTTCGCCTCCGACGCGTCGAGCTACTGCTCCGGTCAGACCCTCTACATGCACGGCGGCCCCGGCCCGGCGGGGGTGTGAGCGTGGACGTCAGCCACATCGGCCTTCGCGTTCGCGATCTCGAGGTGTCCAGGAAGTTCTACGAGGCACTCGGCTTCGCGGAGGTGAAGCGTCTGACAGTGCCCGATCAGGTGGCCCAGGGCCTGCTCGGCCTGACACCACCGATCGGGTTCGAGGCGGTCTACCTGCGCAACGGCGGTGTGGTGCTGCAGTTGCTGACGTTCTCGGGGCATCCGCCTCCGGACGAGCCCCTGCGCGGCATGGTCGGCGCCGGGCTGACCCACCTGTCGATCGCGGTGGCCGACATGGCCGAGGCACAGTCCGCGGTGACGTCGGCCGGCGGAGCCGTCATCGCCGATCCGGGCGGCGGATTCGCTTGTATGGTCCGCGATCCGGACGGCCAACTCATCGAACTGGTCAACGAGCGGGTTCGGCCGGTACCGGTCAACGAAGGTCGGTGACGATCGCCGCGTACTTGTCGAGGAACGCCCACGTCGCCGACGGATCGGTGTCGCGGCGGCCCCCGCCGATCACCACCCGGTTGAAGCCGAGATCGCGGTAGCGGGCGAGGCGGTTCGCCGACGGATCGCCCCACGCCATGATCGTCAGGTCCAGGCTCGCAGGATCGCGACCGGCTTCCTCGGCCCGCTGCCGGAAATCGGCCACGGCGGCCGGCAGGTCGCGGAATGCGGCGTCACCGGGAAGCCATCCATCGGTCCACGGCAGGCAGTCGCCGATCGCCTTCGGACCGGTGGCGGCTGCGAGCAGTGGCGGCCCCGGCCGCTGTCGCGGCTTGGGATGGCACCACACCGGGTCGAATCCATAGAACTCACCGCGGTGTTGCGCCTCGTCCTCTGTCCAGAGCGCCCGTAGCGCGGCGACCATGTCGGCGAGGGCACGGTAGCGGTCCGCCCACGCGATCGGGCTGCAGACCGCCAGTTCGCTCCGAACCCCGACGCCGACACCGAGCAGCAGCCGGCCGCCGGCGAACTGGTCCAGCGTCGCCACTTGCTTTGCGAACGTGAACAACTCGTGCTCGAGCGGCAGGGCGACCGCAGTGCCGAGCCGCAGGGTCGTGGTCGCCTGAGCCGCGGCGAGCAGAGACAGCAGCGGATCCCACATCCGCTGCTGCGCGTGCAGCAGCGCCGCCGGCATCGAGTCTGCTGCCGACACCGGGACCTGCGGATGCTCGCCGACCCACAGGGACTCGAAGCCGCGCTCCTCCAGTGCTTTTGCCAGTACGGCTGGTGCGCAATCGCGTGGGGTGTTCAAGCTGACGAATCCGATGTCCATCGACTCTCCCTCTGTACACGTGCGCTGCTGTACGATCGTATAGGTGTGCGAGCTCTATTACGACCCGTACCACGTCGAGATCGATGTGGACCCGTATCCGGTGTACAAACGGCTGCGGGACGAGGCGCCGCTGTACTACAACGAGAAGTTCGGCTTCTGGGGCCTGAGCCGGTTCACCGACGTCGAATCCGCATTGCGTGACATCGAGAACCTGAGCTCGGCGAAGGGCGACATCCTGGAGGTCGTCAAGGCCGAACCGGTGATGCCGGACGGGGTCTTCATCAACGAGGACCCACCGCTGCACACAGTGCATCGGCTGCTCGTCGCACGCGCGTTCACTCCCAGGAAGATGAAGGCGATCGAGGAGCAGATCAGGGCGTTCTGCGCGGCCTGTCTGGACCCGCTGCGAGACGGCGACCGGTTCGACTTCACCCTGGATCTCGGATCTGAGATGCCGATGCGGGTGATCGGAATGTTGGTCGGCATGCCGGACTCACTGCAGCGCAGTGTTCGCAAGGTGGCTGGTGCGCGGCTGCGCAACAAGCCCGGTGAGCCGCTGCCGGTGAAGAAGGACAACTACTTCAACGGCAACATGTTTCGTGACTACGTCGCGTGGCGCAAAGACAATCCCTCCGACGATCTGGTCACCGAGTTGCTCAACGTCGAGTTCGACGACGTCGACGGTCGGCGGCGCAAGCTCAGGTCCGAGGAGCTGCTGGTGTTTCTCGGCGTCATCGCCAACGCAGGCACGGAGACGGTGGGCCGGCTGTTCGGCTGGCTGGGCAAGGTGCTGGCCGACCATCCCGATCAGCGCCGCGAGCTCGTCGCAGATCCGTCCCTGATCCCGGGCGCGGTGGAAGAGGTGCTGCGCCTCGAACCGCCGGTGCACCACATCGCCCGTTATGTGGCAAAAGACGTTGATTACCACGGCCAAACCGTGCCGGCCGGCAGCGCACTGCTGCTGATGGCGGGTGCGGCCAATCGCGACGAGCGCAGGTTCGACGATCCCGACACCTTCGACATCCGGCGCAATCCGAACCACCTGACGTTCGGCCGCGGTGCCCACTTCTGTCTCGGGGCGTCTCTGGCCCGGATCGAGGGCCGCGTCGCGCTGGAGGAGATCCTGAAGCGCTGGCCGGACTGGACGATCGACGAGGACAACGCCGTGCGCGCCCCGACGGCGACCGTGCGGGGCTGGGACTCGATGCCCGCGATCGTGGGTTAGTGGCGGTTCACCGGCACGTTGAGCCGGCTGTCGGGCCCGTCCACCTGCGGGAAGGCCATCGGCCACGGCGGCTTTCCGTGCTGTGCCACCCAGCAGGTTCCGGTCGACGACATCGGCGCGGCCAGCGCGGCCAGCACCGCGTCGGCGATCGCCTCCGGTTCCATCACCGGCACTCCGATGCGCTCGACCAGCGGGCGTCGGTCGCCGAGCACTCCCGTCTCGGTGATACCCGGGCAGATGGTGTGCACCGCAATGCCTTCGGCGCTGAGATTCGGTGCTATCGACCGCATGAAGCCGACCACCGCATGCTTGCCCAGCGAATAGACCGGATCAGGATGCCACGGCATGAGGCCGGCGAGTGAGGACGTCGCCAGGATCGCCCGGTCGAGGGCACCGTCGACTGTCCGCATCGTCCGCACGGCCGCACGGGCACCGAACACCACGCCGTCGACGTTCACCGCGAGGGATCTGCGGTACTGGGCGAGGTCCAATGAGCCGATGTCACCGGACCAGTCGATGGTGATGCCGGCGTTGAGGAAGGCGAGGTCGAGCCCGCCGAGTTCGGCGGCGCACGCGCCGAAGGCGGTCTCGACCTGGTCGGGATCGGTTACGTCGCAGGGCATGGCGATACCACCGATCGAATCGGCGGCCTCTGCGGCGGCGTCGCCGTCGATGTCGAGTACGCAGACGCTCATCCCTTCGGCCGCCAGCCGCACCGCGGTCGCACGCCCGATACCCGATGCGCCACCGGTCACCAGCGCGACGCGTCCCGCGAGCTTCACGTGCTCACCACCGGTCGACGGGTTCGCTGTCCAGCTTGAGCGGACGGATGTACGAAGCGTCGGTCTTGTCCCACTTGCCCTTGATGAATCCCTTGACCGCACCGGAGTTGAGCACTGAGGAGTCACCGCTCATCATCCATTCGATGGTGCAGCGGCGAACCGCGATCTTCCAGACTCCGTCGCGGCGCTCCAGGCGGTCGAGGTAGCGCCCGCCCATGAGGGACACGATCTTGCCGCCCTTGGCTCGCATCGCGCCCATCACGTAGCTCTCGGCATGTGCTTCGTCGCCGTCGATCTCGCACGTGTGGGTAGTGATGTTGTGCAGGTGGTCCTCGAAGACGGCGGTATGCGCGGCGTTGGCCCATTCCCCGTACTCCGGGCCGGTTTTGACGGTTGGCCCGTGTTCGTCTACCCCGTCTTCGAAGTAGACGCTACCCATGAGCTCGGCGTCGTGCCGGTCGTGGCCGCGCGCCTGATTCATCACGCAGTCCAGTACGGCGGTTCTGTCCTCCAGGTACTGCACGCGCTTGCGAAGCTGTTCGAGTTCATCGGAATTCGTCATGGTGGTCCTTTCGCGCCGCGGTCCGCTGTACGTCTGTATAGCACACCGTCCGTCGAAAAGGGCCTGCGATGACCGAGCGCAGTGTCAGCGCGCGCGTCGGCGTCCGGCGGCTTTACGCTTCGGCGCGGGTTCGATGGAGTCCAGGTAGCGTTCGAATGCCTCGGTCAGTTCGGCGTGCGCCGTCTCGACTCCGACACCCTTCTCCAGGTTCAGGAATTTCGGCAGGCTCGAGATCAACAACTGCAGGGCGGGCAGCGACAGGTCGCCGAGGGGTCGGGCGTCTTCGCCGAACTTGGCGGTGAGCGCATCGAGTTGCAGCTTGCGCACACTCTCGGTCACCGCGGCGATCTCGGTGCGGATGGACTTGCGGTGGTTGCCCAGCGCCATGAACTCGGTCATCAGCGTTCCGGTCGCCTCATCCCAGCTGTACTCCCACAGCGCCCGCAGCGGATCGTCGCTGCGCTTGTCCATGACCTTGTTGAGGTAGGCCAGGTTGCGCTCGGAATAGCGCCGGATCGCGGCGATGAAGACGTCGTCGAGAGTGGGGAAGTAGTACTGCACCAGGCTCGGGGTGACTCCGGCCTTGGCGGCCAGGGCGCGGTAGGTGACGCTCGCATAGCCCTCGTCGAGCATCATCTTCTCGACGCAGTCCAGCAGCGTGTCCCTGGTCTTCGACGTTTCGGCGCCCACGCGCCGCGACGATGTCGCCATGGCCGCATTGTGTCACCACCGGCCCTGTACCGACGTATAGCCGCAACGCTGGATTGTCGGTGGGCCTCGGTAAAATCGCTCGTATGTTCGATACGGTGTTCGCGGGGCGGGACGAGGCCTCGTTGATCGCTGCGATCGGGCAGGCTGCGTGTGAGGAGGCGCAGGCTGGGGCGCGGAAACTCGCCGCGATCGCGCAGTTGGTGCATGCGTCGGTGACGTTCGACGACGAGCATGACCAGTGGGTGTATGACTCCTGGGCGGCAACTGCATCCGAGGTCGGGGCGGTGCTGAGCGTCGGGCAGCGGCGGGCGTCGGGTCAGATGCGGATGGCGGTGGCGTTGCGCGACCGGCTGCCCAAGGTCGGCGCGCTGTATCTGCAGGGACGGTTGAGCGCCCGGTTGGTCTCGGAGATCACCTGGCGCACCCGCCTCGTCGAGGACGCCCAGGTGTTGGCGCTTCTCGATTGCGCGTTGGCTGAGAAGGCGCTGCGATGGGGACCGTTGTCGCAGGCACGGTTGACGCGGACCGTCGACGCGCTGATCACCCGCTATGACCCGGATGCGGTGATCCGCGCCGAAGAGGCCGTCAAGAAACGCGACTTCCGTGTCGGGTCCTGCGACGACCCGGACGAACTCGTCTCGGTTTACGGGCACGTGCTGGGCTGTGACGCCGCGGTGTTGTCGGCCCGCATCGCGGTGATGGTCAAGGGGATCTGCGACAACGATCCACGCACGATCGGGGAGCGGCGCTCGTGCGCAGTGGGGGCGATCATTCAGGGCCACGACCAGCTGCCCTGCCGGTGTGGGTCACCCGAATGCGCGGCATCGCCGCCGCCCAAATCGAATGTGGTGGTCACGGTGATCGCCGATCCGGCCGCGATCGAGGCGGCCCAGAAGCTGATCGCCGACCAGGACCGCGAACACCAGCAGAAACGGGCGCAGACGTCGCAGCCCCGACCCGCTTCCTGTCCGTGTCCACAAGAGTCCGGTGTCGCGTTGCTGCCCGGGGTGAGGATCCTGCCGATCGTGGCGCTGGCCGAGGCGATCCGCAACGGCGCGGCGATCACGCAGCTGTGGCTGCCCGGCCCCGACCCGGAGCCGCACTACCGCCCCTCGGCCAAGCTGGCGGCGTTCGTGCGGGCTCGTGACCTGTTCTGCCGGTTCCCGGGCTGCGACGTGCCCGCCGAGCGCTGCGACATCGACCACGTCGTGCCCTGGCCGTACGGGCCCACACATCCGTCGAATCTGAACTGCACGTGCCGCACCCACCACCTGGCGAAGACGTTCTGGGACGGCTGGCGTGACGAACAATCGTCTGACGGCGCAGTGGCCTGGACGACGCCGGCCGGGCGGCGCTACACGACCGTGCCCGGGAGCCGGTTGTTCTTTCCCACCTGGGACACCACCACCGCCGAGTTGGCGCCGCTGGCCCAGCCGCCACCGGAATCGGGCCGCAGCGCCAAGATGCCGAAGCGACGACGCACCCGCGCCACCGAGAACGCCGCCCGCATCAAAGCCGAACGCGCCGACAACGCCGCACGACGAGATCGCGGGTCCGCCGCGCCATCGCCCAAACCACAGCCCGACCACGGTAAAGACCCGCCGCCGTTCTGACTCCGTCGCGCCCTTCAGGCCGGTGAGCGTCAGTAATCCCAGACGGCGGGCACGCAGCGGAACACGTCACCGGCGGTCGCCACCCGGCACACGGACGGGAACGGCAGGTGGGTGGCGATCAGCGATTCGCCGGTCGCCGCCAGCTCCCGTAACAGGGTCACCCGGACGCGGGCTGCTTCCTCCGGGTCGTGCTCGAACCCGTTGTGCCACTCCGGATTGTCGAATCCGGGCGCGAACACGGCATCGCCGGCGAACGTCAACCGATCGCCGCCGGAGGCCAGGCGCACCACGCTGTGTCCGGGGGTGTGCCCACCGGTGCGGCTGACGAGAACTCCGGGCACCACCTCGTATTCGGTCTCGAACGGTCGCAGGTGGCCGTGGTACTCGTCGAGGAACCGCGAGGCGACCGAACGAAGCACGTCGGGTACCGGCTGCGGCATCGAGGCGTGCGAGAAGTCGGGTGCTGTCCAGAACTCCGCTTCCCGGGCCGCCAGGTGGACGCGCAGATCCGGGCGCAACCGCGCCTTGAGGCCTTCGGTGAGCAGCCCACCGACGTGGTCCATGTGCAGGTGAGTGAGCACTACATCGGTCACCGACGCGAGATCGATGCCTGCGGCTTCGAGCCGCGCCGCCGTCTGCCCGGCACGCGGGAAGTCGGGGAACTCCACACCGAGTCCGGCATCGACGAGGATGGTCCGGTCGCCGCTGCGGACCACGACGACGTTCAGCGGCCAGTCGAGGATGTCCTGCGGCAGGAACATCTCGTCCAGCCACCCGGATAACGCTGCCGGGTCTGCATTGGTGGCCAGGGTTGTCGCCGGCAACGGCAACACACCGTCGCTGATCACCAGGACGTCGATGTCGCCGACCTGCACCGCATACCGCGACGGAACCAGTTCGTCATACCTACCGTGCTGGGCGATGTCGACCACGGTCATGTTCGTCTCCTCCAAGGTGTGAGATTGCCTGTCGTCACCCGGAACGCCGGCCGGCGCCGCGACTCATCCACCGATTCAGATGGCTGCTCCGCCACCGTCGACGTGCAGGGTGGCTCCCGTGACGAAACTCGCCCGCGGCGAGGCAAGGAACAGCACGGCGTTGGCAATCTCCTCCGGTTCGGCGACGCGGCCCAACGGTAGGGCGCGGCCGAGTTCCTCGTTGGTGTCGCCCCATTCGGCTTGTACGCCTTCGGTTCTCGTCGGCCCGGGCGCGACGGCGTTGACCCGGAGGCCGCGGCTTCCGAATTCGGCCGCCCAGGTACGGGTCAGGGATTCCAGTGCCGCCTTGGATGCGCTGTAGACCGAGGCGGCGGGTACGCCCTTGACCGCCACCATCGACGTGACGTTGACGATGCTGCCGCGCCCGCGCGCGAGCATGCCGGGTACCAGCCCAGCGGTCAGGAAGTAGGACCCGCGCACGTTCGTGTCGAAGGTGCGGGCGAACGACGCGGCGTCCTGGTCGAGGGTCATCGCACCTGGGAAGCTCGCCGCGTTGTTGACGAGCACATCGACATCTCCGGCCTGCCGCACAAGCGATTCCACCGAGCCGAGATCCGCCATGTCGGCTCTGACGAAGCGTATCCGCTCGTGCGAGGCGGCTGCGGAATCGCCGCGGCCGCTATCGCGGCCCGTGATGATCACCTCGGCCCCGGCTACTGCCATCAGCCGGGCGCATGCCAAGCCGATGCCCGCGGTGCCGCCGGTGACGAGCGCTCGAAAACCCTGTAGTTCCATGAACAGTCCTTTCTCGTGTCCACCCGGTGGAACCGCAGTCCTCCCGCCAGGCCATCCGGAAGTGATGACGGCCACGGGATGAATCACGGCCGAGTCGGGGGTTCCTGGGGTCGGAGGCAGCGAGTACGCGGTCTCGACCGGGACTGGAAGGAAGGGACGACCATGAGGATCGTCGTCATCGGCGGCACAGGACGGATCGGCTCGAAGGTGGTCGACGGGCTGACGGAACACGGTCACGATGCGGTGGCCGCGGCACCGTCGACGGGCGTCGACGCGTTCACCGGCGAGGGTTTGACCGGCGTGCTGGCCGGTGCGCAGGTCGTGGTCGACGTCACGAACTCACCGTCTTTCGAGGAGGCGGCCGCGCAGGAGTTCTTCAACGTGGCGACCACCAACCTGCTCGCCGCGGAAGCCGTGGCCGGCGTCTCGCATCACGTCGCGCTGTCGGTGGTCGGCACCGACGAGCTGGCCCGCGAAAGCGGTTACTTCAGAGCCAAGTTGGCGCAGGAGACATTGATCGCGAACGGGCAGGTGCCGTTCACGATCGTGCGCGCCACACAGTTCTTCGAGTTCCTCACCACCATCGCCGATTCCGCCACCGTCGACGGCACCGTGCGGCTGCCGGATGCGCTCATACAGCCGATGGCGACGACCGATGTCGCCGAAGCCGTCGCGATCGCGGCCGTCAACGAACCGGTGAACGGCATCATCGAGGTGGGTGGGCCCGAGCAGTTCCATCTTCCCGAACTGATCCGCACCGCACTGACCGCGCGAGGGGACAAGCGGCAGGTGGTTGCCGACCCCGACGCCCGCTATTGGGGTGTCGACATCGCCGAGCGCACTCTGGTTCCCGGCGAGGCGGCGACGTGGTTCGACATCCGGTTCGCGGATTGGCTGCTGGAGGCCGCGGCACGGGGCTGACCGTGGGATCGGTTGGACCGTGAGCTCGCCGATCGCTACGATCCACTCGGATCGGGGCGGTGAGCAGCGAGGATGCTCGGCTCCCACGGTGGACGCGGTGGTGTCATATGTCGAGCAAAGGTCGCGGACGACCGCTGCACGGCCGAGTCGCGGAAACCGCAGCGCTGCGCGAGGTGACCGCGACGGTGCGGGCTGGTCGGTCGCACGTGTTGGTGTTGCGCGGCGAGGCCGGTGTCGGTAAGACCGCACTCCTCGATTACCTCCTCGAAGAGGCGCAGGGTATGCGCTGTGTCGAGGTGTCGGGCATCGAGTCCGACATGGAACTTGCCTACGCCGGGCTCCACCAACTGTGCGCCCCGCTGCTGAGGCATCTCGACGAGCTGCCTGCCCCGCAACGCGATGCGCTCGAAGTCGCGTTCGGGCGCGGCGCCGGGTCCCCGCCGGAACGCTTCCTCGTCGGGCTGGCGGTGCTGAGCCTGCTTGCCGCCGCCGTGCAGAAGCAGCCGCTGCTGTGTGTCGTCGATGACGCCCAATGGCTGGACCAGGTCTCCGTGCAGACGCTGGGATTCGTCGCCCGCCGCTTGATGGCCGAACCGGTGGCGTTGGTCTTCGCCGCCCGCAACGAGGGTCCCGACGTGCTGGCGGGGTTGCCGGAGTTGCCGGTGCGTGGTCTGTCGGACGTTGATGCGCGAATCCTGTTGGACCAGGCGATGATCGGCAGAATCGACCCCAGCGTCCGGGACCGGCTGGTGGCTGAGACCCGGGGTAACCCGCTGGCATTGCTCGAAGTGCCTCGCACGTACTCCGCGGCCGAACTGGCCGGCGGGTTCTGGGGCGTCGGCGCGAGCCGGATCGAGGAGGGCTTCGTCCGGCGCATCCAGTCGCTGCCGGATGACACCCGGCGGCTGCTCTTGCTCGCCGCCGCAGAACCTATCGGCGATTCCGCCCTGTTCCTGCGCGCGGCCGCGCTGCTGGGGGTCGCGGTGGACGCGCTGGCACCCGCCGAAACGGCAGGCGTCGTCGAGTTCGGTCCGCGGATGCGCTTCTATCACCCGCTGATGCGATCGGCCGCCTACCGGGCGGCCGACGTGGCCGACCGCCGCGCGATACATGCGGCGCTGGCCGCGGCCACTGACGCCGAATCCGATCCCGACCGCCGGGCATGGCACGCCGCCAGCGCGGTGGCAGGCACCGACGATTCGGTGGCCGCCGAACTGGAGGCATCGGCCGGCCGTGCGCAGAGCCGCGGCGGGGTCGCGGCGGCCGCCGCCTTCCTCGAGCGGGCGACCGTGCTCACCGCCGATCCCGAGTTGCGGGGAGACCGGGCGCTGGCAGCCGCACAGGCCAAGCGCGACTCGGCGGCGACGGCGGCGGCGTATGAGCTGCTGACCATCGCCGAGATGGCCCCGCTGTCCGAACACCAACGCGCCCGTGCCGCGCGGCTTCGTGCCCAGATCGCGTTCGTGAGCAGCCGGGCGGGGGAGAGCGGAGCGCCGCCCGTGGGGGAGACCGCGGCTGCGCTGCTCGAGGCCGCCAAACAATTGGAGGACGTCGACGGTCGAGCCTCGCGCGAGTGCTATCTCGAGGCCTTCGCCGCACTGATGTACGCCGGTCGTCTGGGGCAGCCCGGCGCCCTGCTCAACGCCGCCGAGGCGGCGCGTTCGGCGATGGCACGCACCGCGGAGCTGCCACGTGCCGTTGACCTGTTCTTCCGCGGGATGACAGAGCGGATCACCGGTGGCATCCGCGGCGGCGTGCAGCACATACGCACTGCGCTGGAAGCGATGAAGGCGCTGACGTCGGCGGAACCCGCCGAGCTGCAGCGGTGGCTGGTACCGGCCTTTCCCATCCTGCAGGAATCTGCCGCCCACGAGCTGTGGGATGAGGATCTCGTCGACATGCTGTCGGCCGCGGTCGTCGCGCAGGCGCGCGCCGCCGGTGCCTTGGCCGGACTCCCCCAAGCGCTGGTGTACCGGGCCGGCGCACATGTCCTGTTCGGCGAGTTGACCACTGCCACGACGCTGATCGCTGAGGCGCAATCGATCACGGCGGCGACGGCGCCCAGCGGACCCGTTCGGTACCACTTCTTGGTGATCGCCGCGTGGCGGGGCGATGTCGTGGAGGCGACGCGGTTGATCGCCGCGGCCGCCGCCGACGGCGAAATGCGTGGTGAAGGGCGACTGGTGGGGCTCACGGGTTACGCCAGTGCGCTGTTGTACAACGGCCTCGGCCGCTACGAGGAAGCGTTCGCCGCTGCGCAAGCCGTCTGCGAGTACGAGGACCTCGGGTTCTACAGCTGGGCCCTGCACGAACTGGTGGAGGCGGCCGCACACATCGGCGAACTCGACGCCGCGCATCAGGCGATCGGCCGCATCGAGGAACGGGCCGGCGCCAGCGGCACCCCATGGGGGCTCGGCGCGATGGCCAGTGCGCGGGCATTGCTGGCCGACGACGAGGACGCCGACCGGTTGTTCAACGAGGCGCTCGACCACCTGGGCCGATCGCGGGTGATGGTGCACAAGGCGCGGGCGCACCTGGGTTACGGCGAATGGCTGCGGCGAGCCAACCGGCGCGGCGACGCCCGTCGCCACCTGACCGAGGCACACGAGATGTTCGTGCGGATGGGTGCCCAGGGGTACGCCGAGCGGGCGCGCCGCGAGCTGATCGCCGCGGGTGAGAAGGTCCGCAGACAACCCATGAGCACGGGTGACGACTTGACCGCCCAGGAGGCGCAGATCGCGCGACTGGCCGCCGACGGCCTGACGAATCAAGAGATCGGCGCCCAGTTGTTCATCAGCGTCCACACGGTCGAATGGCATCTGCGGAAAGTGTTCGTCAAGTTGGGCATCTCCTCGCGCAGGCAGCTGCGCACCGTCACGTGGTCTCAGTAGGGACTACGAACCCTGGACCACGGGTGACCAAGGGTCCCCCCTGGGCTTTCCGCGGCCAGTCTTGATCCGACAGCCCATCCGGGCGCAAGAGGATCAACTGGAGGAAACCCATGAAGGTCATAGGCCCCAGCCACGTCGAACCCGGCACCGAGCGCGCCGCCGAACTGAACGCCCGCTTCACCGCGGAGGTCTGGCCGCTGGTCGATGTCCTGCTCCGCGGTGCCCGCCGACTCACCCACAACGAAGCCGACGCCGAGGATCTCCTCCAGGAGACCCTGGTGCGCGCCTACACGGGGTTCCACACCTTCCGCGAGGGCAGCAACCTCCAGGCGTGGCTCTTCCGGATCCAGTACAACCAGTGGATCAACGCCTACCGGTGGCGGGAGCGGCGTCCGGCCGAAGTGCTGTCCGGCGAGATCACCGACCGTGACGTGGCCGCAAACGGTCAGCACCTGTCGACGGGCTTGCGCTCCGCCGAGTCCGAGGTGCTGGAATCCCTGCCAGACAACGAGATCCGGGAGGCGATGGCAGGCCTCTCCGAAGGTTTCCGGATGGTGCTGTACTACGCCGACGTGGAAGGCTACACCTACGCCGAGACCGCCGCGCTCATGGGCATCCCCATCGGCACGGTGATGTCACGGGCGTCGCGGGCGCGCATCCAGCTCCGTAGTGCACTGGCCGATATCGCTGTCGTGCGGAGCCGTTCGGTGTCCGACTCCGAACAAGCGGCGTAAGAATGGACGTCGTGCCGTTCTCCGCAGATCTCCCGGTCATGCCCCCGCTCGAACCCATGCTGGCCAAGGCGCAGACCAAGGTGCCGGCCGACCCCGGCGTGTGGTCCTACGAGCCGAAGTGGGACGGCTTCCGTGCCCTGGTGTTCCGCGACGGCGACGAGGTCGTGCTGCTGTCGCGCAGCGGCAAGGACCTCGGCCGGTACTTCCCTGAGGTGCTCGACTCGGTGCGCGACGAGCTCGTACCGCGCTGCGTGCTCGACGGTGAGATCGTCGTCCCCCGCGAGATCGGGGGACGGACCCGGTTGGACTGGGAGTCGCTGAGCCAGCGCATCCACCCCGCCGCGTCACGCATCACGATGCTGTCCGAGCAGACCCCCGCGCACTTCATCGGCTTCGACGCTTTGGCCGTCGGCGACACGTCGCTGATGAAGGAGCCGTTCCGCAACCGGCGCCGGGCTCTCATCGACGCCGTCGACGAGAAGACCTGGTGCCACGTCACCCGTACCACCGAGGATCCGGCACTCGGGGCGCAGTGGCTCGAGGAGTTCGAGGGCGCCGGGCTCGACGGGGTGATCGCCAAACGGCTCGACGGCCCGTACCTGCCGGGCAAGCGGGAGATGGTGAAGGTCAAACACGCCCGCGACGCCGACTGCGTGGCGATCGGCTACCGCATCCACAAGAGCGGGGAGGGCATCGGCTCGATACTGCTCGGGCTCTACACCGACGACGGCGGACTCCAGATGGTCGGCGGCGCAGCATCGTTCACCACCAAGGGCCGGATCAAACTGCTCGCCGAACTGGAACCGCTGCGCGAAGGTGACGAGGTCCGCGAGGGGGACCCGAGCCGGTGGAACTCCGCGGCCGACAAACGCTGGATACCGATCCGGCCGGAGAAGGTCGCCGAGGTCGCCTACGACCAGATGGAGGGAAATTCCGTGCAGGGAAGGCGATTCCGGCACGCGGTCAAGTTCCGGCGGTGGCGACCGGACCGGGATCCGGCGAGCTGTACGTTCGATCAGCTGGAAGTGCCGCTCAACTACGATCTGTACGACGTGCTGGAGAGGTCCTGATGGCAACGCCCGCAGAAGAAATCGATGTCGACGGGGTCGCGGTCCGGCTGACCAATCCCGACAAGGTGTACTTCCCGAAGCTCGGCTCGGCCGGGACCAAGCGCAAGCTGGTGGAGTACTACCTGTCGGTCAGCGAGCCGATGGTGTCCCTGCTGCGCGACCGGCCGGTGCACCTGCAGCGGTTCCCCGACGGGATCGACGGCGAGGAGATCTACCAGAAGCGGGTGCCGCAGAAGCATCCCGACTATCTGCAGACCTGCACCGTGACCTTCCCGTCCGGTCGCACCGCGGACGCGCTCAAGGTGACCCATCCGTCGGCGATCGCATGGGCCGCGCAGATGGGCACGGTCACGCTGCACCCGTGGCAGGTGCGCTGCCCGGACGTCGAACATCCCGACGAACTGCGCATCGACCTCGACCCGCAGCCCGGCACCGGGTTCCGGGAAGCCCGCACGATCGCCGTCGACGTCCTCAAACCGCTGCTCGACGAACTCGGGCTGGTGGGCTATCCGAAGACCTCGGGCGGTCGCGGGGTGCACGTGTTCCTGCGTATCAAGACGGACTGGGATTTCATCGCGGTGCGTCGGGCAGGCATCGCGCTGGCCCGGGAGGTCGAACGGCGGGCGCCCGACGCGGTCACCACCTCGTGGTGGAAGGAGGAACGCGGGGAGCGGTTGTTCATCGACTACAACCAGAACGCCCGCGACCGCACGTTCGCTTCCGCGTACTCCGCGCGCAAGACACCGATCGCGACGGTCTCGACGCCATTGACGTGGGCCGAGCTGGCCGATGCCGATCCCGACGACTACACGATCACCACGGTGCCGGATTTCGTTGCGGGACGGCCGGATCCGTGGGCGGACATCGAGGCGAACGCCCAGTCGATCGACACACTCCTGGAGATGGTCGCGGCCGACGAGGAGCGTGGGCTCGGGGATCTGCCGTACCCGCCCAACTATCCGAAGATGCCGGGCGAACCGCCGCGCGTGCAGCCCAGCAAGAAGGTCGCCGAGCACTGGGATGACGAGGGCAACCGGATCTAGCTCGGCACCACCCCGCGCGCCTGCGGCAGCGGCAGGTCGGTGTAGGTCGCGATCCCGGGGGCCGCGGCCACGACGGCGGCGATGGCGTGAATCGGTGGCATCGCCGTCATGATGTGGCCGAGGACGAAGAAGTCCTCGAGTGTCTTGGCGTTCTCGATCATGTCCTGCGGCGGCAGGAAACCGACCTGCATGTTGACGGTCGGCCGCCCGTCGACGGTGATCTTCCAGCCGTCGCCGTCGAGTTGCCAATCGGGAGAAAGGGTCTGCCCCTTTTTCCACCGCACGTTGATGTCGATCACCGTCTTGCCGGCGACCCGCCCCTGCCAGCTCGCGGCCACACCCGCCACGTGACCGGCCGGGATGGTCCACGACGCCATCGGGAGATCCTCTGTGGTCTGGGCGTATTCGGACTCGCAGACGATCTCGTCGAGGTCGATGCCGAGCGAGTCGGCGACGAGCTGCACCGCCTCGGCGAACACCTCGGTCCCTTTCGCGGCCATCGGCTGCAGATCCGGATCGTCGATCGCGGTGCCGAAACCCACGGGACGTTCGGTGTCGGGGGAGTCGTACAGCGTGGTGTCGGCCGACTCGGCGATGGTGATCTTGTCGACACGGTCGCATGCGGTGGCCGCCACGATGGCCAGCAGTTCGGCGAAGCCCGGGCTGACACCCGAGCCGAACAGCGTCGCGCCGCCGCGCTCGCACGCCTCGACCAACCGGTCGCGGCCCTCGCCCAGGTTGTGGCCGGTGATGAACGACGCGCTCGCCACCACGTTCACGCCGGCTTCGAGGATGCGGACGAGTTCGTCGACGTCGATCCACATCGGGTTGTACACCACGACGTCGGGTTTGAGCGCGAGCAGCTCGTCGACGTCGTTGGTGGCGTTGACACCGAGCGGTTCGATGCCCGCCAGCTCGCCGACGTCGCGGCCCGCCTTCTCCGCCGACCAGGCGTAGCAGCCGACGAGTTCGAGATGCGGGTTCGCGGCGATCGCCGCGACGGAACTCTTTCCGACATTGCCGGTCGTCCACTGGACGACCCGATAGGGAGTGTTTGGCACTCGCTCAGGCTAGGGCGGCGGACACCGCTTTTTTGCCGATCGGCGAAAATTCCGTCACCGCTGCGTAGGCTGACGCGGTGGGAGACGTCGAGGAGCCGCGCCGCACCCGGGGCAGGCCCGCCCGCATCAGCCGCGAGCAGATCCTCGCCGCCGCCCGACGAGCGTCCGGAACGACTCTCACCATGCAGGCCGTCGCCGACGAGCTGGGCGTCAGTCGCAAGGCGCTGCACTACTACGTCGGCAACCGCCAGGGCCTTCTGACGCTGGTCGTGCTCGACCGCTTCGAACACGAGCTGCAACGCGTGGAACTACCCGACGACGGTGACTGGCGCGCGGTTCTGTGCGCCTACGCGTACGCCTTCCGGGACGGCATCGTCCAGGTCGGGGAGGGTGTCGACCAGATGCCGTTCAGCGGGGTGGGCGCCGTCGCGGTCCTCGCCCTGGCGGAACGTGTGCTCGCCGCGATGCTGAGCGCCGGGTTCCGGCCCGACGACGCCCGCCGCGGCGTCACCGCCGTCGCGAACATCGCCCAGTCGGCAGCCCACGACACCCTGCACACGTCGGTGCGGGACTTCCACCAGGCGCAGACCCGTGCGGCGCTGGAGCGCTCGGCCGAATCCGAGTATCCGGCGCTGCGTCAGGTGCTCACTGCCGCACCCGGACCGGACGACGGGCAGTTCGAATTCGAACTCGATTTGGCGATCGGCGGTCTGGAACGGCTGCTGCCGAAGTGAGGGTCAGGGCCCGGGGGCCAGCGTCGCCTTGCCCGTGCGTTCCTGGCCGGCGCGGTCGATCCACGTGACGTCGACGACGGTGCCGGGATAGAACCGGTCCAGCGTGTAGGTCAGCGCGGTGGCCGACGTGAGGCGGGTGCCGTTGATCGCGATCAGCACGTCGCCGCCCATCAGTCCGGCCGCTTCGGCGGGTCCGCCGCGCAGCACCTCCTGGATGAGGACACCGGGCACGTCGCTCGGGGCAGTCCGGACGCCGACGCCGAGCAGGGCGGGCGGGCCGATGTGAACGGTGTCGGAGGGGACGCGGGACCGGATCTGGTTGGCGACGCCGATCGCCTCGTTGATAGGAATCGCGAAGCCCTTACCGCCCGGGCCCATCCGGTAGCTCACCGACGCCGCGGTGGTGATCCCGACGACCTGGCCGGCGCCGTTGACCACGGGCCCGCCCGAATCGCCGGCACGTACCGGCGCGGCGAACTCGATCAACCCGGTCAGCTCGTCGGAGGCTCCCGTCAGCGAGTCCTCCGCGGTGACGGTGCGCCCGAACGCGGTGACACTGCCGACCTCCCGGGTCAGCGGCGCGCCCGTGCCCTCGGCGTTGCCGAGTGCGACGACGGGTTCACCCGCCGCCAGCGCCGCCGAGTCACCGATCGGGGCGACCGGCAGTCCGCCCGCGCCGAGCAACTGGATCACCGCGATGTCACGGCCGCGGTCGTAGCCGACGAGGTTCGCCGGGTAGGACCGGCCCGCGACCGTGGCGTTGACCCGGTCGGCGCCCTGGACCACGTGGTAGTTCGTCAGTACCTGGCCGCCCGGATCGAGCACGATGCCGGTGCCCGCCCCGTAGGCGTTCTGGTAGTCGATCTCAGTGTCGATGCGCGCCACGGCGGGCTCGACAGTGGCGGCCGCGGCAAGCGGATCGGCCGGAGCGGCGTGCGCAGTGGCCGGGACCAACGGCATGACCAACGCAAGCGTCGCGGCGAGGGCCACCGACAGCCTGGACAGCCAACGAAGACGGAGCATGCCCATGAATTGCCCTTCCACGACGTTTTGTAACTCGCGTTCTGCACACATTGTTCGTGACGGAACGCTGACGTGTCGAAGGGAGGCCGCTGACCTCAGTCTTCGACGGCGACACCACCGCGGGAACGGCGGCGCCGGCGCGGGGAATCGCCCTTGCCGGACGGGCGGCGGTTGCGCAGCCGGCCGTTGTCGGAGGCGGGTTCTTCCTCAGCGGCCTCGTCAGCCTCTTCGGTCTCTTCGGTCGCCGTGGTCTCATCCGCCTCGGTCGCCTCAGCCTCTGTGGTCGCCTCGGCCGGTGCCACGGCGTCGTCGGACTCCGACCGCTCTGCTTCCTCGGTGGCCGTTTCGGGCTCGGCCTTGCCGCGGCCGCGCCGCCGGGTCTGCGCCTTCGGCTTGAGCGGTTTGGGCGGTGGCGGCGGCAGCTCGGCGACGAACGCCAGGTAGAAGCCGAAGATGCCGAGCAGCGCGATCGCGGCGGCCGCCCCGTAGATGCCGAACAGCCACGGCCCGGCGGAATCGAGGTCCAGCCAGATCTCGCTGATCGCGGCGCCCAGGATCAGGGCGGCGGCCAGGACGTGCAGAGCGATCGACGCCACCCGCAGCCGCAGTGCGAGCTGCGGGGTGCCGAACTCCGGCCGGCGCGTACGAAGCAGGGTGAACACCACCGGCAGCGCCGCCAGGCCGATCAACGCCGCGGTGACGATGCGCAGCACCGTGCCCAGCGTGTGCGACGTCGAACCCGTCAGCTCGAACCAGCGGGGCAGGACGAAGAAGAAATAGAGAGCAGCGGCGATGACGGAGAACGATGCGTGCCAGATGACCGCAACCGAGCGCCGCATACTCCTCCTCGAGATTGGTGGTCGGGGGTGCGATCAGGACTTTCGATCACTGATCGCACCCCGGACCGAGTGCGGAGGATGCGGGATTTGAACCCGCGAGGGCTGTTAACCCAACCCGCGTTCCAGGCGAGCGCCATAGGCCACTAGGCGAATCCTCCGCGGGCAATGGTAGCCGACGGACCGGACGCGCCCGTCGCGATGGGCCCCGAGGCGGGTATTACACTCAGGTCGGACCCCGCGCGGCGTCCATCCTGTGAACTCCCCCAGGGCCGGAAGGCAGCAAGGGTCAACGGGCTCTGGCGGGTGCGCGGGGTCCCCTGATTTTCGTCTCCCGGTCATCCTGGTGAAAGGCTCGCGGTGTCGTTCCACTCCCTCAGCCGCGACGATCTGATCGCCCAGCACGAGCTGCAGCAGCGCAACTACGCCGAGCTGCAGGCCAAGGGCCTGCGCCTGGACCTGACCCGCGGCAAGCCGTCGCCGGAGCAGCTCGACCTGTCGAATGCGCTGCTCGAACTGCCCGGCAGCGACAGCTACCGCGACAGCGACGGCACCGACGTCCGCAACTACGGCGGTCTGCACGGCCTGCCGGAACTGCGCGCCATCTTCGGTGAGCTGCTCGGCATCCCGGTGCCCAACCTGATCGCCGGCAACAACGCCAGCCTCGAGCTGATGCACGACACCGTGGTCTTCTCGCTGCTGCACGGCGGTGTCGACTCGCCCCGGCCCTGGATCGCCGAACCCGTCGTGAAGTTCCTGTGCCCGGCTCCCGGCTACGACCGGCACTTCGCGCTCACCGAGAACCTCGGCATCGAGATGATCCCGGTGCCGATGCTCGAGGACGGCCCCGACGTCGACCTCATCGAGGAACTCGTCGCCGCCGACCCGGCGATCAAGGGCATGTGGTGCGTCCCGGTGTTCGGCAACCCCACCGGTGTGACCTACTCCTGGGAGGTGGTCCGCCGGCTGGTCCAGATGCGCACGGCGGCAATCGATTTCCGGCTGTTCTGGGACAACGCCTATGCGGTGCACACGTTGACGCCGGACTTCATGCGCCAGGTCGACGTGCTCGGGCTGGCGGCCGCCGCGGGCAACCAGAACCGGCCGCTGGTGTTCGCCTCGACCAGCAAGATCACCTTCGCCGGCGCCGGGGTCAGCTTCCTCGGCGGCTCATTGGGCAACATCGCCTGGTATCTGCAGCACGCGGGGAAGAAGTCGATCGGCCCGGACAAGGTCAACCAGCTGCGGCACCTGAAGTTCTTCGGCGACGCCGACGGTGTGCGACTGCACATGCAGCGCCACCGCGAACTCCTGGCGCCGAAGTTCGCACTCGTCGGCGAGGTTCTCGAGGAGCGGTTGGGGGAGTCCAAGATCGCCTCGTGGACGGACCCGAAGGGCGGCTACTTCGTCAGCCTCGACGTGTGGCCCGGGACGGCCAGGCGCACCGTCGCGCTGGCCAAGGACGTCGGGATCGCGGTGACCGAGGCCGGATCGGCGTTCCCGTATCGAAAAGACCCGGAGGACAAGAACATCCGGATCGCCCCGTCGTTCCCGTCGGAGGGCGACCTGCGTTCGGCCATCGACGGTCTGGCGACGTGCGCGCTGCTGGCCGCCACCGAGTCACTGCTCGGTTGACCATCCGTCGTAGTCCGTCGGTAGCCTGCTGACCGTGGCGCTCTACCGCAAGTACCGACCGGCGACCTTCGCGGAGGTGGTCGGGCAGGAGCATGTCACCGATCCGCTGTCCACCGCGCTGTCGGCGGGCCGGATCAACCACGCCTACCTGTTCTCCGGTCCGCGGGGCTGCGGGAAGACGTCGTCGGCGCGCATCCTGGCCCGCTCCCTCAACTGTGAGCAGGGGCCCACCCCGACGCCGTGCGGCACCTGCGACTCGTGTGTCGCGCTGGCGCCCAACGGGCCGGGCAACATGGACGTCACCGAACTCGACGCGGCCAGCCACGGTGGTGTCGACGACACCCGCGAACTGCGTGACCGGGCGTTCTATGCGCCTGCACAGTCGCGCTACCGCATCTTCATCGTCGACGAAGCCCACATGGTCACCACGGCGGGCTTCAACGCGCTGCTCAAGATCGTCGAGGAGCCGCCGGAGCACCTGATCTTCGTGTTCGCCACCACCGAACCCGAGAAGGTGCTGCCGACGATCCGCTCGCGCACCCACCACTACCCGTTCCGCCTGCTGGCGCCGAAGACCATGCGCACGCTGTTGGAACGAATCTGCGCCGACGAGGGCGTCACCGTCGACGACGCGGTGTACCCGCTGGTGATCCGCGCCGGTGGGGGTTCACCGCGCGACACGCTGTCGGTGCTCGACCAGCTGCTGGCCGGAGCGGCGGACAACCGCGTCGAGTACGGCCGCGCCCTGTCCCTGCTCGGCGCCACCGACGTCGCACTGATCGACGACGCGGTCGACGCGCTGGCCGCCGGGGACGCCGCCGCGCTCTTCGGGGCGGTCGAATCCGTCATCGACGCCGGCCACGATCCGCGCCGGTTCGCCACCGACCTGCTCGAGCGGTTCCGCGACCTCATAGTCCTGCAGGCGGTGCCCGATGCGGCCGCCCGTGGGGTGGTCGACGCCCCCGGGGACGTCCTCGAGCGCATGCGGGATCAGTCCGAGCGGCTGGGTGCGGCCACGCTCGCCCGTTATGCCGAGGTGGTGCACGCCGGGCTTGGCGAGATGCGGGGCGCCACCGCACCCCGGCTGCTGCTGGAGGTGGTCTGCGCACGGCTGCTGCTGCCATCGGCCAGCGACACCGAATCGGCTCTGCTGCAACGCGTCGAACGCATCGAGACCCGGCTCGACATGTCGATCCCGGCGTCGGACATGCCGGCGACGCCGCGGCCCGTCGAGCCTGCCAAGACGTTCACCCGCAGGAGCCAGGTGGCCGAGGCGCCGCCGGCCCCGGCCTCCGTGGAGTCGCCCGCTCCGGTATCGCGTCCGGCGCCCCCG
>JBNMQY010000022.1:0-86568 GCA_050205415.1 Mycolicibacterium litorale
GAGGCGGCGGAGGTGGTGCGGGCTCGCTGGTACGCGTGGGCGTCGGCACGGCGGCCGACGACGGGGTGGGCGCCACGGTCGACTCGTCGTCACCGCCACCGCTGCCGTCGCCCGAACTCCCGAACAGCAGCAGCACCGCGGACACCACGATCGCCACAGCGGCCAGCGCCACGATCACGAAGGCCGCGATGGCTTGCCGGGTGCGGTACCACGGTGGCGGCGGCGGCCGGAAGGTCCAGGTGTTGGCATTGAACGCGTCGAAGCGGTCGTCGTGCACGGGCGGAGCCGGCGCCGGTTCGTCCCACGCGCCGTATTCGGGTGCGGCGTACTCCGGTTCGGCGTATTGAGGGTCGGCGTATTGAGGGGCGGCGTAGTGAGGTTCGGTGTAGTGGGGTTCGGCGTACTCGTCGGCCGTCGGCTGGTACACCTCGTCGTAGCCCTGTTCCACCGCCGCGTCCCGCTCGGCGCGCGCACCGCCGTGATGGGGTGGTTCGTCCCAGCGGTAGTCGAATTCCCCCGGGGCTTCGCGTTCAGCCACGTCCCGATGCTATCCCCGCGACCAGCACAAATGCGCGGCTGTAGGTCACAGCGTTCGGTTCGTGGTCAACGTCCCGCCTGATCCGGCCTGGTCACGGTAGTGTTCTCACGCCCAGTTCGGATCCATTCACCGCGGTGACCGCACGCCGTAACCACCGCGTCACCGCGGCGCTTCCTCACCATCGGAAGGTTCGGCAATGACGACTTCACGGCTGCTGGCAGCCTGCACCTCCGCACTTCTCGTCGCCGGTCTGGCGGCCTGCGCACCGCCGGAGAAGGAGTCCGGTGGCGCCCAGACCGACTCGGGTGTCAACGTCAGCGAGGCCACGTCGGCGGCCGACTTCGGTGGGATGGACAAACTCGTCGAGGCGGCCAAGGGCGAGGGTGAGCTCAATGTCATCGCGCTGCCGCCCGACTGGGCCAACTACGGCGCGATCATCGACGCGTTCTCGACGAAGTACGGCATCAAGGTGAACTCGGCTCAGCCCGACGCGGCCAGCCAGGACGAGATCAACGCCGCGAACCAGCAGCGCGGCAAGTCCACCGCGCCCGACGTATTCGACCTCGGCCAGTCCGTTGCGCTGGCCAACACCGGCATGTTCGCGCCCTACAAGGTCGAGGGATTCGCCGACATCCCCGCCGAGTTCAAGGATCCCGACGGCACCTGGGTCAACGACTACGGCGGCTACATGTCGATCGGCTACGACTCCGCCAAGGTGCCGCCGATCGCGAGCGTCGACGATCTGCTCAAGCCCGAGTACCGCGGCAAGGTCGCGCTCAACGGTGACCCGACGCAGGCCGGCGCCGCCTTCTCCGGCGTGATGATGGTGGCGCTGAGCCAGGGTGGCTCCGCCGACGACATCGCACCCGGCGTCGAGTTCTTCCGCAAGCTCAAGGACGCGGGCAACTTCCTGCCCGTCGACCCCACCCCGGCCACCATCGAATCCGGCCAGACCCCGGTCGTCATCGACTGGGACTACCTCAACGCCGCCGAGACCAAGAAGCTGCCGTCCTGGAAGGTCGTCGTGCCGCCCGGCCCCGCCGTCGCCGGGTACTACTACCAGGCCGTCAACAAGGACGCACCGCATCCGGCCGCCGCGCGACTCTGGCAGGAGTTCCTCTACAGCGACGAGGGCCAGAACCTGTACCTCGGCGGCGGCGCCCGCCCCGTGCGCGCCGAACCGATGCAGGAAGCCGGCACGCTGGACAAGGCGGCCTGGGATGCGCTGCCGCCGGTCGCGGGTGAGCCGGTCATCGTCTCGGTGGACCAGAACAAGAAGGCCACCGAATACCTGGCCGGCAACTGGGCCAGCGCGATCGGCTGACGCACACCGTGAGACGCCTGCGCGACGGGGTGCCACTGCTGCCGTTCTTCGCCGTCCTCACGATCTTCCTGATCATCCCGACGGCGACGGTGGTGGTGAACGCCTTCGTCGCCGACGGCGCCTTCTCCCTGGACCGCATCGCGGCGCTGTTCTCGGCGACCGCGCTGACCGCCCTGTGGAAGAGCGTGTTGCTGTCGGGCAGCACGGCGGTCATCGGGGCGGTCCTCGGCGCAGTGCTGTCCTGGCTGATCGTCAGCAGTCCGCCCGAGTCGATGGTGCGCCGCTCAGTGCTTGCCCTGTGCAGTGTGCTCGCCCAGTTCGGCGGTGTGGCATTGGCTTTCGCGTTCCTCGCCACCGTCGGGCTCAACGGCGTGCTGACGCTGTGGGTGCAGCAGGCCGTGGGCTGGAACCTGGCCGGCTCGGGGTGGCTCTACAGCCTGCCGGGTCTGATCCTCGTCTACACGTACTTCCAGATCCCGCTGATGGTCATCGTCTTCGTCCCCGCGCTGGAAGGACTGCGCGAACAGTGGCGCGAGGCGGCGGTCAACCTGGGCGCCTCCACCTGGCAGTACTGGCGGGAAGTCGGATTCCCTCTGCTGACACCGGCATTCCTCGGATCGCTACTGCTGTTGTTCGCCAACGCGTTCGCGGCCTACGCGACGGCCGCGGCACTGGTCAGCCAGGGCAGCCCGATCGTGCCGCTGCTGATCCGGGCCGCGCTCACCAGTGAGGTGGTGCTCGGCCAGTCGGGATTCGCCTACGCGCTGGCGCTGGAGATGATCGTCGTCGTCGCGGTGGTGATGGTCGCCTACAACGCGCTGGTGCGCCGCACCGCGAGGTGGTTGACGTGAAACGGGTTGTGCGCGGCGCTCTCTGGGTGCTGTTCGGACTGTTCTTCCTGTTCCCGCTCTACGCGATGGCCGACTTCTCCACGCGCGATCTGATCGGCGGCGGCCGCACCCTGCGGGCGTGGCAGAACCTCGTCGCCGACGAGGCGCTGTACCAGGCGATCGTCGTGTCGCTGCTGCTGGCAGTGCTCACGGTGGTCGCGATGCTCGTCGTGCTGGTCCCGACGATGATCTGGGTGCGGTTGCGGGCGCCGTGGGCGCGTCGGCCCGTGGAGTTCCTGTGCCTGCTGCCGCTGACCATTCCCGCACTGGTCATCGTCGTCGGGCTGAAGAACGTCTACCTGTGGGTGACGTACTTCCTCGGGGAGTCCGCGCTCACACTGACATTCGTCTACGTCGTGCTGGTGCTGCCGTTCGCGTACCGGTCGATCGACGCGGCGCTGTCGGCCATCGATCTGCAGACGCTGTCGGAGGCGGCGCGCTCGCTCGGCGCGGGCTGGACCGCCACGATCGTGCGGGTGGTGGTGCCCAACATCTGGTCGGGCATCCTGTCGGCGGCGTTCATCTCCATCGCCGTCGTCCTCGGCGAATACACCATCGCCTCGCTCAGCGGCTACCAGACCCTGCAGGTACAGATCGTCGCGCTCGGCAAGACCGACGGGCCGACCTCGGTCGCGGCGTCGCTGGCCGTGCTGTTGTTCGCTTTCGTTCTGCTGCTTGCCCTTTCGCTCGTCACGCGCGGACGGCGGCGGGCCACCCCGATAGGAGCCGCATGACCGCCGGAGTCGCCGTCGAGCTCAACGACCTGACCCGGGTCTACGGCACCGTCCACGCGCTCGACGGGCTGACGCTGCACATGCGGCCCGGGGAGCTCGTCGCCCTGCTCGGCCCGTCGGGCTGCGGCAAGACCACCGCGCTGCGCATCCTCGCCGGCCTCGACGAGGCGACGTCGGGATCGGTGTCGGTCGACGGCCGCGACGTCAGCCGGGTGCCCGCCAACAAACGCGATATGGGCATGGTGTTCCAGGCCTACAGCCTCTTCCCACACCTGACCGTGCTCGACAACGTCGCGTTCGGCCTCAAGATGCGCGGAAAAGCCAAGGGGGAGCGGCTGACCCGGGCCGCCGACATGCTCGACCTGGTCGGATTGTCCGCGCACAAACACAAGTACGCCAACGAGCTGTCCGGCGGTCAGCAGCAGCGCGTCGCACTGGCCCGCGCGCTGGCGATCCAGCCGCGGGTACTGCTGCTCGACGAACCGCTGTCCGCGCTGGACGCCAAAGTCCGCGCCCAGCTGCGCGACGAGATCCGGCGCGTCCAGCTCGACGTCGGCACCACCACGCTGTTCGTCACCCACGACCAGGAGGAGGCGCTGGCCGTCGCCGACCGGGTCGGCGTGATGAGCCAGGGCCGCCTCGAACAGCTCGCCGCCCCCGCCGAGCTGTACGCGCATCCGGCGACCCCGTTCGTCGCGGAGTTCGTCGGGCTCAACAACAAGGTGCCCGCCACCGTGTCGTCGGGCCGCGCCCGGGTTCTCGGTACCGAGGTGCCCGCACTCGACGGTTCCGTCACCGGTGGCGACGGTCTCGCGCTGGTGCGCCCGGAGTCGGTCACCGTCACCGCCGGCGGCACCCCGAATGCGACCGTCAGCTCCGTGGCGTTCCTCGGCTCGATCTCGCGGGTGTACTGCACCCTGGCCGACGGGACCGTGCTGTCCGCTCAGCTGCCCAGCTCGCGGGCGACCGGCTTCGCCGCCGGCGACGCCGTCACCGTCGGCGTGGAACCCAGTCCGGTGCTCGTGGTGTCCCGTTGACTCTGCGCTCACGGCGCAGAAGTGCGAGAGAGCGGCGCCGTGGCCGCAGAGTCAACGCCGCTGCTAGACCGCTTTGATCGGTTCGATCCCCAGATCGCGGTAGGTCACCAGCGCCGCGAACGGCACCCCCCGCTCGGCGAACAACGTGGCGGCGACATCGCCGCGGTCGACCATCGGGATCACCCCGGTGACCACCGCACCGGCGGCGACGACCCGGTCGAACGCCAGCGCCGTCGACCCGCCGGTGCTGATCACGTCGTCGACCAGCAGCACCCGCATCCCCGGCTCGATCCGGGTGCCCTCGATCCACTGTTCGCGGCCGCGCTGCTTCTGCTCCTTGCGCACCGAGAACCAGGCCGCGCCGGTGACCATCGCGACGCCGTGCGCCAGCGGGTCGGCGCCCATCGTCAGCCCGCCGACGGCGTCGAACTCGATACCGGTGCTGGCGGCCAGATCGGCGACCGCGCGGCTCACGATGGTCAGCCGCTCACCGTTGTCGACGGCGTACTTGCCGTCGATGTAGTCGTGGCTGAGCTGACCGCTGGCCAGGCGGAACGGTTCCTCGCGGTGTTCGTAGCCGCGGGTGCGGATCAACTCGAACGCCGCCTGCCAGGATTCCGGACGAGACATACCGAGATCGTATTAGACGCCCGGTCAGCCCGAGCGGGCCCGCCGCGTCAACTCCACCGCCGCAGAGCGCAGTTCAGCCGGCGCACTGATCGGCGCGGGATAACTCACCCGCGTGTAGGCGATGCCGCGTTCGGTGTCCAGGCGCAGATCCAGCCCGTAGCGGTCGGCGACCGTGCACGTCGCGGCGGTGGCGTCCGGATAGCCGCCGAGCACCCGCGCCATCGCCAGCAGCGATTCGGCGTGGTCGGCGTTGAGATGGGCGATCGCGCCCGCGGCGTGCGGGGCGACCGGATCGGGTTCGGCCGCCGCGTAGTCGGCGCCGCTGCACGAATCCATCCGCCCGTACCCGCCGACCCACCGCACCCGGTGCACGCGCAGCACCCACAGTGTGAAGTCGTTGTAGTCGATGTAGTACTTCGCCGCCTCGACCGCCGCCAGGTGCGCGTCGCGTGCGGCCAACGCCTCGTCACCGGTGGGCCGCTCGGCGACACCCGCCAGCGTCACCCGTCCGCTGGCGAGCGGATCGGATTCCGACGCCGGCGCGACGATCGCGATGCTGGCCCGCGGATCGCCGGCCAGGTTGCGGCCGTGTTCGGCGAGATTCGACACGCACAGCACCGGCGCGCCGCCGAGCAGACCGTAGGTGACGAACGACGCCCACGGATCACCGTCGGTGGTCAGTGTGGCCAGCGTGGCGGTGTTGGTGGAGGCGGCGATGGTGCGGGCCTCCTCGGCGGCCGACGGTCGCACGGCGTCGACGGCCGGGCGCAGCGGCGGGGGAACCGAGGGTGCGTCGCCGGGGTCACCGTGATCGCGGTTGGCCATCTCGGCACCATACCGCCGTCCAGCGGTCGCGCGGCGCCCCGGACTGGGCCACGATTCAGGTACCGCCACGATGGGTAGGACTGAAGACCGATGGACCACAGCAGCGGCTCCCCGCCTCCCGCCGAGCATGATCCGGCGGAGGGCAGCCACGTCGAGCACGGGGTGGTCGAACACCCGACGGCGCAGGACTTCGGCCACGCCCGGATGGTGCCCGAGGACCGGACGTGGTTCAAACGCGCGGTGTTCTACGAGGTGCTGGTGCGGGCGTTCCACGATTCGGACGCCGACGGTTCCGGTGACCTGCGCGGGCTCACCGAACGGCTGGACTACCTGCAGTGGCTCGGCGTCGACTGTCTGTGGCTGCCGCCGTTCTACGATTCGCCGCTGCGCGACGGCGGCTACGACATCCGCGACTTCTACAAGGTGCTGCCCGAATTCGGCACCGTCGAGGATTTCGTCGAGCTGCTCGACGCCGCCCACCGGCGGGGGATCCGGGTCATCACCGACCTGGTGATGAACCACACCTCCGATTCGCATCCCTGGTTCCAGGAGTCGCGGCGCGACCCGGATGGACCGTACGGCGACTTCTACGTCTGGAGCGACACCAGCGACAGATACGCCGGCGCGCGCATCATCTTCGTCGACACCGAGGAATCGAACTGGACCTTCGATCCGGTGCGACGGCAGTTCTACTGGCACCGCTTCTTCTCCCACCAGCCGGATCTGAACTACGACAATCCGGCCGTGCAGGAGGCGATGCTCGACGTGCTGCGGTTCTGGCTCGACATCGGCATCGACGGATTCCGGCTCGACGCCGTGCCGTACCTGTTCGAGCGGGAAGGCACCAACTGCGAGAACCTGCCCGAGACGCACGCCTTCCTCAAGCACTGCCGCAAGGTGATCGACGACGAGTACCCCGGCCGGGTGCTGCTCGCCGAGGCCAACCAGTGGCCCGCCGACGTGGTCGAGTACTTCGGCGATCCCGCCACCGGCGGCGACGAATGCCATATGGCGTTCCACTTCCCGCTGATGCCAAGGATTTTCATGGCCGTCCGGCGGGAATCGCGGTTCCCGATCTCGGAGATCCTCGCGCAGACGCCGGAGATCCCCGAGCTGGCGCAGTGGGGGATCTTCCTGCGCAACCACGACGAGCTGACGCTGGAGATGGTCACCGACGAAGAGCGTGACTACATGTACGCCGAGTACGCCAAAGACCCTCGGATGAAGGCGAATGTGGGCATCCGGCGTCGCCTGGCCCCGCTGCTGGAGAACGACCGCAACCAGATCGAGTTGTTCACCGCGCTGCTGTTGTCGCTGCCGGGTTCGCCGGTGCTCTACTACGGCGACGAGATCGGGATGGGCGACATCATCTGGCTCGGCGACCGCGACGGCGTCCGCACCCCGATGCAGTGGACACCCGACCGCAACGCCGGATTCTCCAAGGCCACGCCGGGCCGGCTGTACCTGCCGCCCAACCAGGACGCCATCTACGGCTATCAGGCGGTCAATGTCGAAGCGCAGCGCGACAGTTCGAACTCGCTGCTGAACTGGACCAGGACCATGCTCGCCGTGCGCGGGCGCCACGACGCGTTCGCGATCGGGTCGTTCCGCGAACTCGGCGGATCCAACCCGTCGGTGCTGGCCTTCGTGCGGGAGGTCGACAGCGCCGCCGGGGGGAAGGACACCGTCCTGTGCGTCAACAACCTGTCCCGCTTCCCGCAACCCATCGAGCTGAACCTGCAGCAGTGGAACGGCCACACCCCGGTCGAGATGACGGGGTACGTCGACTTCCCCAGCATCGGAGCGCTGCCGTACCTGCTGACCCTGCCCGGTCACGGGTTCTACTGGTTCCAGCTCCGCACCCCCGACCCCGAACCCGCAGGAGTGCAGCGATGAATCTCCCGTTCGACGACTGGCTACCGCAGCAGCGGTGGTACGGCGGCCGCAGCCGTCAATTGGCTTCGGCGACACCGGATATGACGGTTTCGCTGCGCGACGACCTCGACCTGGTGCTGCTCACGGTGGACTACACCGACGGCAGATCCGAGCGCTATCAGATCCTCGTGCGCTGGGATGCGGCGCCGATCGACGAGTACAGCGCGGTGGCGCGGATCGGCAGCGACACCTCGGCGGACGGGGAGCGCACCGGCTACGACGCGCTCTACGACCCGGCGGCGGCGCACTTCCTGCTCACGCTGATCGATTCGTCGGCGCAGATCGGCGACATCCGCTTCGTCAAGGAACCGGGGGCGACGCTGCCGCTCGACGCCGCGCCCCGCGTGTCGAGCGCCGAGCAGAGCAACACCAGCGTCATCTTCGACCAGGACGCGATCCTCAAGGTGTTCCGGCGCATCACCCCCGGCATCAATCCCGACATCGAACTGAACCGGGTGCTCGCCCGTGCGGGCAACCCGCACGTGGCCCGGCTGCTCGGGTCGTTCGAGACCACCCTCGACGGTGAGCCCTACGCGCTGGGCATGGTCACCGAGTTCGCCGCCAACTCGGCCGAGGGCTGGGACATGGCGCTGACCAGCACCCGTGACCTGTTCGCCGAAGGCGACCTGTACGCCGACGAGGTGGGCGGTGACTTCGCGGGGGAATCGCACCGGCTCGGTGAGGCCGTCGCCTCGGTGCATGCGACGCTGGCCGCCGAACTGGGCACGTCGGAAGTGCCGTTCCCGCTCGACACGGTGCTGGAGCGGTTGCGGTCGGTGGCCGACGCGGTGCCCGAGTTGCAGCCGCACGCCCCGCTGATCGAGGAGCGCTACCGCAAACTCGCCGGCCAGGAGATCACGGTGCACCGGGTGCACGGCGATCTGCATCTCGGGCAGGTGCTGCGCACCACCGAGGGCTGGCTGCTGATCGACTTCGAGGGGGAACCGGGCCAACCGCTCGAGGAGCGGCGTCGCCCCGACTCGCCGATGCGCGACGTCGCCGGCGTGCTGCGGTCCTACGAGTACGCGGCTTACCAGCGGCTCATCGAACGCGGCGGCGACGCCGCACACGACAAACAGCTCGCCGCCCGCGCCCGTGAGTGGGTGGACCGCAACGTCAGCGCGTTCTGCGACGGGTACGCGGCCGCCTCAGGCACCGATCCGCGTGACCACGCGCAGCTGCTCGCCGCCTACGAACTGGACAAGGCGGTCTACGAGGTCGGCTATGAGGCGCGGTACCGGCCGAGCTGGCTGCCGATCCCGATGAAGTCGATCATCCGGCTCGTCGGCGCGTGAGCGGCGTGCCTTCGCCGAGATCGACGAAATGGCGCAACCTTCTCGCACTTTCTCGCCCGTTTGTTCGTTTGGGCGAGAAGGGTGACTAGAGCGTGGCGACCTCGTAGCTGTCCAGGCCGCCGATCAGCACGTGCAGCTGATCCTGCGCCGAACCCAGCGTGTGCTCGATCGCGGTCAGCCGCGCCGCGTAGTGACCGACCGGATACTCGGCGGTGACACCGATACCGCCGTGCAACTGGATGGCCTCCTGCGCGATGTGCCGGCCGGAGCGGCCGATCTGCAGCTTCGCCCGTGCCGCGACGGCGGGGTCGAGATCGCCGTCGGCGATCGACATCGCCGCGTAGTACGCCATGCTGCGGGCCAGCTCCAGTGAGACGTACATGTCGGCGGCACGCTGTGTGAGCGTCTGGAACTTGCTCAGCGTGACGCCGAACTGCTTGCGGCTCTTGAGGTATTCGGTCGTCAACCGCAGCGCTTCCTCCATCGCGCCGAGCGCCTCGGCGCACAGCGCCGACTGCAGGCGCACCAGCGTCCGCGAGATCGCCTCGGTGGCGTCACCACCGGTGCCCAGCGGCTGGGCGGCCACCCCGTCGAGGTCGATCTGCGCACCGCGCTGACCGTCGAAGGTGCGGTAGGGCGTGCGCGTGACCGCGCCGGCCTCGACCAGGAACAGCCCCGTCCCGCCGTCGGGCAGTGCCGCGCTGACCACCAGGAGGTCGGCGCAGTCACCGGCGATGACGGGGTTCTTGCGGCCGGTCAGCGACCACGAATCACCCTGCTGCGCCGCGGTTGTCGACACCTTCGCGCCCGGACCGCGCATACCCGGTTCGGTGTGGGCGAAGGCCAGCAGCCGCTCACCGGAGGCGACCGCGTCGAGCACCTGCTTCTGCTCGTCGCTGCCGGCCTCGGCGATCAGCGCGCCGGGCCCCAGGGCCGCGGAGACCACGGGTTCGGGCGCCAGCCGGCGGCCGATCTCGGTGGCCACCACCATGATCTCGAGCTGACCGCCGGCGTCCTCCTCGAATCCGAGTCCGAGGATGCCGATCTCGGCCAGCTGGTTCCACACGTCGCGGCTCCAGCCGAGTTCGGAGTCGACGACCTTGAGGCGGGTCTCGATGTCGTAGGTGCGGCCGAGTACCTCGCGGCTGGTGTCGCGGAGCAGCACCTGCTCATCGCTGAGCTGAAAATCCATCTCCTACCTCACAATCCGAGAATGGTCGACGCGATGATGGTGCGCTGGACCTCGTTGCTGCCGCCGTAGATCGAGGTCTTGCGGTAGTTGAGGTACGTCGGCGCGCTGCGCTGCGCCCATGCCGGGGAGGCGAGTCCGTCGCCCGCGTCGTACGGCAGGGCGTCGGGGCCGGCCACCTCCATCATGAGTTCGGTGGCGAGCTGCTGCAGCTGGCTACCGCGCAGCTTGAGCACGGACGACGCGGGATTGGGCTTACCGTCGGTGGAACCCGACGCCACCCGCATCTGGGTCAGTTCCAGGGCGAGCACGTCGTTCTCCGCCTCGGCGAGCCGGGCGGCGAACAGCGGATCGTCGAGCAGGCCGGACTCCTTGGCGCGGGCCTTGACGTCGGCCAGCTTGATCTTGGTGCGGCCCACCTGCGCGATACCGGTGCGCTCGTTGCCGAGCAGGAACTTGGCGTAGGTCCAGCCCTGGTTCTCCTCGCCGACGAGCTGGTCGGCGGGCACCCGCACGTCCTCGAAGAAGACCTCGTTGACCTCGAAGCTGCCGTCGACCAGCTTGATCGGGCGCAGCGTGATCCCCGGGGTGTTCATGTCGATGAGCAGGAACGAGATACCGGCCTGCCGCTTCGGCGCCTGCGGATCCGTACGCACCAGGCAGAAGATCCAGTCGGCGTACTGGCCCAGCGTCGTCCACGTCTTCTGGCCGTTGACCACATAGGTGTCGCCGTCGCGGATCGCGGTGGTGCGCAGCGATGCCAGGTCGGAGCCGGCCTCCGGTTCGGAAAAGCCCTGGCACCACCAGATGTCGAGCGCCGCCGTCGGCGGCAGGAACCGCTGCTTGATCTCCTGGGAGCCGAACTCCGCGATCACCGGGCCGACCATCTTGGCGTTGAAGGTCAGCGGTTCGGGGACGCACGCCAGCTGCATCTCGTCGAGCCAGATCTGATGCTGAGTGGGCGTCCAGTCCTTGCCGCCCCACTCGACCGGCCAGTTCGGCACGGCCAGCCCGTGGTCGTTGAGGATCTTGTGGGAGGTGAGGATGTCGTCCCTGCTCACCTCGCCGCCTTGGCGGGACCGCTCGCGGATCTCCGCGGGGATCTCGGTCCGGTAGAAGGTACGAAGCTCGTCGCGGAAGGCGGCTTCCTCTTCGGTCAGCGCCAGCTGCATGTGTGCCTCCCTGATCGGTGACTGAGGGCCTTCCTGCACACTAACTCACCGGTTGGTCGGGTCGGCTACCGGTCAGTAGTAAAAGAGCTTCGGAGCCGTTCGAGCTACCGAAGCATGAAGTCGAGGAAGAGCTCGCGCACGTGGGCCGGGGCGGTCTCCCCGGGGTCGGCCGCGTGCAGCAGGCCGACGCCGGCGGAGAACATGATCGTCGACCGCAGCGCCGCTTCGTGCGCGGGGAACCCGTCGTCGAGGAACGCCTGCCGCAGCGCGCCCAGCACCCGGCGGTCGCTCTGGCGCACCTTGTCCGCGACCTGTTCGTCGGCGATCGCCCAGGTGCGCATCACCCGTTCCACCGCCCAGTGCGACGGGTTGACGAGCGCCTCCATCATCACCCGCATCCGCTGGCGAGGCGGCATGTCCTGCATGGACGTGAACCGGCGGCGCTCCAGATCCCGCACCTCGCCCCAGGCCTCGACCAGCGCAGCACGGTAGGCCTGGATGTCGGTGAAGTGCCAGTAGAAGCTGCCCTTGGTCACGTGCAGCCGGTCGCAGAGCCTGCCGATCCGCAGCGCGTTCATGCCACCCTCGGCGAGCAATGCGAAGCCGGCGTCGATCCAGTCGTCCAGCGATGTCGGGCGATCGCGCTCGGGCGCCATGACCGGGAGCCTACGGTGGGAACGGCACGCGTGGTGTGACTTCCAGCAAACGTACCGTACCTGCTGGTACGGGACTGGTCGCCAGATGTAGCGGCGGTCGCATCAGGTTTAGTGCCCAGGCCCGCGGGGCAACCGGCCCGACATGAGCGACATCAACGACTTCGAGTCCGCCAACGACGCCGAAGGCCCCGGCGACACCCTGAGCCCGATGGAGGCGCTCGACTCCGACGAGATCCGCAACGACGACGGTGACAACGTCGTCGACCCGCCCGATCACTGGGTCGAGGCCGACCGTTCGGACCAGCTGCCGCGCGGCGAGGTGGGTGGCGGCGAATCGCTCGACGAGAAGCTGGCCGCCGAGGTTCCCGATGCGACCGCGGCCGCCCCGGCCGACGATGCCGCCCCGGCCGGTGAGGTCGAACCGATGCCCGAAGACCAGCTCGACGAACTCCAGCCCGACCACCACGGCACCGATGCCGGTCAGGTCAGCGGCACACCCGAGGACGGTGACTCGTTCTTCACCGTCGTCGAGTGAGTCCCGCTACGGCTCGTTGACCGCCCGCAGCACCAGCACGGACCGGTCCGCGACCTCGATCTTGGCGCCCGCAGTCACCGACTCGCGGGCGTCATCGTCGTCTGCGGTGTTGATCACCGGCAACCATGCCCGGCCGAATTCCTGTGCGGGCATGGCGAACTGGAGCGGCTCGTGGTGGGCGTTGAAGCACAGCAGGAACGAGTCGTCGGTGACGCGCTGACCCCGGACGTCGAGGTCGGGGATGCCCTGGCCGTTGAGGTAGACCCCGATGGACTTGGCGAACCCGCTCTCCCAGTCCTCGTCGGTCATCTCGGAGCCGTCGGGGGCGAACCAGGCGATGTCTGGCAGGCCGGGCGCGCCGCGCTGGCGCACCGGACGGCCGGAGAAGAACCGGCGGCGACGGAACACCGGATGGGCGGCGCGCAGTTCCGAGACCTTCTGGGTGAACGCCATCAACTCGGTGTCGGCGCTCGACCAGTCGATCCACGACAGTTCGTTGTCCTGGCAGTAGACGTTGTTGTTGCCTTGCTGGGTGCGGCCCAGTTCGTCGCCGTGCGCGATCATCGGCACGCCCTGGCTCAGCAGCAGCGTGGTCAGGAAGTTGCGCTGCTGGCGGCTGCGCAGGGCGTTGATCGCCGGATCGTCGGTCGGACCCTCCACACCGCAGTTCCACGACCGGTTGTGGCTCTCGCCGTCGTTGTTGCCCTCGCCGTTGGCCTCGTTGTGTTTCTCGTTGTAGGACACCAGGTCCCGCAGCGTGAACCCGTCGTGGGCGATGACGAAGTTGATCGATGCGACCGGACGGCGCGAGGTGTGCTCGTAGAGGTCCGACGAGCCGGTCAGCCGCGACGCGAACTCGTCGAGGGTGGCGGGCTCGCCGCGCCAGTAGTCGCGCACGGTGTCGCGGTACTTGCCGTTCCACTCCGTCCACTGCGGCGGGAAGTTGCCGACCTGATAGCCACCCGGGCCGACGTCCCACGGTTCGGCGATCAACTTGACCTGGCTGACCACCGGATCCTGTTGCACGAGTTCGAAGAACGTCGCCAGCCGGTCGACGTCGTAGAACTCGCGGGCCAGTGTCGAGGCGAGGTCGAAGCGGAACCCGTCGACGTGCATCTCGGTGACCCAGTAGCGCAGCGAGTCCATGATCAGCTGCAGCGCGTGCGGGTGGCCGACGTTGAGGCTGTTGCCGGTTCCGGTGTAGTCCATGTAGTACCGCTTGTCGTCGTCGACGAGCCGGTAGTAGGCCGCGTTGTCGATACCGCGGAACGACAGCGTCGGGCCCATGTGGTTGCCCTCGGCGGTGTGGTTGTAGACGACGTCGAGGATCACCTCGATACCCGCTTCGTGCAGGGCGCGCACCATCGCCTTGAACTCCTGCACCTGCCCGCCGGGCGTGGGGCTCGAGCTGTACTTGGGGTCGGGCGCCAGGAAGCCGATCGTGTTGTAGCCCCAGTAGTTCGACAGCCCCTTCTCGACCAGCGTCGAGTCGTTGGCGAAGTGGTGCACGGGCATCAACTCGATCGCGTTGACGCCGAGGGCCTTGAGGTGGTCGATGATCACCGGGTGCGCGACCGCGGAGTAGGTGCCGCGGATCTGCTCGGGGATGTCCGGGTGGGTCTGGGTCAGGCCCTTGACGTGGGCCTCGTAGATCACCGTGTCGGCGTACTCGTGGCTCGGCGGACGGTCGACACCCCAGTCGAAGTACGGGTTGATCACCACCGATTTCGGCATGAACGGTGCGGAGTCGTCGTCGTTGCGGCTGTCCGGATCGCCGAAGTTGTAACTGAACAGCGGCTGACCCCACTCGAAGGTGCCGTCGATGGCCTTCGCGTACGGGTCGAGCAGCAGCTTGTTCGGATTGCACCGCTGGCCGTTGGCGGGATCGTACGGTCCGTGCACGCGGTAGCCGTAGCGCTGCCCGGGCTCGATGTTCGGGATGAAGCCGTGCCACACGAACCCGTCGACCTCGGGCAGTGTGATGCACGCCGTCTGCTCACCGTCGGCGTCGAACAGGCACAGCTCCACGCGGTCGGCGGCCTCGCTGAACAACGCGAAGTTGGTGCCGAAGCCGTCATACGTCGCCCCGAGCGGATAGGCCTTGCCGGGCCAGATCTCGGAGGGGACGTTCGGGTTGGGGGCTGCGGCCAAAGTGCACACTCCTGGGGATGGATGGGCGGACGGGGGACGAGCGATCCGGCCGAAGTGACGTGCTTCACGTGCCCGGTGTGAGGCTTCGCAAAACGTCCTGGCGGGGCGCTGTGGGAACTATCACCGCCGGTAGACGACGGGCAGCTACACGACGGCGGCTACACGACGGTGACGCCCGCGGTGCGCAGGGCTTCGACGGCATCGGCCGTCGAGTCCTCGGCGACGCCCGCGGTGAGGTCGAGCAGGACCCGGGTGGTGAACCCGGCGGCCGCCGCGTCGGCGGCGGTGGCGCGCACGCAGTAGTCGGTCGCGATGCCGACGACGTCGACCTCGTCGACGCCGCGCTGCCGCAGCCAGTCGGCCAGCGCGGTGCCGGACGCATCGCTGCCCTCGAACCCGCTGTAGGCCGCCGAGTACTCGCCCTTGGTGAACACCGCCTCGACCGGGGTGGGGTCCAGGGCCGGGTGGAAGTCGGCGCCGTCGGTGCCGGCCACGCAGTGCCGCGGCCACGACACCCGGTAGTCCGGGGTGTCGGAGAAATGGTCGCCCGGGTCGATGTGGAAATCCTTGGTGGCCACCACGTGGGCGTAGCCGGTGCCCGTCGCGAGCAGGTCGCTGATGCGCCGGGCGACATCGGCGCCGCCGGTCACCGCCAGCGAGCCGCCTTCACAGAAGTCGTTCTGGACGTCGACGACGATGAGCGCGCGCACAGCGCCACCGTAGCGCCGTGCCGCCCGTCACACACCCGCTGCCCGCACCCGGTGGTGCACGGTCAGCAGCAGGTGGTCGAACGCCGAGCGCGGCGGCAGCGTGTCCTCGTAGTAGAGCGCCGTGAAGTCGGCGAGCAGCCGTTCGGCGAAGGTGCGCAGCTTCACGCCCGCCTCGGCGGCGCGCCATTTGAGCAGCTCGAACGCGGCGACCGCGTCGACGCGGTAGACCAGCATGAGCATGCCCTTGGCGCGTTCGATCGAGGCGCGGTGCTCGACCATGGCCGCCGCGGTGGCGGCCGCCATCTCCCGCGTGGACTGGTCGGTGCGGCTGGGGGTGACGTCGACGTAGAAGCCCTGGGTGCCGATGATCTCCCCGGTCTCCTCGTCGACCATGCGGTCCGCGATCACCACGACGTCGTGGATGCGCTTCCGAGTGTCGATGATGCGGTGGCGGGTGCTGAAGGTGCGGTGGGTGCGCCGGATGTCGTCGAGGGTCGCCGCCACCGAGACGTAGTCGTCGGGGTGTTTGTGTGTGAGCACCAGTTCGGTGGTGGGAGTGACGGTTCCCGGCTCGTACCCGTGCATGAGGTGCACTTGGTCGGACCATTCCCAGCGGCCGTCGGCGAAGTGATAGCTGAACCATCCGACGTTCTGGGGCGACCCACCGGCTAGTGCCCGCTCCAGTGATTCTTCGGGGGGCACCTTGCCACAGTAACCCCGTCAGGTGACCTCAGCCACCGAATAGCAAATACAGCCCCATGAAGGTGTAGCCGACCATCACCAGCATCATCGCCAGCTGACCGGTGATCTGGTTGGCCTTCGGCAGCAACCGCAGCGCACGATCGTGCGCGGCGACGACGCCCGCCATGTGCCCGGCCACCACGAACGCGACCTTCAGCGTCGCGAGCACCGACGGGTGCATCGACAGCAGATAGCTGACTTCCGCGTTCGCCAGCCCCAACACGTTCCAGCCGCGCTGCAGCGGATCGGCCAGCAGGATGACCGTCTGCTGACCGCGTTCGACCAGGTACGACAGGTAGTGGGCGAAGACGTAGCCGATCACGATGGGGATCAGTGAATGGGCCATCAGCCCGGGCAGCTCGCGGCGGCGCTGCCGCTCCATCCCACCGGTCGCCATCGCCGCCGCGGTGAACGTGCCGGCCACGATCAGCACGAACGTCGCCAGGCCCGCGGTCTTCAGCAGTGTCGCCGACACGGTGCCGCCGGCGGTCGAGTCGACGAAGTTGCGCCACACCGGCATCGCCGAGAAGCTGTCGAACGCCGTCGACCCGAGCAGCACCGCCAACACCGCGACGGTGCCCGGCCGCACCGGAAGCGTCGGCAGGTGATCGAACGGGTTGCCGACCGCGATCCGGCCGGTGTCACGCTGCCGCCGGAACACCGACAGCCGCGAGGCCACCACGCTGTACATCTCGAACGGGTCGGCGCGGGCGCACCACCGCTCGCCGAACCACAGCGCACCGGCGAACGTCACCGCGAGATAGACGAGCAGCCAGGTGCGGATCGCGGCGACCGAACCCGGATCCGGGCTCGCCAGCTCCAGCCACACGAACGCGAACAGCCCGAACGCCGCCGGCCAGTAGCCGAGCCGCGCCGGATACGGCGGCCGGTCACCGCGGCGGTGCAAACGCAGGACGCGGTAGAGGCCACGCACCGGGGACAGCACCCGCCACACCGGCCCGACGGCCCAGGACAACGCGACCAGACCCACCCAGATCAGCACGTAGAACACCCCGGGCAGCGGGTTGTCGGCGTTCTGCGGTCCGAAGAACGCGGCCATCGCCACCCACAGCGTGAACACCAGTGCCGTGAGGGCGACGACCCAGCGCGTCACGGGGGCGTCGACGACGGAGGTGACCCACGGCGGCAGCGCGCGGCCGGGCCGGGTCTCGTCGAACCGTGGCTTACGCCATGCGAGCGCCACCACCGCGAACGTCGCCGTCAGCGCCCAGGCCGCGCCGAGCAGTGCGTAGGTGTAGGGGATCGGCAGATCGGTGGAACCGCCGAGACCGTGCGCCAGGACCGTCACGCGCGCGCCGGAGGTCACTGCACTTGCACGCTGGCGATCACGCGGTGGAGTTCGTGGAGCTCGATCTCGACGTTGCCCGGCACGTCCACCGTGAACTGGAACATCTGACCGGCCTTGGGGTCGACGCGGAAGGTGTGCTCCGGCACGGAGTGCACGTGCAACTCGTCGGCGGCGTCACTGTTGACGCGCAGCACGATGGGTTCGCCGACCTTGCCCTGCAGGCGCGCGTTGGTCGGGGTGACGTTGCCGCCCTCGATGCTGATGTCGATGGTCAGCCGGTCGGTCGGCCGCTGCTGGTCGGTCATGTCCGACGGGCTGATGGTCGACGCGGTCGGACTAGGGCTGGACGCCTCCCCGCCGTCCGGTGACCCCCCGCAGGCAGCGACGACCAACGCCGCCGCGGTCATGATGAGGATCGATCCGGAGCGTCGTGCGGTGGGTGTCACGGGTTCCCTTCGTGGTCGGGGTCGCCGCCGTCCTTGCGGCGGTTCTTCGCGGCAATGTAGACGACGACACCGGCGACCACGAAGGCGGGCGCGAACGCCGGCACCGCGATCCAGATCGGATGGTCGGCGAGGAACTGGACTTCCGGCGTCATCGTCAGGACTGCGCCGAGGGTTGCAGTTCGGCCTCGCTGCCGCTGGGCTCGCTGTTGTTGATGCGGCCACCACCCCAGGTGATCCCGGCGATCATCGCCAGCGTGCAGGCCAGCACCACGAGGCAGCCGATCAGCCACAGCGACTGCGGGATGTCGGGGCTGCGCTCACGCTGCAGGATCGTGATCTCGGAGACGAACGGGCGGGTGAACTGCGCCTCGGCAGGCACCTCTTCGGCGCCGATGCCCGGATCGCCGGCGAGGAAGATCGGCACGGCGGTCAGGGTCTTGCCGTCGTGCACGCGCAGCAGCGTCTTCCACGAGCCGGAAACCGGCATCGGCTGGGTCGACACGTAGTGGCCGGGGCCGACCTTCTCGAGGTGGTCGACGAACTGGCCGCGGTCGTTGGGCAGACCGCCCTGCCAGCCCAGCACCGACACCCAGTTCGGATCGTCGCTCACCACGTCCGGCGGGTTGAAGCGGACGTCGGCGGTGACGAACCGCTCGCCGTTGACGGCGGGCGCCTCGGTCAGCGTGACGGCGGCCGTCGCCGTCTCCGGCACCGTGTAGCGCAACCCGTTGGCGGCGGCACCGCCGATCGCGAGGACCGTCAGCGCCACGATCCCGACACCGATGGCGCGGCGGGGCAGGCGCTGTCCGGTCAGCACCATGCCGACCATCGCGCCGCAGGCGCCCGTCAGGACCGCCACCGGCACCGACATCATCAGCGCCTCGGGCCAGATACTGGCCGGCCACGCGTAGTGGTAGACCGCGCCGATCCACAGCGACTCGAGCCACAGACCGACGGTGCCGATACCGAGGCCGGCGACCAGGCCGAAGATCACCGGCCGCTTGATCAGCGGGGTGAGCGCGACGAGCTCGACCACCACCGCCGCCCCCAGGTAGAGGGCGAACCAGTTGATCGGCGCTTCGAGGACGGGGCCGACGGCGAGCGCGACGATGCCGCGCAGGCCGACCGCGATGATCGCGGCGATGAGCGCGCCACCGCGGCCCATGAAGATGCGGGCCCCGACCAGAGCCAATGCGGCCGCGGCCGCGATCAGCATCGGCTGGAAGACCTGGCGGAACTGCGGCACACCGAAGTCGAATTCGATCTGGTAGACCGATGCGCCGATCAGGACGCCGGCGAACGCCAGGTACTGGATGAACTTGAGCCCGAGACCGTCCGGCGCCGCGTCGGCGGGCCGGTCCCGACGGCCTTCGTGTTCGAGGTAGAGCGCCGCGAGCGTGGAGAAGCCGGCGCCACCGATCATCATCAGGTGCGTGGGGCCCCAGAGGGTGACGTCCTGGCCGAAGATGCGGTGCCAGATGTCGTCGAGCGGGAAGCCCATCAGCGCGTAGAGGCCACATCCGGCCATCACGAGGCCGCCGACCGGCGCATACCAGTGGTCGGTGATGCGCACCGCGGCCGGACCCGGCCGGTCGAACGGCAGCACGACCGCCGTGCAGCCCGCGACGAAGATGCCGAACAGGCCGATGAGGATGAAGTAGTGCGCGGGGTTCGCCAACGCGCCGTCGTCACGTCCGTTGCCGATGTGCAGGCTGACGTCCCAGATGAAGCCGAACAGCGCGCAGATGATCGAACCGATGAACATCGCCACCGGCAACGCCACCCACGGCGGTCGCTTGAACCGGCGGCTCGACCAATCCGCCAGCTTCGTCAGCCAACTGATCTTGTGGTTGCGGTGCAGGTAACCGATCCACAGCAGCACCGCGGTGATGACGGCGGCGGCCACGGACAGGCCGATGATCTCGCTGAGTGCGGCGCCGCCGCCCTCCTCGCCCTGTGCCACGACCGATGCGCCGGAAACCTCGCCGAAGAACTCCACTGTCATCTCCCGGGTTTGGACGGACCGAACTTACTGCCCAGTAATGTTGCCAGACGACCCAAGGTGAGACCAGGGGTACCGGGTACTTTTTTGGTCAAGCTCACACCACGCCAGGCGGCACGACTGGTTCACGCCGCTGATGTACCCCGCGGCGTCTGCTGTCACACCTGCTCTCGCCGCTACGGCGTGAGCACGACCTTGACCATGCCGTCCTGCTTCTTCTGGAAGGTCTCGTAGGCGCCGGGAGCGTCGCCGAGCGGCAGCCGGTGGGTGGCGAAGTTCTCCACACCCAGCGGGTCGTCGGCGGTCAGCAGCGGGAGGATGTCGGGCACCCAGCGCTTGACGTTGGCCTGGCCCATCCGCAGCGTGACCTGCTTGTCGAACAGCGTCATCATGTTGATCGGATCGGCCGCGCCGCCGTACACGCCCGACAGCGAGACGGTGCCGCCACGGCGCACGATCGAGATCGCGGAGTTCAGCGCGGCCAGCCGGTCGACGCCGGCGTTCTTCATCACCACGCGCCCGATGGCCGACGGCAGGAAGCTGCTCGCGGTGTGGGCGGCCTCGGCCACCGGCGAGCCGTGGGCCTCCATGCCGACGGCGTCGATCACCGAGTCGGCGCCGCGGCCCTGGGTGAGGTCGGCGACGACGGCGTCGAGATCCTGGTCGCGCAGGTCGATCACCTCGGCGCAGTACGGCCGGGCCCGGTCCAGACGCTCTTGCACGAGATCGACGCCGATGACGCGGCAGTTGTTGTGGTGGGCGGCGATTCGGCACGCCATCGAGCCGATCGGCCCGAGTCCGAGCACCACCAGCGTGCCGCCGTCGGGGATCTGGGCGTATTCGACGCCCTGCCATGCGGTGGGCAGCACGTCGGACAGGTAGACGTAGCGCTCGTCGGGTCCGTCGTCGGGGACCTTGACGTGGGTGTACTGGGCCTGCGGCACCCGCAGGTACTCCGCCTGGCCGCCGGCCACCTCGCCGTAGAGCGTGGAGTAGCCGAACAGCGCGGCGCCGGTGCCCTGGTCGCGGTTCTGCGTGGTCTCGCACTGGCTCTGCAGACCGTGGTCGCACATCCAGCACGTGCCGCAGGAGATGTTGAACGGGATCACCACGCGGTCGCCGACCTTCAGGTCACCGGTCTCGGCGCCGACCTCCTCGACCACACCCATGGCCTCGTGGCCGATGATGTCGCCGGGATTCATGAACGCGGTCAGCACCTCGTACAGATGCAGGTCCGACCCGCAGATGTTGGTGCTGGTGACCCGGATGATGGCGTCGGTCGGTTCCTTGATCACCGGATCGGGCACGGTGTCCACGGAGACCTTCCGGCGGCCCTGCCAGGTGACTGCGCGCATGCGTCCTCCTCGAAAGTTCGTGTCCGATAAGCGTGCCCACGCTGTGCCGGGTCAAACGCCCTGTTCGCTCCACTGGGTGACGGGTCGCTCACCCCGGACACCGTCGACGATGACGTCGACGCGTTCGTCGAAGAAGCAGATGTGGTCGCGCACCGGCGCACCGTCGTGCAGCGGATCGCGGTACGTCCACGCGGCGTCGCGCGGACCGCCGGGCACCGAGTAGTAACTCGCACGCCCCTTGTAGGCGCAGTAGGAGACGGTGTCGCTCGGCACGAGTTCCCCGACGTCGTCGGCCGGCAGGTAGCAGCGCATCGGCAGATTCGTCTCGAACAGCAGCAGCGGCCGCGACGATTCCGCGAGCAACCGGCCCTCGTACTCGACCCGCACGTGGCGGCTGCTGCGCAGGACGTCGATGCGGTGGAACGGGTCGTGCGGGTGGCTGACGACGGGTTCGGACTCCTCGTGCCAGTGGAACGCCGCGAAGTCGAGCACCACGTAGTCGGCAAAGTCGGGATCGGCCGGCCGGAACGCCGCGGCCGCACCGGTGTCCTCACCGGCCACCACGTCGAATTCGGTGCCGTCGCACGAGTGGGCGGTGAACGGCACGGTCGGGTCGAGCAGGGACCGCGCGTTCTCCTCGGAGCCGGATTCCGCTCCGACCGGGACCAGCTGTGCGGTGAGCGCCGCCAGCGGCACCGCGTAGGTCGGGACGATGCGGCGCGGTTCCCACACCAGCAGCGCCCGGTCGGTCTCGGCGACCGGCTCCCCGGCGAGTGTCACCCGGATCCGTTTGGCCGTCGGCTCGTAGCGCAACGCGTCGAATGCGGCGCCGAAGACGGCGCTCATCTGCTGGGCCATCCGGCCTCCCGGTCACTTACGCGGTGGTGCAAGCACTTTCATCGCCAACCGCATGACGGATTCGGGCACCCGATCCTTGGCGGCCAGCGCGGTGTCGGCGGCCCGGCTGCGCAGCGGTGTGCCGCGCCCGAAATAGCGGTTCAGCGGTCCGCCGGACGGTTCGAGGTCCACGTGCAGCGGCGGGGCGCCGTCGGCGGCGCCGAGCGCCCTGGAGATCACCATGCGCTGGATCTCGCTGGTGCCCTCGAAGATCGTGTACAGCTTGGCGTCGCGGTACCACTTCTCGACCGGATGGTCGGTGATGTACCCCCAGCCGCCCAGGGTCTGGATCGCCCGTTCGGTGGCCTTGACCGCGACCTCGCTGGCCGCGAGCTTCGACATCGAGCCCTCGCCGCGGTCGAACGGCACCCCGGTGGCAGCCATCCACGAGGCGCGCCACGTCAGCAGCCGGGCGGCGTCGATCTGCGTGGCCAGATCGGCCAGCGGGAACGAGATGCCCTGGTTGTCGATGATCGGTGCGCCGAACGCCTCCCGGCGGTTGGCGTATTCGGTCATGTATTCCAATGCGGCACGGGCGATTCCGAGCGCCTGGGCGGCGACCATGGGCCGCGTCTGCTCGAACGTGCCCAGCGCGGCGGATCCCGAGCGGCGCGCGCCCTCGACCGCTTCACGCGCTTTGGCGAGTTTGTGTTCGAGCTTCTCCTCGCCGCCGAGCAGGTGGTCACCCGGAACCCGGACGCCGTCGAACCTCAGCTCGGCGGTGTGCGAGGCGCGGCAGCCCATCTTGTCGAGTTTGCGCACCAGCTCCAGACCGGGGGTGCCGCCGGGGACGATGAACAGCGCCTGGCCTTTGTGGCCCAGCTCCTGGTCGACGACGGCGTTGACGACGTGGACGTTGGCGATGCCGCCGTTGCCGATCCACATCTTGTGGCCGTCGATCACCCAGTCGTCACCGTCGCGGCGGGCGGTGGTGCGCAGGTTGCGCACGTCGCTGCCGCCCTCGGGTTCGGAGATCGCGAGCGCGGCGAGTTTGAGGTCGCCGGGCGTGCCGAAGCATTCCGGGGCCCACTGCAGCATCTGTTCGGGTGAGGCGGCCTGTCCGATCGCCGACAGCGCCAGCGCCGGCATGACGATCGCCAGGCCGATGCCCGCGCAGCCCCAGAACAGTTCCTCCATGAACATCGGCAGGGAGAGCCCGGTCGGGTCGCCGATCAGGTCGCGGTAGAACAGCGGACTGTAGAAGCCGCGGGCGGCCGCTTCCTCCAGCACGGGCCACGGGAACTCCTGGCGCTGGTCGTACTCCAGCGCCACCGGGCGGATGCACTGCTCGGCGAACTCGTGGGTGCGACGCGCCAGGTCGTGCTGCGCGATCGTCGGGGTGAGGTCGAAGCTCACGAGCGCTCGGATAACCGGTGGTGCGCGAGCCGAAACCACGGGTTGCCCGAAACGCGAACGAGGGGCACCCGGACGGGTGCCCCTCGCTGGTGGTCGGGCGTCAGCGCACGGTGACGTACACGACGCGGTCGTCGTTGTCGTACCGGACCGAGACGATGTTCGACTGGTCGAGCGGCTTGACGGCGCCCTGATGGTCGACCCGCACCGCGTAGCCGCGATCGTCGAGCGAGCTGATGGCGTCCTGAGCGTTGCCCGGTCCGGCCGGAGCGGCCTGGACGGGGGTGGCGAACCCCAGGAAGGCGGTGGCCAGTCCGCCGGCGACGATGGTGGCGAATCCGAATTTGTTCATGTCCCTGCTTCTTTCTGTCCCTCTGGTGTGTGTACGAGCCGTGGCCTCCGGGTGGATTCGTCGCGGTTCGCTGGACCGGATCGGTCGCTGCCGTTCCTGTCTGATCTGGTAAACCTGCTGGTCAACGAATTAATTCCAGTGGCAGAAATTGATTGACGGTTGGCAGGATCTGACCGTTGCACTGGATAACGCAGCTTCGTCTGACGGACATTTCGTGATCTGCGCGGGCAAACCTGCGACGGCCGCGGGTTCGGCATCTGCGACTTCGAACGTATGATCGAACAGTGGGCGAGCTGCAGTCGATCGGCTACAACGGACAGCCGCTGCCGCCGGCGTTCCGTCGGGTCGATCCGCCCGTGGCGGTACTCGTCGACCTCGCGGCGCTGTTCCCCCGGGAGCCGCACCGGCACGGCGGCTACAACCCGGCCGGGTTGCAGATGCACGCCGTCGTCGAGGGCCGGCTGACGTGCTGGGGGATGTGCGAACAGGGTTACTGGTGGGGGCTGGTCACCTACGACATCGCCTACGGCGCGCGGCGCAAGGCGGTCACGCACTGGGTGCCCGCGTGGCTGCTCAAGCGGCAGACGGATCCCCGCTGATCGCCTCGGCGATGCGGCGCTGCGCCTCACCGGGGGAGATCCGCAACCGGCGGGCCAGCACGTCGGCCCATGTCCGCGCACCGAACTGCGCCGGTGTGCCCGAGGCGACGAGCCGCCCGATCATCCGTCGCTCCACCTCCTGCAGCTGCTCGCGCAGCCCGCTCAACCGGATCAGCGCCGCCTGTGCCTCGGCGCGGCTCATCCCGGCCACCGGCATGGCGGCGAGCCGGGTGGACAGCGTCTCGACGGCGTCCATCGCATCCATGATCTGCTCACGTGTCGAACTCATGTTCGACAAGCTAGCGCGGGGGTGTGACAGGCCGGCGCCGTTACTGTGGCGCCATGTCTCCGAAATACGCCACCGCGGACACCGTCGGACTCGCCGACCTGCTCGACTTCGTCCGGCCGCGGCACAAGATGGTGCTGACGACCTTCCGTGCCGACGGTTCGCTGCAGAGTTCCCCGGTGACCGGAGGTGTGGACGGCGAGGGCCGGATCGTCATCGCCAGCTATCCGCAGCGTGCGAAGACGGCGAACATCCGCAGGGCCGGCCGGGCCAGCCTGACCGTGCTCTCCGACGAGTTCAACGGGCCCTACGTCCAGGTCGACGGCGACGCCGAGGTGGTGGATCTGCCCGAGGCCGTCGACGCGCTGGTCGAGTACTTCCGGGCGGTCGCCGGAGAGCATCCGGACTGGGCGGAATACCGGCAGGCGATGGTCGACCAGGGCAAGTGCCTGATCCGGCTCACCCCCACGCGGTGGGGACCCGTGGCGACCGGCGGATTCCCGCCGCCGAAGGCCTGAGCGGTCCGCTGGAGAGGACACAGCCGTGCCGCTGTGATAGTCAGGCACATGCGAACGCGTTGCGTCGCCTAGCACGTCAAACTATAGTCCGGACACATGTCCAGAAGGTTCGGAGTCTCTGCGTGACACGATTCGAGCGGTTCAGCGGGACCCGGCCCACCGACCTCGGATCCATCTGAGTATGCGTATCGCGTTGTTGTCGTACCGCAGCAAAACGCACTGCGGGGGCCAGGGCGTCTACGTCCGACACCTCAGTCGCGGGCTCGCCGACCTCGGTCACGACGTGGAGGTGTTCTCCGGCCAGCCCTACCCCGAGGGTCTCGATCCGCGGGTCCGCCTGACCAAGGTGCCGAGCCTGGACCTCTACCGCGAACCCGATCCGTTCCGGGTGCCGCGGCCCAGCGAGATCCGCGACCGGATCGACCTGCTGGAGTTGCTGACGACGTGGACGGCCGGGTTCCCCGAACCCAAGACCTTCACCATGCGCGTCGCGCGGCTGCTGGCCGGGCGGCGCGGCGACTTCGACGTCGTCCACGACAACCAGAGCCTGGGCACCGGTCTGCTGGACATCGCCGCGACCGGGCTGCCGGTCGTCGCGACCGTCCACCACCCGATCACCCGCGACAAGGTGGTCGACGTGGCGGCCGCCCACTGGTGGCGCAAACCGCTGGTGCGCCGCTGGTACGGCTTCGCCGAGATGCAGAAGCGGGTCGCGCGCCAGATCCCGGAACTGCTCACCGTCTCCTCCTCGTCGGCCACCGACATCGCCGACGACTTCGGGGTGTCGCCCGACCAGCTGCACGTGGTGCCGCTCGGCGTCGACACCGAGCTGTTCCGGCCGGCCGATCACCGGGTCAGCGGCCGCATCATCGCGATCGCCAGCGCGGACGTACCGCTCAAGGGCATCAGCCACCTGCTGCACGCCGTCGCCCGGCTGCGGGTGGAGCGCAACCTCGACGTCCAGCTGGTCTCCAAGCTCGAGCCCAACGGACCGACCGAGAAGCTGATCGCCGAACTCGGGATCTCCGACATCGTGCACAGTTCGAGCGGCCTGTCCGACGAGGAGCTCGCCGCGCTGCTGGCCTCCGCGGAGGTCGCGTGCATCCCGTCGCTGTACGAGGGTTTCTCACTGCCGGCGGTGGAGGCGATGGCCAGTGGCACGCCGATCGTGGCCAGCCGGGCCGGTGCGCTGCCGGAGGTCGTCGGCGAGGACGGCGACTGCGCCCGCCTGGTCGCACCCGGCGATGTCGACGAACTGACCCGGGCGCTCGGTGAACTGCTCGACTCACCCGCCCAGCGGCACCGCCTCGGTGCGGCGGGCCGGCGCCGCGCCCTCGATGTGTTCAGTTGGGAATCCGTTGCCGCGCAGACGGTGTCGGTGTACGAGAGGGCGATGGCGACATGCTGACGGTCGACTTCGACCGGCTGGGGATCGGGCCGGGGTCCAAGGTCATCGACGTCGGCTGCGGTGCCGGCCGGCACACCTTCGAGGCCTACCGGCGCGGCGCCGACGTGATCGGGTTCGACCAGAACGCCCAGGATCTCAACGACGTCGACGAGATCCTGCAGGCGATGAAGGCGCAGGGCGAGGTGCCCGCGTCGGCGAAAGCCGAAGCGGTCAAGGGCGATGCGCTCGCCCTGCCGTACGCCGACGGCACCTTCGACTGTGTGATCGCCTCGGAGATCCTCGAACACGTCCCGCAGGACGAACAGGCCATCTCGGAGCTGGTGCGGGTCCTCAAACCGGGTGGGGCGCTGGCGATCACGGTGCCGCGGTGGCTGCCGGAGCGGATCTGCTGGCTGCTGTCCGACGAGTACCACGCCAACGAGGGCGGCCACATCCGCATCTACAAGGCCGACGAACTGCGTGACAAGGTCACCAGGCACGGGCTCCGGCTCACCCACACCCACCACGCCCACGCGCTGCACTCGCCGTTCTGGTGGCTCAAGTGCGCGGTGGGCACCTCGAAGGACGACCATCCCGCGGTCAGGGCGTACCACAAACTGCTGGTGTGGGACATGATGTCGGCGCCGTGGCTCACCCGGCGCGGTGAGGACCTGCTCAACCCGCTGATCGGGAAGAGCGTCGCGTTGTATTTCGAGAAGCCGGCGCGGTAGGCGATGCGTGCCGCCGACCTGCCCGGGATACCCGGCGTCTTCACCCCGGACCAGTGCCGGCAGACCGCCGAATCCATTGCGGCCGAGCAGGAGTCGTCCGGCGCCATCCCGTGGTTCGGCGGCGGCCACACCGACCCGTGGGACCACGTCGAATCGGCGATGGCGCTGACCGTGGCCGGCCTCATCGAGCCGGCGCGCGCGGCCTTCGAGTGGAGCCGGCAGACCCAGCGTCCGGACGGTTCGTGGCCGATCCAATTCCGCAACGGCGTGATCGAGGACGCCAACAGCGACAGCAACTTCTGCGCCTACATCGCCGCCGGCGTCTGGCACCATCTGCTGATCACCGGCGACCGCGCGTTTGCCGAGACGATGTGGCCCGTGGTCGCCAAGGCGATCGACTTCGTCCTGGACCTGCAACGCCCGAACGGTGAGATCTCCTGGGCGCAAAGCGAAGCCGGTCCCATCCCGGAGGCGCTGCTGACCGGGTGCGCCAGCATCCACCACAGCATCCGGTGCGCGCTCGCGCTCGCCGACTACTTCGACGACCCGCAGCCCGAATGGGAGGTGGCGGCCGGCCGGCTGGGCCACGCGATCGTGGCCCATCCGGGTTCGTTCGTGCCCAAGGACCGGCACGCGATGGAGTGGTACTACCCGGTGCTGTGCGGTGCCCTGCGCGGTCCGGCGGCCCGTACCCGCATCGACGACCGATGGGACGATTTCGTGGTGCCGGGCCTGGGCATCCGGTGCGTCGACGACCGCCCCTGGGTCACCGGCGCCGAGACGTGCGAACTGGTGATGGCGCTCGACGCTATCGGTGACCGGGCCCGCGCACACCAGCAGTTCGCGGCCATGCACCATCTGCGCGAGGACGATGGATCCTATTGGACCGGACTGGTTTTCGCCGACGGGAAGCGCTGGCCCGAGGAGCGCACCACCTGGACCGGCGCCGCGGTCATCCTGGCCGCCGATGCGCTGACCGGCGCCACCGCCGGCAGCGGGATATTCCGCGGCGCGGACCTGCCGCGCGGCCTCGAGGATGAATTCGACTGCGCCTGCGCCGTCAGCGACCGCTAGTCACTCCAGCGAACCCGGCTGTCCCGCCGTGCGCTCCAGCACCCGCATCGACCCGGTCGCGCCGACCTCGCGGAACGCGCCGGTGTCGAGTGCCCGGCGGTAGATGTGGAACGGCGCCTGCCCGCCGTCGTCGGGATTGGGGAACACGTCGTGGATGATCAGCGCGCCGCCGGGCTCCACCCACTTCGCCCAGCCGTCGAAGTCGCGCTGCGCGGCCTCCTCGGTGTGCCCGCCGTCGATGAACAACAGCCGCAACGGAGTTCGCCACCCACGCGCCACGACAGGGGAGCGTCCGACCACCGCGACGACGTGGTCGTCGAGGTCGGCGGCGTCGAGGGTGTGGCGCATGGTCGGCAGCGTGTCGAACCGCCCCGTGACGGGGTCGACCATGCCGGCGTCGTGGTACTCCCAGCCCGGCTGGTGTTCTTCGGACCCGTGATGGTGGTCGACGGTGAACACCACACCGCCGGTCTCCTGGGCCGCGGCGCCGAGCATCAGCGTGGACTTGCCGCAGTAGGTACCGATTTCGACGCCGACGCCCTTACCGAGGTAGCGCACCGCCGTGTCGTACAGCGTGCGGCCCTCGTCGGCGGGCATGAAGCCGACGGCCGCGTCGGCGAGCGCGAACAGCCGCGCTGCGCGGGGCGGAAGGTCAGTGTCGGTGAGGCTCATGGTTACCCAACCTAGCCGTTGCTGGCCATGCGGCGTTGTAGTAGCGTCCGGACATGTGTCCGATCCGACCCTGGAGTCGACTCGGCGCCGACTTACCGCGAAACAAGCCGACACCGTCGACCGGCTGGGGCGCGCCGCGGTCGACATCCTCAACCGTGACGGCTTCGCCGGTCTGACCGTTCGCCGCGTCGCCGCCGAGGCCGGTGTCGGCGCCGCGACCGCCTACACCTACTTCTCGTCGAAAGAGCATCTTGTCGCGGAGGTGTTCTGGCGCCGCCTGTCCGCCGCGCCGCCCGCCGCCCACGAATCCGACGACCCCGCCACCCGCGTCGTCGAGGTCCTGCGCGACATCGCGCTGCTGGTCGCCGACGAGCCGGAGTTCGCGGGCGCGGTGACGAACGCGCTGCTCGGCAAGGACCCCGACGTGGAGGCGCTGCGCCAGCGGATCGGCCGCGACGTCCGCGACCGGCTGGTGAACGCGTTGGGCCCGCCGGTCGACTTCGGTGTGATCGAGGCGCTCGAACTGCTCTACGTCGGAGCCCTGGTGTGGGCCGGGATGGGTTACTCGTCCTACGACGACATGACCCAGCGCCTGGAGCGCTCGGCGCGCCTGGTGCTGAGCTAACCGCCCAGCAGTGCCGTCGACGCGGTGACCGCCGGTTCCAGCAGCCCCCGCACATCGCTGCCGTCCTCGAAGAACAGGGCGGTCAACTCCCGCAACCCGCCCAGCAGTACGACGGCCAGCGGCCGGGTCAGCGGGGCCCGGCCGGCCCGGCGGAACCCGGGATTGCCGGTCAGGTCCACGAGCATGTCGGTGAGCCGGTCGATCGCCCAGCGGTGCAGCGGAAGTGCCTGTGCGCCGAGTCCGGGCAGTTCCCTGATCCAGCTCAGCGTGATCGCCGGCCGTGCGGCGATGTGGTCGACGTACGCCCCGACGGCCTGGCGGATCTGCCGCTGCCAGTCGGCGTCGGGATCCACCGCCGCGCGGACGCGGGCGATCAACGCATCGTTGTTGACGCGCAGCAGTTCGACGAAGCACTCCTCCTTGGTGTCGAACCGGGCGTAGAAGGTGCGCTTGGAGGTGTGCGCGTGGCGGACGATGTCGGCGACGGTGGTGTCGCGGTAGCCGCGTTCGGCGATCGACGCCGCCAGGCCGTCGAGCAGCCTGCTGCGGAACGGGTCCGCCTGCGGCGCGCGATCCGACAGCGTCGTCGCGGTCGTCATGTCACCTCCCCGGCCACCCTTGCGTCGTGTGGTACCACGCGGTACCGTACCCGACAAATACTCGGTACAGCGCAGTACCACAACCGGCTGGAGTGCCATGAGCGAAGCAACCGTTGCCGACGTCCCCACCCCGAGCTCCACCGCGGTGCACCTGCCGCCCGCCCTGCGCGCCCCCATGCCGGTGCAGGGGATCGCGTACGCGTTCGCCCGCCGCCAGCTCGTCTCGTGGATGGCGCGCCGGCACGGCCCGGTCTTTCGGATCAACATCCCGATGTTCGGCCGGACGGTGATGGTCGCCGATCCGCAACTGGCCCGGCAACTGTTCATGGCGCCCACCGACGCCGTCGGCAACATCCAGCCCAACCTCAGCCGGATCCTCGGCCCCGGTTCGGTGTTCGCGCTCGACGGCGCCGAACACAAGCGGCGCCGTCGCCTGCTCACCCCACCGCTGCACGGCAAGAGCGTCAAGAACTACGAGAAACTCTTCGAAGAGGAGACGCTGCGCGAATCGGTCGACTGGCCCGACGGGCAGCCGTTCGAGACGCTCGAGCCGATGATGCGCATCACGCTCAACGTGATCCTGCGGGCCGTGTTCGGCGCGGACGGGGAGAAGCTCGACGAACTGCGCCGCATCATCCCCCCGTGGGTCACGCTGGGATCGCGGCTGGCGGTGGTGCCCAGCCCGCCGCGGACCTTCGGCCGCCTCACGCCGTGGGGACGGCTCGCCGACTACCGCAGGCGCTACAACGAGACGATCGACCGGCTCATCGACGAAGTCCGCGCCGACCCGCGGTTCGACGAGCGCGACGACGTGCTGGCCCTGCTGCTGCGCAGCACCTACGAAGACGGTACGGAGATGTCGCGCAGCGAGATCGCCGACGAACTCCTCACCCTGCTCGCCGCAGGCCACGAGACGACGGCGTCGACACTCGGCTGGGCCTTCGAGCGGATCAGCCGGCACCCCGACGTCCTCACAAAGCTCGTCGCCGAGGCGGCGACGGACGACAACGAATACCGCCAGGCGACGATCTACGAGGTGCAGCGGAACCGCACCGTCATCGACTTCGCGGGCCGCCACGTCTACGCGCCGACCTTCGAACTCGGCGAGTGGGTGATCCCCCGCGGCTACTCGATCGTGGTGGCGCTCAGCGAGATCCACGAGCAGGCCGAGGAGTACGTCGATCCCGAACGGTTCTCACCCGAGCGGTTCGTCGGCTCGCGCCCGTCACCCCTGGTGCACGTACCGTTCGGCGGCGGCACTCGCCGGTGCATCGGGGCGGTGTTCGCCAACGTCGAGATGGACATCGTCCTGCGGACGGTGTTGCGTCACTTCGTCATCGAACCCACGACCGTCCCGGGGGAGAAGGTGCACTCCCGAGGCGTCGCCTATACGCCGAAGGCCGGCGGGCGGGTCACCCTGCGCCGCCGGCCCCAGCCGCTGGCCTGATCAGGCCGGCCCGATCAAGCCTTCGCGTCGGCCCGCTTGGGCAGCTTCCAGTCCGGCCGCGGGAAGTGGCAGGTGTACCCCCACGGCATCCTCTCCAGGTAGTCCTGGTGTTCGGGTTCTGCCTCCCAGAAGTCACCGGCCGGTGTCACCTCGGTGACCACCTTGCCTGGCCACAGCCCGGACGCGTCGACGTCGGCGATCGTGTCCAGCGCGACGCGCTTCTGCTCCTCGTCGGTGAAGAAGATCGCCGAGCGGTAGCTGGTGCCGATGTCGTTGCCCTGGCGGTCCTTCGTCGTCGGATCGTGGATCTGGAAGAAGTACTCGAGCAGGGCCCGGTAGTCGGTCTGCGCCGGGTCGTAGGTGATCTCGATCGCCTCGGCGTGACCCGGGTGGTTGCGGTAGGTGGGGTGGTCGTTCTGCCCGCCGGTGTAGCCGACGCGCGTCGACACCACACCCGGCTGCTTACGGATCAGGTCCTGCATACCCCAGAAGCAGCCGCCCGCCAGGATGGCCTTCTTGTACTCGGTCATCGCGTCTCCTTCTCGATGGTGGTCTCGAACAGCGTCTTGTACTCCCCATATCCTTGCGCCTCGAGGTCGTCGAGGTGCACGAACCGCAGTGCCGCGGAGTTGATGCAGTACCGCAGCCCGCCCTCGGCCCGGGGTCCGTCGGTGAAGACGTGGCCGAGGTGGCTGTCACCGTGTGCCGAGCGCACCTCGGTGCGGATCATCAGATGGCTGAAGTCCCGCTTCTCTTTCACGTTGGCGGGTTCGATCGGCCGGGTGAAGCTCGGCCAGCCGCTGCCGCTCTCGAACTTGTCGACCGACGCGAACAACGGCTCACCGGACACCACGTCGACGTAGATCCCCGGCTCGTGGTTGTCCCAGTACTCGCCGGTGAACGGCCGCTCGGTGCCGTTCTCCTGCGTGACGTGGTACTGCTCGGGGGACAGCGCGTTCACCGCTGCGGGATTCTTGTTGTAGCCCGTGTCCTTCAAATGGCTCTTCTCTTGATGGCCCTGTGCCACATGACCTCCTTGTGTGCACCTTCTTCAACCGTAGGCCGGGCTGCGATCATCCCTGCTCGACGGGGGTACACCCTCGACAAGACCGGATAGAACGTGTTCTAGTTCTGATGTGACGAACACGGTCCCCGCCAGGTTCACGCACGCGGAGCTCACGGCGGCGTTCGCGACGTTCGAGGAGACGGTCGCGCACGCCGCGCAGACCCGCGACTGGGATCCCTGGGTCGAGCAGTACAGTCCCGACGTCCTCTACGTCGAACACGCCGCGGGCACCATGCGGGGCCGCGAAGAGGTCAGGACGTGGATCTGGAAGACGATGACCACGTTCCCCGGCAGCTACATGACGGCGTTCCCGGCGCTGTGGTCGGTCGTCGACGAGGGCACCGGGCGGATCATCTGTGAACTCGACAACCCGATGCGCGATCCCGGGGACGGCTCGGTCATCAGCGCCACGAACATCTCGATCATCACCTACGCCGGGGACGGTCAGTGGTGCCGGCAGGAGGACGTCTACAACCCACTGCGATTCGTCTCGGCGACGGTGAAGTGGTGCCGCAAGGCGGCCGAGCTGGGCACCCTGACCGACGAGGCGGCGGCCTGGATGAAGCAGTACGGGGGCGGGCGGTGAGCACCGCACTGGTCATCGGGGCGAACGGCTTCCTGGGTTCGCACGTCACGCGGCAACTCGTCGCGGACGGCCACGACGTGCGGGCCATGGTGCGGGCGGACGCAAAGACCATCGGCATCGACGATCTGGACGTGACGCGGTACGTCGGCGACATCTGGGACGACGACACGTTGCGCGCGGCGATGGCCGGCTGCGACGACGTCTACTACTGCGTGGTCGATGCGCGCGGCTGGTTGCGCGACCCCGCGCCGCTGTTCCGCACCAACGTCGAAGGCACCCGCAACGTGCTCGACGTCGCGGTCGAGACACCGTTGCGCCGCTTCGTGTACACCAGCAGCTACGTCACCGTCGGCCGGCGCCGGGGCTGGCGGGCCACCGAGGACGACGTGGTCGACGTGCGCCGGGTGACGCCGTACGTCCGATCCCGGGTGCAGGGCGAGGAACTGGTGCTGCGGTATGCCCGGCAGCGCGGACTGCCCGCCGTGGCGATGTGTGTGTCGACGACGTACGGCGGCGGGGACTGGGGCCGCACGCCGCACGGAGCGATCATCGCCGGTGCCGCGCTGGGCAAGTTGCCGTTCGTCATGAGCGGTATCGAACTCGAGGCCGTCGGCGTCGACGATGCGGCCCGCGCCCTCATCCTGGCCGCCGATCGCGGGCGGCCGGGGGAGCGGTACCTGATCTCGGAGAAGATGATCAGCAACGCCGACGTCGCGCGGATCGCGGCGGAGGCCGCCGGGGTGGCGCCGCCGGCGCGGTCGCTGCCGCTTCCGGTGTCGTATGCGCTCGCCGCGCTGGGCAGTGTCAAGTCGCGGCTGCGGGGTACCGACGAACGGATGTCGCTGGAAGCGTTGCGGTTGATGCGCGCCGAGTGCGAACTCGACCACGCTAAGGCCGTGCGGGAGCTGGGCTGGCAGCCGCGGCCGGTCGAAGAGTCGATCGCCGAGGCCGCCCGGTTCTGGGTCGATCTGCGGAATGCCAAGCGGACGAGCAGAAGTCAGATGTAGTCATGCCGGCTCCCAGGTGGCTTGCACGGGCCAATCGCGTCGGTCTCAACAGGATCGTCAAGTTCGTCGCGCCGTGGCTGCCCGGCTTCGGGATGGTCGTCCACCGCGGACGGAGAAGCGGCCGGGAGTTTCGCACCCCGGTGAACCTCTTCGCCCGTCGCGACGGATTCGTGTTCGCCCTCACCTACGGCTCGGACGCGGACTGGGTCAGGAACGTCGTCGCGGCCGGAGAGTGCGAACTCGTCACCCGGCGCAGACGTTACGTGCTGACCGACCCGCAGGTGTACGTGGACGAGGACCGCGCCGACATGCCGGCGCCGGTCCGGAACATCCTTGCGCTGGTGAACGTCTCGGAGTTCTTGTACCTGCGGATCGCCCCGTGATGCGCGTCGACCTGCACGGCGCACCGGAGACGATGCTGGCGACGCTGTACGCCAGGGCGCTCGACGCGGATGCACCGCACTCGGCGCTGGGTGACGGCTACGCCCGAGACATCGTCGCGCGCATCGACTACGACTGGGCGCGGACGGGAATCAGGCCCAAGAATGCGGTGTCGGTGGCGTTGCGCGCCAAGCACTTCGACACCTGGGCGCGACAGTTTCTCACCGTGCACCCGGAGGCGGTGGTGGTACACCTGGGCTGCGGACTCGACAGCCGCTACTACCGGCTCGAGCCCGGCCCCGGGGTCGAGTGGTTCGACATCGACTATCCCGACGTCGCGGCGCTGCGGGAGCTGTTCTACCCGGCCCGGGAGCACTGCCACGTGGTGGCCGCCTCCGTCACCGACCCGGCGTGGGTGTCGGCCGTCCCGGCGGACCGCCCGACACTGGTGCTCGCCGAGGGCCTGACGATGTACCTGTCGGAGGCGGACGGCTACGCGCTGCTGCGCCGTCTGGTCACCCGATTCCCCGGTGGCGAGCTGCAATTCGATGCGTTCAACCGGCTGGGCATCGCCCTGCAGTGGACCAACACCCCGGTCCGGCGGTCGGGGGCGACGCTGCACTGGGGGATCGGCGGTCCCGCTGACATTCTCGGCGGGGTGCCGGGGACGCGACTGCTCGCGTGGGTGCCGGTGTTCGAATCCGAGGTGTTCTCCGAGTTGGCGGTCGGCTACCGGGCGATGGCCGCCGTGCTGAACAGGGTGCCCGCGGTGCGCGCGATGGCGCAGTTCCACCGCTACGCGTTCTGAGCCTCGGTCAGCCTCCTTCCGGGGCGATTCCTGCCACGTGCCGGTCAATCACTGCCATCCGGAATCACGGTGTTGACCTGCTGGTTTGAACGGTCAGACCGGCCGGGAGATCCCTCCAGACCGAAGAGATGCGAAAGAGGTAGGGATTATGAACAAGTTCGGATTCGCCGCCATCGCCGCAAGTGGACTGGCCGCCGCGGTCCTGGGTCTGGCCGCTCCCGCGCAGGCCGCACCGTCGGGGTCGGGTAACGCCGCCGATGCGATCAGCTCGCTCGACGACCGCGGGTATGCGGTGCGGGTCGACCATCAGGGCATGGTCAAGCCGCTCGACGAGTCGAGCATCGTGTCGGTGCGCTACGACAACGACGACCGCGTCGTCTACGTCACCGTCCGCTGACGCGCAGACACACAGCAGGGGCGCCCCACACGGGGCGCCCCTTTCGTATTCACTTGGGCGCCTGCGGCTTTGATCGGTGCAGTGGGCAACGCGTCTCCCGCTGCCCCAGCACCGGCTGACGTACCCCACCGGGATTGAACGCCGCCGACCACGGGAACTCGAAGTCCGCGTCGGCCCAGACCAATTGCAGGGCCCGCACGTCGCGCCCGTAGATGGCGATGGCGATCCCCATGTGCGCGTCGGGTTGGGACACCTCGACGAATTCGATCAGCTGGTCGGGCAGCGTCATGAAATCTCCCGGCAGTACCGGCCCGTCGTGGGCGATGCAGTACTCGGCGACCGTGTTCAGCACCAGCAGTGCGCGCTGCGGGTCGACGGCGGTGATGAGGAGTTCAGGGAGTCCGCAGTCGTGCAGGCCGATGGTGTAGGCGAACGGCGTTGGCTCGCTTTCGACGTACTGGACGGTCCAGCCTTTGCGCAGGATCCTGCCGTACACCAGGTCGAGGTAGTCGCTCGCCGTTGCCTCCGGGTGATCGCATTGCCAGCACATCGCCGCCCCTTTCGTCGTCGTCGCGGCAAGCATGCGCTCGGGGTCCGACATCCCCTTCTCGCGTGGCAGCAGTGGGTAGAAGCGAAACATCCTGCCACGTGTCGGTCAATCACTGCCATCCGGAATCACCGCGTTGACCTGCTGGTTTGAACGATCAGACCGGCCGGGAGATCCCTCCAGACCGAAGAGATGCGAAAGAGGTAGGGATTATGAACAAGTTCGGATTCGCCACCATCATCGCCAGCGGACTGGCCGCAGGATTCCTCGGCCTGGCCACTCCCGCACAGGCCGCCCCGGCCGGGCCGGGCAACGCCGCCGACACGATCGGCTCGCTCGACGACCGCGGGTATGCGGTCCGGGTGAACCACCAGGGTGCGGTCAAGCCGCTGGACCAGTCGAGCATCGTCTCCGTGCGCTACGACAACGACGACCGCGTCGTCTACGTCACCGTCCGCTGACGGGCAGACACACAGAAGGGGCGCCCCGCCAGGGGCGCCCCTTCTGTCGTCGTGAGTGTCAGTGATGCGCCGTCGACCCGCCCCCGTAGCCGACGAGCAGCGCGAGGTCGCGGTCCCACCCGCGATACCGCACCCGGTTCAGCGCCCGGCGGAGCAGGAGTAGAGCACTCGCGACCAACGCGAGGCTCAGTAACCACACCCCGAGGCCGGCGGCGAATCCACTCGCCTGCGCTTCCGTGCCGCTCGTCGGCGCCGAGGCGGCGTTGCCCTGCGCGTCGGTCCACACCTCGACCCGGTCGCCGGCGGAGACCGGCTGTGGCACCTCGACGATCCTGTCGCGGGTGACGCCGTGAGCGGTCCACTGCACGTGCACCGTGAACGTCGTCATGACTCGCTGGGGTTTGGCTTTGCTCCGCTCCAGGGCGACGGCGTCGACGGCATGGCGGTTGGCCGCTTCGACTTCGGCGACTCGCAACTGTTCGGCGCTGACCGAGTCCGAGACCTGCACCGCGAAGAAGGCGGCGACGACGAGCAGCAGGGCGCCGGTCAGCGCCGCGCCCGCCTCCACGCGGTCGACGCACCGCACGAGTGGGCCGCCCGTCAGGCGACGCAATGCGGTTGTTACGGGCATGTTTCGATGGTCTCGCAACGAGTCCATTCCGCCAAGTCCTATCTGAGCGATTTCAAACACACGAGCTCAGGCTCCGCGTGTCGAGTGGTGCCCCTGGTGCACCGGCGATTCCCAGGTGTAGGGCTCCTCGGGATGGCCGGAGCCACCGAGGATGAAGGAGCGGTCGCTCCGGTTCGCCCGCGCGATGGTGGCCATCCAGGTACCGACGGTGCTGAAGCGGTTCCGCACGCCGGTGAGGAACGCGATGTGGATGAAGCCCCAGCCGAGCCACCCGAGGACGCCCGAGACCTTGACCGGCCCCGCCTGCAGCAGGGCGTGTCCGCGGCTGATGTACGCGGCCGAGCCGAGATCGCGGTAGCGGAAATCCTTGCGTTTACGCCCGTCGAGATCGCGCCGGATGCAGGCAGCGGCGTGCAGCCCGCCCTGCATCGCGTTCTCCGCCACCCCAGGCAGCCCGTCCCGGCCGGCCAGGTCGCCGATGACGAACACTTCGTGATGTCCGGGCACCGACAGGTCGGCGGTCACCGCGATGCGCCCCGACCGGTCGGTGTCGGCGCCCAGCTGTTCTGCGACGTGCCGTGCGAAGGGCACAGCTTCCACGCCGGCCGTCCACAGCACCGTGCGGGTCGCGTATTCCTCGTTCGGCCCACCACTTTTCGGGCTCACCGTCACACCGTCGCGTCGCACGTCGGTCACGTGCACGCCGAAGTGCAGTTCCACGCCCAACTCCTCCAGCGTCCGCGACGCCTGTTCGGCGAGCGCAGGCGCGAAGCTCTTGAGGACGCGGTCACCGCCGTCGAACAGCAGCACCCGCGCCTCCTGCGGTTCGATGCTGTGGAACTCGTTGGCCAGCGCGCGGGTCGCCAATTCCCGGATCTGACCGGCCAATTCGACACCGGTGGGGCCGCCGCCGGTGACGGCGAAGGTGAGCCACTCCTCCCGCTCGGGGCCCGGCGGCAGCGTTTCGGCGATCTCGAAGGCCGCGAAGATCCGACGGCGGATGCTGAGCGCATCGTCGAGCGTCTTCATGCCGGGCGCCCAGGCGGCGAATTCCTCGTTGCCGAAGTAGGACTGGCGCATGCCCGCGGCGATCACCAGGTAGTCGTACGCGAGCTCGAAGGTCGTCTCGTCGGGGCGGCGGGCCGTCACCCGGCGCGCGTCGGGGTCGAGCCGGACGGCCTCGCCGAGCAGCGTCGTGACGTTGTGGTGGTGCGCGAGTTCTTCGCGCAGCGACCGGCTGATCTGGCCGATGCTCAACGTGCCTGTGGCGCACTGGTAGAGCAGCGGCTGGAACACGTGGCACGCCGCGCGGTCGAGCAGCGTGACGTCGACGCCGACGCGTCCGAGGCGGCGGGCGCAGAACAGGCCACCGAACCCTCCGCCGATGATCAGCACCCTGGGGCGTTCCGAACCCGTGTCGTTCAAGGCGGCCGCACCGTCGGATGTCATGCCCAACCCTTACCCGTTTCCGGGTCGATATCCACCCGGCGCCTGATTGGGCGGTGGTCCGGGTGCCAGAATCGTGCGGTGTCCACGGTGAACGGTCGCGTCTCCCACTGGTTCGACGAACTGCCGCCCCACCGCGCACCTCTGCCGGGAGACCGGGACGCCGACGTCTGCATCGTCGGCGCCGGCTACACCGGTGTGTGGACCGCCTACTACCTCAAACGCGCGGACCCGTCGCTGCGCGTCGTGATCCTCGAAGCCCGCTTCGCCGGTTTCGGCGCCTCCGGCCGCAACGGTGGCTGGCTGTCCGGTCTGGTGCCCGGTGACCGGAATGCGATGGCCGACCGCTACGGCCGCGACAAGGTGGTGGCGTGGCAGCGGCAGCTCAACGCGGCCGTCGACGAGGTCGCGGCCGTCGCCACCGCCGAGGGCATCGACGCCGGCATCGTCAAGGGCGGCACCATGGAGATCGCGCGCAACGCCGCACAGGCGGCGCGACTGGCGGCCGCACTCGAGGAGGAGCGGCACTGGCAGGTCGACGGCGTCACGCCGTTGACGAAAACCGAAGCTGCCGAACGCATTCGATTCAACGGAGTGGTGTCGGCCTACCACACCCCACACTGTGCGCGCATCCAACCCGCCCGGCTCGCGCGCGGCCTTGCCGACGCCGTCGAACGGCTCGGCGTTCCGATCCACGAACAGTCCCCGGTGACCGACATCAGCCCGGGCCGGGCGCGCACGCCGCACGGCACCGTGCGCGCGCCGATCGTGCTGCGCGCCACCGAGGGTTTCACCGCGGCCCTGCCCGGTCTGCGCCGCCGCTGGCTGCCCATGAACAGCTCGATGATCGCCACCGAGCCGATCCCCGACGAGCGGTGGGCGTCGATCGGCTGGAGTGGTTGCGAAACGGTCGGCGACACCGCGCACGGATTCTTCTACGCCCAGCGCACGGTCGACAACCGGATCGCGATCGGCGGGCGCAGTGTGCCGTACCGGTACGGATCGCGGACCGACGACGACGGTCGCGTCCCGCAGCGCACGATCCGCCGGCTCACCGGGGTGCTGCACTCACTGCTGCCGCAGATCCGGGACGTGCCGATCGCGCACGGGTGGTGCGGGGTGCTCGCGGTGCCCCGCGACTGGGAATCCACCGTCACCCTCGACCGCGAGAGCGGACTGGGCTGGGCCGGCGGCTATGTGGGACACGGTGTCACGGCGACCAACCTGGCCGGACGCACGCTGGCCGACCTGGTGCTCGAGCGGTCGACGCCGCTCACCGACCTCCCGTGGGTCGGGCATCATTCGCGCGGTTGGGAACCGGAGCCGCTGCGCTGGCTCGGCGTACGGGGGCTCTACCTCGCCTACCGGCTCGCCGACCGGCACGAGGAGCGCGGGCGGACCACCACGTCGCCGATCGCGAAGCTCGCCGACCGGATCACCGGCCGGCCCTAACGCTCGGCGCGGTCCTTGAGCCGCTGCAGCGTGGCCGCGATGTGTTCGGTGTTGGCGGTGGCGCGGTCCTTGACGCCGGTCGCCCATCCGGCCGGTTTCCGGAACCACCCGGGCCTGCGGTCCCAGGTGCTCTCGGTGACCCGGCACCCCGAGGCGGTCGGGGTGATCTCGTAGCGCCAGTGCGCGACGGGAATGCGCATGCTGTGCACGTCGAAGCCGAACACCCGGCCCGGTGTCGCGTCGGTGACGGTGCAGGTGGTGTTCCAGGACCGCGACCCGTTGCGGTTGCGGCCGACGAACACCGCACCGGGCCGGGCCGCACCACCCTTCTTCCACTGCATCGCCGAAGTCTCCTCGGCCAGCTCGGCGAGGGTGGGAAGATCGGTGATGAGGCGGTACACCGCGTCCGGGTCGGCGGCGATGTCGACGGTGGCCTGAGCTGACGCGGCGTCCGGTTTCGTCATGACCGACGATCGTAGTGTTCGGAAGAAACGGCGGTGGGCGCCTTGTTGGAACGTCTGAAGCGACTCGATCTGAGGAGGTCCGTCATGGCCGGTCGCCCCGTCCTCGAACCCACCGCACAGCACCCCATCGCCGTCACCCCCACCGGACGCCACGTCACGGTGACCGTCAACGGCGTCGTCATCGCCGAGACCGACGATGCGCTCACCCTGCAGGAGTCGGATTACCCTGCGGTGCAGTACATCCCGTTGCGCGACGTCGTCGAGTCGGCGCTGGTGTGCAGCGACACCTCGACCTACTGCCCCTACAAGGGCGACGCCGCCTACTACCACGTGAACGCCGCCGACCAGACGGTCGAGGACGCGATCTGGACCTACGCCCAGCCGTATCCGGCGGTTGCCGCCATCGCGGGGCACGTCGCCTTCTATCCCGACAAGGCCGACATCAGCGTGCGCTGAGCCGTTCCCGGGAAACGCGGTCTGGTCTTGATCCGCGTGCTGTAATGGCGGCACGACGACCATCGGCGCCGATGGGGGCTGACCATGCCGAGACTTCCCGGTATCCCGGCGCTGGCCGCCGTCGGCGACATCCCTGCAGGTCGGACCGTCGAGCTGCCCGGACGGGGCAGCACGTACGTGATCGACTCGGGGCCGCAGCGCGGTCCCACCTTCCTCCTGCTGCACTCGGTCGCCTGTACCGGGCTGATGACCTGGTATCCGGCGTTGGACACGGTCAAGCAGTTCGGTCGGGTGGTGGTGTTCGACCAACGGTGTCACGGGCACGGCATCAGCTCCTCCCGGTTCCTCCTGGAGGACTGCGCCGATGACGTCGCGGCACTGGCCGACGCGCTCGGTATCGAGACGTTCGTGCCGGTCGGCTACTCGATGGGCTCGCTCGTCGCCCAGTTGGTGTGGCGGCGTCACCCCCAACGCGTCGACGGGCTCGTATTGTGCGCCGGGGCCGCGGCCGTCTCCCGCGCGAGCTACGAGCGGCTCGCCACCGGTATCTTCGCGGCGTTCGTCGACGCGTTCAGCCCGCCGCTGCGCGGCCCGTCGCTCACGCCGGTGTCCGCGGTGGCCGACGGCGTCTTCGGGGTGCCGCAGTGGCTGCTCGGCCAGTTCCGCACCACCAGCCCGGGTGCGATCACCCGCGCCATCGCCGAGATCACCCGGTTCGACTCGCGGCCGTGGGTGCCGGAGATCGACGTGCCGACGTCGGTGGTGATCACGATGCGCGACCTCGCGTTCGGCACGGGGCGCCAACGCTGGCTGGCCGAGCGGATACCGGGTGCCCACGCGGTGCCGGTCGACGCCGGGCACGCCAGCTGCACACTGCAGTCCGCGAAGTTCGTACCGGCGCTGCGCGAGGCGATCAGTTCGGTGCACGACCGGGTGCTCGCCGCCGCCGCGTCGTGAAGCGGCTCAGCGGCTGGGATGTGCTGCTACTCAACAGCGAAACGCCCAACGTGCACCAGCACACGCTCAAGGTCGCCGTCGTCGACACCTCGGGATTCGCGGGCGAGCCGAGCTTCGAGATCTTCTGCGAGACGCTGCGCGCCCGGATGCACCTGCTGGAGCCCCTGCGCTACGAACTCGTCGACGTCCCGCTGCGCCTGCACCGACCGATGTGGCGCGAGAACGCCGACGTCGACCTCGGCTACCACGTCCGCAGGGTCCGGGTGGCCGCGCCGGGTGGTCGGCGCGAACTCGACGAGGTCATCGGCGACATCGCGGGCACCGCCCTGGACCGCGGGCGTCCGCTGTGGGAGTTGTACTACGCCGAGGGCCTCGCGGACGATCGGATCGCGGTCATCGGCAAGGTGCACCATGCGCTCGCCGACGGTGTGGCGTCGGCGAACCTGATGGCGCGGGCCATGGAATGGCCCGATACCGCTGTCGGCGACGGACCGGACAGCACCGGTGCCGGGCCGTCGCCGGCGGCGTTGATCCGCGGTGCGGCCGGCGACCATGCGCGCAAGCTGACAGAGCTGCCCGGTGTCGTGCGGGACGGTGCGCTCGGGGTCTACCGGGTGGTGCGCCGGTCGCGGCAGCGCCGCAGGAACCCGGACCTCGCCCGCCAGTTCAACCCGCCCCCGACGTTCCTGAACCACAAGTTGTCACCGGCCCGCCGCTTCGCGAGCGCCTCCCTGTCGCTGGCCGATGCGAAGGAGACCGGCAAGCACCTCGGCGTCACGCTCAACGATCTCGTGCTGGCGGCAGCGGCGGGCGCGCTGCGGGAACTGCTGCTGGCCCACGACGGTCACGCCGACGCACCGATCATCGCCTCGGTGCCCGCCGCCACCGACACCTCGCGGGACCGCATCACCGGCAACGCGCTGAGCACCATGCTGGTGTCACTGCCGGTGCACATCGACGACCCCCTCGAACAGGTCCGGCTGACCGCGCTCGCGGCGGGCACGGCCAAGGAGAACCACGACCTGCTGGGGCCGGGCACCGTCGGGCGCTGGCTGGAGTACGTACCGCCGACGGCGCTGCGCACCGTCTTCGGATGGACGTCGCGGCGCAGGGCGCCCAATCAGCTGTTCAACGTCATCGTCTCCAACGTCCCCGGGCCGCGGCGCCGAGGCCGCATCGCCGGGGCGGTGGTGACCGAGATCTATTCGGTGGGTCCGCTGGCGGCGGGCAGCGCCATGAACGTCACCGTGTGGAGCTATGTCGACCAACTGAACATCTCGGTGCTCTCCGACGGGGAGTCGCTCGCGGACCCCCACGAGGCGACCGATGCGATGGTCCGCGCCTTTTCGCGGATCCGCAGTGCCGCCGGTTTCCCCGTCGACTGAGCGCGAGGGTGCGCAAATGCAGCATTGTGCGCGGCGTGTCGCGGAGCAGACACGCACCCTCGCGGAAACGAGGTGGGTCAGCGGGTGCGGACGGCGTAGCGGCGCTCGGCGTAGGCGAGATCGTCACGCCACAACTTCGTCGCCGCATGCCGCATCAACGGCGTGATCAACGGCGCGACCTTGCGCCCGTACCCGAACCGCGGCCGATCCGAATGCGCGACAACGGCTTCGATCACCGCCGTGCGCGGCCGGCCGTCGGGGCCGGGACCCACGGGCGTCGCATGGGTTTCGACCACACTGCCCGCCCCCTCGCCGTCGACGATCCGCATGACGATCGTGCGTGGCCCGGGCGCGACGAACTCGGCCACCACCGGCACCCCCAGGCGGCCGATGCGGAACGTGACCGCCACGAGGAACCGGTCCTCCTGCTCGGGCACCTCACCGGTCGTCGGCGCGCTGAGCACCTCCAGCCGGGTGAACGAATACGGGTGGAACCACGCGCCGTGCCACGGGTCGAGGCGGTTGGCGATCACATCGTCGGGTTCGCACACACCGACCAGGCGGGTCACCGCGGACAGCGTCGGCTCGGGCGGCCGGACCGGGATGATGGGTCGCTCCGTCGGCTCCTCACCGCCGACGCGGTCCAGCCGCACCCAGGACAGCACGCCGTCGTCGAAGGCGGGCAACGGTTTCCACCCGAACTCACGCCGCTCCCCGGACAGCCGCAACCCGTGCCACGGGCAGATCAGAGCCCCGCACTCGACGGTGCCGGTGGACAGGTCGGCGCCCAGATGCGGGCAGCTCGCCGGGCCCACGCGCAGTTCCCCGCCGGTACCCCGCCACGCGACCAGTTCGACCCCGGCCACCGAGGTGCCCAGCGGTTTGCCCCGGACGTCGGCACTGGCGGCGAACGGATACCAGTTGCCGCTGGGCCGGGCCTGCGCCCGGGTCAGCGCATCGTTGATCAGCGCGGGCTGCGCATCCTGGTACGTCGGCTTCTGCTGGGCCCAGTCGATGCGCGGAAGTACCTGGAACGGTGACGTTTTCGCCCACTTGGCCCTGATGTCGGCGAGCACGTTCATGGCTGCAGCTGCCTTCCCCGCTGGGCGAGCCGCCGCAGCGTCGCTGATCGGCCGGAGGTCGGGACGGTGGTGACGGCGTGCCCCGCGACACCGAAATGCGCCAGCAGGCGGTTGGCGGCGCTCCACCCGGTCGTCGCGGCGCGTTCCATGAGCGCCACCGGCAGGTCGATGCGGATGCCGTCACCGGCCAGCGCCAGCCCCTCGACGGGCGTATCGACCGTGGGGCGGACCGCGAAGTCGCCGGGGGCGAAGCGTGGACAGTCGCCGCGCAGCAGGAGACGTTCCCCGACGATGTTCGCCTCGGCGGTCTCGGGGAAGATCGCGTGCAGCCGCGCCAGCAGCCGGCGCGGCAGATCGTCGGACGTGTCGGTCACCGCGTACGAGTGCAGTTCGACGACCGAACCGCATCTGCGCCGGGCCCACTCGGCGGCCTGGCGTTCGTAGCGTTCGAGCACGCTGACGTTGTCCAGCGGCGTCAGGCCGCCGGTGCCCAGGAAGGCAGGCCGGTCGGGCGCCACCGGGCGGTCCAGCCAGAGCCGCTGCACCAGGAACGGTGGTGCGCTGCCCAACCCGCCGACGCGCGACCGCCACGCCTCGTCACCCAAACCGCTTGACGCGCCGACGATCTCGCGCAGGCCCGCGGGGTCGGCGGCCAGCACCACACCGTCGGCGGACAGTGGTTGCCCCGCATCGGTGTGCACGGTGAAACCCGGCTCCACCGACGTCACCGACACCCCCGTGTGGAACCGCACCCCGAGACCGTCGAGATAGCGCCGCAACGGTTCCCACAGCGCGACGTCGAAGTTGTCGTCCGCGACGTCGAACACCAGCCCTTCGCTGGAGCCGAGGAAGTAGATGTGGAACATCGTCGCCAGCTCCGCCGCGGACAACTCCGGCGGCTGCGCGAAGAAGCTGCGGGAGAACACCTCGAACGCCAGATGCCGTGCGGCCGCCGGGAAGTTGATGTCGCGCAGGAAGGTCTCGGCGTCGACGTGGTCGAGCCGGTCGTAGATGTCGGGCACCGACACCGTCGCCAGCGGGGCGGCCGCCCGGGCATTGAGCCGGGCCAGATCCCGCAATCGGAAGGTGGGGCTGCGCAACGCGAACGCGACGGCGTTGAACGGTGGCGTCTGCGGCAGCCCGCGGAACGTGTCGCGGCGGCCCTGGCCGTCGATCAGCGGATAGTCCTCGACGGGGATGAGCATCGACAGCTGCGGGTCGACACGGCGCAGCAGCGTGCGCAGGTTGTAGTACTGGCGGAAGAACGCGTGGAAGCCACGGTTCATCGCGGCCGCGCCGACCCCGTCGACGTCCTCGGTCCAGCCGCCGACCCGCCCGCCCAGATACGGTTCGCGCTCGATGACGTCGACGGCCACGCCGCGCTCGGCCAGTCCGGTCGCCGCGGTCAGCCCGGCGATGCCGCCGCCGACCACCACCGCGCGCGGGCGCCGGCCCAGGGATGCGGCGTCGGGCAGCCCCGCAGGCGCGGGATGCACCACGCGACGGGGATCGCTCATCGGTTCTCTGCCCTTGCCGTGAACGTGTGCACGACATTTCGCTGCCACCCGGGCACCGTATCGGCGTGGACGTGGGTGAACCCGGTGCGCCGCAATCGATCCTGGAACGCCGACGCACCGTCGAAGTCCAGCACACTGCGTCGCAGGTAGGTGTAGAGCGAGGCGTCGCCGGTGCGCAGCCGCCCGGCCGGGATGATGATCGCCCAGCACACCGCGTTCCACACCGCGGTCGCCGCCACGGAGTCGCGCACCGAGTACTCGTGCACCGCCAGCGGTGCGCCGGGGCGCAGCATGGCGCGGAAGGCCTGCAGCTGGCTGTCGGGGTCGGCGAGGTTGCGCAGCAGATAGGCCGCGAAGATCCCGTCGAACGGGCCGGTCACGCCCGCCGCGGCGACGTCCTCGATGCGGCTGTGCACGAACCGGACCGAACCCGGCCACGGTTTGGCCGTCGCTTCCGCGAGCATCCCGGCCGAGGCGTCGACGGCGACGATCTCGGCGTGCGGGGCGGCGGCGAGCAGTGCGGCGGTCGACGCGCCGGTGCCGCAGCCGGCGTCCAGCAGTCGCATGCCCCGCCCGCCGTCGGGCAGCCCCATCCGCCGCGCGGACAGCCGAAGATGTTCGTGGTAGCCCGGATTCGCGCCGACCAGCCTGTCGTAGGCCGCGGCCCCGGTGTCGAACGCGGCGGGCACCTGGGCGTGCGGAAGTGCGTCACTCATCGCGCACCGTCTTGGCGCCCCTGACCCGTTGGCGCTCCCACAGCAGCAGCACACCCGTCACGAGCGCGAATCCGAACAGGAAATCCTCCACCGGGATGTCCCAGGGGAACCGGATGCCACTGGTGTGCTCCTCGTTGTAGATGACGATCGGGGCGTTGAGCTTCGTCAGCCAGCCGTCGACGGGAATCTGGAAACCGAGCACGATGACCATCGAGATCCAGTACGCCGGCCGCCGGAACAGCCCGGTCCGCAACCACCCGACCTCCCACACCACCACAGCGATCACCGCCAGGATCGCGGGCAGCGTGTATCCGAGGCCGATCACGTCGACTGCGCCGATCGCGCGCGCAGCCGCCGCTTGAGATAGCCCAGGATGGTGTCGACGGCGTTGTAGGTGAGCAGACCGCACAGCGGGATCACGATGAAGAACAGCAGTTCCTCGATCGGCACCCCGGGGAATCCGATGCCGGTGACGAAGTCGGGGTTGTATCCCCAGACGCCGGCGAGGATCGCGATCAGATCCCAGACGACGAACACCGCGGCCACCGGCAGGATCGCCGCCACCACGCGCCGGGTCTGCCGGTACACCCCGGCGCCGAGGATCTCCAGCGGCAGGGTGAGCAGCAGACAGGCGCCCAGGACGATCAGGTACTGGAATCGATCCATGCCTACACCTTCGCGGGGTGGGTGAGCCTGGTGCGCCAGGCGCGCAGCAGTCCGGCGCCCGCCACCTGGAGCCGGCGTCCGTTCCCCACGGTGGCGCGCTGGTTGAAGATGTCGAAATCGATCGCTTCGATGCAGTCCAGTATCTCCGAATAGAGCACCGCCGCAGCGCCGACACAGGGCCGCGACCGCGGATGCAGCATGTCCACCCCGTGGCGGGCGTAGTCGTAGATGCGCCGCGTCACGGCATGCTGTTCGGCCAGCGCGTTGCGCACCCTGGTGTCGGTGCGCTTGGTGGTGTGACACCACATCAGCAGGTCGCGGTCGACGCCGTGGGCGGCGAGCTCGTCGGCGGGCAGGTAGACCCGGCCGCGATCGAGGTCCTCGTCGACGTCGCGCAGGAAGTTGGTCAGCTGGAAGGCCTTACCGAGCGCCGCCGCGTACGGGGCGGCCTCGTCACGCGGGACCACGGTGCCGAGCACCGGCAGCAGCTGCAGCCCGATGACCTCCGCCGAGCCGTACATGTAGCGGTCCACCGACGCCCGGTCCGGATAGTCGGTGACGGTCAGGTCCATCCGCATCGAGGCGAGGAAGTCGTCGAACAGCTCCCACGGGATCCCGTAGCGGCGCGCGGTGTGCACCACTGCCGCCAGCGCAGGATCGCCGCTGGGGGCGCTGCCCTGCACGAGGCCGTCGAACAACTCGGTGGCCAGGCGGTGCAACCGGTCGGCGCGTTCGGCGACGGTCGCGGTGGACTCCAGATCGTCGAGGATGTCGTCGGCGCGGCGGGCGAATCCGTACAGCGCGTGCACCGCGGGGCGCTGTTCGGGCGCCAGCAGGCGGGTGGCCAGGAAGAAGGTCCGCCCGTGCTCGGCGTTGAGCACCCGGCAGCAGCGGTAGGCGTTGCGCAGTGCCGGGTCGCGTACCCCGGCGGCGTCCAGTTCGGATCCGATCACAACCCGCTCCTCGCTCTGGTCGAGGCCGTCGCGTGGGTGGACGAGGTGACGGCCCCGGTGATTCGGTCTGCGGCCAGGCGGCCGGACAGCAGTGCGGTCGGTACCCCGACCCCGGGCACCGTGGACGATCCGGCCAGGATCACGTTGTCCGCACCGCGGACGGTGTTGGCCGGGCGGAAGGGTCCGGTCTGGCCGAAGGTGTGCGCCAGGGCGAACGGGGTGCCCGCAGCCATGTCCTGGCGCGCCCAGTCGTCCGGGTTCACGACGTGCAGCAGTTCCAGATCGTCACCGACGCCGGGCATCCGGCGGCGCACCGCGGCCAGCATGTCCTCGACGTAGGCGTCACCCGTCTGTGACCAGTCGACCTGTCCCACCGCCTTGTTGGGGGCGGGTGCGAGCACGTACAGCAGGTCGCGGCCCGCCGGTGCCAGGTCGGGGTCGCCCGCCGTGGGGCGGGTCACCAGCAGTGACGGATCGCTCATCACGCGGCCCTCGTCGATGATGTCGACGAACGTCTGCTCCCACGCGCCGCCGAACAGGATGGTGTGGTGGGCGGTGTCCTCGCCGGCGCCGGGATCGACTGCGGCGCAACCGACGTGCGCGACCACCGCCGACGGCGCCGGGCGCAGCGGCAACAGGCGCCGTGGGGTGCGGCCGAGCAGGCGGTAGGTCGTCGGCAGCTCGGTGGTGAGGACGACGGCGTCTGCCGGGATGCGGTCACCCGCGTCGGTGCGCACCGCCGTCACGCGGCCGTCGGCGCCGCGCTCCAGGGTGGATACCGAAGAACCGTAACGGAATTCGACGCCTGCGTCGGTGGCGGCCGCCGCCATCGCATCCGGCACCGCGCGCATCCCGCCACGCGGGAAGTACACCCCGGCGACGGTGTCCATGTAGGCGATGACCGCGTACGCCGCCAGCGCCTTGTGCGGGGGGACGCCCGCGTAGAGGGCCTGGAAGGTGAAGATGCGCCGCAACCGCTCGTCGGTGATGTACGTGCGCACCACCCGGTCCCACCGCCGGAACCCGCCCATCGCGGCCAGCCGGGCGAGCTGCGGGGTGAGCAGCGACAGCGGCGAATCGAAGTTGGCGGCGATGAAGCCGTTGAACTCGGCCTGGTACAGCCGGGTCAGCCAGGTCCGCAGCCGAAGGTAGCCGTCGGCGGCGTCGGCACCGGCGAAGCGTTCGATCTCGGTGGCCATCGCGGTGGCGTCGGTGTGCACGTGCAGGCCGCTGCCGTCGGCGAACGACGCCCGGTAGGCGGGGTCGACACGGTGCAGTTCGAGACGGTCGGTCATCGAGTCGCCCACCGCGGCGAACGCGTCCTCGATGATGTCGGGCATGGTCAGCACCGTCGGCCCGGTGTCGAGCCGGTAGCCGTCGACGTCCAGCCGGCCCATCCGCCCGCCCGGGAAGGTCTCCCGCTCCAGCACGGTGACCGTGCGGCCCCGTCCCGCCAGTTGCAGTGCGGCCGACAGGCCGGACAATCCGGCGCCGACGACCACCACGCGGTCTGTTCGCCCCCCGACGGTGCGCATCAGTTCACGTCTCCTGTCCGTGTTCCGGTCATGCGGCCCGCCGGGTGCAGACGGCCGCCATGTTGACCAGCGCGGTTCGCACCGCATCGTCGAGCGCGCTGGCGTGCAGGCGGTCCAGTGCGTGCGACAGCCGCCGCTCGATCAGCTGCTCGATCCACTGCACCGCGCCCGTCGCGTCGATCAGGTTGCGCCAGCGGGTGATGTCACCGGGGCTCAGATCGCGCCGCGACATCAGCTCGGTGAGCTGATTGCGCACGGCCGGTTCGGCCAGCCGGTGCGCGGCCACCACCACGCTGGTGGCCTTGTGTTCGGAGAGGTCGCCGCCGGTGGGCTTCCCCGTGACGGTCGGCGCGCCGAAGATGCCGAGCAGGTCGTCGCGCAGCTGGAAGGCTTCGCCCACCGCCGCGCCGTACCGGCCGAGCAAACGCAGCGTCGGTTCGGGGCATCCGGCCAGCGCGCCACCGATCTCCAGGGGGCGGCGCACCGTGTAGTTCCCCGATTTGCGACGTGCGACGTCGAGCACGTCCTCCAGTGTCGGCCGTCCGCCCGCATCGTTGACCAGATCGGCGAACTGGCCCACGGCCAATTCGGTGCGCATCGCGTCGTACCGCGGCCAGGCCCGCCCGAGCGCGGCGGGGGGAAGACCGCTCTCCCGCATCATCTGTCCCGCCCACACCAGGCAGAGGTCGCCGAGCAGCACCGCCGCCGAGGCGCCGAACCGCTCCGCGGATCCGTTGAGGCCCTGCTCCCGGTGCCACCGGGCGAACCGCACGTGGGCCGAAGGCCGGCCCCGCCGCAGCGGCGAATCGTCCATCACGTCGTCCTGCAGCAGCGCGAAGATGTGCAGCAGGTCGAAACTCGCCGCGGCGCGCAGGGCGGCGTCGTCGGGTTCCGCCCCGGCCAGCCAGCCCAGGTAGGCGAACGTCGACCGCAGGCACTTGCCGTCACCGACGAAGTCGGCCAGCACGTCGACGGTGATGTCCACACCGGTCAGCCGCATGTCGGCGGCGCAGCGGTCGGCGACGAACTCCGCCACCGCGTCGATCGCCGCGCGGCGCACGCCCGCTCGCCACGAGTCGAACGAGTCGTCGGTCAACCGCCCCGGCGGAGCGGGGCGCAGTGCGGCGGCGAGCAGCCGATCGTCGACACCGCTCACCCCGACCCCTTCACCGTAAACCCGTTGTCAGCACTCCAAACTAGGGTTCAAGGTGTCCGTACCCCCAGGCGTGGAAACCAATCCCGAATCGATGTCACGATTGCGTCATCACTTCCCCCGTTCGTCGGACGGCCTCCGTGCCGTCTGACCAGCCAGTTCACCGTCGCGTGGTCTTCGGCGGCCCGGTCAGTCCCGCGCTGACGCTCACCCCGCTGCGGCGCGGTGGCGGCGACCCGTGTTTCGTCGTCGCCGCCGACGGCGCGATGTGGCGGACCAGCCTGCCGCCCAGCGGCCTGGTGACCGCGCGCATCACCCGTGCCGCCTCGGACGCCGTGGACGTGCAGGCATGGGGTCCCGGTGCGGCCGAGTTCCTCGACGGCGCCCCGGCGCTGCTCGGGGCGGACGACGACGCGGCCGGGTTCGACCCGCAGGAGCCGACGATCGCCGCCGCGCACCGGCGGGTCCCACACCTGCGGCTGGGCCGCACCGGCCGCGTGCTCGAGGCGCTCATCCCCGCGGTGCTCGAACAGCGGGTGTCGGGAATGGACGCGTTCCGCGCCTGGCGGCTTCTCGTCACCAAGTACGGCACCCCCGCGCCCGGGCCCGCGCCGGCCCAGATGCGGGTGCCGCCGAGCGCCCAGGTGTGGCGGCGCATCCCGTCGTGGGAGTTCCACCGCGCCAACGTCGACCCGGCCCGGGCGCGCACGGTGGTGCTGTGCGCCCAGCGCGCCGACTCCCTCGAGCGGTTGTCGGCCCGGCCGACGGAGGACGCGCGGGCGGCGATGATGTCGCTGCCCGGGGTGGGGGTGTGGACCGCGGCCGAGACCGCGCAGCGCGCGTGGGGTGACGCCGACGCCCTGTCGGTCGGCGACTACCACCTCGCCAAGACGGTCGGGTGGAGTCTGCTGGGCCATCCGATCGACGATCCGGCGATGCTCGAGCTGCTCGAACCGATGCGGCCGCACCGGCACCGCGCGGTGCGGGTGCTGCTGGCCAGCGGTCTGGCCCGCAATCCGCGCTTCGGCGCGCGCCAGGCGATCCCGAAACTTGCGGAACTGTGACGTGGATCAGGGCGCTGATTACGCTGAGGAGGCGAAGGGTAGTCCGAGGTTCGAAGACTTGATCACGCGCGGAAGAAGGAGATGTTTTCCATGGCATACACCGTTCCCGGCATGACGGACAAAGAGGGCGCACAGGTCGCGGAGCTGCTGCAGAAGCAGCTCAGCCGGTACAACGATCTGCATCTGACGCTCAAGCACATCCACTGGAATGTCGTGGGGCCGAACTTCATCGGCGTGCACGAGATGATCGATCCGCAGGTCGAGTTGGTGCGCGGCTACGCCGACGAGGTGGCCGAGCGCATCGCGACCCTGGGCAGCTCTCCGAAGGGCACCCCGGGCGCCATCATCAGCGACCGCACCTGGGACGACTACTCGCTCGAGCGCGACACCGTCCAGGCCCACCTGGCCGCCCTCGACCTGGTCTACGACGGGATCATCGAGGACACCCGCAAGAACATCGAGGAGACCGAGGAGCCGGACCCGGTCACCAACGACATGCTGATCGGCCACGCCGCGGAATTGGAGAAATTCCAGTGGTTCGTCCGTGCCCACCTCGAGAACGCGGGCGGGGAACTCAAGCACGAGGGCAAATCCACCGAGAAGTCGGCGGCCAAAGCGGCCAAAAGCTAGCTCCCGGTAGACGAATCAGGCCCGCGCTTCGGCGCGGGCCTGATTGTTGTTCGCAGCGGGTCAGCCGCCGTTGGTCACCGGGTTCTTCGACAGCGGGATGAAGCCGCCGTTGATCCAGACGCCCCAGCGGCCACCCCAGGCCGAGGTCCACACGACGGGCTGGCCGGCCCAGAACTCGGCGGGCTTGCGCGGTGCCCACGCCGGTACCGGCTCACCCTGAGCGGGCGGCGGTGGCGGCGGAGTGGGCTGAGCGGTTGCGGCGGCGGCGCCGAAACCGAGCGCGGCCGCGGTGAGTCCGGCCGTAATCGCGGCGACGGAGAACGTGGATTTGATCGTCATCAGCGGCACATCCCTCACGGCCGACGCTGGTTGTATCCCCAGTTCCACACTGAGGGGTCGGACGGCGGGTAGTTCATGCAGACGTCGGTGGCGTGCGCGACGACACCCTTGTTGTTGAAGAACAGCTTCGCCCAGTTCCCCCAGCGGGTGGCCACCTGCTCGTAGTAGACGTTGGTGGCCGTGTTCTCGGAGTACTGCCTGCGGGCGGTGTAGTCCAGGGAGAAGAACCAGTAGATCCGGTCACGGGCCATGTTCTGGATGTCGATCGGCCGGTTGTTGTAGTCGATCATGTACCGCTCGTAGTAGACGGGCGACGTGTCGCGCGCCGCGGCCATGTACTGCTCGACGGTGCAGGTGGTCCGCATGATCCGGTTCGGGATCGGATAGTCGTCGGTGGCGTCGGCCGACGCGACAGCCGGAGCGGCCATCATGCCCACCGCGGCGGCGGCGCTGAGCGCACCGGCCCACAGGACTCTCAGACGGTTGGCCATGCCACTCCCTTGGTCTCCGGTCGATTGCGTACGGGCACTCACGCGGGCTTCTCCGCGGCCATCTGCAGCAGCGCCTGATGGGCGGGGCAGTAGGCCGGGTACGCCAGGCCGAGGAACTTCCACGCCTGCTCGGTGGTGCTGCCCTTGGGCAGCTGCCTGCCGACGAACGTCGCCGACGCGAACGCGTCGCGATCGACGCCGCGATCGATCCGCTCACAGGCGATCTTGGCGATCCAGGCGTTGTAGTCCTTCTGCCCGTAGATGCCGATGGTCTGCAGCGAATTCGAGAAATCGGTGTCGATATCGGCGTGTGCGACGGCCGGCGTGGCGAGCGCCAGACCAGCGAAGGCAGCCGCCAGGATCGCTCTTTTCATAGCGGGGATGTTAGCTTGCCTAATTCTGTCTGTCACACGGCGCCCTGGGCGGGCAGGCGCACGGGCTACCGCACGTCCGGATCGGGCCCGCGCCGGGTGCGCAGATCCGGTTCGTCCGTGACGAGGGTTTCGGTGTCGAGGACGTCGTCGCGCACCGGGCGGTCGGCCAGTTCCTCGTACCTGCCGAACAGGTACGGGTAGGCGGCGCCGGCGATGGCCGCGCCGATCAGCGGTGCCAGCCAGAACACCCACAGCTGCGCAGGGGCGTCGTTGCCGTTGAAGAACGCGACGCCGGTGGAGCGGGCCGGGTTCACCGAGGTGTTGGAGATCGGGATGGAGATCAGGTGGATCAACGTCAGCGTCAGCCCGATCGCCAGGCCGGCGAAGCCCTTCGGTGCACGGTCGTCGGTGGCGCCGAGGATCACCAGCAGGAAGATCGCGGTCAGCAGCACTTCGGCGATGATCACCGACAGCAGCGAGTAGCCGCCGGGGGAGTGGCTGCCGAAGCCGTTGGCCGCCATGTTGCCGGTGGCCGACCAGCCCTCCTGCCCCTGGGCGACGATGTAGATCACGAGTCCGGCGACGAGTCCGCCGGCCACCTGGGTGACCCAGTACACCGGCAGCACCCGCCATTCGACGCGGCGGGCCAGCGCCGCACCGAGCGTGACGGCCGGGTTGAAGTGTCCGCCGGAGATCGTGCCGAACGCGTACACCCCGGTGAGCACCGTCAGGCCGAACGCCAGCGCGACCCCCAGGAACCCGATGCCGAAGGCGTAACCGTCCGCGCTGGTGAACTTGGCGGCGAACACTGCGCTGCCGCAGCCGCCGAACACCAGCCAGAACGTTCCGATGAACTCGGCGGCCACCCGGTGTGCCATCGTCGGCTCTTGCATCCCCGACCCCTTCCGTCGACTGGGCACCACTGTCGAGGGTGACACACATCACAGCGAAGCAAAACCCTCACGGCCGATCGAAATCCAGGCGAACCGGGGTCACCGCCGTCGCCGACCGCTTTTCGGGACGTCGTAGCCGCCGAGGCAGCCGAGTAGGAACCGCCCCCGGATGCCTGTCGCGCGGACTGCTCAGCGATAGCCGGTGAAGCGGGCCGTCAGCGCCAGCTGACCGTCGGCGCCGACCGCCTGTGCGTCGGCCACCCCTGTCGATCGGCCGATGCGCAATGGTGTTGCGCTGTAACGACATTCGCCACCAGCGGCGAGTCGGCGCAGGAAGTTGACATGCAGCGATCCGGTGCGCAGCGGAGCGTCGGTGCGACCCTCGTTGACCGCCGCGGACGCGACGAGTTCCAACCCGGTCGCGGCCACCCCGCCATGGACCACACCGAGCATGTTGTTGATCACCGGATCGGCGTGCTGGCGAAGCGCGGCGGCGCCGTCCGGTTCGACGGCCATCATCGCGGCGAGGCCGGTCTTGCGGGTGTGGTGCTCGTCGGTGTCCGGCCATTCGGTGAACCGGGCGCCGGTGATGTAGAAGGACCGCACGCTGCCGGTGCCGATGACCGCGTCGCGGTGGGTGAATTCGCAGACGGCCAGCGCGGTGGCCCCCTTCGCGGCGACCGGCCGAGCCCGCGCGACCACGCCGGCGTCGTCGGCGGTGATCAGGTCGGCGGCCTCCGGCACCAGCTCGAGGGACAGTTCGGTGGAGACGGTCCATTCGTCCTCGCCGCGCCGCAGGTGGTTGGCCAGCCCGCCGACGTGGTCGAGCAGCATCGCCAGCGCGGCCGCGCTGGGCTGCCCGGTGAGCGGGTTCACCAGACCGCGGGTGGGCATGGTCGCGACGCTGTGGTCGCCGGTGCCCTCGAATGTCTCCACGCCGAACCGGCCGATCGGGGTGTTGAGCGGGTGCGACATCGCGTTCAGCATGGGCGCGTGGGCAGCGTCCGCATACGCCCAGGGGGTATGGGGACGGGCCCGGGGTCCGGCGAGTCGCCGCGGTGATGCGCCAAAACCTCTGCGGCGCCGTCATTTACGTGCCGGAACGGCCGAGCGCCGGTGGGCTGCGCAACGCCGGATGCGCTCACGACCCCTCCCCGGAGATGGGGTGACCGCCCCTTTCGGGGTGACGCAGCAATCTCTAAGAATCTGACTAGGCTTTGTGCAAACGTCACTCGGTCAACAATGCCAGTAAAACGGCGCCCCGAAATAACGCCAGCAAACTGTTCGGCCACGGCAGCAATTGACGCGCCCGCCGGGCCGGCGTGGGGGCTGCCGCTGGGCGTCGACGAAAAGGCAACTGCCTCAACGAGACCCGCGCGGCGGCCGCGAACCGTGCGCGCCGGCCGGCAATGCGCCCGGCGAGTATAGTTAGGTCTGACTAAGTTGGCATGTCAGCCAGTGTTTGTCTTATCGTTTTCTCCACCTGTGGCGAGTGGAAAAAAGGCCGGCGTTCAATGCTGCACATCGGACCGCCTCCGCCCCGTCGGCTCACGCCGTCGCAGACGGCAGCCAGTTGAAGCTTCGCCGAAGGTTCGAGAGTAAGGGTCAGGTGGGATGCCAGTGGGACCAGCGCCCAGAGGGCTGTACAACCCCGCGTACGAGCACGACTCGTGTGGCGTGGCGATGGTGGCCGATATGCACGGCCGGCGCAGCCGCGACATCGTCGACAAGGCCATCACGGCCCTGCTCAACCTGGAGCACCGCGGTGCCCAGGGTGCCGAACCGAACACCGGTGACGGTGCGGGCATCCTGCTGCAGGTTCCCGACGAGTTCTTCCGCGCGGTGGTGGACTTCGACCTGCCCGAACCGGGCAGCTACGCCACCGGCATCGCGTTCCTCCCGCAGTCCTCGAAGGACGCCGCGACCGCCTGCGAGCAGGTGGGCAAGATCGCCGAGGCCGAGGGGCTGACGGTGCTGGGCTGGCGCGACGTGCCCACCGACGATTCGTCGCTGGGGGCGCTGGCCCGCGACGCGATGCCGACGTTCCGCCAGATCTTCGTCAGCGGGGCGTCCGGCATGGAGCTCGAGCGCCGCGCCTACGTCGTCCGCAAGCGTGCCGAGCACGAGCTGGGCACCAAGGGTCCAGGTCAGGACGGCCCCGGCCGCGAGACCGTCTACTTCCCCAGCCTGAGCGGCCAGACGTTCGTCTACAAGGGCATGCTCACCACGCCCCAGCTGCGGGCCTTCTACCTCGATCTGCAGGACGAGCGGCTGACCAGCGCGCTGGGCATCGTGCACTCGCGCTTCTCCACGAACACCTTCCCGTCGTGGCCGCTGGCGCACCCGTTCCGGCGCGTCGCGCACAACGGTGAGATCAACACCGTCACCGGCAACGAGAACTGGATGCGGGCGCGCGAGGCGCTCATCAAGACCGATGTCTTCGGCACCCGGGCCGACCTCGACAAGATCGTCCCGGTCTGCACGCCCGGCGCCTCGGACACCGCGCGCTTCGACGAGGTGCTCGAACTGCTGCACCTCGGCGGCCGCAGCCTGCCGCACGCGGTGCTGATGATGATCCCCGAGGCCTGGGAACGCCACGAGTCGATGGACCCGGCGCGCCGGGACTTCTACCGCTACCACGCCTCGCTGATGGAGCCGTGGGACGGTCCGGCGGCGGTGTGCTTCACCGACGGCACCGTGATCGGCGCCGTGCTCGACCGCAACGGTCTGCGCCCGTCGCGGATCTGGGTCACCGAGGACGGCCTCGTCGTGATGGCGTCGGAGGCCGGCGTCCTGAACCTCGATCCGTCGACCGTCGTGCAGAAGATGCGCCTGCAGCCGGGCCGCATGTTCCTGGTCGACACCGCGCAGGGCCGCATCGTCTCCGACGAGGAGATCAAGGCCGAACTCGCCGCGGAGCACCCCTACGGGGAGTGGCTCGAGGCGGGTCTGTTCCAGCTCGAGGAGCTGCCACCGGGCGACTACGTCCGGATGCCGCACCACCGGGTGGTGCTGCGCCAGCAGGCGTTCGGCTACACCTACGAAGAGCTCAACCTGCTCGTCGCGCCGATGGCGCGCACCGGCGCCGAGCCGATCGGCTCGATGGGCACCGATACGCCGGTCGCGGTGCTCTCGCAGCGGCCGCGGATGCTGTTCGACTACTTCCAGCAGCTGTTCGCACAGGTCACGAACCCGCCGCTGGACGCCATCCGCGAAGAGGTGGTGACCAGCCTGCAGGGCGTCATCGGTCCCGAGGGCGACCTGCTCAACCCGACCGCCGAATCGTGCCGCCAGATCGTGCTGCCGCAGCCGATCCTGCGCAACGCCGAGCTGTCGAAGCTGATCTGCGTCGACCCCGACCACGAGATCCGCGGGCACAAGCACGGGATGCGCGCCGCGGTGATCCGCTGCCTGTATCCGGTCAACCGCGGGGGACAGGGCCTCAAGGAGGCGCTGAGCAACGTCCGCGCCAAGGTCTCGGCGGCCATTCGCGACGGCGCGCGCATCATCGTGCTCTCCGACCGCGAATCCGACGAGCAGATGGCGCCGATCCCGTCACTGCTGAGCGTGTCCGCCGTGCACCACCACCTGGTCCGCGAGCGCACCCGCACCCAGGTCGGCCTCGTCGTCGAGGCGGGCGACGCCCGCGAGGTGCACCACATGGCCGCGCTGTGCGGATTCGGCGCCGCCGCGATCAACCCGTACATGGCGTTCGAGTCGATCGAGGACATGGTCGACCGCGGGGTCATCACCGGGATCAGCAGCGACCAGGCCAAGGCCAACTACGTCAAGGCTGCGGGCAAGGGCGTGCTCAAGGTGATGTCGAAGATGGGCATCTCGACGCTCGCGTCCTACACCGGCGCGCAGCTGTTCCAGGCCATCGGCATCAACCAGCAGGTGCTCGACGAGTACTTCACCGGCCTGTCCTGCCCGGTCGGCGGTATCGACCTCGACGACATCGCGGCCGAGGTCGCCGCCCGCCATGCGCTGGCCTACCTCGACCGGCCCGACGAGCGCGCACACCGCGAACTCGAGGTCGGCGGCGAATACCAGTGGCGCCGTGAAGGCGAGTACCACCTGTTCAATCCGGACACGGTGTTCAAGCTGCAGCACTCCACCCGCACGGGCCAGTACTCGATCTTCAAGGAGTACACCAAGCTCGTCGACGACCAGTCCGAGCGGATGGCGTCGCTGCGCGGGCTGCTGAAGTTCAAAGACAATGGGCGCCAACCCATCTCCATCGACGAGGTGGAACCGGCCAGCGAGATCGTCAAACGGTTCTCCACCGGCGCGATGAGCTACGGCTCGATCTCGGCCGAGGCGCACGAGACGCTGGCGATCGCGATGAACCGGCTCGGCGGCCGGTCGAACTCCGGTGAGGGCGGCGAGGCCGTCACCCGCTTCGACCGCGACGAGAACGGCGACTGGCGCCGCAGTGCCATCAAGCAGGTGGCATCCGGCCGGTTCGGTGTCACCAGCCACTACCTGAGCAACTGCACCGACATCCAGATCAAGATGGCTCAGGGGGCGAAACCCGGTGAGGGCGGCCAGCTTCCGGGTCACAAGGTGTACCCGTGGGTGGCCGAGGTGCGGCACTCCACACCGGGCGTCGGGCTGATCTCGCCGCCGCCGCACCACGACATCTACTCGATCGAGGATCTCGCGCAGCTGATCCACGACCTGAAGAACGCCAACCCGCAGGCCCGGGTGCACGTGAAGCTGGTCAGCGAGAACGGTGTCGGCACGGTCGCGGCCGGTGTCTCCAAGGCACACGCCGACGTCGTGCTGATCTCCGGGCACGACGGCGGCACCGGCGCCACCCCGCTGACGTCGATGAAGCACGCCGGTGCGCCGTGGGAGCTCGGCCTGGCCGAAACTCAGCAGACGTTGCTGCTCAACGGCCTTCGCGACCGCATCGTCGTGCAGGTCGACGGTCAGCTCAAGACCGGCCGCGACGTGGTGATCGCCGCGCTGCTCGGCGCCGAGGAGTTCGGCTTCGCGACCGCACCGCTGGTGGTGTCGGGCTGCATCATGATGCGGGTCTGCCACCTCGACACCTGCCCCGTCGGCGTGGCCACCCAGAACCCGGTGCTGCGCGAGCGGTTCAACGGCAAGCCCGAATTCGTCGAGAACTTCTTCATGTTCATCGCCGAAGAGGTCCGGGAACTCATGGCGGAGTTGGGTTTCCGCACGGTCAACGAGATGGTCGGTCAGGTGGGCGCGCTGGACATCTCGCAGGCCGCCGAGCACTGGAAGGCCCACAAGCTCGACCTGTCGCCGGTGCTGCACGAACCCGAGTCGGCGTTCATGAACCAGGACCTGTACTGCAGCTCGCGTCAGGACCACGGGCTGGACAAGGCGCTCGACCAGCAGCTGATCGTGATGTGCCGCGAGGCACTGGATTCCGCCACGCCGGTCAAGTTCTCGACGACCATCGCCAACGTCAACCGCACGGTCGGCACCATGCTCGGCCACGAGGTGACCAAAGCCTACGGCGGACAGGGTCTGCCGGACGGCACCATCGACATCACGTTCGACGGCTCGGCCGGCAACAGCTTCGGGGCGTTCCTGCCCAAGGGCATCACGCTGCGGGTCTACGGCGACGCCAACGACTATGTGGGCAAGGGTCTTTCGGGCGGCCGCGTGGTGGTCAGGCCGGCCGACAACGCGCCCGTCGACTACGTCGCCGAGGACAACATCATCGCGGGCAACGTCGTGCTGTTCGGCGCCACCAGCGGTGAGATGTTCCTGCGCGGCCAGGTCGGGGAGCGCTTCGCCGTCCGCAACTCCGGTGCCGTCGCCGTCGTCGAAGGCGTCGGCGACCACGGCTGCGAGTACATGACCGGCGGCAAGGTGGTCATCCTCGGGCCGACCGGGCGCAACTTCGCGGCGGGGATGTCCGGCGGCACGGCCTATGTCTACGACCCGGCCGGTGGGCTGGCCGACAACGTCAACGCCGAGATGGTGGAGCTCGACGTCCTCGACGCGGAGGACGCCGATTGGCTGCGCGGCATGCTGCAGGCCCACGTCGACGCCACCGATTCGGCGGTGGGCAGCAGGATCCTGAACAACTGGGAAGAAGAGTTGAAGCAATTCGTCAAGGTCATGCCGCGCGATTTCAAGCGCGTCCTGGCCGCAATCGCCGAGGCGGAACGCACCGGCGCGGACAAGAACGAGGCGATCATGGCGGCCGCAAGTGGCTGATCCGCGCGGTTTTCTCAAGTACACCCACCGTGAGCTGCCGGCGCGCCGGCCGGTGCCGCTGCGCCTGCGGGACTGGAAAGAGGTCTACGAGGACTTCTCCCACGACACGCTGCAGGTGCAGGCCGCCCGCTGCATGGACTGCGGGATCCCGTTCTGCCACAACGGATGTCCGCTCGGGAACCTGATCCCCGAGTGGAACGACCTGGTCTTCAAGGACCGGTGGCGCGATGCGATCGAGCGGCTGCACGCGACCAACAACTTCCCGGAGTTCACCGGGCGGCTGTGCCCGGCGCCGTGTGAGGCGGCGTGCGTGCTGGGCATCAACCAGGATGCGGTGACCATCAAGCAGGTCGAGGTCGAGATCATCGACAACGCCTTCGACGAGGGCTGGGTCGTCCCGCTGCCACCGGACCGGCTGACCGGTAAGAAGGTCGCGATCGTCGGCTCCGGGCCTGCCGGTCTGGCCGCCGCCCAGCAGCTGACGCGGGCTGGTCACACCGTCACGGTGTTCGAGCGCGCCGACCGCATCGGCGGCCTGCTGCGCTACGGCATCCCCGAGTTCAAGATGGAGAAGCGCCACATCGACCGCCGGCTGGAACAGATGGAGGCCGAAGGCACCCAGTTCCGCACCGGCGTGAACGTCGGCGTCGACATCACCGTCGCCCAGCTGCGTTCGGAGTTCGACGCGGTGGTGCTGGCGGGCGGCGCGACCGCATGGCGCGACCTGCCGATCCCGGGGCGCGAACTCGACGGCATCCACCAGGCGATGGAGTTCCTGCCGTGGGCCAACCGCGTGCAGCTGGGTGACCCGGTGACCGGTGACGACGGCGAGCCGCCCATCACCGCGAAGGGCAAGAAGGTCGTCATCATCGGCGGCGGCGACACCGGCGCGGACTGCCTGGGCACCTCGCACCGGCAGGGCGCGGTCAGCGTGCACCAGTTCGAGATCATGCCGAAACCGCCGGAGACGCGCGCCGAGAGCACGCCGTGGCCGACCTATCCGCTGATGTACCGGGTCGCCTCGGCGCACGAAGAGGGCGGCGAGCGGGTCTTCTCGGTCAACACCGAGGAGTTCTGCGGCGACGAGAACGGCCGCGTGAAATCGCTGAAGGTGCACGAGGTCGAGATGAAGGCCGGCAAGTTCGAGAAGGTCGAGGGTTCGGACTTCGAACTGGAGGCCGACCTGGTGCTGCTCGCCATGGGCTTCGTCGGGCCGGAGAAGGAAGGTCTGCTGACCGACCTGAAGGTGGAGTTCACCGACCGCGGCAACGTCTCGCGCGACGGCAACTTCGCGACCTCGGTGCCCGGCGTGTTCGTGGCCGGCGACATGGGCCGCGGGCAGTCGCTGATCGTGTGGGCGATCGCCGAGGGCCGGGCCGCCGCGGCGGGCGTCGACCGCTACCTGATGGGCAAGACCGCACTGCCCGCACCGATCAAGCCGACGGCGGCACCACAGCGCTAGGTCCGCTCCGAGAACCACGTTGGTCACACCAGAAACACACGTCCCAGGGTCGGCGCGCCTGACGGCGTTTGCCGCGGGGACAGTTTCTAATGACTTGATGTGGGTATTGCGATAAGGTTGCCCACGGTTCAGCTATTGGTATATCGCAGGAGTGATCAACGTGTACATCAACCCGCTAACCCGGTCACGGGTGGGTCGAATCGCCTGGTCATTGTTCCGTCACCCCGTCAAGAGTCGCGAGTTCCCCGCCAAGCAGGAGCGGCTGATCACCGCTGACGAGCTGGTACGTTTCGGCGTCTAGCTAAGCGGAACCCGCGGGGAGTGCGCTCTCCCGCCGCTGTGATCCGACCTTTGCCTGATCGTTATCCTTTCGTGACCGAGGGCTCGGTGAGCCGTGAGTCCCGGATCGCTTCGGCCAACGGCTCGAGCACCGCCGGGTCGTAGGGCGGCGGCAGGTAGACGATCGCCAGGTCGAGACCTTCGGCGCCGAGCGCCGCCGCCTCGTCGATCACCTTCGCGTAATCGTGGTCGGCGCCGAGGCGGACGTGCGCCGACAGCATGATCTCCTTGGGATCGCGCCCGATGTCGGCACAGTGGGATGCCAGCACGTCCCGCTTGCGCGCGAACTCCTCCGGCGTTCCGCCGACGAAGTTCCAGTGCTGGGCGTACCTGGCGGTGATGCGCAGCGTCCGCTTCTCACCGCTGCCCCCGATGCAGATCGGCGGGTGCGGCTGCTGCGGGCCTTTGGGCTCGTTGCGCGCGTCCTTGAGCTGGTAGTACTTCCCCTCGAACGACGTCGTCTCCTGGGAGAGCAGCCCGGTGAGCACCTCACAGGCCTCCTCGAAACGGTCGAACCGCTCCTTCACCGATCCCAGTTCGATGCCGTAGGCGCCCGACTCCTCCTCGTTCCAGCCGGCGCCGATGCCGAGTTCCAGACGGCCGTTCGAGACGATGTCGAGCGCGGACGCCATATTGGCCAGCACCGCCGGATGGCGGTAGTGGATGCCGGTGACGAGGACACCGACGCGCAGTCGCGTCGTCGCCTGCGCCAGCGCGGTCAGCGTGATCCAGCCCTCCAGACACGGGCCGGTCGGATCGGAGAAGATCGGATAGAAGTGGTCGAACGTCCAGCCGGATTCGTAGACGTCGATGCCGTCGGCGGTCTGCCAGATCGGCAGCATCTCCGCCCAGGTGGTGTTCTGTGGTGAGGTCTTGAAGGCGAATCGCACGTAGACCGACGGTAGTCCGCTTCGCTGTGATCTGCCGATGAGTTTCTGCCCGACAGGAGGTCCATACCGCATGATCGATCTGACCTCGGCGTGCGAGCGGACCGCCGGCCTGGTGCGCACGGTGCCCGACGACGCCCTGGGCGGGGCCACGCCCAACGCGGCCATGACGGTGCGCGACCTCGTCGCGCACATCGGCGGCCTCGCTGCGGCCTTCGCCGCCGCGGCCCGCAAAGACCTCGGCGAGTGGACCGACGTGGCGCCCGAGGAACACGCCCCGCTCGACGAAGGCTGGCGCACCCTCTACCCGCAACGGCTGACGGCGCTGGCCGACGCGTGGCGCGCCGAAGACGCGTGGACCGGTATGACCCGCGCCGGCGGCGTCGATCTGCCCGGGGACGTCGCGGGTGCGGTCGCGCTGGCCGAGGTGGTGATCCACGGCTGGGATCTGGCCGTGGCCACCGGCCGCGGATACGACTGCGACGAGGCGACGGCCCGCGCGTGTCTGGAGCACCTCGCGCAGTTCGACCCGTCCGGCACCGAAGGGCTGTTCGGCCCGGCGGTGCCCGTCCCCGACGATGCGCCCGCACTCGACCGCATCGTCGCCCGCAGCGGCCGCGATCCGCGCTGGCACGCCTGAGCCCTGCATGGCGCCGCCGCCGCGCGGGCACACTGAGAGACATGGACCCCGTCACCGCGCTGCGCCAGATCGCGTACTACAAGGACCGGGCCCGCGAGGACACCCGGCGGGTGATGGCCTACCGCAACGCCGCCGACGTCGTCGAGCGGCTCTCCGACGCCGAACGGGAACGCCACGGCACCGCCAACACCTGGCAGTCCCTGCCGGGCGTCGGCCCCAAGACCGCGAAGGTGATCGCCCAGGCGTGGGCCGGTCGCGAACCCGACGTACTCGTCGAATTACGGGAGAACGCAGCCGATCTCGGCGGCGGTGAGATCCGCGCGGCGCTCAAGGGCGACCTGCATGTGCACTCCAACTGGTCCGACGGTTCGGCGCCGATCGAGGAGATGATGCTCGCCGCACGCGACCTCGGGCACGAATACTGTGCGCTCACCGACCACTCGCCGCGCCTGACCATCGCCAACGGACTGTCGGCGGACCGGCTGCGCCGGCAGCTCGACGTCATCGACGAACTCCGGGAAACCGTTGCGCCCCTTCGGATCCTGACCGGAATCGAGGTCGACATCCTCGAAGACGGCTCGCTGGACCAGGAGGACGAGCTGCTCGAACGTCTCGACGTGGTGGTGGCCAGCGTGCATTCGAAGCTGTCCATGGACGCCCCCGCCATGACGCGGCGCATGCTCAAGGCCGTCGCCAACCCGCACACCGACGTGCTCGGACATTGCACCGGCCGGCTGGTCACCGGCAACCGCGGCATCCGGCCCGAGTCGAAATTCGACGCCGAGAAGGTCTTCACCGCCTGCCGCGACCACGGCACCGCCGTCGAGATCAACTCCCGGCCCGAACGCCGCGACCCGCCGACGCGGCTGCTCGAACTCGCCCGCGACATCGGGTGCGTGTTCTCCATCGACACCGACTCGCACGCGCCCGGTCAGCTCGACTTCCTCGGCTACGGCGCACAGCGGGCGCTGGACGCCGAGGTGCCGGCCGACCGCATCGTCAACACCTGGTCGGCCGAGCGGCTGCTGGCGTGGACGAGTTCGTGAACGTCACACCACGGTTTAACCCTCCGGGCTGACGGGAAGTCGCCGGGCACGCGCGACGAGGGGCCCACACCGGCGTCCCCGGATTCGCGCAGCGATCGATCGGGGAGATTGACATGGCGGCAGACCGCGGAGCGAAAGAGACGATCAAGGGCGTCGTCAAGGACGCCAAGGACATGGTCAAGGAAGCCGCCGAACGAGTGCTTCAGCACAGCCCGAGCTACATCCCCGGCATGCCGGGCTCCGAGCCGCCGTCGCTCGAGGAACCCACCAGCCCGCGTGAACCGCTGCCGCCCAAACCCGATCAGGTCGGGCCCGATCTGCGCACGGCGACCGGAGTGTCCGTCGGCGGCACGCGCACCGCGCGCGGTCAGCAGGGTGAGTACCTGACCACCGCACAGGGCGCCCGGTTGTACGACACCGACCACTCCCTCAAGGCGGGGGAGCGCGGGCCGACGCTGCTGCAGGACCATCACCTGCGGGAGAAGATCACCCACTTCGACCACGAACGCATCCCGGAACGCGTGGTGCACGCCCGCGGCGCGGCGGCGCACGGTGTGTTCCGCGGCAACGGCGCCGCCGAGAAGATCTGCAAGGCCGCGTTCCTGAGGTCCGGCGCCGAAACCGACGTCTTCGTCCGCTTCTCCACGGTGCTGGGTTCGCGCGGATCGGCCGACACGGTGCGCGACACCCGCGGGTTCGCCACGAAGTTCTACACCGACGAGGGGACGTTCGACCTCGTCGGCAACAACATCCCGGTGTTCTTCATCCAGGACGGCATCAAGTTCCCCGACGTCGTCCACGCCGCCAAGCCGCATCCGGACCGGGAGATCCCACAGGCTCAGAGCGCGCACGACACCTTCTGGGACTTCGTGTCCCTGCACACGGAGGCCCAAGCGCACACCATGTGGAACATGTCCGACCGCGGCATCCCGCGGTCCTACCGGATGATGGAGGGCTTCGGCGTCCACACGTTCCGGCTGACCGGCCCCGACGGCACGACGTCGCTGGTGAAGTTCCACTGGAAGCCGCGCCTCGGTGTGCACTCCCTGGTCTGGGAGGAGGCGCAGATCGCCGGCGGCGTCGACCCCGACCTGCACCGCCGCGACCTCGCCGATGCGATCGAGAAGGGCGCCTACCCCGAGTGGGATCTCGGCATCCAGGTGATGCCCGATTCGCCGGACCACATGTTCGAGGGCATCGACCTGCTCGATCCGACCAAGATCGTGCCGGAGGAACTCGCCCCGGTGCAGTTGATCGGCACGATGCAGCTCAACCGGAACCCGACCAACTTCTTCGCCGAGACCGAACAGGTGGCGTTCCACCCCGGCCATCTGGTGCCCGGCATCGACGTCACCGACGATCCGCTGCTGCAGGCGCGGCTGTTCTCCTACCTCGACACCCAGCTGACGCGGCTGGGCGGACCGAACTTCGGGCAGATCCCGATCAACCGTCCGCACGCACCCGTCAACGACATGTTTCGCGACGGCTTCCACCAGCACGCCGTGCATCCCGGTGCCGCGCCGTACCGGCCCAATTCGCTGGACGGCGGCTGCCCGTTCCTGGCGGGCGCGGACACCGGCGCGTTCATCGAGGTGCCCGCCGCCGTCGCGGAGTCGACGAAGGTCCGCGCCGCACCCGCCACGTACGACGACCACTTCTCGCAGGTGGCGATGTTCTACCGCAGCCTGAGCCCGGTGGAGCAGGCCCATGTCGCCGAGGCCTACACCTTCGAACTGGGCAAGTGCTACGAACAGGCCATCAAGGAGCGCCAGCTGCGCGCCCTGGCCAACATCGACACGGAACTGTGCGCGACGGTCGCCGCGGGACTCGGGCTCGAGCCGCCCGCCGCGGCCGTCACACCGGCCGAACCGGCGGTGCTCAGCCCGGCGCTGTCCCAGGTCGGTGAGACGTGGCCGGTGGCGGGTCGGATGGTCGGCATCGTCACCGGACCGGATTCCGACATCGGCGAGGTGGCCGCGATCGTGGGCGCGCTCGGCGAGGCGAAACTGGTTCCGCTGGTGATCGCCGCGCACGGCGGAACCCTCGACCACGACGGCGGCAGCGTGCCGGTCTCCCGGACGTACGCGACCGCCCGGTCGATCGAGTTCGACGCCCTGGTCCTCGCGGGATCACCCGCCACCGTGAAGGCGCAGGTGCTCGTCGACGAGGCGTTCCGGCACTTCAAGGCGCTGGCCGTGCTGCCGCAGGGAGCGGATCTGCTCGCGCTGGCGGGCGTGACGCCCGACGCCGAAGGTGTGCTGAGCGGTTCGGACCCCGCTGCCCTGGCGACGTCGCTGATCGAGGGTCTCGGCGAACACCGGGTGTGGAACCGCGCCGTCCCCGCCTGATCGGTCAATCCGGCAGCATCGGCATCTCCAGACCGGGGTCGCGCCCGAGCAGCACACCGCGGGTGACAGCGGTGTTGCCGTAGCGGGTGCGCACCTCGTCGACGGCGGCGTCGAGCGCGCCGGCATCCGGATGGCGCCCGGCGGCCGGGCCGAACGGCAACTCGAGCTGCTGGGCGCCGTCGCGGTCGATGTTGGACACCGCGAACCCGATCAGCGTGAGGCCGCGTGCGGCGATCACCGGGGCCGCCGCGGCGACCAGATCACGGGCGGCGGCGAGCACGGCGTCGGTCGACGCGGTGGCGCGCGGCATGGTGTGTGACCGGGTGACACGGCTGAAGTCGTCGAACCGCAACCGCAGCACGACGGTGCGACCGGTACGGCCTGCGTTGCGCATCCGTCGCGTGATCCGGTCGACGAGGTTGACCACCACGGCGTCGATCTCGGCGGCCGACATCGTGTTGCCGCGCCGGCCCAGCGCCCTCTGCGCGCCGACGGACCGTCGGCGTACCCCCGTCACCACCCGGCGGCGGTCGATGTTGTGCGACAGCGCGTACAGCTGGTGGCCCATCGCGCCGCCGACCATCGCCGCCAGCGTCGACTCGCCCATCTCGGCGACGTCGGCGACGGTTTCGATGCCGTGTGCGCGCAGCTTCTCGGCCGTCTTCGCGCCGACGCCCCACAGCCGCCGCACCGGCAGCGGGTGCAGGAACGCCAGCTCGCGGTCGGGTGGGACCAGCAGCAGCCCGTCCGGTTTCCCCTCCTGGCTGGCGACCTTGGCCAGGAACTTCGTCCGCGCGATCCCGACGGTGATCGGCAGGCCCACCTCGTCGCGCACCCGGGCCCGCAGCCGGGCACCGATCTCCACCGGGGTGCCCGAGACCCGGCCCAGCCCGGATACGTCGAGGAACGCCTCGTCGACGGAGAGGGGTTCGACGAGCGGGGTGGTGTCGCGGAACACCTCGAACACGTCGCGGCTGGCCTGCGAGTAGGCGGCCATCCGCGGTGGGACGACGATCGCCTGCGGACACAGCCGCCGGGCCTCGTGGCCGCCCATCGCGGTGCGCACACCGAACGCCTTGGCCTCGTAACTGGCCGCGAGCACCACCCCGCCGCCGACGATCACGGGCCTACCGCGCAGCGACGGGTCGTCGCGCTGTTCGACCGAGGCGTAGAACGAGTCGAGGTCGGCGTGCAGGATGCTCGCCTGACCGTGACCTCGACCCGGAACCGACACGAACATATGTTCGCATGACGGTCCGACGTGTCAGGGGCATTCTCCGTACACCGCGCACGTCCACACGTGCACCAGCGAGTCGAGCACCCGGTTGGACGGGATGCCCGGGGTCTCGGAGGCGAACGCCGCGAGCAGGGTGCGTTCGTTCATCAGGTTGAGGGCCGTCGCGAGGTCGTGGGCCGGCAGGGTCTCCGGGGCGGCGCCGCGGCGGCGCTCGGCCTCGATGGTCGCCGCGGTGAAGTCGATCCACTTCTGCATGAATTTCGCGAAGACGTCGCGCACCTCGGCGTTGTCCGAACTCGATGCCGCGACCGTGACGCTGCGGTGCGCCCCAAACGTGTCGAAGAAGACCTTGATGCCCGGCCGCCAGACGTTCTCCGACACCTCCGAAGTCGCCGCCGCCTCGAGTGCGGCGTCCGCCTCGCGGATCACCCGCTCCCAGAGCGTCAGCAGCACGGCCTCTTTGGACGCGAAGTAGAAGTAGAACGTCGGGCGCGAGATGCCCGCACCCTTCGCGAGGTCGTCGACGGAGATCTCGGCGAACGGGCGGGTTTCGAGCAGCTGCTCAGCGGTCGCCAGGATGGCCTGTTCACGGTCGTCGCCCGACGGGCGGGCCGACCGGCGGCCACGCGGGACGCGGGCCTCGCTGGCGGTACTCACAGCGTTCACTTTACATGGCGTCGAAATTCTCAACACACTGTTGACGGTGTCGACACTGTGTTGATAGTTTGACACCATGACCGAATTTGTCGACGTCGTGATCATCGGAGCCGGGATCTCCGGCGTCAGCGCCGCCTGGCACCTGCAGCGCCAGTGCCCCGACAAGAGCTACGCGATCCTCGAGCGTCGCGGGAACCTCGGCGGCACCTGGGACCTGTTCAAGTACCCGGGCATCCGGTCGGACTCCGACATGTACACCCTCGGATTCCACTTCAAGCCGTGGGTCACCGACCAGGGCATCGCCGACGGAGCGTCGATCTGGAACTACATCAACGAGGCCGCGGCCGAGAACGGCATCGACAAGCACATCCGGTACGGCCACAAGGTCCTCGCCGCCGACTGGCGCGACGCCGAGAACCGCTGGGAACTGACCGTCGAACGCGACGGTGAGGGGATCAAACTCCACGCCGGCTTCCTGTGGGCCTGCAGCGGCTACTACAACTACGACGAGGGCTACTCGCCGGAGTTCCCCGGCGCCGACGACTTCGGCGGCACCATCGTCCACCCGCAGCACTGGCCGGAGGATCTCGACTACCAGGGCAAGAAGGTCGTCGTGATCGGCAGCGGCGCAACGGCGATCACGCTCATCCCCGCACTCGTCGACAGCGGCGCCGGCCACGTCACGATGCTGCAGCGCACGCCCACCTACATCGGGTCCCTGCCCGACAAGGACGCCTTCGCCGCGCGTGCCTACCGGCTGCTGCCCGAGAAGCCCGCGTACACTGCCGTGCGGTGGAAGGCCATCTTGCAGGCCACGATCCAGTACCAGATGGCGCGGATCTTCCCCAACACCTTCCGGAAGGCGTTGCGCACCATGGCCCAACGGCGTCTGCCGGAGGGTTACGACTACGACAAGCACTTCAGCCCCAGCTACAAACCGTGGGATCAGCGCGTCTGCCTCGCCCCGAACGGCGACCTGTTCAAGACGATCCGCAAGGGGAAGGCCGACGTCGTCACCGACGCGATCGAGCGGTTCACCGCCGACGGCATCCTGCTGAAGTCGGGCGAGCGCATCGACGCTGACATCATCATCACCGCAACGGGTTTGAACGTGCAGTTCTTCGGCGGCGCCGAGGTGCTGCGCAACGGCACACCGGTGGACCTCGCGCAGACCGTCGCCTACAAGGGCATGATGCTGTCCGGTATCCCCAACGCGGCGTTCACCTTCGGCTACACAAACGCGTCGTGGACGCTGAAGGCCGACCTCACCTCGGAGTTCGTCAGCCGGCTGCTCGGCTACATGGACACCGAGGGTTACGACACCGTCGTGCCGCGCGAACCCGGCGCCGACGTCGAGCGGATGCCGTTCGTCGACCTGACGTCGGGCTACATCAAACGCGCGCTCGACCGGCTCCCGAAGTCGGGGTCCAAGGCGCCGTGGCGGCTCAAGCAGAACTACCTCGTCGACCTGCGGGTCATCCGCAACGGCAAGGTCGACGACGACGCGCTGGAGTTCTCCAAGCACCGCGCGCCGGTCACGGTCTAGTTTTCGCGGAGAGGAGTGGGGCGCGTCAGGCGGTGACGACGACGATGCCGTCGTCGTCGCTGTAGGCCACGTCGCCCGGCGTGAACGTCACCCCGCCGAACTCGACCGGCACATCGCGTTCTCCCGCACCGGTTTTCGTGCTCTTGCGGGGATTGGTGCCGAGCGCCTTGATGCCGATGTCGAGGGTGCGCAGCGTCGACGCATCGCGCACCGCGCCGTTGATGATCAGCCCGCTCCAGCCGTTGTCGCGGCCGAGTGCGGCGATCACGTCACCCACCAGCGCGGTGTGCAGTGAGCCGTCGCCGTCGATGACCAGCACCCCGCCGTCGCCGGGTTCCGACAGCACCGACTTCAGCAGCGCGTTGTCCTGGAAGCACCGCACGGTGGTGATCCGGCCGGCGAACTCCGGCCGGCCACCGAACTGGCGGAGTTGCAGGTCACAGCTGCGGACCTCCGGTCCGATGTCGTCGACGAGGTCTGCCGTGGCGCGTGGTTCGATGGTCACCGCTCGATGCTAGCGACGACCACATCGTGCAGATACCGGGCCAGCCCCGGCTCCCGGTCGTCGTAGTAGCGGGTGAAGCGCTCGTCGGCGAGATACATCTGCACCAGGCACAACTGCATCGCGTCGTCGCAGTCGTAGAACCGCTCGATCGACGCGCGGTGGCGGGCGGCCAGCCGGTCGGCCTCCCCGGACCCCGGTGCCACGCCGCCACGTTTGGCCGCCGCGAGGTCGGCCAGCAGTGCCTCACCCTCGTCGCGCATCTCGATCCAGTCCTGCTTGCTCATCCTGGCCGCGCGCTGCTGGGACTGCCGCCAGGCGTCGGTGTCGCCCCAGCGCTCCTGCGCCTCGGCGGCGTACTCGTCGGTGTGCACCGTGCTCCCGAAGATCTCGACCTGCTCCTGCGCGGTCAGCTGGATGCCTTCGCGGTGTGCGTTCATCAGTTCCTCCACTGCCTTGATGGTGTGCCGGATCCGGTCGGCGTGCTCGTGCAGCACCTCGAGCTGGCGTTCGAGACGGGCGAGCACATCGGCCTGCGGATCGTCGAGTAGGGCGCGGATCTCTTCGAGCGGCAGACCCGCCGACCGGTACGCCAGCACGAGATGCAGCCGTTCGACGTCGGCGTCGGTGTAACCGCGGTATCCGGCCGCGGTGCGCGTACTGGGCACCACCAGACCGATGTGGTCGTAGTGATGCAGCGTGCGCACCGAGACACCGGTGAGCGCGGCGACCGTGCCGACCGTTGTGTCCGCCATGACGCCACCTTGCACCCTGACGCTGCGTCAGGGTCAAGCGGAAATCAGCGGCGGCGTGCGACGAGGACGGCCAGCAGCACGAGGACGGCGGCGGCCACCGCCGCGGCGAGCGGCAGGCGGGACTGATCGGGGCCGTCGACCGGCACCGGCGCCGGCCCGGACACCGGATTGCTCGCCTGCGCGACCGCGGATTTCGCCTGAGCCGCGGCCTCTTCGGCGGCGCTGGCCAGGTCCAGGTGCGGAGTGACCAGCTCGGCCGGTGACGGCGGCGGTTGCTTCTTCGGCGGTGCGGTCTTCTTCGCGGGCGCCTTCTTGGCGGCCTTGGCGGGGGCCTTCTTCGCCGGGGCTTTCTTCGCGGGAGCCTTCTTCACGGCCGCCTTCTTGGCCGGTGCCTTCTTGGCGGGCGTCTTCTTCGCGGGGACTTCAGCGGGCGTCTTCTTCGCCGGAGGCGCCGGCTCAGCCGGGAGGCCGGGGGTGTCGGCCTGCTCGTCGGACCCATCCTGGCGGTCTGCCATCGAGGCTGCTCCTTCGCGGTATCCGGGTTCGGCGACAGTGGTTACATCATGCCAGGCGGCATTCCGGCTCATCCGGTGACGGCGAGGGCCGCGGCCAGCGTCAGCGCCACCGTCATGACCGCCACCTCCACCAGCGACCGCGTCCGCGACAGCCCGGCGCTGGTCCGGTGCCCCCGCGCCGCCGGCAGCCAACGGCTGCGGTTACGCCACGCCAACGCCGTCAACGCGACCGTCACCAGCAGCTTCGCCGTCATCATCCGGCCGTACCCGGTGGTCACCAGGTCGGTCGGGGAGGCGACGGTGACGACGGCGCCGACCCCGCCCGCCACCACCAGCGCGCCGACACAGCCCAGGGCGAGCGTCGAGAACCGCGGCAGCACCCGCGCCCACTGACCCCGGTGCGTCACCGTCGTCAACAGTCCGACCAGGGCGCCGCACCACAGGCCGGCCGCGACCGCGTGCACGGCCACCGCCACCCCGCCCAGCGGGCTCTCCGTCAGGTGTCCGGCCAGCGTCCGCGCCGCGAGTCCGGCCGCGGCGACACCCGTCACCGCGAGCGTGACCGGTGTGGTGCGCGGCGCCGCGACCGCCGCCCCGCACACCACCGCGGCGGCGACCGCGCTGACGGCTCCGGACCGGCCGGCGGCCGTGTGGGTGAGGAACTCGACGTAGGTCTGCAGACCCACCGATCCGGCGGGCAGCGCGGCGGTCTGCGCGATCACCACGACGAGCCGGACGAGTTCGGTCAGCAACCACACCGCCGCGCTCACCGCCAGCGGCGCCGCGGCCGAACGGGACAGCTCGTCGCGATACCGGCCGGTGTCGAGCAGCGGAACGACCGCCAGCCCGAGCGTGACGATCGCGGCACAGTCCGCCGTCGCGCGCGCCGCCGTCGCGCTGAGTGAATTCGACGGCTGGGCCAGCGCCCACGCCGCCACCGACGTCGCCGCGATGACGCCGACGCCGCCGGCCACCGCCCGCCAGGGCGGCGGGGTCACGTCCGGCGCCGGGCCGCCCACCAGGCGCCTGCCCCCACGGCGACGCACGCGCCCACGATGAAGGGCCACACCGGCAGATCGTCACCGGGCTGCGGCGGCGGTGCCAGGGGTGCGGCCGACGGTCCCGGCGTCCCGGTGCCCGCGACGGTGAGCTCGAACTTCCACGAACCCGTCACCACGTGCCCGTCCGCCGACGTCGCTCGGTAGTTCACGGTGTAGGTGCCCGTCGGGCCCAACGGCCGCAGCTCCACGGCCACCACCGCGTCCTGGACCTGCGGTGCGCCCGTCGACCACAGGTTCCCGTCCGGGCCCACCACGGTCATCGCGGCGAACGCCGGCTGCATCGTCTCGTTGAACGTCGCGCTCACCCGGGCGGGCGCTTCGCTCAACGTCGCGTTGTCGGCGGGGTCGGTGGCGATGACGGTGGCGTGCGCGGAGGCCGGGCCCGCACCCGCCAGCGACAGCACGACGAACGCCACCGCGATGAGGGCAGCCGCGAACCGGTTCATGAGAGATCGCATGGGTACGTCTTCCGCCGGTCAGGCCACGCCGAGGCGGGCCATCAGGTCGGCGTCGATGCCGTCGAGCTGCTGGGCGATCGCGGCGTGCGCGGCCCGTCGGCGCGTGGTCGGCATGTTCTCGGCGGCCGCGACTGCGGCGGCGAGGTCGCTGAGCCGTTCGTTGATGGCGGCGACGAACTGCTTGGTCTCGGCGTCCTTCGGCTTCTTCTGCGCGACCATCCGCACGGACTGTTCGGCGCCGGCGATGCGTGCGGACAGTTCCGCGCCGCTGCCGGAGAACTGTCCGAGCTGGCTGAGCGGCACCCCGAGCCGGTCGGCGCGCCGTTCGTCGGCGAACCCGCGCGCGGCGATGGACGCGCGGTACACCAGGGGCACCGCGATCGGCGCGAGCAGCCTGGCCACGGTGAGCGTGCGGCGGATGCGGCCGGGGGAGAAGATCTTGCCTTCGCGGGCGGCCTTCAATTGCATCTCAGCAACCTTGAGTGCGGTCCGGTCGGTCTCCCGCTGGGCGCGTAGCTGGGACTTGAGCGCCCGCGTCTCGGCCTTCTGCTGGGACTTGTACCGACGGGCCTCGTTCTTGGCCGAGAGCTTGGCTTCGAGTTTCGCCTTGGCCTTGATCGCGCGGGCCTCGGCTCGGCGGGTAGCGCGGCTTTTGCGTCGCTTGAACAAACCCATTACCCGATGCCCTCCGGTCCTGTGTTCCACAGCCGCTGCGCCTGGCTGCGTCGGTGCAGTCCAACCCTAGCGGTCGGCGCCGCCACGGCGACGGCCGCGCCCGGTGGCGATCGGCCGATTCCCTTCACTAGCAAATGGTGAACCACTATTGTGCGAGAATCGTCACAACGGTATGGGAGTGCCGTTCGTGCGGTGTGAGGGGCGGTGACGAGGGTGGGATCGCGGGTGCGCGTAGCCGCGTCGGCCTGCCTGGTGGCAGCCGGCCTGTCGCTCACCGGCCTGGGTGGGGCGATGGCGCTGGCCGAGCCCGGCGACGGCGGCGCCTCCGCCGACAGCCAGCCGGCCGCCGACGTCGGGAGCGCGAAAGACGAAGAGGCGCAAGCCAATCCGGAACCCGGCGACGACGGGACGCCGGAGCCCGGGCAGCAGGAGGAATCGGGCACCTCCGGGCAGCCGCCCGTCGAGCCGACCACGAAGCCGACGTCCCCCTCGTCCCCGACGCCGTCCACCTCGTCCCCGACGCCGTCCACCTCGTCCCCGACGACGACGACCGAGCCGTCGTCCTCACTGGTCCCCACCTCGCCGGTGCCCGGTGACACCGGGGGTGACAACGACGTACCGGGCGGCTTCCCGCCGAAGCTCGACGAACCGGGGCCAGTCGCTCCCAGCGTCGTCGACGTGGCGCCGGGCCTCCCGGTGGTGGTCCCGATGGCGCCGGTCGCGGTCCCCGTGATCGTCGCGCCGCCGGTGGGCCTGCCCGCCGTGGTGGGGGTCGGCGCTCCCGCCTCGGGTGGTGGCGGAGCGGCGCCGCGAGCGGGCGAGCCCGGAACCGCGCCCCGCAGCGGGCCCGCACGCGAGCCGCTGCGCCAGGAACCAGCCCGTCGCGAACCCGAGGCGCCCGCCCCGGTCCGGGAGCCCGCGGCGGTACCCGCGAGCTTCCGCGTCGGATACGGCGAGTACCTGCGGACGGCCGGCGCCGGGCAGATCGCCGCGGTGGCCGTACCCGGCACCGCGGGGATCCTGATGCTGACCGGGCTCGGGGGGCTCGTGGGATACCGGCAGGCCAAGGCCGGCCGGGCGGGACGCACCGAGAGCATCGCCCGGTTCATGAACTAACCGCAGCCGGCCGCGGTGGGGACGGCCGGCCACGAGCCGCAGAAAGGGGGAGACATGCCGACGAGTCGCAATGTCACGCGCGCCGTCAGCGCCGTGCTGGACCTCGCACCGCGACGGGGTGAAGTGTCGCTGCCCCGGCTGGTGCAGGCGGTCAGCGCCGACCGCGGCCGGCCGATCGACGTCAAGACCGCCGAGCTGCCGCCCGGAGTGTGCGGGCAGTGGCGTCAGTACGCCGACCACGACGAGTTCCTGATCCAGCAGGGGCTGCCCGCGTGGGACCGCACCCTGGCGCACGAGCTCGGGCACCTGGTGCTCGGCCACGAGGGCATCCCGGTCGTGGAAGCGGCCCGGCAGAACACCGAGGTCGCGAGTTCCGAGCTGATCGGTTACATGCTCAACCAGCGCACCGGCTGTATGGGACCCAGCGGCGAGGACGCCGAACAGGAGGCGGAGGACTTCGCCGCACTGCTGATCTACCGGCTCGGCCGGCTGCCCTGCGACCGGTCCTCGATCGTGCAGATCCGCCTCGGAGAGGCGTTTGGTTGATCGTCTGGGGCATCGCCGGACTGCTCGGGTTGGCGACCGGACTGCGGATCGGCTGGGCTCTGGTCAACAAACAGTCGTTGGTGAGCACCGCCATGATCCTGGCGCTCGGCAGTCTGGCGGCGGTCGCGGCGCTCAACTGGCAGCCGCTGACCCTGCTCATCGACACGCTGCTCAGCTGGCCGAACATCGCGATGGCGTTCAGCCAGATCGCGCTGATCATGTGCGCGGCGGGCAGCTGCGTGATGATCACGACCGTCGCCTCGGCGCGCACCCCGTCGGCGACCCGCGGTATCGCGCTGGCCCAGTACGCCCTCGCCGCCGTCGTCGCGGTGCTCAGCCTGGTCCTGTTCTTCGCGACGGGCCGGCAGCCGCAGATGTCGCCCGAGGAGTACCTGCGCCGCAACCTCGGAGCCGGCGGCTACTCCTGGGTGCTACCGCTGATCTACGTGCTGCTGGCGATGTCGCTGGTGATGTGGGCGGGATTGCGCCACTCCAGCCGCAGCCGCCGCGGCAGGGCCCTGTTCGTGTTCACCGCAGGCATCACCCTCATCGTCGCGGTGGCCGTGCTGTTCCTGCTGCGTGCCTCCGGTGTCGTCGAATCGATCGGCGTGGGCACCGGCGCCGCGCTGCTGGGATGCGCCATGGTCATGGTGGCCGTCGGGGCGCTCCTGCCCAGCATCGAGGACTGGTTCGGCGCCCGGCGGGAGTTGCGCATCATCGAACCGCTGCTGGCCGAACTCGGCCGCAGACATGCCGACGTGGGCATCGGCGTCCGGCCGCACGGACCGCTGGTCTTCCGGGTGGCCGAACGCATGTCGCTGATCTCGGACGCACTGTTCCTCGAGGCGTCGGCCGAGCGCAGGCCGGTGGACGCACCGTCCCGGCGTGCCGGTGACCCACAACCCGGCCTGGACGAGCTAACGTCTCCGGCGGTGACTCCCACCGAACAGGCCCGGGCCATCGCGGCCTGGATTCACGCCGGCCGGCCGGATTCACCGGAGGAGGAGCAGGCGAGGTTTCCGGGATTCGCCTGGCTACGCCAGCCCGAGGTGTACTCGGACCGGGAATGGATACTTGCGATCGCCCGGCAGTACCGGGACCTGGACCGCGCACGTCCTGCTTTCTGAGGCAAACACCGCCGGCTTCGCCGCCCGCCGCCGCAGCGGGTGGTTTCAGTCGTCGAGGTGCTCTTTGCGGCGCAGTTCGTCGACCTTGGCGACGATGTCCTGCTGCGCCTCGGGGGACAACCCCACGGTGCGGGCCGCGATGCGGCGGACGCCCTCATCGCGCATGTTTGCCAGCCACGTCAGCTCCTTGTCGAGCTTCTCGTAGTACTCGTCGTCGGTGAAGTAGGCGGGCTTGATCCGGAAGAAGTTGGCCAGCGCAGCCATGGTCGCCTGTGAGGGGTTGGTGCGGTTGCCCGAACGCAACTGTGACAGGTACGGCGCCGACATCGTGATGCCCTCGGACTTGAGCGCACCGATGACTTCGGCGGACGTGTGCGGTCCCCGGCCTGGCGGATAAACCGTGTCGAATAGGCGGTTCAGCCGGGCGGCGAACGTCTTGCTCATCGAATTGACCTCCACATGCGTGACGAGCGGGCTAAAAGAGCGGCGTATTTGCTGACCATCGTAGCGAGAGTTATGCCCACAACCAAGTGCAAACCGCCCAATTGTTCGTGTCGGCGTGTCCACCCGATGCTGGAAACCTCACGGAACTGCGGATACGTAGCATTCGGCCGAGGGCGAACCGTCGCCGGAAGCAAATAATAACGTTTCCGTAGCATACCCTGTGCTGGGTGGGCTCTCAGGTGGGTCCCAGCAATCGTTGTGTCTGCCACAGCGCACACCCGCCGACCAGGCGGGACGCGATCGGGAGTTTGCCGCCGCCGTCACGGCCGCGGAGACGGCGCCACCAGGGCACGCCGGAGCGGGCCGGGCCCACGGGACGCCGGGCGCGCGGAGGTGGCTGAGCGCAGCTCAGACCGGTTCGGACGACGAATCCCGCGGCAGTGTCCGCGCTGCCCGGGTGCGGCCGGCCTTGACGGCACGGACCACCGCGACCGTCAGCACGGCGACCGCCACGCCACCCGTCGTGGCCAGCGCCACGACCCGCCAGCCCAGCGCCGTGTCGAACAGCATCCAGAGGCCGAAGAGCAGGAACAGGACGCTGGCCATCGCGTGGAGGAAGCCGTCGGGCAGCCGCTTGTGCAGCATTGCCCCGACGACGATGGCAACGCCGTCGGCGAGCACCATGCCCACCGTCGCGCCGATCCAGACCCCGATGGCATCGCGGTCGCTGGCCAGCGCCACCGTCGCCAGCATGGTCTTGTCGCCGAGTTCGGCCAGGACGAACGACGAGATGATCGCCAGCACGATGAACCGCGGCTCGGCCACCCGGACCTCGTCGTCGTCGGTGTTGCGGCCCTCACGCCACGTCCAGGCGGCGAACAACAGGAAGGCGGTGGCCGCCGCGAACGCGATGGGTTTCTCGGGCAGCGTGACACCGAGGAAGTGGCCGATCGCCACGGACACCCCGTGCACGATCATGGCGGCGATGCCGACCCCGGAGAGCACCACCCACCAGCGGTGGCGCAGCGCGTAGGTCATCGTGATGATCTGCGATTTGTCGCCGAGTTCGGCGACGAAGACGACGGCGAGGCTGATGAGGATGGCGCCGAGCACGGACACACCTTTCGACACGTCGCCGAAGCGTCCACTGGAGAACGCGCCGGCGTCGGATCGAAGGTCTCGCCCACCGAGGGTGCGGTTCGCCGGCCGGGCCCGGAGGCCAGTATGTCGACACGACGATTCGGGGCTACTCCCCTTCGCTGACGCATTCGACCATAGCGGCGGGTTCTCCGGTGCGCCACCGCCGCAGGCGATTTCGGGCAGCCGTATTCTCCGTTTGGGGCAGTGGTGTTCGCGGGGTTCCGGCGGCCGCTACGCGGCGAGCAGCATGGCCAGCACCGCGGTGTCGGGGTGGCTGATCGGATCGACGCCGACCCGGCTGACCATCGAGGTGACCGTGCCGTCGGATTCGGCCTCGACCCAGGCCGCCCGGTGTTCGAGGCCCAGATGGGGAAGGCCCGGCAGCAGCACGCATCCGGACGCGGCGCCGCTGCATTCGGGCAGCGACGGAGTGGTCTCCGACGGCGGATGGAGCATCAGCAGCGCGGGCGGCTGCCGTTCGGCGAAGTAACCGGGCGGCACCGCGGCGTCCCCGACGACGGTGCCCTCGGCGAGGACCAGCCCGACCGTACCGGGCTCGGGTTCGTCGGGCAGTTCCTCGCGTACTCCGAAAATCGTTGTGGTGGAGAGCAATCCGGGCAGCGATGCGACGCGGACGGTGACCATCAGCAGCTGCGCCCACTCCTTGGTGGAGTCGGGCCAGCGTCCGGAGACGACGAAGCCCTTGAGTGAACCGCCGGAATGGAAGGGCGCGATTTCGATCGCGCGACCGGACCCCGTCTCCATATCGCCTCCGAGACATCGGTGTTCGTGGACCGACACGCCTGCGGGTCGTCTGATCAGGATGCGGCAGGGACGCGCTGGCACGCAAGACGACACGAGTGCTAACGCACGGTGAACTCCCGGCCCGAAAAAGCGGAGCGCCGCGCGACATTCGCGCGGCGCCCCTCCTGCGAGTCTGGCGGTGTCCCGGATCAGCCCCGGATGATGCCGCTGGCCGAACTGGTGGCCGTGGTGAAGCGGTTCTGCACGTCCTCCCAGTTGACGACGTTCCAGAACGCCTTGACGTAGTCGGCCTTCACGTTCTTGTACTGCAGGTAGTACGCGTGCTCCCACATGTCGACCTGCAGCAGCGGGATGATGCCCAGCGGCACGTTGCCCTGCTGGTCGAACAGCTGGAAGGTCAGCAGCTTCTGGCCCAGCGTGTCGTACCCGAGGACCGCCCAGCCGGAGCCCTGCAGGCCGTTGGCCGCGGCGGTGAACTGCGCGCGGAAGTTGTCGAACGAGCCGAACGCGTCGTCGATCGCGGCCGCCAGCTCGCCGGTCGGCTTGTCGCCGCCGTTGGGCGAGAGGTTCTTCCACCAGATGGTGTGATTGACGTGGCCGCCGAGGTGGAAGGCGAGGTTCTTCTCGTTGAGGAAGATCGCGGAGTGGTCTCCGCTCTCGCGCGCCTCCGCCAGTTTGGCCAGCGCGTCGTTGGCGCCCTTCACATAGGTCGCGTGGTGTTTGCTGTGGTGGAGCTCGTTGATCTGCCCCGAAATGTGCGGTTCCAGTGCGCCGTAGTCGTAATCAAGATCGGGCAAGGTGTATTCAGCCACAAGGTTCCTTCCTCATCAGCGATTGATGGAGCTCGACATGCTCGACATCGGTGTCAACCTTGCTCCATCGCAGCGCGCACCGCAAGGATGCCCGCCTGCATCACCCATACCCCGCCGGGCGGCGATCAGAACAAGACGATGAGGGCGAGGATGCCCAGCAGCACCAGCGCGATGACGCCCGCCCGCAGGCACGCCATCAATTGGCTGCGGGTGTAGACACTTGCTGACGCATGCCATTCCGACGGCGGCACAGCCGAACCGCTTCCCATCGGATGAGACGCCATCAGAAGCTCCTGACCTGCACGATCAACACATACCCCCAGTGAGATCTGTCACACGGCAACCGTGTGACGCCGATCATAACCGCTGATCTTCGCAGGGGGAAATCGAGGCGGCCGGATCGGGGTCCCCCCCTGTCCGGCGACGTCAGGGGTGGTATCGGGGACGGCCGGAGGTGGCGGCCGGGAGTTCGAATCGCCTCGAGCGCAACCGCCCGCCGTCGGCCCCCTTATGGGTGCAGCGAACTCGTGAGGTTGCCTCGGCGTGTCTACCGGGTATTCCGACGGTCGCTGGGCAGACTCGAGATCTCGCGCCGACTGACACGTCGGCCGCACCGTCGCGCACACTCCCGTTAGAGGCGCTAATCATTTCGCTCGACGGCCCCGTTACCAACGTGTGACCTTTACGCGGACTCGCGGGTTATCCACAGTTTCACTCGGCAAGAGCCCGCCTCCACGAGCGCAAACCCGATCCCGCCCGCACCCAGCCTGTGGATGAACCTGTGGAAACTGTGGATAGATTCGCGATTGCTATCGCCCCGGGATGAGCGCAAGTCGACGGCGGCGTGACAGCATGGGACGCATGGACGACGTCGAGGTGATACAGGCCGACGTGACCGAACTCCCCGCCACATTCACCGGGCCGGCTTTGCTGCTCGACGTGCGCGAGGACGACGAGTGGCAGCGCGGACACGCCGCCGACGCGCTGCACATCCCGATGGGCGACGTACCGTCCCGGCTCGCCGAGGTCGATCCGCAGGCCACCGTCTACGTGATGTGCCACGTCGGTGGCCGGTCCCAGAGAGTCGCGCAGTACCTGGCGCGCAACGGCTACCACGCCGTCAACGTCAGCGGCGGGATGCTGGCATGGGCGGCCGCCGGGCGGCCGGTCGTCACCGACGACGGTGGCGCCGGGACCGTGTGATCAGCGCCGCTAGGCTGGTCGGATGATCCAGGTGTGTTCCCGCTGCGGAACGCGGTGGAACGTGCGCGACCGGGAACGGCAGGTGTGTCCCCGGTGTCAGGGTGCGTTGATGGCGCCGGCGGCGCCGGGCGCCGAGTGGAGCGGCCCCCAGGGGCGCGGTCCCGCCGGTGGGCCGCCGCGACTGCCGCCCGGCTACCGCTGGATCGCCGTCCGACCGGGCGCGCCGCCTCCGCCGCGCGCCCGACGCCGGCCACTCGGACCCACACCGCGCTACGCCACGATCCCGCGGTGGGGCCTCGTCGAGCATTTCGATGCCGTCGACACCTCAGCCACGCAGACCCGGACCGGCCCGTCCCCGAACGCGGTGCGCACCACGCTGATGGTGACCATGGCGGTGCTCGGCGTGACCGCCGCGGTGCACGCACTGCGCTACCTGCTGCTGCTGATCAACCGCACCACGCTGCTCAACCCGCTGGTGGCGGGCGCGGCCACCTGGCTCGGCGTGGCGCTGAGCGTCGCGTCGGCGTTCCTGGTCGTCGGCAGCATCGTGCTGTTGACCAACTGGCTGATCGCGCGGCGCGGTGCCGCCTACGGCTACCGCGGACAGTCCGATCCGCGCGAGCCCCTGCGGATCCGGCTCGGCTGCCTCGTGCCGTTCGTCAATCTGTTCTTCGCGCCGGTCTACACACTCGAACTGGCCGCGGTGGAGAACCGGACGTCGACGATGCGCCGGCCGATCATCGTGTGGTGGATCCTGTGGGTGCTCAGCACCGTCGTGTCGGTGTTCTCGATCGCCACCAGCTTCACCACCGACCCGCAGGCCATCGCCGACAACACCGTGGTGACCACGATCGCCTATCTGATGGCGCTGGCCACCCTGCTGGTGGCCCACCGGGTGGTGGCCGGATTCGAACAGGCGCCGGTGTCCCGGCCGGTCAAGCGCTGGGTGATGGTGCCCGACGACGACGCCGCCGCCGACGCCGATGCCGACGCCCACGCGGACGACACGCCGGATCCCCAGGTGGGGGCCCAATCCGGCGGTCCGGTTGAGTCCAGAGGCCAAGACCCGGCAGCATAGGGCCCATGAACCCGGATGACGGCACGCTCGGCGGTCATCCGTTCGTCGTCGCGCACCGCGGCGCCTCGGCCGACCGGCCCGAACACACGCTGGCCGCCTACGAACTCGCGCTCAAGGAGGGCGCGGACGGGGTGGAATGCGACGTGCGGCTGACCCGTGACGGCCATCTGGTGTGCGTCCACGACCGTCGGGTGGACCGCACCTCCTCGGGAACGGGGGTGGTCAGCGAGATGACGCTGGCCGAACTGAGCGCACTGGACTTCGGGTCCTGGCACGCCAGCTGCCGGCCGGACGCGGGCGCCGAGATGACGGAGCTGCTGACGCTCGAGCGGCTCGTCGAGCTGGTGCTCGACTGGCACCGGCCGGTGAAACTCTTCATCGAGACCAAACACCCGGTGCGCTACGGCGCCCTGGTGGAGAGCAAGGTGCTGGCGCTGCTGCACCGGTTCGGGATCGCCGCGCCGGCCTCGGCCGACCTCTCGCGGGCGGTGGTGATGTCGTTCTCGGCGGCCGCGGTGTGGCGGATCCGGCGGGCCGCGCCGATGCTGCCGACGGTGCTGCTCGGGGAGACGTCACGCTATCTCGGCGGCAGCGCGGCGACCACCGTCGGGGCGACGGCCGTCGGACCGTCGATCATGACGCTGCGGGAACACCCCGAACTGGTCGACCGGGCGGCCGCCCAGGGGCGGGCGATGTACTGCTGGACGGTCGACCACTACGAGGACGTGCGGTACTGCCGCGACCTCGGCGTGGCCTGGGTGGCGACGAACCACCCCGGCCGCACCAAGGACTGGCTGCAGAACGGGTTGACCGGCGCGGCCGGCACCGATCGTTAGAGCGCGCCGCCCGCCGCGCGCGGGGCGCCGGAGTCCGCTCCGCCGTGCGGCATGTCGCGGGCGACGAAGTCCTCCAGGTGGAACAGGTTGGCGCCCGCCCGTTCGGCGATGCGCACCAGCGTCGTCATCTGGGCGACTTCCTCGACCTGCTCCTTGAGGAACCACTGCATGAACTGCTCGCCGAGGTAGTCGCCCTCCTCGCGGGCCACGCTGGCCAGCCGGGTGATCTGCTCGGTGACGGTGCGCTCCTGATCGAGTGCCAGGGCGAGGGCGTCGCGCGGCGATTCGAACCGGTTGCACACCTCGTCGACGCCGGGGATCTCGAGCTCGACGTCACGATCGATCAGGTACTGCACGAGCATCATCGCGTGGTTGCGCTCTTCGACCGACTGGCCGTAGAAGTGCTTGGCGAGCTGCGGCAGATCGGCACCGTCGAAGTACACCGCAATCGCGATGTATTGCTGGGCGGCGGTGAATTCGCTGCGGATCTGCTCTTTGAGAAGCCCGTGGAATTTGGTGTCGAGAGCGCCGAATGTCGTCATGGCAGCCACGATATACCAGGTCAGAGGGCATTGTCAGCGAAGGTGAGCCTTACTGAGGAAAGGTTGCCCTAAGCTGTGCTCTCGAATCTGTGATGCCGGTAACAATTGCGGGCAGAGTTTGCTGAAGTTTGGTGAACCTTACTCCGGGGAATCGATCACATCTGTAGGAACCGGCGTGTCGGCGCCGAGCGCTTCGAACAGCCGGCCGGCGGCCTCGCTGTCCCAGACCACCACGGCGCCGGAGCCGCCGTCGGTGAACTCACCGATCGGGACCGTCGTGGTGGTGATGTCCCCCCGCAGCGCCCAGCCCAGCCGCGCGAGGTCCCAGACGTGGGCGCCGGTGTCGACGGTGAGCGCGGAGCCGGCCGCGCGTGCCATCGGATACCAGCGCAGCGGGTTGGCGAACACCGCCGGGCTGGCGGCCCGGTGCAAAAGCGCCGACATGAACGCCCGCTGGTTGGTCATCCGGTCGAGGTCGGCGCGCGGTGTGGCCCGGGTGCGCACGAAACCGAGCGCGTTGCGGCCGTCGAGTTCCTGGCATCCGGCGGGCAGGTCGATGCCGGCCAGCGGATCGCTGATCGGCTCGGGCGGGCACATGGTCACCCCGCCGACGGCGTCGACCACCGCGGCGAAGCCGTCGAATCCCACCTCGGCGTAGTGATCGAGCCGCAGGCCGGTCGCCTGCTCGACGGTCTGCGCCAGCAGCGGCGCGCCGCCGAGCGCGAACGCCGCGTTGATCTTGTCCTCGCCGTAGCCCGGGATCGGCACGTAGGAATCGCGTGGGATCGACACCATCGTCGTCGGGGCGTCCGATCCCAGCCCGGGCAGGTGAACGAGCATGATCGTGTCGGTCCGGCCGTTGCCGACCTCACCGCCGGTGGCGAGTTCGGCCTGCTGCTCGGCATCGAGGCCGGCGCGGCTGTCGGAGCCGACGAGCAGCCAGGTGGTGCCCCGTCCGGCGGCGGGCCGGTCCGGGTAGGCGGTGAGTGCGGGGATGCGGTGCAGCGATGTGTCCACCCAGACCACGAGCCCCACCAGCGCGACGACCGCGACGAGCAGGACGCTCACCACGATGCGCCCCCAGTGGCGTCTGCGGCGCGGCCGCGCCGCAGACGCCACTGGGGGCGCATCGTGGTGAGCGTCCTGCTCGTCGCGG
>JBNMQY010000023.1:0-85112 GCA_050205415.1 Mycolicibacterium litorale
CCCCGCCCAGGCCGCCCCCGCCGGCCCCGGCAACGCCGCCGACACCATCAGCTCCCTCGACGACCGCGGCTACCAGGTCCGCGTCACCCAGCAGGGCATGAACAAGCCGCTGGATCAGTCCAGCATCGTCTCGGTCCGCTACGACAACGACAAGCGCATCGTCCACGTCACCACCCGCTGACCCAAGCCCCACGCGTTGACTCTGCGCTCACGGCGCAAAAGTGCGAGTGCGCGAAGCCGTGGACGCAGAGTCAACGCTCCGAGATGGTTGCGTGCGGTATTACTGATCAGATGCCGAACACGCATACCCCTGACTTCCATCCCGACCTGCGCAAGGTCGCCCGCTATATCCCTCGTCAGGTCGTCACCCCGGTCACGCTGCCGGTCATCCGCATGGTGACGCGGCTGCAGGGCAAGCGGACCCCGCGTGACTGTGAGGAGCTCACGCTCGCATCGGGCGTGCGGATTCGGCTGTTCCGCCCGACCGGAGTACCGGTGCCGACGCCCGCGCTGCTGTGGATCCACGGCGGCGGCTACGTCATCGGCACCGCGGCCCAGGACGACGAACTGTGCCGCAGGTTCTGCCGCGAACTCGGGATCACCGTCGCCTCAGTCGATTACCGGCTGGCGCCCGAACACCCCTACCCCACCCCGGTGGAGGACTGCTACGCGGCGCTGACCTGGTTGGCGAGGCTGCCGTCGGTCGATCCGCAGCGAGTTGCGATCGGCGGGGCGAGCGCGGGCGGCGGGCTGGCGGCGTCGCTCGCGCTGATGACCCGCGACCGCGGTGAAATCGAGCCTGTCGCACAGCTTCTGGTGTATCCGATGATCGACGACCGCACCGTCGAGCGGCACGGTCTGGACAGCCCCGGCCACCGGCTGTGGAATCAGGCCAGTAACCGGTTCGGCTGGTCGGCGTACCTCGGCGACGCGGATCCGGAGGAGGCGGTGCCCGCCCGCCGGGACGATCTAGCCGGGCTGCCGCCCGCGTGGATCGGGGTCGGCACCCTGGACCTGTTCCACGACGAGGATCTGGCGTACGCCGAGCGGCTGCGGGCCGCCGGGGTGCCGTGCCAGGTCGAGGTGGTCCAGGGCGCCTTCCACGGATTCGACGGAGTCCTGCCGAAGGCCGACGTGTCGCGGGCGTTCTTCCGAAGCCAGTGCGACACCCTCCGGCAGGCCTTCGCCGGCTAACCGATCAGCGTCCGCGCACCCTTCGGCGCAGGGACGCCGAGGCGCAGGCGGGCCAGATCGCGCGCCGCGGTGTCACACTCGAGGATGTATCCGTCGTGGAAGTACAGCTGGGATATGTCACGGTAGACACGCTCGATCCGGGTGCCGTACCGGATGTGTTCGGGCCCAGCCGTTCTGATCAGCCGATGCACCGTCTCGTAGCAGTGCGACACCGTTTCCAAGCTCAGGCGGGTGACGAGGAGATCGTCCTCGACCGTGAAGTCGCCGGCCTCCGCCTTCTGTTGCATGTGCTGGACTGCGGCGCTCAGCATCCCATCGGCCGCCGCGGCTCGGCCGATCCCGTCTCCGTACCACGACAGGTACTCGTCATCCTGCTTGCGGGAAATGATCGGTGGGATCTTCGTTCCCTCCGTCTGCATGAGCTCGCCGTATGCGTCCACCGCTGCGTGAGCCAATCCCACGGCGATCGCGGTGAAACTGGTCGAGAACCAACCGCTGGGCCGCCCGACATACAAGGAGTTGCCGTGGAGCCTGGCCCCCGGCGTGGACCCGTCCTTCAGTTCATAGCCGAGGTTGTAGGAGTTCTCGACGGCGAACCGATCGGCAATGAAGCCATTGTCGATCTTCAGGCTCTGTGATCCGCTCCCGCGCATCCCGAGGGTGCCGTGCCAGTCGTCGAGCATCGTCCACTCGCTGCTCGGCACGAGGACTTCCAGGATTTCGATCGGCTCACCGTCGGCGGTGCGCGCGTCGGTCGTCGCGTGTCCCCAGAAGTAGTTGGCATACGGGGCCCCCGTGCAGAGCGACACCGTCCCGTTGAGTCGCCAACCGCCGTCGACCTTTTCGGCGGTGAGCTCCGGCTCAACGGTCAGCGGTGCGATGAACGGGCCCTGACCGAGGACTTCTTCCTGAACCTGTTCTGGCCAGTACGCGGCCAGCCCGATGGTGTGGCCGGCCGCCAACGCGTAGAGCATTCCGGACGAGCCGCAGCCGCGACTGATCTCAACGACGACCCTGAAGAAGGTGTCCAGTCCGAACTCATAGCCGCCGTACTTCCTGGGGTGAGTCAACTCGAAAAGTCCAGCGGCGACCAGCTTCTGATGCAGCTCTGAAGAGTAGAAAGTCCTCGCCTCGGTGGCCGCCTGCTCCTCGATGAGAAGCGGGCGGAGCGCCTTCGCCCGTTCAACAGCCAGCTTCGGCGACAGATCGGTTTGACTGGCTTTGCTCATCGCTTGTTTCTCCATCGAAGATAGATGGTCTCATATCGAACATATATGGACGCCGGTCGATACCTCAGTCCCATTGATCGATGGGACGGCACCTCTGTCCGATAGCCGGGCATATAGCTCGACTGGCGGTGGGTACTGCGTTTTCCGTCGACGCCGGAGAACTCACCACGCCGGCGGGTACCGGCCGGCCGCAAGTCGGCCTGCAGGCCTGAGGTCAGCGTGGTGGTTCATCAACCGATTTCATCCATGTGTACAAATGTACTTCACATCCACGGTTGCGGTGGATAGCATCAGCCCAGCGCATTTCACGCGTGTGCCGGTCGACGATCTGGCCGCACGCCCTATGAGAGGTGAGTACATGGCCGACAACCCCACCAGCACATCGGCAGGAACGCCGGCACTCTTCAACGATCAGCCACTGAAGTTCGGGATTTTCTGCATCAACGTCACTGGCGGAAACTTCTGCAGCGACGTGAAAACCGGCTTCGAGGCGACGTGGGATCAGAACCTGCAGATCGCAAAGCTGGCCGATCAGATCGGGTTCGAGTGCATCGTCCCGATCGCGCGGTGGCGTGGTTTCGACGGGTTCCACGACGAACAGCTCGAAACCCTCACGTATGCAGCAGGTCTCGGCGCCGCAACCGAGAACCTGATGGTGTTCGCCACCCTCATCCTGCCCACCCTGCACCCGACATACGCCGCCAAGGCCATTGCCACGATCGACCAGATCACCCACGGCCGGGCCGGCCTCAACATGGTGATGGGTTGGAACGCCCAGGAGTTGGCCATGTTCGGCATCACGGTGAAGGACCACAGCGCCCGGTACGCGTACGGCCATGAATGGTCGACCATCGTGCAGAAGCTCTGGACCGAGGATGAACCGTTTGACTTCACTGGCGACCACTTCGACGTGAAGGGCGGGTTCTCCCGCCCGAAACCCGTTCAGGCTCGCCCTGTGACGATCAACGCCGGGGGCTCCCCCGCCGCTCAGGATTTCGCCGCGAAGCATGCCGACTTCAATTTCGTAAACTTCACGACGGAAGAAGAATCACGCGAGTACATAGAGACGGTACGCACCCTGGCCCGCGAGAAGTACAACCGCTCGATCGGCATGATCACGACAGCCGTGATCATCGCGCGCGACACCGAAGAAGAGGCACAAACCGCCTACCGCGACCTCATCGACAACGTGAAGTGGGCAACCGCCGAGCGATTCAATGCTGCGCTGGGTATCAACATCGAGGGTTCCTATGCGGTCCACGAGGACGATGAGCAGCGGTCCCAGCTGGCGAGGTTCGCCGCGGCGGGCGGTACCCCGATCCTCGTAGGCACTCCTGAACAGATTGTCGACGGCCTCGAGTCGGTGAAGAATGCCGGAGTCGACTGCACATTCCTGGCGATGATCGACTACGTCGACGAGCTGCCGTACTTCGAGGAAAGAGTATTGCCGCTGTTGAAGAAACGCGGACTTCGTCACTGATCCTCAGGGTGACATGACGCCGGCGTGCCGGGGCTAGCGGACGCTCTGTCCGCCGCCCCGGGCATGCGGCGCTACGCGGCTTTTCAGTCATAGCCAGGACGGCGGTGTGGGTAGGACACCACCCTCGGCGTGCACACCGGCGGCCCCCCGGCCGGTCGCCCACTGCACAACCGCCGGCAGAGTTCCGTGGACGGTGATCGTCTCTTGCCTCATCCCAACCGGTTTGGGCTGCGCATCGGGCATTTGCAGGATGATGTCCTCCCCGACACAGCGGCGCCGCCACACCTGGATGACGTCACTCAGCAACAAGGTCAGCATTGGTTCTGGTAGATCGCTGAACGCAAGGCCGTTGTCAAGATCGACCGCGTGGACCCACACCTCCCGGTTGCGCATCCACACTGTCGTGATCGCCGGAACCATCCGTCCCTGCGCCGTACGCACCAACGCATCAAACCTGGTAGTGGTGCGCCACTTCTCGTCGAGTTGTTCAGCGGTTTCGTCGAACATCTCGCGAAGTGCGGTGCAGTCAAGCGCCGCACCGGCATCGATTTCCCGTTCGCGCTGCGCAGTCGACGCGTACATCGGCGTTTCGACTCCGGTTTCAGCCCAGTCCAGAAGCCGCATCAGTGCTCTGGCGTTGAAACCGACATGGCCGACAAGGTGCTTCCGCGACCAGCCCTCCAGCAGGGTCGCACCACCCAGCTCCTCATCGGTGAGGGACGAGAGATACTTGGAGAAGACGGCAGTACCCGACCGTACGAGCTCCAGTTGCGCTCCCAGATCACGCCTTGCGGAACTCATGTTGTCCTGACCGAAGGGCGAGCCGCCCGATGCGTATGCGGACGCGCAACCCGGGTCGCTTGGGGCGTTGGACCCCAGTGCATCTCAGGTGCGCGCACTGAGAGTGTGGACCGCTACCGGCCGACGTCTACGCGCGGGTCGACCAACCACGATCTCGACGATCGGGCGGGTGCGCACTTGAAGGGTGAGATTCCAATACCGCACGTGACGAACCGATACTGCGCGGATCGTCAGATGAAGCAAGCCAGTTCTTCGCACAGGAAGAACCGACGCCCCGGCGCGCTCCACGCCGCCTGATACCGGTCGCCCACCGGATCCCCGATGCGCGCCGCTCACATGCGCCCGGGATGAGTATCGGCCGGCGCCGTCGGCGGCACCCCGCGATGCGGCGGTATGGCTTCCATGGGAATGGTATCGGGTCCTACTGTGCATGATCCTCTGGTGGGCGCCGTACGCCTGGTCGATGGGTATCGCGAAATGGTTGGGAGAGTCATGAACCGATCGAAGAGTGTGGCCCTACAGCTCGTCTTGGGTGCCGATGAGTTGATACACCTCCGGGCGCCACCGCTTGCTAACCCAGCCCACGATCACCCCCAGAGCGATGGCGGCAAGCACGCTGGTCAATGCGATCGCCGCGTATGTGGGAGTCCCCGTCAGCAACTCGATCTCGGTGGTCACGACCACGACGATCACGACCATCGCCACGGCGCTGAATACGGGTGCAACGATGCGCGTCCACACGCTGAGCTCCTGCAATCGCGTCCGCATCAGATAAGCCGCGATACCGAGGGAGGCAAGCAGCAGGAGAACAACGAACGAGTAGCCGCAGATGCCTGCGGTGGTCGTGTAGAGCGTGGCTCCGGGTTGCCCAGTCAGTATGGCTCCGAGAAGGATCGCGAAACACGCTGTCGAAAGGGCGATGCTGGCAACGTACGGCGACCCGAACTTGGGATGAACCCGGCCCAGACTGCGCGGAATGATTCCGTCGCGTCCGAGATTGAACATGTAGCGGGCTGTCACGTTGTGCAGCGAGGCCATGCCCGCAAAGCTGCTCGTGGCGATGAACAGAAGCACCATGTCGTGTGCCACACGACCGGCATAGCTGTCGACCGACGCGGGGAACACGGCAGTCGGATCGTCGGCGATCACCGCCAGGCCGTCGGTGCCCAGTGCCTGAACCATGACCCATGTCGCGAAGGCGGTGAAGACGGTGACCACGACGATCGAGATGTAGGTGGCCCGTGGGATCGTGCGCTTGTAGTCGCGAGCCTCGTCACGATAGACCGAGGTGGACTCGAAACCGCCAAGCGAGATGAACCCGAAGACCACACCCATGACGAGTCCGCCTGTCGTCAACAAGGCCGGGTCGAACGACTCGAACGTGAAGCGCCCCGTCGCGCCGCCGTCCTGCATCACACGCGCTTCCCAGATCAGAACCAGAACAACCTCGATGACGACCACCGCCGCGAGTATCCGACCGGTGAAATCGATCTGCAGCACGCCGAGAATCGCTGTGGTCGCCCCCATGACGAGCGCCCATACCCACCACGGGATGAGGGGTGCACCCATACTCACGAAGAAGCGCTCGTAGGACACACCCCCGATGGCGAGCGCCACCACCAGAAAGCAGAAATAGGTGAGGATCGCGGTGAAAGACGCCGCCAAGCCTGGGATCTTGCCCAACCCGGCCGTCACGAACGAGTAGAAGCCTCCCGATGCCGGGATCCTGATCGCCACCGCCATCATGCCCACCGCGAAGATCAACAGGAAGACACCGAGCCCCAGGAAGATGAGCGGGCCGGAGATGCCGCCCAACAGCACCAGGGGAACGACCCCGTTGACGACACCCAACGGTGCGTTGAATGCCAGAACGATACAGACCAGCTTGAACACACCGATGTTGCCCTTGAGCTTTTCCCGTCCGGTGTGGGCACCATCTCCGGAGTTCCCCATGCCGAAATCCTCTGCGCCAGGACGTGCACCGTCATGCGGATCCGCTTGTCCAGTCACTACGCCGTCTGTTGAGACAGCGTCGCTCGATGGTCGGCCCTGATCCACCCTCATGGAGATATCTTCCACAGGCACCTTCTTCGTTGAAGACGTAGACACCGTCACCTCATGACTTGATCCGGTCTGGTGTTGCCGTCTGTTGCGGACTGGCGAGCCCCGGTTTTTACCTAGGGCACGTGGCCGCCCGATTATCGGAACAGGGGAACTTGTGAGATTCCCTTGCCATCTCAATCGAGTGTGATCGGCCTCTCCGAGGCTACCGCGTCTTCCGCTGTTTGACTGCAGTTTTCGTGTTACAGATCGAAAAACTGATCAGCTGATGCGGCAATGCGCATACGTTCGATTATCGAACTGCAGAGAACGAGTGTGCGTGTCGAGGGAAATCGGCTGCGCTCACGCTGACGCCTCGTACGTACCTGCCGCCAAACCCAAGATCTGCTTTCGCGGCAGTTGCAGTTGTCCAGCGATCGACACCCCGTGACGTTTCCACTCTGCCCAGTTCTCCGGCTGGTTCGACAGCATGCGGATCGTGTCGACGCCCAGATCGGTCAGAATTTGTGCGCAGGCTGCGTAGTCACGGGTGCCTCTTGTCTGATGTGGCCGCGGCGCCGTGATGGCGCTGCCCGCAATCTGATTGGTGGGTCGCAAATAGATGACGACACCATTCCGCAGCCGCGTAATTTCCTTTAGCGCATCGTCAAGCCACATCCTGCAATCGCAACCATGCGAACCGAACACGTCCGCGGCAACACACTCCGAATGCACGTAGACCGGGGTCTCGGTGCCATCAGCGACGTCACCGGCAACAATGGCCACGTGCTCGCGCTCATCGCCCGCGAGCGTGTAGGCGAAAGCCTCGAACTCGCCCAGGGCAGTGGGAATCCGAGCGCTCGCCTTTCCTATGACCGTTCGCTCGGTCCGCCGCCGATGAGCGATCAGGTCCGCGATCGAGATCGCCACCAGTCCATACCGATCTGCGAACTCGCGTATCTCGGCGCTGCCTGCCATCTGTGTCGGATCCCGGTGGCTGACCACCGCCCCGAGTGCCGCTGCGGGCGGAAGTCCCGCCAGTAGGGCGAGGTCCACCGCCGCCTCTGTGTGGCCGGCACGCTCAAGCACCCCACCGGCCCTCGCCCGCAGCGGCACCACGTGACCGGGCCGCACCAAATCCAGAGGCCCTGTCGCAGAGTCGGAGAGAAGCGCGATGGTCCTTGCCCGGTCAGCCGCAGAGATCCCGGTCGTCACGCCGGTACGCGCATCGACCGTGACCGCGTACGCGGTGCCGAAGCGGTCGTGGTTCACCGCGGTCATGGGGGGGAGCCCCAGACGGTCCGCCTCGGCTTCTGTCAGAGCCACGCACAGGAAGCCCGAGGTGTGCCGTACAGCGAACGCCACTGTCTGGCGGGTGGCCAGGCTGGCAGCGAAGATCAGATCGGCGGTGTCTTGGCGCGCTTCGTCGTCGATGACCAGAACTGGTTGACCAGCCGCCATGGCCGCGATCGCCGCTTCTACGTTGTCTAACATGGCCTTCCCTGACCTCGTGGGCTATCCGCCGAGGCGCGTCATTGGGCTCGACGCACCATCGACACGTCGTTCGGGTTGATCAGGTCCGGGGCCGTCCAGCCCGAGAGGTCGTAATCAGCCATGCACTTGTCGGCCAGTGCGCGCCAGCGGTCCAGCGAACCGAACCGCTCAGCCCATCGCAGACTGTCCTGGTGGTTCATGCTGGGCGTGCCGAAGTAGTTGAGTTCGTACAGCTCGTGCCGTCCACCGAATTCGCTGCCGATCGCGTCGAAGAGCAACTTGTTGACCTTGGAGCGATCGATCGCGGTCCGTCCGCCCGTACCGCGCAGGAAGCGGTCGAGATACGGCCGCATTGTCGGATTCTCGAAGTCCACCGCATTTGAGTTGAGGTAGATGAGGCCTGAGGACACCGTGGTCTGGATAATCTCCTTCACCCGTCGGTACGCGACAGGCGCGATGGCGGCGTACGCGCTGCCGTAGGCGTGGTTGGGGATGAGTGCCCTGCCCCCGTGGTGAGGTCTGGCGCCTTCGATCATGCCGTCGACCAGCCCCGCGATGGTCTCGCGAAGCGCGACCACCTCGCCCATAGCAGTCTGGGCTGCCAGGGTCTTGGTGCCGCCCTTGATGTCCATGGCCATGCTCATCAGGCCGGCCAGGAACTCCAGTTTGACCGTCATGCGAGTCGCACCCTGCAGCAGTGCGCGGGGGCCCCAGGCGCTCTCGTCGTGGAAGGTGTTCATCCGGTCCACGTCGTAGATGAGGACGTTCTCCCAGGGGATCAACGCCTTGTCGAACACCAGCACGGCGTCGTTCTCATCGAGCCGGCTGGACAGGGGATAGTCGAACGGCGAACCGCTCTGCGCCGCGACCTGCTCATATGATGCGCGCGCCAGGTACTTGACGCCTGGTGCGTTGGACGGAGCGAAGAAGACGATCGCGTACTCCTTCTTGCCGCCCAGGGTCCCGAAGTGCGCGACGAAGACACCGTGCGTCAACACGGAGCCGGTGGCGACGACCTTGGCACCGCTCACGATGACTCCGGCGTCGGTTTCCTTCTCCACGTGTACGAAGACATCGGACACTTGATCCGCGGGCAGATCCCGGTCCACCGGCGGGTGAACGATGGCGTGGCCGAGGAAGAGCAGCCGTTCCTGGGTTTCGCGATACCACCGGCGTGCGTTGTCGGCATACTCCCCGTACCACTCCGGGTCGGCACCGAGCGCCGCCGTCACCCCGGCTTTGTAATCCGGCGTGCGGCCCATCCAGCCGAACGACAGCTCGGACCACACGCGGCAGGCGTCACGCGCAGCCCGCAGGTCGTCACGGGTCCGTGTGACCTTGAAGAAGGGGTGCGTGAAACCACCGTTGCCCGTATCGGTGCCCACCGTCAGCCGGGTCTTGTACTGGTCGTCGTAGAGCGCGTCATACAGACGAGCCAGCGACCGAGCGGTGTTGCGGAACGCCGGGTGCTTCGTGACGTCGTCGACGCGCTCTCCGTAGATCCATACTTCGCGCCCGTCGCGGATGCTCTCCAGGAACTCGTCGCCCGTGAACGGCAACTGTTTCGGCGCCGTATCGGGCTGGCGGGTTGTTGGTTCGGAGATTGTCACTCGGTCGCTACCTTTCCTGGTGTACATATGTACATATGCAGTTGACGAGAATAGTAGGACGGCCCGCGGCCCGTGACAAGAGAGGATTCGGCCGAACTTCGCGACACACCCTCGCCGCCCCTCGTGTGCGGCCATGAGCGGCTCCGGCGGGCCGCCCTACGGGCACGGCCGGCGACTTCTCGCAACGGTCACCACAGCGTTGACCCGGTCTGACATCGGCGCTAGCCTGCTCCAAGCTTCGGCTGCACGTATACCGGATTATGCAGTTCGAAATATGGCGACAAGCCAGGTGCGACAGCGGTCGACATCGCGTTGAGCAACATACGGTCCATCGCCCGCCGCCCAATACCTCGTCAGAATTGCTCCAGCAGTGTCAAGCGTTGTCACAGAATAGATTTGGGAGATCATCGATGAACGAGAAACCCACGTTCGACGTCATAGTGGTTGGATCAGGCGCGGCCGGACTCGCGGCAGCGATCGCCGCAGCGAAACGCGGCGCCTCGGTCACGGTACTCGAGAAGGCACCGCAGTTCGGCGGAACCTCGGCGTGGTCCGGCGGCGAGGCATGGGTGCCCTGCAACCGGTTGATGGACGCCGCGGGCATGCCGGATTCCCGCGAGGCGGCGATCGCCTACATTTCCAGCCTGTCCAATGGCCGCCAAGCGAGCCCAGAGCTGATCGAACGGTTCGTGGACACGGGCGGCGAGGCGATCGAGTTCCTGTCCGAGCACTCTGCCTACCAGCCGGAGATCGTCATGGCGAACTCCGACTACTACGAGGGAAAGCCCGGGTACACGACTGCGGGTCGGTGCATCGCACCTCAAGTGATCGACTCCAAGAAACTCCTCGGCGACCGGTGGGCGACTGTTCGTGACTCGCCACATCTGCCGGCGCTGAGTTCGGAGGAGTTCGCCGAGGAGTGGACCCGGCGGAATCTGCCGTTTCATGCGCGCACGCGGGAGAACAACGAGACCGCTGTGCCCGATGCCAGGGAACTGTCGAAAGAGCGACTGGCCACCGGGATTCGCTTCATGGGTGCCTCGATGGTCTCCGGCCTCATGCGGGGAGCCCTGGACGCCGGTGTCGAGCTCCACACGAACGCACGCGTCGACCGACTCCTCGTCGAGGGCGGCGCGGTAGTCGGGGTCATCGTCGAACAGGACGGTGAACTCCGGTCGGTACATGCCCGCCGAGGTGTCATTCTCGCGTCGGGCGGCTTCGAGTGGAACAAGGAACTCACACTGACCTACCTGGGCGTTCCGGACGTGTTCCCGATCAGCACCAACACCAATGTCGGCGAGGGGCTGCTGATGGGTCTCGAGGTCGGCGCGGCAGTCGCCAATATGACGAATCCCGCGGCTATTCCGGCGATCTGGGATGAAGAGCGTGTCGTCGACGGTCAGCCTCTTGGCACTCCGTCGGCAACGCGCACTGATGCCGGGGTCATCATCGTGAATCAGCAGGGGCGACGGTTCGCCAATGAAGGCATCTGTTACATGGATGCCGCGAAGAAGTTCAAGGTGTACGACGAATACACGGTCAGCTATCCGAACGAGACGCCGGTTTGGCAGGTCTTCGATCACACGACCCGCGAGAAGTTGTGGGACATGGAGCCCGGCCCGACGCCCGCCTGGGTGAAGGAAGGTTCCACCATAGCCGAGCTCGCCGAGAAGATCGGCGTAGACGTGGACGGCCTCGTCGACGAGGTGGCCACCTGGAACCGGTACGTCGACAACAAACACGATCCGGAGTTCCACCGCGGTGAGATCTGGTGGGAGGGATTCATGATGGGCGGCCCGAGCCCGGAGAAGAACATGGCGCGGATCGAGAACGGACCGTTCTATGCGATGCGCCTCTACAACGGTGTGGTGAGCACCCTCGGTGGGCTCAAGACCGACACCGACGCACGTGTGGTCTCCTCACGTGGCCACGTGATCGACGGTCTTTATGCCGTCGGCACCGTCGCTGCCGGTATCTTCGGCGATGCTTATCCCGGTGCCGGCGGGACCCTCGGCCCGAACCTCGTTTTCGGTTACATCGCCGGCACTCACGCTGTGCACAACCGGATTAAAGATCCGCACGCCGCCGTGTCCTAGTGGTGGCCCTCGCCGCCACCGATTATGTGTCGGCGGCGAGGGCACTGCTGAGGTGCCAGCTACTGCCCGCCTTCTAGGCGTCGCCCGCGCAGTCCTGTAGCCGTCGATGGCACATATTTGTCAATCGCGAGGCGGTTTCAGGATGGATTCTCGGCCGGTGGCGGTCGATCAGTTCGAGGACACGTTCGAGGAATCGATCTGCAGTCAGGCCGAATTCGATGAGCGTCTCATCCAGGGGACCTCCGTCATAGGGCAACCAGCGCACCGCGAACATGAGGATCTCGTACTCCACCGACTCGATGCCGGTGACACCGGGTGATTCGATTCGCCTGCTTCCGGCTTGGAGTGCGTATCGCACGGCACCAAACCCTTCCGGTATTGAGCGCATGTGGTCGACGCCTCAGCCGCCGCCACACCGGTTCAGGACGAGACGGTCTTGACGGCGTGCCCACCGAACTGGTGCCGCAGGGCAGCAACTGCTTTCATGGTCGGGGAGTCGTCCTGGCGGGACCGGAACCGATCGAATAGCGAGGCCGCGATGGTCGGCACCGGGACCCGCAGGCGGATCGCCTCCTCGACCGTCCATCGGCCCTCACCCGAATCCTCGGTGTATCCGCTGATGTCCCTGAGGCCGGGGTCTTCTGCCAAGGCCTTTGCCAGCAGTTGTTGTAGCCAGGATCTCACGACGGTTCCGTTGCTCCAGGCCTGGAACACCGCCTGCGGATCCGTTACCAGCTCCTCCGCGGCGAGCAATTCGTATCCTTCGCCATAGGCTGTCATCAGGGCGTACTCGATACCGTTGTGAACCATCTTGGCGAAGTGCCCCGCGCCTACGGGCCCGGCATGGACGAAACCGTCACCTCGTGGGCCGTCGGGTCGGAGTGTGTCGAAGATCGGCATGGCGCGTGCGACGTCGTCGTCGCTTCCGCCGACCATCAACCCGTAGCCCTCGGTGAGTCCCCATACGCCCCCTGAGACGCCGGCGTCGATGAATGCAATCCCCCTTTGACGCAGTAGTTCTGCTATCGGCGCGTCTTCGGTGTAGCGCGTGTTGCCGCCGTCGATCACCATGTCGCCGGGGCCGAGCACGTCAGCGAGTGAGCCGATGGTCTCTCTGGTGGTGGACCCCGACGGAACCATCACCCAGACCACCCGCGGCGCCTCGAGTGCCTCGGCGAGCGCCGTGAGCGAGGCGACGTCGCTGACGTACTGACGCGGGTCATATCCGACGACCTGATGGCCCCCTTCACGCAGCCGCTCCCGCATATTGAAGCCCATCCGGCCGAGCCCGACGAGACCGATTTGCATGCAACGCCTTTCATCAGCAGACGCGCGAATCCGACGCACGATGGGACGAGAACTCACTGTCGTGATATCAGTCTGACGTGCCGCTCTTCAGCGCATCGAGTTGCGCCCGCAGTGAGCCGAGTTCAGCAGCCGTGCGCTCGGGCACGCCGGGGGGGACCATGGCAAGACCGGCGTCGACCACGAACTCGGTTCCGGTGACGAATCGCCCGGCGTCAGAGGCGAGGTACAGTGCCGCCTCGGCGATCACTTCGGGCTCGTACCAAGGCAGCGGCAGTAGCTGGGTCACCTGCATCGGTTCGATGATGTCCTGTTGAGTGCCGCCCGGCCGCCCGCTGAAGATGTCGTAGAGCATCTGGTTGTGGATCATCGGCGTGGCCACGTTTCCCGGGCATATCGCGTTGACGCGCACCTTCGACGGCGCAAGGTCGATCGCCAACGCCTTGGCCAGCCCGATCACTCCCGTCTTCGCCGCAACATATGGCGACAGGCTGCCCGAGGGCCGAACGGCTGCGGCAGAAGCCGTGATCATCAGCGATCCGCCACCACGCTCGATGAGGTGTGGAATGACCGCTCGGGAGGCACGCCATGCGGCCGTGAGGTTGGTCTCGATGGCGAGATCGAACGCCTCGTCGGTGATCGAATCCCACGGTCCTGCGATCAGGATCCCGTGGTTGATCACGCCGATGTCAATGCCGCCCAGCTTGGCCGCACCGTCTGCCGCCGCGGCACGCATGGCCGCGCTGTCCCGGCAGTCTGCCTCGACAGCAATGATGTTCCGTCCCAACGCCTCTACCTGCCTGACGGTTTCGGCGAGGTCTTCGGGGGTCGCCATCGGGTAGCCCACTCCGGCCATCTGGCGACAGATGTCGACAGCGATGATGTCCGCGCCCTCACCAGCCATCGTGACCGCGTGGGCTCTCCCCTGGCCTCGTGCCGCTCCCGTGATGAACGCGACCTTGTTCTCCAAACGGCCCACGCGCTTCTCCTCTCACCGCCCGGCCAACCGCTACTCCCGTAGCAAGCCATAGCCGAGCGTTCTTCCGATTTCGGGTCTTACAGGCACTGTGATCGACATCGGGTCCCCGCTCCGCGAGCACTCTGTTCGGCCCGCGGCTCCCATGGACGAATCGCCGAGCGGGACCCACGGACAGTCGATGTACATATGTACTTTATCGCGGATTTTCCCTACAGTGAAGCAGGCGCGGTCGCAGATTCCCTGGCTTGCGCCGTCGACGGCTCGCGTGCCGTCACCCCTGGTGCGGTGTTCGCGGCGGCGCCACTCGACGAGCCCGTGGCCAGCGCGTGCGCGCCGGCGAGTGGAACAGAATCAGAAGGAGCCTGGAGACATGACGGCCGAAAACGGTGCTCAGCCGAACAACGCGCACTTCGCGCATCCCTTCCACCATATCGGGATTCTCGTCCCCGACATCCACGAAGCAATGGAGCGTCTGGGGGCCACATTGGGGCTCACCTTCCGCCCACCACGCACCTTCGCAGACGACTACATCGAAGATCCCGAACCACGGCTGTCGACGACGGTGGTCACCTTCTCCCTCGAGGGTCCCCCCTATCTCGAATTGATCGAAGTCGAGAAGGGCGTCTGGGGACCCGAGCACATGGGGCGGCTCCACCACATCGGACTGTGGACACCCAGTGAGTCCGATTGCCGTCGGCATCTCCTCGAACAGGGCGTGACCATGGGCGCCAAGATCGGTGAACCCGGCAGCACACCGTTCTACTACAGCAATCCGGATGATCTCTACGGCATTCGCATCGAATTGTGCGATACCGGCGAACCGGGACAACACCTGAACGCGTGGTTGAACTCGGATCCGCATTCCACGGAAACGGCTCCGTAGCCGACCCGCCAGTCCACACCTCTCATCCCACGCATTCCCACAGCCCCGATTGGAGAGATCATGGTCATCCGCGCAATGGACCACGTCGCAATTCGCGTCAGCGATATCGAGCGCTCGAGCAAGTTCTACATGGACGCGTTCGACGCCCGCTGGGTACTGCGACCTTTCGACGAGAGCGGTGAAGGCCTGGAGTACGCGCTGCAGGGCCACCGGGGTGCCCACTGCAGAGTCGCCTTCCTCGGCTTCGCCGACGGTGGCGCTCTCGAACTCCTCCAGTTCACTGAGCCGAACAACCCCACGCGCCCCGTCCACGTGACCGAGGGCGCGATCGTCCACATGGGATTCCAGGTCGAGGACATCGACGAAGCCGTGCAGCGGGTCGAGCAGGCCGGCGGGAGCCGAGTGTGGCCGGAGGTCTCCCGGTTGCCTGTCGGTGGAGGCGAGATGTGGGTGCTCGACCCGGACGGCAACACCATCCAGTTACACGATGTCTCGTTCAAAGACCTCATGGCCGGGTGCCTTGGCGCCTTCCCCGAAGCCGACCCGAGCAAAGCCCAGTAAGCCGGGCTCCGACGACTGAACAGGGCGGTCCCCATCGGGACCGCCCTGTCGTCGTCTATCGCCTCGAAAACGCCGGCAGGATTTCGGCAGCGAGGAATTCGAGTTGCTCCACGTCGCCGAAGTTCATGACCTGTAGGTAGACCGTATCCACCCCCGCCTCGACGAACCGCCCGATCTCGTCGACTGCTTGGGCAGGGGTCGGCGGCAGCGCGAGCGCATCCTGCAGCCGCGGGTCATCGTCGAGGGCTTCGAGGCGACGGCGGTGCTCCGCCTCCGTCTGGCCAAGAATGGAGACGCGCGCAAGGGAATAGCGCAGTGAGTCCGGATCTCGGCCGATACGTTCGCAAGCCGTGCGCACGCGGGCGATGGCCGGAGCGGGATCGGGTTCGAAGACCGCGTTGTACTCGTCGGCGAACCTGGCCGCCAGCATCGGCGTCCGGCGGGGACCGCTCCCACCGATGATGATGGGCAACCGATCCTGAACCGGCTTACGTAGCGCAGGCGCTCCCTCCAGCTTGTAGTGAGCACCTTCGTGATCGAACGAACCGTTTGAGTACCAGAGTCCCGTGATCACCTCGAGCTGTTCCTCAAGGATCTCGAATCGGTTTCGTGGAAACGGAATACCGTAACCGCGATGCTCCGACTCGAACCAGCCGGTACCCAATCCGAGCTCGGCTCGTCCGTTCGACAGCTCGTCGACGGTGGCAACCTGAAATGCCAGCATCGCAGGATGCCGGAACGTGACACTCGATACGAGTGTTCCGAGCCGGATGGTCGAGGTGTCCCGGGCAAGGGCGGCCAAGGTCGTCCACGCTTCGAGAGGACCGACTCCCCCGTCTCCCGCACCCATGTGGAGCAGATGGTCGCTGATCAGCATTGCGTCGAAACCGAGCCGCTCACCTTCGGTCGCGAAAGACAGCACGGTTTGATAGTCCACGCCCTCCTGTGGTTCCACGAAGAGCCTGAAGCGGATATCTCCATTTGCCATCGTTCCTCCGAATGCCTGAGGCGTCGCATGCACGCGCTGCCAGATGGGATGGGTGGCGGCCTGGCCGCCGCTCGGTACGGGCTAGTGCTGCCGCATGGTGTACATAGCGGCGCTCCGATAGACGTCGAGCACGGGTTTACCCCGACCCGCGAGTTCGGCGGCAACCCGGGCGGCCGAGTCTTGCAGCGCCGCAACCCAATCGCGCACCTGCGCACCGGTCACTCCGCGCGGGAGTTCGCTGAGGCGAAGCACCATGGGAACCACCCCGATCGACGGATCCGCATAGGGATCGTGCACCGGGACCGTCAGTGCGCCGATGTCGCACGTCTCATCATCATGCGGGGCGAAACTGGCGAAATACTGCCACATGTCGACCAGCGCAGCCGTCAGTTCCCTCCTACGGGCCGGCGTCATCACATTGGCGGCGTACTCTCTGACCATCGCGTTGAGCTCAGCGTATCGGTCCCAGCCACCTTCGGGCACCCTTGCGATCCCGTACCCGTGCTGCCGCACCGCCGCGAGCCGATCCCGACACATTTCGGTCATGTCGGCGTCCTTGGGCAACCTGGTCATCCACCGTTGCGCGTCTTCGTCATTCCAGGCGACATTCGCCTCGCACAGCGGTGGGATGAGGGGGATTCGTTCGCCTACCCGCGCATCGATTCGGCGCCGGCCCCGGTAGACGCTCACTGCGGTGGTCAGCTCACGATCGTTGACCTGCGCCAGAACCGCGGCCTCGCACGAGAAACGCTCGGCGAGCTGCTCCACCTCGGGCCGTGCGAGCTCGGCGACCCGAACCGCCGCGATGACGTCCAGGTCGCTCCGCTCGGAGAACGCATCACACGTGAAGCCCCCGTACTCGCCCTGGAAGAACACGAGCGGAGACACCGGACGGACGACCACGACGTCCTCCACCTTACAGAGAACGATGAAGTGATCGCCGGCCTCCACCTCCTGGGCCGGGCGGCAGTGGATGTGGGCGACCGCGTCCATGAGCACAGGGACCCCACTTTCGGCAGCCTTCCAGGACACCTGGTCGAACTTCCTTGAATCTCTCTGCGAGAGAATGCGACCCAAGTCGATCTGGTCGTGAGCGAGCACGTTTATGCAATACGCCGACGCCCGACGCAGGGCCGCGTAGGTTTCAGACTTCTTCGTCGGCATGAAGGAGACCAGCGGAGGATCGATCGATACAGACGAGAAGGTGCCGACGACCATTCCCAGCGGGAAGCCATCTGGCGAACGCCCCGTCACCACCACCACCCCGGTCGGATAGTGGCCCAACACCTCGCGGTACCGCTTCGGATCGATTGCCGCGATGACGCCCTCGGTCATCGGAACCTCCTCCACGAACGGCCAACCGGCGGCCAGCAGGTGCATACGATGGTGAATGTACAAATGTACACCCACCATCGTTGCTCACCAGGACTGCGCGCGTCAAGGCCTCAGCCCATGTTCCAGATCTCCCCGTACGTCGTGACCACGTCACCGCTTTCAGCTTCCAGACGCGCGAACGGGCGTAACGTGACCCCACCCGCGGCCCCGGTGACCGTGCCGTGGCCGTTCGACACTGCGACGGCACCCGACGCCCCGCCGATCTCCGTCCTGATCGTGGTGATGTCCTGGATGCCGGGCCCGTTGCCGAGCTGGACGTTGAGGGACACTCCCGGCAGAAGTGGTGGGGTGACGGCGCCGGCTAACAGTCCTTCATTCGCGACGATGCCTGAGCCCCACTCTTGGAAGTTGGGTGTCGTGTACGTGAAGTTGAGCCCGACTCCCATCACCCAGGGGAACTGGATCTGATATCCGAGAGACAGCGTGCCCTTGAACGAGTCCGCGCCCGGGCCGCTCACCGCGTACTTGGCCCTGCCGGTGTGAAACCATTCGCGCGTCAACCTGTTTCGATCGAGGGGCGCAACGCCGTTGAGGAAAGTGTCCCACTGCTGAATCGTCAGCGTCCGCCCTCCCCCGTCGATCAGGGTGTTCTCATCGTCCAACCCGGCGTGGGCTACACTCGGGTTAACGCCGATTCCCATGCCGAGCATCAGACACAATGCCCCGATAAGGCGATACCGCAAGACTCTCATGGTTTCTCCCTGTAGATGCGTGCGAACAATTGACCGCGATGGATGACATGGGACAGCGAGGCGGCGCTGCGGGTGAGGCGCCTACGCGCTGACCGAATCGCGGAGTGCTTCGAATCCGACGCTTCTGTTGGAGCCCCAACAGTGCATCGGCGAGATGGCGATCGCCCCAATGAACGACAGGCGATCAAGTGTGACGGCGCCTCGGCCGCCGCAGCGACCTACGACGGCGCGGTGGCCGCTCGGGGCTATCGGCGGCGAGCGCCCCGTCGCGCGGTGACGTGGAACTCCACCTTCAGACGCGGGTCCACCAGGCCTACAACGAGCAGCGGTCCCGCGGCTGGCATTGGGCCGCTGAACGATTCACGCATCGCGGCATCGATCTCAGGAGCATATGACGGATCAGTCGTGTACGTGCTGACCAAGATGACATCATCGAGCGTCATCTCGGCATCAGCGAGCCGCTCGACGATCTTGCCGATCGCCAGCCGCGTCTGTTCACCGGGAGCGTCCGGAACCTCGCCGGTCGCGGGGTCGTGTCCCGCCTCTGTGATGAAGCACCAACCCTCACCGTGAGTCGTCATCGCCCACGGAAAGGGGGCTCCGGGGGGCGCCCATGTTTGCCAAGCGTGGTGGTCTGTCACAGTAGGTCTCCTGAAAATCTCCAGGCGGAGCTCGTAAACGTTCGATGTCCGACTTGTTCCGTTCAAATATCGACCATATGTGTACCGATGTACAGGTGAAGGTTCGAACTTCTCACATATTGGGAAACAATCAAGGAAACCGCCGGTCACGCGTCTTTCCGCTGCCGAGGACATCCGTATACGCCGCCGAGGAACCAGCCGACCAAGCACGGTCATCGGTTCGTTCCAGCACGGATCGCCACCCGTGATGCCCACTACGCGTTCGCGGACAAGCATTCAAACGGCGAGGGGGCGCCGCGGCGATACCGCTGGCGGCGCCCCTCTCTCGGACATCGGTCAGAAGGTGAGATCCCCTGATACTTCATACCATTCGACACTGACCAACTCGGTCAGCTTCTCCATCTCCTTGAATGCCGGGATCTCGACGCCGCTCTCCATCACGCCACGAAGGGCCTCTTTGGAGGTGACGTGCCACACGTCGCACCAGACGTCGCCCTCCATCGGACGAAGCAGTCGCGCGCCGAAGATGATTGGTGCGGCTGCTTGGAACTGCTTGACGACGTCGGCCCAGACCTCGACGAACCTCTCCTCGTTCTCCGGCTTCACACGGACCCGCGAGATATCGACAACTGTCTTGTTGGTGGCCATTTTTCTCTCCTTGTTGTTTCGTATAACGAAATCTCTAGTGGGAACATCCGACGACACTCTCCGGAGCCGACTAGACGAGGAATTTGCCCCCGTCCGTCACGATGACCGCGCCGGTCGACAGGCGCAGGTGCGTCACCGCCCCGAGGATGGACAACGCTATGTCGTCGGGATCCGCCAGCACCTTCAGCGGCGTCGAGGACGCTTGCGCCTGGATTGCCTCCCTGCTTCGCCCCGGGACGAAATCCGTGTCAACCGCCGCGGGTGCAACACTGACGAATCGCATCTTCGGCCCGAGCGCCCGCCCCAACGAGCGAGTGATGCTGTCCAACGCGGATTTCGACGCGCAATACGCCACGCTACTTCCCGATCCGGTGAAGCCCGCGATCGACGACACGTTCACGACCACTGCGTCACCCGAGCTCTCGAGGAGTGGCCGCAGCGCGCGAATCGTCGCGAAGGGCGCGCGGACGTTCGCCACCATGATGGCGTCGAAATCTTCGTCGCTCAGGGCGTCGAGGTCGCCGTGTGCCACTCGCCGCGTCGTACCGGCCGAATTGACCAGGACATCCACTCGGCCATAGCCGGCACTCACCATCTCGGCGAGCCGTGACAGACTCGCGGCATCGGTGGCGTCGATTTGAGTTGCTACATGGCCGTTTCCATCGAGGCAGCCGACGATGTCCCTGGCTCTCTCAGCACCCGTCCGGTACCCGACGACGACGCGCGCCCCGGCTGAGGCCAAGCGGCGACTGGTGGCCGCTCCGATCCCGCTGCTTCCCCCGACCACGACTGCCACCCGCCCCCGCAGGTCGTAGACACCAAGGCCGCCGGACCTCACGCCGCTTTCCACAGTGCGAAACCTCCACGGTTCATCCATTCCATCACCCGCCAAGGCGGCTAGATGTACAAATGTACTTCAACGTCGACGCCTCGGGTCGCACACACAGCGGAGCGCACGAATTCGATGTGCGCCACGACCGGCGACCGGAGCTACCCAGGAGTTCAATCACGGAAGAGGTCCCATGCCAACTCAACTGGCGGATCGTCCCGGCGGTCTACTGCGCCGCCCACACCGCACGCTCACTCTGAGCGTTCTGGTGATGATGACAGCCTTCGGATTCGAGGGCTTGGGCGTCGCCACCGCAATGCCCACCATCGCCGAATCACTCGGCGGGTTCGACCTCTACCCGTGGGCGTTCAACAGTTACCTGATTGCGAGCTTGATCGGAACTGTCGTCGCCAGCGAGCTGATGAAGCGGACGGGGCTACGGAGAACACTTCTGCTCGGTAGCGCCCTTTTCGTCACAGGCGCTGTCGCCGCAGGGATGGCGTGGTCGATGCCGGCCCTCCTCGCCGCTCGGGCTGCGCAGGGCCTCGGGGGCGGCATGACACTAGTGTCCATGTACGTCGTCGTGGGCAGAGGCTACCCGGAACAACTGCGGCCCCGCGGGTTTGCCCTTCTCGGTACGGCGTGGGCGATCGCGTCCATAATCGGTCCGGCGATTGCCGGGTACCTGAGCGACCACGTGTCCTGGCGTGCGGTGTTCCTCGCCATCCCCCCTGCCCTCGCGTTGCCAGTGCTTGTGTTGGCTGTACGCACCGGTGCCCTCGACGGACCGCGCGGGCCCGTGCTCCGAAGCAGGCTTTGGCTGGCGCTGGTCGCCGGAATCGGGCTCACGCTCATACAGACAGCCGGCACGCGGGTTGCGGCCTCCTCGGCTCTAGTGGCCCTCGCCGGTCTGCTCTTGGTGGGCGCCGCACTCCTCCGTCTGCTTCCCTCCGGCACGTTGCGCGCGGCGCACGGGTTGCCGACTGCCGTGCTGCTTCGCGGACTCATCGGCGGTGCGTTCGTGGCGGCCGAGGCGTTCGTTCCGTTGGCACTGCGGGTCTCCCGTGGGCTGACATCCGCGCAGGCAGGTCTATGTCTGACCGTCGGCGCAATCGCCTGGGCAGTCGGCAGCCAGTGTTATGGCCTTCTCCACGGCCGCTTTTCGCCACCGGCAGTCGTCAGGGTGGCAGCGATCATGGTCACATCGAGCCTGATAACCATGCCGCTGTGCGTTCTCGCCCCTGTGACCCCGTGGATCTTCGTGTTGCCTTGGTTCGTCGGTTCCGCGGCCGTCGGTGCATGCTTTGCCGCAATCAACACCCTGACCTTCCAAATCTCTGAAACCACGCAGCAGGCGGCGAACTCATCGGCGCTACAAATCAGCGACTCCTGTGGCACCGTCATTCTCATCGCACTGTCTGGCGCGGTGTATCAGGTTGTCCTCTCCGCCAATACGGCCGGTGGCTTTCCATTCGCGACCATCTGGTGGGCGTTGGGAAGCATCGCACTCACCGGAGCGGTCCTGGCCCATCGGGTGTTACCCGGCCGTGGTGCGTCTGACCGTGCGCCGTGATCGCCGGTCGCGTACCGGCAGGCTTGCGTCGGATTGGAATAGGCGCCGGAAAACTGGAGCGATTTCGTCCTCGGTCACTGCACGGCCCATGGTCACGGCGCGTACGGCTATTCCCTCGAACATGTAGCCGAGCGCATCGGCAGCGTGGCGATCCACTCGATCGACCAGGAATCTGTGCAACGTGTCATACCAGGCGCTCTCGCATCGGCGAGCCGACTCGAGCAGCGGCAGCCGATTCAATGGGGCAAGGAACAATCGGTACGACACCACCAGGTCGTCGAGGTCTGCGTTCAGCTCCACGGTGAGCTTCACCAAGCTGTCAACGACGTCCAGCCCCCGTTCCGCGTAATCCGCGAGAAGCTCCTCAGTCCGAGCGATAGTGCGCGACGCCATCAGTTCGATCGCCGCGATGGTCAACTCGTCCTTGTCCTTGAAGTAGTAGGTCGTGGACCCGAGGGGCACGCCTGCCTTGTCCGCGACCGAGCGATGGGTCACGCCGGCAAGGCCTTTCTCAGCGACGACGGCGATTACAGCCTCGACGATCCTGAGTCGCCGCTGGGGATCACCCTTCAGCGAGGAGTTGGAATCACCCGAGCTCGCGGGCGCGACTCGGGCGTCGGCGGTCTTGGTCTTCGGCACATCGCCCCATTCCGTATTGCACTCACCGACCGCGCGCGGCTGGTGAGACGCCTTCCCTTGTCCGGCTGAGGCACCATGGCCTCGCGAGAAAGCGTACATCCGTACTTGTCTTGATGAACCATCGTTGTTAGCGTCCTTATATCGTGACGGCGCATCCGTTATTCGATCATTTCCGCACCTAGCCTGGAGATTCCCATGGGCGATGTTCTTGCCGGTCTGCCGACCGATCGACTGTTCATCGACGGCGACTGGGTCACCGGTCGCCCCGCTGACCGCTTCGAAACACACGATCCAGCCACTGGCCGGCTTCTCGCGGAGGTGGCAGGGGCGGATGAGTCCGATGTCGACGCCGCGGTCGATGCCGCGCGACGTGCCTTCGAACGTGGACCGTGGGCACGCATGATGCCCACGGATCGCGCCAACATCCTCTGGCGTATCGGCGAACTCATCGAGCAGCACGGCGCCGAGATCGCCGAGCTCGAGACACGGGACCAGGGTGCACCTGTAGAAGACAAGAAGGCTTTCGACGTCGCCAATGCGGCGGCGCACTTCCGCTACTACGCGGGGTGGTGCACCAAGCTCGACGGTCAAACGCTGGCGGTCTCGGTCCCAGATGTCACTTACGAAACCCGGCGTATCCCGGTCGGCGTCTGCGCATTGATCACGCCGTGGAATGTGCCGTTGATGATGGCCGCGTGGAAGCTCGGCCCGGCGCTCGCAGCAGGCAACACGGTGGTGCTCAAACCCGCCGAACAGGCACCGCTGTCCACACTCCGCTTGGCGCAGCTGTGCGAGGAGGCGGGGTTGCCGACCGGCGTGCTCAACGTCCTCACCGGCGGACCGGTGGTCGGTAAGGCACTGGTCCGCCATCCCGGCGTCGACAAGGTCTCCTTCACCGGCTCGGTCGAGGTGGGCCGCGACATCCATCGCGTCGCCTCCGACACCTTCAAGAGGCTTTCCCTGGAGCTGGGCGGCAAGGCGCCCAGCGTCATCGCGCCGGATGCCGACATCGACACCGTCGTAAGGGCGAACCTTGCCTCGGGACTGATCAATGCCGGCCAGACGTGTGCCGCCTACACGCGCTTCTACGTGCACAGCACGGTCGTCGACGAGTTCGGGTCGAAGATGGCCGAGGCAGCGCAACACATCCGCCTCGGCAACGGGCTCGACGCCTCGACCGAGATGGGGCCACTCGTCTCCCAAGAACACCTGGATCGCGTCGACGGGTACGTGCGGAAGGGCATCTCTGAGGGCGCCACTCTCTTGACCGGCGGCGCCCGAGCCGGCGGGGACCTCTCGGAGGGCTTCTTCTACGAGCCGACCATATTCACCGACGTGAAGGACGACATGGCCATCGTCCGGGACGAGATCTTCGGCCCGGTCCTGTCCATCCTGTCCTTCGACGACATCGACGACGTCGTCGCGCGCGCGAATGATTCCCGATACGGACTCAACGCGGCGGTGTGGACTCGCGATCTCACATTCGCCAAGCGGGTGTCGGAAGGGATCCGCGCCGGTGCGGTGTACATCAACAGCGGACCCCTCCAGGATCCCGCTGCCCCATGGGGAGGAATGCGCTCGAGCGGTATCGGTCGCGAAATGGGCCGAGAGGGCATCAACGCCTACACCGAGGTCAAGGGAATCTGGACCTCCTTCGCCTGATTTCGCCCTGGCCCCCTGCCTTCTGGTTCTGCCGCTGCACCGAAGCACCCACGCGAGAGAGGCCGTCGGCCAAGCAGCGTCATCTGGGTCGGCCTGCACACGAAGAGGAGTGACGAGCGATGTTGAAATTGGGCTACAAGGCTTCAGCCGAGCAGTTCGCTCCGCGCGAACTGGTCGAGTTGGCCGTACTGGCCGAGGCCCGTGGCATGGATTCAGCGATGGTCTCCGACCATTTCCAGCCATGGCGCCACAGCGGAGGGCACGCACCCTTCTCGATCGCATGGATGACCGCGGTGGGTGAGCGGACGACGCGACTTCAGCTGGGCACGTCAGTGATGACACCCACGTTCCGGTACAACCCGGCGGTGATCGCGCAGGCATTCGCGACCATGGGCTGCCTGTATCCGGGCCGCATCATCCTGGGCGTGGGTACCGGGGAGGCTCTCAATGAGATCTCGACGGGCTTCACGGGCGAATGGCCTGGCTTCCGTGAGCGATTCGCGCGGTTGCGCGAGTCGGTGGACCTCATCCGAGAACTCTGGCTCGGGTACCGGGTCACGTTCCGCGGCGACTACTACTCGGTTTTCGAGGCATCCATCTACGACGTGCCCGACGTACAGATACCTGTGTACATCGCGGCGGGCGGCCCGGTGGTGGCGCGATACGCCGGGCGAAGCGGAGACGGGTTCATCTGCACCTCCGGTAAGGGGATGGATCTCTACACCGAGAAGCTCATGCCAGCAGTGGCGGAGGGGGCGGCGAATGCAGGCCGCCAGCTGGACCACATCGAGAAGATGATCGAGATCAAGATCTCGTACGACCCGGATCCTTTTGCGGCGGTGGAAAACACGCGCTTCTGGGCGCCGCTGTCACTGACGCCTGAGCAGAAGCACTCCATCACTGATCCCGTCGAGATGGAGAAGGCAGCGCAGGAACTGTCGATCGAGCAGATCGCCAAGAGGTGGATCGTCGCCACGCGCCCCGAGGACGCCGTCGGCAAGATCAGGCCGTACGTCGAGGCAGGCTTCAACCATCTGGTCTTCCACGCCCCGGGACACGACCAGAAGCGCTTCCTGGAGCTCTTCGAAAGTGATCTGGCACCCCGCCTCAGGGAACTCGCATGACCGCGTCGCGCGACGATCATCCTCTCGGCGTGGTCTCTGATGCGTTGTTGCGGAGAACGGCTCACTCGCTCTGCACGTGTCCTGGGCCCGGCAGCGCCGGTACCTCTCACATTGACATCTGCGGGCTTTCACCTATCTACGCCGACACCCTCCACATCATCGACACCAACCAAGCGGAGAAACGACACTGATGAACAGCATCCAAGCCACGCGCGCCCGTTCTGCCGAGAACGGATCCCTGGTACCCACCTATCTACCGGGTTTCGGTAATCACCACGTCACCGAGGCGGTACCTGGAGCGCTCCCCGAGGGCCGGAACAGTCCCCAGAAGGCGCCCTTGGGCCTATACGCCGAGCAGATCAGTGGTACGGCGTTCACCGCGCCGCGCCAGGACAACCGCCGTTCGTGGGTGTACCGAATCCGACCGTCGGCCCAGCACCCCCGCTTTGAGCGGTGGAGTCACGAGACCTTGCTGTCCAGCCCGATCGCGAACCCCGTACCCGACCCGAATCGACTGCGGTGGGACGCCTTTCCACTGCCGAGCGGGGAGAAGAACTTCGTGGAGTCGCTCTTCACGATCGGCGGCACAGGGGACGTCCGAAGCCAGGACGGCGTGGCCATCCACATGTACATGGCGACCAAATCCATGGACCGCGAGTACTTCGTCGATTCCGATGGCGAGCTACTCATCGTCCCGGAGTCGGGCAATCTGCGCATCTTCACCGAACTCGGAGTTCTCGATGTGAGCCAGGGCGAGATCGCGGTCATTCCGCGCGGGATCCGGTTCAAGGTCGAACTGCGCGACGGTGTAGCGCGCGGTTACATCCTCGAGAATTACGGCCACCTGCTGTCGCTCCCGGAACTCGGACCGATCGGCGCCAATGGGCTCGCCAACCACCGGGACTTCCTCGCGCCGAAGGCAGCTTTCGAGGATCGCGAAGAAGCCGTGGTGCTCTACCAGAAGTATTGCGGCAACCTCTGGTTCGCCGAGTACGACCACTCCCCACTCGATGTCGTGGGCTGGCACGGCAACTACACCCCGTACAAATACGACCTGCGGAAGTTCATGGTGATCGGGACGACGTCGTTCGACCATCCTGACCCGTCGATCTACACGGTGCTCACGTCCCCGAGCGGTAAGCCCGGCACGGCCAATGCCGACTTCGTGGTCTTCGCCCCGCGGTGGCTGGTCGGCGAGAACACCTTCCGCCCGCCATGGTTCCACCGCAACATCATGAGCGAATTCATGGGCCTGCTATGGGGCGTCTACGACGCCAAGGCCGAGGGGTTCGTTCCCGGCGGAGCCAGCCTGCACAACTGCTTCACGTCACACGGCCCCGACCGGGACACCTACGAGCGCGCGAGCACGATCGATCTCGAACCACACAAGGTGGACGGCACCATGGCCTTCATGTTCGAGACCCGCCTTCCGATCATTCCCACCGCGCAGGCGATGGCCGCGGCCAACCTCCAGAGCGGGTACGACGACGTGTGGCGGGGCATCGAACGTCACTTCGAGACCGACGGGTACGCGCGATGACTGACTTCGGGACGACCACCCTGCCGTACGGGGTGATCCAGCCGCCCGGGCTCGATCCTCGGGTCGCCGTGGCGGTCGGCGAATGCGCCCTCGACCTGGCCGCACTGGTCGATTCACCGGAAGAGTTCGCACAGTCGACCCTCAACCCCTTCATGGCGAAGGGGCCGGCCCGGTGGAGCGAGGTGCGCGAACTCGTCAAAGTGCGTGTGGCCGCCGGCGTATCGCCACACCACGACGACGTGTATCGCCTCGCGGAGGTCGAGGTCCGCTCCCCCGTCGAGGTCGCGGACTTCGTCGACTTCTTCTCCGGGATCGAGCATGCGACCAACATGGGCCATATCCTGCGGCCCACAGACGAGAACCCGCTGAAGCCGAACTACCGGCACCTTCCTGTCGGGTATCACGGCCGGGCCGGCACGGTGCTTCCTTCAGGCGTCCACATCGTTCGGCCCAGCGGTCAAGTGCTGAGCGAGGATGGCGTGGTCTTCACTCCGAGTCGCCGGCTCGATGTCGAAGTAGAACTCGGATACGTCGTCGGCATGCCGTCACCACTCGGAACCCCGGTACCTGCCGGAGCTCTGCGTGACCATGTCTTCGGGGTGGTGCTGCTCATCGATTGGAGCGCACGCGACATCCAGGCGTGGGAGTATCAGCCTCTCGGGCCCTTCCTCGCGAAGTCGTTCGCGACGTCGATCAGCTCGTGGGTGATCCCGCTCGACGCACTCGACTGGGTCGACGGTCCTCGGCAAGTGCCGGAGGTGCTGCCGCATCTGCAGACGGCGGAACCCCGCAATCCAGCGATCTCCATCGAGGTGGAGCTGAACGGAACGGTGATAAGCCGTCCCGACAGCGGAAAGCTGTACTGGTCACCCGCCCAACAGCTGGCACACATGACGTCGAACGGGGCGTCGCTGCGAACGGGCGACCTCTACGGCACCGGAACGATTTCGTCGACAGCTCGAGAGCACATGGGCTCATTGATGGAACTGTCCTGGGGCGGAACCGAAGACATTGTGCTGGCTGACGGTCGCACGCGCAGGTTCCTCGAAGACGGCGATGAGATCGTGCTGCGCGGGTTCATTGGCGGCGACACGTCACGGCCGCTGGGGGAGGTCAGTTCGAGAATCCTGCCCGCTGCCGGCTGACACCGGTCAGCCGGCAGCGGGGCCCCGTCACCCGCGTCGGGTAACGGCGAATGCTTCTGCCAGTACATCGAGTGCGTCGTGGAGCAGCTCGTCACCCATCGTCAACGGCGGCAGGAACCGCAACACATTGCCGTCGGTGCCGCACGTCAAGACAATGACGCCACGGGAACGTGCTTCGGCGGCGATCGATACGGCCGAGGCCGAGTCCGGGTCAACCGATCCGGGTCGGACTAGTTCGACCGCGATCATCGCACCGCGGCCGCGCACGTCGCCGATGCGTGAGTCGAGGCGTTGCAGTTGCCGCAGTCGTTCCTTCATGAGGCGTTCGATCTCCTGGGCTCGGCCGATGAGATCGTCCGCGCGGATCGTCTCGATGGCCGCCAGCGCCGCTGCACACGCCAACGGATTACCGCCATACGTGCCGCCGAGACCACCAGAGTGAGCAGCGTCCATGATGGCTGCCTCTCCCGTGACCGCCGCCAAGGGCAACCCCCCGGCAATGCCCTTGGCTGTGACGATCAGACTGGGGACCAGACCTTCATGTTCACAGGCGAACATCGCACCAGTACGGGCGAATCCAGTCTGCACCTCGTCGGCGATGAACACCACACCGTGCGCCTCACACCACTCCAGCAAGGCGGGAAGGAAGCCAAGTGCCGACTCGATGAAGCCGCCTTCACCCTGGATCGGTTCGATCACCATTGCCGCCAGCTGGTCCGGCGAGACGTGTGCCTCGATATGCGCGATGGCACGCGCTGCCGCCGATCGGCCCGTGAGGACGTCTCCGTCGCGGAAGGGATACGACAGCGGCGCACGGTGCACCGCAGGAGCGAAGGGACCGAACCCGTGCTTGTACGGCATTTCCTTGGCGGTCAACGCCATCGTGAGATTCGTCCTGCCGTGATAGGCATGGTCGAAAGCGACGACACCTGCCCTTTTCGTGTAGGCGCGAGCGATCTTGACGGCGTTCTCCACCGCCTCGGCACCCGAGTTGAACAACGCGGTGCGCTTGACGTGGTCGCCGGGGGTCAGCGCGTTGAGCGCTTCGGCGACGGCGACGTATCCCTCGTACGGCGTCACCATGAAGCACGTATGGGTGAATCTGTCGACCTGAGCCTTGACTGCATCGACGACACGCTCGGCGCTGTTCCCCACCGTCGTGACGGCGATGCCCGACCCCAGATCGATCAGATGGTTCCCGTCGACATCGACGACGATGCCACCTCCGGCACGGTCCGCGAACACGGGCATCGTCGTGGCGACTCCCACTGGCACCGCCGCGGACTTGCGCGCCATCATCGCCCGCGACCGCGGCCCTGGGATCGCGGTGACCAATCGGCGACGCTGAGGGATCTGATCGGTCATGGCGACCTCCGGACGAGTACGACGACGAGGAACTCGATCAGACTTGCCGAAGGGATAGCATGCCGTCCAATACCTGTTAATCAGAGCGTCGATGCTTGAAGCACATAGGGAGTCGCCATGGAGCTGCGGACGCTGCGGTACTTCACGGCGGTCGCTGAAGCGGGCACCGTTAGCGCCGCGGCTGCTGCCCTCCATGTCACCCAACCTGGATTGTCACGCCAACTGCGCCGGCTCGAACGGGAATTGGGCGTTGCGCTGTTCGACCGGATATCCGGTCGGCTGACACTTTCCGCCGCGGGCCGGGCCCTGTTACCGCGGGCGCGCGACGTTATCGCACAGGCGGAACATCTCGGCCTGGACGCCAAGATCCTGGCCACCGGCCAGCTGAACCGGCTCACCGTCGCCGCGCCGGCCACCACTCTGGCCGAGGTCGTCGCGCCGTTCATCGCGACACTCGAACCGCACGACCCGGTGCCATCGGTGTTCGCCTCCGACGGGTTCGAACCCGAAGAAGCTCTGCGCCGCGGCGCCGACCTGGTGATCGTCAACGGACGCCCCGGCGGCGCACTGAAGTCCCTTGCATTGGCGGTGTTACCGGTCTGGGCGTACGTGCCCGCCGGCCACGAGTGGGCGCACAGCCAGGCCGTCCACATCGAAGCAGTGGTCCGGGAGACCGTCATCAGTCTGCCCGAGACGTTCACCGCGAGGCAGATGCTGGCGGCGGCGTGCCTCACCTCGGGGTTGGCGCTCCATGTCGGCATCGAGGCAAGCAGCGGCGCAGTCACCCAGGCCCTTGCCGCGGCCGGACGTGGCGTTGCCGTCGTCACCGACGATCCGCGATTCGAATTGCATCCGCTGGAGATCATGGTTCGGGGCGGCGCCCTGAGCATCCGGCTGTTCGCCGCATGGGATCCGCAGCATCCTGGCGCATCCACGTTGGCGTCGATCTCGAACAGGCTGTCCGAGTACATCATCGACCGCTACGGTGACTCGGTCCAGCCCAGTTCGTGAACCGCAACGGTGTCAATCCGAGCACCGGCCATCATCGTCCAGACAAAAGGGTCGCGCGGACATCGATCCAGTAGTACAATTGTACACATGGCTCCGATCCCGCACCGGCTGCGCCGACGGCTGTCGGTGTCTGCGCCAAAGGCGTTCCCCTACAACATTGTTGGCACTACCGCCCCACGACGCGCCTTGTACACGGCGCCCGGAATGCCAACGCCTGAACAGAGCCGAAGCTCCTCATTCCCTTGATTCCAAGCGGCACGTTCACATATCGTTCGGGGCCGAACGAGTTTTCTCTCCTTCACTCGTAGTTCCTCACATTGAGGTCCACCCACCACCTACACAGCGCCGGAGACGATATGACAGAAGTCAACGGATTCTTCTATCCACGAACGGCCCACGGCAACGCCTCGCTCATCCCCTCGCCACCCTGGCATTACTCGGGCGATCTGCTGACCGTCGAATACCGCACCGATCCGGCGCGGGTGGCCGAATTGCTCCCATATCCACTGGAACTCGCGCCCGACGATCCGGGTGCGGTTGCGCTCATCTGGGCTGACTGGCAGTCGTGTTCATCGTCGCGCGAGGAGCTCCTCGACCCGATCCGCTCGCAGTACAAGGAAGCGTTCGTCGTCGTCCGGTGCGCATTCGAGGGCGTCACCTACTCGCGCTGCGTCTACATCTGGGTCGATAAGGATTTCGCGATCGCTCGCGGCATGCACCAGGGTTATCCGAAGAAACTCGGCTCGATGTGGCAAACGAGGCCACACCCATTCTCCCAGGCAGCACCTCAGGTCGCGCCCGACGGTGTCTTCGGCGCGACCCTCGCGGCCGGTGACCGCCGGCTCGCCCAGGCCGTCCTCACCCTTCGCGAAGAGGCGCCGACGAACGGGTTCGTCAACGGCCACCCCATGGCCCACCACCGCATCTACCCCGGGATCGGGAAAAACGCCCCCGACGCCTATGCCGAGCTCATCGCCTCCGGGGCAAGCTCTTTCGAGGCCGGGCCCGCATGGGCGGGTGATGTCGAACTCGAGCTCTTCGAGTCGCCGACTGAGGAGCTGGCCCGGTTGAAAGTCGACGAGATCATCGGCGGTTACTACCGCCAGGTCGGCGTCGTCTGGGACGGCGGGCGCACCCTTGCGACGTTGACCGGTGTGCAGGAGGCGGCCCGATGAGCAACACCCATGCCACCGTCGAAGGAGTGTCCGTCGACACCCGGCACTGGATCGGCGGCCAACGGGTCTCGTCGGCGAGCACATTCACCGACGTGTCGCCCATCGACGAGCAGCCGATCGCCGAAATCCATGCGGGCGGCTCGGCCGAGGTTGACGCCGCTGTCGCCGCCGCACGGACCGCGTTCCCGGCGTGGGCAGCACTTCCCGTCAAAGAACGGTCCGACATCCTGCGCGCCGTCGCCGGCGGCATCGAAGCGAGGCTGGAAGACCTGGCGCGCGTCGAGACGCGCGACAACGGATCCTTACTCAGATCACACCGCCGCGGCGTCATGCCCCGGGTCGCGATGAACTTCCGCGCGTTCGCCGACTTCGCGGAACAAGCGCTCGGGCACCCGGATATGGACGTCCGTGGACACCGTGAGCGCATCACCTACGACCCCGCCGGCGTCGTCGCGATCATCACGCCCTGGAACGCGCCACTCATGCTCGCCACCTGGCGAATCGGGCCCGCACTCGCCGCCGGCAACACCGTGGTCGTCAAACCACCGGAGTGGGCGCCGCTGTCGGCCAGCCTGCTGGCCGACATCATGGCCGACGCCGGCGTTCCCGACGGCGTCTTCAACGTCGTTCAGGGCACAGGTGTCGGTGCGGGGGCGCCGCTGACCGCCCACCCCGATATCAACCGTCTGGCTTTCACCGGTTCCGTCCCCACAGCAGGGGTGATCTCGAAGGCTGCGGCAGCCAATATCGTGCCGTTGTCCTACGAGCTCGGCGGGAAGTCTCCGCTCGTGGTCTTCGAGGATGCGGACCTCGACCTCGCCGTCGACATCGCGGTCGAACAATTCGACAATGCGGGTCAGGTGTGCCTCAAGGCGGCCAGGATGATCGTGCACTCCTCACTGGTCGAGGAGTTCACCGATCGCGTCGTCGCCAAGGCCGGCCGCCTGAGGCAGGGAGATCCGCGCGATGAGGCCACCGACGTGTCGGCGCTCATCTCGCGCCGCCATTTCGAGCAGATCTGCGGCTTCGTCGAACGCGCCATCGCCGATGGCGCCCGACCTTTGCTGGGCGGCGGCCCCAACGACGAACTGGGCGGGCTCTTCTACCGCCCCACCGTCCTGGTCGACGCCCGACCGGACGCCGAGATCACGACCGAGGAAGTCTTCGGCCCCGTCGTCACCATCGAGGCCTTCGATAGCGAAGACGAAGCCGTGGCAAAGGCCAACGACACCCGGTTCGGATTGGCGGCGACTCTGGTCACCGGTGACCAGGACCGCGCGGAGCGGGTGTCGTCGCAACTACGGGCCGGCACCGTCTGGGTCAACTGCTTCTTCGTCCGTGACCTCAACGCGCCGTTCGGCGGCAGTGGCCGTTCGGGCATCGGACGCGAGGGCGGCGTGTGGTCCTTCGATTTCTACACCGACATCAAGAACAGCGTCTTCGCCCCCAACGGATGGGCGAACGCGAGAGGAGGCGAGTCCTGATGGGCGAGGTCGTCGGCGCGGGTCTCATCGCGCATGTCCCCACGATCGTGCTGCCGGAGGATATCCGGCGAGAACTCAACAACGGCGAAGACAACACGCTGGTCTCGGGGTTGCAACAACTTCGCCGAGAGGTCTTCGACGTGGTCGACTACGACACCGTGGTGTTGCTCGACTCGCATTGGGCCACCACGGTGGAATTCGTCGTCACCGCGCACGACCGCCGGACCGGCCTGTTCACCTCGGAGGAACTACCCCGCGGAATGCGTCAGCGGCCGTACGACTTTCAGGGCGACCCTGAACTCGCGCACCTGATCGCGGGTAAAGGCGCCGAGCACGGTACCTGGATCACCGCCATCGACGACCCGCATCTGCCGATCTTCTACGCGACGACCAACGTATGGGAGTTCCTCGGCCAGGGGCTGCCCGACAAGAAGTGGATCTCCATCGGTTGCTGCCAGACCGCGGACACCGAGGACAATCTCCGCCTCGGACGCGCGCTCGGCGATGCGATCGCCCAGTCGGACCGCAAGGTGCTTCTGGTCGCATCCGGTGCCATGTCGCACACCTTCTGGCCGCTGCGGGAGTTGCGCAACAGGGAGGCTTCCGCCGTCGAGCACATCTTCACACCGGAGGCCGCCGCCGCAGACTTCGAACGCATCGAGTGGTTCAAGAACGGTGATCACGCGAAGGTTCTCGCGACCATGCCGGAGTTCTACGCCTTCAAACCGGAGGCGCGATTCGGCCACTACCTGATGATGATCGGCGCTCTCGGCGAGGGAGACTGCACCGCCCCCGGGCGGCAGTACGGCGAATACGAGAACTCGATTGGAACCGGTCAGGTCCACCTCTGGTTCGACCGTCCCGCCAGCGGCTTTCCGCGGCCCCGCCGCACCCAGCTCACCCCTGAGGAGATCGCAGTCCGATGACCACCGCACTTCGTGAATATCGCCGAATCCTGCTCGACGGCAATGCCGTCGACGTCCGCCGCGAGGGTGACATCCTGATCGCCGGAGATGGGCGCACCGTTCCCATCACGGAGGCGCGCCACCTGCCGCCCGTCAAGCCGAGCAAGATCGTCTGTGTCCACCTCAACTACTCCTCACGCGTAGAGGAATTGATGGTGAAGTTGCCGCCGGCACCCACCTATTTCCACAAGCCGATCTCGGCGCTCAACGCCCACCAGTCCGCCGTGGTTCGGCCACAGGGCTGCAAGTGGTTGAACTACGAGGGCGAGATCGCGATCGTGATCGGCCGGACGGCCCGCAACATCTCCCCCGACGAGGCAGGTGATTACATTCGCGGCTACACAATCGGCAACGACTACGGCCTGCACGACTTCCGCGACACCGACTCCGGATCGATGCTGCGGGTCAAGGGCGCCGACACCCTGTGCCCGCTCGGACCGGGGATCATCGAGGGCTGGGACTTCCACGACAAGCGGATCCGCACCATCGTCAACGGCAAGGTGCGCCAAGACGGCAACACCAAAGAGATGAAGTGGGACATGCACTATCTCGTCGCCGACATCGCCCGCACCATCACCCTGCACCCCGGTGACGTGCTGATGTCTGGGACACCAGCGATCTCGCGCACCGTGTACCCGGGCGACGTCGTGCAGGTCGAGGTCGAGGGTCTCGGCACGCTACGCAACCACATCGTCGAAGGACCCACGCCCATCCGCAGCGACGTGGGCGCCCAGCCGACAGAGAGCGAAGAAGTGCTCTCCACCGCCAAGGGCGGCGACTGGGAGTTCCGTGGCATTCGCAAACCCGTCGTCGCCCAGTAAGCGAAAGACAATCATGGCGGACGACTACGTCGGCGCGAAAGACTGGGTCTCGGCATCCCGTGCCCTCACCGCTCCGAACGGCCTGTTCATCGACGGCGTTGAGCAACATTCTGTTTCGGGTACACAGAAATCGATCACAACCCCTCGCGACGGCACCGCGATCACCGATCTCGCATGGGCTGACGAGGCGGACGCCGACGCCGCGGTCGCTGCTGCCCGGCGGGCGTTCGACGAAGGTCCGTGGCCCCGGATGGCCGCGCGGGAACGCGGTGAGACGCTGTTGCGATTCGCCGACCTCGTCGAGCAGAACCGCGACGAACTCGCATTGCTCATCGCACTGGAGATGGGCAAGCCCGTCAGGGTGGCCTGGGAGATCGAGCTTCGCGCGCTCATCCGCACACTGCGCTTCTACGGCGGGCTGGCCGACAAGACCGCAGGCGAGATCCCGCCCACCACAGAGGGGGAACTGGCGCTCGTCACCCGCGAACCGGCCGGTGTCGTCGCGGCGGTGGTGCCCTGGAACTTCCCCCTCACCATCGGCGGCTGGAAGCTGGCGCCCGCCCTGGCCGCCGGCTGCACCGTCGTGCTGAAAACCGCAGAGCAGTCTTCGTTGTCGATGCAGCGGGTCGCTGCCATCGGAGCCCAGGCGGGTCTTCCTCCAGGCGTGTTGAACGTGCTCTCCGGCGACGGCGCGGTCGTCGGACGTCGGCTGGGAGAACACCCCGCCGTCAACGTCCTCACCTTCACCGGCTCCACCCCGGTCGGCCGCCACTTCCTCCGCTACGCCGCGGACAGCAATCTCAAGCGAGTGCACCTCGAACTCGGGGGCAAGTCGCCCAACATCGTCTTCCCGGACGCGCCGGACCTCGAGGCGGCGGCGGAAGCGGCGGCGTGGGCGATCTTCTTCAACACCGGTCAGATGTGCAGCGCCGGTTCGCGTCTCCTCGTTCACGCCGATGTCGCCGACCATGTGACGCGACGCGTCGTCGAGCTGGCCGATTCATGGCAACCGGGCGACCCACTGCTGGCCGACACCCGAATGGGGCCGATGGTCGACCAGCGAAGCCTGCAACGGGTGCTAGGGCAATTGGCGGACGGCGCGGCTCAGGGGGCGCGGCTGGCGACCGGTGGCGGTCCGGTCCGCGCTGAATCCGGTGGGCCGTATCTGATGCCGACCGTCGTGACGCACGCGACGGCGGACAACATTCTGGTACGGGAGGAGCTCTTCGGGCCGGTCCTGGTAGTCCAGACCTTCAGTGACGACGAAGAAGCGCTGCGCCTCGCCAACGGCACCGACTACGGCTTGGCGGCCGCGGTGTGGACGAACGACCTGGGGCGCGCACATCGCTTCTCCCGAGGGTTGCAGGCAGGCACCGTGTGGGTGAACTGCTATGAGGAGGGCGACCTGACCGTCCCGTTTGGGGGGGTTAAGTTGTCCGGCGCCGGTCGAGACAAGTCCCGCCATGCCCTTGACGAGTACACGGATCTCAAGACCACCTGGATCAGCCATGGCTGAGCTCCGCCGGCCGCTCGTCGTGATCCCGGCCCGCTTCTCGGAATCCGCCAGCGCGTTGCGATTCCGTGCCGAGGTCACCGCTCGCAAGCTTCTCGAAGCGGTATACGCCGCTGGCGGCGAGCCCTTGGTCATCCACCCCGACGTCCCAGCGAACCTGACGGACAAGGCGCTGGATCATGTTGTCCGAGAACGAATCCAGATGGCGGATGCCGTTCTGCTCCCCGGTGGCGGCGACCTGGCCGCGCACTGGGCCGGCCAGCAGCCACACCAGTCGCAGTACGACGTCGACGAAACGCAGGACGCGTTCGACCTGGCCCTGGCTCGAGTGGCGATCGAAGACCGGCTCCCGCTGTTGGCGATCTGTCGTGGCACCCAGGTCGTCAACGTCGCACGAGGCGGCGATCTCGTCCAGGATCTCACCGCGAGCCTCGGTTACGACCACCGTCATCTCGTTCACGACATCGCGGTCGCACGGGACTCCCCGTTACGCGACGTGATGGACGGTGACCGCATGACGATCTCGTGTTACCACCACCAGGGCATCAGCAGACTGGGCGACGGTCTGCAGGCCGCGGCATACGCCGAGGACGGCACCATCGAAGCCGTGTCACTGGCCGACCATGAAGGCTGGTACCTCGGCGTCCAGTGGCATCCGGAGGACACGGCCGGTGACGACCCCGCTCAAGCGCGAATCTTCGAGGCGTTGGTCGAGTCGGCGAATCGTCACCGATCGGCTCACTGAGTCGCTTCGAGTCGGGTGACGATCTCGCGCAAGCTACGAGTCATCTCCGTCTTGCGGCGGCTCGTCAGGCTTGAGACCACCTGCGCCTCAGCCTCGTTGAACTTGGGGAAGATCTCCTCCATCAATCTGACACCGGAGGGAGTCAGTACGAGATGCACGAGGCGCCCGTCCTCAGGAGAGGCGCGCCTCTCGATCCAGCGGCGACTCTCCAGTGTCTTGACGACGCCGCTCAGCGTGGCCTTCGAAATCGCCGCCGCCTCGGCCGCACGACGGGTTTCTAGGGCCTTCCAGATCCACACGACCCACAACACCACGAATCCGGTCCAGGTGAGGTCGTACGGGCGCAGGACTTCATTGGTCACGTAGGCACGTATTGCGTTGGCCGCCCGATAGATACTCGACACAGCGTGGGCGGCCTCGAAGTCGAGGTCGAGCGGTGCCAGGCTGTCCCGCATCGCCTTCTCGGTCTCGAGGAGAGTCTCCCGATCGGTCATGGCGACGATGCTACTGCGGCGATGCGCAACCGCTTCGCTTCGACGATCCCGCTGTCTTGACAGCACCGTTCGGGACCGTACGATTCAGGTAGTACATATGTACATACGCGCTTGAGCTGATCTCAGGTGCCGGCGATCCAACCCGAGGAGACACCGATGGTCCATGTAGACACCGCCTCCATCGAGGCGGTCGAAGCGGAACTCGCCGATGGGAACATCGACGTCGTCCGGCTCAGCTACAGCGACCTGATCGGCGTCGACCGCGGCCGCGACATCCTCGCTCGCCGCTTCGCTCGGACCGCCGGAGGCGGAGTGGCGTTCTGCCGCTCCATCTTCGGTACGTCCCCGATGGGCGACGTCATCGACATCGAGGGCGGGTTGTCCGCCGGACTGCCCGATGTCGTTGCGGTACCGGACCTCAGCACGATGCAGGCCGTACCGTGGGCACCCGGCGTCGCACACGTCATCGCCGACCTCTACAACCCCGACGGATCCCCGTCGGAGGAGAGCCCTCGCAACGTGCTGCGGCGAGTGATCGACTGCTTCGCGAACCTCGGCATGCAACCGACGGTCGGGCCCGAGTTGGAGTACTACCTCCTCGAGCCCTCTGCCGATCGACCATCGGGCTGGCGCCGGTACGGGGATGCGACCGGTAACGTCTACGTGGCGGGCTACAAGGGCGATCCACAGAACACGCTGATCGAGACGCTCCGGCAGCTTGCCGATTTCGGCGTGGAGGCCGTCGCGGCCAATCACGAATTCTCCGCCGGCCAGTTCGAGATCAACCTCTGGCACTCCGACGCGCTGTCGGCTGCCGACCGCGCCTTCCGCTTCAAATCCGCGGTGCAGGAACTCGCCCGCATTCGGGGGCAACTCGCCACGTTCATGGCCAAGCCCTTCAATGACGAGGGGGGGTCCGGCTTCCACATCCACTTCTCCACCTGGTCCGACGACGGCGAGCCCCTCTTCGATGACCCCACCGGAGAAGATGGCCTGTCCGACGTAGCCCGAGCAGCGATCGCCGGCATTGTCGCGCACGCGCCGGCACTGGCCGCGCTGCTAAACCCGACGATCAATTCCTACAAGCGATTCGGCCCCGACAGCCTGGCTCCGTGGCTCATCGACTGGGGACTGGACAACCGCAGTGCGATGGTTCGCATTCCGCCTGAGCGGGGCCGCGCCAGCCGACTCGAGCTACGGCTCGGCGACGCCTCGGCGAATCCTTACCTCGGGATCGCCGCACTGATGGCGGCGGCCTACCTCGGTATCCGGCATCAACTCGAACCGCCGGCGAAACTGGAGGGGTACGGCTACGACGCGACCAAAGCCGCGAAACTACCGGGCGATCTGGGTACGGCTCTCGACGCCCTGCAAGCGGATGCCGAACTCACCGAGATCCTCGGGCCGGCTTTCGTCGCCACGTTCCTGTGCTACAAGCGCAACGAGATCGAGCGCTTCTCCCAATACGTGACCGACTGGGAATTCCGGGAGTACAGCTACCACCTCTGACCGCGGCCGGCGACGACGCCGCCCGCCTGGTCACACTATGAGCTGGGCATCGACCGGTCGCACCGGGCTGTGTGCGGCATGGCGACCGGCGAGGTATCCGAATGTGAGGTACGAGCCGAGCGCCGCGCCGGGACCGGGATGGCGATCGCCGAGGACATCGACTGCGACCGCGCCCACCGCGTACAGGCCGTCGATCACGCCGCCGCGGGCGGCTTTCACCCGCCCGTCGACATCCGTGCGGAGACCCTCGTGTGTCCACACCAGCCCTTCGCGCGTCGACGTTGCCGCGACCAAGTGCTGGCCGTCGACCAACCCACCACAAGCCAGGATCACCCCGCGCCGGGCAAGGACTTCGAACCGATCGGCGCCCTGATCGAGCACGGTGCCGACCACTTCGCCGGATTCCACCATGAGCCGACTAACCGTGCAGTTTCTCCGGAACATCACGCCTGCATCGAGCGCGCCCCGCACGAGACCGGTGACGAGAGCGGGTCCACCAGACCTGACGGTCTCCGAGAATCCCTGCCTCACCGCGCTTTTGCCGTTCGGAACGTCCCGCACCCATCTCCGCGTCCCGCCGAGAACCCGCCGTGCGTCGAGTGCCGCCGGAACCAGTAACCGCCCCGTCGGTTTGGATCTAGCAAGGCGGGGGAGGTGATCGCCGTTGGCCGCTGCGATCTCGGTGCGATAAGCCGAATTCTGCTCCAAGAACCGAATCGCTTTTGCGCCCTTCCTGATAAACCGTTCGATCAGCGCCGGATCGAACCGACCATCATGGGACAAACCCTTGACGTAGCGGACTGCGTCTTCGAACGAGTCATCGAGGCCGGCCTCCACCATCCTGTCGTTACACGGGATCCACACCTCGCCTCCGGAGCAGCCGTACGCACCCCCCAACTGATCGGTCTTCTCCATGACCTGAACGGACGCGCCGTTCCTCGCCGCAGTGATCGCCGCAGCAACTCCCGCGGCACCCGAGCCCACGACCACGACGTCGACCACACGCCGACGCGTCCGACTACTCATGCGATTTCCGCTCCTGGCTGATTCCGAAAAAGGGTGAGTTCGATGCCGACGCCTTTGGCATGCGGCGAGGTGCACACCACCGTCAAGTGGAATCGGCCGACGGAGAACGACTGCCCCGGCGATCGAGATCCGCAGCAAGCAGCCCCGGCCCCACCTTGGCGTGGTACAAATGTACATCCCGACGTGTCGCCGCGTCGACCGATCCGGAAGATCGAACGCCATTTCGGGGGTCAGTCCGAAACTTTGTTGATATCAAGGGGTGTCGCGATGTTGCCGACCAATTCGACGCACACGGAGCCAGTCGGTGTCGGACTCGTGTTCGACCTCCGTAATCCAGCTCCGTGGGCGCAGTCGTGGTCCGCGATGTACGCCTGGACCCTCGATCTGATCGAAGAGGCCGACCGCTTGGGCCTGTCCTCGGCCTGGCTGTCCGAGCACCATCTGTGGGAGGACGGCTACCTCCCGCAGCCGCTGACATTCGCCGCCGCCATCGCCGCACGCACCAGGAACATGCGGATCGGTACCTCGATCATGAATGGTGCCCTGCACAATCCGATGGAGATCGCCGAGCAGGCAGCAGTCGTCGACATCCTCTCCGACGGCCGACTGGAGTTGGGCTTGGGTGCCGGCTACGCCGCTTCCGAGTTCGAGGCGTACGGCGTCGATGTGAGAACGCGACGGACATTGTTCCGCGCAGCTGTGCGGAGCCTTCCACACCTCTGGCAGACGGTGACGCCGCGTCCCGTTCAAACGCAGATCCCATTGTGGATCGGCGCGATGGGACCCAAGATGGCGTCGTTCGCCGGGAGTGTCAGTGCAGGGCTTCTGATCTCCGAGGAGCCGGCGTTCTCGGCCTATAAAGCGGCTCTACCTGATCCGGACAGCGCTCGATGCGTCGACATGGTCGGCTTCATTCTCTCCGACGACCCGGAGCGGACCTGGGCGCAAGTGGTCCCGCACCTCGAGTGGATCGTGAAGTCATACGACACCGCCGGTGGCCAGGAGGGCACGAGCCTCCAAATCGATTACACGAATCTTCGGCAGCGGACCGGCATTCCGGTCAAACCTGCGATGGACGTGGTGACCCCCGACGAAGCGCTGCAGCGGCTCACCCCGATGATCCAGAAGGCACCGATCAAGCACATTCAGCTGCCGGGCGACCTGGCAGGTCTCCCGGAGGCCGTCATCGAACGCCACGTCGAGCTCGTGGGGAAGCACCTCGTGGGGGCGCTTACCCGCACGGCTTGAGGCCCGAAACCTCCTCAGGACGCGACCGCCTCTGTCAGTGACCGAGTGAGCTTCGCGGCATGTCGTCGGGATACCGGCTCTCGCCCGTGGGTTTCGTCGCCTGAAGGCGTGCGAACTGATCGTCGGTGAGTTCGAGCGCTGCGGCCCGGACCGAGGACTCTATGCTTACGGGTCTGGTGGCACCCGGGATCGGAATCATCACCGGGCTCACACGCAGCAGCCAAGCCAGGACCGCCTCTTGAGGTGTGGCGCCCAATTCCGAGCCCACTTCGGCGAATGCCGCATAGCGCGAGCCGATGTCGTGGGCCTGCTCGGTGCCGCCGAGTGGCGACCAGGCAAGGAAGGCAACGCCCGACTCCGTGCATCGGTCGAGGACGTCCGCTGCACCGCGATAACGAGGCGAGTACTCATTCTGCACCGACGCCACACCGCCTTCCGTTGGACCACCGACGATGTCGAGTGCGACGGAAAGCTCGTCGACCGTGACGTTGGACAGGCCGATCCGCCTCACCAGGCCAGCGTCTTTGAGCGCGGCCAGTGCGCGTACCTGCTCGGCGTAGCTCCGGCTCGGATCATGGCGATGCAGGTGATAGAGCTCGATCACGTCGACGTTCAGGTGGCGAAGGCTTGCTTCACAGTGCCGGCGCAGGCCGTCTGCGGAGCCGTCCCTTCCCCAGGTCTCACCATCGCCGCGCGTGATACCGCCCTTGGTCGCGACCACCAGCCCTGTGAGATCAGCGGAACCGGTGTACGTCCGTACCGCTTCCGCGATAAGAGCCTCGTTGTGCCCCATGGTGTCCCACGACGGCGCGTACGACAGGGCGGTGTCGATCAGCGTCACTCCGAGATCGAGCGCGCGGTGAATCGTGGCCAAAGCGCGTTCTCGCTCGCACACCATGGGCGTCTCCGACAGGGGCGCGCCACCGAGTCCGATCGCGGACACGCTGAGGACAGCCGTCGATCTAGCAGAAGGGTTCATAACTCTCCTAAGGTATGTACAATCGTACATAACAGGTCAGCGCAGCCAGGGTCAGGCCGGCGCTCGCCGACATGTCTCACCTCGACATGTGGAGTTCGACATGCGGATAGCATTGTTCTGTGAGCGAGATAGCCAGAACGGCTGACCATGCATTGCGGGTGTTGCTCGAAGTGGCCGAGAACGGTCCGGCGACTCAAGCACAGATCGGCCGCTCGCTCGGACTCAATCGCACGGTGGTGCACCGGTTGCTCACCACGCTTCAACAACGCGGCTTCGTGGCTCGACAGGACAACGGATACGTCCCCGGCGCGGCCTTGGTGCAGATCGCCAGCAAAATGCGTCCCGACCTTCGCGCCAGGGCGCGCGGTCCGATGGCCGCCCTCGCCGAGAAGGTCGGCGAAACGGTTCTTCTCGATGTGGTCTCCGGTGAGCAGGCTGTCGCGCTCGAATGCGTGATACCCGATGGCCACCTGGTCCGCGTCGAGCCCAGGATTGGTACGAGCTACTCTCTTTCCCGGTCGGCGAGCGGCCGCGCGATACTTGCGAACCTTCCTGATCGCGGACTTGCCGCCCGTGTCCTCGAGCAGTCGGAGAATCCTCAAGTGCTGCAACGCCAGCTCGACAGCGTGCGCCAACTGGGCTATGCCGTGTCGCACGACGAACTGCAGCAGGGCGTTCACGGTATTGCCGCCCCGGTCTTCGACGGCGGTGACACCGCGGTGGGCGCCCTCGCGGTCGTGGCACCGACATCTCGCGCGAACCGACTGCCCGAGTTCACCGAAGACCTCCTGAAGGCGGCCCGGCTCATCGCGGCACCAGTCGGCGAGTGATCCTCTCGCTCACTTTCTTCGAACGGTGACCGGCATCGTCGCCGGTTCATGGAGCATTGACGCCGGAACCCACTCGACCGGACCGGCGGGCGCGATCTCAACCCCGGGTGCCGTCACTTCGTCGAGCGCGACTTCGAAGACGATCCGCACCAGGTTGCGTCCACCGCACACGTAGGGCCCGCCACCGAACGTGACCTGTCGGTGCCTGTCAGGTCTGTTCAACCGGAACTCTTCGGGGGCCTCCCACACGGACGGATCCCGGTTCGCGAGCAGCCAGACCAGTGACAGAAGGGTTCCCGCCGGAACCTTCAGACCATCGAAATCGATGTCTCGTAGTGCCGCTCGCGGAGTCACGACGACGGATGGATGGAGCCGAAGCGATTCCTGAGTCGCATCCGCGATGAGATTTCTGTCCGCTCGAACCTCAGCCAGGGCCGACGGCTCGGTGATGAGCGAGTGAACGGCGTTGGCGATCCCCGAGGCCAACGTGTGCAACCCATCGACCGCTCCTCCCGCGAATGTGGTGTGCGGGTTATCAGGACGCCCGACGTCCGACATCGCCAGGAAGTCCTGTTCCAGCCCGAAGGGAAGTTCAGGCGTCCCCGCGCGTGCACCGCGCTCGAGAACAGACGTGAAGAGTTCCAAGTACTTGCCGGCAGCCTCGTTGGCGAGTGTCAGCTGTTCGAACGACGGGTCGAATAGGGAGCTCAGCTGGAACTGCGCGGCGTAATCGGCAAGCTGCTGACTCTCTTCGATGGCGATACCCAGCACCTCAGCCCAGTACCGCACGATCACCGGCCTGGCGAAATCATCGACCAGGTCGACGACACTTCCATCCGCGATCCGATCGACTTCGGTCCGGATGGCGTCCCGCAGGCTGTCGGTGTGCCGTCTCACGTTCCCTAATGTCAGGCGCTTGGTGAACAGCTTCTTGACGGGCAGATGCTCGGGCTGGCGCTTAACGAAGGTGCCGACCTCCATGAATCGCACCAGATTCTCACAATCTTCCGGCGCTTTCTCATGCCACGCCGCGCTGGCTCCCTCGCTTGTCGGATGCGTGGCCTCGGGCAGTGCCGCGAGTCGTCGAACGTCGTCGTTGGTGAACACGACGAGCGATCCGCCCGCACCTTGGTAAGGGCCGACGTAGGACCTCCCATACAGATCCTCGGCGATCGCATCGAAGTCACGGCCGAAGTCTTCGGCTTCCAGTTCGGTGAACCGGGGAAGATCCTCTATGAGCCGGACATCCTCAACACTCATTGCGTCGCTTCCTTTCACGATGACACGACTACTCACGAACCCGGCGTACTCCGCCTGAACACCGACTTCGGCTCAGCCGTCTGTGCGAGTGCCCCACTCGCGGACGCCTCCCATTACGAGAGCACCTAGGAGTCCTGATGTAGTACAAACGTACTTCGTGACGCATTCCACGTCCAGAGATAACTTCACGCTTCCCACCCCAGTGAGCCACAGCCCGGCAACCAAGGAGCGATGAGAGCTCCGACACACGCACACGCCGACAATGGGGTACATTTGTACACCTTGCGATGTATTCGGAAAGGAAACTGGTCCTGAGGATTCATCTCCGAGATCGCCTGCGACCGTGAGGAAGTAGTCCACCGAGCGGGTTCTGAGACCACTCGTCAGTTGGCGGTGCGAATCCTCCCCGGATAGCTCTCCGGCAGATCACGCATGAGGAGTTGAGTATGACTAAGACGACATCGACAACCGACTCGCGGACAACGATCGCCATAGTGGGCAGCGGACCTTCCGGATGCTTCACTGCTCAAGCCTTGCGGAAAACCCTGCCGCATGCCGAGATAACCGTTTTCGACCGGCTCCCGGTTCCCTACGGCCTGGTCCGCTACGGCGTGGCACCGGACCACCAGGGAACCAAAGCGGTCGCGAATCAGTTCGATCGCCTGTTCGCCAGTAACGACGTGTATTTTGCCGGCAACGTGAACGTCGGCGAGGACGTGTCGGTCGACGACCTCAGGGCCGCGTTCGACATCGTCGTACTCGCTGTCGGAGCCCATAGCGATCGCCCGCTCGGCATTCCGGGAGCGGGCCTGGCCAACGTCTATGGGTCAGGATCATTCACTCGTTTCATCAACGACCATCCAGATGAGCAGCACCTCGATCTGAATCTCGGGCGCCGCGTCGCGATTGTCGGCAATGGGAACGTGGCGATCGACATCCTGCGCATCCTGATCAAACCGGAGGACAGCTTCTCCGGATCGGATCTTCGCGCGGACACCTATTCGCGGCTGCGTACGGACGACATCACTCATATCCACGTCGTAGGTAGATCACCCGCGCACGCCGCAAAGTTCGACCCGGCGATGGTCAAAGAACTGTCGAAGATCGACGGCGTCCGGTTTGCTGTTTGGCCCGAGATCGACGGCGATTCTGCAGACTCCAGGCTCAACTCGCTGGCGATGTTGAGTGCAGGATCGCCGCCCCCGGCCGGGAAGGTCGTCGAGTTTCATTTCGGGACGGTTCCGGAGCGCATCGAGGGTGACCTACGAGTGCAACGACTCATTGCCCGGCCGACCGGTGGAGTGGAGACCACGCTGTCGTTGGATGTCGATTCGGTGATCACCGCGATCGGATTCGTGTCGTCCCCGGACGACCGATTCTCCCGCGAGGCACTGCATGACGGTGCCTCCGACCTCCCATCGGGACACCTCGCATCGGGGCTGTACTGCACCGGCTGGTTCCATCGCGGAGCACAGGGCACCATTGCAGCCAATCGCGCATCCGCTCGCAATCTCGCGGGCGTCATCACCGATGCACTGCGGCAGAACCGCATTCAAATGGGCAAGCCCGGCCGCGTGGCGGTGTTGGACGCGTTGCCTGTCGGCCACGTCGACTACAGCGGTTGGCGCCGCATCGACGCTGCCGAAATCGCGAACACATCACCGAATCGAACACGAGCCAAGATCCGCGACCGCTCGGAGATGCTGCTCCGCGCTTCCCAGGTCGCCTAGTCCGGGTGAACACCACAACAATCGATCAGGGAGCACGAGTGGATACAATTATCTTGTTTGGAACCGAATCAGGCAATGCGGAAATGGTTGCCGACGACATCGCCCAGGTACTCAGCGAAGCGGGCCAGAACGCCCGCGTATGCAGTATGGAGGAGTTCGTCCTCGGCGAGTTGTCGCCCCCGGTCTTCTTCGTCGTGGTCTGCTCGACCTACGGTGAGGGCGGCATGCCTTCCGGCGCCGAAGAATTTTACGACAGCCTTGTCGCGACTCAGCCGGATCTCACCGGCGTCCGATTCGCGGCCTACGGGCTCGGCGACTCGAACTTCGAGTCTTACAACAACGGCATCAACGTCCTTAGCCAGACACTCATCAACCTCGGTGCGACAGAGGTGTCCACACGTGGCCGCCATGATGCGTCGGGAGAACTGTCCGCCACAGACCATGCCCGGCTGTGGACCGAGTCCCTCGTCAGTGATCTACAGGCCGGGGTAGGGGGCTGATCCCGCCATAAGTCGTTGTCGCATCGCGGTTAGGTGAGAGGTCATGGATGCCTACCTTTTTAAGTTGTGAAGCGGGACGAGAACAATGCCGAAATTCTCAGTCAGTAGCCTCGCGCAATCCAGTCCTCGAGGTGCGGAGATTCTCCGCCCACCGAGGTGGAGTCACCGTGTCCCGTCAACACCTCGGTTTCTGGGGGGAGAGTTAGGACGCGCTCCTGGATGGACCGAGTGATAGTGGGGAAATCGGAGTACGAACGGCCTGTCGCGCCAGGGCCACCGCAAAACAGGGTGTCCCCGGAGAAGAGTGTCTGGAGTTCAGGCGCGTACGCACACACCGAGCCTGGGGAGTGTCCCGGGGTGTGGATGATGCTCAATTCTATGCCGGCGAACCCGATGCGCTGCTCGTCGTGGAGCCACACATAGGCGAAGTCGGGATGTACTGATTTCCAGAGCTTGTCGTCACCTGGGTGCAGAAGGACGGGGGCGTGAACGGCGAAGGCGAGATCGGCCGCTGCGTTCACATGGTCGTTGTGGCCATGGGTGCACACCACCGCAGTCACGTTACGCCCGCTGAGCGCCGACACAATCTTGTCGGCGTCGTGGGCCGCGTCAATTATGACGACATCGTGACCGTCGCCGACCAGCCAAACATTATTGTCGACTTGCCAAGAGCCTCCGTCGAGTTCGAATGTGCCAGCAGTGATCAAACGTTCGACACGGAAATCGCCATTCTGTAGGACGACTTCGGTGTCGGGTACCGCAGCGCTCACAGAACGACCACCGAGCGCAGAACCGCGCCGGAGTGCATGGCTTCGAAGGCCGATTCGACTTCATCGAGCTTGATTCGTTCGCTGACGAAGCAGTCGAGGGGTAGTCGACCCTGCCGGTACAGCGATACGAGGGTGGGGAAGTCGCGTTCGGGGAGGCAGTCGCCGTACCACGACGATTTGAGTGCTCCACCGCGGGAGAAGAAGTCGACCAGCGGCATCTCCAGGGTCATATCCGGCGTCGGTACACCGACCAGTACCACGGTGCCAGCGAGGTCGCGGGCATAGAACGCTTGTTCCCAGGTGTCAGGCCGGCCCACGGCGTCGATCACCACGTCGGCGCCGACGCCGTCGGTGAGGTCCCGTACTGCGGTGACGACGTCGGTGTCAGCGGCGTTGACGGTATGGGTAGCGCCCAATTCGGCGGCCCACGTCAACTTCGTGGGATCCCGGTCGATAGCGATGATCGTACGGGCTCCCGCCAGCCGCGCTCCGACAATGGCGGCGTCGCCAACACCGCCGCACCCAATGACGGCGACGGTGTCGTCGCGGGTGACGTTGGCGGTGTTGATAGCTGCACCGAGTCCAGCCATCACGCCGCAGCCGAGCAGTCCTACCACGGCCGGGTCGGCGCTGGAATCGACCTTGGTGCACTGCCTTTCGTGCACGAGCGTCTTCTCTGCGAACGCGCCGATACCAAGTGCAGGGGTCAAATCGGTACCGTCGGTCAGGGCCATCCTCTGGGCGGCATTCGAGGTGTTGAAGCAGTACTGCGGCCGTCCGCGTTTGCAGGCACGGCACTGACCACACACCGCGCGCCAGTTCAGGACGACAAAGTCGCCGATCTCGACGTGGGTAACTTGATCGCCGACGGCTTCGACCACGCCCGCGGCCTCGTGGCCGAGCAAAAAGGGGAATTCGTCATTGATGCCGCCGTCGCGGTATGTCAGGTCGGTATGACATACCCCGCAGGCCTGCACCCGGACGACGACGTCGTGGGCAGTCGGGTCGGGGACGACGATGTCTACGAGTTCGACGGGCGCGTCCTTGGTTCGTGCGATCACACCCTTGACGGTGTACGGCATGTTTCAGTCCTTGGCTTCGAGCGTTTAAGGTCAGTCGCGAGCAGATTCTGCGATCACCGCGGTAGAAGTGACCTCGTGCCGGCGCCCGGCTTCACTCCGAACGCCAACCGGGCGAGGTCGCGAGAAGCGACGTCCCCGGTCAAAACAAATCCGTTGTGGCTCATCAGCTGTGCCATATCCCGGAAGATCCGGTCGATCCTGGTACCCGCCCGCATCTGCGCGGACCCTCCGGTACGGGCGAAGTACCGGTGGACGGTCTCCCAACACATTGCGATGACCTCTGTCCCGAGACGTGTGGCGAGAAGATCGTCTTCGATGGCGAAAGTACCGTTGGCAGACTGCTTTTCCATGTGGCGCACTGCGCCGTCGAGAATCGATTCGGCCGCGATCACCCGCGCGTAGGCTTCCCCGTACCAAAGCTGGTAATCGTAGTCCTCACTCCGGGTGACGATCGGCGGGATCGGAGTGGATTTGTTCATCAGGTCGGCATACGCCTGCAACCCTCCCTTGGCCAAACCCACGGCGAAGGCGGTGAACTCGGTGGAGAACCAGCTGTCCGGCCTCCCGTTGTACAGCGGGTTGCCATGCAATTTTGCACCGACGGCAGAGACGGCCGGGTCGAAGTCCATGAACGTCGAGTCCAGGATCACGAACCGATCCGGTGCGAACGCTTTCTCCATCCGAATGGAATGCGAACCGCTACCGCGAAGACCCAAGGTGCTGCCCCAGTCATCGAGGCGTTCCCAGCTGCTACGTGGCATGAGGAACTGCACGATGCGCGGCTCACCGTCTTCGCCGGGCTCCTCGGTAAGTGCGTGGCTCCAGAAGTAGTTCGCATATGGCGAGCCGGAGGCGTAGTGGAAAGTTCCAGTGATTTCCCAGCCACCCTCGACACGTCGGGCCACGCCTTCCGGCTTCCATGTGGCCGGGCAGATGAACGGGCCCTGAGTGAGAACCTCCTGTTGCACTTCTTCGGGCCAGTAGGCCGCCAGCGCGATGGTGTGACCGGTTCCGATACCGAAGCACCACGCCGTCGACGCGTCGCCGCTCGCGATCTCGACCAACACCTTGTAGAACGTGTCGAGCCCGAGTTCGTAGCCCCCGTAGCGCTTCGGGTGGTTGATCATGTACAGGCCGTTGTCGAGGAACGCCTGGTGGATCTCCTCGGAATAGAAGGTCTGCTTTTCGGTCCGATCGGCTTGGTCGACGATCAACGGCACGAGGGCGCGCGCTCTCGCCACCATCTCCTCACCGGTCAGCCCCGGCTCCGGAGAACCGAGCGGAACGAAGTCCCCAGCGTTGACATCAACCGACGACATGCAGTCGCTCCTTCAACTTCGTTGAGCCGGGGAGAATCCCACCCACACGGCTAGGTGTACATATGTACATGACACTAGCATGTGCAGCCGCCGCCACCAACCTTCCTACGAGCTCATTTCCGCGGAATTCGTCCTGTTGTATCCGCAGCGCAACTCGCCCACGACGGGAGTCCGTCGTGGGCGAGTGGTGAAGCCTGATCAGAGGGCGATGTAGATCTTCCGCACCGGCTCGACGGCTTCCACCCGACCGGACCAGCCGATCGGGAGGTAATAGCCCTGCCCCGCGGTGACATCCACCGGCTCGCCGCCAGTCGGTGTCAGGCGAAGGACTCCGGCGAGGACGAACGCCGCTTCGGGCTCGGGCAGCGACGTGGCATCGAACCCGGTGTTCTCCGCGGTCCAGAGCGAGATCCCGCCTGGCCCCTCGGGACCGGCGAGATGGCCCAGCGCCATGGTGCCCGGTCCGAAAACCGAGATGTGCGCCGGCGAGTCCGCCGGCGGAAGAACGAACGTTTCGACGTCGGCAACCGAGGCCTCGTCGAAGCGAACCATGTCGGTGCGGGTAGTCATGATTGACCTCCTGAGTATCGGCCCATCGGGGGGCCTTGGGTAAGTGAGGAATGCGAGGTTGGGAGCCGCCTATGCGGATTCAGTTGTATCGCCCAACATCGTCTTGGCGGCGATATAGCCGTAGGTCAGACCCCGGCTATTACCGAGACCGGACTGATATACGGCACCGATGTCGAGGGATGCGGCCGCGTTCCCAGAGGCGAACAGGCCTGGGATCGGTTCACCTCCGAGCGCGATCACCTGAGCGTTCTCGTTGATCCGCACGCCGGCTGATCCCTGGTTCAACGACATTCGCGCGAGTTTGATCGCCACGAACGGCGGTTTGACGATCGGACCGAGCGTCACCGGCCCTGTATAGGCGCGGGTCATCGCGAAGGTGCCACGACCGAAGTCTTCGTCACTACCGATTTCGGAAAGCTCGTTCCATCGCGCGATGCCGGCTTCCAACCCGTCGGGATCGATACCGGCCGCCTCGGCCAGTCCGCGGAGGGAATCGGATACCACGGCCATACCGTCAGGCAGCGGTTGCCCGGGGCCGACGAGGCCAAGCGGGTACTTGTCTCGATAGTTCTGGTCGACGATCAGCCATGTCGGCCAGTTGACGAGCTCGCCGTCGTCGCCGACATCGGCGAGGTCCTCCATGATGTGGTGATAGGTAGCGTCTTCGGTGAAACGGCGACCGAAGCGGTTGACAAAGATGGAATGCGGGGATCCGGGGAAGTACATACGGAACTTCGGCCGCCCGTCCTCCCAATAGTCGCCCGGAGTGTGGAATCCGAACAGGAACGGGCTGGCATTGGGTGGGCGTGTCTTCACAATTTCGGCACCCACCAAGCCGGCCGCCTTGAAATGGATACCCGTCGTCGTCGGCGGCGCCATGCTGTGGATCTCGTCCACCAGATCGAACGTACGGACGTAGTCGGCGTTGTGGTCGTAGCCTCCGGTCGCGAGCACTACGCCCCTACGCGCGCGCACGATGTAGGTGCGCTCAGGGTCTTCGACGACTACTCCGGTCACACGGCCGTCCTCGACCGTCAGCCTGATCAAACAGGTCGAAGGTCGCAGGTCGACGCCCCGGTCATGGCATTGTTTGACCAGCGCTGCTGCGAGAGCCTGTCCGGTACAGCGCAATCCACGCGCCCGGTTGTCTGATTCGATCTTATGGGCGGCATCGTGGTCGCCGGCCACCGCGATCTCCTCGGCACTGGTGGCCCATCCGTTGCCCCAAGGCGATGTCTGAACCAGGCCGATCAGGTCCCCAAGTCGCCGTTCGTCGAACTTCGCAGCCTCGAGGTATCGCCCCTCCCCCTTCGAGCCTGGTCCACTCGGAAAGTAGTAATCCGGAAGGCCGGCAATGGCGTCGAATTCGATCCCGAGGTCGGTGAAGTACTTGATCGCCTCCGGGGCCCGGCGGACGAAGTTGTCCCGCAGTTCGGAGCGCGCAACACCTCGAGACAGGAACTCCAGGTATTGAGACGTCTCCTCCGGAGAGTCAGGCATACCGGCGGCAGCTGCAAGGTGGTTTGCGCCGCACCATACCTGTCCGTCCGAGTAGGCCAGCCCGCCACCGATTTTCGGTAGAGCCTCGACCAACACCACGGTGGCGCCCCCGGCTGCCGCGGTGAGCGCTGCGCCCAGTCCGCCGCCACCCGACCCGACGACCACGACGTCGACTTCATCTTTGTTCATGACAACTCCTCTGTGCCAATCGGGCGTGGATGGGTCGATTGGCCTTAGCGCCGCAAACTCGGCGACGGAATCCTCCGGACGGCTGACCTCCGACTGCCCGGCCGTCCGGCTCAGCCAACCCACGTCGGGGCATGGTCATCTAAACCGATGTTCCGGAAAAACGCCATACCCGTCCGATAATCGAGCCACGCACTATCGGCCGCTTCACCGACTCAGTGTACAAATGTCCACTGATATGCCTACCCTGAGCTCGGACTCCCGCCGCGCGGGCTTCGAGAGAAAATCGTGACACCGCATGACAACCACCGCACCTCCGCGGTCCTTCACGCTCACCCTTGCCCTCATTGTCGCGCTGGGTTCGTTCGCCATCGACATGTACCTCGCCTCGCTACCGGCCATTGTCGACGAGTTCGGCGCTTCGCCGTCGCTCATCCAGTGGACACTCACCGGGTACCTTCTGGTGCTGGGAGCCGGCCAGCTGATCGCGGGTCCCGTCACCGACACCGTCGGACGCCGCCGCCCGCTCCTTGTCGGGCTCATGTTGTTCACCGCCGGATCGTTGATGGCAGCGGTGGCTCCAACTGCATGGGCCCTTGTCATCGCGCGCGTCCTGCAGGCCACCGGCGGCGCTGTCGCGGTGGTCGTGGCGAACAGCTCAGTTCGTGACCGCGCCCAAGGGGAGACGGCCACTCGCCTCTACGCTCTGCTGCTCATGATCTCGGCGGTGGCACCGGTGATGGCACCCTCCGTCGGCGGTGTCATCGAGGAGTTCTTCGGCTGGCGCAGCGTCTTCATCGCCTTGACCGGCGTCGGCATCATGGCCATCATCGCGACTGTGCGGCTTCTACCGGAGTCGCTGCCCGCGGCCGGCCGCGTATCGCTCCGATTCGGCTACGTATTGCGGGGATATACGACCACCCTCGCCGCCGATCATTTGCGCGGCCCTTGGCCGCGTTCTCGACAGTCAGCGTGTTCGGGTTCGCCTACGTCGGTGGGGCAACCTACGTTTACCAGGGCCCATACGGACTGGGTGCGTCCGAGTTCGGGCTGCTCTTCGGGGTGACCGCCGCGCTCATGGGACTGGGGTCGATCGCAGCGCATCGCCTCACCGGACGCATCTCCCAGGGCCGGCTCGCTCTGCTGGGAGCCGCACTGATCGTGGTCGGCGCAATCGCCGCCCTGACCGCAGTCCACCTGGCGCTTCCCATTGGCGCGCTGGCCGGTGCCATTGGCGTCGCCATGTGCGGCGCCGGTATGGCCGAACCTGTTCTGATGGGTGTGGCCATGAGCTCGCGCGATGACAATCTCGGCTCCGCCAGCGCCTTGCTCGGGTCGAGCCAGTTCGTCCTCGGTGCTGCCGCCTCGGCGATCGCCGCTCCTGCGGCTACGGCCGGTCCACTGGTCTGGACCGGCCTCCTCCTGGCGACCTCCCTACTCGTCGCTCTTCTCACCGCCGGGGTCGCCGCGACGACTACCGGTAAGCAGCCTGCCAGCTGTTGAGAACTCGCCGGAACACGCACCGCTTAAGCAGCAACGCGTCCGCACACGCACCGCGGCGGTCACCCGTTGACGGATTCTGAAGGTGCGAACCGTGACACGCGGGTCACTTGGTGGGACTGCCGCCTACGTCATGCCTTGTTGATGAGTCCGGCGTCGACTCTGATCTCCGTCCCGGTGACGAAGCGTCCCTCGTCGGAGACCAACCAGGCGATAGCGTTCGAGATGTCAATCGGTTCTACCCAAGGGACAGGCAGCGCGTTGGAATACGCTGTCGCCAGATCAGGATTGGCATTGAACACCTCTTGGAGCGCAGGGTTGGTCGCCATGTACGTGTTCACCGCGGTCGGATGAACGACCGTCACCCTGATCGAGTGCGGGGCCAACACGTTCGCATAACTGCGCATGAGTCCCACTACGGCGTGTTTGGACGCCGTGTAGCTGAGTTCGCTGGGCGACGTGCTCGGTACCCCGATGGCCCCGGAGGTGGAACCCGTGATGACGATAGCGCCACCCCGCCCCTGCTCGATAAGGGTTGGTGCCGCGACGTCGACAGTATGGAAGACGCCGTTGAGATTGACGTCCAGTACGTCCTGCCAGATTCGCGGATGGTCGCGGAGCGAGGTCGGCGACACGCCGGCATTGGCGAGGACGATGTCGACGCCGCCGAGTTGAGCGACGCCGTCTCCAAATGCTTGGGCAAGTTGTTGGCGGTCACGCACATCCGCGCGGCGCGCCACCATGCGCCTTCCGCGAGCCTCGACCTCGCGCACCGTCTCGGTCAAGTCATCGTTGCTGGCCAACTCGTATGGTATCGAACTGATTTGCGCGCAGATGTCGACGCCGATGATGTCGGCGCCCTCTTCCGCTAATCGAATCGCGTGACTGCGGCCTTGACCCCGTGCGGCGCCCGTTATGAAGGCGACCTTTCCGTCAAGCTTGCCCATTCGCCGGTCCCTTCGATGTACATTAGTACACCGCAGTATGCACCATCCTTTGGCGACTGGCCCAGTCAGGATGCCGTTCACTCGCGTTTCGCCGAGCCAGTTCCTGGCATCATCCGATGAGGATCTTCGGGGACAATCAGATCACCCCGCCGGATCGTTGGGATCCGGCGGGGTCCTGTCGCGCAGGCCTTCGCCGAACGCTAGTCGCGAACCTCGCTGTCGTCGTAGACGATCCGGCCGATCATGTCGTAGCGGCGGGCATCGCGGTACTTGAAGTACGTGGCGAGCGCCGCGCCGATCACGAAGATCCCCACCACGATCCACGGTGTCAGCTTGAACAGCAGCGTGCCGGAGGCCGTGCCCGCCGCCGATTCCTTGTGCTCCCACAGCAGATACACCACGTAGAGCATCCCGATGCCGCCGAGCAGCGGTGCCAGGAACGTCTTGAACCAGTGCGCACTGGACGGATGGTTCTTGTGGAAGTGGAAGTACGCGATCACGGCGAACGCGCAGAGCGACTGCACGATCAGGATCGCCATGGTGCCGAGGATCGCCAGCAGCGTGTACAGGTGGATGTAGGGATCCATGCCCGCGGCGAAGAAGGCGAGGATCAGCACCAGGGCGATACCGCTCTGCACGAACGACGCGATGTAGGGCGAGCCGTGCTTGTGGTGGGTGGCCCCGAGCGTCTTCTGCAGACTCTCGGACAGTCCCTCACGGCCCAGTGCGTACAGGTAGCGCGACGCGCAGTTGTGGAATGCCATGCCGCAGGCGAACGAACCCGTCACCAGCAGGATGTTGAACAGCGTGATCGCCCATTCGCCGTAGGTGCTGCGGACCGGCCCGAAGAAGATCTCCGACGACGTGTTGGCATCCTGCGCGAGTTCGAGCGACTTCGTCGGCCCGGTGCCCGCGATCGCCATCCAGGAGACGAAGACGTAGAACAGCCCGACACCGAGCACGGCGATCATGGTGGCGCGGGGGATGATCCGCTTCGGGTCCTTGGACTCCTCGCCGTACATCGCCGTCGACTCGAAGCCGACCCACGACCAGAACGCGAAGAACAGGCCGAGACCCGCACTGGCCCCGGCGATCGCGGCCGGGGTGAACGCGCCGATCGGGTTGAGCGTCTCGGCCACCGCGAAGCCGTCGGGGCCGCCGCCCTGGAACAGTACGGCGAGCGCGCCGAGGGCGAGCATGACGATCTCGGTCACGAGGAAGACACCGAGGACCTTCGCCGTGAGGTTCACGTCGAAGTAGGTCAGGATCGCGTTGAGCGCCAACATGAGCAGCGCGGGAATGATCCAGTGGATGTCGACGCCGAACTGCGACGACAGGAAGTTCTTGAAGAAGAACGCGAAGATGCCGATCAGCGACGCCTCGAAGACGACGTAGGCCATCGTGATCAGCAGACCGCTGGCCATCCCGACGATGCGTCCCAGCCCGTGGCTGATGTAGCCGTAGAAGGCGCCGGTGGCGGTGATGTGCTTGGCCATCGTCGCGTAGCCGATCGCGAACAGGCCGAGCACAATGGTTGCGACGAGGTACCCGGCCGGCGCGTGGGAACCGTTTCCGAACCCGACGGCGATCGGCACGTTGCCTACCATTGCCGTGATCGGCGCCGCGGTCGCTACCGCCATGAAGATCACGCCGATGGTGCCGACGGCGTTGCGCTTCAGTCGTTGCACGCCCTGAACTGGGGTTTTCTCTGGTGTTACGGCTTGATCCGCCATATACGGGATGCCTTCCTGCTTGCCAAGGGGAGGCCTGTGTGGCCTGAGCCACATCGGGACCGCTACGTATATTGGCACTACCAATAGGTCCCCGCAACCGGTAGCGCGAACCATTGACATAAATGGTTCAGACCTTTTACGGTGGGCCGCGTGTACGACTACGGCACGTTCTCATTCGAGTCCAAGACTCAGGTGCTGGAGCGGGCGAAGGAATTCTGGAATCCGGACAAGACGCAGTTCTGGACCGACGCCGGCGTCGATCTGGTCATCGACCGCAGGGAGGACTACTTCCTGTGGGACATGAGCGGCCGTCGGCTCATCGACATGCACCTCAACGGCGGGACCTACAACCTCGGGCACCGCAATCCCGAAGTGATGCAAGCTGTTTCGCAGGGCATGGAGATCTTCGACGTCGGCAACCACCACTTCCCCTCGGTGGCGCGCACCGCGCTGGCACAGCGCCTGGTGGAGACGGCGCCGGACTCGATCAGCAAGGTGGCGTTCGGATCCGGCGGCGGCGAGGCGATCGACATCGCGCTCAAGAGCGCCCGTCACGCCACCGGACGCCGCAAGATCGTCTCGATCATCAAGGCCTACCACGGCCACACCGGCCTGGCCGTCGCCACCGGTGACGAGCGGTTCGCCAAACTGTTCCTGTCCGACCGGCCCGAGGAGTTCATCCAGGTGCCGTTCGGTGACGTCGCGGCGATGGAGCAGGCGCTGTCGGGTAACGACGTGGCCGCGGTCATCATGGAGACCATCCCCGCGACGTACGGATTCCCGCTTCCCCCACCGGGTTACCTCGAAGCGGTCTACGCCCTGACCCAGAAGTTCGGCGCCCTCTACATCGCCGACGAGGTCCAGACCGGGCTGATGCGCACCGGCGAACTCTGGGGCATCACCAAACACGGCATCGATCCCGACATCCTCGTCACCGGCAAGGGTCTGTCCGGTGGCGTCTACCCGATCACCGCGGCTCTGCTCGGTGAGCGGGCCGCGCAGTGGCTCGACCAAGACGGATTCGCCCACATCTCCACCTTCGGCGGTGCCGAATTGGGTTGTGTCGCAGCGATCAAGACCCTCGAGATCACCACGCGGCCGGAAGTCCGGTCGATGGTGCACTACATCGCCGACATCTTCGACGCCGGGCTGCGCCGCATCCAGGCCGACCACCCGGACTGGTTCATCGGGATCCGGCAGAACGGTGTGGTCATCGGGTTGGAGTTCGACCACCCCGAGGGCGCCAAGTTCGTGATGCGCGAACTCTACGAGAACGGGGTGTGGGCGATCTTCTCCACGCTCGATCCCCGTGTGCTGCAGTTCAAACCGGGTCTGCTGCTCGGCCGCGACCTGTGTGAGGACGTGCTGGACCGACTGGAGGTGGCGGTGGGCCGGGCGAAGACGGCGGCCAGGAAGGGAAGACCGTGACCGCATTTGCTTCAGCCGGCCACATGCTCGAGCGCGCCCGGTGGGCCGCACGGGCATACGCCGACTACGACCAGGCCGCCGTCGCCGCGATCGTCACCGCGGTCGCCGACGCCGCGTACGGCGCCGCCGAACGGTTCGCCGCCGAAGCCGTCGCCGAGACCGGTATGGGTGTCGTCGCGGACAAGGTCGTCAAGAACCAGGCCTGTTCGCGCGGCATCGTCGACTACTACCGGGGCCAGGACTTCGTGTCCCCGCGGGTGGATGCCGTCAGCAAGATCGTCGAGATCCCCCGGCCCGCCGGCGTCGTGCTCGCGCTGACCCCCACCACCAACCCCGTCTCCACGGTGTACTTCAAGGTGCTGCTGGCGTTGATGACGCGCAACGCCGTCGTCGTCGCACCGCATCCGCGGGCCAAACAGTGCTCCGCCGACGCCGCCCGGCTGCTCGCCGAGACCGCGGTCGCCGCGGGCGCGCCCGACGGCGTCGTCCAGGTGGTCGACGAACCCTCCATCCCGCTGGTCGAGGCGTTGATGGCCGACGAGCGCACCGACGTCATCGTCGCCACCGGCGGCACCGGTGTGGTGCGTGCGGCGTACTCGTCGGGCACCCCGGCGCTGGGCGTCGGACCCGGCAACGTCCCCGTGCTCGTCGACGCCAGCGCCGACATCGCCGCGGCCGCCAAGCGCATCGTCGACAGCAAGGCGTTCGACAACTCGGTGCTGTGCACCAACGAATCGGTGCTGATCGCCGAGGAGCCGATCGCCGATGCGCTGCGCGGGGCACTCACCCGCGCCGGTGCGCACATCCTCGACGCCGACGCGACCGCCCGGCTGCGCGCGTACATGTTCGCCGACGGCCACCTCAACACCGACGTCGTCGGCCGCGACGCCGCGTGGATCGCCGCGCAGGCCGGTATCCGGGTCACCCCGAAGACGCGGGTGCTCGTCGCCCCGTTCGACCATGTGATCAGCGAAGAGATGCTCGCCCACGAGAAGCTCTCGCCGGTCATCGGGATGACGACCGTGCCGGATGCGGCGCGCGGCATCCGCGCCGCCCGCGCCGTCGTGCGCATCGGCGGCGCCGGCCACTCGGCGGCGATCCACAGCGAGAACTCCGCCGTCATCACCGAATTCGCCACCCAGGTGCCGGTACTGCGGGTGTCGGTCAACGTCGGCAACAGCACCGGCAGCTCGGGTCTGGAGACGAACCTGGCGCCGTCGATGACGATCGGCACCGGCTTCATCGGCCGCAGCTCGATCGGAGAGAACCTGCGCCCGGACAACCTGATGAACTGGGCCCGCATCGCCTACAACAGCGCACCCGGTGTGGTCATGCCGAACTTCGCCGGTATCGACCCGTGGCGCTCACCGGCAGGACCGGTGCCCGAATATCCCCGAGCTTCCAACGATCGCGACGCACCCCCACCGCCGGTGTCCCGCGGCGCCCAGGCGGTCCGCCGCCCGGCCGACCCCGGCATCGAGGCGCTGCGGGCCGAACTGCGGGCCCTGGTCGTCGAAGAGCTCGCACAACTGATCAAGAGGTGAGTCGTGGCTGAACTGCGTTCCTTCATCTTCATCGACCGGCTTCAGCCGCAGACGATGTCGTACCTGGGCACCTGGATCAAGGGTGCGCTGCCGCGGGCCGACATGGCCGCCCAGATCATCGAGGTGGCCCCCGGCCTGGACATCGAGGGCATCACCGACGTCGCGCTCAAGCATGCGGAGGTCAAGGCCGGGATCCTGGTCGTCGAGCGGCAGTTCGGCTATCTGGAGTTCCACGGCGAGACCGGTGCGGTCAAGGCCGCCGCCGACGCCGCGCTCGAATCCCTCGGCCAAGACCTCGATTCCGCGGTGCGGCCGACGATCCTGGCGTCCCGGATCATCTCCAGCATCGACCACCAGCACGCATTCCTGATCAACCGCAACAAGATCGGGTCCATGGTGCTGGCCGGTGAGTCGCTGTTCGTCCTCGAGGTCGCGCCCGCGTCGTATGCGATCCTGGCGACCAACGAGGCCGAGAAGGCCGCCGATATCAAGGTCGTCGACTTCCGGATGATCGGCGCCACCGGCCGCGTCTACCTGTCGGGCACCGAGGCCGACATTCGCCAGTCCGCCGAGGCGGCTCAGGACGCACTCGCCCGGAGTACCGTGTGAGCACATTCGATCGCGCCGAATTGCGGGCCCTGGTACGGGAAGTCGTCCGCGAAGCGGTCAAGGACCTCGCTGTCAAGAACGGTGGCGCACCGAAACCCGCTCCGGCACCCGCACTGAAGGCCGCACCGCCGCCACCTCCGCCCGTGCAGACGGTGGCCGACCAGTTCGGGGTCACGCCCAGCGGTCCGCTGGCCGCCGACCAGAAGCACCGGACCGAATCGGTGCGGCTGACCACCGACCGCGAACTGGACGCCTTCGTCCGGAACCTGCTCAAACTGTTCGAGAACCCCAAGGCCCGTGCCGATGTCAAGGCCGGCCGGCTGACCTTCCGGCTCGCCGGTGCGGCGACGAACGGACGCGCGGCATCGCAGCGCATCGACAGCGGCGCCGTCACCGAACGCCACATCGCCGACGTCGCCGCCACCGGCGCGTCCCTGGTACTCGGCCCGCGTGCGGTGCTGACGCCGCTGGCGCGGGAGAAGGCCAGGGCCCTCGGGGTGTCGATCGAGAAGGAGAAGCGCAGATGATTGCCGCGACCGTGACCGGAAACGTGTGGTCGACCCGCCGGATCGACGGCATCCCCGCCGGGGCCTTCCTGGAAGTAGAGGTCGACGGCTCCGGCAGCCGGATGATCGCCTTCGACGTGCTTGGCAGCGGACTCGGCGAACGGGTGCTCATCGCCCAGGGTTCGGTCGCCGCCAACTGGTTCACCGGCACGCCACCACCCGTCGACGCACTGATCATCGGTTCCATCGACGACCCCAGCTCCGCACAAGCACGCTGACAACAGACCACGAGATAGCCGAGAGATAGAGGAGAAACAATGCCCAGCAACGCGATCGGTCTCATCGAGACCAAGGGTTACGTGGCGGCGCTGGCCGCGGCCGACGCCATGGTGAAGGCGGCCAACGTCACCATCACCGACCGTCAGCAGGTCGGCGACGGCCTCGTCGCCGTCATCGTCACCGGTGAGGTCGGTGCGGTGAAGGCGGCCACCGAGGCGGGTGCCGAAGCGGCGTCGCAGGTCGGGGAGCTCGTCAGCGTCCACGTCATCCCGCGGCCGCACAGCGAACTCGGCGCGCACTTCGCCGTCTCCGCTCAGTAATCTCCTGCCGCACCATCTTGTAAGGAAGTGACGGCCATGCCCGCGACGGCTTCGGAGACGCGCACCGACATCCGCGTCTACCTGCTGGTTGAGGATCTCCAACGGCAGTTCGCCGCTTATCTCGGCACGCCGACCCGCGCCAGGGGATATCCGCCCTACGAGGGTGAGCACGCGCTCATCGTCGAGGTGTCCCCGGCGCTGGCCATCGAGCGGGTGATCGACCTGGCGCTGCGTGAGGTACCCGGCATCCAGCCCGGCATCCTCTATGTCGAGCGCCAGTTCGGGGTGCTGGAGATCCACTCGGCCAGCCTGGCCGACGTCCGTCGCGCCGGCGAGGCGATCCTCACCGGCACCGGCAACAAGGCCAGCGACCAGCTGCGGCCGCGGGTGCTCTACCACGACATCATCGAGGACATCACCGATCAGCACGCGGTCATCCTCAACCGCAACCGGCAGGCGTCGATGATCCTGCCGGGCCAGTCGCTGCTGGTGTACGAGATGACGCCGGCGCTGTTCGCCGCGGTGGCCGCGAACGAGGCCGAGCGGGCCGCGCCGGGGCTCACCGTGGTGGACGTGCAGATGATCGGTGCGGCCGGCCGCCTCTACATCGGCGGCTCGGTCGCCGACGTCACCACGGCGCGGGACCGCATCACCTCCGTACTCGCCGCGATCGAAGGGCGCGATCACTGATGGCGGAGGTGATCTCCGATGACGTCGAGGTGGCCGAGCGGGCCCTGGCCGACTACGACCTGCCGCCGAACTCGACGCTGCGGCTGCTGAACCTGTCGGAGAACGCCACCTACCTCGTCGAGTGCGCCGACGACGAGAGCTGCTCGATCCTGCGGGTGCACCGGCAGAACTATCACCGTCCGCACGAGATCGAATCCGAACTGGACTGGCTCGAGGCGCTGCGCCGCGACAGCGACGTCACGGTCCCGACGGTGCTGCCCACCCGTGACGGCCGGCGGGTGGTCACCGTGAACCACAACGGAACCGACCGGCACGTCGTGCATTTCGGCATGGTCGGCGGCGCGGAACCCGACGAGGGCACGGTCACGCTCGACGACTTCCGCACGCTCGGCGCCATCACGGCGGCGTTGCACGACCACTCCCGCTCCTGGACGCGGCCCGAAGGCTTCGGGCGCTTCGCGTGGGACTGGGAGCACTGCCTGGGTGACCGGCCCCGCTGGGGGCGCTGGCAGGACGCCGAGGGTGTCGGCCCCGAGGAGAGCCACCTGCTCGAACGCGCCCAGGACCTGCTGCGGCAGCGCCTGGCCGACTACGGAACCGGACCGGACCGGTACGGGCTCATCCACGCCGACCTGCGGCTGGCCAACCTTCTGGTCGACCCGCCCACGATCACGGTCATCGACTTCGACGACTGCGGATTCGGCTGGTTCTTCTACGATTTCGGCACCGCGGTCTCGTTCATGGAGGACGATCCCGCGCTTGCCGAGTGGCAGGCGTCCTGGGTCGACGGCTATCGCAGCCGGCGCCCGATGACGTCGGCCGACGAGGACATGCTCGCCTCGTTCGTGTTCCTGCGGCGGTTGCTGCTGCTGGCCTGGATGGGCACGCACAGCCACTCCAAGGAATCGAAGACCAAGGCCATCAGCTACGCCGCGGGCAGTTGCGCGCTGGCCGAACGTTATCTCAGCACCAACGGCCAGCGACTGGCCTGACCCGTCCCCGCTCCACCCGACCCAGAGGATCCACATGTTCACCTCACTGCAGGGCCGTTCCGCGATCGTCACCGGCGGCAGCAAGGGCATCGGCCGAGGCATCGCCGAGGTCTTCGCCGACGCCGGCGTCGACGTGCTGATCACCGGCCGCAACCAGGCCGATATCGACACCACTGTCGCGGATCTGAGCGGCAAGGCGGGCACGGTCAGCGGACTGGCCGCCGACGTGGCGGATCCGGCCGACTGCCGCCGCGTGGTCGACACCGCCGTCGAACGGCACGGCGCTCTCGACATCGTCTGCGCCAACGCCGGCATCTTCCCGTCCGGCCGGCTCGAGGAGCTCACCCCCGAGGACATCGAGCAGGTGTTGGGGGTCAACTTCAAGGGCACCGTCTACATCGTGCAGGCCGCGCTGTCGGCGCTGGCCGCCAGTGGGCGCGGCCGCGTCATCGTCACCTCGTCGATCACCGGACCCGTCACCGGATACCCCGGCTGGTCGCACTACGGGGCGAGCAAGTCCGCGCAGCTCGGATTCATCCGGACCGCGGCAATGGAACTGGCGCCCAAGCGCATCACGATCAATGCGGTGCTGCCCGGCAACATCGTCACCGAGGGCCTGGTCGACATGGGTGAGGACTACATGAACCAGATGGCGGCGGCGATTCCCGCCGGGCGGCTGGGCAGCGTCGCCGACATCGGCAACGCCGCGCTGTTCTTCGCCACCGACGAGGCCGGCTACATCACCGGTCAGAGCCTCATCGTCGACGGCGGACAGATCCTGCCCGAGTCGCACCAGGCGATCGCCGAGTTGTAGCCGAGCCGGCCGGCGGGCGGCCGCTAGAATTGGTTCTACCAAATCACCGCACAGGGGAGGTTCAGCCGGTGCCGACGCACAGCGAGGAGTTGCGGCGTCGGATCGTGGCCGACATCAACGCCGGTGTTCCGGGCGCGAAACTGGGCAGCGAACGCGACCTCGCCGAGCGGTACGGCACCAGCCGGTCGAGCCTGCGGCAGGTGCTCGCAGCGCTGGAAGAGGCCGGTCTGGTGCACCGGGTGATCGGCCGCGCGGGTGGCATCTTCATCAGTCACGGCCAGGTGGAACGCAACCTCGCCGACGTCGTCGGTGTCCCGGCGTTCCTGGCCAATCAGGGTTACGTCGCCGGGACCCGGGTGCTGTCGACCAAGATCGCACCGGTCGACGACGCCACCCAGGCGGCACTGCGGCTGCAGCCCACCGACTTCGTCGTCGAGATCCAGCGTCTGCGGCTGGCCGACGGCTCACCGATCTCGCTGGAACTCGCGCAGTTCCCCGCCGACGCGTTCCCCGGGCTGCTCGAACAACAGCTCGGTGGCTCGATCTACGAGATCCTGGAGAGCCGCTACGGGCTGGTGCCGGGACGCGCCGACGAACGCATCGAGGCGGTCACCGCGACCAGCACCGAGGCGTCGCTGCTCGGGGTGAAACCGAAGTCGGCACTGCTGCTGATCACCCGGGTCACCTACGACAGTGCCGGCACGCCGTGCGAGTTCTCCCGCGACCTGTTCCGCGGCGACCGCATCTACCTCGCCGTCACCGCGCAGGGCGGCGGGATCGGGAAGGCGCTCGGAAACAGCCGCGACACCAACACCGCTTCGGTCACGCTGCAGAGCCAGCTCGCCGTCTGACCCTTCTCTGGACCCTTCCTCGTCCAACGTAACCACCCGTGCGCACCGACAGTCGTATCGTCGGGCACATGGAGGCTCCGGCTCGCGGAGCCGGAACGCAACTGCTCGACGAGGAGCGTCACCGTGACCATCCACGCGGAATCCCAGGCGGCCATGACTTTCGATCAGGAGGTCGCCGACACCCAGCGGTACTTCGACAGCCCGCGCTTCGAAGGCATCACCCGTCTCTACACGGCCAGGCAGGTCGTCGAACAGCGCGGCACGATCCCCGTCGACTACACGGTGGCGCGGGAGGCCGCGGCGGCGTTCTACCCGCGCCTTCGCGAATTGTTCTCGCAGGGCGAGAGCATCACGACGTTCGGCCCGTATTCGCCCGGCCAGGCCGTGACCATGAAACGGGTCGGCATCGAGGGCATCTACCTCGGCGGCTGGGCGACGTCGGCGAAGGGCTCCACCGACGAGGATCCCGGCCCGGACCTGGCCAGCTATCCGCTCAGCCAGGTACCCGACGAGGCCGCCGGTCTGGTGCGGGCGCTGCTCACCGCCGACCGCAACCAGAACTACCTGCGGCTGCGGATGAGCGAAGAGCAGCGGGCGGCCACCCCCGTCTACGACTTCCGGCCGTTCATCATCGCCGACGCCGACACCGGCCACGGTGGTGATCCGCACGTACGCAACCTGATCCGGCGGTTCGTCGAAGCAGGCGTACCCGGTTACCACATCGAAGATCAACGGCCCGGCACCAAGAAATGCGGCCACCAGGGCGGCAAGGTCCTGGTGCCGTCGGACGAACAGATCAAACGGCTCAACACCGCCCGCTTCCAGCTCGACATCATGAGCGTGCCGGGCATCATCGTGGCCCGCACCGACGCGGAGGCCGCCAACCTGATCGACAGTCGCGCCGACGAACGCGATCAGCCGTTCCTGCTCGGTGCGACGAATCTGTCCATCCCGTCGTACAAGTCGTGCTTCCTGGCGATGATGCGCAGCTTCTACGACGCGGGGGTCACCGCGCTCAACGGCCACCTGCTGTACTGGCTGCCCGAGGGGGAGTACGCGACGGCGCGGGCCTGGCTCGAGCGCCACGGCATCGCGGACGTGATCGCCAAGGCCGTCGACCAGTGGCGAGCCGACGGCGACCCCAGCAACGACGCGCTCTACGACGACGTCGAATCGCAGTTCGTCGCCGCCTGGGAGGAGGACGCGGGACTGAAGACGTACGCCGAGGCGGTCGCCGCGCGCCTCGAGTTCGCCGAGAACGACGGCGAAGCGTACGCGATGGGCGTCGACGAATGGCAGCAGTTCGCCAAGCGGGCGTCGCTCTACACCGCGGGGAAGAAGGCCAGGGAGTTGGGCGTCGACGTCGAATGGGACTGCGAGCTGGCCAAGACACCCGAGGGCTATTACCAACTGCGAGGAGGCATTCCGTACGCGATCGCCAAGCAGCTGGCCGCCGCGCCGTTCGCCGACATCCTGTGGATGGAGACCAAGACGGCCGACCTCGCCGACGCAAGGGAGTTCGCCGAGGCCATCCACGCCGAATTCCCCGACAAGATGCTCGCCTACAACCTGTCGCCGTCGTTCAACTGGGACACCACCGGGATGACCGACGACGAGATGCGGGCGTTCCCCGAGGAACTCGGCAAGATGGGGTTCGTCTTCAACTTCATCACCTACGGCGGGCACCAGGTCGACGGCGTCGCCTCCGAGGAGTTCGCCACGGCCCTGCGGCAGGACGGCATGCTGGCACTGGCTCGCCTGCAGCGCAAGATGCGTCTGGTCGAATCGCCTTACCGCACACCGCAGACGCTGGTCGGCGGACCGCGCAGCGATGCCGCGCTGCTCGCGTCGTCGGGCCGCACGGCCACCACCAAGGCGATGGGCAAGGGCTCCACCCAGCACCAGCACCTCGTACAGACGGAGGTGCCCAAGAAGCTGCTCGAAGACTGGCTCGCGTTGTGGAGTGAGCACTATCAGCTCGGCGAGAAGCTGCGGGTGCAGCTGCGCCCGCGCCGCGCCGGCGGAGAGGTGCTCGAGCTCGGCATCTACGGTGAACGCGACGGCGGCGAGGAGAAGCTCGCCGACGTGCTCGTCGACCCCATCAAGGACCGGCACGGCCGCAGCATTCTCACGGTGCGTGACCAGAACACCTACGCCGAGAAGCTGCGCCAGAAGCGGCTGATGACGTTGATCCACCTGTGGCTGGTGCACCGGTTCAAGGCGGATGCGGTGTACTACGTCACGCCGACCGAGGACAACGTCTACCAGACCGAGAAGATGAAATCGCACGGCATCTTCAGCGACGTGCACAAGGACGTCGGTGAGATCATCGTCGCCGACGTCAACCACGCCCGCATCGAGGAACTGCTGGCGTCCGACCGCGAAGCGCTGGGGCGGCTGATCCGCAAAGAGGACTGACGCACCACCGAGACGTGGCGCACCAAGTGGTCCGGGCTGATGAGCACGCGTACGACGGCGTGCGCCGTACGAATCGTCGGGCGGGTACGCGACAGGAACCACAACGTCGGCCGTGCCGGCGGCTTCGCGATCGGCCTCGGCGAGCTTGTCGGGGGCGATCCGGCCCGCGCGGAGCTCACGGGTTCGGCATCCAGTTCGATTTCGGCGTGCGGGGGTTCCGCACCGCCGTCTACCCGAGCGACGCCGATCACGGTGTGCGTGCCGCCGATCTCGAAAACGAGTGGCACGACGTCGAGGTCGTGATCGACAGCCACGCCCTCAGCCTGGCCGTCGACGGCACCACCGCTGTTCACACCGCGGCCGTCGGGCAATGCGGCCGGCCGTTCGTCCGCGTATGGGCAGGCGCGGCCGAGTTCGCCGATTTCACCGTCACACCGATGTGACGTCATCGTGCGCCTACGGCAAATCCGATGGCCGTACCGGGCGATCCTCCGCAGGCCACTGTGTCGTGCACCGCAGGAAAATACTCAATTATTCAAATAATGGCGGGGCGTCACCCGATGATGTCGCTGCCATGCCTCATCGCCTCGCCGCATACGGATCTTCTTTCGCGCGACCCAGAAGCGTTGCTGTCTGACCTCGTATTCTTCCGTGGGGAACTTTCTTCTGCTGCCGGCAGCGTAACGGTCACCGAAGGACGGCCCGGCTCGAAGAATTGACCACCGTGGATGGAAATTTGCTGCGATGGTGTGCGAGGTGCCCGTTCGTTTATTATCGTCGCGACATGCCACTGCGTGTCCGGCCGGGGGGATTCGCAATTTCGGGCCGGCGCTCACCGCGTGGGGAGTGCCGTATTTCCGGCGCGGTGGTTCTGATCGGTACGGGGGAAGACAATGACAGTCGAGCAAATGACGTGTGAGGACATGGCGATGCCGGTCGCCGAGGACGACCGGCCTGGCGTTCGCGCCGTCATCATCGACGATCACGACGTCGTCCACGCCGGTGTGCAGGCCTGGTGCGCCGAAGCCGACCCGCCGATCCACTTCGTGGGCAACTACCTGGACCCCCTGGATTTCGTGCGGCGGTACCCGCAAGCGACGCCGGACGTCGACGTGGTGATCTTCGACCTGCAGATCGACGGCAACAAACCCTCGTTCGACACGCTGCGCACGCTGTGCCGAGCCGGGCACCGCGTCGTCGTGTACTCCCACATCACCGCCGACGAGATCATCCTCAGCTGCCTGGATCTGGGGGCGATCAGTTATCTGGCGAAGTCGGAGGGCCGAGCGCACCTCATCGAGGCCATCCACTCCGCGACCGCCGACACCCCCTATATGGGGCCGCGGATGGCTCGAGCACTGCTCAACGACAACGCCGCCGGCAGACCGCACCTCTCGGAACGGGAGAAGGAAGTGCTCGTCGCCTGGTTCCAGACGGAGAGCAAGGAACTGGTCGGCAGACGGCTCTACATCGCCCCGAGCACCGTGCGGACCCACCTGCAGCGGGCCCGGGCGAAGTACGCCGCGATCGGCAGGCCCGCCCCGACCAAATCGGCCCTCCTGGCGCGCGCGATCGAGGACGGCATCCTCAGCTTGTCCGACCTCGTGTAACCGGAACAGCTGTCGACCGTTCGAGTGACAGACGCCGCGCCACTTCCGTAACGTTTCACCCACCGGAGTTTGGCGGTGCGCGTGAGCGGCCCACGGACGAGCGGAGATTCGATGTCATCCCCCTGCGCCCAGCCGGCCGCGGCGTTACGCGCCCAGACGTGCATAGCGCCGGATCGGATGGCCCATCTCGCCCGCGACGTCAGCGAGCACGTGCGGGGCGGATTCCCCGGGACGTACATCCATTTCGACGGCGCGGCACCCGGACAGCTGAGCTTCTCGGTGCGGACCAGGTTCGCGCGAGCGACGCTGGTCGCGTTCGCCCTGGACATCACCAGGAGCCCCGATGGTTTCACCAGCCTGCAGTCGAGCGTGCACCACCGCGTCTCGGGCGCGGGCGGTGCGCTGGGGCTCGAGCTCTACCGGCGGTACGCCCGCGAATTGGCCTCCACGCTGGCACGATTCGACCCCCTGAGCACCGCCCTCATCCTCGACCGCGGGCACACCGCGTGACCGTCACCTACGTGCTCTGGACGGCGTTCGGGGTCGGCATCGCCGGCATGACCGCATGGGGCAACGTCGAATTCTGGCGTCGCCGTCGCCGCGCGCAGTCCGCAGAGCCGTCGCGAAGCGACATGTCGGCCTTCAGCCCGACGATCGGTCGTGGGGACTCACCGCCGGTGATCGAGGTCGGTCGCCCTCCCCGTCGATGATCAGCCACACCGTGCCGCCAGAGACGATGACCTGCCCGCCCAGTGCCGTCAGGGCGCACTCCAGGGCGTGAGGATCGGCGACGTCGCGGCACACCAGGCTCATTGTGACCGCTCCATGGGTGGCACTGACGACGAGGTGCGCGCCCGACTGGTCCGCCGACAGAGCGGTGCGCAGCGGTTCGACCAACTCGTCGGCAGCGTTCTCGCCGAGCGGCGGAAGCACGCCGCCGAGGTCGACCGAAACGTCGATGCCTTCTGCGTCCGCCGCGTCGATCACCGGCCGGAGGCGCCGCATGACCGGATGGTCGAACACCCGGGACTGGTCGAACAACGTTCGCATACGCCGGGATTCGGCCCTGGCCTCGCGCCGCAACGACTCGGAGACCGGTTCACCGTCACCGAGACGCTGCAATAGCGGTACGACGTTGTCGACGAGCCGCGCATAACGGCGCCGGTAGTCCTCGGCCACCGCCCGCGCGATGCGTTCGCTGACGACCAACCCGCGGTGTGCGGTCACGTCGGCGTGTATCGCCGCGGCGGCATCGCGCATCAGCCCGTCGAAGACCAACGCGAACAGTTGGACGCCCAGGATGCTGGCGGTGCCGAGGCCGACGTTGACGACGGCATCGCCGATGGGGTGGCGGCAGATCTCCAGGACACCGCCGAGCACCCAGACCCCGACGAGGACGCCGGCCGCCCGCCGGGTGGACATCTGCAGCACCCAGGGAAGCACACACCAGCCGATGCCGCCCTGCGTCCAATCCGCCTGCGTACCCAGCTGTTCCGGTGCCAACAACATCATCTGGACGACCATCACCGCGGCCAGGACCACCGGGCCCAGCCACACCGGAAGCGGAATGCGGCGACGCGCGGGAGGTAGTGCCAGCAGCGCACAGGTTCCGGCCACCACCGCCAGTACCGCCTGTGCCACCGGATGTCCGGCGTGCGAGATCCCGTAGGGCACCGTGGTCACCAGGTTGGCGACGGCGTACAGCGTCAGCGCCCAGGCATAGAGCACCCGCATCCGGTCGATGGACTGCTCACGCTCCTCCACCTGCACGGGAGCGGCGGTTGGGCGCGCGGCCGTCCACGTGAGCGCCACCGTGGTGCCGGCACCGGGCGCCGATATCACCTCCGCGGTGCCGCCGACACGGACCATGCGGCCCGCGATCGACTCCGCCAGGCCGTGTCCGGCGGCCGCGGCGGCCGGGTCGAATCCGATGCCGTCGTCGATGATCTCGATCGACGCGTCCGCGGCCACGATCCGCACCCGTCGCGCGTGGGCGTGCCGGTCGACGTTGTTCATGGCCTCCCGGGTGGCGGCGATGACCGCTTGTGCGATGTCGCCGCTCACCCACAACCGGCCATGACCGTCGAACAGCGTTGGCGTGCGCGCGAACGCGGTGGCGGTGCGAAGGGCGCCGACCAGTTCGACCGGTGTGGACCCACCTCGCCAGGGACCGTCGCTGAGCAACTCGAGGTCGCGGCGGGCCTGTGCCGCAAGGCGTTCGGGTGGCAGGTCGGTGCCCTGGCCCACGATCAGCAGCGTCGAGGCGGCGGTGTCGTGCAGCAGCGCCAGTTGCTCACGCTCGAAGGTGCGTACCGCCTCCTCCACTTCGCGCGCCGTCTCCGCGGTTTCGCGTGCTCGCCGCGCGCGGTCGACAGCCGTTGCCGCACGCAGCAGCATGCCCCGGATCACCGCCGCGGTGCCCCATTGCAGCGCGAAGTAGTAGACCGCCAACACCGACCCGACCTGGCCCCAACCGCTCACCTGCGCGGTGCCCGCGGCGTAGGCCACCGCGATCGCGATGGTCATCGGGGCGGTGAGCGCGGCGGGCAGGGACACCGCGAAGCTGACCACCGCGGTGCCGGCGATCGCCTGGGGAGCACTGTTGGTCAGATGGAAGGCGGGATCCTGGGTGAGGTGGGGTATCGCCAGACAGACGGCGAGCGTGACGCCGAGATCGACGGTCATGGTCGCGCGGCCGTGGGATCGGGTCGCCACCCGGAACAGGGACCATCCGAGCACGCCGGCGAGTACGACCCGTCCGGCGGCGGTCGCGCCGGAGCCCGGCTCCGCGAGCGCGATCAGCGCGACGCCGATGTTGACGCAGTGCCGCATGAGGAGCCCCACCGTCGACGCACGGCTGAGCAGGTGCCGCTGCGACGCGTCGTCGGCGGCGCGAATTCCGATGACCACACCTGCCTTTCGGCGGTTCGCACCCGGTTGCCTGCTCCGGCAGTCTATGGCCAGGCGCGCGGCGGTCCGATAGCGTCCATGTCGGTCGATCGGACGACTTTTCGGTGCGGTCCGACCGGCCCGCGTACCGTCGGCAATCGGTTGATCGGCGGACGTCGCCGGACGCCCGTCTCGGTTAGGTTTTCCGGAAAGTTACGTGTCGGCGTTCGCCGGCACGGTCGAAGCGAGCACTCGGGTGGGCAGCCAGCGTGAGAACCGCAGGTCCGGCGCGGCGCCATCTGTCGCATCGGGCCGGGCTGGTGTGCATCCTGGTGCGACACACCACGGTTCTGGTGGTGGCCGCGCTCGCCGTGGTCGCCGACGGCGAGGTCGCCGCCCGCCCGGCGGGGCGCCTCCTGCTCCTCGCCGCCGGGGTGTGGTCGATCTACCGGCTCGCGACCCGCTCACAGCTGTGGCAGTTCACCGCCGCCGACTTCGGGTGGACGGTGGCGGTGGCCTGCAGCGTGCCGATGCTCGTCAGCGGCCCGGAGGTTCTCGCCGGCAGCAGCGCCCCCGAGGCGATCGTGGAAGTCGCGTTGGCGACGTTCGTCATTCAGGTCCGCCCGCGGATCGCCGCCCCCATGACGGGCGTGGTGGTCGGCTCGTATCTGTGGGGTCTCGCGCAGGTGGCCGGATGGCATGGCGCCGAACGTGATCTGTTCTACTTCGCCGCGGGTTACCTCGCGACCACGCTGATCCGGCTCATGGTCTGGCGGATCGCCGACGCGGTCGACCGGGCACGAGAGGAGCGCTACGCCGCCGAGGTGGCCCGGACGGTGTCCGCGGCGAGGCGTGATTACGACCGCGAACAACTCGCGCTGCTGCACGACACGGCGGCGGCGACCCTGCTGATGGTCGGGCAGGAGGCACAGGTCGCCGACGAACGGCTGGCGGCCCAGGCGCGCCGCGACCTGCAGATCCTGCAGAACCCGCCGTGGAGCTCTCCACGTTCCCGGATTGATCTCGTGGCGGCGTTGCGGGCGGAGACCGCGCACCTGCAGACCCCGGTGCGCTTCACCGGCCGCGAAAGCCTATGGCTGCACGGCGACCTCGTGCACGCGGTCGTATCGGCGGCGCGCGAGGTCACCAACAACGTCGACCGGCACGCACGGGCGAGCATGATCACCGTTGCGGTCGAGCCCGGGCGGGTGTGCATCTCCGATGACGGCGTCGGGTTCGCCGCCGCGGTCGACGGGGCTGGCCACGGCATCCGCGGATCCATCGTCAACCGGATGAACCGCGCCGGCGGAGCGGGTTGGGTGCGCTCGACGCCCGCGGAAGGCACCGTCGCCGAACTGTCGTGGCCGGAGCGGCGGCCGATGTCCGAGTCCGTCGAGGCGTCCACCGAGGCCGACCGCCTGATCGGCAAGCTGCGCTCCACGTACACCCTCGCGTTGACCGTCTACGCGGTCGCGGGCCTGACCGTGGCCGCCCCTCCCCTGACGGTCTACCAGCACCACGGCGGGGCGCAGCTCGCCCTCGCAATCCTCACCGGGCTGTGCGCGCTGTCGGCGGTGCCTGCCGTTCTCTACGGTGAGCGGCGACCGGCGTGGATCGCGGCGATCGGGTTGGCGGTCATCTCGTTCCTGCAGCCGGCGCTGCTCACCACCGACGAACTCACCACCGATGCGAACTGGGCGCCCGCGGCCATCGGATTCTGCCTGCTGCCCTTGCTGTTGCGGTGGCCGACGCGACGCGCGGCGGCGACGTTGCTGGCGTACTGGTGCGGGCCTGCGGTGGTCGCATTCGTCCGCGACCCGGGTGAGCCGATGCTGGTCTTCCTGGGACTCAGCCTCGCCGGAACGCTGATCCCGCAGATGTTCGCGACGGTCTTCAGCTCGTGGGCGGCCCGGGCGGCCCACGACGCGCGCGTCGAACACGACAACCTGGTCCAGGTCGTGACTGCCGAGCGGGTGGCCAGTGCAGTCCAGGCCGACTATCTCACGCGGTACGCCGACGTCATGTCCGCGGTGATTCCGCTCCTGTGTGCCTTGCGCGACGGCGAACCGGCGACACCGGAGTTACGCAGGCGCGCCCGGGCGGAGTCGCGACGCCTGCGCTCGCTGTTCGACCAGCTGCGCTCCGACCATCCTCTGGTGTTCGAGATCCGGGCGCTCGTCGAGGCCGCCGAGGACCGCGGTGTGGAGGTGGCCGTCCACTTCGACGGCGACCTCCCGACCGTCGACCAGTCCACCGTGAATCGCATCGTCGTCACGGTCGACCGGCTCATCGCCCTTGCCGAAGGCTCGGCCCGCGTTGTCGTCACCTCCGCCGGCGGGGAGGCCACCGTCAGCGTGGTGTGCGACGTGCCCGCAGCCGATGCCGGCCGCGACATCGGTATCGGCCCATCCGAGCTGATCTGGTCGGATCGGACGGCGTGGTTGACCATCCGGAGCGGTGAGGCCGACAGCGCGGACCGACTCGCCGACCCGTCGGCATGAAGCCCGCGGGTCAGCCCCGCCAGATCGAGGGCGGCGCCGCGGACTGTGGGCGCGGCGCGGACGTCCCGGCCGGCCGTGGCGGACGGGAGTACTGCGGGGGTTCCTGCCCCGGTGGCGGTGTGTGGGCAGCCGTGGGCCGCTGCGGCGGCGGGGTCGGGGCGCTCGGGGCGGCAGCGACGGTCAGCTGCTGAATCACGCTGTCGGCTCCGAGCATCCGCTCGTACTCGGCCTTGTCGACCTCCACCCGGACCGTTCCACCACCGGTGTGGGTCACCATGAGGGCCAGTCCACGGGCCAGCCACGCCTGGAAGGCCGCGAAACCCAGTAGCGCGAAGGCGAGGAGCAGCATCAGCAGGCCGAGGAACCCGCCCATCGCAGAGACACTCGACGTCAGCATGGACAGCCCGAGGAATCCCGACACCACCGCGTACATCACCCGCCGCTGCGAGAGCTGCCGTCCGACAACGGTGTTCGCCACCTGTCGGATCGGGATCGCGGATTCGGCGTGCCCGACGCGGATGACGAACAACATGTACTGGGGGTGTCGCACGACGATGCGATCACCGGTGACCACGAGGCCGGTCTTGATGTGCCGCAGCAACGGCGACGGAGTGAAATCGGCGGCGAACAACGATTCCTCGCCGGGCAGCAGCGCGATGTTGTGGTGTTCACGGGTGGTGTCGGTGCCGAATTGCTGGGCTGTCTGTCGGCGGTAGTCCGCGTGTGCCTCTGGATTCATCGGTTCCCACTTCCTGAATGGTCGGGCGGAATGTTCATCACGGCGGGGTCGGGCAGCGGCACCGGGGCACCGCGTAGGTCGATGGCGCGGCCCACCTTGGCGGTGACCTCCTGGCCGGTTTCGACATCGATGACAGCGAAATCGTCTGCGGCCGAGATCGTGTCGGCGCCTGCATAGTTGACGGCGACAACGAGGTGTGTGGCGAAACCGGGCCACGGGTCGTCACCGATGCGATAGTCGGCGAGAGAGCCGCTGTCGGGCGGAACGAGCGGGGCGCCCGAGGCACAGTGCACGCGGGGCACACCGAGAGGGTCCACCAGTATCGAGTTACCGGCCTGCAACACAGCCTGTTTCGGGTGTGTCGCACCGTTGTCGAATCGGTGTGTGGTCACCCAGGTGTCGGCCAGCAATACGACGGCGGTCAGCGTGTTGAGGTAGTACGGGAGCTGGGGAAGGGATAGGCCAAGGGCCAATCCCCAGGCGGTGGACCGGCCGGGGTCGGTGTCGAGATCGTTGGCGAGCGTGACGACGTCGCAGACCGGTGCGGCCCCGGTGACGCCGTAGAGGCCGTGCTGGCGGCCGGAGACCAGGCGCACCCCGCGGTCGGCGCGGACCGGTATCTGGGCGAGCAGATCGGTGGCCATCGAGGCGGCCTGATTCGAGATGACGACGGGCACCGCGACCACCGACCGGCTGAACGGTTCCGCGGGCGGGACGTTCGCCGGTAACAGCAGAACGTCTCCGACGGTGCCACCCTCGTGTTCCCCGCCCGCCCGCAGGACGACCCCGATCAGGGTCGCCACCACCACGGCCGTCAGGACGATCGCCGAGATCACGAGCACTGCGGGGGTTTTCGCGTCGACCGGATCGGGCGGGTTGGGGTCCACCCAACCGGGATGGGATTCTGTCACCAGGAGCCGTTGCCCTTGGCGTCGATGTCGACCTGATCGACGACGCTGCCCTGGAACCGGTCGAAGTTGCCTGCTGATGTGGCCGCGCGGCTGTCGGCGCCACTCGCGGCCGCCTCGTCCCACTTCTCCGACAGTTCCCCGTAACCCCCGATGTGTTCATCGATACCAAAGGGGGAGGCCGTAGTCGATCGAGCCGAGAACACCTCGACGTTCTCATTGCCATTCTGGGCGCTTCCCGAATACAGCTGCGGGTTGAAGATGCCGGACCCCGGGACAGGATCGAAGGCATCCTGCAGGTGCACCGCCGAGACGTCCAGGTCGTTGCGCACGGGTGAACCGAACGTCACGATCTGCGAGACGTTGAGCCGTCCGGATGCTGCGATGTTCTGTGCGTCGATACCGCCCTGGCTGTACCCGACCAGCATCACCTCCGCGCCATCGGGAATCAGCCGGACCAACGCGTCGAGCTGTTCGTCATCCGTCACACCGGAGATCGCATCGACGTTCTCCCACTTGGTCTGCGTGACGGACCCATCCGTACCGACGATGTACACGACATACCGCTCGACCCCGTCTTCACCGACGACCTTCTGCACCCGATAGCCGGATGAGTCATGTGGCACGTCGCGGAACTCGTCCCACATGTCGTGTAGGCCGGACGCCGCCTTGCCGTACTGCGTAGACCCACCCGAACCGCCGCCGTCCGCGCGGCTGGCGTCGTCCTGTTCATCGGCGTTGCGCCGCAACACCTCCGCGCCCGCACGCAGTGCGCTGATGGCCGCATTCAGCGCATGCGTCGATTGACCGTTCCACTCGGAGCGGAATCGTTCCGAGTCCGGCCCACGCCAGATCCCCGTGTTCAGGACGACGCTGTTGAGGCCCTTGAGAGAACCCTGCAACCGGTCAGCCGCCTGGGCGAACTGGCCGGCCGTGGTGCGCAATTGGGCGGGGTCAGCACCGATGACGGTCATGTTCCTCCTCGTGGACGGGGCACACGCGCCGTAGCGGACGCGCCGAAGCGCGTGTGCCCGAGACGGTCCGGTGCCGGTTAGACGCTGGCCTGCTGCTGCTCGGTGGCGTTGCGGTTGGCATTCTGCGAGGCGGTCTGCAGCGCGGTGACCACCTGCCGCAGCTGCGGTACGTGCTGGCCCTGCCAGTCCGCTTTGAAGCGTTCGGCGTCCGGGCCCATCCACTGCACCGAATTGACCGCTGAGGTCAGCTGCGAGATCACGTTCTCGATCTCCCCCGCCTTCGCGTTCAGCTGCGTCGCCAACTGGCGGACCTGATCGATGTCCTGACCGAAAAGTGCCATGAGTTCTCCTTGTTGATGTGTGTGGGCGGTGATGTGTACGGGCTTAGATGACGGGTTGGGCCACCTGCATCCACACCCCCTTACCGCGTTCGATGCGGACGCCCCGCCCAGGCGGGAACTCGCTGCGGCGTACCACGCCGATCGGCGTGTTGAACAAGCTGTCGGCCTCGACACCGCTGGGCCACAGCAGCAGACCACGTCGGGCGGCCTTGAACGGCTGCGCCAGCAGCCACGCCTGGCCCCACCCCGAGACCTCGCTCTCACCGACGACGAAGGCGGTGTCGCCCATGGCTTTGACCAGTTGGGCGAGTTCGTTCTCGGCTCCCGTGCCGCCGAACTCCGCGACCCCCTCGATGACGACCATCAGCGTGCGGGCCACTGCCGCGGCCGGATCGAGCAGGAGCTGGCTGACCAGATCGATCACCGGTTCCTGCCCGCTGGCCGTGTCGCTCCACACGTCCAGGGCAGCCAACGTCGACGCAGAAGGCGCCAGGTGCACGATCCGCGCATGGGGATGCCTGCGACGCACGGCCTGCGCGAGGGTGACCAACGCCGTCGACCGTCCGCTGCCCGGTGGCCCGGTCACCATGAATGTCCCGCTCATCCGCACACCGATCGGCGCGAGGGCTTCGTCGGCGACTCCGATGGTCACCGAATCCGGCGACGGGTCCGGAGGTAGCGCATCTAGTTCGATGCGTTCGGAGAGGCGCTCCACCGGCCGCGGCGCGGCCACGCCGCTGCGGCGCATCTGCTCGGCCAGCCGTTCGACGGCTCGGGCCTGCACCGCGACGTTGGCGTCGCCCCCGAACACGCCGAGCTGCAACTCGAGCCCGTCCAGGATCGCCCGGCCCTGCGGCGAGGTGGCCGACAGGACGTCGGCGGGCACACCGGCCAGCACGTAGTCGTCCTCGGACGCCAGCCGCAGCACCAGGCGCCGCTGAATCGTCGAGGCCAGTGACGACGGGATGGCCGCCGGCCGGTCCGCGGTGATCACGAGGTGGATGCCGAGCATCCGGCCGTCCGACGCGATCTGGCTGAGCATGGCGAAGAACGGCGTGTGGGTGACGTGCTCGTACCGTTCCCGGAACGGGCCGATGCCGTCCAGCAGCAGCAGCACCCGTGGCTCGTCCGGGTTCCCCAGCCTGCGGTACTCGGTCAGGGTGGAGGCGTTGGCCCTGGCGAACCGGCGGGCTCGTTCGTCGAGCAGATCGGTGAGGCGGCGCAGGATGCGGCCGATGCGCTCCTCGTCGTCGGCGCCGACGACGGCCGCGACGTGCGGCAACGCCTCGAGCATCGTCAGACTGCCGGACGCGAAGTCGAGGCCGTAGACGTGGACCGGGCCGTCGCCGGTGTTGAGCGCCGCTGAGATCGCGAGCGTGCGCAGGGCGGTGGACTTGCCGGAGCCGCCCGTCCCGACGACCGCCATGTTGCCCGCGTCGTCGGGGGTGAACGTCTCGATGGTCTGCGCCTGTTCGGCAGGCGCGTCCCGCACGCCGATCACGAGGGCGGCCGAATCCGACTGGCGCACCAGATCTTCGAGCGCATAGGTGGTGGCCAGCGGCGCGAGCCACGGTTTGCGCGCCGGCGCAAGGCGCAGATGTCGCGCCGCGGACCCGATCGCCGCCGTCAGCCGGGCGATGTCGTTGGGCCCCGCCGGCCGGCTCGCACGCGGTGCGGAGGTCTTGTCCGCCCACGGGCGGCGGCGGCCGAAGACGAACTCCACGATGTCGATGGGCGCCTGCTCGGGCTGGTCGCTGGTCCACCCGCCCACATAGGCGGTCTGGAACGTGGTCAGTCGCCCGGGCCCGGTCTTGGCTGCGGCGCGGCCGGGGATCTCCGGCGGGAAGAACGCGGCCAGCGGATCGTCGATCACGTCCAGTGAGTCCTCGACGTCGTTGAGACGCAATGCGATACGCAGGTTGGTGTTGGCGCGCAGGTTCTCCCGGATCACTCCCGCGGGGCGCTGGGTTGCCAGCACCAGGTGCAGACCCAGAGAGCGTCCGCGTTGCGCGACGTCGATGACGCCGTCGACGAATTCGGGCACCTCGGCGGCCAGCGCGGCGAATTCGTCGACGATGATGACGAGGCTGGGCGGGGTGTCGGGGTCGCCGGTCTGCTCCAACGAGATCAGATCCTTGGCACGTTTGACGTTGAGCAGCTGTTCACGACGGCGGATCTCGGCGCCGAGCGACGTCAGCGCTCGACGGACCAGGTGCGGGGTCAGGTCCGTCACCAGTCCGACGGTGTGGGGCAGGTTGACGCAGTCGGCGAAGGCGGTACCGCCCTTGTAGTCGACCAGCAGGAAATTCACCCGTTCCGGACTGTGCGCGGCCGCCATGCCGATGAGCCACGACTGCAGGAACTCGCTCTTACCGGCGCCGGTCGTGCCGCCGACGAGCGCGTGTGGACCATGTTCGCGCAAGTCCAGGTGGAACTGCTGACTGCCGGTCGAGCCCACCAGAGCCCGCAGACCGGACTCGTCGGCGATCCACCGGGACGCGATGGCCTGGGGTTCGGTGGCGATCCGTGTGCCGGCCAACGCCGGATACGACACGGCGCGGGGCAGATCGGTGGCGTCGTCGGTGGCGGCGCCGACGTCCACCACCGGTGCGAGGAGGAGCGCGATCTGGCGGGCGTCCGCGACGTCGATGCTCTCGCACGCCACCGGGAAGTCGTGCCGACCGTGGCGGACCTCCCCCACGGTGGCGCCCGAGGACTCGCTCTCCACCAGGACGAAGGTGCGGCACGCCGCGGGCAGGCTCGTGACCTGCGTCGCGACCCAGATGACGTAAACCCCGGCGGCAGAGCCATTCTCGGCCAGCCTCGTCAACCGCGACCGGTCGATGGGTGCGGTGTCCTCCACGAGCACGGCGACCGCAGGGGTGACGCAGACGTTTTCCTGGGACCTGCGCTGCTTGACCAGGTCTTCCAGTCGGGACAGCAGCGCCTGCCCGCCGTTGGCGCTGTCGGTCAGGTGGTTGCCCGACAGCGGGCTGTGCGGTGAGCCGGTGTGCGGCATCCATTCCAGCCACTGCCACGATGCGCGCGACTGCGGCGAACTGAACGCCGTGATCGTCAGGTCGGCCGGGGAATGCAGGCCGACCAGTTGCATCACGATGCCGCGTGCGACCCCGTCGACCAGTCCGCGCGGACCGCACACCCCCAGTGCGCCGGACTCACGCAGATCCGCGACGATCGGGACGTCCCTGACGGTCTCGAACTGCGCCTGCAGGTCCCGGAGTTGGTCGAGGTAACGGACCTCGGCATCGTCGTTGTCCGACAACCGGATTCGGCATCGGGACGGAGCGTCGCCCAGGCCGAGCCGCACCGTGAGGAACGCGGCGTGCTCGGGCCGGTGCGTCCACAGCAGGGGGCCGAGACGGTGGATCGCCTCCACCACCTGCTCCAGCGCCGGCGCCTCGGACAACCGCACCGCCCGTTCGACCCGCTGGACCTCGGTGAGTTCAGCGGCCAACGCCCGCAACGACTCCGCGAACCGCCGGGTCTCGTCCCGGTGTTTCTTCCGCGCCTGCAGCGCGGTGTCGACGTACATCCCGGCCATCAGCAGCGGGCTGAGCGCGATGAACACCAGCGCCAGCATGCTGCGGGTGACGGCGTACAGCACCGCGCCCATCAGCAGCGGGGCCAGCATGGAGACGATCGGCAGCCGTGTCGGTTCGGGCAGCCGCGGCGGCCTGGGCGCGATGAACTCACGCTCTTCGAACCGGGCGACCACACGCGGGGATCGGTTGAATTCGATGGCGATGCTGTCGGCCTGGTCCGCAGCCGAGCGGACGGTGGGCAGGACTGCCAGCGCGGTGCCCGCCAACTGGACCACGTCGGTGGCTCCCACGATGGCCCGCTGCACCGGTTGGCCACCGATGCGGATGTCGGCGGGACCGGCCAGGTTGACGATCTCGATGCTCTCCCCCACCGTGACGGCGGCGTGGACATCGGCGATGGCACTGTCGCTCAGCACGACGTCGTTGGCCATCCCGGTCCCGATCGACGAATTACCCTGCGCCAGCGGGAACTCCCGGCCGGCGTCGCGACCCTCGAGGACGCGGACGACGGCGGCGGCCCGGCCGCGCCGCCGTCGGGGAACCGTTGCGGTGGCGGTGGCGACACTGATCGTCGACCCCGACCGCAGGCCCGAATCGACCAGGGTGCGGGACGGGTCGAGTAGCCGACCCGCCGCGTCGACCGCGGAGGCGCTGTGCTCGAGCTTGAGTGTGAGGGTGCCGGCCGGGCGACGGTGCTGCTCGGGATCGCTGACCACGAGGGCGTGGGCCAGGTCGGCCACCGACGCGGTCGCGTCGGCGGTGACGGCGACCTGTGTGGCGCTCCCGTCCGGGCGGCGAAAGATGAACTTGGCCTGCACTATCGGCGCCTCGCCGCCGCGACGGGAACCGGGGAATGCACCTGGCTCAGGCCCCGGTCGGCAGACCGGCGCAAGGTGGCGTGCTGGCGCGGTCCCAGTGGATTCGCGCCCAGCGCGACATCGAGCACCGTGAGACCGCTGAGCCGATCGTGCCACCCGTCCCTCGGCGCCGCACTCACCAGCACCGGCAGACCGGCCGACCCGAGGGTCGCCGTACAGGCGAGGCTGCGCAGCAGTGTGGCGGCCACTCCGGGCGGTCGGTGGTCGGCCGCCCGTACCAGGCGCAACCCCAGCATCGCCTTGCCGAAGGTCTTTCCCGTCGTGCCCTGCCAGATCTGCATCCACAGCCACACCGCGGCGAAGGCGACCGGCACCACGACGTAGACGACCTCGGCCACCCCGAGTACCGCGGCGGCGGTGGACAGCGGCAGTGCGGGGCTGATCATCGCGGCGAGGTCCAGCAGGAAGGAGGTGCACCGCACCCGGCCGCCGGCGGACCGGACCGGAGCGGGAGCGCCGGTCGGCTCGGCCGTGACGGTGCGCGACCCGCTCCGACGAACGGGTGGATGGTGCGGGCGGGCCACCGGGATGCGCGCGGTGAGTGGTTGACCACAGGCCCGGCAGAACCGGGCGTTCGACGCCACGCCGGAGCCGCACTGCGGGCACTCGAGTGCCGCACCGCCTGGCTTGACCGGCATCGGTCGTCTCCGTCCACCCCGTGTGTATCCGCGTCGACCGTGATCCGGCCGTGATCGGCGACGCGTGCGCATTAACTGCCGACCGGCGATCGTTCGGCACGAGATTAGTCTTCGCTGCGGCGGGTGGGGGCAGATCGTTGTCGGCCGATCGTACGATTGCTTCCACCCGTGTCCGGAATGGGAAACTCATCCTCAGCAAATCGGATCGGGGCTCGGGAGGCACACGCGTTGGCCGATTCAGCGCTGCCGCCGAGCAGGTTCGGATCGGGCTTCACCGCGGGGCACAACTCGTCGACCGGGCGCGGTGCGCCGGCTGCCGCCGGCCCGTCACCCGCCCCGGCGGTCAGCCGGCTCGCGGTGGTGACCTTCACTGCCAGCCTGGCATTGGGCCTGGTGGTCGCGCCGCTCACGTTGCCGCTGTCCTTTGTCGCTCACCGTCAGGTGGTCGACACCGGGCGGAGCGGCGGTGGGCTGGCCAAGGCATCGATGGCCATCAGCGGCATCTATCTCGTGGTCGGGGTGGTCGTCATGGGGCTGTACGTCTACCGCGTGCACCTGAGCGCGGGCCAGTAGATGCGCGCCATCGCAAAGACCGGGGCGTCCACCGAACGTTCGATACCCCGATCGCCGGTGGAGATGCCAGGATCAGTCCGCGGTGCCCGTAGGAATTTGCCCAATTCGCGTCGGGCGACGCATTCGGGCATGCGCCCCGCACCGCGGGGCTCGTCGTTGGTCTCGGTGACGTAACGGAAGGGGTGGACTCGGGATGGATGTCAGACTCGGGGTGACCGTCGAGGGAGCAGAGGCACGTATCGCGCTGCTCGACGCGGCTGCACCGCACGCGGCGATCGACCAGTCCGTCGTCGATCTCACCGGCCAACCCTTCGAGGTGTTGGTGTCCACGGTGGTGTCGACCGACCGCCTGCTGTCCGAATCCGGTCATCGGCTCGTCGCCACCAGCGTGTGCAGCACCGATTCCGAGCTAGCGGCCCGCGTGCGCGATGCGCTCGGCGACGCCGACCTGTCCTCCGTGACGGTCGTGCGTCAGCCCGACGCGATCACCGCGGTGACCCGCTCACTGGTCGACGGGGAGACCACCGCGTCGCTGATGAGCGACGATCACACCGCCGCACTGTCGATCATCGATGCGTCCGCCGAGGTGACATCGTTGATCGCGGTCGAGCCGATCGTCGACGGCGACCGGCGTGCGGCGTACCGCACGCTGCTGGAACGCTTCGGCGAGGAGCCGGGCGGCGCGACCAGCGTCATCGTCCTGGGAGCGCCGATCGACGATGCGCTCACCGCCGACCTGAGCGCCTCGTCACCGGTGCCACTGCGGTTCCCCGACCAGCCGGAGTTCGCGATCGCGCGGGGTGCGGCGCTGGCGGCGCTGCGGCAACCGGCGGCGCCGTTCCCGGGGCACGACGGCCTGGACGCCGCCAACACGGTGCTCGGGCCGCAGGCGCAACAGCTGGCCTACTCCGAGGTGGACGGTTACTCGGACTTCGACCTGTCCGGCGCGGTCCCCATGCAGACCCCGATGCAGCCGCTGAGTGCCGTCGACCCCGAAGAGGTCGAATCCGACGAGGAGGACGCTCCCGCCGCCCGGCCCCGGGCGCTGCTCCTCGGCAGCACGGTCGCCGCGGTGGTCGTGGTGGGATTTGCGGCCCTGGCGGTCAGCGTGGCGCTCAACATCCGGCCGGACGTCACCCAGCAGGCGGTGCGCCTCTCGGAAGAGTCGGTGGCCGGCAAGTACTTTCCCGTGGCGCCCGGTCAGGGGGTCGCGCCGGACGGGCCCGCCTGGACAATGGTCGAGGAGCTGCCCCCGCCCGGGGAGGAGCCCGAGGCCCGCACCTTCCGCACCCAGTCGCTGACGCATTCGGGCGGGACCGGTGACGCCGGCGCGGAGGTCGTCAAGTTCTTCCGGGACGGGACGGTCGGTGTGGTGCCCAATGCCGGAATCGCGCCTCCCACAGTCGGGGTCGTCCCCGGAGTCGGCGTCCCTGACCCGTCGGCATACGTGACCCGGTTGATCCCGGACTTCTCCCGGTGGAGCCCCTGCCAGGTGCTGGCGCTCGTCGGAAACATGCGGATGCTCGGCCAAACCGCCATCAACGCCGCGGCGACCGGTGTCGGGGCGGGAGCGGACGCCGCCACCACGCTCGCCGCGGGCGTCGACCGGGAAATCCCCGATCTCGACGATCTCGGTGTGGTGGCCGTCGTCCCGAACAACAAGGGCACGTTGTTCGACACTCCCGCGAGCACCGACAACATCGTCAAGACCGGGGCCGATATCAGTGCGATTCCGGACCAGATTTTCGAGACCGACACCGCCGCACCGGGCGTCGCAGACATCCTGTCCCAGGACACCAAAATCCTCGATTCCGGCGCTCTGAAGTCCGTCGCGCCGAACGAGATAGCCGAGGGCGCAACGCCGTCCCCGTCGCTCGGTCAGGTGCTGCCCAAGGCGATCACCGATTCGTTGCCAGGGACCCAGGGCAGCCTGCCGATCACCAAGACGGAGGTCGGCGGGATCCCGGACGTGGGGCTCGGTGTGCCAAGCCAGGTTTCGGAGTCACCGTTGCCGGGAGGTCTGACGCCGACCGACGGTCTGCCCGGCTCCGTGCGGCTGCCTGAGATCTCGGGCCCGAAGCTCGACTCGCTGCCGGGGGTGAAACCCGACGAGATCCCACTGCCGCAGGGGGTTCCCGCCCCCAAGGTGGACCTGCCTGCACCGAAGATCGAGCTGCCCGCCCCCAAGGTGGACTTGCCCGCACCGAAGATCGAGCTGCCCGCCCCCAAGGTGGACT
>JBNMQY010000024.1:0-84807 GCA_050205415.1 Mycolicibacterium litorale
GGTTCCCGGTAGGGGTAACGCGGGTCGCCCGGGTTACCGGTGATCGCGTCGGGGATCGTGAGCTTGGGATCGCCGCCCTGACCAGTCCGCGGGAAGGGCACAGGCAGTGCGGGCGTCGCGGGCTGACCGGTCTGAGGGTCCGAAAGTTGCGACGGTGGAAGCACATTCGGGTCGAGTCCCAGATCGGAGAACGCGGCGTCGATGAAGGGCTGGACCAACTGGCCGGGAAGGTTGGACAGGTACGCCTTGAAGAACGGACCCGAGCCCACCGCGTCACCCAGCGACATCGTGTACTGGTTGAGGTACTTGATCGCCAGCATCACGCGCTCTTTGCGGTTGTCCACGATGGTCAACACACCGTTGAGCTTGTCGAGCGCGGGACGCATCTGCTCGCGGTTCTCCGCGATGAACGCGGAGAGCTGCCGCGCCAAGGCCGAAAGGTTGCCAGAGATCTGCTCCAGGGCTGAGCTCTGTGTCCTGAGCTCGGCGAGCAGCGCGTTGGTGTGGGACACCAGTTGCGCCACCTCCTCCGCGCGGTCGGACAGCACACCGGTGGCCTTACTCGCATTGGTCAGCAGGTTCCTGAGTTGGGTGTCGCGCTCCCCGAGGGTCTGAGAGAACCGGCCCACGCCTTCTACAGCCGCCCTGAGATCCGGTGGCGTGCTCTGAAATGTCTCGGCGAGTGTGGCCAGCGACTGGGACACGGTGTCGGTGTCGAGGCCGCTGATCGTCGCCGAGAGATCCCCCAGCGCGTCGGGCAGCTCATACGGAGATCTGGTGCGATCGATCGGGATCGTCGAAGTCAGCTCGCCATCCCCACGAGGGGTGACCTCGAGGACTTTGGAGCCGAGCAGACTCTTGGTCCGCACGTGGACCTCGGTCAGATCGCCGAGGTGGACGTCCTTGTCCACGTCGAAGTCCACAAGCACCCGGTCGCCGTCGAGTTCCACCGAGGAGACCTGTCCGACACGGAATCCGGCCACCTGCACCGGCGCATCGGTCCGCAGGCCGCCGGCCTCGGCGAAGTACGCCGAATAATTCTTGGTGCCACCACTGAACGGCAGCTTGTCGTAGTTGAGCGCCACGACCGCGATGCCTGCGGTCAGCGCGATTCCGGAGAGACCGACGAGGAAGGGGCTGCGTTCAGCGAAAGGCTTCATTTCGGTGCGCACCGTCCTGTCGACTGCTCCGCGAGTTTGACGTAGACGGGTTGTCCGCCCTTGCCGTTGAGCTTCAGTGACATCGAGCAGAGGTACTCGGGGATGAAGTCACCGCGACTCCCCAACCGGGCGAGCTTCTTGTACGCGTCCGGCAGGGTGTTGAGCAGGTCGTCGAAGTACTCGTGGTCGGCCAGTACGAGCGAGGTCGCGCGATCGGATTGCGTGACCGCTTCTTTGAAGGGTTGGCGCACCTGGGTCAGCAGGTCGGCGACCGTCGCCGAAGCGGCATTGGTGTAAGCAACGGCGTTGGTGACGTCGGTCTTGCGCTCCTCGAGCGCCGTCACCAGTTGGGACAGGGAGTCGACGGCCTTGCCGAACTGCTCGGTCTGCCCCCCGAAGGATTCGAGCACCCCGTTGAGGTTTCCGATGACCTGACCGATCAGCGCATCCCGGTCGGCGAGGGTGTTCGTGACCACGGATGCCTGGCTGAGGAACGATCCGATGGTGGCGCCCTCGCCCTGGAAGGCCTGGATCAGTGCGCTCGACAGGGAGTTGACCTGCTCGGGATCCAGCGCCCGGAACAGCGGCCGGAACCCGCCCAGCAGGGTGTCGAGGTCCAGCGCCGGCTCGGTGCGCGCCACAGGGATGGTGGCGTCCGCGTTGAGCCGGCGCATGTCGCCGGGACCCTCCAGCAGTGCCATGTACCGGTCACCGATCGGGTTCTCCCACCGGATCTGCGCCTTGGTGCCGTCGGTGAGCACCGCCGTCGGCTCGGCGGTGAACTCCACGACGGCATGCGCGTTCGGAGCGATCGAGATGTTCTTGACCTGGCCGACCTCGACACCGGCGATCCTGACGAAGTCGTTCACCTCGAGCCCACTCACGTCGGTGAACTCGGCCCGGAACACCTGCTCTTCGGAGAAGCGCAGGTTCGCGAAGATCGCCATCAGACCGAAGGCGGCCACCACACACACCGTGACGAACACGGTGAGGTTCACGACCACGCGTCGCAGATTGCTTCTCACTGCTGATCCTCTGAATGGTCGTCCGGAAGCGGCTGTGGTGCAGCAGCTTCCGCGGGCAGCGCATCCGCCGGAACAGGCCCCGGCTCCGGGGCGGGCGGGGGTGGCACCGGAGCGGGTGGTACGCCCGGCCACAGCGGCCTCCCGTCCGGCGCGTACAGCGGTGCACCGTACGGCGCTCCGCCAGGGACCGCCGGTGCGGGACCCGGGGCCGGACCGCCCTGATAGCGGACCCGAGGCGGTTCCGGAACCGCCTTCGTGACCGGGAAGTAGTTCGCCCAACCGGGAAATCCGATGCCCGGGTTAGGGCGGATGTCCAGGCCGGTGCCGAAGCCGGTGTCGGTCACGAGGTACCGGACCGGGAAGTTCTTGCTGACGTCGGGCAGCGATCCGCAACCGGGTTTGCCGCCGGGCCCGCCCTTGGCGCCCACCTTGGGCAGATGCTGCGGATACTTGTACGGATCGTCACCGAGCAGCAGGCCGACGTCCTGTACCACCGACCGCCCGTTGCCACCGATGTTCTCGTACGCTCCGTTGTCGAGGGCGAACTTCGCGCCCTGCAGCAGACATGTGTAGATCGGGTCGTACTTCAGCAGCAGACTGGTGGTCGGCTCGAGCACGTTGATGCCGTTGACGAGGTTGTCCCGGTTCGGGGCGATCAGATCGATTCCGCTGTTGGAGAACCCGATCGAGCTCAGCAGCAGGGCGTCGAGGTCTTTTGCGTGTGAGGTCACGGTCCCGCTGGTCACCGTGGCTGCGTCCAGGGTCGCGAGGATGTCCTGCGCGGCGGCGCCGTAGGCATCGCTGACGCGCTTGAACGACACCCAATTCGCCCCGACCTGGTCCATCCTCGGATTGACCGCGGCCAGAACCTGATTCGCGTCTGTGGTGGCCTGACCGATCCGCTCCCCCTGGCCGCGGACGGCGTCGGAGACGGCGGTGAGCACCGCGCTGAGCTTCGCGACATCGATCTGGTCGAGTAGCCCGACCAGATTGTCGAACACCGTGTTCACCTCGGTGGTCACATTGCGAGACCGCAGTACGGTTCCGGCGGTGATCCGTTGCGCACTGGGCTTCTCGGGATAGATCAGGTCGACGTACTTCGCGCCGAACGCCGTCGTCGCCGCGATCTCGGCCTCGACGTTGGCCGGGATGTAGCCCGCCTGGTCGGGATCGATCTCGAGTTTCAGGGCGACGGCTCGGTCACCGCCCGACATCCCGGACACCCGGCCGACCTCGACGCCGCGTAGCTTGACCTTCGCGCCCGACTCCATCACCAGGCCGGATCTGTCGGAGGTCAACGTGACTGGGACATAACGGCGGAACGTCCCGGCGAACGTCGCAGAACACACCACGACCAGGCCGGTGATGGTCACGAACAGTGCTGCGGTCCACCACAGTGGGTGGATACGGCGATTACCTGTGTTCTCCATGGGCTCAACCAGCCAGGTGGAAGTTGCCGGACTGACCGTAGATGGCCAGCGAGAGGAACAGGACGACGAGGACCGCCGCGATCAGCGAGGTCCGCACGGCGCGACCGACGGCCTCCCCCACGCCGGCGGGACCGCCGGTGGCGGTGAAGCCGTAGTAGGTGTGGACGAGCATGATCACGACCGCCATCGCGATGGCCTGGAAGAACGACCAGATGATGTCGGTCGAGTTCAAGAACGTGGTGAAGTAATGGTCGTAGACGCCCGAGGACTGTCCGTAGATCGCGATCGTGCCGAAACGCGCGGCCCAAAACGCCGATAGCACGGCCACGCAGTAGAGGGGTATCACCACGATCACGCCGGCGAGCACCCGACTGGACGCCAGATAGGCGATGGAGCGCACGCCCATGACCTCCAGCGCGTCGATCTCCTCGTTGATGCGCATCGCTCCGAGTTGAGCTGTCGCGCCGGCACCGATGGTCGCCGCCAAGCCGATTCCCGCGATGACGGGTCCGATCAGCCGGACGTTGAAGTAGGCAGAGGCGAAGCCGGTGAGAGCCTCCACACCGACCTCGGCGAACTGGTTGTAGCCCTGCACAGCGACCAGCGCGCCGGTCGACAGCGTGAGGAAACCGACGATCACCACGGTTCCCCCGACCACGGCCAAAGCTCCTACACCCAGACTCATCTGGGCGATCAGCCGGACCAGCTCCACCTTGTAGTGGATGAGAACGTCTTTGATCGAGCCGAGGGTCGTGAAGTAGAACTGCGCTTGGGTGCCGATCCGGCTCAAGCCATCTACCCAACCCCGGAACACGCGGGCGAGCCGCGGGTGGAGACGGCTCGGATTGCCCGCGGTCACAGCGTCGCCTTGATGCCGACGGCGGACGCGATGATGTTGATGGCGAACAGCGCGACGAACGTGAACACCACCGTCTCGTTGACCGCGTTGCCGACGCCTGCGGGGCCGCCGCCGACGGAAATGCCCTTGTAGCAAGCGATGAGTCCGGCGGACAGACCGAACAGCGCGGCTTTGATCAGTGAGATGAGGACGTCGGCGGCACCGGTGATCACCGTCAGACCGCCGACGAAAGCGCCGGGGGTCACGTGTTGGACGAAGACCGAGAAGATGAATCCACCGATGAGGCCGACGAGGATCACCACCGATGACAGCAGCGTGGCGACCAACGTCGCGGCCAGCACCCGGGGAACCACAAGAGTCTGAATCGGATCGACACCCATCACTCTGAGCGCGTCGAGTTCGTCGCGGATGGTGCGCGCCCCGAGGTCGGCGCACATGGCCGTAGCACCGGCTCCCGAGACCACGAGCACCGTCACGACGGGCCCGATCTGCGTGACGGTGCCATAAGCGGCGCCGGTTCCGGCGAAGTCCGCCGCACCGAACTCCAGCAGAAGGATGTTGAAGGTGAAAATCAGCAGCACGGTGAACGGGATCGCCAGCATCAGCGTCGGCACCAGGGAGACCCGTGCGACGAACCAGGACTGCTCCAGGAACTCACGCCAGGCGAACGGACGGCGGGGAATCGTCACCAGCGTGTCGAGCGCCATCGCGAAGAATCCGCCGAGAGCACGCACGGGCTTCGCTGCCTTGGCCGAAGAGATGGCCGAGAGCGCGCTGAAATTCCTACTGCCGGAGCCGGATTGCGCTTCCTCAGCGGTTGTCACGGCGGCCCCTCCCCGTGAGGACTGACGGCCCGGGATGGCCGGTCGGCTGGAGCAAGTCAGATTGTGAAGGGCAATTCTGCGCCTCGTCGGTCAACCTGCGGCCTTTCGATCGGAACCGGTGGTGTCGTCACACCGCGAGGCCGGAGTGGCCCCAGTCACAACTGTAATCGGCGATAGCATCGCATATCGGGAATTCCAGCGTCAAGCCGCGACCGTCGCCGAGGCTGCCGGACTCTGCATAGGCACGGCGGCGCACCGCCTATACCGGTCATTGAACTGGTATTTCGTCATATTCTCAGAGCCAAGGGGCACCGGCGCCGACAGCGCCGAGCTCGGGGCGACGGCCACTCGTGTTGTAAATAGTCGTTCTAGATATCGTGGCAATTCGCAGAGTCCCACGGGCGCCTTCCGGCGGCCAGGCACGAGTCCTGTGTCAGCCGCGCCAGTTATTGACGCTTACGAACTGAAACGTTGCCGAGGCCAGGGACCAACACCGCCCGTCCCGTGACCGACCCAGCTGCCAAGCGGTCGAGCGCCAGCAGCGCATCCTCGAGCGAGAACCGCTCGACGTCGATGCTGAGGTGTCCGTCCCGTGCCAGAGCGACACATTCGATGAGGTCCCTGCGGGTTCCTCCGTAGGAGGTACGCACCGACGCCCCCCAGGGCCAACCGGTGCCGTCACGAGGTTCAGCGGCCAGAGGCACTCGTCCGCCGGCCAGACCGGAGATCTGCACGACGCCGTTGGGCGCCACGCACGCCGCAGCCGTGCGGACGGAGATGTCGTTACCGACGAAGTCGAAAACGGCCTGCGCCCCAATGCCGGCGGTCATGTCGAGGACGGCGTCGCCCGCGCCCGCGCCCGCCGGTACCGTGGCGTGGGCACCGTGTTTTCTCGCTGCGGACAGTTTGTCGGCGTCCAGGTCGATGGCGATGATCCGCACGGCCGACGTGGCCCGCAGAATCTGGAGTGCGCAGTGCCCGAGCCCGCCGACTCCGATCACCACAGCGGTGGCCCCGGGAGCCAGGACGCCGCGACTGTTGCCGATGGCGTGATACGCCGTCATGGCCGCGTCCGCCAGCGGCGCCGACACGGTGGGATCGAGCCCGTCGATGCCGACCAGGTATCTGGCCGGCACCCGGATGAACTCGGCCATCCCGCCGTCGGGGCCGAGCCCGGGCGCCGGCGGTTGGGCCCGACGTCCGCCGCGCAGGCAGACGTTGTCCGCGCCGGCCAGGCAGTTTCGGCAGCTTCCGCAGGACCAGCACAGATGCACGATGGCCGACGCACCTTCAGTCCAGCCGCGTACCGCGGCACCGACCGCGGCGACACTTCCGGCGACCTCGTGCCCCAGTGTCACCGGGTGGGCGAAGATCCGCTCCGGGTTGTGCACCACGTGCAGATCGGAATGGCACAGGCCGGCCGCTGTGACGCGCAGCAGCACATCCTCGGGTCCGATCTCGGGCACGGGGATGTCGACGATCCGGACGACGGTCGGCTCCACCAGTTGGACCGCACGCATCAGAAGTACTGTGCCCCACCGTCGACGCTGATGTGCTCAGCGGTGATGTACGACGACGCATCGGAGGCCAGGAACAGCACGGCCTTCGAGATCTCCTCCGGCTCAGTGGAATAGTCCGGTAGGAACGGAGTGCCCATCCCCATCAGCGGTGGGTTGGTCTCACCGGCCGCGGTGAGCTTCGCGATCATGTCCCCCGAGCCCATCGGGGTGTTGACCGCACCCGGATGGATGCTGTTGACCCGGATCCGGTGCCTGCCGAGTTCGGCGGCGAATGCCCGGGTCATCCCGACCACGGCATGTTTGCTCGTGGTGTAGGGAATCATGAACGGCTGCACCTTCTTGCCCGCGTAGGAGCTGATGAGGACGATCGAGCCACCGCCCTGCTCGACCAGGTGCGGGGCGGATGCCATCACCGTGTTCCACACGCCGGTGACATTGATGTCCAGCGTGTCACGGAAGACCTCGGGCTTGGTCTGGTCCCAGGGGGCGGGAACGCAGATCGCCGCGTTGGCCACCACCACGTCGAGACCTCCGAGCTCTTCGACACCACGGCCGACGGTTCCCCGCAGTCGCTCGAGATCGCGAACGTCGGCCTGTTCGATGACGATTCGTCGTCCCTCGCATTCGACGAGCCGGGCGGTCTCATCGAGGTCTGCCGGTGTCGGGGAGTCGTACGGGACTCCCGGAAGCGGCCCGGCCAGGTCGACGGCGATGATGTCGGCGCCGGCCCGGGCCAGCGCCACGGCGTGCGTGCGGCCCTGCCCGCGGGCCGCTCCGGTGATGAAGGCGACTTTGCCTTCGAGACTTTCCGCCATGTGGTCTTCGTCCTCTGTGGTCGTGGGCTCGCCGTGGGGATCAGGAGAAATCGAACACGTCGTATCGGCGGGCGGCGATCTCGCCGTGTTTGGCGGTCAGACCGACGAGCCCGCCGTCGTAATGGCGGAAGGTGACGGCCTTGCCGGGTGTGTTCACGCCGTAGGTGTAGTCCAGGGCCGCTTGGGCACCGAGCGTGCCCTGGTTCAGTTCGTACACGTGCGCCGTCCACTCCGCCTCCGCGTCCGAGGTGGCTTCGATCCGGGTCGCGCCCCGCCTGAGGCCTTCGGTGATCACCTCGGTGACGAAGTCGCACTGGCGCCCGGAGATGCGGGGCACGTTGCCGCCGGAGCTGTGCGGACCCACCAGGAAGAACAGATTCGGGAACCCGGGGCTCGCCGCGCCGGCCACCGTGTGCGGCCCCTGCGCCCAGTAGTCCTTGAGACTGCCCTGGGCCCCCCTGATGTCGATCCTGTCGAATGCGCCGGTGATCGCGTCGAATCCGGTGGCGTAGACGATGATGTCGAAGGCCTGCTCGCCTTCGGCGGTGACGATGCCACGCTCGGTGATCCGCTCGATCGGGGTGTCACGCATATCCACCAACGACACATGCGGCAGGTTGTACACCTCGTAGTAGTTGGTCTCGAATGGCGGGCGCTTGACGCCGTAGCCGTGGTCGGGAATCAGCTTGTCGGCCACCGATTGATCCTCGACGCGTGCGCGGATCTTCTCTTCGAGGAAGGCGGAGAACTCGGTGTTGAAATCCTTGTCCGTCATCACTTCCAGGTAGTTGGCCAGCAGCTTGGCGAAACCCGGTGCAGCCCAGAGCGTCTCCCAGAACGCACGCCGTTCGTCCACAGTCTTGTCCGCGGGCTTGTCCGGGCTGAAGTTGTGCACGAACCCGGCGAATGAGCTCATCAGGTTCGTGTGCATCTCAGGAGCAGTGGCCTTGATCTGCGCCTGTTCCTCGGCTGTGATCGGACGGTTGTTGAGCGGTGTGCACCAGTTGGGTGTGCGCTGGTAGACGGTCAGCGACGCCACCTGCTCGGCGATCGCCGAGATGATCTGTACACCACTGGATCCGGTTCCGATGACGGCGACGCGTTTGCCGCTGAAGTCGACATCGTGTTTGGGCCACAGTCCGGTGTGGTAGGCCTCGCCCTCGAAATCGTCCAGGCCTGGCACGGCAGGGAACTGCGGCGCCGACAGGATGCCGATCGCGGTCACGATGAAACGGGAGCGGACGGTGCGGCCGTCGGAGAGTTCAGTGGTCCAGGTGCGATCGGTCTCGCTCCATGCCGCCGAGATGACCCGGACGCCGAAGGTGATGTGCCGGCGCAGGTCGAGGGTGTCGACCACGGTATTGAGATAGCGCTCGATCTCGGGCTGACCGGCGAAGTGTTCGGTCCAGGCCCATTGCCGGGCCAGCTCTTCGGAGAAGAAGTAACCGTAGGTGTAGCTCTCCGAATCGAATCGGGCCCCAGGGTAGCGGTTCCAGTACCAGGTGCCACCCACCCCGTCGCCGGCCTCGACCGCCCGGAACGACAGCTCGGTCTGCGCCAGCTTGTGCAGCTGGTAGATCCCCGAGATGCCGGCTCCGATGACGAGGACGTCGATGGGCCGGTCCGCGGTGCCGAGATTGTCTTCGATCGCCATGATCCTGTGGTCCTTCACTGCTTCACGGGTAGGTTGCGGACGAACTGTCCGATTCGAGAGATGGCGGAGAGCGCTTCGGGCAGGCTCTCCAGGAGAATCTGGTGCACGTGCGGCATGCCGTCGCACACGTCGACACTGACCTGGCCGCCGGCGGCACGAATCGCCTCTGCTACGCGCAGGGTGTCGTCGTGCAGAATCTCCTCGGTGCCCACCTGCATGTACACCGGTGGCAGACCGCCCAGATCACCGAAGACCGGTGAGGCCAACGGGTCTCGGCGATCGTGTGAGCCGAGGTAGGTCTGCGCGTTGGTTTCGAGCTGCCGCCGTGTCATCAGCGGGTCGAGATCGGCGCGCTCGGTGACCGACGCGCTGTCCAGCGCGAGGTCGGCCCACGCCGACAGCGTGACTGCGGCGGCGGGTAGCTCGCGTCCACCGTTCTTCACCGCCAGAAGCGCAGCGAGCATCAGCCCTCCCCCGGCGGAGTCACCGGCGGTCACCACGTTCTCGGCGCCGTGGCGAACGATCAGCTCCTCGGTCACCGCCACCGCGTCATCCAGGGCCGCCGGGAACGGATGCTCGGGTGCCAGCCGGTACTCGACGACGAAGACCGGTGCCGCCGCCGCCACCGCGATGTTGGCGGCCAGCGGCCCGTGGCTGCGGCCGGATCCGAACAGATATCCGCCACCGTGCAGGTAGGCGATGACGGGCCCGGTGTCGTGTTCGGGCCGCAACCACGTTCCCGGTACCCCGGCGACCTCGCCGGTGGTGACGGTGACACCGGCGGGCAGGGCCGCGCGGCCCATGCTCTGGTCGTACCCGCCACGTATCTGCTCGATGCTCGCATCGGCGGTGGCGAACGCGTACGCGTTCACCACCGCGTCGATCACGCGCTGTTCGGGCATGCCGGCACTCCTTCTCGATCGGCGGCGAAGGTCAGTTCGTAATCGTCGAGGTTCGGGCGGCTGGTCATGTTCCAGTACTGCAGCACCGTCCACGGCGAGTTCGTCACGACACGGCCCGAGGAATTGCGGTAGTAGCTGTCGACGCCGTCCTGGGCGAACACCATGGTGCTGTTGGCCTCATCGAGCCGGCGGTTGTATTTGTCATATGCGTCCTGACGGCACTCGAGGGCGGCGATGCCGTTGTCGATCATCGTTGTCAGTGCCTCGACGATGTAGCGCGCCTGTGCCTCGGCGAGATTGATGAAGCTCCCGCCGGGCGGGTTGGTGTTCGGTCCGAACAGATAGAACAGGTTGGGATATCCGGGACTGGCCAGACCCAGATAGGCGCGGGCGTCGTCATCTCGCCACTCGTCGCGCAGCCTCCGTCCGGCCCGCCCGAAGACCTCGAGCGGGTGCAGGAAGCGTTGCTGATTGAACCCTGTGCACAGCACGATCGTGTCGAGGTCGGTGCGCGTGCCGTCGCCGCTGACGATACCGCGAGCGTCGACATGGTCGATGCGCTCGGTGACCAGATCGACATCGCTGCGCAACAACGCGTCGAACCATCCGTTGTCCAAGAGAATTCGCCGCCCGAACGGGGGGAAGGTGGGCGTCACGATGTCGATGAGATCCGGGCGATCGGCCAGCTTCTGGTGAATGTAGGCGGTGTAGAAGCGGCGCACGGCCTCGCTGTAGGGATTGACCGAGTTCTTACTGCGGTCCCACTCCGGGTCCACCACCAGCGCGGGGAACATTCCCTCGGTGTAGATCCAATACAGCCGGAACCGATTCCACTCCCAGTACAGCGGGACGTTTTCCAACAACCAGGTCAACTTGTCCGAAACCCGCTGGAAGTATTTGTCGTTGGGCACGATCCAGTGCGGTGACCGCTGGAAAATGGTGAGGTGCCTGGCGTCGTTCACCGTCGCGGCCACCACCTGCATGGCGCTGGCGCCGGCTCCGATCACGCCGACCCGACGGTCGTTGAGATCCAGGCCTTCCGGCCAGGCCGCCGAGTGCACGACGTCACCGGCGAAGTCCGCCAGACCCGGGATCTCGGGATACTTCGGCCTGTTGTGCAGGCCGACCGCGGTGATCACCGCACAGGCGGTCACCTCGCGAGTCCGCCCGGCGGTGACCACGGTGAGCCGCCAGCGCTGCCGCGTCTCATCCCACTGCGCCGAGCGGACGTCGTGACCGAAGCGAATGGCGTGCCGGATACCGAGTTCTTCGGACGTGGCGATCATGTACTCGGATATCTCATCGCGCTGGCTGAAATGTTCGGACCAGGCCTTGTTGTTGAACGAGAACGAGTAGAGATGGCTGGGCACGTCGACGCGGGCGCCCGGGTAGCGGTTCTCCCACCAGGTGCCGCCGACCTCATCGTTCTTCTCGAACACGGTGTAGGGAATTCCGGCGGCCTGCAGTGCCCGCGCGACGACGATTCCGGATACTCCGGCGCCGATCACCACGACGTCGAACGCCACTGTGCTGTTCCGCTTTTCGGGCAGGTAGGGGCGCAGCCCGATCTGCTCGGCGATCATCGGCGAGTAGTCCTCCGAGACCTTCTGCCCCATCGCGGTGCTCATCATGCGCGCGAGCATGCCGGCGTCAGGATCCGGGATCTGCACCGCGGCGCCGGCCGCCCAGCTGAGTACCGCCTCGACCGCGGCCTCCCGGACCTCATGTTGCCGTTCGGCGGACAACCCGCCGGTGGGGTCGTCGACGAAGCCGACGGGCCGGCTCACCCGGTATTCGCCCGAGAGCCAACGCTGATCGCCGGTGAGCTGCACGAGCACCGGCAAGAGCGTCGGAACGCTGGCTTCGGCTATGGCGTCGCGCAGAGTGTCCGCATCGAAGGCGGTATCGGGCCGATGGGCCTTCACGGTGAGTTCTTCCTCGCTCCCCAGCTCAGATCGGGCCGGATACGTTGGCGATATACACTAGAATTGAGCCTAACAGTATGGCCTCGCTCCGCCAATGGATTGCTCGAAATCCAGTTGAACAAGGGCAATAAGGGCCACACCGATCCACAGCACGACACACTGATTCATAAGCGTCAGTCACTTCACGGCGCAGGACAGCCCGCGATGGCACCGAGGATCGTCGTCAGGGCAGCGCGCGTGGTCGGCCGCTCCCGCAATCGCGCGGTCTGCGAGATATCGGATGCGACACCCGTCGCGGTTCGGGCGCGGGCCCTGGCCTCGAAGACGGTCATGCTCGGGTGCAGGTTCTGCAGCGCGCCGACCCACTCGTCCACATGCCCGCGATGGGCGAGAATTAGTGCCGCACGCTGCTGTTCGGGAAGCGTGGTCAATTCCTCGTCGAAGATGCGGAACATCCTGCGGTGTGGCCCCATCGCCAGATCGATGTAGTTCGCGATGAGCGCTTCCAGCACCGCGCCGCCGGACTCGACACCGGCGAGCAGGTGGGTCGTCACATAGTTGACGCCCTCCATCCCCCGGTCGAGGATCGTGTACAACAGGCTGGCCTTGCTCTCGAAGTACTGGTAGATGGTCGCGATCGCGGTATCGGATGCCGCGGCGATGTCCTCCATGCTGACCTCGAAGTATCCGCGCTCGTCGAACAGCCTGGTTGCGGTCTCCAGCAGCCGTTCCCGGCGACCCGACGGCGCGTACACGCCCGCTGTGGTCGACGCATCCGCCGGACGGTGTCCGTTGATATCGCATGTCGCGACGGCGATGGCCATCTGCGTCAGGACGGTGAGTGCCCGCTGGCGACCGCCCGCCGAATCCGCGGTGCGCCGCGATCCGTGGGTATGGGCGAACGTCGACAGCAGGGACCAACTCAGCAGCTCGATATCCGGAGCGCCGAGGTCGGGGCGGACACAATGCAAGACGTCGGTCGCGTGTCTTTCGAGGAGCCGCGCCCGGCGGCGGAACTCGCGCTGGGCATCGGTGTCGAGGCGACGGCGCTCCCTGCGCCAGAGCATGATGTCGTCGCGGTCGACCGCCAGTCGGGCCAGGTCGCCGACGAACCGTTGCAGCCGCTCCTGCGGTGGGCCGACATGGCCGGCCGCCCGTTCGGCGACGTCGACACACGCCGAGATCTGATCGAGGGACACCCGAGCCAGCAGTTCCTGCTTGCTGCGGAAATGCCGGTACAGAGCGGGCCCGCGCAGGCCGACAGCCTTGGCGATATCGTCCATGCTGACCTGGTGGAAGCCCTGCTGCTGAAAGAGCGTGCTCGCGACGCCGGCGATCTCCAGCTTGCGTGGCGAATCGGGCTTCGCCGCGGCTGCCGACTGAACCACCTGGTCACCACCCCTCGACCCGATCACCACGCAGCACGCTACCGCTATCGCCTTCAAAATAGAAGCACGCATAACACTGCAGGCGAGATCGGGATACGCCTCTACCCGAATAAAAGCTTCTCACAGGCCGTTTAGCTGCCATAACTGGTTGACGCGCGCCGCGCATGACGTACCCTATAACTGAAACGTTGACTCGCATACCAGTCCGGCGCCGCAGACCCAGGCACCAGTCGAGGGCTGTTCGAGAGGAAATCGCGGGATGCACAAACCGGAAGACAACCCAGCCGAACAGCACTGGGGAATCGACCTGGCGGCACTGGATGCCGTTGTCTCCGAACGTCTCGGCACCGACGGGTTACACCGGGAGCTGCTGGGCGGGGGCCTGTCTCAGACCACCTTTCGCTACACCGGTGAGCTGCCCGCACACGGTGGCGCGGTCATCGTCCGGATACCCCCGCTACACGGCCCGCTGGAGCCCTACAGCGCGTCCGGTGAAGCGGCGCTGTCGGAATGGCTGAATACACAGGGCATTCCGGTTCCTGAGGTAATAGCGTCCGCCGCGCACGAACCACGCATCGATCGCGGCTATCTGATCGCCGAGTTGGTCGACGGCTACGTTGTCAGTGACGGCGCTCCCGGTATCGACGACGCCGCGAAAACGGTGATGGCACACGCCTACGTAGATCAACTGGTGGCATTGCACGGGCTGGCGGACGTCACGCGTCCCGTGGCCGCACTCGAATGGGCACCGCCGAAGACCGCAAGAGGCGTCGTCGAGCGCTGGACGCGGTCTCTTGCCGAAACCGGCCTGGAGCTACCCGACTTTCACGTGTTCCTCACCGACTGGCTGGTGGCGCGGATGCCGGAGGACGCGGGCGCGCATACCGTGGTGCACGGTGATTACCGGCTGGGCAATGTCATGTGGTCGGCCCCGCAGACCATCGCCGCCGTCCTGGACTGGGAGGAGGCCGGCGCCGGGGACCCGTACTTCGACCTGGGCTGGACGCTGATGGGCACCGTCGAACCGCACGACCTCATGATGGGTGTGCTCAGGCGGGACGAGTTCCTGGCGAGGTACGCCGACAAGACCGGCAACCCGATCGATGAGCGCCGCCTCGTCTGGTGGGAGGTGGCCGCCGGGTGGTCACGAATCTGCATGGAGGCCAAGGCGATCGCGCTGCTGTCCAGCGGGCACTACAGCGATCTGCGTCCGCTGCTGTCGTGCTACATCAACCGCCGTCTCTCGATCGTGCTGTTGGAGAAGATCCGGGCCTTCGAAGGTTCGGCGCTGCCCATCCCATCCTGACCAGCCAGAAAGAACGAGACTCATGGATTACATCGCCGCGTCGGTCGCCCTCGACACCATCGTCCGGACTCTGGAAACCGACGTCATGAGCAGGGTCGCGGATCCCTACGCGCGCAGTCAGCTGTGGGCCTCGACGGGAATCCTGGCCAATATCGCCGTCGACCTACGCGACGGCGCCGGCCCGGACCCCGTCGAGTCGGCACCGGCCGGTACCGATGCCGACGCCGCGGCACGATTGCTCGCCAAGGTTCGCGCCGATGTCGCCAAACAGGCCTCGCTGCACTACAAGAAGGCGGCCAGCGGCGCCTGAGCCGGCGGCTCCCGACAGGAAGGGGCCGTAAAGCTAGCCGTGGGCTGCGGCGCGCTGCGCCGCCCGAACTCCCTGCAGCCGGGTGATGTAGTCATGCCACTGCACCTCGCCGTAGCCTGTACGGCCGTCCCACTCGCAGTCGAACAGGCCCATCACCAGATAGATGTTCTGACCGCCGTCGATCTCGGCGGATCCCCTGGCCTTCCCGGTGATCCGGTATTCGACGTCGTTCTCGTCGATGACGCGGTAACGTACGCCGACGATGCGCAGTCCCGCACGCTCATAGGCGATCTCCGCTGATTTGAGCCCGAGCACCGCGCCGTCGCGCAGCAGGTAGCCGTGGGACGCGACGGGGTCACCGGTCGGCGTCTCGCCGGTGTGCACGAGCAGCGTGAGGTCGCGGCCGAAATGGATCATGTCGAAGGTGCCGATCCCGTGGCCCACTTCGGCGCGTGGGCTCCAGGAGTGGTCCCGGTTCGCGACGCAGTCCACGTCGTGGGCGACACCGTCGATCGTGACATTTCCCCGTACCGCCATCGTCTGGTCAATGTGACCCGACGGTTCGGTGCCTGTGCGGTTCTCCGGAGCCCCGTGGCGCGGGCCACGGTGGAAGGCCACGAAACCGGCCGGTCCGTCGGGGATTTTGGTGACGGACAGATCGGCGGGCGCCATCAGAGCCTCGAACGTCAGGTCGGCGTTCATCCGCCCGCAGGCGGACCGGTAGGTCAGGTCGTAGACCCGCGGCGCGGGGTGGCCCTTCACCGCCACACCCGATTCGAGGGCGAAGTCCGACAACCGGGCCGCACCGATCGGGCTGTTGTACTGCATATCGCACATCTCCATGTCCAGCACGGAGTCGCAGAGTTGCGAGAACGCATAGATCTTGGTGGTCGCCACGCCGGTGTTCAGCCGGAAGCCCACCCAGAAGTGCAGGCGGATCGAATCGGTGGTTACCGCGGAGAACCAGTGTGTCTCCATCCATCGACTGTCGCGGTAGGACGGCCGGGCGAATTCGGCGTAGCTGCGGCTCACCGCTGCCTCGTTTCTATTGCAGTGACAGGGTTACCGGACCGGTTCGCCGGTCCGATAGCGCTTGGCCAGCTCGACCTTCATGAGCTTGCCGTTGGTGTTGCGGGGCATATCGTCGACGATGTCGATCGAGCGCGGACATTTGAACTTGGCGAGCCGGGTACGGCAGTAACCGATCAGCTCGTCCTCGATACCGTCGGCGGCGGTGTTCGGCCGCAACTCCACGATCGCCTTGACTGCCTCCCCCATATCTGCGTCGGGCACGCCGATGACCGCCACGTCGGCGACAGCTGAATGCTCGGCGAGCACATCCTCGATCTCCCGCGGGTAGATGTTGACCCCGCCGGCCACGATGGTGAAACCCACCCGGTCGGTGAGATAGAGGTAGCCCTCCTCATCGACATAGCCGATGTCGCCGTTGGTGCTCATCGACCCGTCGGCACTTTGCGCCGATCGGGTTTTCTCCGGATCGTTGAGATATTGGAAGTTGGTGGCGCCCTTGATCCACACCACCCCGGGCTCACCGGGCGGTAGCTGTTCACCGTCCGGACCGAGGATGAACAACTCGCCCACCAGTGGCGTGCCCACGGTGCCCGGATGAGCCAGCCACTCGTACGAATCGCAGATGACGCTGCCGTTGGCCTCGGTGGATCCGTAGTACTCGAACAGGATCGGGCCCAGCCAGTCGATCATCGCGCGTTTCACCGACGGCGGGCACGGCGCGGCACCGTGCGCGATCGCCTCCAGGCTCGACACGTCATACTTTGCGCGCACCTCGGGGGGTAGCTGCAGGATGCGCGACAGCATGGTCGGCACCACGAGAGTGTTTGTGACCCGGTACTTCTCCACCAGCTGCAGAAATCGTTCAGCGTCGAACCTCTGCATGATCACGCAGGTGCCGCCACACCGCAGGGATTCCGCTGTCGCGCTCTGCGGGCCTGAGTGATAGAGCGGGGCGGGCTGCAGGAAGACCATGTCAGGTCTTGTGTGGTAGACCTTCGGTACCAGCTGGAAGATCGGCAGCGGGTCGGCGGGGTCCAGATCGAGCCGGGGCCGCAGCACACCCTTCGGCTTGCCGGTGGTGCCCGACGAGTAAAGCAGTGCCAGGCCCAACTTCTCGCCGTCCACCGGCGAAGTGGGATAGGACGAGACGACGTCGGCGTAGTCCTCGAATTCGGTGACCTCAGCGGGCTTGTCCACCATGAGCCAGCGCTCGACGTTCGGGCAGCGCTGCGGAAGCTGCCGTGCCACATCAGCGTTGGGACGGGTCGTGATCACCACACGCGCCGCGCTGTCGTTGACGATGTAGGCGGCCTCATCGGCGGTCAGGTGATAGTTGATCAGCGTGTAGTAGATGCCGGTGCGTTCGCCCGCTCCCTGCGCCACCACGTTGGCCAGACAGTTCTCCATCATGTACGCGACTCGTTCGCCGGGCTGGACGCCATGGTCACGAAGGAAATGCGCCAGCTGATTCGCGTGCGCCTCGAATTCAACGTACGTCAGGCTCTCACCCGAATCGGCCATCACCAGGGCGACCCGGTTCGGATACTGCTGGGCGCGTCTGCCGGGGTACATCGTGGATCTCCTCATGGTCACCGGCATGGAAGCCGTGAGTTGGCAGTTGTCGGCCGGTCGGCGCCGGGTGTCAGTGCGGCTCGGCGATCATCCAACTGATCCCGCCAGGTGCGATGAACCGTTGCTCGTCGGCGAGCACCTCGGGGAGAACGTCATCATCGAGCATCCGGTCGATCATGGCTTCGACCTCCTCGTAGCGCTCGAAGGTCAACTCGGTGACCGCGGCGAGGTTGGTCATGACATCGCTGATGACGCCGTCACCGCGCGCATCGGCCAATCGCCGCACGAGTGCGTCCTGTACCCCGGCCCCACCGCGTAATGACGCCGGTACGACGTGGGCCGACCGCCGACGAGCCGGCCGATCAGCTCGATGTGCTTCGTCTCGTAATAGTCGATGAACTCGTCGCGAGTCAGATCCGGTCGCTTCCGGATGAACATGATGAGCGTCACCACACAAAGTAGAATACTCATTCACGCCGGATTTCCAAGGGCCGATCTCATCCACACCCGGCTACGGCGCCAATAAGCCATTTTATAAGCGGATTTGGCAAGCCATGCTCCCGGCCTATACCCCATACGGAACGGCCGACAGGGGTCGGAATTTGCGACATGCTGCCGTAACCACAAGTCACGGTCCGCCACGGCGGGGCCACCGCCAGATCGCCGAAACGTGCGAGACGCCCAGCTCGGGCACCGGTGGGTGTTTCGACCCGTATCTCAGAACCGGAATTTACTCGCTGCGCGACGAACGGACCCCCGGGAGGCCACGTGTCGACGGGCATGGCTACTACGCATGCCTCATTTTGTCGCATTTCAGCGCCTATATACGATCTACTCAGCTACTGCCGTTCGGGGTATGCGACGTGGGGCCTCCGGACCCTCCTTGACGACCTGAGAAGTTGTATGTGATGCTATCGCCAATCACTGTTGTGACAGAGGTCATTGATCGTCCGACGGTGTGATCCCACGTTTCCAGGAGGGCCTCAAGTGACCACCAGTGAACAGACGTCGGCCACCGAGACTGACGTGACGACGGCGAATCCCGAACAGCTGCCGGTGTTTCCGTACAAGCGGCAGTGCCCGTTCGCGCCCGCGGCCGAATACGCCGACGGTGGTTCGATCCGCAAGGTTTCGTTCAAGAACCTGGTCCCGGCCTGGATGGTGACCGACTACAGCGATGTCAAAGCGGTGCTCGCCGACCGGCGCTCCAGTGTCCGCAACATCCCCGACCCATCCCGGGGCGACGAGGGCGGCGAGCCATTACCCGGCTTCTTCATCGCGATGGATCCGCCGGACCAAACCCGGTTGCGCAAGATGCTCTCCCGCGAATTCACGCCGCGACGCATGGAAGCCATGCGGCCTGCGGTGGAGCGGATCACGAACAAGCTCATCGATGAGATGCTCGCGCACGACGGGCCGGTCGACCTGGTCCAGGCACTGGCCCTCCCGTTGCCGTCATTGGTGATCTGCGAGTTGCTGGGCATCCCCTACGAGCGGCACGATTGGTTTCAGGAAGAGACAGTGAAATTCCTGCGCCTGGACACCACACCGGAAGAGGCGGCCGAGACGGTCGCATCGGTGATGGGGTATCTCGGCGAACTCACCGTCTCCAAGATGGACGATCCCGGCGACGATCTGATCAGCCTGCTGCTCAACCACGTTCGCAGCGGCGACCTGACCATCCCCGAGGTAGCCGGCATGGCCGCCTTCCTGCTAATGGCCGGGCACGAGACGACGGGCAACATGATCTCGTTGGGCGTGTATGCCCTGCTGGAGCATCCCGATCAACTCGAACTGCTGCGTCAGGACCCCTCGCTCATCCCGGCCGCGGTGGAGGAACTGCTGCGCTTCCTCGATATCATCGGCAATCTTCCGCGCTACCTGACCGAGGACATGGAACTCGCCGGTCAGACCATCCCGGCAGGCGAAATCGTGATGGTGGCCATGGACGCCGCGAACCGCGACCCCAAACAATTCGAGGATCCGAACACGCTGAACATCCAGCGCACGGATGCGAAAGGTCACGTCGCCTTCGGGCACGGCATCCACGTCTGTCTCGGCGCCCCGCTCGCCCGGGTCGAACTGCAGTCGGTGATCGCCACGCTGTTCACCCGCATCCCGACACTCAAGGTGGCGGTTCCCAGCGAGGAGATCCAGGTGAAGACCGAAGCCAAGATCTTCGGGCTGAAGTCACTGCCCGTGACTTGGTAGCTCCGATGCCAGAAGCTGACTGCCTGGAACGTCCGAGCACCGTACGCCTGGTGATGCGGGAGTATGAGGCGGACGTCGTCATCGCAGGCAAGGACCTCATCACCGACGGCATCGCCGCGCTGCATCTGAAAGAGGTCGGGGGGCATCCGCTGCCCGAGTGGACACCCGGATCGCACATCGATCTCATCATGTCCTCCGGTCTGGTGCGCCAATACTCGCTGTGCGGTGATCCCGCGGATCGCCACACCTGGCGCATCGCGGTACTCCGCGAGCCCGATGAGCGCTCTCGAGGCGGATCGATTTATGTGCACGACACCCTCGAACAGGGCGCCGAGATCCGCATTCGTGGTCCGCGCAACCATTTTCAGCTCGCGCCGTCTCCCAACTACCTGTTCATCGCCGGCGGTATCGGTATCACACCGATCCTGACAATGGTGGCCGAAGCAGAGGCGGCGGGGGCGAACTGGAAGCTGGTCTACGGTGGCCGCAGCACCGAATCGATGGCATTCCTCGATGAACTGGGCGCCTACGGCAACCGGGTTGACTTCTGGCCGCAGGATCAACGCGGGCTGCTCGACCTGGAACAACTTCTCGGCACCCCGCAGGCGGACACCCTGGTGTACTGCTGCGGTCCGCAGGGTCTGCTCGCGGCGGTCGAAGACCGTTGCGCGGCATGGCCCGCGGGTGCACTCCGGATCGAACGCTTCAGTGCCGGCACCGTGAACGAGGATCGGGTCAACGTCCCCATCGAGGTCGAACTGGCCCGCCACGGTGTGACGCTGACCGTACCGGCGGATCAGAGCGTGCTCGAAGCGATAGAGAACCACGGTGTCGACATCATGTCGTCGTGCCGGTCCGGGATGTGCGGGACCTGTGAAACACCGGTCCTGGAAGGCATCCCCGAGCATCGTGACGATGTCCTGACCTACGAGGAACGTGAACGTAACGACTGCATGATGGTCTGCGTATCCCGTTGCCGCGGACCGAAGCTCGTTCTCGACATCTAGCACTCCCCCAGCCGATGTCGACGACGGCCGGCGGGGTCCTCCTAGGAGGGCCCCGCCGTTTTCGTTTTCCGCCCCGCGCTTTCGTCACAACAAGAACTTAGCCTCACAATTTGACATCAATCCCCTGTGCAACACGGGTTTGACGGCGACGATTACTGAAGTTACGCTTCACATCGGGTCCCGGATCCTCGGCATTTCGCCACCCGGCCTTCCGTCGGCCCAGAAGGGGATCGACATATGCGAATCGGCACCGTCCTCGACTTCGGCCGACCGATGTCAGTTGTCGGAGATGAGGTCGCCGCCTGGGAAGCTGTCGGTCTGTCCTCAGTGACCCTCGGAGAGGCCTACTCCTTCGATGCGCCAACACAACTCGCCTATCTCGCGGCCCGGACCGCCTCGGTCGAATTGGCCACCGGCGTGCTGCCACTGGACACCCGCACTCCTGCCCTCATCGCGATGACCGCGGCCGGACTGGACTACGTCTCCGCCGGCCGCGCCCGTCTCGGCCTCGGCCCGTCCGGACCACAGGTCGTCGAGGGGTTTCACGGGCTGCCCTTCGACGGGGTCCTGGGGAAGACGCGCGAGACGATCGATATCTGCCGGTCGGTGTGGCGCCGCGAGGCGCTACGGCATGACGGCCGCCACTACCAGATCCCGCTGGCACCCGGTCGCGGGACCGGTCTGGGTAAACCGCTCAAGCTCATCAATCACCCAGTGCGCCCGCAGATTCCGATCTCGGTCGCCTCGCTGGGACCGCGGATGGTCGAGCTGACCGCCGAGATCGCCGACGCGTGGGAACCCATCTTCTTCTACCCCGAGAAGATTCAGGATGTCTGGGGCCAGGCGCTGGCCGACGGAGCCGCCAAGCGATCCGCGGATCTCTCACCGCTGGAGATCATCGCGCGGACACCGCTGGCCGTCACCGAGGGTGACCCGTCGGCCTGGGTGGATGCCGCCAAACCTCAACTGGCGCTCTATGTCGGCGGTATGGGGTCGCGGGAGAAGAACTTCTACAACCAACTGGTCTCGTCGTACGGCTTCGCCGCCGAGGCCGCCACCATCCAGGACCACTTCCTGGCCGGCCGTATCGCCGAGGCCGCCGCAGCGGTACCCGACGAGCTCGTACACGCCACCGCGCTCATCGGCGACGCCGACCACATTCGTCAACGTCTCACCGCACTGCACGATGCGGGTGTCACGTTGGTCAACATCACACCCATGGCAACCGATCCCGCCGAACGACTCGACGCCGTCAGAACTGTTGCCGCCATTGGTAAGGAGATCTCATGAGCCAACTCCTGCAACCCGGGGTCGCCCTCGACGCCGACGAGCTGCGCGAGGCACTCGCTGACGCCAACGTGCCGTGCCTGATCGGGGTCCTGTACCAACTGACCGGCGACAGCCGGTGGCTCGACGAGCCGTACCGGATCGCCCCCACCGTCGGCTTCGAGAGCCACGACGACGGCGGGCTGCCCGCCGACCGCGTCGCGGAGGTGCGTGCGGCCGCCTTCACCGCGATCACCGACTGGAGCACCGGCACCCCGGTCGCCCATCCGGCACCGGCCGGGGCCGAACTGACCACGTTGATGTCGGCGGTGATGGGTGAACCCGTCTCCGAGAAGTACATTCCGCTGGTCGCCGAACAGCTGGGATTCGCGCCGTTCGTCGCCGACGATGTCGCCGACCGCTGTGCGGACATCGGGTTCTCGGCGATCGTCGTCGGCGCCGGCTTCTCCGGCCTCGCCGCGGCGGTGCACCTGAAGAAGGCCGGCATCCCGTTCCGGGTGTTGGAGCGCAACGACCACGTCGGCGGTACCTGGTACGAGGCGAATTATCCCGGTGCCCGCGTCGACGTTCCGAACGACCTCTACTCGTACTCGTTCTTCCCGCGCGAATGGAGCCAGAACTTCGCCCAACCCGACGAGATCCGGCAGTACATCGATGACGTCATCGCGCACTTCGGACTGGCACCGCATATCGAGACCGGGGTCAGTGTGGAGGGTGCCGAGTGGGACGCCGAGGCCGGCGAGTGGGTCGTGAGGATCAACTCCGGCAACGGGTCCGAGACCGTGCGCAGCACCGCGTTGATCACCGCCGCCGGACTGCACAACACCCCGAACATCCCGGACTTCCCCGGCCGCTCCGAGTTCACCGGTGAGGTGCTGCACTCGGCCCGATGGACGCCGGAGACCGATCTGCGGGGTAAGAAGGTCGCCGTCGTCGGCGCCGGAGCCAGCGCCATGCAGGTGGTCTGCGCCATCGCCGATGATGTCGAGCACATGGTGGTCGTCCAGCGCGAACCGCATTGGACCACACCGAATGAGCAGTACTTCCGCAAGCAGTCCCCCAGCCGGCACTGGCTGTACCGCAATGTGCCGTTCTACCGCGCCTGGTTCCGGTTCCGGCTGTACTGGATCTACACCGAGCGCAACTACCCGGCGCTGCGGGTGGACCCGAAAGCCGCCGAGAAGGGCAGGCTGGTCAGTGGGCTCAACGATGCCTACCGGCGCAACCTGACCGCCTATCTGCTGGCGCAACTGGAGGGTCGCGAGGACCTGATCGCGAAGTCGCTGCCCAACTACCCGCCGTTCGGTAAGCGACTACTGATGGACAACGGCTGGTTCGCCACGCTGCGTCGGCCGAATGTCAGCCTGGTCGCCGAGGGGATCGACCACCTCACCGAACGTGGTCTGGTGACCGACTCCGGTGAGGCTTTTGACATCGACATCCTGATCCTGTGCACCGGATTCCAGCAGCAGCGCTACCTCTACCCGATGGAGCTATGCGGCCGCGACGGCGTCGAACTCCGGGAGTCGTGGAGCGATGACAATGCCCGGGCCTACCTGGGCATCACGGCGCCGGGTTTCCCCAATCTGTTCTTCCTGTACGGCCCCAACACCAATCCGCCGGGCGGCAGCTGGCTGACCGTCGCCGAGGCCCAGGTGCGCTACGTGGTGGAGATGCTGACCGGGATGGTCAAGGACGATCTGGCCACCGTCGAGGTCCGCGAGGAGTCCTTCGACGAGTACAACCGCGAGCTCGACGCCACCAACAACGCCATGGTCTACGCCATGGACGGTGTCGAGAGCTATTACCGCAACAGCACCGGCCGGGTGGTGACCAACTCACCGTGGTCGGTCCCGGACTACTTCGCCCGCACCTCGGAACCCAACCTGGCGGACTACATCGTCACCCGCCGCTGAACAGCGCTGAATTCACCGAACTGACGGAAAAGAAAGAGTATCCATGCCTGAAGAAGCCTTCATCTACGAGGCGATCCGCACGCCTCGCGGCAAACAGCGGGGCGGCGCCCTGCACGAGGTCAAGCCGGTCAGCTTGGTCGTCGGTCTGATCGACGAGCTGCGCCGGCGCTTCCCCGATCTGGACGAGAACCTGATCTCCGATGTGATCTTGGGTGTGGTGTCCCCGCTGGGTGACCAGGGCGCCGTCATCGCCCGCACCGCCGTGCTGGCCGCGGGGCTGCCCGACACCACCGGCGGTGTGCAGCTCAACCGGTTCTGCGGGTCCGGCCTCGAGGCCGTGAACACCGCCGCGCAGAAGGTGCGTTCCGGCTGGGACGATCTGGTACTCGCCGGTGGCGTGGAGTCGATGAGCCGCGTGCCGATGGGTTCCGACGGCGGCGCGTGGGCCAACGATCCCGAGACCAACTACGCCGTCTCCTTCGTGCCGCAGGGCATCGGCGCCGACCTGATCGCCACGATCGAGGGCTTCTCGCGTGAGGACGTCGACGCCTACGCCGCGCGTTCGCAGGAGCGCGCCGCCGCGGCCTGGTCGGGCGGTTACTTCGCCAAGTCGATCGTGCCGGTGCGCGACCAGAACGGCCTGGTGATCCTCGATCACGACGAGCACATGCGCCCGGGCACCACGGTCGAAAGCCTCGGCAAACTCAAGCCCGCCTTCACCGATATCGGCGCAGCAGGCGGCTTCAACGATGTGGCGCTGCAGAAGTACCACTGGGTCGAGAAGATCAACCACGTCCACCATGGCGGCAACAGCTCCGGCATCGTCGACGGCGCCGCCCTGGTGCTCGTGGGCTCAGAAAAGGCCGGTGTGTCACAAGGTTTGACCCCCCGCGCCCGGATCGTGGCCACCGCCACAAGTGGCGCAGACGGCACGATCATGCTCACCGGCCCGACGCCGGCGACCAAGAAAGTCCTCGACCGCGCCGGGCTCACGGTCGACGACATCGACCTGTTCGAACTGAACGAGGCGTTCGCCTCGGTGGTGCTGAAATTCCAGAAGGACCTCAACATCCCCGACGAGAAGCTCAACGTCAACGGCGGCGCCATCGCGATGGGCCACCCGCTCGGCGCCACCGGCGCCATGATCACCGGAACCATGGTCGACGAGCTCGAGCGGCGCGGTGCGCGGCGCGCGCTGATCACGCTGTGTATCGGCGGCGGCATGGGCGTGGCCACCATCATCGAGAGGGTTTGAAAGCAATGTTGCACAACACGATTCAGTGGGACACGGATGCCGACGGCATCGTCACCCTGACGCTGGACGATCCGACCGGGTCGGCCAACGTGATGAACGACCACTACAAGCAGTCGATGCACAACACCGTCGAAAGGCTCGAGGCCGAGAAGGATTCGATCACCGGCGTCGTCATCACCAGTGCGAAGAAGACCTTCTTCGCCGGCGGTGACCTCAAGAGCTTGATCAACGCCGGCCCGGCTGACGCGGCCGACGTGTTCGCCAACGCCGAGGAAATCAAGGCCGACCTGCGCAAGCTCGAGACGCTGGGCAAGCCGGTCGTGGCCGCGATCAACGGCGCCGCGCTCGGCGGTGGCCTGGAGATCGCGCTGGCATGCCACCACCGCATCGCCGCCGACGTCCGCGGCGTGAAGATCGGGCTGCCCGAAGTCACCCTGGGCCTGCTGCCCGGCGGTGGCGGCGTCACCCGCACCGTGCGGATGTTCGGCATCCAGAAGGCGTTCATGGAGGTGCTGTCCCAGGGCACGCGCTTCACGCCGGGCAAGGCGCTGGAGATCGGACTGGTCGATGAGCTGGTGAGCATGGTCGACGATCTCCTGCCCGCCGCCAAGGCGTGGATCAAAACAGAGCTCGAGACCAACCCGGACGGCACTTACCAACCGTGGGATCAGAAGGGCTACAAGATGCCCGGCGGCACGCCGAGCAGCCCCGGCCTGGCCAGCATCCTGCCGTCGTTCCCCGCCCTGCTCAAGAAGCAGCTCAAGGGTGCGCCGATACCGGCGCCGCGCGCGATCCTCGACGCCGCGGTCGAGGGCGCGCAGGTCGACTTCGAGTCGGCCAGCCGCATCGAGAGCCGTTACTTCGTCTCGCTGGTCACCGGCCAGGTCGCCAAGAACATGATTCAGGCGTTCTTCTTCGACCTGCAGACCATCAACGGCGGCGGGTCGCGTCCCGACGGCATCGCCAAGCAGGAGATCAAGAAGATCGGCGTACTCGGCGCCGGCATGATGGGCGCGGGCATCGCCTACGTCTCGGCCAAAGCCGGATTCGACGTCGTGCTCAAAGACGTCACCCTCGAAGCCGCCGAGAAGGGTAAGGATTACTCGCGCAAGTTGGAAGCCAAAGCCATCGGACGCGGGACCAGCACCGAGGAGAGCAGTGCGGCGCTCCTCGCGCGCATCACCCCGACCGCCGAGGCAACGGATCTCAAGGGCGTCGACTTCGTCATCGAGGCCGTCTTCGAGAACCCGGAACTCAAGCACAAGGTCTTCGGCGAGATCGAGGACATCGTCGAACCCAACGCGCTGCTCGGCTCGAACACCTCCACGCTGCCGATCACCGGTCTGGCGACCGGCGTGAAGCGCCAGGAGGACTTCATCGGCATCCACTTCTTCTCCCCGGTCGACAAGATGCCGCTGGTCGAGATCATCAAGGGCGAGAAGACCTCTGACGAGGCCCTGGCCCGCGTGTTCGACTACACGATGGCCATCGGCAAGACCCCGATCGTCGTCAACGACAGCCGCGGCTTCTTCACCAGCCGCGTCATCACGACGTTCGTGATGGAAGCCATGGCGCTGCTGGCCGAGGGTGTGACCCCGATATCGATCGAGCGGGCCGGCACACAGGCCGGCTACCCGGCGGCACCGCTGCAACTGCTCGACGAGCTCAACCTCGAACTGCTCAAGAAGGTGGCCGTCGAGAACCGCCGGGGCGCCGAGGCGGACGGACGCACCTACACACCGCATCCCGGCGAGGCCGTCGTAGACACGATGATCGAACTCGGCCGTCCGTCGCGTCTGAAGGGTGCGGGCTTCTACGAATACGTCGACGGTAAGCGCACCGGTCTGTGGCCGGGGCTGCGGGAGACGTTCGGTTCCGGAAAAGCTGACATCCCGCTTCAGGACATGATCGACCGCATGCTGTTCGCCGAGGCGCTCGAAACCCAGAAGTGCCTCGACGAGGGCGTTCTCACGTCGACCGCGGATGCCAACATCGGGTCCATTCTCGGCATCGGCTTCCCGGGCTGGACCGGTGGCGTGCACCAGTACATCGTCGGCTACGAAGGAGCGCACGGCACGGGTGAGGCGGCGTTCGTGGCCCGCGCCAGGGAGCTGGCCGAGCGTTACGGCGACCGGTTCATCCCGCCCGCCTCGCTCTCATAGCCCCCAGACCAAAAGTCCCCGAAACAACGGCGTTTCGGGGACTTTTGCGTTCGCGACTCGCGCGGGTCAGCGAACCGATCGGGACTCCCCTGCCCAGTAGCGGGCACGGAGTTCTCGCTTGGCGACCTTGGCGGCAGGGGTCAACGGCAGGGATTCGGCGAACTCGACGGTCCGCGGCGCCTTGTATCGCGCGATCAACGCGCCGCAATGGTCCCTGAGCTCTTCGGCGGTCGCCTCCGCGCCCCGGTGCAGGACGACGACGGCATGGACACGTTCTCCCCAGTCAGCGTCCGGTACGCCGATCACCGCACAGGTCGCCACACTGGGATGCAGCGCGAGGGCGTTCTCGACTTCTGCGGAGTACACGTTCTCTCCGCCCGAGACGATCATGTCCTTGAGCCGGTCGACGATGAAGAGGTATCCATTGTCGTCCAGATAGCCACCGTCGCCGGTGTGCATCCAGCCGCCGCGTAGGACGTTCGCGGTCTCCTCAGGCCGGTTCCAGTAGCCGAGCATCACATGTGGCCCGCGCGCGACGACTTCGCCGACGGTTCCGCGCGGCACCTCGTTGTCGTCGGCATCCACGATTCTCACCTCCGCGATCGGCACGGCCCGGCCCGCGGACCTCAACAGTTCACGATCCTGGTGGTCCTCCGCCGTGAGCACCGTCGTGGTGGGCGACAGTTCGGTCATCCCGTACGCCTGGAGGAGCTTCACCGCCGGCAGCAGCCGCATGGTCCGCTCCAGTAGCGCCTGCGAAATGGGCGAGGCGCCGTAGAGCAGGTGCCGCAGGCTGGACAGGTCGTGCTCGCGCGCCGCAGGTGAGTCGACAAGCATCTGAATCATCGTGGGCGCGAGGAACATATCGGTGATCTGATAGCGCTCGACGGCAGCGGCGACCGCCTGCGCGCTGAAGCCCGGCAGGATGACATGTGTCCCGCCGACCAGGTTTCGGGCGACCCATCCCGAGCCGTCTGCGAGGTGGAACATCGGTGCGCTGTGCAACAGGCGTCCGCGTGGTGCCAGGAACTGCCCGGTGGCCAGGGCGCCCAGTGCCGCCGCGATGAGATTGTCGTGGCTCAGCATCACGCCCTTGGGCATCCCGGTGGTACCGCCGGTGTAGTAGATCGCGGCCAGCGAATCGCCGCCGCGCCGGGCGTCCTCGACCGGCTGGTGTTCGTCGATGAGGTGCTCGAAACCGTGGACGCCGCCGGGCGTGGGCCGGTCACCGGTGTGCACATATGCGTTCACCGTGGGTGCCAGCAGCCTCAACTCGTCGATCAGGTCCAGGAATGCATCGTCGACGACCAGGACCGCGGCGCCGGCGTCTTCGAGCGAGAAGGCGATCTCCTTTGCGCTCCATCGGGTGTTGACCGGCACCGTGACGGCGTCAGCCCACGGGGCCGCGAACAGAACGTCGTGGTAGGCGTCGCAGTTGTGCGCGAGGATCGCCACCCGGTCGCCGGTGCGCACGCCCAGAGCTCTTAGTGCCGCCGCCAACCGCGCCACTCGATCGGCGCTCTGGGCCCAAGTTCGCACTCGTTCTCCGAACACGGTGGCCGGGAGCTCCGGGGTTTGTTGCACTGCCCTGTGCAACGCCTGCGTCAAGTACATGGTTAATACTCATTTCATACGAGTGTTCGAACCTTTTAGGCTCTGGCCTGGCAACTAGCATCTTGACATTAGCATTAATTTCGTTACATTAATCACATACAGGACTTTTCGGACATCGCTTCCGAAGCTCGCGCTCGACCCGATCGACATCTGCAGAAAGGCCAGGAGATGACAGAGATGCTGACCCGAGACACCGTTACGGGTTCGCGGCTGGACGACTACATTCAGCGCGTTCGCGCCATCACCCCGCTCATCCGGGCCGAGGCCGAGGGCATGGAGCGGGCCCAGACCCTCAGCGATGCTGTCCGGGATGCGATCGCCGAGCAGGGCCTGCACCGCCTGCTGGTACCGACCGAGCTGGGTGGCGGCGGCCTGCTGCCCAGTGAGGGCCTGCGCGTCTACGAAGAGATGGCCAAGGCCGACGCATCCACCGCGTGGGCGTTCATGGCGACCTCCTGGTCGACCGCCGAGGTGCTCGGCTACCTCAAGCCGGAGGTCGCCGCGGACCTCATGAGCCGCGACGAGGACTTCCGGGTCGCCGGTCAGCTGCTCCCCCGGTACCCGGCCAAGCAGGTCGAGGGTGGTTTGATCGTCGAGGGCAATTTCGCCTTCGCCAGTGGGTCCGACCACGCCACCTGGATCGGGGCCGGCGTATTCGTCGCCGATGAGGACGGCAACGCAATCCTGGGCGAGGACGGGCAGCCGCAGCCTCGGGTGGCCATGTTCCCCAAGGCCGAGATCGATCTCAAGCAGAACTGGGATGTCTGGGGCCTCGGCGCCACTGGAAGCCATGACTACCGGGTCGACAAGAAGTTCGCGCCCGACGAGCACACCATCGTCACCTTCGGCGGCACGCCCTACCGGTCGGAGACCATCTACAAGCTGTCCAACGAGTTCGTCGGTCCGCTGCCGCACGTTCCGGTGGTGCTCGGTATCGCGACCCGCGCGCTGGAACTTCTTGCGGCGATGGCGCTCAACAAATTCCGGCCCAATTACGGGGGCCCGATCGGCGAGGCCGACATCTTCAAGATCGAGTTCGCCCGGATGGAAGCCCTGCTGCACGCGGTCCGGTTGTCCTTCTATGACCTCGTCGAGTCCACAGAGGCCACCGTGGACGCAGGCCACACCCGCACACCAGAACAGATGGCCCGGATGCGCCAGCAGCTGGCCTGGAGCCATGAGGCCATGGATACCATCGTCGGCTTCGCACATCGTTGGAGTGGCAGCCAGAGCATCAGCCGCACAAGCACATTGGGACGCTACGTGCGTGATATGCAGGTCGCCACCCAGCACCTGCTGGTGGATCCGAAGTGGCTTGCCGACGCGGCCACCGATCTGCTCCCGATCTATGCGGCGGCCGGCGCCTGATCCCGGCTTCCGTGTACGCCCGGTACCCGCCCCGCGGGTACCGGGCTTTCCACTTTTCGAACGTCGGCGGCTAGGTTCGATCGGTTGTGCCGAGGATCGAAGCCAGATGATGACTGCGATCCTCGGCATAAGGCATGGACCGGTCCGCAACGGCGAAAGCCCTCCGCCCCGATTTCTGCGTCGCCTTCTGGTCGGCGACGGTCATACGACGAGCAGCTTCTGCAGGAACGCGCCGATCTCGTCGGCGGCCTCGATGCCCTCGGGCAGAATCGAGGAGAACAGCGGCCACACGTGCACCATGTCGTCGTACGTCGAGACCGACGCGGTGCCACCGGCCTCGGTGATCGCAAAGGCCGCGCGATTGGAATCGTCGAGCAGCACCTCACCCGAGCCGACCAGGAAAAGGGCCGGCGGGAGCCCGTGCAGATCGGCGAACACCGGTGAGGCCAAAGGGTCTCGCGGATCGTGGCCCTGCAGGTAGGCCTCCCGCAGGTTGCCGATAGAACCGCGGGAGACCGCAATGTCCTTGCCGTCGTACACATCTACGCTGGCGCCGCTGGCGGTGAAGTCGAGCAGCGGGGAGATGAACACCGCAGCCGTCGGCAGTTCGGTCCCCCGGTCACGGACGGCCGTCAGCGCGGCGAGGGTCAGCCCGCCCCCGGCGGAGTCCCCACCGACGGCGACATTGCCGGCCCCGTGCGTGGCGATCAGTTCGGCCAGGACCGCGACGCCGTCGTCGACCGCCGCGGGAAACTTGTCCTCGGGGGCGCGCCGGTAGTCGGGCAGCGCGACCGTGACGCCGGCCGCGCGCGACAGGGTGTGGCCGAGTTCCTGGAAACCTTTGGCACTACCCAACACGTAGCCACCGCCGTGGAACCAGACGAGCACCTTGTCGGTGCGCGCGCCGACGGCCGTGACATAGCGCACCGGCACTCCGGCGACGACGCGCTCGACGGGTTCGACACCGTCGGGCAGGGCGAACTGCAGCAGCAGAGCGTCGTAGGCGGCGCGCAGATCCTCGACCGTCGCGGTGGCGGCGTCGGGGAAACCGTTGATGTACATCTGCTCGACGCGGGCCAGCGCCTCGGTTCTCGCCATGAATCCTCCACTGATCAGCCGACCGGTTGCCCGAGACTCTACATATCGAGTCTTAACTTTTGTAGAGTTTTGCTGGGATTATCTACCGGTTCTACCGCTGCGATACCATAATCAAAGTTCACTGATCGACCACTGACCGAAGGGCGCCAGCCATGACGAGTCCGCTCGAACGCCTGTTGAATCCCAAGACCGTCGCCATCGTCGGGCTCAGCGACAAGTCCCCGGTCGCCGGCTTCATCGCACCCACCCTCAACAGCGCCGCCGACGTCCACTTCGTCCACCCGACCGCCGAGACCGTCCTCGGGGTGCCCGCCCACCGGTCAGTGAGTGAGATCGGGGTGCCCATAGACGCGGTGCTGTCGGTGATGTCCGCCGAGCGGACGGTGGCACTGGCCGAGGAATGTGCCGCGCTGGATTGCGGCGGCATGGTGGTCTACGCCGCCGGGTTCTCCGAAGTGGGCGATGAAGGCGCGGACTATCAGCGGCGTCTGGTCGACGCCGCCGAGCAGGGCGCCATGGCCGTCATCGGACCCAACAGCCTGGGTTACATCAGCGTGCCGCACAGTCTGCACCTGACCGCGTCTGCGGACTACCACCCGGCGGCGGGCACGGTGTCAATCGTGTCGCACAGCGGCGCGATGATCGGCGGTATCGCGATCGCCGCCCGCGAACGCACCGGCGTCGGCATCTCTCGGCTCATCTCCGCGGGCAACGAAGCCACCACCGATATGGCCGACTACCTGGACTTCCTGGCGTCCGACCCGGACACCTCCGCGATCGGACTGGTGGTCGAGGGCATCCGCCGGCCGGCCGAGTTCTTCGCAGCGGCCCGCCGCTGCCTCGAAGCCGGAAAGCCGATCGTGGCAGTCAAACTCGCGCGCAACAGCCGCACCCAGCAGATGGCCGCATCCCACACCGGGGCGCTGGCCGGCGATGCCTGGGCCTACGACGTCGCCTTCCGCAACGCGGGCATCCAGCTGGCCTACGACCTGGAGGAACTGGTCGACCGGCTCGCCATCATCAGCCAGCTGAACCCCGGCCTGCGCCGGCCCGTGCAGAACATCGGCGTGGTGGCCGGCACCGGTGGCTTCGCCTCGCTAGCCTTCGACGTCGCCGAGGCCGAGGGGCTGACGCTGCCGCCGCTGGACAGCCTTGCCGAGTGGGTCGCCGCCACCATTCCCGGGATCACCGTCCCGAATCCGTTGGACACCACGGGATTCGGCGCGACCTTCTGGACCGATATCGTCGACCGCTACGTGGGCAGCGATGAACTCGATGCCGTGGTGTTCGTCAACATGTGGAGCGACGATCCGCTGTACCACCGACTCATCGACGATGTCGCAGAGGCGGGCCGCCGCTACGGCAAGCCCGTCGCGATCGCCGCGGGATCCGGTCCGGTCGGGACATTTGCCAGGGACGTGATCGGCGATGACGGTGCCGTCGCGCTCGGGTACGGGATCCGCGGCACACTGCGCGGGCTGCACTCGCTGGGCACCTTCAGCCGCGACCGCGCGAAGGTCGGTCACACGGTCGAAGCACCCACGCCGGTGGCCCGTCCCACCGACCTGGTTGCCGATGCCCGCAGCGGCAGCGAGTTCGTCCCGTTCGCCGATGTGATGGCGCTGCTGGGCAGCTATGGGATTCCGACCGCGCCGTATGCGGTCATCGACGGTGCCGATATCGCCGTGCCGGAGTTCGACGGGCCGTACGCGGTGAAGTTGGCCGATGTGGCGCATCGCACCGAACTCGGCGCGGTCGCGCTCAACGTGGCGGCCTCCGAGTTGGCCGACGCGGTCGCCCGGATGCGCGATATCGCTGAACAACAAGGAGTTTCGTCGACGGTCGCGGTCCAGCCGATGACCGCGTCGCGCGGCGAGCTACTGATCGGCATCGACGGGCGCAGCGAACTGGGACCGATGGTGGTGCTCGGCCTCGGCGGCATCTTCGTCGAGGTACTGCAGCGGATCGGTGGCCGACCGGCCCCGCTCGCGCGGTCGGATGCCGAGGCGTTGATCGAGGAATTCCGGGATGTGCATCTACTGCACGGCTTCCGCGGGTCGGCGCCCTGGCATCTGGACCAGCTCGCCGACACCCTGGTCGGGCTCGGCAGGCTGGCCGCGGCCGGCAGCGCGTGGATCGAATCCCTGGATGTGAATCCGCTGCTGGTCAACGCCGATGGCCTGGTGGCCGTCGACGCGTTGTGCATCGTGCGCAAGGGCTGACACGTCAACGCCGAGGATCGTGGTCAACAGGTGGCTGCGATCCTCGGCATAGACGGTTATCCACAGATCCCCCGGGCTGACCTGGCCACCGCACACCCGCTGCGCCAAGATCGAACACGTGGATATCGCCGAGACACTGAGCCGACAGGCCGGGGTCATCTCGCGTCGGCAGGTTCTCGCCGCGGGCCTGCCCAACCACCACATCCGTCGGATGCTCAGGCGCCGGGAGTGGGCCCGTGTCCACGACGGCGTGTACGTCGACCACACCGGTCCGCTGACCTGGCCGCAACGAGCCTGGGCCGCGGTGCTGTACGCCGCCCCCGCGGCGCTCTGCCTGGAATCAGCGCTGTCGGAGCGGGGTTCGGTGATCCACGTCGGTGTCGCCCGCGGGCGCGCGATGCTGGTAGAACCGGACGGCGTCCGCATCCACCATCTCGCACACCTGCACGAGCGGACACTCTGGAACGTCGGCCCGCCGCGGCAACGGCTCGAGGAGGCCGCCCTCGACGTGGCCTCGCGCGCACCCTCGGAGTTCTACGCGATTGCCGTACTGGCCGAGGTCTGTCAGTCCCGGCGCACCACTGCAGCCCGGCTGCTGCGGGCCCTCGACACCCGCCGGCGCCTCCGGCGTCGACGCTGGCTGCGCGCCGTGCTGATCGACATCGCCGAGGGCAGGTGTTCCGTGCTCGAAGACGCCTACCTGCACCGGGTGGAGCGGGCCCATGGTCTACCCCGCGCGGTGCGACAACACCGTTCGGCGTCATCGGTCGGCGTGTGCTACCGCGACACCGAATACGGACAGCGCCTCATCGTCGAACTCGACGGACGGCAGTTCCACGACACTGCCACCGCGCGGAACCGGGATTTCGAGCGTGATCTCGACGCCGCCGTCGACGGACGATCGACCGTCCGCCTCAGCTATCAGCAGGTGCTCGACCGCGCGTGCCACACGGCGGCGAAGCTGGCCCGGGTGATGCACCGGCACGGCATCGCGGTGACCGGACACCCGTGCGGGTCCCGGTGCGCGTTCGGCGAACTCGATCTCGCGGCCTGAACCTCAGAACGCGGCTTCGTCGAGCGCCATGACGTAATCGTCGACAGCCACGGCCGCCGCGCGCTGCGCCGCGATGAGCGGGAGCACCTCGTGAGCGAAGAACCGCGCCGCGGCCACCTTGCCCTCGTAGAAGCTGGCATCGGACGGGTCCACCCCGGAAGAGAGTGCCCCCATGGCGATCTGGGCACCACGCAACAGCAACCAGCCCACCACTACATCGCCGAGGACGTAGAGCAGCCGAGACGCGTTCAGCCCGACCCGGTAGATCTGCGCCCCATTGTCCTTCGACCCGGCCACATCGGCCGTCATGTGCGCCACGATCGCCTCGACGTCGGCAACCGCGGCGGACAGCAGCGCCTTCTCCGCACCGAGCACGTCGGTGTCGGAGGCGAAGTCCCGGATCTCACCGAGCAGGTGGCCCAGCGCTCGGCCTCGGTCCCGAATGATTTTGCGGAAGAACAGATCCTGCGCCTGGATCGCCGTCGTTCCCTCGTACACGGCGTCGATCTTCGCGTCGCGGACGTACTGCTCGATGGGGTATTCGCGGAGGTAACCCGACCCGCCGAACGTCTGGAGCGATTCGGTACCCAGCAGCACCCACGACCGTTCCGAACCGTAGCCCTTGACGATCGGCAGGAGCAGATCGTTGACCGCCTCGGCCAGCGCCGTTTCCGCTCCTGTCGCCGTCCGCACCGCGATCTCGTCCTGCCATGACGCGGTGTAGAGCAGCAACGACCGCATCCCCTCGGCGTACGCCTTCTGGGTGAGCAACGACCGCCTGACGTCCGGGTGGTGGGTGATGGTGACCCGGGGCGCCGATTTGTCCGACATCCGGGCGAGGTCGGCCCCCTGCACGCGCTGCTTGGCGTAGTCCAGGGCATTGAGGTATCCACTCGACAATGTGGCGATCGCCTTGCATCCGACCATCATTCGCGCATCTTCGATCACGTCGAACATCTGCGCGATGCCGTTGTGCACCTCCCCCAGCAGCCATCCGCGGGCCGGGGCGTCGTCGCCGAGTGTCATCTCGCACGTCGTGGACACGTTCATGCCCATCTTCTTCTCGACGTTCGTCGCGTACACCCCGTTGCGTTCACCGGTGAGCTCACCGGTGTCCGGGTCGAAGTGGAACTTCGGCACGAGGAAGAGACTCAGTCCCTTGGTGCCCGGACCGCCGACACCCTCGATGCCGACGGGTCTGGCAAGGACGAGGTGGAGGATGTTGTCAGCCAGATCGTGTTCACCGGCGGTGATGAACCGTTTGACCCCATGGATGTTCCAGGTGCCGTCGTCGTTTCGCACGGCTCGGGTACGTCCCGCCCCGACGTCGGAGCCGGCATCCGGCTCGGTGAGAACCATGGTTGCGCCCCAACGGTTGTCGATCGCGGCCTGGGCGATCTTCTTGTCGCGGTCGGTGCCGTGGCGCCAGATCACGCGTGCCGCGGTGGGGACACCCACGTAGGTCCAGAGCGCGGGGTTCGCGCCGAGGACGAATTCGGCCAGAGCCCAGTTCAGCGAACTCGGCGCGTCTGTTCCGCCGAGTTCGGGCAGTACGCGCAGGCGCCACCACTCGGCGTCGAGCCATGTCTTGTACGACGCGGCGAAGGCAGGGGTGACGGTCACGGACCTGGTCGACGCGTCGTAGACCGGCGGATGGCGATCCGCCTCTTCGAAGGATTCCGCGAGATCCTCGCGTGCAAGCCGGTCGACCTCGCGGAGGATGAACTTCGCGGTGTCGATGTCGAGGTCGCCGAAGGGCGGCGTGCCGAAGAGACGGTCACGTTCGAGCAGTTCGAACAGGTTGAACTCGATGTCACGCAAATTGCTTCGGTAGTGACCCATGGTGGCTGCCCCTCACGGTGTGTTCGACCTATCGACGGCCGGAAACGATGGCTGGCCGGTCCCACGACCTTTCCAGCACACTGAGTGAACCATAACTCCACCTTCTGGTGACGTCAAATGTCTTTGTACAGGTACACTAGGGTCAGTAGTTAATTTTCAATATGGTCGCCAGGTTGGCATGGCAGGGATGCGAAACTTGATCCGTGACCCGAGGAAAGAGTGAGATGCCACGAGAGACGGCGGTGCGCGCCGAGGCCGTGAAGGCGACGCTTCGTTCGTCCGCGCGTGGTCGCCACCGCACCGAACAGGTGGCACGCGCCGCCGCTCACCTCTTCCAGGACTACGGCTACCAGAATGTCAGCATCGACCGGATCGGCGCGGCGGTCGGCCTGACCGGCCCCGCGGTCTACCGCCATTTCAAGGGTAAGCACGAGATCTTGGTGCATGCCTTGATGAGTCAGGTCCACCTCGTCGAAGAGCTTCACTCGGTGACCGACCAGCAGGGCACTACCGCACTCGAGCAGTTGCAACTGCTCCTCGCCGGCCTCGGCGACATCACTGCGAACGGGAACGAGGCCACGCTGTGGCGGCGCGAACAACGCCATCTCGAGGACGCCGAACGCGAGGTGTTCCGCCGGTATTTCGACGAGAACCAGGAGCGCATCACAACCAAGATCCTCGCGGTCAAACCGGAAGTCGGCGCCCACAAGGCCGATCTGCTGGGATTCGCCGTCCTGGCGATGTACTCGAATACACCGAACTTCCGAGGCAACCTGTCGGCCGACCGGCTCCAGGAGATCCAGTCCGCCGCGGCGTGGGCGATCATCGACTGCGAGCTGCCCGAGCCGCGCGCAGACGCAACGCCGGTGCCGGACGTCGGTGTGCGCCAGCCGGCCGGCCGTCGTGAACGGATCATCGACGCTGCCGCACGGCTGTTCAACGAGCGCGGGTTCTACGACGTACACATCGACGACATCGCAAAGGCATCGGAGATGTCGACGGCGACGTTGTACCAGCATGTGAGCAGTAAGGCGGAGGTGCTGCGCGTCGTCCTCGAGCGCGGCGCCGAGGGGCTTCTCTACGTGACCGCCGACGCGCTGGCCTACGCGTTCACGCCGGAGCAGGCGCTCGATGCGCTCATCACCACGTACGTCCGCCAGGCCCTGGGGGTGTACGGGCACATCATGCGCATTCTCGCCACGGATCTGCTGTACCTTCCGGACGAGGAACAAGCGGCCCTACGAAACGCCCAGCGCGAATACGTGGCCGAGTGGGTCGAGGCGATCGAGGCGCTGTCCGACGGCCTTTCCCACGCCGATGCGCGCGCGCTCGCGCAAGCGGCCATCGGCGTCGTCACGGACATCTCGCAGAATCCGCGGTTGCGCGGACGGCCCGGTGTCGCGGACGAACTGGCCGCTCTGATTCGCGCGATCGTGACGCCGTCCGGATTCACCGCGACGTGATCAGCCCGGCAGTCCCGGCCGCAGCGCGGGCGAGATCTCGGCGACGATGTCGTCGGCGGTGAAGCGGGCCACCGCTTCGATCACCGTCGGATCGACGCCGTCGGCGTAGGCCGCGGACAGAGCCTCACCGATGGACCGCCGGCTCGTGCGCAGGGTTTGGAGATCGTCCGAATCGTCACTGTCCTGACCGAGCGCCGCGCCGAGCGTCCGCGTGCGGTCCACCGTGGCCGCCAGCGACGTACGTTCCCAGGCCAGCCGGCCCTCGAGGCTGTCGAGCATCTCGACAACGGCCATCAGTTCGGCACGGGCGTTGTCGGATTCGACTCCCGGCAGCACGCGCGTGACGAGGGTGTCGCGGATCGTGGCATGCACCGCGTCGAGGTCGAGTGCGTACACGGTCATCAGGATCCCCATTCTCCGTCGCGCAGCATCTGACTGAGCCAGCCGAGGCTGTAGTAGACGCTGTGCGCCATGTTGGCGTAGCGCAGGTCGCGGCGATCGCCGCGCTGGAAGATGGCGACCGCCTGCAGGCAGCCGATGGCGGTCTTGGTCAGTGACTGCACCGCCCACCATGTCAGGGTGCGCTCATCGGGGCGCCACCCCGCGGCGTGGGCGTACTCGTCGAGGAAGTCCTCCACGCCGAGCAACTTGCACGCCAGCGGTGACCGGCCCCGGGAGGTCCGCTGGAAGAACCACGCCAGGTCGGCGACCGGATCGCTGAAATGCGCGGTCTCCCAGTCGAGGATTCCGACCAGTCCCCCGTCGACCGGGTCCACGACGAGATTGCCGACGCGGAAGTCGTTGTGCACCAGCGCCACTCGGCCGGACACATGGTCGGCCCGGTAGTCCAGCCAGGCAAGAGCCAGATCCAACACCGGTATCGGAACGGTTGCGACTTCGGTGTAGGTGCGCCGCCAATGATCGTTCTCGACCCGACCGGTGTCGCCGGGAGCCGGGGGCGCGTCGAGTTCCGCCAGCGCCAGCGAGTCCGGTGGTGCGGCGTGCAGGGTGGCCATCTCGCGAGCCACCCGCCGCCCGAGCGCGGCCCGGTGGCCGGCATCGGTGATCATGCGAGTCACGTTGTGCGGCATGGGCACGACGCCGACGAGGCGTTCCATGACGAAGAAGCCCCGATCACCCGGGGCACCGACGCGGTGCGCGACCACACCGGGCACCGGTAACCCGATGCTCTCCGCTGCGCGCAACAGGGCGATTTCACGGCCGACGTCGTAGCTGCCCACGATCCCGCTGAGCGGTTGCCGCTTGACGGCGAACGACGCCGACTGCTCACCGGAGTCCCATACCGCCGTGATGAGGTACGTCTCCCAGGAGTTGCCCTCGCTCCGCTGGTCGACGTCGACGAGTTCCACCGGGCCTCCGCCGGCCACCCGGGCACTGAGGAGCCCAGCGAGCTCGACCAGAAAATCCTGCGTGCCGTCGGTCATCGTCGTACCCTCCTCTGCCCCGACCGTCACCGTCATGATGCGCTGTTCCTCTCTGAGCCCACTGCGACCTGGCTAGACGACGCTGACCGAACGGCCGCCGCCGTCCACCGTGATCCGCTGTCCGGTGACGTAGGACGCGTCCGCCGAGACAAGATAGGCGACCGCTCCGGCGATGTCGGCGGGCGTACAGATGCGGCCGAACGGATACGACTCTGCGATGTCCTCCATCGAGCCGCCCGTGGCCGCGCGGACCAGGCGCCGCCCCATCTCCGTCTCCACCAGGCCGGGCGCCACGATGTTGGCGCGGATGCCGTGTCGGCGTTCCTCCTGCGCCAGCGTGCGCACGCACATCTCCATGGCGGCCTTGGCCATTGTGTACGGGGCCGACAGCTCCGGCGCCTCGGCGACCGTGCTGCTCGAGATCATCACCACGTCACCACGTCCGGCCGCGCGCATATCCGGAAGCACCCGCTGCAGGAGGTGGATCGGCCCGAGGGCGTGCACCTGCAGCAACGACAGGAAATCCGCCGCGGGCGTATCGCTGACGGGCTGGCCCTTGCTCGCGGTGCCCGCGTTGCTGACCACGATGTCGACCGGACCGAGGTCGGCGCGCACCGCCTCCACCATGGCGTCCACGGCGGCGGCGTCGTTGATCGCCGCCGAATACGCGTGGGCTCGGCCACCTGAGGAGACGATCTCGGCCACCACCTCTTCGGCGGCATCGGAATCACGCCGGTAGTTCACCGCCACCGCGGCGCCGTCGGCGGCCAGACGCAGGGCAATACCCCGGCCCACCCCGCGGGAACTACCGGTCACCACCGCGACCCGACCCTTGAGTGTCGACATCAACCCACCACCGCTCGTCCGACGAGGTCCTTCATGACCTCGTTCGCTCCGCCATAGATCCGCTGGATGCGCGCGTCGCGCCACATCCGGGCGATCGGGTACTCCTCCATGTAGCCGTAGCCACCGAACAGCTGCAGAACCCGGTCGAGGACTTCCCACTGCAGTTCTGTCGCCTTGTACTTCGCGCCAGCCGCCTCCGCCGCGGTCAGCTCACCGTCGTTGAGCGCCTGCACACACCGGTCGACGTACTCTTGTAGCACGACGATGTCGGTGTGCATTTCGGCGATCTGCATCCGCACCGACTGCAGTTGAGCCAGCGGCGCCCCGAAGGCGTTGCGCTGACGGGCATGCTCGAGCCCCAGGTCGAGGGCATGCTGGGCCGAGGCCACCGCGGCCACCGCGATCGAGAGCCGCTCCCGCGGCAAATTCGCGATGGCACAACCGAATCCACGCCCCGGCTCACCCACGATGTTGCCGACCGGCACCCGGCAGTCGGTGAAGAACAGCTCCGCGGTGTCCTGCGCCTTGCGACCGATCTTGTGCATCGGACGACCGCGTTCGAACCCCGGGGTACCGTTCTCGACCGCGACGAACGTGGTGCCGCGGCCGTCGCGCTCCCCGGTGCGGACCAGCACGATGGCCAGATCACAGGTGGCGCCACTGGTGATGAACGTCTTCTGCCCGTTGAGCACCAGATCGTCGCCGTCGCGCCGGGCGGTGGTCTTGATCGCAGCCAGGTCCGAACCGGCTCCGGGCTCGGTGAGCCCGAGCGCGGTCACACACTCACCGCGGGTGAACGCGGGTAACCAGCGATCACGCTGTTCGGCGGTGGTGAGGTCACGCAGGTAGGGCACGATGATGTCGTTCTGCATCGAGAACAGGTCACCGGCCATTCCCGATGCGACGACCTCTTCGGTCATCACAGCGTTGTAGCGGAAGTCCTCGATGCCCAGCCCGCCGTACTGCGCGCCGAATTCGAAACCGAGGAAGCCGTTCTCGCCCGCCGCCCGGATGAACGCGCGGTCGACGGTGCCCGCTTGCTCCCAGGCGTCGACGTGGGGAGCCGCCGAGTGATCGATGAACGCGCGGAACGCTTTTCGGAATGCCTCGTGCTCCTCGGTGTAGAGCGTCCTACGCATTCGAGGTTTCCTTCCAGTACTGGTCGCGGAGCTTGCGCTTGTACAACTTGCCGGTGGGCAGCCGCGGCACGTCGTCGATGAAGTCGAAAAACTTGGGGCTCTTGAACCGCGCCAGGTGTGCGAGACAGAACTCGCGGAGGCGCTGCGCGAGTTCCGGGCCGGCTGCTGCGGCTTCGACAGGCTGGATCACGGCTTTCACCGCCTCGCCGAAATCCCCGTCGGGGAGCCCGAATACGGCGGCGTCCATGACCTCGGGGTGGGTGATGAGCAGGTTCTCGATCTCCTGCCGGTAGATGTTGATCCCGCCGGAGATGATCAGCGCGGGCCGGTCGGGATGCTCGACGGCGTGGCGTCCTGGATACATCGCCGTCCCTACTTGGCGTTGATGGGGCGCAGGAACTCCCCGATACCCCAGCCGCCGTGGCCGCCCGCGTACCGGACCGACATCTGTCCCATGCGCGCGGCGCGGTCGGCGGTGCGCTGGGTGACCGGGACGAAGTGGTTTATGGTGCCGTCGAGCACCATCGTCGGCAGCCCGTCGGCGGTGATGACCGCGGTGTTGCGGCCCGTGTAGACCGCCTCACCGGCGTAGTCGGTGTACACGGTGTAATCCCGGATCGGATGGAACACCCCATCCGGGGTCACGACGGTGCCGCCGGCGACCCGTTCGCCGCTGGCTTCGAACTCGCCGTACGCGGTGATCGCCGTACCGTCGACCAGCCATGCCGCCAACCACTCGCCGGTGTAGGAGGCCCATTCCCGCGGCCCCCATGAATGGTCGCGGAACGACGTGGCCCGATCGACGGTCCAGGTCGTGGAGCCGAGGCGGACCGAACCGCTGACATGACCGAATTGCTCGTAGTGGTCGGTGGCGATCTGGGAACTGCCCGGGGTGCAGTCGCCGCCGTCGGCGATCGTGAACATCGGCACCGATGCCTCGAAGGTCAGCGAGATCTCACACTCCAGCGACGGGGAGTTCTTCAGCGCCTGACGCCCGCGGTCGGCCAGCAGCGACGGTGTGCTGATGAGCGCGACCGTGTTGCGGTAGTTGACTTCCCATGTGCGGGTGGCGTCCGTGGGCTTGATCTCGAGCCCCTGCGTCGACCATTCGTCGTTGGTCTCGTTCGGCTGGCGTCCGGCGCGCAGCGCAATCCTGCCGCCCGGCAGCGTCAACTGGACCGTCGCCTCGGAGTACCCGAGGGTGGGACGGTTCCCGATGCGCATGAGGGCGCTGACCTCACTGAGCGGGTCGACGAAGTTGACGTAGACGCTCTCGTTGAACTTCTCGACTCCGGCGAACTCGTGGGTGAATTCGGCGTCCGGGCCGTACTGGCATGCGGTGAACGGGGCTGAGGTGTCCACGTGATCCTCCGGGTAACGATTCAGGTCAGAAGTGATCGGCAGGGTGGTCGTCGAGCGGCGGGAACACCGCGGGTCGGCGTTCCAGGAAGGACATGACGCCTTCGTGGACGTCGGCGGACCGGAGCCGGCCGGCGTACACCCGTGATTCGTCCTCGGCGGCCGAGCGCGGGGTCGCGTGGCCCCAACTGCGGCCGAGCAGCCTGCGCGCCAATGCGACCGATGTCGGCGAGGTCTCGGTGACGAACACGCGGGCGTACGCCAGCGCCTCGTCGAGCACGGCGTCCGGTGCGACGACTTTCGTGAGCAGGCCGGCGCCATAGGCCTCTTCGGCGTCGAACACCCGACCTGACAGCACCCAGTCGGTGGCCCGGGTCAGACCCACCAGCCGTGGCAGGAACCATGACGATGCGCTCTCCGGAACCACACCGCGGCGAGTGAACACGAATCCGAAACGTGACCGCTCGCTTGCGATCCGCACGTCGGTCGCCGCCATGATCGAGGCGCCGCCGCCGACCGCGTCGCCGTTGACGGCGGCGATCACCGGGGTGCGCATGTCGAACAACCGCTCACTGACCCGGCCGCCCGGTTCCCGGTAACCCGTCGGGGTATGGCCTGCGGTGTCCTCCTCGAGCGCTTCGAGCAGAGTGTCCGGGCCGGTGAGTTCCGCGCCGACGCAGAAGTGGTCCCCAGCGCCGGTGAGTACCACCGCACGGACCGCGGGATCCCGGTCGGCGATGTCGAGCGCATCCCACAGGTCGCGCAACATCTGATTGCGCAACGCATTTCGTCGGTGCGGTGCGTTGAGCCGGATGATCGCGACACCGTCGTCGAAACGGTAGTCGACCTCTTCGTACGTCGGCTGCGCCGGCTGCGGGCTGGTCACAGCCCGCCGCTGCACACGAGCGTCTGCGCGGTGACGTAGCTCGACTCCGGGGCGCACAGCAGATAGACCGCACCGGCGGCCTCCTCGACGGTGCCGCCACGGCCGAGAGCGATCTGGGTGGTCGCGGCCTCGTACACCGCCGGGTTCACCCCTACCTTGATCTCGCGGCCGGCGACGTCGATGGTCTTCTCCTCGGTGGTCACCGTGGTGAGGCGGGTGTTGATCACGCCGTAGGCGATGGCGTTGACCGTGACGTTGTAGCGGCCCCATTCCTTGGCCAGGGTCTTGGTCATACCGATCAGACCGGCCTTGGCCGTGGAGTAGTTGACCTGGCCCGGGTTGCCCTGCAGGCCGGAGGTGGACGAGGTGTTGACGATCGCGCGGCGCGCCACCGGACCACCGTCGGCCTTCTCCTTCTTGGCCAGGCCCGCGATGACCGGCTGTGCGGCGCGGAGGATCCGGAACGGCGCGGTGAGGTGCACGTCGATGATGTCGTTCCACTGCTGGTCGGTCATCTTCTGGATGACACTGTCCCACGTGTATCCGGCGTTGTTGACGATGATGTCCAGCCCGCCGTAGGTGTCGACCGCGGTCGACACGAAGCGATCGGCGAAATCGGCTTCGGTGACGCTGCCGATGCAGGCGGTGGCCTGTCCCCCGGCTGCCTCGATGGCGGCGACGACCTCTTTGGCCGGTTCGGCGTCGAGATCGTTGATGATGACCCGGGCGCCCTCGGCGGCGAGTTTCTCGGCGACCGCGCGGCCGATCCCGCGTCCCGATCCCGAGACCAGCGCAACTTTCCCATCAAGACGTCCAGCAGCCACGACAGCGTCCTCTCAACAAAGCGTTCCAACGGATTGTTGTGAACCTTAACTTCGCTACTGGTCCGAGTCAACAGGCGGCTGAACTGCTATTTCACCTAAAACGTGAGTTTCAAGTATGGACATACCGCCAGCAACTGCGTGCCGGCAGCTGTTCGACACATCGCTGTGGGAGTGCGCGTCGCGCCACTCCGACCACGGAGGGCTGAGGGTGGCTCCGGTCAACGGCGGTGAACCACCGCACGTTGGTCGGCGGAATTCATGGCGCGCCGTCAGTCCGCCGAGCGGTCGACGCGGAGAGAGGCAATGACAGCGGCGGGTGAGTCCCGCTACTTCGGCGGGTGGTCGCGGTGCACGAGCTGCCGCGCGACCTCGTTCAGTGGGGTGTTGGTGTCCTGCGACAGTTGCTTCAGGAGATCGAAGGCCTGGATCGCGTCGATGTCGAAGCGCTCCATGATCATGCCCTTGGCCTGGCCGATGATGTCGCGCGTCGCCAGTGCGCTGTGAAGCTGCTCGGTGCGCCGGGCGCCGGCCAGACCGATTGCGGCGTGGGTGGCCAGCACGAGAGCCTGCTCCTCGATCTCGGGACGAATGCTGTTCGGTTGCTCCGAGTACAGATTCAGCGCTCCGAGTTCGCGTTCGTTGGTGAAGAGCTGGATCGACAGGGATGAGCGGATCGGCGTCTGGTCGACGAGCGCCGCAACGAATTCCGGCCATCGATTCTCGTGGTGGAAATCATCCACGCGCACGGTGTGGCGATCCCAGATCGATTCCAGGCAGGGGCCCTCGCGGTACTTCTCCTGCAGCGCGTCCACCGCCCTCGGTATCTCTCCGGTGGGCGCCAGCGACTGCGCCATCCGGCGCCGGCCTTCGACGAGCGTGACGCCCGCGTGATCGATCTCCGAGAACATCTGCGTGGCACTTCGGGTCACTTCCAGCAGCAACGCCTCGACCTCGAGTTCACCGATCTGATGGCTGTGCAGGGAGCGCGCCAGCTTCGCGATGGCGGCGTTCAGCTTCTGGTCGAGTTCCGCGTCATCCACGATTGCACCTCCCGACAGCACTCACCGACAGCCTAGCCAGCGCCGGCTGACGGTGACGGGCGATCACATCGCGAGGTCGTACGGCGGCGCCCCCACGCCGCTGACCATGAGCTGGCCGGACGGGATCTTCTCGACCAGTCGCACTGCGGCGCTGCGGTCACCGATCCACAGCTGGGCCGGCTTGCCCGCCTGGAGTTCCTCCGGAGCACCGTACGCCAGGCCCTGCCAGTGGTACCGCCCGTCGATCGGGCTCAGATGCCCGGTGAGGCGGACCCGGACCGGGCAGCGCGATCCGGCGACATCCAGTTCGGCGTCGCCGTCGTAGACGCCGCTGTCGTCAACGGTCACAGGAAGTGGCACCGCTTCCACATCCGCCGGCCGAGCCGGCTCATGAGCCCGACCTCTTCCAGAAAGGCCGCCAAGGGCGCGAATCCGCTTCGCATCGCCTCGTGGAAATACGGATTGCCGCGGGCCTGGCGGCGGGCCTCCACGGCGTCGAGCCCGGCGCGCCCATACACGGCGGGATTGGTGAACAGGTAGCGGTAGAACGGACCACCGGCACCATGGATCGTCGCGAGCAGGTACCGGTTGAGCGGGCGCATCGCGGGGACGGCCCGGCGGGCGCCGTCGCGGGCGAACTGGATGTGCCGCGCCTCCTCGGTGACGTGGATGCGCATGATGCGGCGCACGATGGGCTGCACGTCGGGATCGTCGAGGATCTGGCGCTGCAGCGCGTCGAAGATCTCCTCGCCGACGAGCGCGGCGATCCACAGCACCGACTTCTGGAACACCAGGGGCAGGGCGTTGATGATCGTGCGCTGAATCCGCTTGGGCTGGAACGGCTTACCGCCGACTGCTTCGATGGTTCGCCCGAACATCACCATGTGGCGGGTCTCGTCACCGAGTTCGGTCAGTGAGTAGTGGGTCGACGCGGACGTGCAGTCGGCGTGCATGAGGCCGCGCAGCAGCGCCTGGTTGAGGATGTTCTCGAACCACACGCCGGCCGACAGCAGGTTGATGAACTCCTGCCGGGACAGCTCGATCTGCTGTTCGCGGGTCATCTGCGCCCACATCGGCGTGCCGTACAGCGACACCATCCTGGGCGGGAGGAAGAACGTGTCGGGAACGACCGGCGCCTCCCAGTCGATGTCGACGACGGGGGCGTACGACTTCTTGGCCGATCCGCGCAGCAGCCGCGCCGAGAATTCGTCGCGGCTCGGCGACGTCCCCGTCGACGAAGCCCGATCGATGGTGCCGGCCATGGGAAGCCTCCTGTTCGCCGTGGGCGCCGGCGTCGACTTCACCGGTGCATGAAAACAGAAGATACATTCTTGGTTCATTTGTATCAATGCCCTTCCGGGCAGGCTCTACACTGCGTCGTAGCCACCGTCGCCCCACCAGGGGTTCACGCCGAGGAGACACCCGATGAAGTACAGCGGCCTGCTCGCCAAGGCGGTCCAGCGCTTCGGGTCGCCGACGGCGGAAGGCAACGCCGAACGCATCCTCGACGCGGCGTTGAAGCAGTTCGAGTTGTTCGGGATCCGCCGCTCCACCGTGGAGGACATCACCCGCCGGTCCGGGTTGGCGCGCGTCACCTTGTACCGGAACTTCGCGAACAAGGACGCCATCGTCGAAGCGGTGCTCCTGCGCGAACTCGAGCGGTTCCTCGCCGACCTCGCCGCCGAGGCCGGTAGCTACGCCGACGCCGAGGACAAGCTGGCCGAAGGGTTCGTCTTCACGCTCACCACGCTGCGTGATCACGCGCTCCTGCAGCGGTTGCTCGCCACCGAACCCGAGACGGTGCTGCCGTTCCTGACGGTCGAGGGCGACAGCGTCATCCGCACGGCCTCGTCGTTCCTGGCCCATCAACTGGCGGTGGCGCTGCCCGACGACAGCCGTACGCAGCTCGAATTGCTCGAGGTCGCCGAGGTCACCGTCCGGATCATCGTGTCGTTCGTGCTGACCCCGTCGCAGGACGTCGCCCTCGGCGACGACGACGCCGCCCGATCGTTCGCGCGCCGGTACCTCGTTCCGCCGCTGCTGGGGTTGACCCGCTAGGGACGAGACGGGTTCGCCGGATAGGCGTGCACGAGGGCCGACGACAGTTTCGGCACAGCATGGGTCAGCGTGCGTTCGGCTTCGTGAGCGATGCGGTGTGCGTCGGCGAGGCTGGTGGCGGGGTCGATGTCGAGTTCGGCGTCCGCATGCAGCCGGTGTCCGATCCACCGCATCCGCACGGCGCGGACTCCGGTGACACCGGGCTCGGCGGCGAGGGCGGCCTCGGCTCTGTCGACCAATTCGGGTTCCACCCCGTCCATCAGGCGGCGGAAGACGTCGCGCACCGCGGTCCGTAGTACGGCGAGGATGGCCACGGTGATGACCAGGCCGATGATGGGGTCGGCGAGCGGAAAGCCCAGCGCGACGCCCCCGGCGCCGAAAAGCACTGCGAGCGAAGTGAATCCATCGGTACGGGCGTGGAGCCCGTCCGCGACCAGGGCGACCGAGCCGATGCGGCGCCCCACCCGGATGCGGTACAGCGCAACGAGTTCGTTGCCGACGAACCCGACGAGACCGGCGGCGGCCACCCAGCCGACATTGTCGATCGGTACCGGGTTGATGAGACGGCGGATCGATTCGACCCCGGCAACGACGGCCGACAGGGCGATCATCGCGACGACGAACAGTCCGGCGATGTCCTCGGCGCGCCCGAATCCGTAGGTGTAGCGGCGGGTCGCGGCCTTGGCGCCGACCACGAACGCGATCCACAGCGGAATGGCGGTCAGGGCGTCGGAGAAGTTGTGGATGGTGTCGGCGAGCAGTGCGACCGATCCTGAGATCACCACGATGACCAGTTGCGCAAGCGCTGTCGCACCGAGCGCGAGCAGGCTGATCTTCACCGCCCGGATGCCTGCGGCGCTGGACTCCAGGGCGTCGTCGATGCTGTCGGAGGCGTCGTGGCTGTGGGGCGCGAACACCTCGCGGATCGCCCCACCGAAGGTGGTGCGGTGGTCGTGATGGTGATCGTGATGGCGGTGGTGATCGTGCGTCATGACCGTCGCCCGTTGCGGGAGGGGCTCGTCGCGGCGACGTCGGCGTGCAGCGTGGCGAGTTCGGCTGCCTCGCGGTGGTGGCCCGGAACACCGGGTCCGGCGTGTTCGGCGTTGTAGACGGCATCGGTGACCAACTGCGCGACGTGATCGTTCTCGAGGCTGTAGAAGATGGTCGTGCCCTCGCGGCGGGTGCGGACGAGTCGCGCCATCCGGAGCTTCGCCAAGTGCTGCGACACCGACGAGGCCGGTTTGCCGACGTGCGCGGCGAGGTCGTTGACGGATTTCTCGTCGCTCACCAGCGCCCAGAGGATCTGCACGCGAGTGGGGTCGGCCAGCATCCGGAAGACCTCGGCCACGAGGTTGGCCTCGTCGTCGGGCAGGCGCCGGCCGCATCGCGCACTATCTGCATTCATACGCAGATAATAGATCGTCCGTTGCGGTGATCGCTACAGTTCGGTTCGTAGGGTCTCCCGGCTGCGTAGGCAGCCGCTGGGCCTCCTCCATCACCATCAGACCGACTGACCTGCAACGACTTCGGCCCGCCTCCCCGACGTGGTAGCGATCGGTGCCCGCTCAGACCAGCGCGACGACCAGCGCCAGTGAGACCCCGGCGGCGATGCCGGTGGACAGACACGCCAGGGCCAGGACACGCAGCGGTACCGGCCACAATCTCCGCGCGACGACGGTCGTTCCAAGGCCGAACATGGCGGCGCTGAGGAGGAAGGTCGTGAGGCTGCCGGCCGCCGACAGTGCTGCGCCGGGCACCCAGCCGGTGGATCGAACCCCAACGGCGACAAGGAAACCGACGACGAACAACGGCACGAGCGGACCGGACCGCCCGTCTGCTCCACGACAGAGTCGGCCGGAGACGATCTGGACCGGGGCCAGCAGCAGAACGCGGGCCAGCTTGACAGACGTCGCAACCGCGAGAACCGCCGCCCCGCCGGAAATCAGCGAAGCGGCGGCGAGCACCTGCGCCACCTCGTGAATACTCGCTCCCACCCATACCGCTGTCTGCTCGTCGGTCAAACCGAGGAGGTGCCCTAGACCGGGCACCAGGCCGATCATCGCGGTACCGAAAACCGTGACCAGGGCGATGGCCAGCGCGACATCCTTGGTCTTGGCGCCGATCGACGATTCCACCGCGGCCACCGCGGCCGCGCCGCAGATCGAGAATCCCGCCGCCACCAACGTCGTCAGGTCCCGCGGAAGCCCCAGCGCGCGCCCGAGCAGTTGCGTGCCGGCGTATGTCGCGATCACGGTCGTCAGCACCACGGTGAGGCCGGGCAACCCCAACGCGAGGACATCGTCGAGCGCAACGCGCAGACCCAGCAGCACGACACCGGCACGCAACAGGAATTTGTCCAGCCGGGGCGAGACGTCCACCACGTACCGCCCGACCACCGGCGTGTTGGCCGCCGCGACGCCGAGGAGCAGAGCGACGAGCAGCGGTCCGAGAAGCGGAACGGCGGAATTGACCATCAGCGCGACCACCGCGGCCGCCGACGCGATGACGAGCCGCCTGGCGTGATCTGCGCGTGAGGGCATGCGCGCGACGAACGGGACCGCCAGGGGACGTTCGAGAGTCACAGTTATACGGTCGCCGCCCTTTTGCGTCCGCAGTAGTGCTCAAAACACCGCCACCCCATAAGCTACGGTTATGAGTCGAGAGCTCGATCTGCAGGCTCTGCGTCTGCTCGTGTGCATCGACAGCGAGGGCAGCCTGGGCGCGGCCGGACGGAAACTGGGTATCTCCCAGCCCGCCGCGAGCGCGGCCTTGCGCGCCTTCGAGACGCGGTGGCAGTTGACGATCGCCGAACGGTCGGCACGGGGAACCGCGCTCACCGCCGACGGCCAGACTGTCGTGGCGTGGGCGCGCGAGGTGCTGCATCAGATCGACACGATGCGTGGCGGGCTCACCGCGTTGAGCGCACGCCGCACCCAGGAGGGTGTCGACCTCGGCGTCGCGGCCAGCCTGACCATCGCGGAGTTCGTGCTACCCCGCTGGATCGGCGAGCTGCGGACGACCATGCCCGACGTCCATCTTCGCCTCCAGGTGGTCAACAGCGACGCCGTCGAGGACCGGGTACGTTCCGGCGACTGCTCGATCGGATTCATCGAAACGATGGCGGTCGCCGGCGACGTCGCACGCCGGGTGGTGGGATCCGATCGGCTGGTGATCGTCGTCCACGCCGATCATCCGTGGGCGCGGCTGAAGACTCCGCTCACGCGCCAGCAGCTGATGTCCGTCGAGTTCGTGGTGCGCGAAGAAGGCAGCGGTACGCGGGCGACATTCGAGCGGGCGCTGGGTGCGCCGCCCCGCGTGGCGATGGTCGCCACCTCGACGACGGCGATGGTGGGTGCGGCGCTGGCAGGTGTCGGGCCCGCGGTCGTCACCCCGTACGCCGTCCGCGCGGGTATCGAGACGGGCGAGCTCGTCGAAGTGCGCCACGGACTCGACCTGGAGCGTCCACTCACCGCCATCTGGCGTCGTGAGCGGCCATTGGAGGGGCCGGCGGCCGCGTTGCTCACGATCGCCCATCGGGCAATGGCGAACGTCTCCCGTCACAGTTGAGACGCATCGGTCCCGCGGTCGCACCACGGGTCACTCAGGGGACATCCGGCCCGCGACCGATACGCCGGTGCAGGTCCTCGACGGTGATAAACTCACCGGGCCCGATGCCGCTGAGCCAGCGTCAGGAGTTCGACCTTCAACGGGGATGCCCGGACTCGATGCAGCCTCAGGGGTCCTTCGAGACCGGGAGCACCGAAAACCTTGACGGAGCAACCACACGCGATGGCCCGGTCGCTCACGACTGGTAGGCCGCAGCGCGACACCTACCGCATGACGAAGAAAGAGCTGACCGCGCTCATCGCCCATATCGCGAGCACGGGTGAGCATCGCCTGCCGTCGGAGGAAGAACTCTCCGCTCGCCTGGAGGTGAGTCGCGCGACGGTGCGCTCAGCGCTGCTCTCACTACAGAAGAGCGGCATCGTCCAGCGCGTGCACGGCCGCGGCACCTATATCAATCGCAGTGCGCTGCGGGTGCCCGCCAACATCAGCGAGGACCGCGCTTTCACCGACATCCTCAGGGAAATGGGGCATCAGGTGAGCGCTCGAAGCGACGACATCCGCCTCGGCAAGGCGCCACAGTCGATGGCGAAGACCTTTCAGTGGGACGACGAGCAGAAGCAGAGGGTGTGGGTCGTTCGGCGGCACTTCGAGGCTTCCGGCGATCCTGCGGTGTACGCCGTGGACTACGTTCCCGTGTCGTTGTTCGCCGACGGCCCTCCGACGCAGGGCTGTGACTCGGTCTTCGACTTCCTGCGCCTGGAGGCGGGGCGTCAGGTGCGCTACTCCGTCGCCGACATCGTCCCGACGACGCCCTCGCCCGAAGTGGCTGCGGCACTGGGCGTGAGCCGCAAAGAGGCCATTCTGCTCCTCGAGCACACCCACATCGACGAGTCCGACGAGCCCGTCGCGTTCACACAGGCCTTCATCAACGACAAACTGTTGCGCTTCTCGGTGGTCCGCACGTACACCGATTCCTGATCGGGGCCTCCCCGGACTGCCGATCGCAAGAACCGTTACGCGGAAACGCAACTCCTCGAGTTGTCAGACGTCTGTTCTCATGTAATCGTTGTCGTCGTCGCGGCTGTGTCGCACCGCCGGCGCGTGCGTAGCCGCCGACCAGTTCCCCTGGCTCGCATCTCGAGTCGCCGCGCTCGTCCATGTGGGTTGAGCGCTGCAGCCCCGACAACGAACAGACAAGCGCACCAATAGGAGACGTTCCATTGGACAGCCCCGCGCCTCAGGAGCACTCGGACACGACGAACCGGGCGCCGTCAGGCATGCGCCGCGTCGCCGGCGCCGCATTCGTCGGGAGCACCATCGAGTTCTACGACTTCTTCGTCTACGGCACCGCGGCCGCCCTCGTCTTCGGCCCCGTGTTCTTCCCGGCACTCGGAACAGCAGCGGGAACGGTCGCAGCGTTCGCGACATTCGGCGTCGCCTTCTTCTTCCGTCCACTCGGCGCGGTGGTCTTCGGTCACCTCGGCGACCGTTGGGGCAGGAAGCGAACCCTGATCTACACCCTGTCGATCATGGGTGCCGCCACGATCGCCATCGGGCTCATGCCGACCACGTCGATGATCGGAATCGCAGCGCCGATCGGCCTGGTCGTCCTCCGCGCACTGCAGGGCCTCGCCGTCGGGGGCGAGTGGGCCGGCGCGGCGCTGCTCACCGCGGAGTATTCACCGCCGCGGAAGCGTGGCTTCTACGGGATGTTCACCCAGCTGGGCCCCGGTGCGGCCTTCAGCTTGTCGAGCGCGACGTTCCTCATCGCCGCGGTGACCATGACACAAGAGCAGTTCCTTGCCTGGGGATGGCGGATACCGTTCGTGGCCAGCGTCTTACTGCTCGGAGTCGGACTCTACATCCGGCTGCGGGTCGAGGAGACTCCCGAGTTCGTCACCTCCGTCGAACGCGACCTGGTGGTCCGGTTCCCCTTCGCCGAAGCCATGCGCACACAGTGGCGCAGGATACTGCTGGCCGGCGGCACGCTCACCATGATGCTGGGGTTCTTCTACGTGGCCGCAGTCTTTTTGACCAGCTTCGCCACCCAGAGCGTCGAGGAAGGCGGCCTCGGGTTGCCGCGTACCACGGTCCTGGCCGCGGGCATCTGGGGAGGTCTGGTCTTCGTCGGCGCGACGGCTGTCGCCGCGATCGCCTCCGATACGGTGGGTCGCCTGACCGTGATGCTGGTGGGCACCCTGGCCGCAATCCCCGTAGGCCCAGCGGCTTTTCTGATCATGACACCGGGCAGCGGGCCCTCGTTGGTCATCGCCTTGACGCTGCTCATGTGCGTCCTGGGCATTCCTTCCGGAGTCGCGGCGTCCCACCTTCCAGAGATCTTCCCCACCGAATTCCGCTACACCGCCGCCGGATTGGGGTACAACCTGGCCGGCGTTCTGGGCGGCGCCCTCCCCCTGCTGATCGCCCCGCCACTGGTCAGCACCTTCGGCGCCTCGGCGCTCGGCTGGTATCTGGCCGTGCTCGGACTGGTCAGCACACTGTGCGTATTGGGCATCCGCCGATCGCTGCGGATCGAGGCTACGGGTCCCGTATCCCGGACAGCGGCGCACATGTCCGCCGCTGTCCCCGCTCCCCCTTCCGCCGGGAAGTAGCGCCGGCACAGGGCGTTCCGGGGTGGGGCAGGCACGGCCCGCCGAGTGACCTCCGGGCTCTCAGGTCGACGGGAGGGCGACGGCGCTATAGAGTCAGACGTCAGACGTCTTGCAAATATGACCGAGGGACGGAGCCGCGGATGAACGAGCACCTCGCACACTTCGTGCGGCGGATGGACGTCCTCGTCACCTGTGACGACCCGCAGCTCATCGCCACAGAGACGCAACACTATCTGCGCGATCTCCTCGATCACCCCGAGTTCCTCGAGGAGCGTTTCCGCGAGCCGAATCCCGACCGATATCAGCAGCACGTGGTGCATGTCCACGAGCAGGGCAAGTACTCCGTCGTCTCCCTGGTGTGGAAGCCCGGACAGCAGACCCCGATCCACGATCACCGCTGCTGGTGCGTGGTCGGCGTGCTTCAGGGCCGTGAGCTCGAAACCCGTTACTCACTTCATCAATGGGATGGCGATACGGTCCTCGTCCGGGCACAGGATTCCTATTACCACCCCGGTGACGTGTGCGCACTCGTCCCACCCGACGAAGACATCCACAAGGTGGCCAACAGCAGTGCGGACGACCGGCAGGTGACCATCTCGATGCACATCTACGGTGACGACATCGCCAAAGCCGGTACGAGCATCAATCGGATCTTCGATCACGAGATCGTCGACAGCGTCGCGGACGGGGCGACTGCGCTCTCGTGGCGCGCCAGCGGTTGAGGCTCAGCGGCACAGCGGTATTGCGTCGCGTGATGGCGCACGAAGGACTCGAACCGACGGAGAGATCATGACAGAGATGATGAAGGCCGCCGTCTTCACGACGCCCGGCGGCCCTGAGGTCCTCGAATACGTGGAGATCGAACGGCCCTTGCCGGGGCGCGGAGAGGTGCTCGTGCGGGTGCGCGCGTGCGGCATCAACGGTTTCGACCTGCTCGCCCGTAACGGGCGGTACCAGACGGGGCAGGCGAAGCCCCACGTGCTCGGCGGGGACGTGGTCGGCAGCGTGGCCGGATACGGCCCCGGCTGCGAGGAACGTATCTCGGTCGGGGACAACGTCGCGCTGCACTGGGTGATCAGCTGTGGGTCATGCGAACAATGCCTGCGCGGTTTCGAGACCACCTGCCTGCGTTACGGATATCTCGGCGCCAAGTATCCCGGCGGCTACGCGGAGTACGTCGTCGTCCCCGAGCGCAACATCGTCGCTCTGCACGACTATGTGGACCTGTACAAGGCCGCGGCTTTCCCCATGGCGTTCGGGACGTCATGGCACATGCTCGTGACGCGGGCTCAGCTGCAGCCGGGTGAGACGGTGCTTGTCCAGGCGGTCGGCAGCGGTATCGGGGTGGCGGCCATCCAGATCGCCCAGCTCATCGGCGCGCGGGTCATCGGATCTGCGGGATCGGACTGGAAACTCGAGCGGGCCGTCGATATGGGTGTGGCCCCGGGAGACCTGATCAACTACAACAAGAACGGACTCTACGACGAGGTCATGCGCATCACGGACAAACGAGGTGTCGACGTCGTGTTCGAGCACATTGGGGGTGAGGGATTCGGCGACGCGGTGCGCTCGGTGACCCGCAACGGCCGCCTGGTCACCTGCGGCGGAACCGCTTCCTACGACGTCTCGATGAACATCGCGCACGTGTTCCACAAGCAGGTCTCGATCATCGGATCGAACAGCGCGACGCGATGGGAGTTCGAGCAGATCACCGATCTGCTCCGGCAGGGCCGATTCCACCCGATCGTCGACCGGGTCTTCCCCCTCCACCAAGCCGCCAAGGCCCACGCGTACCTCGATACGCGCAGCGGGTTCGGAAAGGTCGTGCTCAGCGTCGACGACTGAGCCTGTGCCGGCCAATCTCCACATCGATGATCTACCGGGGGCCCGTCAACTGATGAAGACCTTCCAGAGCCGCCTCGCAGACCCGGCGGCCGTTTCGCCCAGCGACACGCGGCACGTCCAGAGGCTGGACGTGGCCGGGATGCGGTGCGAGTTCCCCGCTCTCCGAGACTCGTTCGTCCATCTCGACGGCACGGCCGGCACCCAGGTACCACGCAGCGTCGCAGCGGCGATCGCGGAGACGATGTCAGCCGCGATGTCGCACGGCGGCACCCTGACCGCAGCCGGCCGCACAGCTCACGCGGCGGTTCGCGCGGCGCGGTCGGCGATCGGCGACCTGGTGGGCGCCCAGCCGGAAGGGGTGATCTTCGGACGCAACATGACGGAGATGACCTTCGGGATGGCCAGGACCATCGCGAAGACGTGGCGCCCCGGTGACGAGGTCGTCGTCTGCCGACTCGACCACGCCGCGAACATCGCGCCCTGGGTCCTGGAGGCAGACCGCGCCGGCGCCACGGTTCGATGGATCGACTTCGACACCGAGACCGGCGACATCACCCTCGACGACGTCACCGCCGCGCTGTCGGACAGGACGCGGTTGGTCGCGATGACGGCGGCCTCCAACGTGCTGGGCACCCGTCCGGCGATCGAGCAGATGGCCGCCGCGATCCACGCGGCGGGAGCGCTGCTGTACCTCGACGGAGTGGCCTTGACCCCGCACGCCCCGGTGGACGTGACCACCTGTGGCGCCGACTTCTTCGCGCTTTCGACGCACAAGGTGTTCGGCCCGCACTGCGCCGCGGTGGTGGCCCGCCCGGCACTGCTCGAAGAGCTCTCGCCCGATCGGCTCCCTTGCACTCCGGACTCGGTGCCCGGGCGCTTCGAGCTCGGGACCCCGTCCTACGAAGTCCTGGCGGGGGTGCGAGCGATGGTCGACTACCTGGCCTCGCTGGCCGGCGACACTCACCAGAGTCGGCGGGCGCGCGTACTGCATGCCATGGGGCTCATCGAAGAGCACGAAAAGGTGCTGCGGACGCGGCTGGTCGAGGGCATCACTTCCCTTCGCGGCGTCAGGGTTCACGGTCGGCCTCGGTTGTGCACCCCCACCACCCTGTTGTCCGTCGTGGGCACCCCACCGCGGGCGCTGGCCGAATTCCTCGCCGAACGCGGAATCGGCGTCTCGGTGGGCACATTCCACGCCGAGGAGGCCACTCGGGCGCTCGGGCTCGGCCCCGAAGGCGCAATTCGAGTCGGCCCGGTCGCCTACAACACCACGGCTGACATCGACGCTGTCGTCGACGCCGTCGGCCGGTTCGCCCGGGCACAGTGAGCGGCCGGTCGCCCGTGCTTGTCGCCTCTTTCAGGTACGTCTTCCATCCCGCTGTATCCGACGTGAGGAGCCGCGCATGAGGAACACCAACCTCGGCGGTGCCGTCTCTCCAGACGAGGGCGCCGTGTTGATCGACTTGTCGACACCCAGCCCGACGGTACTGACGTTCGCGCAGTTCGACACCGCAGCCTCAGCCCTGGCCGCGCAGCTTCACCACGACTATCCGGCGGGCGCCAGGATCGGCATCCTCGGCGAGAACTCCGCCCGGTGGGCGACGCTCTTCTACGCGGTGATGAGGGCCGGGCTGGTGGCCGTGCCGATCAGCTATCGCCAACCGCCCCACATGGTGTCGTTCGTCGTAGCGGATGCCGAACTCGCGGCGGTCTATGTCGGCGACGAGTACACGAATCTGCTCGAACCCGGGACGTCCGCAGTGGTGCACCGCCTGGAGGACGTCGACATCACCGCGTCGTCCGCGAGGTTCGTCGCCGACGTCGATCCCGAACAACCGGCGATGTTCCTGTACACATCGGGTTCGACCGGCAAGCCCAAGGGCGTCGTCCTCTCCCACCGCAGCCACCTGTGGGTGGTCGGACTGGGCATCGAAAGCGCCTCGGCACAAGCACGTTTGATGCTCTCGGCACCGCTCTACCACATGGGCGCCCTCAGCCCCTTGCAGCGGGCACTCGGTGCCGGCCAATCCGTGGTGCTGCTCCCCCGTTTCGACAGCCACCGGGTCCTGCGCGCGATCGAAGAGCACTCGGTCACCGATCTCAACGTCGTCCCGCCGATGGCCGCGCTCCTGATGAAGGAGGCCGAGGCGCTCGCCGTCACGGATGTCAGCAGCGTCCGAACGATCATCCTCAATTCGGCACCGGCGAGTCTCGAGCTGCTCGCCGAACTCGACCGGGTCTTCCGCGAGCCCCGTTTCGTCTTCACCTACGGGACAACTGAATCCAGTCCCATCGCGTTCACCGCGCCGTCGGATGGCCGCCGTGTACCGTTCGGGTCGCTCGGTGTTCCGCACCCGGCGGTCGAGATCCGACTCGTCGACGCGGCCGGGAAACACGTTGAGCGAGACGGTGTCCTCCAGATCCGGTCACCCGGACTGATGAGCGGCTACCACCGCCGGCCCGAGATCCCCTCGCCGATCACCTCGGACGGCTACTACCACACCAAGGACCTGTTCCAGCGGGACGACGAAGGCTTCTACTACTGCCTCGGGCGCGAGGACGACATGTTCATCTGCGGCGGCGAGAACATCTACCCTCGCGCCGTCGAGCTGGCCCTCGAGAACCACCCCGCAGTGTCGCAGGCGGTGGTGGTCCCCGTCGACGACGCCGTGAAGGGCCAGAAGCCGGTCGCATTCGTCACGCTTCTGCCCGGCCGCCAGGTCAGTGAGCAGGAGCTACGGTCCTACAGCCTGACCCGGCTCGAGCCGGTCGCCCACCCGCGGCGGATTTGGTTCCTCGAGGCGCTGCCGTTGGCGGCCACCAACAAGATCGACAGAGCGCTGCTGAACAGGCAAGCGGCGGAGAGGTTCTCGGGGCCGACGCAGCCGTGAGCCGGCGGCGCTCTCCGGGTCGCTGACGCCTCTCCCCCAACGTATTCCGGGTCGGCCGCCGCGGCGGCCGACCCGGAATTTGGGCGTCGATGGTTCGGTCAGACCTGGGCCGTATCCGCAGGAGGTTCCGACTGCAGCTCGTGCCATATCAACTGCCGCAGCTTCTGGAAGGTGTCGGTGAACCGGACCTCCTCGAAATCCCTCGGCCGCGGGAGCGGGACGAGATGCTCCGATTTGATGCGGCCGGGGCCGGCGGTCATGACGACGACGCGGTCGGCCATCGCGATCGCCTCGTCCACATCGTGGGTCACGAACAGCACGCTCTTACCCACGCCCTCCCAGATCTTGAGGAATTCGCCTCCGATCCGGACCCTCGTCTGCGCGTCGAGCGGGCCGAACGGTTCGTCCATCAGGTAGAGGTCGGGGTCGTACGCCATGGTCCGCGCCAACGCCACTCGCTTCTTCATCCCACCGGACAGTTGGCGAGGGAAGTAACTCGCGTATCCGGCCAGACCGACGAGCTCCAGCAGCTCCGAGATGCGCGCGGGTTGTTCTGCGCTCGGGACCCCCTTGATCGCAAGGGGCAGCCGGACGTTCTCGTGGACCGTTCGCCAGGGCAGCAGCGCATCGTTCTGGAAGACCATCCCCACGCCGGGTGGGGTTTCGGTGCCGATGTCCTTCCCGTCGAGGAGGATGTCCCCGGACGTGTGCTTGGCCAACCCGGCGACGATCTTGAGAAGCGTCGACTTGCCGCAGCCACTGGGCCCCACGATCGCGACGAACTCACGGTCGGCCAGCTCGAGGTCGACTCCGTCGAGCGCCCGGTGCCGCACTTTGTTGGTGCGATACGACAGCGAGACATTCTTGAACTGGAGTTTCGGGAGCGTGGCCTGGGCGAGGGTCATATCGCTACGAGCCCTTCGGGAGATAGCTGAAGTCGAAGACCTCGTCGTACGGCGCACCTTCGCCGGCGTCGACGACCCCGGCCCGCTCGAGGATGCCGACAGTGCTCGCGTACACCTCCTCGGTGACGGTGAGGTCCGCCGGGACGGCGGCGAGGCCGTTCTTGACGGCGAGGTTCAGCGCATCGGGGCTGACCTTGAATCCTTCCTTCTCGATCGCAGTCATGGCGAACGCCTGGTCGGCCTGGGCCTCGTCGTTGGCAGTGTTGAGGCCCTCTAGGAACTTCCGCATGGTCTCACCGTTCTGCTCGACCCATTCGGAGTTCGAGACGACGACGATCGAGGCGTAGTCGAAGGTGGGTTCCCACACGGTGCGGAAGCCGCCGGTGGTGACCATCTCGGAGGCCTGGGGATCGTTCAGCATCCCGGCGGCGACCTGGTCTCTCTCGATCGCCAATTGCATGGGAGTTCCGCCCCCGGCGGCGATGACGTTCATGGAGTCGTAGGCGACGCCACTCTCCTCGGCGCCTGCTCGAAGGATCGTGTCGGACAAGCTTCCGGGGGAAGTGACGCCGACGGTCTTGCCGGCCAGGTCCTTGAAGGATTGGACGGGCGAGCCGGTGTTGGTCAGCAGCGAGTACGGCGCGCGGTTGTTGGTGCCTGCGTACGCCTTGGTGGGCAGGCCCTGCTTCCGCGTGGAGAGGATGTGTTCGATGGAACCCATGAACACGTCGAGGCTTCCGCCGATGAGTCCCTGGACCGCTTCGGAGCCGGCGTCGAAACACATCTTCTCCGCGGTGAGCCCGTCGGGGAAGGTGTCGGCGTTGATCGCGATCTGGGTGACCAGCGGGGTGATCCCCGAGCAGACCATCCCCACTCTGATGGTGGCGCCCCCCTCGCTCGATCCGCCCCCTTGTCCGCCGCACGCGGCGAGGGTGAGGGCCGCTATCGAGGCGACCGCAGCAGCCGGGATGGCGGAGAACTGCATACGAAATGGGCGCATTCTTGACTCCATCTGGTGGTGGGATGTAGCGAAATCAGCGGTAGCGCAAGACTTTGCGCTCGGTCAGCGCCACTACCTGCTCGAGTAGCATTGCGATGATCATGACGACGAAGAGCCCGGCGAAGACCCCGGTCGTGTCGAACAGATTCGACGAGAGTTTGATGTAATAGCCCAGACCGACGCTGGAGCCGATCAGTTCGGCGATGATCGCACCGATCAGGCCGAGGCCGATGCCCAACCGGAGCGCCGTGAGCATCCAGGCACTGATCGACGGCAACATGACCCACCGCAGCATGGTCCACCGGGAGCCGCGGTAGCTCTTGACCATGTCCAGCAGGTCTTGGTCAATGCTCTTGACACCCTGATACACGTTGTAGAACGCCACGAACACGACCATCGTCACGACCATCATCACCTTGGAGAACAGTCCGAGACCGAACCACACGATGAACAGCGGCGCGAGCGCCACCCGCGGCAGGCTGTACATGGCGATGACATACGGATAGATCCACCGACCGACGATCTTCGAGGTGGCGACGGTGATGCCCAGCACGACACCGAGTGGCAGCCCGATCATCAGGCCGATTCCGGTCTCCAACAGTGTTGCGCGCAAATGCAGCCACAGCTCACCGCTCTGCGCCAGCTCGAGGATTCTCGCGATGATCAGTGACGGCTTGCTGAGGAAGAACTCGTCGACCCATCTCCCGCTGGCGATCTGCCACACGGCGAGGAAGAGCAGGCCCAGTCCGATCTGGCCGGCCACGATGACCAGTCGCTCACGACGGTCCGCACGCCGATCCGCGGCATCACTCAACGCATCCGATCGTGAAGAGCCGAACTCAGCTGGGCTCGCGCCGGCGCGGACAGGGCCTCTCACACTTTCGGTCTGCTCCACAAACCTCTCCCACCTACAAGGTCAGACGTCTGATGTCGTGAGCGCTCAGTATGCAGAGGCCCGAACATGTCCGCAAGACGAGCGCGCACGCTCAGGCGGCGCCACGTTTCGGGAATGTTGCATCGTCGTTGCGGCGCCTCCGCATTGGAGCCGACGACGCACGATGCGACGTTCCAATCACGTTGAGTAAAAGTCTTTTTGAGTCTTAGAAGCGCTGCGCCTTCGGCTGCCCGCTCGCACCGTCTTCCTGTTGCCGACCACCATGGGCGGTGATATAAGTTCACAACCGGGAGTTGACGTCAGACGTCTGACATTGGAGAGGGCCATGGGCATCGACGAAAGACCGTCAGTATGGATGCAGGACCTGACTTGGGAAGAGGTCGATCGTTACCTCGACACCGAACGCATCGCGCTGATCCCGGTCGGCGCCACCGAGCAACACGGTCCCGCAGGGCCTCTGGGTGTCGATACCTTCGTCGCGATCACCCTGGCTGAAGACGCCGCACAGCGGAGCGGCGTTCTGTGCACGCCGCCGATCTGGTTCGGCGATTCTTCGCACCACTCGGGCTTCCCCGGGACCATCAGTGTTCGCACCGAGACGTTGATGCTGTTGGTGCGCGACGTCTGCCGAAGCCTGGCCCGCCACGGTTTCGACCGCATCGTCTTGATCAATGGTCACAAGGGCTCGAATCTGCCGGGCCTGGTGAGTTCGGTGCGCGCCCTGCATGAGGAGGAGTTCCCGAACGTTCTCTTCGCCGTCGCGGATCCGTTGCACCTGTCGCGTTCCGCCTCCCCCAGCATCAAGGAGACCAACGAGCACCACGCCGGTGAACTCGAACTCTCGCATGTGCTGCACCGGTTTCCGGGATCGATCCGCCTCGATCGACTGACTTCCGAGAAGGTCGATTTCGAGTCCGTCTTCGGCGGATTCGTCGGAGACGATCTCTTCGGGCCGGCGCCCGACGGCGTGGAGATCATGTGGTCCGGGTCCGAGCAGCGCGCCTTCACACCAACCGGAAGTTTCAGCTCCTCGATGGGAACCACCGAGGAGAAGGGCAAGGCCTATCACGACCACATCGTCGGCCGGCTGTGCGAGCTCATCGACTGGCTCCGCAAGTACGACGGACCAATCGGCTCGGCAAGCACCGCATGATGCGGTTGCCGGCCTGGACCGGGGTGTCGCCCTGATGCATCCCATCGTCGTGGGAATCAGTGGTGGCAGCGGTGCCATCTATGGAGTCCGCATCCTCGAGGTCCTCCAGAAGCTGGGAATCGACACCCACCTGGTCATCACGCAACACGGACTCGCGACGTTGCGATACGAAACCGACTACACCGCAAAGGACTTGCGGAAGCTTGCGACCGTGACGCACCCGGTCCGCGACATCGGCGCCGCCATCGCCAGCGGCTCCTTCCTCACCCAAGGCATGATCGTCGCGCCGTGCTCGGTCAAGACGTTGTCGGGCATCGTCAACAGCTACGGCGACAACCTGCTCATCCGGGCAGCAGACGTGACGCTCAAGGAGAAGCGGAAGCTCGTGCTGATGGTCCGGGAAGTGCCACTCCATCTGGGGCACCTTCGGCTCCTCACCGCAGCAGCGGAGATCGGCGCCACGATATTCCCTCCACTGCCCGCGTTCTACGCGCACCCGAAAACGGTCGAGGACATCGTTGCCTACTCCGTCGGCCGGGTGCTCGACCAATTCGGGATCGACACGGGCATTCCCCGGTGGACCGGACAGAAGAAAGCAGAGCAATCATGCGCCGACCTCCAATAGGTGTTCACGTTCGTGACGAGTGATCTGACCGCATCACCGACCGGACTCGGTCGGATCCCGCGGGACACGTTCCGCATCGCCAAGCTCGAGGTGAACAACCTGATCACCCGGTTGGCGCTGGAGGGGCAGTACCGACTGCCTCCCGAGGACGAGTTGTCGGCCCAACTGCAAGTCAGCCGGGCCACGCTCCGTTCCGCCCTCCTGTCCCTGCAGAAGGAGGGAAAGATCGAGCGGATCCACGGCCGCGGGACGTTCGTCAACCGTCACGCGTTGAGGATCCCGGCGAACATCACCCAGGACCGGCCCTTCGCGGAGCTCTTGGCCGAGTTGGGTTACGACGTCCGTCTTCGGAACGAGGACATTCACGTCGAGCCCTTTCCGTCCCCGATGCGCGACGCGCTCGAACTCCGAGATGCTGAAGACGCCTGCGTGATCCGCAGGATCTTCGAGGCGTCGGGCGCACCCGCCGTGCTGAGCATCGACTATGTGCCCATCAAGATCATCACCGAGGACATCAGCGGGCTCAACCGGCACGACTCGGTGTTCGACTTCCTGCAACGCTATTGCAGACGGAAGGTGCGCTACTCCGTCGCCGAGATCGTGCCGATCATCCCGACACCGGAAGTCGTCGAACTGCTCCGTGTCGAGGCGGGTCACCCGTTGATGCTGCTGCAGCACGTGCACGTCGACGAAGACGACCATCCGGTGGCATTCACTCGGGCGTACATCAATGACCGGTTCATCAGATTTTCCGTAGTACGCACCTATACCGACTCGTAGGAGAAACCCCATGCCATCTGATCTGCGAACCTTCCTGTCGCAGTTGGTCACCGAAATGCCCGGGGCGCTGAAGCATGTCGACACACCCGTGGACCGGCGGTTCGGGATCACCGCGTACGGAGCGAAACTCGCGGCTCAGAAGAAATACCCGGCCCTACTCTTCACCGATGTGACGGGCAGCGACGTCGCATGCGTCGCGAACCTGTTGGCCACCCACGAACGAATGGCGCTGGCGTTGGGACTCGAACCCGAGGACCTGACCAACGCATCGGACCGGACCCAGGGCAGAACCCCCCACCCACCGGTCACCGTATCGAGCGAGGACGCCCCGGTGAAGGAGATCATCTGGCGGGGTGACGACGTCGACCTCACCCGCCTCCCGATACCGGTCCACAACGAGCTCGACGGCGGCCCCTTCCTGACCGCCGCGGTGTCGATCATGAAGGACCCGGAATCCGGACGGCTCAACGCGGGCATCTATCGCCACCACGTCTACGACGCCCGCCGGATGGGCGTGTGGTTCTTCGGTTCCCATGACGGCGGCACCATCCACCGGCGCTACGCGGAGAAAGGGGAACCGACCCCCATCGCCATCGCGATCGGACACCACCCCGCATTTCTGATGGGCGCCGTCTCCCGCATCGCCGGCATCGGCGGCGAATACGACGCGGCAGGTGCCTTCCTCGGTGAGCCCGTCGACATCGTCAAGGCCGAGACCTCCGACATCATGGTGCCGGCTCGCGCCGAGATCGTCCTGGAAGGGTTCATCGTCCCCGGAGAAATCGAGGAAGAGGGTCCGTTCGCGGAGTGGCCCGGCCACTACGTCGGTGGAGGGCCGAAGCCCGTCGTCCGGATCGACGCGGTGACGATGCGCAAAGGCGCGATCTTCCAGGACATTCAGGCGTCCGGCCGCGAACACCGACTCATGGGCGCACTGCCCCGCATCTCGAGCATCCACACGCGTGTCTCGCAGGTCGTCCCGGGACTGAAGGCGGTCAACGTTCCGGTCCACACCCGCCAGCACTGCTATCTCTCGATCAAGAAGGCCATGGACCACGATCCCATCCGCGCTGCCTTCGCCGCCTTCAACACCGAACCCGAGAACCTGCGCATGGTCGTCGTGGTCGACGACGACATCGACGTGTTCGACGAGGAAGACGTCTCCTGGGCCATCGGCACGCGTTTCGACGCCGCGAAGGACCTTCAGATCATCCCGGCCTGGAACGGGCCCGGAGGGCTGCTCCCCACCAACTGGGAATATGACGACCAGGGCACCCGCAAGCCCAGGATGTCGTCGGCGTGCATCGTCGATGCGACCAAGCCGGCACCACCCGTCGTCTTCCCGCCCCGCGCCAAGGTTCCCGACGACGTCGTCGCCGCAACCGATGTCGAGGCGCTGACCGACATCGTCGACGACGCGCAGCTGCCCTGGAATTCGGTGCGATGATGCTTGACCTCACCTTCGCCTGCGGCGGCTACGACCGCGTTCAGCCCCTACGAGACGGCAGCGTCTCGGTCGAGGGCGTCGCTCTCAACATGCTTCGTCTCGAGCCCGAGGAGTGCTTCTGGCGGATGATGCAGGGTGCGGAGTTCGACGTGGCCGAGATGTCGCTGTCGTCGTACTGCATCGCCAAGGCCAAGGGTGACGAGAGATTCGTCGGGATTCCCGCGTTCCTGTCCCGGAGCTTCCGTCATTCGTCGATCTACCTGAGCCCGTCGACCGACATCACCGACGCGAAACAGCTTGCCGGGCGCCGCATCGGCGTCCCGGAGTATCAGATGACGGCGTCGGTGTGGACCAGGGGCATGCTCGCCAACGACTGCGGTGTCGACCTGAGCGATGTGACCTGGGTGACCGGCGGGCTCGAACAGCCGGGCCGGGTGGAGCGTCAGAAACTCGAACTGCCGGATTCGATTCGTGTCGAGAGCGTCGGCGCCCGGCAGACACTCGCCGCAGCTCTCGAAGAGGGTGAGATCGACGCGCTGATGGCACCACGCGTGCCGCGCGTGTTCCGCCGTGCGGGCAGCGGGATCCGGCGGCTCTTCCCCGATTACGCGATCCGTGAGAAGGACTACTTCGCGCGGACCGGGCTGTTCCCGATCATGCACATGGTCGTCGTCCGGAAGGATGTCCTGCAGGACCATCCGTGGGTTGCGGCGAGCCTCTACAAGGCCCTACGCGAAGCCAAGGAGGTGGCGACCGCGGGGCTCAGCGACCTGCCGGCACTGCGGTACACGATGCCGTTCCTGCTGGCGGCACTCGAGGAGCAGGAGGCGGTCTTCGGCCCCGATCCGTGGCCGTACGGCATGGAAGCCAACCGCACCGCGTTGGAGACCTTCATCTCCTATCTCCACGAGCAGGGTCTCGTCAGCGCGGCGCTCGCACCCGAATCCCTGTTCGCGCCGTCCACCCTGCGCGAGTTCCGCATCTGACGACTGCCCGAGGACACACACCATGACAGATCCGTCACCACCCACGGGTGGCCTGACCTTCCGCGCGACGATCAACGGCAAGGACGAAGAGCTGGACGTCGCGCCGCTCAAGCCACTCGCGGACGTCCTACGCGACGATCTCGACCTGACCGGTACGAAACTGGGTTGCCGTGCGGGAGAGTGCGGTTCGTGCACCGTTCTGGTGGATGGCGTCGCGGTCGCCTCGTGCCTGCTTCCTGCGGCGAAGGCGACCGGCACAGAGATCGTCACGATCGAAGGCCTGTCCGGTGATCGGTTACGTCACCCGCTGCAGGAGGCGTTCCGGCGCAACAATGCCAGCCAGTGCGGCTTCTGCATACCGGGCATCCTGATGGCGTCAGTCGCGCTCGCAACCGGGCCGGACGTGCCCACACGTCAAGAGGTGGCCGAAGGTCTCGCCGGGAACCTCTGCCGCTGCACCGGTTACGAGTCGATCGTCACCGCGGTGCAGGAAGCCGCCGCGGCGATGATCGAGCCATCGTGAGCACCACGTCGTGGGTGGGGCAAGGGATCCCCCAGATCGACATCGACGACAAGCTGAGCGGGGCCACCGAGTACATCGCGGACCTGAAAGTCCCGAAGCTGCTGCACGCCGTGATCGTGCGCAGCCCGGTCGCGCACGGCCGCATCCGGCGGATCGACACCTCGCGCGCGAAGCGGGTCCCCGGGGTTCGCGCCGTGCTGACGGCCGAAGACACGCCGAACCGCTTCTTCGGCCCGCACGCCGACGACTGGGAGATCTTCGCCAGCGAGAAGGTGCGTTCACTCGGCGACGAGATCGCCGGTATCGCAGCCACATCCATCGAGGCGGCCCGTGAGGCGGCGGCTCTGATCGCCGCTGACATCGACGAGCTGCCCGCGGTGTTCGATGCCGCAGAGGCGTTGTTGCCCGACGCCCCGCTCGTCTGGGAGCACCGGCCGGGCAATGTCGGCAGCAGCTTCGAGATCTCCCGCGGCGACGTCGCCGCCGGGTTCGCCGAAGCCGCTCTGATCGTGGACGGCGCCTACAGCACCAGCCAGATCTATCACGCCTACCTCGAACCGATCGGCGTCATGGCCGAGTACCACCCCAACGGCGCATACACCCTGACCGTGCCGAGCCACATCCCGTACAAGGCGAGGTTGACCTACGCGGGCGCACTCGGGGTGCGGCCCGACCAGATCCGGATGGTGATCCCTCCGATAGGCGGGAGCTTCGGAGCGAAGTACGAGATGATCGAACCGCTGATGGCGGCGGTGCTGTCTCGGGTGACAGGGCGGCCCGTCCGGCTGGTCTACGACCGGGAAGAGGACGCGTCGATCGCCCGCTTCCGGCCGGGATTCGCGTTTCAGCACCGGATCGGGGTGAAGGCCGACGGTTCGTTCATCGCGCGCGAGACCCAGGTCATCGGGGCCGCCGGTGCCCGCGTTTTCTGGTCGCCGGCGGTGTTGTCGACCGCCGTACATCGTGTCGACTCCCTGTATCACTTCAGGAACATGGCGGGCTGGGGAAAGCTCGCCTACACCAACGCTTCTCCCACGACGTGCATGCGCGGATTCGGCAATGCGGAAGCCTTGTTCGGCATCGAGCAGATGATCGACGAGATCGGCGAGAAGCTGGGCATCGACCCCGTGGAACTCCGGATGAAGAACTCCGTGCGCGAGGGCGAGACCGCGATGCACGGGTGGATCATCAGCTCGTCCAAGCTGCAGACCTGCATCGCCCGCGCGGAGGAGCTGTCCGACTTCCGGAACCAGCGTGCGATCACCAGGGCGTCACGTGGCACCACGGGTGTGCGCCGTGGGATCGGCATGGCGATCGCGCACCATGTCTCGGGATATCGTCCGATCCTCGCCGACTACGACGGCTCGTCGGCGATCATCCGGGTGGGAAGCACCGGCGAGGTGTCGTTGCTGCTGGGAGAACCCGACATCGGGCAGGGCGAAGCGACCGTCATGTCGCAGATCGTGGCGGAGACGCTCGGCTGTTCGCCCGAGGACGTCACCTTCCACCCGGTCGACAGTGCGTTGTCGCCGAACGCCGTCGGCACACTCGCGTCGCGCGCGACGACGATGGCCGGCATGGCGACATTGGAGGCCGCCAAAGCCGCCCGCGCGAAGTTGAGCGCGTTCCTCAGCGAGACGTGGGGCGTCCCCCTCGACACGGTGCGCTGGGAAGGCAGTACCGTTGTGGCCGAGTCGAACACGGCGACCTTTCGCGAGGCGATGGGTCTCTACGTCGCCGCCCACTGCGGGCTCCCCCTCCTTGGCGAAGGCGTCCACCGGCCCAACACCGAGATGTCCGACAAGGACAAGTACGGCAACCCCTCGGCGGCCTACCCCTTCGCATCGCATGTCGCCGAGGTCGAGGTCGACTGTGAGACGGGGCAGGTGCGCGTCACTCGCTATTGGGCCGTGCACGACAGCGGAACGATCCTCAACCCGTCAACCGCGCGCGGCCAGGTTCTCGGCGCCATCGCGCAGGGCCTGGGGTGGGCCCTCATGGAGGACGTGGTGATCGAGGACGGCAAGGTCAAGAACCCGAACTTCCTCGACTACCGCATCCCCGGGGGAGGCGACATGCCACAGACCGTCGTCGAGTTCGTCGCCGCTCACGAGCCCAACGGGCCGTACGGCGCCAAAAGCCTTGCCGAGGCGGCCATCAACCCGGTGGCCGCGGCGATCGCCAACGCGGTGTACGACGCGACGGGCATCAAGTGCCATGACATGCCGCTGTCCCCCGAGCGTCTGTGGCACCTGATCGCCGAGTCGGATGCGGCTGCGCGGGAGCCGAACGATCGAGAGGCACGCCCATGACCGGCGTCCAATACGCCCGCCCCACTTCGACGTCGGAGGCGATCGAGGCGCTGCGGTCCGACGATGCGGCGAGGATGATCGCCGGCGGTACGGACCTCATGGTGCAGATGCGGCTGGGTCATCGGAGGCCCAGCCTCGTCGTCGACACCGCCGGCCTGACGGAACTCCACCAGCTCGACTGCGGACCGGCGTCGGTCATCGGCGCCGCGACGACGTTGCGCACCATGCTCGGAGAGCCCGGTCTGGTCAAGCAGTACACCGCGCTCGCACAGTCGGCGAATCTGTTGGGCGGGCGCCAGATCCAGGCGGTCGCCACCTTCGGGGGCAACGTCTGCAACGCCTCCCCCGCTGCCGAGACGGCGACCCCGCTGCTGGCCTATGACGCCGAGGTCGAGATCGCGGGCCCGGACGGGGTGCGCGTCGTCGCACTTCGCGACTTCTTCACGGGTCCGGGTGAGACGGCGCTGGCGCGCGGCGAGTTGCTGGTCGCGTTCCGGTTGCCCGCGTCGGCAGGCATCCGGCGCTCGGCGTATCGGCGGCTGCAGCTGCGGCGATCGGTCGACATCGCGGTGGTCAGTGCCTCGGCGTGTGTCGACATCGTGGACGAGCGGATCGCGCACGCACGGGTCGCGATCGGTGCGGTGAACGCGGTGCCGACGATCGTGGACGAGGCCGCGGCGGCGCTGGAAGGGGTGTCCATGGCGGCCGCCGACGCGGATGTCCGTCGCGACGCCATCGCGGTTGCGGCCGCGGCATGTCGATCCGCGAGTCGGCCCATCGACGACGTCAGGGCGTCGTCCCGCTACCGCAGCGCGATGGTCGAGGTGATCGTCGCGCGAGTGTTGGGTGACGTCCTCGGAGTGGGCTGAGGGACTGCGCTCCGCCTAGTGCACCGGTGTGGCGCCCGCGCTCACCGGCCGGCGTCCCGTGAAGAGCCCCACGATGACGACGATCACGCCGAGCACCGCGGAGACGGTGAAAGCAGCACGCACACCGGGTAGGTCGGGCGCTCCGCCCGACAGCGACGCTTTGGTCATGACGGTGATGAACAACGCCGTACCGGCGGCGCCTGCGACCTGTTGCAGCGTCGTCAGGATCGCGCTGCCGTGCGTGTAGAGCGATTCGGGCAGCACCCCCAACGCGTCGGTCATCAGCGGGGTGAACATCATCGACAGGCCCACCATCATGACCGTCTGCAAGCCGATGATCACCCACATCGGCGACGTCGCCGACAGCGTCGTGTACCCCCACAGCGACGCGCAGAGCATGAGCGAGCCCGGGATGACGAGCAGCCGCGCGCCCAGCCGGTCGTAGATGCGCCCGACCAGTGGGCCGGCCGCTCCCATCAGGATGCCGCCGGGCAGGCTCACCAGGCCTGCGGCCAACGCACTTCCTCCCAACACATTCTGGACATAGAGCGGCAGCATGATGATCGCGCCGAACAGCGCCATGAATCCGAGGATCACCAGCGCCAGCGACAGTGAGAAGCGTTGGTAGGCGAAGGGACGTAGGTCCAGAAAGGCCCGGTCGCGCCGCTGCAGCCGCACCTGCCGAATCCCGAAGATCACCAACGCCGTTGCACCGACGACGATCGGCACCCAGGCGGGCACACTCTGATGTCCGTTCCCGGATTCACCGATGAGGGAGAGACCGAACACCAGACCGGCGAAGCCGACGGCGGAAAGCGGGATGGACACGGGATCGATCGGCGTCGGCCGCTGCCGTTCCTCGACCACCCGCAGCCGTGCGGCGCCGGCCGCCAGTGCGAGCGCCGCGATCGGCAGCACGATCCAGAACATCCACCGCCAGCTCAGTGCGCCGAGGATGATGCCCGACAGGGTGGGACCGATTGCGGGGGCCACCGCGATGACGATCGAGATGGTGCCCATTGTCTGACCGCGCCGCTCGGGCGGGATCAGGGTCATCACCGTCGTCATCAACAGCGGCACCATGACCGCGGTGCCGCACGCCTGCACGATCCGACCGGCCAACAGGACCGCGAAGCCGGGCGCCACCGCCGATATCAAGGTGCCCACGCAGAACAACGCCATCGACGTGAGGTAGACGCCTCGCACCGGGAACCGCTGCAGCAGCGACCCGCACATCGGGATCACGACGGCCATGGTCAGAAGGAAGCCACTGGTCAGCCACTGAGCCGTGCCGGCCGTGATGTCCAGGTCGACGATCAAGGCGGGCAGCGCGACGCTCATGATCGTCTCGTTGAGGATCATGACGAACGCCGACCCGACGAGTATGGCGATGATGGCGTTGGCGCTGGCAGGCAGGCGCTCGCGCGTCGAGGGCTCCCTCGCCTCGGTGGTCATGAAACTCCCTGGTTTGTTCGTAGAGCTAACCAGAATAGGCGGCTCGCATCACGAAGCCATCGACCCGACGTCTGCGGTGGACGATGCGATGCTCAGAACTCCGCCTACACACCTCGACGAAAACGGCCCCCGGAGTGATTCCCGGGGGCCGCTTCACCTGGGGCGTCCAGTGTTCTGTCGAGGTGTCGCCAACGTTCGCGTACCGCACGAGCCTCAGAACTTTCCTCAGCGTCAACGAGCCTCGACTGCGCCCGTGTGGGCGAGGATTGCGGCCCCGACCGGCTCAACCACCGCATGCGGCAGGGCATGCCCCATGCCGGCCACGGTGACCATCTGAGCGCCGCCGATCACCGCGGCGAGATGGGCGCCGTGCGGCGGCGGGTTGACGGGGTCCTCAGGCGCCTCGATGACCAGCGTGGGCACGGTGACCGCGCCGAGTTCACCGCCGCGATCCAGCCCGCCCTGGTCGGCGCGCGCATGCGCCGCCGGATTCTCATGCCGACCCGCGTGTTCGATCATTCGCTGCTCGAGGTGACGGAACTCCGCGTCGTCGAACGGGAGCGCACGCCCGTTGAGCATGCGCCAGTGCTCCACCCGCCAGTCGAGTTCGTCGGCAGCATCTCGGTCGGCATCCATTTGTGACCAGAACTCCAGCAGCGCCGGATCAGGACCGGGCAGCTCCGACGAAGCTTCCGGGCCCGCCGCCAGCCCGGCCCCGAGAGCCGAGGTGCACATGACGGTCGCCGACAACAAGCGGTCCGGGTGGTCGAGCAGGAGGAGCTGCACCAGGGTGCCGCCCATCGACATCCCGACCACGTGCGCCCGCGGTATCCCCAGGGCATCCAGGACGGCGACCGCGTCGTCGGCGAGGTCGGCGATGGCATAGGGAACCCGGTCGAACTCCCAGCTGGAGCGACCGGTGTCGCGGTGGTCGTAGCGGATCACCCGATGCCGGCGACCGAGGATCTCGACCAGCTCATCCGGCCATGTCAGCCCCGAGGAGTTGGCACCCATGATCAGCAGCAGCGGCGTGCCGTCGGGATTCCCACTGTCCTGCGCCCACAGGATCACACCGTCACCAACGTCGACGAGATGTTCCATGCCCCCATGATGCCTGAGTCCGCGGGACACGGATACCGTTGGATTCCAGTCGAATTGACAGCCGTGTGCTGTTGCTTTTCGGCCCGGAGGGCTGAAAGCGCCACACATCCGGGCGTCAGGCAGACGCCGCCGGTTGTTGAGCCGTCTCGGCCATATCGGTGAACTCGCGCTGAATCTCGTCGTCCTCCCGGGCCGTCATGAGCGACACTGCCACGGCGACGACGAGGCACGCGATGAAGCCGGGCACGATTTCGTACATCGCGCTCGACAACGCCTCGGTCTGACCCCAGATGCCGACCACGACGGCACCGGCGATCATGCCGGCGATCGCACCGGCCGAGGTGAGCTTGCGCCAGAACAGCGACAGGATGATGAGCGGTCCGAACGCGGCACCGAAACCGGCCCACGCGAAGCCGACGAGGTCGAGGATCGTCCCATCCGGATTGAGCGCCAACAGGATCGCCACCACCGCGACCGTCAGCACCCCGAGCCGGCCATAGGTGACCAGCCTCTTCGGGCTGGCCTCCTTGCCGAACGCGCGGTAGATGTCCTCGACCAGAGCCGACGAACACACGATCAGCTGCGACGAGATCGTCGACATGATGGCCGCCAGCACTGCGGCCAGCACGATGCCGGCGACGAAGGGATGGAACATGACCTGAGCCAGCCGCAGGAACACGGTCTCGGGATTGTCCAGCGTCACGCCCTCGCGGAAGAAGTACGCCAGGCCCGCGAAGCCGGTGGTGATCGCACCTGCTGACGTGAGAATCATCCAGCTGATGCCGATACGGCGACCCGCCTTGGCATCGGCCGAGGAGCGCATCGCCATGAACCGGACGATGATGTGCGGCTGGCCGAAATAGCCCAGTCCCCAGGCCGCCGCCGACACGATGGCGAGGAAACTCCCGCCGTAGAACAGCGACGTGCGGTGGATCTCGTCGCCGGTGTTCGCGGAGTCGGCGGCGTGGACCAGGTCGACCATCTCCCCCGGCCCGCCGGTGGCGATGATCGTGACGACCGGGATCGTGACGAGCGCGGCGAACATCAACAGCGCCTGCGCGACATCGGTGAGCGACGCGCCGAGGAAGCCGCCGAACAGTGTGTAGCACAGGGTGACTCCGGCGACCAACAGCATGCCGATCAGGTACGACGAGCCGAACGACGTCTCGAAGAACACCCCACCGGCGACCATGCCGGACGACACGTAGAACGTGAAGAACACCAGGATGATCGCGCCGGCCGAGATCCGCAGGACATGCGATTTGTCGCGCAGCCGGTTCTCGAAGAAGCTCGGCACGGTGATCGAATTGTTGGCGATCTCGGTGTAGGCCCGCAGCCGAGGTGCGACGAACTTCCAGTTGAGCCAGGCGCCGATCACCAGGCCGATCACGATCCACGACTCGATCAGGCCAGAGGCGTAGATGGCACCGGGGACGCCGAGGAGCAGCCATCCGGACATGTCCGAGGCGCCCGCGGACAGCGCGGCGACGGTCGGGGTGAGCTTGCGGCCGCCGAGCATGTAGTCGTCCAGGTCGCTGGTCCGGCGGAAGGCGTAGAAGCCGATCGCGAGCATCAGGACGAAGTACAGCCCGATCGCCAGGATTTGAAACGTGGTGTCGGACATGAATTTCTCGTTCCGTCGAAGGTTCCTGCGATGCGCTCGTCGTTTCGATCATGAAAGCAGGACGGTCACCTGAACTTCTTGGCCGATCGTATGGGAAATGCGCCCGGTCTTTGTCCGGTTCGACAGAGCGCCCGGGGTCGGGGGTCGGCATCCTCGGCCGCTGCCAATACGCGACCGCAACAAACCACCGCTACGTTTGTCCCGGGACCCAGTTGAAAGGAGTCGGTCATGAGTACGCCGACACGTGCCACCTACCGCACCATGGCCGAGGGCACCGCGGAAGATTACGCGCTGATCAGCCGCGCCGAAGAGGCGAACAATGCCGGCCTGGTACCCCGCGTCCTGTCACTGGTGGAAGCCCTCGCGGACGGTGAGCAGGCTTATCCGATCAGCCGGCTGGACCACGCACTGCAGTCGGCGACTCGGGCCTTCGACGACGGACGGTCGGTCGACTACGTGGTCGCGGCGCTTCTGCACGACATCGGTGACACGTATGCGCCTCATGCTCATGGCGCGTTCGCCGCAGCGGTCCTCGCGCCCTACGTACCCGAACGTCTGGCCTGGATCGTGAAGGTCCACCCGGAATTCCAGCAGTATTACTACGCCCCGCACATGGGTGGTGTCCGAGACGCTCGGGAAAAGTACCGCGGGCACCAATGGTTCGACGACTGTGTGGAGTTCTGCGAGAAGTACGACCAGAACTGTTTCGACGCGGAGTTCGAGCATCGTCCGCTCGAGTTCTTCCGCCCGATGGTCGAGGAGGTCTTCGCCCGCGAACCCTGGTCCGCGTACTCAGCTACATGACACGCCGATGACGCGGCAGCCGGGACCGTACCGACTGCACGAGATCAAGGCCCTCTTCTGCGCCCCGGCGCTGTCACGGTCCACGCCCGCTGCCCACGACGCGTCAGGCGCCTGCGCCACCGCGCCGCACCCTTTCGTGAAGTTCACGACCGCCCGGCAGTCGCGCGCGTTGCACAGGCCGATGGCCGCGCGCTCGGCCTCGACAGCCGAGTTGAAGCCCTGCGTATAGCCCACCTTGCCGGTGTTCGGCGAAACCGCGATCGCGCCCCAGCCCAGCGCTCCGGCAGTCGGCGCCGTGGACGCCGCACCCGCGCCGAGGCACCCGGCCACCAGCGAAACCACAAGCAATCGCCGGAGGGTCACCATAGGAGCGGATCGTATTCGCACCGCGCGACAGCGAGCACGCGAGACACCGAAGCGGTACCTTCTCGAGACTGCGGTGAGATCGGTGGCGCTCACGCATCCTTTTCTCGGGCGTGTGCCCCGAAGATGACGGGCCGATGCGTCGACCAAGGACGAGCGTTCTCCAGTTCGGAGGCAAGCGCGAGCAGGAGATCCTCGCGGCCGCGAGCGGCCATGAAGTGGGTTCCGATAGGAAGGCGGTCAGCGTTCCAGTACAGCGGCACGGACATGGCGGGCGACCCGACGGCGTTGGCGTACCAGGTGAACGGCGAGAACTCAGCGTCCCGGCCCAGCAGCTCCAGAGGGTCCGCTGGATCTGCGGTGAAGTAGCCCAGCGCAGGTGGCGGTGCTGCCAGCGTCGGGGTCAGGAATACATCGAAATCGGCCCAGAACGCGGAGATCTGGCGTTCGGCTTGCTCGAGAGTCTCAATGGCGCCGTGTATCGCGGCAGGCGAGAAACTGCGGCCGTGCGCGACGACAGCGTCGGTGTACGGTTCGAGGTCACCGGGCCGCGGAGGGTTTCCGAGGACACCGATCCAATGGTCAAGCCACGCTGCGGCTCCCGCGGTGTAGAGGATCAAGAAGGCGCGCTCGAGCTCCGCGAAGTCGCCCGGCAGTTTGACCTCGGCGACGGTATGACCCAGGCGCGCGCAGAGTTGGACCGCGTCGTCAACCGCCTCTTCGCAAGCACTGGCGACCGGTGTTCCGGTTGGCGGTGTTGCGGCGTAACCGATCCGCAGAGCGGAATCTCGTGAGGAGCTCCCGGTGTCACGGCTGCCGCGCGCTGAACCGGCGGCGCGGGCCCGAAGGACTGCGGCACTGTCCCGCACGGTTCGTGTCACGACGTGCTCGGACCAGATCCCTGCCGCAGGGCTGCCGGACAACAGCTCAGGGACCAGCGCTCGGCGCCTGCTCGGTTTGAGTCCGAAAAGCCCGCATGCCGATGCGGGAATCCGTATCGAGCCGGCCGCGTCGTTGCCGTGGGCAATGGGCACGACGCCGGCAGCCACCGCTGCCGCGGCGCCACCGCTCGATCCACCTGTGGTGCGGGTGGGGTCCCACGGATTGCGGCAAGGCCCGTGCGCCGCGGATTCGGCGGTCGACAGCAGCGCGAATTCGCATGTCGCCGAGGTGCCGATGGGGATCAGGCCGGCCGCGCGGTATTGGCGGACGATCTGGCTGTCGGCGGTGGCGACGAAGTCCCGCAGGTATCGCGAGCCTGACGTGTGCCGTACGCCGGCCTGCAACGCCAGGTGGTCCTTGATCAAGTAAGGCACCCCGGCCAGCGGCGCACCGAGGTCGACGGTAGCGGCGCGAGCTCGCGCCGTCTCCACCATGGTCGTCACCTGGAACCCGAGAAGCGGATTCAGAGATTCGGCACGAGCGATGGCGCTCTCGACGACCTCTTCGGCCGAGATCACCCCAGCTCGGATGGCTTCGGCGATGGCTGTCCCGTCGCTGGCTGCCAACTCGTCGTCGTTCACACCTGCGTCCTCGTTCGACTGGTCACACCTGTTCAGAGGCAGCCGTTTTCGCTATCGGTGCGAATTCGCACCACGATCACGCCTGTCGGGAAGATACTCCTGTGGCAAGCGGCCGACAACGCGTGAACGCGTTGCGCTGAGAATGTGTGGCCAAGCGCCTAGATTGCGCACATGGCGGCTGAGCGCGGCAGAGGCAGGGTCACCTTGCGGGACGTGGCGCTGGCCGCGAACGTTTCGACGACGACGGTGTCGGACTCGTTGAACGGTAGTGGTTCGCTGCCCGAGAAGACCCGGCAGCGGGTGCGCAAGATCGCTGGCGAGCTCGGGTATCGCCCCAGTGTCGCCGCGCGGTCATTGCGCAACGGACGTACCGGGACCCTGGTGATCACGATGTTGCCAGGCGATGTTGACGCCGAATCACTCTGGCATGTCGAGTATTTCATGCGGGTCATGACCGGAGCCGCCATCGAGGCGAACCAACGGGGGTTCCTCCTGGCGGTCGCGCCGGCACACATGCAGCTGGATGTCGCGCACGACGGGCTCATCGCCGTCGACCCGGCCAAGCGCGATGAGCTGCTCGAATCCGCCCGCCGTCGCGGCACGCCGGCGAGCACGGTGGGGCGCACCGACTCCGACGCGGCGAGCTGGGTCGACAACGACTGGGCCGGCGTCGTCGCCGACGTCCTCGAGCATCTCGAACGGGGCGGGTCGCGTCGGCCGATGCTCATCACGCCGGACTCCCCCGCGTCGTACATCCATTCCGTCGAGCAGGAGTTCACGTCCTGGTGTGCCCAGCGAGGTTTCGCCGATCGCAGATCCCGCATCCCGGGCGCCTTCGATCCCGCGGCGGCTCGCGCCGCGGTGCGGGGCCTCCTCGACGGTCCCGACCGCCCGGACGCGCTCTTCGTCGGCCTGGATCAGCTCGCGCTGGCCGCGGAATTGGCCGCGATGGATCTGGGACTGCGCGTCCCGCAGGACCTCATGCTGGTGAACATCGGTGACGGTGCCGCGGTCGCCTCTGCGCCCGTGGCGATCTCGGTGGTGGAACTGCATGCCGAGGAGATGGGCCGTGCCGCGGTGCGGATGCTGGTCGACCAGATCGAGCAGAACGCCGAACCCCGCCGCGAGGTGGTGCCCGGCCATCTCGTCGTCCGCGCCAGCTCGCGGCGGTAGCAGGGCGGAGCGCGTCACGACCTGTGGTGACCGTTAACAGGAACGTTACTGTAGCGGCCGTTTCGCGACACACGACGTCCCTAACTTTCAGCGACAGAAACGTTCCTGCCCCCGCAGGAGTCTCGCTGAAGGAGCACCCGTGGACGACATCGCGACCCGCACGACCGCGGATCCGCCCGCCGCCGCACCGATGCGACGCGAGTTCAGCATGTGGTCGGCAGCGATGCTCGGCTTCGTCTTCGTCTCGCCGATCGTGGCCATGTACATGGTCTTCGGGCTCGGTCTGGCCGCAGCCGGCCCGGGTTTCTGGTGGGCCCTGGTGGTGGTGCTGATCGGCCAGGTGCTCATCGGCGTGACGTTCGGCGTGCTGGCCTCGCGGTGGCCGATGGCAGGTGGGGTGTACCAGTGGTCGCGGCGTCTGCTCGGCCCCGCCTACGGGTGGTTCGCCGGGTGGGCCTACATGTGGACGCTGATGATCACTCTGACCGCGGTGTCCTACGGTGGTGCGTTGTTCGCCGCCGCCGCTTTCGATCTCGACGCGGACAACCAGAAACTCATGACCCTTGTCGGGATGGTCGTTCTCGCCGGTGCGGTGCTCGTCAACGTGCTGGGCCGTGCGGCGGTCCGCATCGTCGGCTTCCTGTGCCTGGTCGCCGAGGTGGTCGGCTCGGTGGGTATCGCGGTGTGGCTCTTGTGCTTTCACAAGGTCAACAGCGTCACGACGCTGGGCAGCGCGATCACCTGGCCGCCGGACACCGCCTTCATGGCGACCCCGTTCGTGCTGGCGGTCATGTTCGCGGGATGGTCCTTCCTCGGTTTCGAGAGCGCCAGCACCCTCGCCGAGGAGGTCGCCGAGCCCAAGCGCGCCATCCCGAAGGCGATCGTCGGATCCCTCGTCGGCGTCGGACTCGTCGTGCTGTTCACGTGCTTCGCCTTCCTGATGGCCATGCCGGAGAGCGCCGCCGCCGAGGCAGATCCCGTCGCGGCCACGCTCACCGCCTACCTCCCGGCGCCCGCCTTCAAGGCGGTCATGATCCTGTTCGTCATCGCCTACTTCGCCACCGTCGTCGCGATCAGCTCGGCCGTGTCGCGCATCGTGTGGTCCTACGGGCGCAACGGAGAACTGCCGGTGAGCCGCCACCTCGGCAGGCTTCACGGGCGCATCAACACCCCGACCATCGCGACCGTGGTCACCGGCACGATCGGCATCCTGCTGTACCTGCCGTTCCAGAGCGAGCACATCTACACGCTGCTGGTCACATTCGTCACTGCAGGGTTCTTCTTGTCGTTCGCCTTCCCCATCGTCGGGCTCGCGATCAGCAAGATCCGGGGGACGTGGGACCGCTCAGAACCGACGTTCCTCGGTCGCGCCGGACACGTCGCGGGTTGGCTCGCGCTGGTGTGGGTGATCGTCGAGACCGTCAACGTGCTGTGGCCTCGCACCGGAGACCCGCTTGTCGACTGGGCGCCGTTCATCGTCACCGCGGCTCTGTTCGTGATCGGCCTCGCCATCCGAGCAAGCCTGAAACTCAAGGCCGTTCCGGATGCCACGCATACGGAACTCCAGCCGCACATCTGACCGCCGCAAAGTAGGAAGCGTTCAACGCTTCACCACGGTATCGAGAAAGTAGTGATTCTCCGTTGAAAGACAAGAAGTTTCATCTCGGCTGGTTCATGAATTTCACCTCCGACATGTGGACCGGTCCGTTTGAGCAGGGCGGCGGTACACCGTGGGACGGCCAGTTCTACGTCGAGATGGCCAAGAATCTGGAGCGTGCGGGCTTCGACTTCATCATGATGGAAGACAAGCTGGCCGTATCGGAAGCGTTCGGCGGCACCAAAGAGGCCGTGCTCAAGCATGCGGTCGGCATGGTGCCCAAACACGATCCGGCGCACTTGGCGACGCTGATCAGTGCCGCCACACAGCATCTCGGGGTCGTGGCGACGCTGTCGGCGCTGGGTTATCCGCCGTTCCTGCTGGCTCGGTTGTGCTCGACCATCGACCACATCTCGCACGGACGGTTCGGCTGGAACATCGTGACCAGTGCCGAGAACGCGGCTGCGCAGAACTTCGGTCTGGACGCGCTTCCGCCGCGGGAGGACCGCTACGCCATGGCCGACGAGTACATGGATCTGGTTTACCAGCTGTGGGATTCGTGGGAACCGGACGCCGTCGTCGTCGACCGCGAGCGCGGTGTGCACACCGATTTCACGAAGGTGCACGAGATCAACTTCCACGGCAAGTACTACAAGTGCCGCGGGCCGCTCAACACCGCGCCGTCCCCCCAGGGTCGGCCGACGTTCCTGCAGGCCGGCGGATCGCCGCGTGGACGTGACTTCGCGGCCAAGCACGCCGACGCGATCATCACGCTCGCCGACGGGGTCGACGGCATGCGGGCGTACCGCGAGGACATCCGTGGCCGGGCGGCGGCCCAGGGCCGCAATCCCGACGAGGTCAAGGTCATGTACCTCGTGGTGCCGACGCTCGGCGAGACCACCGAGGAGGCGCTGGGGCGGCGGGAGCGGATGGTCACCTCGCAGGCGTTCGCCGAACAGTCACTGTCGCTGCTCTCGTCGATCACCGATATCGACTTCGCTCAGTTCGACCTCGACTCGCCGCTGCCGCATCTGACCACCAACGGCGAGCAGGGCTCACTCGACAAGTTCCAGCAGCCCGGGTCGGGCAAGACGCTGCGCGAACTCGTCTACGAGTCCGCCGAGTTCTCGTCGTCCTACCCGCTGATCGGTACACCGTCGGCCGTGGCCGATGAGATGGAATGGCTCATGGACGAGGTCGGCGGCGACGGTTTCCTGATCACGCTGCACAACCAAGGCGTGAGCCGCAGACACGTCATCGAGGTCACCGACGGTCTGGTGCCCGAACTGCAGCGGCGCGGCGTCGTGCGCACGGAGTACACGCAGAAGACGCTGCGTGAGACGCTTCGGGAGTTCTGAAGCTGCCAGGGTTGCGGCGGTCAGGTCGCCAGTTTGGCCTCACGTGGTGATTGCGTCAGTGCAGACGATATGCCTGAAAGCGACGCCGTCAGCGCAGCCTGAACGTCGGTGTCCGAGCGCGACGGGTCATCGTCGGCCGAACTCTCGCCCTGCGCCTGCGGCGTCGACCGTTCCAGGAAGCGAAGCAGTTCGACGGGGAAGGGCAGCACCAGGGTCGAGTTCTTCTCCGCCGCCACCTCCACGACGGTCTGCAGAAGCCGCAGTTGCAGTGCCGCGGGTTGCTCGGACATCACGCCGGCCGCGGCGGCCAGCTTCTGCGAGGCCTGCAGCTCGCCGTCGGCGGTGATGACCCTGGCCCGTCGCTCCCGCTCGGCCTCGGCCTGGCGGGCGATCGACCGCTTCATGGAGTCGGGCAGGATCACGTCCTTGATCTCGACGCGGTCGATGTGGATCCCCCAGCCCAGCGCCGGGCTGTCGATCATCAACTCCAGGCCCTGGTTGAGGTGCTCCCGATTGGACAGCAGGTCATCGAGGTTGCTCTTGCCGATGATCGACCGCAGCGACGTCTGCGCGACCTGCCCGATGGCCGATCTGTAGTCCTGGACGTCGACGGCCGCCCGCACAGGATCGGCCACCTTGAAGTAGATGACCGCATCCACCCGTACGGTCACGTTGTCGCGCGTGATGCCGTCCTGGGCGGGTACCGGCATCGTGATGATCTGCATGTTCACCTTCTGCAGGCGATCAGCGACCGGGACGAGCAGTGTGAGCCCGGGCTCGCGCACCCGGGATCGCACCTGTCCGAACCGGTACACCACGCCGCGTTCGAACTGTTGGATCACGCGCACGCTGGACAGGAGACAGAGCAGTGCCAGCGCGACGACGCCGGCCACCACGTAGAGGGTGATCATGATGACTCCCTGATTGGTCGCTCATCGGGCGGAAGCCGACGGAATGCGCGGCACGTCGCTGTCAGCGTGTCGAGGTCGCAGCGGAGCCCAACCGGTCCCCGGCCCCGCGGGCCCGAGTCCATACGTCGATTGTGGCACCAGCGGGTGCCGGGCTCAACGACACCGATGGACCTCTGCAATTCGCTGTCAGGTCCCGTGAACCGTCCTAAGCTGGCGTTATGCGCGACCAGCGCCGGGCAAAGCGGGAGGCGCTCGCCAGGCTGGCGGGCTGCTGCCTCGCCGCCGGGCTGCTCGCGGCGGCGTTGATGTTCCCGTTCGTCGGCGGCGCCGGGACAGCGTTCCTGCGCGTATCCGACTCGGCCAACGAGGAATTCACACAACTGCTCGAGGGTGCGGCGCCGGCCGTCTCCACCATGGTGGACGAAGCCGGGAACCCCATCGCTTGGCTCTACGAGCAGCGCCGCTGGGTGGTTCCCAGCAATCGGATCGCCGACACGATGAAGCTGGCGATCATCTCGATCGAGGACAAACGTTTCAGTGAGCACAACGGCGTCGATTGGCAGGGCACCCTGACCGGCCTGGCGGGTTATCTGCAGGGCGCCGAATCCACCCGGGGCGGGTCGACGCTCGAGCAGCAGTACGTCAAGAACTTCAACCTCCTGGTGAAGGCGAAGACCAGTGCGGACCGGCGCACGGCGGTAGAGAACACCCCGGCGCGCAAGCTCCGCGAGATCCGGGCGGCCCTGGCCATGGACGTCGCGCTCCCGAAGGCGGAGATCCTGGCCCGCTATCTCAACCTGGTGTCGTTCGGCAACGGCGCGTTCGGTGTTCAGGACGCCGCGAAGACCTATTTCGGCATCGATGCCAGCGACCTCAACTGGCAGCAGGCTGCGCTGTTGGCCGGGATGGTCCGCTCCCCCAGCTCGCTGGACCCGTACACCTATCCCGATGCCGCGCTGGAACGGCGCAACGTGGTGCTCAACACCATGATCGAGAACCTGCCCGATAAGGCCGGCGAACTCCGCGCCGCCAAGTCCGCACCGCTGGGCATACTGCCGCAACCGGCGGCGCTGCCGCAGGGTTGCATCGCCGCCGGTGATCGCGCGTTCTTCTGCGAATACGCGCTGCAGTACCTGGCCGGGGCGGGTCTGAGCGTGGAGGACGTGGCCCGCAACGGCTACCTGATCCGCACCAACCTCGACCCGAAGGTCCAGCGCAGCGTCAAGAACGCCGTCGACGAATTCGCCGACCCCACCGCGGTCGGCGTCGCCAGCGTGATGAGCGTGATCAGGCCCGGGAAGGACGCGCACCGCCTCGTGGCGATGGCCGACAGCCGCAGCTACGGGCTGGACGCCAACGCCGCCCAGACGGTGCAGCCGCAGCCCTTCTCTCTCGTCGGCGACGGCGCCGGCTCGATCTTCAAGATCTTCACCACGGCCGCCGCGCTGGAGATGGGGATGGGCATCAACGTCACCCTCGATGTGCCGGCGTCATTCCGGGCCACCGGCCTGGGCGACAGCACCGAACCCGGATGCCCGGCGAAAACCTGGTGTGTGAGGAACGCCTCCCAGTACGCCGGCCAGATGAATGTGACTGATGCGCTGGCGAAATCACCCAACACGGCATTCGCCAAACTGATCTCCCAGATCGGTGTTCCCCGCGCGATCGACATGGCGGTCCGGCTCGGGCTGCGATCCTATGCCGAGCCGGGAACCGGCCGCGTGTACGACCCTGAGAGCAACGAGAGCATCGCCGATTGGGTCAAGCGGGAGAATCTCGGATCGTTCACACTCGGCCCGCTGCAGCTCAACGCACTCGAATTGTCCAACGTGGCCGCGACATTGGCCTCGGGCGGAGTGTGGTGCCCGCCCAGCCCGATCGACAAGGTCTTCGACCGCAACGGCGATGAGGTGGCCCTGGCGGCGGCGCCATGCGAGCAGGCGGTCCCCGAAGGGCTCGCCAACACGATGGCCAATGCGTTGGGCACGGACCACACCAGCGGAACCGCCACCAGCGCGGCGGGTTCGGTCGGATGGGATCTGCCGATGTCGGGCAAGACCGGCACCACCGAGTCGCACCGGTCCTCGGCATTCCTCGGCTTCACCAATCAGTACGCCGCCGCGAATTACATCTTCAACGACTCCCCGACCCCGTCCGGTCTGTGCACGAGCCCGCTGCGCGAGTGCAGTGACGGAAACCTCTACGGCGGAACCGAACCGGCCCGCACCTGGTTCGCGGCGATGAAGCCGATCGCCACCGACTTCGGCCCGATCGCCATGCCCCCCACCGATCCGCGCTACGTCGACGGCGGCCCCGGCGGCCAGATACCCAGCGTGGCCGGACTGAAGCTCGATGAAGCGCGAAAGAAGTTGGCCGAAGCCGGCTTTCAGGTCGCAGCGGAACCGACTGCGGTTTACAGCTCCTCCACGAAGGGCAGCGTCGTCGGCACGACTCCGAGGGGCAGGACCATTCCCGGCACGATCATCACGATCAACACCAGCACCGGGTACGTCCCCGCGCCGGTGTACCGGCCGCCTCCCCCGAGCGCGCCTTCCGCTCCGAGCGCGCCGCCTCCAGGGCAGGTACCGCCCCCGCCGGCCCCGCCACCCAACGTCGTCGCAATCCCCGGACTGCCGCCAATAGTGGTGCCGTGGCTGGCTCCACCTCCGC
>JBNMQY010000025.1:0-79803 GCA_050205415.1 Mycolicibacterium litorale
CCCCGCCCAGGCCGCCCCCGCCGGCCCCGGCAACGCCGCCGACACCATCAGCTCCCTCGACGACCGCGGCTACCAGGTCCGCGTCACCCAGCAGGGCATGAACAAGCCGCTCGACCAGTCCAGCATCGTGTCGGTCCGCTACGACAACGACGACCGCGTCGTCTACGTCACGACCCGCTGAATCTCCACCTCGAAAGAGGGGCGCCCCACCCGGGGCGCCCCTCTTTCGTGACTCTGCGTCGACGGCGGGAAAGTTCGAGTGAGGGAAGCCTTGAGCGCAGAGTCAACGCGCCGGCTAGCGCACCGCCGCACCGACCCAGCGGCGCAGGAAGTCGCGCAGCGCTTCGCCGGTACGGGGCGGTCGGCCGGGGTCGACGACGAACGACTGGATGATGCGCAGCAGGTACTCGGCGAGCTCGTCGAGGTCGTCGTCACCGAACCCGAGGCCGGCCCAGTCGACGTCGAACCGGCGCACCATCGCGTTCGCGAACTGCAGCGCCACATCCGAGGTCACCGACTCCGAATGCGCGTCGGCCCGGCCCGGGGTGACGAGCAGGCCGATGTGCTTGTCCTTGGGCAGCCACTCCAATGCGGTGGCGATGGCCTCGGTCACCGCCTCGGCGGGTTCGGTGATGCCGCGCACGTGCTCGGCCAGTCGGTCGAGAAAACCGGAGGCGGCGTGGACGGCCGCCTCCACGAGCAACGCCTCGGTGCTGGGGAAGTATCGGTACACCGTCTGGCGCGTGACACCGAGCGTGCGGGCGACATCGGCGATGCTCAGGTCGGCGCCGCGCTCGTCGATGGCGCGGCCGGCGGCGGCCAGGATCCGCTCGACCGCCTCCTCGTCACTGGCCGGCGCCGAGCCCGACCAGCCGTGAGTGCGCATGCGCAGATGCTACTTGGGGAAGTGGTCAACCCCGGTAGCTGACCGGCAGCGCCTTGACCCCGTTGATCCACCCCGACCGAAGCCGTTGCGGTTCGCCCTGTTTCGCGATGTCGGGAATCTGGTCGGCGAGTTCGTTGAAGATCAGCTTGATCTCCATGCGGGCGAGGTTCGCCCCAATGCAGTAGTGCGCCCCGTTCCCGCCGAACCCGAGGTGCGGGTTCGGGTCGCGCAGGATGTCGAAGCGGAACGGCTGGTCGAAGACGTCCTCGTCGTAGTTCGCCGAGCTGTAGAACAGGCCCGCGCGCTGGCCGGCTCGGATCGTCACCCCGCCGAGTTCGACGTCGGTGAGCGCCGTGCGCTGGAAGCAGTGCACCGGGGTGGCCCAGCGCACGATCTCGTCGACCGCGGTCTCCGGCCGTTCGCGCACGAACAGCTCCCACTGGTCGGGATTCTCGAAGAACGCGTTCATCCCGTGCGTCATCGCGTTGCGGGTGGTCTCGTTGCCGGCCACCGCCAGCAGGATGACGAAGAACGCGAACTCGACGTCACCGAGGGATTCGCCGCCTTCCCCTCCCAAGTCGGCCTGGATCAACTTGGTCACGATGTCGTCGGCCGGGCACCGCCTGCGTTCCTCGGCCATGTTGTAGGCGTAACCCATCAACTCGGCGTTGGCGACCGTGGGATCGGAGTCGAAGTCGGGGTCGTCGGTGTTCATGATGCAGTTCGTCCAGTGGAAGAGCTTCTCGCGGTCGGCCTCGGGCACGCCGATCAGGTCGGCGATCGCCTGCAGCGGCAGGCTCATCGCGATGTCGGTGACGAAGTCGCCGCTGCCCTTCTCCCGCGCGGCGGAGACGATCTCGCGCGCGGAGACCGCCAGCTTCTCCTCCAGCGCGGCGACGGCGCGCGGGGTGAACAGCCGCGACACGATCTTGCGGAGCCGGGTGTGTTCGGGGGCGTCGTGGTTGATCAACAGCGCCTTGGTCAGGTCGAGTTGCTCGGCCGTCACCCCTTCGGGCAGCCGCATGACCGCGCCCTTGGCGTTGGTCGACCACAGATCCCCGTTGCGGGAGATCGCCTTGATGTCCTCATGTCGGCTGATCACCCAGTAGCCGCCGTCGTCGAAGATCGACTCCTGCTGCTCGTTCCACCAGACCGGTGCGGTCTTGCGCAACTGGGCGAATTCGTTGACCGGGATGCCCTGCAGCAGAACGTCGGGATCGGTGAAGTCGAAACCGGGGCCGAACGGGCATCGGTTCTCCATCGTCGTCATGGTGACCGCCTCTCGGTGTGACGCTGAACACGCTCGCCTTCGACCATACACTCAGCCGCAACCTGTATGCCCAGATCAAGGTTTAGGGTGCACATGTGCGCGTCCTGGTAATCGGATCCGGTGCCCGTGAACATGCCCTGTTGTTGGCGTTGCGCCGCGACCCCGAGGTCGAGGCGCTCGCGGTGGCACCCGGCAATCCCGGGACGGCGGCGATCGCCGATCGGTACGACGTCGACGTGACCTCGGGCGAGGCCGTCACCGACCTCGCCCGCCGCATCGGCGCCGACCTGGTGGTCGTCGGACCCGAGGTGCCGCTGGTGCTCGGGGTCGGTGACGCGCTGCGCGCCGCCGGGATCGCCTGCTTCGGACCCAGTAGGGACGCCGCCCGCATCGAGGGTTCGAAGGCCTTCGCCAAAGACGTGATGAACGCCGCCGGCGTGCGCACGGCGACCAGCGAGATCGTCGACAACCCCGCGCACCTCGACGCCGCGCTCGACCGGTTCGGCCCGCCGGCGGGGCAGGCCGCCTGGGTGGTCAAGGACGACGGACTCGCCGCCGGTAAGGGTGTGGTCGTGACCGCCGACCGCGACGCGGCCCGCTCGCACGCCGCCGGCCTGCTCGACTCCGGCCACCCGGTGCTGCTCGAATCGTTCCTCGACGGTCCCGAGGTGTCGCTGTTCTGCGTCGTCGACGGCGAAACCGTGGTGCCGCTGCTGCCCGCGCAGGACTTCAAACGCGTCGGTGACGGCGACACCGGGCCCAACACCGGGGGGATGGGGGCCTACGCCCCGCTGCCGTGGCTGCCCGCCGACGTCACCACCGAGATCGTCGACAAGATCGTCAAACCCGTTGCGTGCGAATTGGTCCGGCGTGGCAACGCGTTCTCCGGGCTGCTGTACGCGGGGCTCGCGATCACCTCACGCGGCCCGGCCGTCGTCGAGTTCAACTGCCGGTTCGGCGACCCGGAGACCCAGTCGGTGCTGGCGCTGCTCGACTCCCCGCTGGCGCAGCTGTTGTATGCCGCGGCGACCGGCCGGCTGGCGGAGTTCCCCGCGCTGCAGTGGCGTGACGGCGCCGCGGTGACCGTGGTGCTGGCCGCCGAGAACTACCCCGGACGGCCACGCGTCGGCGACGTGATCGTCGGCGCCGACGCCGAGGGGGTGCTGCACGCCGGCACCGCGCGCCGTGACGACGGGGCCGTCGTGTCGTCCGGCGGCCGGGTGCTGTCCGTGGTCGGAACGGGCGCCGACCTCGATGCCGCGCGGGCGGCCGCCTACTCGACCCTGTCGTCGATCCGGTTGCCGGGCAGCCACTTCCGCCATGACATCGGACAGGCCGCGGCCGAGGGGAAGATTTCTCTGCGCGAGCAGACGTGAAAACCCCCGGAAAGCGGGATTTCAGGGGGTCTACGCGTCTGCTCGCGGGAGGAACGGACGTCAGAGCAGCAGTGGCGCCATCCAGGTGATCTCCGCCGGCAGCTGTGAACTCCAGAACCCGCCGTCGTGTCCGCCGGGGGAGAACCCGCCGGCCGGCGGGGTGGGCAGCTGGGCGATGAACTCCCGCGTCGCCGAGTAGAACGGATCCGAAGTGCCGCAGTCGATCCGGATCGGGATCGACGCGAACTCCGGACGCCCCCACACACTGTTGGCGGCGTAGTCGTCGGCGCCGTCGAACGCACCGGGCGCGGTCGCGCCTGCCGACGTCCACAGCGCCGGGCTGACCGCGCAGATCGCCGCCGTGCGCGCCGGCCCCAGCCGGGCGCCCAGCAGCAGCGCACCGTAGCCGCCCATCGACCAGCCCAGGAATCCGACCCGCGACGTGTCGAGTCCCTGCTCGCTCAGCATCGGCAGGAGCTCGCCGAGCACCATCGCGCCGGAATCCTCACCGGAAACGCGCTTGTGCCAATAACTTCCGCCCCCGTCGACGGCCACGACGGCGAACGGCGGCAGCCCCGCGTCGACCGCTTGGGCCAGGCCCTGCTCGACACCGCCCGCCATCACCTGCGCGGCGTCGGCGCCCTTGCCGTGCAGTGCGATCACCGGGCGCAACGCCTGCGACTGGCCCGGCGGTCGGGCGATCGCCCAGTTCGTCGTCACGCCGCCGCGGGCGGCCGAGACGAACGAACCCGTCGAGTAGGTGGGCGCCGGGGTCGCCGCGGAACGGGCGGTGCCGAACGCGACCGCACCTGCCGCGCCCGCGGCCGCACCCCCGGCGAGGCGCAGCGCGGCACGGCGACTCAGCTGGGCGGACATGGCGGCCATCTTGCCATCGGAACCCGCCACCCCGGCCGCCGGCTGACTTGGCTTAAGAAAGGCTGGGGTTTACGCGAAACGACGATGCCCCACCCCGGTGGCTGGCAGCATGCTAGGCGTGACGGCAGCAGTCACTCCGAAGGGGGAACGCAGGCGGTACGCGCTGGTCAGCGCGGCGGCCGATCTGCTGTGCGAAGGGGGATTCGACGCCGTTCGGCACCGTGCGGTGGCGCGTCGCGCCGGCCTGCCACTGGCCTCCACGACCTACTACTTCTCCTCCCTCGACGACCTGATCGTCAAGGCCGTCGAACACGAAGGAACCCGGGAGGCCGACCGGCTGCGGGAGCGCGTCGCGGCCCTGTCCCGGCGGCGCCGCGGCGCGGAATCCACCGCCGACGTGCTGGTCGATCTCCTGCTCGGCGACGCGCCCGGCACCCGCGGCGGCGAGGAGCTCATCTCCCGCTACGAGCGCTACATCGCGTGCGCCCGCCAACCCGCGCTGCGTGACGTGCAACGCCAGATCCTGCGCCAGCGCACCGATGCGGTCGTCGAGGTGGTGGAGCGCTGCGGGCGGTCGGTGCGTGCGGAATTCCTCACCGCGCTGGTGTGCGCGGTCGACGGCGCGGTGGTGGCGGCCCTGGTCGGCGACGGTGACGGTCCGCGCGCCACCGCGCGCGCGACGCTGATCGACGTCATCGACGTCCTGGCGCCGGTGGGCTGACTCGACTCGGCGTCGAATGCGGCATTCGTGCTGCGTTTGGGTATTCCCTGCCCGATGATGATCACCTGCCGACAGCGACGGAGGAGCCGATGAGCCAGACGGACACGGTGGGGGCGCAACCCGAACTGCGCCGGGTGATGGGCCCCGGCCTGCTGCTGTTGTTCGTCGTGGGCGACATCCTCGGCACCGGGGTGTACGCGCTGACCGGTGACGTGGCCGCCGAAGTCGGTGGGGCAGCGTGGCTTCCATTCCTGGTGGCCTTCCTGATCGCGACCATCACCGCGTTCAGCTACCTCGAGCTCGTCACCAAGTATCCGCAGGCCGCGGGAGCTGCGCTCTACGCGCACAAGGCTTTCGGCGTGCAATTCGTGACGTTCCTGGTCGCGTTCGTGGTGATGTGCTCGGGCATCACGTCGGCGTCGACGGCGTCGCGGTTCTTCGGGGCGAACCTCGTCGAGGGCTTCGGCCTGGACTGGGGCACCGCCGGGGTGGCGGCCGTCGCGCTGGGGTTCATGGCGCTGCTGGCGGCGGTCAACTTCCGGGGCGTCGGGGAGAGCATCAAACTCAACGTCGTCCTGACCATCATCGAGGCCACCGGCCTGATGCTGGTGCTGTTCGTGGGTCTGTGGGCGTTCACCCGCGGCGGTGACGTCGACTTCAGCCGCGTCGTGGCGTTCGACACCGACGAGGACAAGAACGCGTTCATGGCCGTCACCGCCGCCACGTCGCTGGCCTTCTTCGCGATGGTCGGCTTCGAGGATTCGGTCAACATGGCCGAGGAGACCAAGGATCCGGCCAAGACCTTCCCCAAGGTGCTGCTCTCCGGACTGACCATCGCCGGGATCGTCTACATGCTCGTCGCCGTCGTCGCGGTGGCCCTGGTACCGGTCGGCACGCTCGCCGACAGTGACACCCCGCTGGTCGAGGTGGTCAAGGCCGGTGCGCCCAACCTGCCGATCGATGAGATCTTCCCGTTCATCTCGATGTTCGCGGTGTCGAACACGGCGTTGATCAACATGCTGATGGCCAGCCGGCTGATCTACGGGATGGCCCGCCAGCACGTGCTGCCGCCCGTACTGGGCACCGTGCACCCCCGGCGGCTGACGCCGTGGGTGGCGATCGTGTTCACCACGCTCATCGCGTTCGGGCTGATCTTCTACGTGAGCGTGTTCGCCAGCAGCAGCGCCATTTCCGTCCTCGGCGGGACGACCTCACTCCTGCTGCTCGGCGTGTTCGCCGTGGTCAACATCGCGGTGCTGCGGCTGCGTCGCGACGTGCGCGCCGAGGGCGGACATTTCCGGACGCCGACGGTGCTGCCGTGGATCGGGTTCGCCGCGTCGCTGTATCTGGTGCTGCCGTTCTCCGGCCGCCCCGCGCAGCAGTACTACGTCGCTCTCATCCTGATCGGCATCGGGATCGTGCTGTTCTTCCTCACCATGGCGATCAACCGCCAGCTCGGCATTCGCGGCGCCATCACCGACCCCACTCACCTGGCGGACCGGTCCGACTGAGCGCCGGCGTCACGATGCAGCCGGTGGCGTCGTCGCCGTAGGCGGTGACGTCGGCGGGCCGGCGGGTGGCGAACAGCGCGACGTACGCGCACACCACCGCGTCGACGGGGTCCTCGGCGCGGCGCAGCTCCGATTTGCGGGTGGCCGTGCGGACCGCCTCCCGCAGGCCCGCCCACCCGGCGTGCTGTCGCGCGTCCAGCGGTGGGACGGCGTCGGCCAGCGACTCGACCAGCGACATCAGGCGCAGCAGTTCACCGCGCAACTGCGCCACGTCGCGGCCGCGTTTCTGCTTGTACTTCAGCGTCTTGGCCAGTTCGAACAACGCGACCGTCGCGGCGTGCGGATAGACCTCGATGGCGGGCCGGCCCAGTGCGTCGGCCAGCCGGGCGCCGCGACCGCCGCCGGCGAACCACGGCTGGCCGGTGTTCGAGGGATGGCAGCCCGCCTCTAAGGCGCGGAAGTCGCGGTTCAGCGCCGCCTCGCACGGCCGGTTCCCCGTCGGATTCGTCACCACCAGAGGGGCGTCGATCGCCAGCAGGGCGGCCCCGGCGGTGTACGGCGCGAGCTGGGCGACGATGTCGGCATCGTCGCGGGCGGCGGCCAGATACACCAGCCTGCCGCCGTCGTCGGCGACGGCGAGCCCGGTGGGGCTGCGCTCACCCCAGGCGAGGTCGATCCCGACGAAGTACACGTGGCCAGCCTGCCCGATCCGCGCCGTAAGCTGTGTGTCTGTGACGATCCCGAACGTGCTGGCCAACCGCTACGCCAGCGAGGACATGGTGGCGATCTGGTCGCCGGAAGCCAAGATCGTCGCCGAGCGCCGGCTGTGGCTGGCCGTGCTGCGCGCCCAGGCAGAGCTCGGTGTCGACGTGCCCGACGGCGTGGTGGCCGACTACGAACGCGTTCTCGAGCGCGTCGACCTGGCGTCCATCGCCGCGCGCGAGCGGGTGACCCGGCACGACGTGAAAGCCCGCATCGAGGAGTTCAACGCGCTGGCCGGCCACGAACACGTGCACAAGGGCATGACCAGCCGCGACCTCACCGAGAACGTCGAACAGCTGCAGATCCGCCGCTCCCTGGAACTCGTGCACGCCCACGGCGTCGCGGTCGTCGCGCGGCTCGCCGAGCGCGCCGTGAGCTACCGCGATCTGGTCATGGCCGGCCGCAGCCACAACGTGGCCGCGCAGGCCACCACGCTGGGCAAGCGGTTCGCCTCGGCCGCCGAGGAGACGCTGCTCGCCCTGCAACGGATCGAGGAGCTGATCGCGCGCTACCCGCTGCGCGGCATCAAGGGCCCCATGGGCACCGCGCAGGACATGCTCGACCTGTTCGGCGGCGACACCGCCAAGCTGGCCGACCTCGAACGTCGCGTCGCCGAATTCCTCGGCTTCCGAGACGTTTTCAGCAGCGTCGGCCAGGTCTACCCGCGGTCGCTGGACCACGACGTCGTCTCCGCGCTGGTACAGCTCGGTGCGGGCCCGTCGTCGCTGGCCCACACCATCCGCCTGATGGCCGGCCACGAACTCGTCACCGAGGGGTTCGCGCCCGGCCAGGTCGGGTCGTCGGCGATGCCGCACAAGATGAACACCCGCTCGTGCGAGCGCGTCAACGGCCTGCAGGTGGTGCTGCGCGGTTACGGCTCGATGGCCGCCGAACTGGCGGGCGCGCAGTGGAATGAAGGCGACGTCTTCTGCTCGGTGGTGCGCCGGGTCGCGCTGCCCGACGCGTTCTTCGCGATCGACGGGCAGACCGAGACGTTCCTGACCGTGCTCGACGAGTTCGGCGCCTATCCCGCCGTCATCCAGCGGGAACTCGACCGCTACCTGCCGTTCCTGGCCACCACCCGCATTCTCATCGCCGCCGTGCGCGCCGGGGTCGGCCGCGAGACCGCACACGAGGTCATCAAGGAACACGCGGTCGCCGTCGCCCTGGCCATGCGGGAACAGGGTCAGGAGCCCGACCTGCTGGACCGCCTCGCCGCCGATCCGCGGCTGCCGCTGGACCGGGTCGCCCTCGAGGACGCGCTGGCCGACAAACAGGCGTTCACCGGCGCCGCCGGCGACCAGGTGGACCGGGTGGTCGCCGCGGTCGACGAACTGGTCAGCCGGTATCCGGAGGCGGCCAAGTACACCTCCGGCGCCATCTTGTGAGCCTCTCGCAGATCGACTTCACCGATCTGGACAACTTCGCGAACGGCTTCCCGCACGACCTGTTCGCGATCCACCGCCGCGACGCGCCGGTGTACTGGCACGAACCCACCGAGCACACCCCCGACGGCGAAGGCTTCTGGTCCGTCGCGACGTATCCGGAAACCCTTGCGGTCCTTCGTGATCAGGACACCTACTCGTCGGTGACCGGTGGCGACCGGCCCTACGGCGGCACGCTGCTGCAGGATCTGCCGATCGCCGGTCAGGTGCTCAACATGATGGACGATCCGCGGCATTCGCAGATCCGCCGGTTGGTGAACTCCGGGCTGTCCCCGCGGATGATCGCCCGCGTCACCGACGATCTGCGGGGGCGGGCCCGGATGCTGCTCGACGAGGTCGCCGACGGGGAGGCCTTCGACTTCCTGCCGCAGGTCGCCGCCGAACTGCCCATGCAGATGATCTGCATCCTGCTCGGCGTCCCGGAATCCGACCGGCACTGGCTGTTCGAGGCCGTCGAACCGGGTTTCGACTTCCGCGGGTCCCGTAAGGCCTCGATCGAGCGGTTGTCGGTGGAGGACGCCGGATCGCGGATGTACGCCTACGGTTCGGACCTGGTGGCCCGCAAGCGCGCCGAACCCGGTGACGACATGCTGTCGGTGGTGGCCGCCGAATCATGGCTGTCCGACGCCGAGCTGTATCTGTTCTTCTACCTGCTGTTCAGCGCGGGCGCCGAGACCACCCGCAATGCGATCGCCGGCGGGCTACTGGCCCTGATCGAGAATCCGGCTGCCTACGACGCGCTGCGCGCCGACCCGGCTCAGCTGCCGACCGCCGTCGAGGAGATGGTGCGCTGGACCTCGCCGTCACCGTCGAAGCGGCGCACCGCCACCCGGGACACCGAACTGGGCGGACACCGCGTGCTGGTGGGGCAGAAGGTGCTGGTGTGGGAAGGGTCGGCCAACCGTGACGCGACGGTGTTCGCCGAGCCGGACGTCTTCGACATCGCACGGAAACCGAACCCGCACTTGGGTTTCGGCCAGGGTGTGCACTACTGCCTCGGCGCCAACCTGGCGCGGCTCGAACTGCGGGTGCTGTTCGAGGAACTGCTGGCCCGCTTCGCCTCCGTGCGGCTGGTTCAACCGGTCGAGTGGGCGCGTAGTAACCGGCACACCGGCATCCGGCACATGGTTGTACGACTCGAGGCGTGAGAACGCCTACCCTCGGAGGCGTGGACCCTGCGAGTGATGACGCGCACCTGCGGATCTCGGACGCCGACCGGGCCGAGGCGCGGCGACTGCTGGAACAGGCTGTCGGCGAAGGCATGCTGACGCTCGACGAATTCACCGAGCGTGTCGACACCGTGTTGGCGGCCCGGACCCGCGGCGACCTGGCCGACGTCCTGCGCGATCTCCCGCTGGGGGTGGCGAACACGACCGAGCCGATGGTGCTGCGGGGACGGATGACGTCGCTGACGCGGCGCGGACAGTGGGTGGTGCCGCCGCAGATTCGTCTCGACACCCGGATGTGCGACACCACATTGGACTTCCGATCGGCGACCCTGCAACGCCCGGTCGTGGCGATCCACGTCGACGACTACTGCAGCTCGACGTCGATCATCCTGCCCGACGACGCCACCGCGAATGTGGAGTCGGTCCGGACGGTTGCCGGCAGTGTCACGGTCAGCGTCGACACCGCACCGCCGTCGCAGCGGCTGCACGTGGTCGTCGACGGCCGGGTCCGCATGGGGTCGGTGACAGTGCGGCACCCCTTCGGCGCGGCGCTGCGGCGGGCTTTCCGGTGATTTCGGCGCGGCTACGTACGCGAGGCGTTGATCAGCGCGCCGAAATCGCGGGGGTGGGGGCGGATCAGATGTTGCGCGCGATGCCTGCGGCCCGCAGTTCCAACGCCGCCAACCCCTGGATCGCCGCGACGTCCTGATTGCGCCACGCCCCGACCGGGTCGGCGTCGACGCTGACGAGCTTGGCCAGCGGCCGGTTGGCCAGCGCCCGCATCGCCAGCAACTGCTGGCCCGCGGGCGTCGCGGCCAGCGTGATCGCCGTCCACTTGCGCCGCACGAACCGCACCCGCAGGAAGATCCACGGCATCGCGATGGCCAGGATCGGCGGCGACGCCACCGCCAGCGCCAGGACCCACGCTAGCCACGAGGCGGTGGAGTCGAGGCTGTGACCGGCGCTGGCGATGTCGAGGGCGGCTTCGCCCGCCGCGTTGAGGGGACCGCGCAGGGCGTTGCCGAGCAGCGGCACGTCCTTGGTCTGGTTGCCCGCCGACTCGAGGTTGTCGGCGATACCGTTCGCACCCGTCTCCACCTGCTGGCCGACCTGGGCGATGGTCGCCACCGCCGAGTGGACGGCCATTCCGACGAACAACCAGATCAACACCCACACCGCGACGACGATGTCGCTGATCAACTGGCCGAGCAGGCGACCGGGTGTGGTGGCGTAAGGCACAAACCGCGAAGTCATGTGTGTAGATGCTGCCCGATAGGCTGGCCCGATGCGCCCCGCTCTGTCCGACTACCGCCATCTGGCCAGCGGCAAGGTTCGCGAGTTGTACGGCATCGACGACGACCACCTGCTGTTCGTCGCGACCGACCGCATCTCGGCATACGACCACATCCTGTCCTCGCAGATCCCCGACAAGGGCCGCATCCTCACCGCGATGAGCGTGTTCTTCTTCGACCTCATTGATGCGCCCAACCATCTCGCTGGGCCGCCCGACGACCCGCGGATTCCCGAGGAGGTGCTCGGCCGCGCCCTGGTGGTGCGCCGGCTGGAGATGCTGCCCGTCGAGTGTGTGGCGCGGGGTTACCTCACCGGGTCGGGGCTGATCGACTATCGCAAGACGGGCGCCCTGTGCGGGCTGACGTTGCCGCCCGGCCTGACCGAGGCCAGCAAGTTCGCCGAACCGATCTACACCCCGGCGTCCAAGGCCGAGATCGGCGCGCACGACGAGAACATCACGTTCGCCACCACCGTGGATCTGGTCGGCGAGAAACGCGCCGAGCAGTTGCGGGAGCGCACGTTGCGGGTCTACACCCAGGGCGCCGAACACGCGCTGACGAAGGGAATCATCATCGCGGACACGAAATTCGAGTTCGGTGTCGACGAGGCCGGTGAGCTGGTCCTGGCCGACGAGGTGTTCACCCCCGACTCGTCGCGGTACTGGTACGCCGACGCCTACCGCGAGGGCGAGGTGCAGGCCAGCTACGACAAGCAGTTCGTCCGCAACTGGCTCACCGGCCCGGATTCCGGCTGGGATCGCGCCGCGGACCAACCGCCGCCGCCGCTGCCCGCGGAGATTGTCGAGGCGACCCGGTCCCGTTACATCGAAGCGTACGAACGCATCTCGGGGCTGAGCTTCGACTCGTGGATCGGGCAGAGCGCATGAGCGCCACGCCGCCGGTTGCCAAACGTGTCGAACAGCGCCGGGAACACCATGGCGACGTGTTCCTCGACCACTACGAGTGGCTGCGCGACAAATCCGATCCCGAGGTGATCGCCTACCTCGAGGCCGAGAACGCCTACACCGAGGCGCAGACCGCACACCTGGCGCCGTTGCGGCAGAAGATCTTCGACGAGATCAAGGCCCGCACCAAGGAGACCGACCTGTCGGTGCCGACCCGCCGCGGTGAGTGGTGGTACTACGGCCGCAGCTACGAGGGCAAGCAGTACGGCGTCCACTGCCGTTGTCCAGCAAGCGATCCCGACGACTGGACACCGCCGCAGCTCGACGAGAACACCACTGTCCCGGGTGAACAGGTGCTGCTCGACGAGAACATCGAAGCCGAGGGGCACGAGTACTTCGCGCTCGGCGCGGCCAGCGTCAGCATCGACGGCAACGTCCTGGCCTATTCGGTCGACACCGTCGGCGACGAGCGGTACACGCTGCGTTTCCGCGACCTGCGGACCGGCGAGCAGTACGACGACACGATCGTCGGCATCGGGGCGGGGGCGACCTGGGCCGCCGACAACCGCACCGTGTACTACACGACCGTCGACGATGCGTGGCGGCCGGACACCATCTGGCGGCACCGGTTGGGCGCGGGACTGCCCGCCGAGCGGGTGTATCACGAGCCCGACGAGAAGTACTGGCTCGGCGTCGGTCGCACCCGCAGCGACAAGTACCTGATCATCGCCGCCGGCAGCGCGGTCACCTCGGAGGTGCGCTACGCCGACGCCACCGATCCGGACGCCGAGTTCATGGTGGTGTGGCCGCGCCGCGACGGTGTCGAGTACTCGGTCGAACACGCGGTGGTCGGCGGGGAGGACCGCTTCCTCATCCTGCACAACGACGGCGCGGAGAACTTCGCGCTCGTCGACGCGCCGGTGGCGGATCCGACCGCGGCCCGCACCCTCATCGAGCACCGCGAGGACGTGCGGCTCGACGCCGTCGACGCATTCGCCGAGCACCTCGTCCTCAGTTACCGCGAAGAGGCGCTGCCCAAGATCCAGCTGTGGCCGCTGGGTGCGGACGGCACGTACGGACGCGCCGAGGACATCACCTTCGACACCGAGCTGACGTCGGCCGGTCTGGGCGGCAACCCCAACTGGGCCGCCCCGAAACTGCGCGTCGGCGCGACCTCCTTCGTCACGCCGGTGCGGATCTACGACATCGATCTGGCGACGGGCGAGCGGACCCTGCTGCGCGAGCAGCCGGTGCTCGGCGGTTACCGGCCCGAGGATTACGTCGAGCGGCGGGAGTGGGCGATCGCGCCCGACGGTGCCCGGGTGCCGATCTCGATCGTGCACCGGGCCGGTCTGCAGTTCCCGGCGCCGACGCTGCTGTACGGCTACGGCGCATACGAATCGTGTGAGGACCCGCGCTTCTCGATCGCCCGGTTGTCGCTGCTCGACCGGGGCATGGTGTTCGCGGTGGCCCACGTCCGCGGCGGCGGTGAGCTCGGCCGGCTGTGGTACGAGCAGGGCAAGCTGCTGGAGAAGGGCAACACCTTCACCGACTTCATCGCCGTCGCAAGGCATCTCATCGCCACCGACACCACGCGGCCCCAGAACCTGGTCGCGCTCGGCGGCAGTGCGGGCGGATTGTTGATCGGCGCGGTCGCGAACCTGGAGCCCGAACTGTTCGCCGGGTTCCTCGCGCAGGTGCCGTTCGTGGATCCGCTGACCACGATCCTCGACCCGTCACTGCCGTTGACGGTCACCGAGTGGGACGAGTGGGGCAACCCGCTCGAGGACGAGACCGTCTACCACTACATGAAGTCCTACTCGCCGTACGAGAACGTCGTCGCCAAGGACTACCCGCCGATCCTGGCGATGACGTCGCTCAACGACACCCGGGTCTACTACGTCGAACCGGCGAAATGGGTTGCCGCGCTGCGACACTCGAAGACCGACGGGAACGCGGTGCTGCTCAAGACGGAGATGAGCGCGGGGCACGGTGGGATCAGCGGTCGCTACGAACGCTGGAAGGAAGCCGCCTTCCAGTACGCGTGGGTGCTCGCGACGGCCGACCCGGACACGTACGCGTGACAAAGAACTAGTCACTGTCAAGACTCGGGTTAGGATGGCTGGGTGGCGAAGTCGAGCTACCACCACGGCGACCTGAGGGCGGTGATCCTCGCGCGCGCCGCCGAACTGGTCGCCGAGCGGGGTGCCGACGGTGTCTCGTTACGGGAGCTGGCCCGCGCGGCCGGGGTGTCGCACGCGGCGCCCGCACACCACTTCGGGGACCGCCGAGGGCTGTTCACCGCGCTTGCCGCGCAAGGCTGGCGGATGCTCGCCGAGGCGCTCGCCGGCGCCCGCCCGGAATTCCTCAACGCCGCGAGTGCCTACGTCCGCTTCGCGATGGAGCACCCGGGCCACTACGAGGTGATGTTCGACAAGTCGCTGATCGACGAGGCCGATCCCGAACTCGCCGTGGCGAAAGCAGCCGCAGGCGAAGAACTCAGCCGCGGTGTGGCCACGCTGACCGACGCCCGCTCCCGCTCCGATCCCGACGGCGCCGCGCTGGCCGCCTGGTCGCTGGTGCACGGCTTCATCATGTTGTGGCTCAACGACCTCATCGCCACCGAAGGCGATCCGCTCGCCCAGATCGAGCGGGCGGCACAGATGCTGTTCGCCGGTTAGCGGAGTGCGGTAGCGTCCGGGCATGACTGAGTCGTACCTGCTCGACATCGAACTCAACACACTCGACGGCACGTCCACCTCGTTGAGGGAGCTCGCCGAGGGCGCCGCCCTGGTGGTGAACGTCGCGTCGAAATGTGGGCTCACCCCGCAGTACAGCGCACTGGAGAAGCTGGCCCAAGACTACGGCGACCGTGGGCTGACCGTGATCGGTGTGCCGTGCAACCAGTTCATGGGGCAGGAACCCGGTACGGCCGAGGAGATCCAGACGTTCTGCTCGACCACCTACGGCGTGACCTTCCCGCTGCTGGCCAAGACCGACGTCAACGGCCCGGACCGCCACCCGCTCTACGCCGAACTGACCCAGACGCCCGACGACAGTGGTGAGGCCGGCGACGTGCAGTGGAATTTCGAGAAGTTCCTGCTCGCACCCGGCGGTACGGTGGTCAACCGGTTCCGGCCGCGCACCGAACCCGACGCCCCCGAGGTCATCTCCGCCATCGAAGCCGTCTTGCCGAAGTAGACAGCTGCCGTCGACGTGACGGCAACGTTCGCGACACCTCGAGTTGCCACACTGCGGGTGTGGCTGGACAACTGATCGTCTCCATCTCCCACGTCAGCGCCCGGACCCTCGCCGATGTCGCGGATTTCCGCGCCGAACTCGACGCCCGCGGTGTGCCGGTGTCGTACCTGGTCGCCCCGCGCCTCAAGGGCGGTTACCGGCTCGACCGCGACATCCCGACAGTGGAGTGGCTGCGGGAGCGGCGGGCGGCCGGAGACGCGGTGGTGCTGCACGGCTTCGACGAGGCCGCCACGAAGAAGCGGCGCAGCGAATTCGCGTCGTTGGCCGCCCATGAGGCCAACCTGCGGCTGATGGGCGCCGACCGGGTGCTCGAACACCTGGGGCTGCGCACCCGACTGTTCGCCGCGCCGGGCTGGACCGTCTCGCAGGGAACGTCGACGGCCCTGCCGCGCAACGGTTTCCGTCTTCTCGCCGGTTTCGGCGGCGTGACGGATCTGGTCCGTCGCACGACGGTGCGGGCCCGGGTGGTCGGCATCGGCGCCGGCTTCGTCGCCGAACCGTGGTGGTGCCGCAGTGTGGTGCTCTCCGCCGAGCGGACCGCCCGCCGGGCCGGCATGGTCCGGCTCTCCGTGTCCGCCAAGCAACTCGGACGGGTCGCGCCGCGGCATGCGGTGCTCGACGCGGTCGACCTCGCGTTGATGCACGGGTGCGTCCCGCAGGTGTACCGGTGGGAGCCCGGCGCGGCGCTGACCTCGGCCGCTTAGAACTCCGTCCCGCTCTCCTCCTCGAGCACCTGGAAGTCGGTGTCGGTCATCTCGCTCAACCGCCCGAAGTAGATACCGCGGGCGCTCGGATCGATGATGCCGTGGTGGATCGGCACCGCCCGGGCGGGGGCGACGGCCCGCAGGTAGTCGACGGCCTCGGAGATCTTCATCCAGGGCGCCGCCGCGGGGGCGGCCAGTACGTCGACCGGTTCCCCCGGCGCGTACAGGGCGTCACCCGGATGCATCAGCCGGGCCGGATGGTCGTCGTCGCCGATCAGATATGAGATGTTGTCGATCTCAGGCAGTTCCGGATGGATGATCGCGTGGTGGCCGCCGACGCCGCGCACCCGCAACTGTCCGACGGCGAACTCGTCACCGGCATGCACCGCGCGCCACGAACCCCCAAGCTGCTGTGCGGTCTGCGGATCGCAGTACAGCGCGGCCTGCGGATTGGCGTCGAGGAGCGCGGGGAGGCGGCTGGTGTCGGCGTGGTCGGGATGCTGATGGGTGATCAGGATCGCCGAAAGACCCGTGATGCCCTCGAATCCGTGCGAAAACGTGCCCGGATCGAACAAAACCGTCGTATCGGACCCGGAACCGTCCGGAAAGCTCGCGAGTAAGCAGGAATGGCCGAAATGGGTCAATTGCATCCCTATATTGTGGCGCTCAGGCGGGGGCCGGTGGTGGGGGTTTCGAATGCGGTTGCTGTTGGCGGCGGTGTTGGCGAGTTGCGGACTGGCGTTGATCACTCCCGTTGGGGCGTCGGCCAACCCGTTGGACTGCCCGCCGAACTGCGATCGGATTCCCCGCTCGGCGTGGATCGCGCCGCCGTCGATACCGCTGTACGACGTGTACCGCTGGCCGGACCTCTCCAGCGTCTCGGTCACCGCCGTCACACCGTGGTTCCAGTTCGAGGAGACGTGCGGCGCGCCTGCCTTGGGTTCCGACAACCCGCGCTCGTGGGCGGCGGCGGCCCGGTCCACGGTCACCGCGCCGGACCGGCAGTGGCATCTGCGGGCGCAGGTGCTGCACTGGCGCGGGGAGCCCTGGCGTTGGGGCCAGGTGGCGGCCACCGTCTTCGACGACGCGGTCGCGATGCTGCGCGCCTGCCAGCTCGGCGCCCCGTCGGTGTCGCCCTCGGTGACCACCGACGAACCGACCAGGATGGCCGCCGTGCTGAGCGGGCCCGGCCGTTCGGTGCTGCACGAGTACCTGCTCGTCGACCCGCGCAACAGCACCGTCACCGAGCTGGCGCTGTGGTCTTCGGCACAGCCGTCGGTGCCCTGGCGCCCCGTGCCGGACGCATTTGTGCTCGACGCGCTGGCCGCGCCGCTGTGCACCGCCTACATCGGATCGTGCCGGTAACCGGTGACCTGCCGCGATACCGGTAAAGTCGTCGGCGTGGCAAAGGTGGTGGTGCACGTGATGCCCAAGGCCGAGATCCTCGACCCGCAGGGTCAGGCGATCGTCGGCGCCTTGGGGCGTCTCGGTGTGACGGGCGTCTCAGATGTCCGGCAGGGCAAACGATTCGAATTGGAGATCGACGGCGACGTCACGGACGAGACGGTGGCCGAGATCGCCGAATCGCTGCTGGCCAACACCGTCATCGAGGACTGGTCGGTGACCAGGGAGGGCGCATGAGCGCGCGCGTGGGAGTGATCACCTTCCCGGGATCGCTCGACGACATCGACGCCGCCCGTGCGGTGCGGCTCGCCGGTGCCGAACCGGTCAGCCTGTGGCACGCGGACGCCGACCTCAAGGGTGTGGACGCGGTCATCGTGCCCGGCGGCTTCTCCTACGGTGACTACCTGCGCGCGGGCGCCATCGCGAAGTTCGCGCCTGTGATGGGTGAGGTGATCCGCTCCGCCGAGCAGGGCATGCCGGTACTCGGCATCTGCAACGGCTTCCAGGTGTTGTGCGAAGCCGGGCTGCTGCCCGGAGCGTTGACCCGCAACATCGGGCTGCACTTCATCTGCCGCGACACCTGGCTGGAGGTCGCCTCGAACACTTCGGCGTGGACCACCCGCTACGAGACCGGCGCCGACCTGCTCATCCCGCTGAAGTCGGGGGAGGGGCGCTACGTCGCCAGCGAGAAGGTGCTCGACGAGCTCGAGGGTGAGGGCCGGGTGGTCTTCCGGTACCGCGAGAACCTCAACGGCTCCATGCGCAACATCGCGGGGATCAGCTCGGCCAACGGCCGCGTCGTCGGCCTGATGCCGCACCCCGAACACGCCACCGAGGCGCTCACCGGACCGTCCGACGACGGTCTCGGGCTGTTCCTGTCGGCGCTCGACGCCGTCCTCACGGTCTAGGACCTGGTCGCTCCGCGCTGACCGCACGCTCGTCGACGCGCGAAGGTGCGCGAACAGTGGTGGGAAGGCGGCGTGTCGTGCGCGGACACGCACGCTCGCGGTGCGACGCTCCCCGCGGCCGGGGCGGGACCGGGCGGCAAACGGGACCCTGGCGCTGCGATCCACCCGGCGACCGTCAAGATGAGAACATGCCAGCCAGCCCCCAGAGCCTGTGCGCCTTCGTCGATGCCTCGCCGTCTCCGTTCCACGTGTGCAGCACCGTCGCGGACCGGTTGCGCGACGCGGGATTCACCGAACTCGCCGAAGGCGACGCGTGGCCGGCGGCAGCGGGTGACTACTTCACGGTGCGGGCCGGGTCACTGGTGGCGTGGCGGGCCGGTGACGACTCCCACGCACCGTTCCGCATCGTCGGCGGTCACACCGACAGCCCGAACCTGCGCGTCAAACAGCACCCCGACCGATTCGTATCCGGTTGGCGCATCGTGGCTTTGCAGCCCTACGGCGGTGCCTGGCTGAACTCGTGGCTGGACCGCGATCTCGGACTCAGTGGCCGGCTGTCGATCCGGGTGGGCGACCGGATCGAGCACCGTCTGATCCGCATCGACGAGCCGATACTTCGGGTGCCGCAGTTGGCCATCCACCTTTCCGAGGATCGCAAGGGAGTCAGCCTCGACCCGCAGCGCCACGTCAACGCGGTGTGGGGCGTGGGCGGTGCCGCCCGCTCCTTCCTGGGATACGTTGCCGACCGGGCCGGCGTGGACGAGGATGCGGTCCTCGCTGCGGATCTAATGACCCACGACCTGACCCCGTCGACGTTGGTGGGCGCCGACCGCGAGTTGGTCAGTGCGCCAAGGCTGGACAACCAGGCGACGTGCTACGCCGGACTCGAGGCGCTGCTGGCGGCGCAGCCCCGCGACGTGGTGCCGGTGCTGGCGCTCTTCGACCACGAGGAGGTCGGCTCGACCTCCGATCACGGTGCCCAGTCGGAGCTGCTGCCGACGGTGCTCGAGCGGATCACGCTCGCGGCGGGTGGACATCGCGAAGACCTGCTGCGCCGGATGTCGGGCTCGATGGTCGCCTCCGGAGACATGGCGCACGCGACCCATCCCAACTATCCCGAACGGCACGAGCCCGGCCACCTCATCGAGGTCAACGGCGGACCGGTGCTCAAGGTGCAGCCGAATCTGCGCTACGCCACCGACGGTCGCACCGCCGCGGCGTTCGCACTGGCCTGCGCGCAGGCCGGGGTGCCGATGCAACGCTACGAACACCGGGCGGATCTGCCGTGCGGTTCGACGATCGGTCCGATGACGTCGGCGCGGACCGGCATCCCCACGGTGGATGTCGGTGCGGCGCAACTGGCGATGCATTCGGCACGGGAGCTGATGGGCGCGGACGATGTCGCGGCGTACTCCGCGGCATTGCAGGCATTTCTGTCACCGGCCTGATCTATCGTCGCCACCATGGCCTTGAACGTGGAGATGATCACCATCGACTGCACCGACCCCGACGTTCTCGCCGCCTGGTGGGCCGACGCCGCCGGTGGTGGGGTGAGTGTGTTCGCACCGGGTGAGTTCGTCGTCGTCGTGCGCGAGAACGGACCGCGACTGGGCTTCCAGAAAGTGCCCGATGTGACGCCGGGGAAGAACCGCGTGCATCTGGACTTCACCGCCTCGGATGTCGAGGCGGAGGTGACGCGGCTCGTCGGGCTGGGTGCGTCAGAGAAGGGCAGGCACAGCTTCGGTGAGGACTTCAGCTGGGTCGTGCTGGCCGATCCGGAGGGCAACGAGTTCTGCATCGCGGCCGCCTGACAGCGTTATTAGCTGTATCCTCCGAACAGCCCGTAATAGCCGTGCGTTTCTCCCATGACGCTTGCGCTTTCTCAGGAGCCAAAGCGTCGCGGAGCGGCGCCGCTATGCCTCGGTGAGGTCCCTCGCCGCGATGATCTCAGTTTTGCCTGATTAGGCACATCTCGTTTTCCGGAGCCGACGCAACCGCATGGCAAGCGTCGCGGTGTGGGCCACAGCATCTGCCAGTTACCCGATTTGGGTGTCCTGAACTGCGATTTCATGATCACTTTGCGGCGAGCCGCATCTCGCGGGTCGGCGCCGGTTTCGTGGCCATATCACAGACCTCAGCGGCTGAAAGTTGCTGGTAGATGGTTTGGTCAACTCGCTACCTGATTGCGCCCGCAACCATCTCTCAGTAAAAACTCAGCGTAATCTCATGATCTTGATAAACGGTGTTACGTTCCTCACGCAGACCACTTGAGTTGCTGGGAGGGGACGGGAATGGCGAAACTTCGGAGCAGAGCGGCCCGGAAGTGCATCAAGAAAGCGGCAGTCGCGGGGGGCGCGGCGGCAGCGGCCACCGCGTTGACGATGGGCCTGACGGCTCCGTCCGCTGCGGCCGCCGCAGCCGCATCGCAGGTGCGCGCGCAGGAGGTGAATCTTGCCGCGCTCGAGGATGCCAATCTCGGCTTCCTGCTCGACGCGCTCGGCATCGACCTCCCGAGCCTCGATCAGCTGCTGCCGATTCCCACGACGATTCCGGGCACCGACATCGAGCTGCCGGTCAATGTCATCACGACGGGGCCGCCGTTCGGTGCGCTCGCCCTGTTCGGGCTCAACCCGTTCTGGGTGCCGGCCCTGCCCAGCGCGATCGCCGACGAGATCAACGGCACGCCCTACGGCGGCATCGACACCGAAATCGGTGTACCGCTCCCTGAATCGGTCTATCAGGCCGCCCGCGCCGCCGCGTTCTTGGACGCGCTCGCCAGGGCGACACGCCCCGTGGCCGAAGGCGGCGGTGGCTGCAGCTTGTTCAACGTCTCGTGCCAAAGGGCGTTCGCCAACGCCGCGGCCAACGCCGTGCCCAGGGACGTGACCGCCCCGATCCAGATCCCGAACCTGCGCATCCCGATCGTCCTCGCGTTCGGACTGGGCTCGCTGGCAACGGGTATGGCCTATCCGGACGTGGTGGCCGATCTGCCGAACCAGCCCGGTGGCACCGGCGAGGGCGCAGAACCGGGGACGAGCCTGACGATCCTGCCGCTGATCCTGCTGCGGAACCCGGGGCGTGCCGACGGCGGTATCGCTGCCCGCTTCGCGCCGGTGCTCGACCCGATCCTGGGGCTGTTCGGCCAGAACAGCGTCGTCACCCCGGACGTGGACGTCGAGACCGACGGTGGCGCCGTTCTGGTGCCGATCAAGGTCGACGCCACGGTGGAATACGACCCGCTGTCCGACTTCGCGGCGTGGCCGAATCCGTTCACGCTGGCCAACAACGGCGCTGCGTTCCTGTTCCCGACCTACATCCTTCGGGGCGCGGACCTCACCGGCGCGCTTCCCGAGATCTTGGAGCCGGTGCTCGGGAGCGTGCTGACCAACGTCATCTCCGCGGCGATCGGCGACGGTCTCACCGTCAGCGGCATCCCCATCCTTGGCGATGTGGATCTACCCAGAGAGTTTCTCGCACCCCTCGTGGAGGAGCTACTCGGCGTCGAGATCCCCAGCGGTGAGGACGGGTTCTACGAAGCCCTCAACGCCTTCATCACCGTGGAATCCGACGCGCTGCCCTTGCTCGAGCCGTTCCGGTATCCGACCGACTTCGCCAACCTCTTCACCGGCGGCGTCTTCGGATTCACCAATCCGTTCGCCGATGCGATCGAGCCGGCACTGAAGATCCTCACCAACCTCGGGTACACGAACGTCACCCAGAACATGAGCAACCCGCTCGACCCGTACCCGCGCGACTTCACCGGCAACTACGGCAGTGAGTACGCGCCGTTCTTCACCTTCCCGGAGAACGTCGACTGGGGACGAGTGCCTGCGGATCTCGTGACGGCGTTCGCCGCGGGCGTGCAGAACTCATTCTTCACCGGCATCCCCGGCGTCCGGGGACCGCTGGCCGGCCCGAATCCGCTGGCGATCCTCGCCGGCCTGCTCGGCCTGCCGACCGGACCCGCCGACCTGCCGGATCTGTTGAACGCCTTCCCCGGCCTGGCCGACATCATCGGCGCCGATCTCGGTCTGCCGGACCTGAATTCGGCCAGCACACTGGCAGCCGCGGCCGCGCCGGCCGGGGGCTCCGACGATCCGCTGACGCGTCTCGGCGAAACGCTGGCGCGGACCCTCAACATCGCTTTCGAGCGTGAGGCGCCGGTGGATTACACCCCGCCCACGAGCCCGGTGGACTCCGCGTTCGACGTGGCCGAAGGTCTCGGCGCCAGTGGACTCCGGCTGCTCGCCGCGACGGTGCTGGGGCCGACACGCCTGGCGGCCCTCGCCGAGGGCGGTCCGGAGGCGCTGGCGGATCTCATCGAGAACACCGTCGACGCCCCGCTGTGGATCGCCGACCCGGCCCTCTACGGGCTGCGCGATGCCCTGCCCGCCGACGCCGCAGGCAACGTCACCGCGTTCCGCGACAACCTGTGGGCCCTCACCGAACGGATCAACGAGGCGCTGCTCGGCGCCCTCGATGAGCTTCCCGTCGCGCCGGCCGACGTCCGGGTCGCGAACGACGGCACCCAGGGCGGGGTGACCGATCCGGAGGTCGAAGCCACCCTGCGGGCAGCCGGGCCGGTGTCGACGGGTCAGCCGGCGGACCAAGGCAAGTCCGATCCGCCGTCGGCGGACACCTCGGGTGACGCTCCGAAGGACATCCTCCTCGAGGGCGACAAGAAGCCGGCGTCCAACGACGATCAGAAGGTCGTCGACAGGGGTCCGCAGTTCAAGGGCGGCCAGCTCTCGAAGGCCATCGAGCGGTCCGTCGATCGGGTGGGCGACCGGCTGAACGACGCGGCTGACAATCTGCGGGACGGGATCAAGAAGGCCCTCACCCCGCCGTCGAAGAAGACCCCGGTCGACAACGACACCGACAGCGCCGACACCAACACCGACAACAACGACGAGGCGGCCTAGCCACCTCCACGAGCCACAAGACCTCCTGCCGCCGACTCTTGGGGGAGAGAGCCGACCGGCAGGAGGTCTTGTCGTGTGCCGGGGCGCGAACCATTCCCTCCTGGAAAGATCGCCGCCGTGTTGTGGTCTCTGATCGCGGTGTCCGCCGTGCTGGCCGGGTGGGCGGTGCTGGCCGGCCGCCTGGAACGCTGGCGCCTCACCGCACCTATGGTGATCGTGCTGGCCGGGGTGCTGATCGGCCTCGCCACCTCCGATCGGGTGGCAGAGACCCTCAACGCCGAGATCGCGGAGCACGTCGCCGAGATCATCCTCGCCATCCTGCTCTTCGTCGACGCCACCGATGTCCGCGGCGGACTGCTCGGCCACGAACCGAAGGCCGCGCTGCGGATCCTGTTCGTCGCGATGCCGCTGGGCATCGTCACCGCGCTGATGCTGGGGTTGTGGCTGCTGCCCGGGTCGTCATGGGCGGTGCTGCTGGTGATCGCCTGCGTCGTCGTGCCGATCGACTTCGCACCGGTCTCGTCGATCCTGCGTGATCGCCGCGTGCCGGAGCGGGTGCGCAACGTCCTCAACGTGGAAGCCGGCTACAACGACGGCATCGTGTCACCGTTGTTCATCTTCGCGCTGGTGCTCGCCGACGAGGACACCCGTGCCGACACCCCGCTGCAGGCCCTCGAAGCGGCGGTGCCCCAGGCGGCCAAGGCCATCGTGATCGGCCTGGTGATCGGCGCTGCCCTCGCCATCGCGGCCAACGCCGCGCAGCACCGCGGCTGGATGACGGCCCAGTCGAAGCGGCTGGTGCTGGTGGCGGCACCGCTGCTGGCCTTCGGCCTGAGCCTGGGCATCGACGGCAACGGATTCGTGTCGGCGTTCGTGTGCGGGATCGTCTTCAAGTATCTGCGGCAGTCCGACGACATCCGTCGTGACCTCGAGCTGGTCGACGACGTCGGTTTCCTGCTGACGGTCGGCATGTGGTTCGCGTTCGGGGCCACGGCCGTGGCGATACTCGACCACGGTGTGCCGGTCGGCACGGTGGTGTTCTGCCTGCTCGCGCTCACCCTGGTGCGCATCGTCCCGGTGGCGATCGGCATGGTGGGCACCCGGTTCAGTTGGCCGGAGCGCCTGCTGGTCGGCGGCCTGGGCCCTCGCGGCACCACCTCGATCGTCTTCGGGCTGCTCGCGTTCAACGTGCTGGACGGGCGCGACGAGACCACCGTCGGTCTGGTCGTCGTGGTGTGCGTCCTGGGCAGCGTCATCCTGCACGGTGTCGCCGCGCCAGCGGCCGCTCACGCCTATGCCGCGCGGCAGGGTGCGTCCCGCGACGCGGAGCACACCCACCCGGGGAAATAGACTGTCTGCGTGACGCAGGAGCTTGCCCCCACGCTGGATACCGTCGAGCGTGCCGCAGCCACCCCAGACCAGCCGCAACCGTTCCGTGAACTTGGCCTCAAGGACGACGAGTACCAGCGCATTCGCGACATCCTCGGCCGCAGGCCCACCGACGCCGAGCTCGCGATGTACTCGGTGATGTGGAGCGAGCACTGCTCGTACAAATCCTCGAAGGTGCACCTGCGCTACTTCGGGGAGACCACCACCGAAGAGATGCGCGCCGGCATGCTGGCGGGTATCGGCGAGAACGCCGGCGTCGTCGACATCGGCGACGGCTGGGCCGTCACCTTCAAGGTCGAATCGCACAACCACCCGTCCTACGTCGAGCCCTACCAGGGCGCGGCGACCGGCGTCGGCGGCATCGTGCGCGACATCATGGCAATGGGCGCCCGCCCGGTCGCGGTGATGGACCAACTCCGCTTCGGCGCCGCCGACGCCCCCGACACCAAGCGGGTGCTCGACGGTGTGGTGCGCGGCGTCGGCGGATACGGCAACTCGCTGGGGCTGCCGAACATCGGCGGCGAAACCGTCTTCGACGCCTCCTACGCCGGCAACCCGCTCGTCAATGCCCTCTGTGTCGGCGCGATGCGCAAAGAGGACCTGCACCTCGCGTTCGCCTCCGGCGCGGGCAACAAGATCATCCTGTTCGGGGCGCGCACCGGCCTCGACGGCATCGGCGGGGTGTCGGTCCTGGCCAGTGAGACCTTCGGCGGTGACGAGGGATCCGGCCCCGGCCGCAAGAAGCTGCCCTCGGTACAGGTCGGTGACCCCTTCATGGAGAAGGTGCTCATCGAGTGCTGCCTCGAGCTCTACGCCGCCGGTCTCGTGGTGGGCATCCAGGATCTCGGCGGGGCCGGACTGTCCTGCGCCACAAGCGAACTCGCCTCTGCCGGCGACGGCGGCATGCATGTCGACCTCGACCAGGTGCCGCTGCGCGCGGCGAACATGACGCCCGCCGAGATCCTGTCGAGCGAATCGCAGGAACGCATGTGCGCGGTGGTCACCCCCGACAACGTCGACGCGTTCCTGGCGGTCTGCCGCAAGTGGGACGTGCTGGCCACCGTCATCGGTGAGGTCACCAACGGGGACCGTCTCCAGATCACCTGGCACGGGGAGACCGTCGTCGACGTACCGCCGCGCACCGTCGCCCACGAGGGACCGGTGTACGAACGCCCCGTCGCCCGTCCCGACACCCAGGACGCGCTCAACGCCGACACGTCCGCCGACCTGCCGCGGCCCACCACCGGTGACGAACTGCGCGCCACCCTGCTGGCCATGGTGGGCAGCCCGCACCTGTGCAGCCGCGGCTACATCACCGAACAGTACGACCGCTACGTGCGGGGCAACACCGTGCTGGCCGAGCACGCCGACGGCGGTGTGCTGCGCATCGACGAGGCGACCGGACGTGGAATCGCCGTGTCGACCGACGCTTCCGGCCGCTACACCGCACTCGATCCGTACACCGGCGCCCAGCTCGCACTCGCGGAGGCCTACCGCAACGTCGCGGTCACCGGCGCCACCCCCGTCGCGGTCACCAACTGCCTGAACTTCGGCTCCCCGGAGGATCCGGGTGTCATGTGGCAGTTCAGCCAGGCGGTCCGGGGTCTCGCGGACGGCTGTGCCGCCCTTGGCATTCCGGTCACCGGAGGCAACGTCAGCTTCTACAACCAGACGGGCAGCACCGCGATCCTGCCCACCCCGGTGGTCGGAGTGCTCGGGGTGATCGACGACGTCAAGCGGCGCATCCCGACCGGGCTGGGCACCGAGCCGGGGGAGACGCTGATCCTGCTCGGAGACACCCGCGACGAGTTCGACGGCTCCATCTGGGCGCAGGTCACCGCGGGCCACCTCGGCGGGAGGCCACCCCAGGTGGATCTCGGCCGAGAGAAGCTGCTCGCCGACGTGCTCACCGCCGCCTCCCGCGACGGATTGGTCTCGGCCGCACACGATCTCAGTGAGGGCGGGCTGATCCAGGCGGTCGTCGAAGCCGCCCTCGCCGGTGAAACCGGTTGCCGCATCCTGCTTCCCGAGGATGCCGACCCGTTCGTCATGCTCTTCAGCGAATCCGCGGGCCGGGTGCTGGTGGCGGTGCCGCGCACCGAGGAGAGCCGCTTCCGGTCGATGTGCGAAGCCCGCGGCCTGCCGGCCACCCGCATCGGCGTCGTGGACCCGGGCAGCGACGTGATCGAAGTGCAGGGCCACTTCACGGTGCCGTTGGCCGAGTTGCGAGCCACCTCAGAGGGCGTGCTGCCCGGACTGTTCGGGTGACGTCGCGGACCGACCACACCACCGGTGACGTCGTCACCGACACCCCCGAACGCCCACAGCGCCGCTCCCTGCTCATCGGGGCCTGGAGTCTGGTCCGGCTGGACATCGTCGGCGTCGCATTCGGCGCCCTGTTCTTCTGCCTGTCGCTGACGCCGTCGCTGCTGCCGCGTGACTGGCTGTTCCAGGGCCTCATCGGCGGCCTGAACGGCGCCATCGGCTACGGCATCGGCGTGTTCCTGTCGAAGATGCTGGCGCGCTTCGTGATCCGCGGACGACGTCAGCAGTCGCTGTCGCGGCGCGCGCTGAATGCCTGCAAGGCGGGCACGGTCGGCTTGGCGATCGCGGCCAGCGTGCTGATGCTGATCCCGGCGGCCGCCTGGCAGCGGCAGGTCTCGGCGGAGATGGGTCTACCGGGGCCCGACACGCTCGGCTACCTCCGCGTGCTGGTGGTCGCCACGCTGATCGGCGCGGTGTGCGTGGCCGTCAGCCGCCTGGTGCTCGACAGCATCAGAACCCTTGCGCGCTGGCTCATCCGCCGATGGCGGCTCAGCGACGAGATGGCGCTGCTGATCGGCACCGCCGTGGTCGTCGTCCTGCTCATCACCTTGATCAACGGCGTCCTGCTGCAGGGCTTCCTCGCGGGCGCGAGCCGTGTCTTCCAGCCGCAGAACACCACCACCCGCGCGGGCGTCAGCCAGCCGACGGCGCCCGAACGGTCCGGCAGCCCTGCGTCTTTCGCGGCATGGGAGACCCTCGGATACCAGGGCCGCAACTTCGTCGGTACCGGACCCGACGCCGAAGAACTCGAACGGGTCAACGGCAGACCGGCCCGCGAACCGATCCGCGTCTACGCCGGTCTGCAGACCGCCGAGGCCGACGACCAGCGGATCGCGGTGGTGCTCAGTGAACTGGAGCGCACCAGGGCGTTCGAGCGGGAAGTCCTCGTCATCGTGCCCACCACCGGAACCGGGTGGGTCAATCCCACGGCCGCCCGCGCGCTGGAGCTGATGTACAACGGCGACACCGCCATGGTGTCGATGCAGTATTCGTATCTGCCGAGCTGGATTTCGTTCCTCGGCGATCAGCAGAGGTCGATGGAATCGGGTCGCATGCTGATCGACGCGGTCCAGCAGCGGTGGTCGCAGCGGCCGGAGGGCCAACGGCCGAAACTGCTGCTCTACGGCGAGAGCCTGGGGTCGATGGCGGGCCAGGGTGCGTTCGGCTGGCTGCCCGACATCGCCGAGAAGGGGTTCTCGTCGGTGCTGTGGGTCGGCCCGCCCAACGCCAGCCCGCTGTGGCGGGCGATCACCGAACGGCGTGACCCGGGCACCCCGGAGGTGCAACCGCGCTATGACGGCGGCCGCACGGTGCGGTTCTCCCAGGCGAACGATCCGGCCGGCATCGCCCGCGACACCGCCGCCCCGTGGCTGGGCACGCGCGTCCTGTTCCTGCAGCACTCCTCCGATCCGATCGTCTGGTGGTCGCCGGACCTGATCACCGACCGGCCCGACTGGTTGAGCGAGCCGCCGGGGCAGGACCGCACCGCATCGATGCGCTGGTACCCGATCGTCACGTTCTGGCAGGTGAGCGCCGATATGACCAACGCGTCGTCGATGCCGGGCGGGCACGGGCACAACTACGGCGAATCCGTGCTCGACGGCTGGGCGGCCGTTGCGCCGCCTCCGGGCTGGACCGCGGGCGACACCGAACGCATCCGCGCGGCGCTGCGGGCATCCGCGAGCGCCAATGGCTCGGAATATTGATGCGTCGCAACGAGTTCCGGGCTGTGGCGCTGGCCGGTGCGCTGGTCGCGGTCAGTGGCCTGGTGAGTCCGCGTCTGCCGGAGCGACGGGCCGCCGCCGCGCACGCGGTGTCCGGCGCCGTCCTCGCCGCAGTCACCCGAACGCACCTCGGCTCACGACCTCCCGCCCTGACACGAGGGCTGCGGACGGGCGCAGCGGCGGGGGCCGTCGTCGCCACAGCGGTGGCGGCCGCCAGCACCGTGCCGGCGGTCCGGTCGGCCATGGCGGCGCGCGATCTCCCGGATGCGCCGGCGCGTTGGCTGCTGGCGCGGATCCCGCTCGGCACGGTATGGGCCGAGGAGGCGGCCTACCGCGGCGCGCTCGGACAGCTCGGTGCGCGGGCATTCGGCCCCACGCGGGGACGGCTGCTGCAGTCCGTCGCGTTCGGGCTGTCGCACATCGCCGACGCCCGCGCCGCCGGCGAGCCGGTGGTCGGAACCGTGGTCGTCACCGGGATGGCGGGCTGGGTCTTCGCCTTGCTCGCCGAGCGGTCCGGCAGCCTGATCGCCCCGATGCTGGCGCATCTGGCCGTCAACGAATCCGGTGCGCTCGCCGCGCTGGCCGTGCAGCGGCACCGCCGGACCTGACAGGCGATTTGGGAGACTGGACCCATGCCTGCCCGCCGTGCCGCCGACCCGGCCAAGACCCGCGCCGCGGTGTCCGCCGTCGTCGACTGGTTGCGCGACGACACCGTCGCCGCACCTGACCGCACCGCGCTCGCCGAGGCCGTCCGCTTGACCGCCCGCACCGTCGCGGGTCTCGCACCCGGCGCCAGCGTGGAGGTGCGGGTGCCGCCGTTCGTCGCCGTCCAGTGCATCGCCGGACCCACCCACACCCGCGGCAACCCGCCCAACGTGGTGGAGACCGACCCCCGGACGTGGCTGCTGGTCGCGACCGGACTGCTCCCGTTCGAGGACGCGGTGGCCGGCGGCGCCCTACGGTTGTCCGGATCCCGTGCCCCCGAGCTCGCCAACTGGCTGCCGGTCGTCACACCGACGTGACGCAACGTGTCCCACGACACGTCACGGAATTCCATAAGTGGGTATATGGCCCGTAGACTGGAGGTGTCACCCACAGCCCCTTGGGAGCAGCCATATCGTGATCGGACACGACGACATCGAGCCCGAGAATGACCCCCGTGAGGAATGTGGCGTCTTCGGCGTCTGGGCCCCGGGTGAGGACGTGGCCAAGCTCACGTACTACGGCCTCTACGCCCTGCAGCACCGCGGTCAGGAAGCCGCAGGTATCGCGGTGGCCGACGGTTCCCAGGTCCTGGTGTTCAAGGATCTCGGCCTGGTCAGCCAGGTCTTCGACGAGCCGACGCTGGCCGCGATGCACGGCCACGTCGCCATCGGGCACTGCCGCTACTCGACCACCGGCTCCACCACGTGGGAGAACGCGCAGCCCGTCTTCCGCAACACCACCGCGGGCACCGGAGTGGCGGTGGGGCACAACGGAAACCTGGTCAACACCACCGAACTCGCCGCCCGAGCGCGGGACGCCGGCCTGATCAACGGCCGCACCCCCGGAGCGGCGACCACCGATTCCGACATCCTCGGCGCCCTGTTGGCCCACGGTGCGGCCGACGCCACGCTCGAACAGGCGGCGCTCGAACTGCTGCCGACCGTGCGCGGCGCGTTCTGCCTGACCTTCATGGACGAGAACACCCTCTACGCCGCGCGCGACCCCTACGGCGTGCGCCCGCTGTCGCTGGGCCGCCTGGACCGCGGCTGGGTGGTGGCCTCGGAGACCGCCGCGCTCGACATCGTGGGCGCCTCGTTCGTCCGCGACATCGAACCCGGCGAGCTGCTCGCCATCGACGCCGACGGGGTGCGCTCCACCCGCTTCGCCAATCCGACACCCAAGGGCTGCGTCTTCGAGTACGTGTACCTGGCTCGCCCCGACAGCACGCTGGCCGGGCGCTCCGTCCACGCGACCCGCGTCGACATCGGCCGCCGGCTCGCCAGCGAGATGCCCGTCGAGGCCGACCTGGTCATCGGCGTCCCCGAATCCGGCACACCGGCCGCCGTCGGCTACGCGCAGGGCTCGGGCATCCCGTACGGCCAGGGCCTGATGAAGAACGCCTACGTCGGCCGGACCTTCATCCAGCCGTCGCAGACCATCCGGCAGCTCGGCATCCGGCTCAAGCTCAACCCGCTCAAGGAAGTCATCCGCGGGAAACGGCTGATCGTCGTCGACGATTCGATCGTGCGCGGCAACACCCAGCGGGCGCTCATCCGGATGCTGCGCGAGGCTGGAGCCCTCGAAGTCCACGTGCGCATCGCCTCGCCGCCCGTGCGCTGGCCCTGCTTCTACGGCATCGACTTCGCCACGCCCGCAGAGTTGATCGCCAACGGCGCCGAAGACGAGGACCAGATGCTCGAGGCGGTGCGCCGCGCGATCGGCGCCGACACCCTGGGCTACATCTCGCAGCAGGGCATGATCGCCGCGACCGAACAGCCCGCCTCCCGGCTGTGCTCGGCCTGCTTCGACGGGAACTATCCGATCGAGCTGCCGGGTGAATCCGCGTTGGGCAAGAACGTCATCGAGCACATGCTCGCGACGGCCGCCCGCAGCGGCATCCCGCTGGAGAAGGTCGACAACGACAACGCCTCGGCGCTGCGCAGGCCCTGACCAGCGCTTCCCGCGTCGTCCCGCCCGACCTCCTACTGGGCGACGGCGGGGCTGAACCGCACCAGGTGACGCCTGCCGCCCTTCGCGACGGTCCCGTTCTCCCGCAGTGCCTGGGTGATCGCGTCGCGATAGCCGGTCAGCCCGCCCGGCGGGCGCGGAATGACCGTGTCGATATCGTGGTTGCCCATCACCGCATCGCACTCCAGCGATTCGACCAGCGGCCGCGCCAGCCCCGACGGGATCGGCGTAACCAGACCCACCCAGCGACTCGCCAGTGTCGGTGTGAGCCATGGCAAAACCACGAACCGCCGGGGATGCAGGCCGGCCACGTCGGCGTAGACCTGCATGGCCTCCCCGTATTCGAGGACGTCCGGGCCGCCGATGTCCCACGTCCGCGACGCCGGCACCTCCGCGGTGGCCGCCTCGACGAGGTAGTACAGCGCATCGTCGATGGAGATCGGCTGAATCTTGTTGTGCACCCACTTCGGAGCGGTCATGACCGGCAGTCGGTCGGTCAGGTGGCGGATCATCTCGAACGACGCAGAACCCGATCCGATCACGATCCCGGCCTGCAGCACGACGGTTTCGATCCCGGATTCGACGAGAATGTCGCCCACCTCGGTGCGCGATGCCAGGTGCCGCGAGAGTTCCGCGCCCTCGGGATGCAGACCGCTCAGGTAGACCACCCGCCGCACCCCGGCCTGCTTGGCCGCGGCCACCACGTTGCACGCCGATTCGGCTTCCTCGGCGACGAAGTCCTTCGACGTGCCCATCGAGTGCACCAGGTAGTAAACAACGTCCATACCGGCGAAGGCCGTCGCCAGCGAGTCGGTGTCCGTCAGATCGCCGCGGACCACCTCGACCTGGGAGCGCCACGCCGCGTCGTCGAGCTTCTCGGGTGTGCGCGCCATCGCGCGGACCTGCAGCCCCCGGTCGAGGAGTGCGGGAACCAGTCGGCCACCGATGTAGCCGGTAGCTCCCGTCACCAAGCAGCGAATGTCGTCAGCCACGCAAATCTCCGTCCGTGTCACCGTCTCGCTCAGTGATTCGGAGCCGGTACGCGCACGGATGACCGCCAGAAAGGTCAGGCAAACCCGCAACCGGGATCGGGGGCTTCCTCGGCGAGGGGCGCACCCGCGGGATTGATGTAGAGCACCTGCAGGACCAGCGGTGTCGGCCCGACGCTGCGACCGATGTGCACGTAACCGGGCCCGCCCTTCTCAGTGATGTCCTGACCTGCGACGTAGAGGCCGTCGACCGAGCAGTCGGACCGGTTGTGCAGCAGGACGCCCTCCTTGACGGTCGCGAGGAGCTGACCGGGATGGAAATGCCAGCCGGTGCTGCCGCCGGGGGCGATTCTGATCTCGCGGAAGATGTAGTCGTTCCCTGCGTCGGTCATCTCCCACAGGATCGTGGCGTCGACGTCGCGCGGAGGTGTGGCGGCCGCGGGTGCCGCCATCGCCGTCGATGCCGCCAGAGTCAGTGCCGCCGCCGTCGCGGTCAGGCGTAGAGGGTTCACGATCGGTAACGCTGTCACACCCGGCCGCCTGCGCCACGGGGAAACACGCAGGCAGCAATGACCGACGGCGTTTTCCGTCGCGCAACCCGGACCGGTAGCCTTTCAGTCGATGACCGAACGCGCCGAACAACACGGCATTTCCTACGCGTCGGCCGGAGTCGACATCGAAGCCGGTGATCGCGCCGTCGAACTCTTCAAGCCGCTGGCCGCAAAAGCCACCCGTCCCGAGGTACGCGGGGGACTGGGCGGATTCGCGGGTCTGTTCGCCCTGCGCGGCGGATACCGCGAGCCCGTGCTGGCGTCGTCGACCGACGGGGTGGGCACCAAGCTGGCCGTCGCCCAGGCGATGGACAAGCACGACACGGTCGGGCTCGACCTGGTAGCGATGGTCGTCGACGACCTCGTGGTCTGCGGGGCCGAACCGCTGTTCCTGCAGGACTACATCGCGGTCGGACGCACGGTGCCCGAACGGGTCAGCCAGTTGGTGTCCGGTATCGCCGAGGGCTGTGTCCTCGCCGGCTGCGCCCTGCTGGGCGGCGAGACCGCCGAGCACCCGGGCCTGATGGCGCCCGACCACTACGACATCTCGGCGACCGGTGTGGGCATCGTCGAGGCCGACGACGTCCTGGGCCCCGACCGGGTGCGCCCCGGCGACGTGGTGATCGCGATGGCTTCGACCGGTCTGCATTCGAACGGCTACTCGCTGGCACGGCACGTGCTGCTCGAGATCGACCACATGAACCTGGCCGGCCATGTCGAGGAGTTCGGCCGCACGCTGGGCGAGGAGTTACTCGAGCCCACCCGGATCTACGCCAAGGACTGTCTGGCGCTGGCCGCCGAAACGCAGGTCCGCACGTTCTGCCACGTCACCGGCGGCGGGCTGGCGGGCAACCTGGAGCGCGTCGTGCCCAACGGCCTGATGGCCGAACTCGACCGCGGAACCTGGACGCCGGCACCGGTGTTCCAGATGATCGCCCAGCGCGGCCGTATCGAACGCGCCGAGATGGAGAAGACGTTCAACATGGGCGTCGGGATGGCCGCCGTCGTCGCGCCGGAGGACACCGACCGCGCACTGGCGATCCTGACGGCCCGTCACATCGACTGCTGGACGCTCGGGACGGTCAAGAAGGGCGGCAAAGACGAGCCGCGGGCACTGCTGGTGGGTCAGCACCCGCGGTTCTGAAGACGCGGACGGACTAGCGGCGCCAGTCGTCGTCGGGCGCCCACTCGTCGGCTACGCCGTCGCTGTGGTCCATGTCGTCGGAACCGCCCGACAGCTCGCGCTGTAGCCGTTCGAAGTCAGTTTGTGGCGAGCTGTACTTCAGGTCACGTGCAACCTTTGTCTGCTTCGCCTTCGCCCGGCCGCGGCCCATAGGGGACCCCCTCGCGCAATAACGGAGCGGCCTTAGAACAGGCGGCTCCGATTCTGATGTCGTTATTGTCCTGCCCACACTTTACCGTGCCCGGTCGGCATCTGCTGGCATGCCCTCGTCAGCGGTGACGAGACTCACCGGGCGCCGCCTCTGAGCCGCTCCACGGCGAGCCGGCCGGCACCGACGTGGTCGGTGGACGGCAGCGAGTCGGCGTCGATCACCGCGGTCGCCTCGACCTCTCCGCCGGTGGTCAGCGGGGTGTCGGCGGGCAGCCCGCGTTTGACGAGCGCCAGCGCGACCGGACCGTCGTCGAGGTGCTCGACAACCGTGCCGACCCGCCCGACGGTGCGGCCGCCGGCCAGCACGGGATCCCCGGTCGACGGACGGTCGGTGGTGCCGTCGAGCTGCAGCCGGACCAGCATCCGGGGCGGTTTTCCCAGGTTGTGGACACGCGCGACCGTCTCCTGTCCGCGATAGCAACCCTTGTCCAGGTGCACCGCGCTGCCGATCCAGCCGACCTCGTGCGGAATCGTGCGCTCGTCGGTGTCGACGCCGAGGCGGGGCTGCAGTGTCGCCACACGATGCGCCTCGTACGCCCAGATCCCCGCGGGCCGCACGCCGGCGGCGGTGAGGCGGCGCTGCCAGTCGGCGGCCTGATCGCGCGGCACCACGAGATCGAGTTCTACGCCCGCGCCCGGCAGGCGGCGGAGGAAACCGCCGCCCGGCAGTGCGACAGCGGTCGATTCGGCCGGTAGCGAACTCACGCCCAGGGCCTCGAGTACCGGCGTGTCGGCGAGCGCCGGACCCAGCAGCGACAACACTGCCAGGTCGGCCGGCTCGATCGTCACATCCGCCCAGAACACCATCTTGCGCAGATACGACAGCAACGGTTCACCGCGCCACGGTTCGGTGTCCAGGTAGAGGACGCCGCCGAGTTCGGTCTGCCACCAGTGGTCCTCCACCCGGCCCTGACCGTCGAGGCTGAGGTTCTGGGTGACGGTGCCGTCGGGCTGTTCGCTGACATGCTGGCTGGAGATGCTGTGCAGCCACGACAGCCGCTCGGCGCCCGTCAGGGTGAGGGTGGCGCGGTGCGAGCGGTCCACGATCACGGCGCTGTCGGCGGCGGCGCGCTGTTCTCCGAACGGGTCGCCGTAGTGCCACACCGCACCGGCGTCGGGTCCGCCCTCGGGCACGGGAACTGCTGACATACGTCAACTCTACGGGGCTACGCTGATGGGCCATGGCGAGCGGACCGGGTGTGATCGTCACCCTCGACGGTGCACTACACGACGCGCAGACACCCCTGTTGCATGCCGACGATCTGGCCGCCGTACGCGGCGACGGCATCTTCGAGACCCTGCTGGTCCGCGACGGCAGACCCTGTCTGCTGGAGGCGCATCTGGGGCGGCTGACGCACTCGGCGAAGCTGATGGAGCTGCCCGCACCGGATCTCGAGCGCTGGCGTGCGGCGGTCACCACCGCCGTGCAGCGCTGGACGGCCGACGGCGGCGCGGAAGGGGTGCTGCGGCTGGTCTACAGCCGCGGCCGCGAAAGCGGGGGAGAGCCGACGGCGTACGCCACGATCGGCGCGCTGCCGGCCCGGGTGGCGGCCGCCCGCCGCGACGGGGTGGCAGCGCTGACACTGGCGCGCGGACTGCCCGACGAGGCCTCCGACCTGCCCTGGCTGCTGGCGAGCGCCAAGACGCTGTCGTATGCGGTGAACATGGCGGCGCTGCGGCACGCCGAGAAGCACGGCGCCGGTGACGTGGTGTTCGTCAGCTCCGACGGACACATCCTCGAAGGACCCCGCTCGACCGTCGTGATCGCCACCGAGATGGACGACGGCGGGCTCGGCCTGCTCACCCCGCCGCCGTGGTATCCGATCCTGCGCGGCACCACCCAGCAGGCGCTGTTCGAGGTCGCTCGCAACAAGGGCTATGACTGCGACTACCGGGCGCTGCGACCGGCCGATCTCGTTGCGGCGCAGGGCGTTTGGTTGGTGTCGAGTATCACGCTGGCGGCGCGGGTGCACACGCTGGACGGTGTCGCGCTGCGGCCCACGCCACTGGCCGCCGAGGTGGCCGCCCTGGTCGACGCGGCCATCGTCAGCGATCGCTGACGGCGAAGCGAAATTCCCTTGTCGGTCTCGGTATCCGCGGGTACGGTCGCTCGTACACAGGGAAGGAGGTGGTCCGACAAATTGAGTGACTTATGGACATGTGAGGTGGCTGCCCGCTAGCAGCACCAGGGGAGTCGTACTGCACCGACCTGTGTGCGCTGGCGAATTCCCCGCAGTCACCCGGCCCCCGAGCCCCTCGGTCCGTCCAACCAGGAACCAACGGCTCGGGGGCCGCCCTATATCTGGGGTCGGTCGAGCCGCGCGAAACCTCAGCCCGGGCCGGGCGCCAGCGACGCGCAGGCGTGCAGAGCCTGTTCCCACGCCGCTCGGTCGACACCTGCGGGCGGCCCGGTGTTCGGACCCGGCGCGGCGGGCACGCCGTGCTCGTTGAGGCAATCCGCATACGAGCCATGGCCGTTCGGACTCGACGAGGGACCGGGTTCGGACGGCGACTCCTCGGATCCGCACGCCACCAACAGCCCCGCGGCCGCGAGGACAGCCGTGACCTTGCGAACCCGCACTAGCCGACGAACCTCGACAGCCGCGCCGATAGGTGCGGTACCAGTCCGCCGTCGGCGTCGACGCGCTCCTCCACATAGGCCAGATCGCCACCCTCGACGATCCCGTACAGCCGCTTCGCGCCGCCGACCAGCATGCCGGACTTGCTGCGTGCCAGCGCGTCGGTGACCAGCTCCCACGAGGACTGGCTGCGCGGCTGGCCGTAGAACAACTCGATGTAGCCGGCCGAATGGGCCAGCAGCAGTTCGATCGCCTGCGATTCGGAAGGGTCGGCCGGATCGTTGACGAAGCGCCAGAATCCCGTCTCCCGCAGGCCCACGCGGTCGTATTCGCCGGACTCGGTCAGCCGCCAGGATCGCGCTTCCCAGTTCAGGTAGTCGCCGCCGTCGTGGGAGACCACGATCTGCTGACCGAACCGATAGTCGCCGTGCGGTCCGCGGCCCTCACCCTCCCCGCGCCACACTCCGACGAGCGGGAGCAGGGCGAGCAGTGCGTCGTTGAAGTCGACCCCCTCGCGCAGATTCGCGGTGTCCGCGGGCAGGGGGAGGTCGTCGAAAACCGGGATGTTGCGCGCCGCGGTGACTTTGGCCCGTTCAGCGGCATCCGCTACGGCGCGGTCGCCGGACGTCGAGAAGATGGACCCGGCGGCGTCTTCAGGTTCCTCCGGCGAGGTCACGACTCGTCGGTGATGAGGCGGTACAGCGCGTACAGCGCAAACCACGTGATCACCAGCGTGCACACCACCAGCAGGATTTCGTAGAACAGGACCACGAAACCAGTTTAACCGCCGGACCCGAGCCGTTCGCGTCCGGCCGGTCAGCCGAGCTTGTACTCGAACTGCGGGCAGAAGGCGCCGGTGGCCGCGCCGATGAAGACACCGGCTTGATAGTCGGTCCAGTCGGTGACGCTGAGCAGATCAGCTACCTCGTCGGCGAACGTGGCGCCGTTGGACCAATCCGTGCACACCGCATGGCCGGTGTCGATGACGGCCGCGGTGTCCGCCGGTTCCCACACGATGCCCTCGTTGGCGATGATGGCGAGGAAGTCTTCCTCGGGTCCCGCCGCGGCGACGGGTGCGGTTGCCAGCGCGACGGCGCTGACGACGGAAGCGGCCGCGCATACGAGGGTCACGTTCATGGTCGGTCCTGTTCACGGATGGAAAGCCCGCGTTCCGCGGAAGCTGATGCCATCCTGGCCGACCGCTGTAGGTCCCGCGGCCGTTTCGCTAGAAATATGCGAACGCGTCAATGCGCACGCCGGGGTGCTGGCACCCCGGCGTGTGCATGAACGGAACGGATCCGGTCAGGCGACCTTGACGTCGACCTCGTGAATGCCGGCACCCGACGGCGCCACGGTGGCGTCGCCGTTGCCGATCTTCGACAGCGCGCGCAGCGTCCAGGTGCCCGGCGCGGCGAAGAACCGGAAGTCACCGGTGGCCGATGCGACGACCTCGGCGGTGAACTCGTCGGAGGCGTCGAGCAGACGCACGAAGGCGCCGCCGACAGCCTGTCCCGAGCCGTCCACCACACGACCGGTGATCACGGTTTCCTTCTCCAGGTCGACGCTGGCGGGCAGCGCCAGGCCTTGCTTAGGAGGAGCGCACATAACTAATTTCCCAACTCGATCGGGGCCCCCACCAGGGAGCCGTATTCCGTCCAACTGCCGTCGTAGTTCTTGACGTTCTTGTGTCCCAACAGTTCCTGCAGCACGAACCAGGTGTGCGACGAGCGCTCCCCGATACGGCAGTAGGCGATGGTCTCCTTCTCGCCGTCCAGGCCGGCGTCGGCGTAGATCTTGGCGAGATCCTCATCCGACTTGAAGGTGCCGTCCTCGTTGGCGGCCTTGCTCCACGGCACGTTGATGGCCGTCGGGATGTGACCGGCGCGCTGGCTCTGCTCCTGCGGCAGGTGCGCGGGGGCGAGGATCTTGCCGGAGAACTCGTCGGGGGAGCGCACATCGACCAGGTTCTTCTGACCGATCGCGGCGATCACCTCGTCGCGGAATGCGCGGATGCTGTTGTCGGGCTGCTTGGCGGTGTAGCTGGTGGCCGGGCGGGACACCGACTCGCTGGACAGCGGGCGACCGTCGAGCTCCCACTTCTTGCGGCCGCCGTCGAGCAGCTTGACGTTCTCGTGGCCGTAGAGCTTGAAGTACCAGTAGGCGTAGGCGGCGAACCAGTTGTTGTTGCCGCCGTAGAGGATCACCGTGTCGTCGTTCGAGATCCCGCGGTCGCTCAGCAGCTTCGAGAACTGCTGGGCATCCACGAAGTCACGCCGCACCGGATCTTGCAGGTCGGTCTTCCAGTCGAGCTTGACCGCGCCCTCGATGTGTCCGGTGTCGTAGGCCGAGGTGTCCTCGTCGACCTCGACGAACACGGTGTTCGGCGCGTTGAGATTGCTCTCGGCCCAGTCGGTGGTGACCAGGACGTCGGAGCGAGCCATCGATGATCCTTTCGGTTGCTTGGTGATCGAAGTCATGCAGTGGTGGGCGCCCGGCGGAACCGGGCGGCGAGCGGGTACAGCCGGCAGCCCAGGCAGATGCCGAAGGCCGCGTTGAGGAACGCCGCCAACAGACAAAACGCGGCGGAGATGAAACCGATTGCGGGCAGGGCCGCGGCGAATCCGAGCGCCCCGACGACGGCGAAGACGAAGCCGACGAGCTGGGCGAACTTCAACGGTGGGACGGGCTCCCGATCGGCCACCGGACCGAGCCGGGGAGCGATCAGGCGGCCGAACACCAGGCCGTACGGGTGCGCGCGGGGACCGCGAGTGGCCCCGACCGCGAAGACGACGGCCTGCAATCCGAGCACCACCGCCGCGGCCTCCCAGCTCACCGCGGAGACCACCAACGCCACGACCAGTACGGCCGTGGTGACCCAGGCGGTGAAGCGGGGGCCGCGCACGTCGACCGTCGCGACCGCCTGGGCGGTATCGGTATGCACCCTGGGGGCGAACGACATGGCGTGATACTCCTGTTGCGTTGGTGGCCTGGTCGCGGGCAAGCCAGATCGACTGCTCCGCACGAGCACGCGTCGCGGCGCGACTGCGCTCAGCAGCTACAACAACAACAGCAACAACCCGCGACGCGGCACAGATCCACTGCGCGGCGCTTGGTGAGCATCAGCTCGAGGCGGGCGAACACGGCGACCAGCTTACCCAATGACAGGGTGATCAAGCCAACAGCGGTTCCAGCACCGACCGCAGGTCAGCGACCTTGGGGACGCCGGAGGTGCGGTAGCGCGGGTGCCCGTCCGCGTCGAAGATGATCGTGGTCGGCAGGGACAGCACCGAAAGACGCCTGGCCGCTTCCGGATTGGCGTCGATATCGATCTCGACGTGCGAGACCGCGGGCAGCTCACGGCACACCTGGTCGACCACGCGGCGCACCGCATCGCAGGGGCCGCACCACACGGCGCTGAAGTGCAGGACGGTCGGTCCGGTGTCGGACAGCCCGAGTCCCGAGGTGTCGATGTTCGCGGCGGCGGTCTGGGCCTTCAGCAGGCTGGAGCGCAGGTTGACCATGCGGCCCACCACGAACGCCACCCCGAACACGGCGATGAGGACCGCGATCACGACGATCCATGACGAGCTCATGACTGTCTGAACCCGTCCAGTGAAATGGTCATGTTGTCGGCGATGCCCTCGATGATGACATCCGAACCGCGCGCACCCTGTGCGGTCGGCGTGATCCCGAAGGGCAGCTTCTGTCCCGGCATGCTGGCGCTGAACGCGTCGAGCACCGCGGCGGTCTTGTCCTCGGGCACCGCCTGTTCGGCTGTGCCGGCGCCGGTCAGCACGTCGGTCGCCGTCATCACCAGCGTCGTCTGATCCGGACCGCTGACCGAGAGGTCGACGGCGACCGAGACGCGCTCGTCGAAGCCGGCCGACTCCGGGGTGCCCGTGAACACCACGCCCTTGTTGCTGGAGATGCCGGATTCGGTGGTGCCGCCCGTCGCGTCGTTGGTCTCCCCGGTCGGCGCCTCCACCAGGAGGTCGGGGATCCCGATGAAGCGGCCGACGTGGGTGGAGTCGATGATGATGCGGCTCTCGACCTTGCCGACGGCCATGGTGGCGTCCGGCCGGACCAGCCAGCTCGTCTGGCCCAGATCGACGTCGTGCAGCGTCGCCTCCAGCGACACCTTCCCCACCACAGGGTGATCAACGCCACTGGCGCGGATCTCCATCTCCCCGTAGTGATGGTTCATCGCCTGCGTGACGAAGGGGAACCCGATGATCCCGACCCACGGGTCGAAATCCAGGTGCGCAATGGTCCGCAGCGCCCGTGACCAGCGGTATTCGGCGTAGATGGCGGTGCCGAAGTCGACCCCGACTGCCCCAACGACCACTGCGGTCAGCGTCGCGACGAGCCCGATCAACACCTTTCGCACCGCCACATTCTGGCCTACCCGTAGCTCGTCTTATGACTTGACGCGGCTCATTTGCCACCAGCGCGCTATCGTTACTTGACCAACGGCCGGTAACGGCCGGATGTCAGGCACAAATCTGGGAGATCACCACAGACATCGACGTCGGGCGACGTCCCCGGACTGCTGGAGGGCCTGTGGATCTGCTGCTGTTGACCGTCGACCCGCATCCTGAGTCGGTTCTGCCGTCTTTGTCGCTGCTCGCGCACAACGTGCGGGCCGCCCCGACCGAGGTGTCGTCGCTGCTGGAAGCCGGCACCGCCGACGTCGCGATCGTCGACGCCCGCAGCGACCTGGCCGCCGCCCGCGGACTGTGCCGACTGCTCGGCACCACGGGGACCTCGGTGCCGGTCGTGGCAGTGGTCAACGAGGGTGGACTCGTCGCGGTGAACCACGAATGGGGACTCGACGAGATCCTGCTGCCCGGTACCGGCCCCGCCGAGATCGATGCGCGGCTGCGGCTGCTGGTCGGCCGCCGCGGCGGAGTGACCAACCAGGAAAACGTCGGCAAGATCAGCCTCGGTGAGCTGGTGATCGACGAGGGCACCTACACGGCCCGGTTGCGCGGTCGCCCGCTCGACCTCACCTACAAGGAGTTCGAGCTGCTGAAGTACCTCGCACAGCACGCCGGCCGGGTGTTCACCCGCGCGCAGCTGCTGCAGGAGGTGTGGGGGTACGACTTCTTCGGCGGTACCCGCACGGTCGACGTGCACGTGCGACGGCTGCGCGCCAAGCTCGGCCCCGAGTACGAGTCGCTGATCGGCACGGTGCGCAACGTCGGCTACAAGGCGGTGCGGCCGGCCCGTGGGCGGCCGCCCGCGCCGGAGGCGGACCTCGACGACGACGAGGACGACTACGACACGCCCGACAGTGTGCCGTCGTCGCTGGCGGATCCGCTGCGGGCGCCGTGACCTCACTCGTGTGGCGGACGGCGCTGACCGAGAGGGACCAGAGCCGGATCCGCGAGGTGATCTCCGCTGCCGCGACGGCCGACGGTGTGGCGCCGGTGGGAGACCAGGTGCTGCGCGAGCTTCCCGCCGACCGGACCCGGCACCTGCTGGCCGTCGACGCCGACGCCGGAGACGAGCGGGTCGTCGGCTATCTCAACCTCGCACCCGCATCGGACACCGCACCGCCGATGGCCGAACTCGTCGTGCATCCCGATGCCCGGCGGCGCGGGCTCGGGGCGCAGATGGTTCGCACCGGCCTCGCCGAAGGCGGTGCGGCGGCGCGCATCTGGGCGCACGGCAACCTCGACGCCGCCCAGGCGACCGCGCGCGCACTCGGTCTGCGGGTGGTGCGTGAGCTGCTGCAGATGCGCCGCTCACTCACCGACCTGCCGCCCGTGACGGTGGCCGACGGCGTCCGCCTCACCACCTACTCCGGACCCGACGACGATTCGGAGTTGTTGCGGGTCAACAACTCCGCGTTCGCCTGGCATCCGGAACAGGGCGGCTGGACCGAGGCTGACATCACCGAGCGGCGCGGCGAGCCGTGGTTCGACCCCGAGGGCCTGTTCATGGCCTTCGACGATGCGTCGGGCAAACTGCTCGGGTTTCACTGGACGAAAATCCACGGACCGGATCTGGGTGAGGTCTACGTCGTCGGCGTCGACTCCGCCGCCCAGGGCCGCGGACTCGGCGCCACCCTCACGCTGGCCGGACTGCACCATCTCGCCGACCGGTTGTCGGAGTCGTCGCAGCCGACGGTGATGCTCTACGTCGAGGCCGACAACACCGCGGCGGTGAAAACCTATCGACGGCTCGGCTTCGACGTGTACAGCGTCGACGCCGCTTACGCCGCCACGACCGATCACCTGTGAAATCACTGAACCTGTTCACTGCCCGTTAACCCGCGATCCGCAGTCCGTCCACCAGCGCCGCATACGTTGCCGGTGGATTCGAGCCGCCAACGGAAAGTGGGATAAGTGAAGCTCAACAGCATGGGCATGGTGTGGTCCGCGACGGCGATCGCCGCGTTGACGCTGACCGCCTGCGGCAGCGACAACAACGCCGGGACCGGCGACACCACCGGCGCGACCGGCACCGGCTCCGCCAGCGCCGCGGACTGCGGCGGCAAGAACTCCGTCACCGCCGAGGGCAGCACCGCCCAGCAGAACGCGATCGCGGTGTTCAACCAGGTGTGGGGCCAGAAGTGCGCGGGCAAGAACCTGTCCTACAACCCCACCGGTTCCGGCGCCGGCCGCGAACAGTTCGTCGCACGCAACGTCGACTTCGCCGGCTCGGACTCGGCGATCAAAGAAGAGCAGGCCGAACAGGCGGCGCAGCGCTGCGGCGGCAACCCGGCGTGGAACCTGCCGCTGGTGTTCGGCCCGATCGCGCTCGCGTACAACCTCGAGGGCGTCGACGGGCTGGTGCTCAACGGCGACACGCTGGCCAAGATCTTCCAGGGCCAGATCAAGACCTGGAACGACCCCGCCATCGCCGGGCTGAACCAGGGCAAGACGCTGCCCGACACCGCGATCACGCCGATCTTCCGTTCGGATTCGTCGGGCACCACCGACAACTTCCAGAAGTACCTCGCCGCGGCGGCCCCGCAGACCTGGACCAAGGGCGACGGCAGCGAATTCCAGGGCGGCGCCGGTGAGGGCGCCCAGAAGTCGGCCGGTGTGGCGCAGGCCGTGCAGGCGACCCCGGGTGGCATCGGTTACGTCGAGAAGGGCTTCGCCGACCAGGCCGGCCTGCCCTACGCGCAGATCGACAACGGCGGCGGCGCCGTCGCGCTGACCGACGAGACGGCGGGTAAGGCCATCGACGCCGCGGAGTTCGCCGGTGAGGGCAACGACCTCACCCTCGACCTCGACTCCCTCTACGGCACCAAGGAGGCGGGGGCATATCCGCTGGTCCTCGCCACATACGAGATCGTCTGCTCCAACGGCTACGACGCCGAGACCGCCGCCGCAGTGAAGTCCTTCCTCACCGTGGCCGCCAACGACGGGCAGGCCGGTCTGTCGGCCGCGGGTTACGTGCCGCTGCCCGACCGCTTCAAGGAGCGGTTGCTGACCTCCATCGACTCCATCGGCTCGACTGCCTGAGCCTGGTGGCGCGGTGACACGACAACGGTGAGGATGGGATACGAATCCGATGACCGACAGGGTGGACGTGACATTTCCCAATCCCACGGAACGGGGATCGGGCGAGGCGGTGGCCGCGCCCTTCCCCGAACCGGAGCCAATCTCTACCGACCCCTCGAGGAACGCCAAAGTACGGTTGGGCGACCGCGTCTTCCGCGGACTCGCCGAGGGGTCCGGCGTCCTGATCGTCGCCATCATCGTGGCGATCGGGCTGTTCCTGTTGTGGCGGGCCGTACCGGCGCTCGCCCGCAACGAGGCGAACTTCTTCCTCTACGGCGGTAACTGGGTCACCACCGACACGTCGGCGATGCAGTTCGGCATCCTCGACCTGCTGCAGGTGACCGTGTTCGTCTCGGTGTTCGCGCTGCTGCTGGCGATGCCCGTCGCGCTCGGCATCGCCATCTACCTCACCAACTACGCCCACAAGCGGGTCGCCGGCCCGCTGGGCTACATGGTCGACCTGCTGGCCGCGGTGCCGTCGATCATCTACGGCGTGTGGGGACTGTACGTGCTGGCCCCGGTGATCAAACCGTTCGCGGTGTGGCTCAACGACAACCTCGGCTGGCTGTTCCTGTTCCAGACCGGCAACGCGTCGGTGGCCGGCGGCGGCACGATCTTCACCGCCGGCATCGTGCTGGCGGTGATGATCCTGCCGATCATCACCGCCGTCACCCGCGAGGTGTTCGTACAGACGCCGCGCGGCCAGATCGAGGCGGCGCTCGCGCTGGGCGCCACCCGCTGGGAAGTGGTGCGCACGACGGTGCTGCCGTTCGGCATGTCCGGCTACATCAGTGGCGCCATGCTGGGCCTGGGCCGCGCGCTCGGTGAGACGATCGCGCTGCTGATCATCCTGCGCGGCACCCAACAGGCGTTCGGTTGGTCGCTGTTCGACGCCGGCTACACGTTCGCCAGCAAGATCGCCGCCGCGGCTTCGGAATTCAACGACCAGTACAAGGCGGGCGCCTACATCGCCGCCGGCCTCGTGCTGTTCATCCTGACGTTCGTGGTGAACTCGCTGGCCCGTGCCGCGGTCTCCGGAAAGGACAGGTCCGCATCGTGACGACGACTCCGGCACTGGACAAACCCGTCAAAGTACCCACGTTCCAGGGTGTCGGCACCCGGCGCAAGATCACCAACAGTGTCGCCACCGTCCTGGTGACCGCCTCCGTGGTGATCGCCATCGTCCCGCTGCTGTGGGTGCTGTTCACGGTGGTGTCCAAGGGAATCGGCGCGGTGACGTCGTCGACATGGTGGACCAACTCGCAAGCCGGGATGACGGCGTTCCAGGCGGGCGGCGGCGCCTACCACGCCATCGTGGGCACCGTCCTGCAGGCGGTGGTGTGCGCGGCCATCTCGATCCCGGTCGGCGTCTTCGTCGGCATCTATCTGGTGGAGTACGGCGGCGGCACGCGGCTGGGCAAGGTCACCACCTTCATGGTCGACATCCTCACCGGCGTGCCGTCGATCGTTGCGGCGCTGTTCATCTACGCGTTGTGGGTGGCGACGCTGGGCTTCGAGCGGTCGGGTTTCGCGGTCTCGCTCGCGCTGGTGCTGCTGATGATCCCGGTGATCGTGCGCTCGACCGAGGAGATGCTGCGGGTTGTGCCGATGGACCTGCGCGAAGCGAGTTACGCACTGGGCGTACCGAAGTGGAAGACGATCTCGTCGATCGTGATACCGACGGCGCTGTCGGGCATCGTGACCGGAATCCTGTTGGCGTTGGCCCGCGTGATGGGTGAGACGGCGCCGCTGCTGATCCTGGTCGGCTACGCGCAGGCGATGAACTTCGACATGCTCGGCGGGTTCATGGGCTCGCTGCCCGGCATGATGTACGACCAGACCTCAGCCGGTGCCGGCGCGAATCCGGTTCCCACGGACCGCCTCTGGGGTGCGGCGCTCACGCTCGTCATCCTCATCGCGCTGCTCAACGTCGGCGCGCGTTACCTCGCCAAATTCTTCGCCCCCAAGAAAGTCTAGGAAGCTGACATGGCCAAACGGCTGGACCTCAAAGACGTCAACATCTACTACGGGTCGTTCCACGCGGTCGCCGACGTGTCGATGTCGGTGCCGCCGCGCAGCGTCACCGCGTTCATCGGCCCGTCGGGCTGCGGGAAGTCGACGGTGCTCCGCACGCTGAACCGCATGCACGAGGTGATCCCCGGCGCCTACGTCAAGGGGTCGGTGCTGCTCGACGGCGAGGACATCTACGGCGCGGGCGTCGACCCGGTCGGCGTGCGCAAGACCATCGGCATGGTGTTCCAGCGCCCGAATCCGTTCCCCACCATGTCGATTCGCGACAACGTGGTGGCCGGGCTCAAGCTGCAGGGGGTGCGCAACCGCAAGACGCTCGACGAGGTCGCCGAGCGCTCACTCAAAGGTGCGAACCTGTGGAACGAGGTCAAGGACCGGCTCGACAAGCCGGGCGGCGGGTTGTCCGGCGGTCAGCAGCAGCGGCTGTGCATCGCGCGTGCCATCGCCGTGCAGCCCGATGTGCTGCTGATGGACGAGCCATGCTCGGCGCTGGACCCGATCTCGACGCTGGCGATCGAGGACCTGATCGCGGAGTTGAAGCAGGACTTCACCATCGTCATCGTCACCCACAACATGCAGCAGGCCGCCCGGGTGAGCGATCAGACGGCGTTCTTCAACCTCGAGGCGACGGGTAAACCGGGACGGCTCATCGAGATCGACGACACCGAGAAGATCTTCTCCAACCCGACGCAGCGGGCCACCGAGGACTACATCTCCGGCCGCTTCGGCTGAGTTCTTCCCGCGAGCAGACGCGAAGGCCCCCTGATTCCCGAGGATCAGGGGGCCTTCGCGTCTGCTCGCGCGGGAGGGGCGCCTCAGTGCGGCGTCGAGATCGCCTCGTCGACCGGGTAGGCGCCGGTGACCTGGAAGATCACCCGGCGCGCCACCTCGACGGCGTGGTCGGCGAAGCGTTCGTAGAACCGGCTCAGCAGCGTCACGTCGACGGCCGCGGTCACCCCGTGTTTCCACTCCCGATCCATCAGCACGGTGAACAGGTGACGGTGCAGATCGTCCATCGCATCGTCTTCCTCCTGGATCCGCGCCGCCTTCTCGGGGTCGCGGGTCTCCAGCACCTCCTTGGCGGCGTTGCCGAGCTCGACCGCGACGCGGCCCATCTCGGCGAAGTAGCCGTTGACCTCCTCGGGCAGCACGTGCTGCGGATGGCGGCGGCGGGCGATCTTGGCGACATGCAGCGCCAGCGCGCCCATCCGGTCCACGTCGGCGACGATCTGGATGGAACTGACGACGGCGCGCAGATCACCGGCGACCGGAGCCTGCAGTGCCAGCAGCACGAACGCGGCCTCCTCGGCGCGGGCGCTCATCGTGGCGATCTGATCGTGGTCGGAGATGACTTGTTCGGCCAGGACCAGATCGGCCTGCAGCAAAGCCTGGGTCGCGCGTTCCATTGCGCCGCCGGCGAGGCCGCACATCTGCCCGAGCTGATCGGTCAGGGCCCCTAGTTGCTCGTGGTACGCGGTACGCATATGTCAAGACTAGAGGTTGTGACGGCGCATCGTCACGACGACGCGGGTGAACTGACGGTGAATGCCACCTGCCCAAACGCCGTTGAACGGTCACTCACATGTGGTATCGGCGGCGTTCGTGACGTTCAGGTCCTCCGGCAGCGGAGCCGGTGTGCTGCCGGTGTCGTGCAACACGTTCACCTGGACCGGCGAGCCGCTGGGGGTCGGGGCGGCGACGGTGTTGAAATCGCTGCCGAGCACCACCTGGACGATGTCACCCATACCGCTCACCCGCTCGATCGTCGGGTTGTCGAAGGACGAGGCGACCGTGGCCGCGGCCTGCTCGTTACCGGGGGAGAAGAACACCGTCGTCGCGTTGAGCGCGCTCGGATAGTCGTCGGGGGTGGTGACGTTGAAGCCGTGCTGCTGCAGGGCGTCGGCGGTGGAGGCGCCCAGCCCGGTCTGGCCGGTCGAGTTCGACACCTGCACGGTGACGTCCTGCGGTTCGGTGGTGACCGCGTTGACCAGTTCGGCCGACGACTCGCCCTCGGACACCGGCGCCTCGGCCTCGGGGTTCGACGTCGTCGACTCCGGTGTGCCGGGCACCGGGGTGTTGTCGGCGTTCTTCTCCCCGGGCAGCGGATCGTCGTTGATGATCGCGTCGAACAGGGCACGCATGTCGTCGGTGCGCGGGGTCTCGTTGCCCCATTCGTCGGCGTAGCCGGTGGTCGGCACGGTGACGAAGCTGATCCGCCCGGCGTTGACCCCTTGGATCGACTGGCCGAGGGTCACCAGGTCACGAGTGTCGATGTTGTCGACGTAGCTGTCGTCGATGAACATGTTGACCACGTTGTTCAGCTTCGAAAGCGAGAAGAACACTTCCTTCGAGATCAGCGACCGCAGCAGCGACGACAGGAACCGCTGCTGGCGCTTGATACGGCCGTAGTCACCGTTGATCTCGGTGGTGACCTGGCGGGCCCGCACGTAGTTGAGCGCGGTGTGCCCGTCCACCATCTGGCGACCGGCGGTCGGCAACACCGTGCCGAGTTCGTAGTCCTCGAGCGGTTCGGTGCTGCAGACCTCGACACCGCCGAGGGCGTCGACCATCTTGGAGAATCCGGCGAAGTCGACGGCCATGAACCGGTTGACCGACAGTCCGGAGAGCTTCTGCACGACCTTGACCAGACACTTCGGCCCGCCGACCGCGTAGGCCGAGTTGAGCTTGTACTCGGTGTAGACGGTCTCGCGCCCGTACATCGGCGACTCGGGGTCGGTGATCGGGCCGTAGGCACCCGTCTCGGGGTTCCACGGCTCGCACTCCATCGGATCGATGGACAGGTCGCGGGGGAAGGACACCGCGACGACGCGTTTCCGGTTGGCCGGGATGTTGACCAGCATCACGGTGTCCGACCTGGCGCCCGCGGCGTCGTCGGTGGTGCCCGCGCCCATGCCGCTGTTCTCGCCGATGCGGCTGTCCACACCGACGATCAGGAAGTTCTCGTCACCGAACTGGGCATTGGCATCGACGATGTCGCGGCTGTCCTGGTCGAGCGCCGACACCCGGTTCATGCTGTTGTTCTTCGAGGACTGCCACTGCCATGCGCCGCCGGTCAGCACCAGCGCGAGTACCGCCAGGAGCGCGGCCGCGGCCCGTCCGGCCAGGATGACGCGCCGGCGCCGACGCGGTTCGTCCTCGGCTCCGGCTTCCACGACGGTCGTGTCGTCGCCGATCCGGTACGGCGGCACGCGGTCGTCGGGGTCCGCGGCCAGCAGCGGGAGTTCCTCGGCGTAGGCGCTGGTGGCCGGGATGATCTCGGTGTCCTGCCGGTCCGGGTCGGCCGGTGTGCGGGCCGGCTCCACGATCGGTTCGGCGATCGGCTCGATGATCTCGGTGGCCGGCGCGGGCGGCTCGGGCTCCGCTTCCGGTTCGGGTTCGGCGCGCCGGCGCTTCCGGGTGCGGTGGGCCGGTCGGTTGCCGTCGCCGCTGAGTTTGGCGATCAGGTCGGCGACGGTGACGTGGCCCGCGGTGTGGCTGCCCGTCGAATCGTCGGGCTCGTCGGCCTCCGGCTCGGGTTCGGACCGCTTCAACGGCTCGCTGCGCTCCCACGGCGCGGCGCCTGGTGATCGCCGCGACGATCGGGTAAGCCATTGGTTGTCCCAGTCGGACCCTGGCTCGTGGGGGCGCCGAGGGTCACGAGTGGCATCAGCACCAGTGCTGTCGCCGTCACTCATGTCCAACCGGCCTCCGACTCTGTCCAGCGTGGTGCGCGTCGCGAAGGCGCGCATTGCTCACTGTCTTGTAGCAGTACCGCAGGAACTCCGCCACCGGAGCCGGGCTGCAACGAGATCCATATCGTACTGAGGGTTCCTGAGAGTGATCCAGCCGGCGAACGTCTCGAGAACGTCTCGGTCTGGCGTCGTCCTATCGCGACTGGTCAGCCGCCGGAGTGCATGACGTCGGCGCCGGCGGGCACCGTGCAATCGTCCGGATCGGCCAGCCAGCCCTCCGGAAGTGACACCGAAGCGGCCGAACCCTGCCGCCCGCGTGGACCCGTCGCGGCGGGCGGGAACGGCACATCCGGGTCGAGCTGGTCGAGCAGCGCCGACAGCTCGGCCCGCGTCTTGACCAGCGCGAGCGCCCGGCGCAGATCCGAACCGGCGGGGAAGCCGTGCAGATACCAGGCGACGTGCTTGCGGATGTCGCGCATGGCCTTGTCCTCGCCGAAGTGGTCGGTGAGGAGTTCGCCGTGCCTGCGCACGATGTCGGCCACCTCGCCCAGCGTGGGCGGCACCGGGAGGGGCCGGCCGGTGAACTTCGCCGACAGCTCGGCGAACAGCCACGGGCGGCCGAGGCAGCCGCGCCCGATCACCACGCCGTCGCAGCCCGTGGCGGCCATCATCTCGACCGCGTCGTCGGCGTCGAAGATGTCGCCGTTGCCCAGCACCGGCACCGAGGTGACGTGGGCTTTGAGCGCGGCGATCTCCTCCCAGTCCGCGGTGCCCGAATAGCGCTGGGCCGCGGTGCGGGCGTGCAGAGCGACGGCGGCCGCACCCTCCTCGGCCGCGATGCGGCCGGCGTCGAGGTGGGTGTGGTGCGCGTCGTCGATACCGATGCGGAACTTCACCGTGACGGGGATGTCGGTGCCCTCGGTGGCGCGGACCGCGGCGCGCACGATCTGGCCGAAGAGTCGGCGCTTGTAGGGCAGCGCGGCGCCGCCGCCGCGTTTGGTCACCTTCGGCACGGGACAGCCGAAGTTCATGTCGATGTGGTCGGCCATGTTCTCGTCGGCGATCATCTTCGCCGCCGCATAGGTGGTGGCCGGGTCGACGGTGTAGAGCTGCAGCGAACGCGGCGACTCGTCGGGGGCGAACGCCGTCATGTGCATGGTGACCGGGTGACGCTCGACCAGCGCGCGGGCCGTCACCATCTCGCACACGTACAGGCCGCTGACGGTGCCGGCCCTGGCCACTTCGAGCTCACGGCACAGCGTGCGGAAGGCGACGTTGGTCACCCCGGCCATCGGTGCGAGGACGACCGGGCTGGGCAACGCCAGCGGCCCGATCCGCAGATCTGCGGACCGGGCCGTATCGACGGGCGGGGCTACGACGCTGATGACGCCAGGACCTTACTGGCCTTCTTCTCGGCCATCTTGGCTTCGCGTTCGAGGCGCTTCTGCTTGGCCGTCTCGAACTTCTCGCACGCCTCCTTGAGCTCTTCGACGAGGACGCCGAGGTCGTCGCGCATGCGGGCGGCCTCACCGGTGAAGTCCTCGCGTTCGAAGATGCGCCACTTCTTGAGCACCGGCATCACCACGTCGTCGAGGTGGATCCGCGGGTCGTAGACACCGCCGACGGCGATGATCACGGCCTTGCGGCGGAACTCCGGCACGGTGTATCCGGGCATCTTGAAGTTGCGCAGCACCCGGTGCAGCGAGTGCATGGCCTGGTCGGGCGCGATGTCGAAACCGGCTTCGGAGACGTCGCGGTAGAAGATCATGTGCAGGTTCTCGTCGGCCGAGACGCGCTGCAGCAGCTGATCGGCGACCGGCTCGGAGCACGCCTTGCCGGTGTTGCGGTGCGAGACGCGGGTGGCGAGCTCCTGGAAGGTCACGTAGATGACCGAGTCGAACAGGCTCTCGGCGAACAGATCGCCCTGCTGGTTCTGACCGGGGGAGAAGCCGCGGGTCATCTGCTCGACACGCAGTTCCTCGAGCTCGACGGGATCGACCGCGCGCGTGACGACGAGGTAGTCGCGCAGGGCGATGCCGTGCCGGTTCTCCTCGGCGGTCCAGCGGTTGACCCACTGGCCCCAGGCGCCGTCCATGCTCATGTTCATCGCGATCTCGCGGTGATACGAGGGCAGGTTGTCCTCGGTGAGCAGGTTCTGCACCATGGCCGTCCGGGCGACCTCCGAGAGCTGCGACTGCTCGGGATCCCAGTCCTGACCGCCCAGGGCGTAGTAGTTCTTGCCGTCCGACCACGGGATGTAGTCGTGCGGGTTCCAGTCCTTGCGCATGGTCAGGTGCCGGTTGAGCAGCTTCTCGACGACCGGCTCCAGCTCGTGCAGCAGGTGTAGGTCGGTCAGGTTTTCGTGCATTAGGTGCTCGTCCTCCTCGCGGTGCAGAGCTCGTCGGAGATATCTGTACCTGTTGGTTGCACTCAATATATGTGTGTACCCCGGTGACATCAAGTTCCGTCGCCGGAGTGTCACGCGGGTCACCGGGTCATGATCTGCGCACTCGGGACCACTTTTCGCGGGTTACGACGTCCGTGCGGAGTACCCGCGATGAGGCGGTGCCACGCACCGGTGTCAATGGCTGGCGACCCGGCTCAGCAGCATGTCGACGCAGTAGTCGATGAACTGTTCGCGGGTGGCGGTGAGCCGGCCGTCGAGATATGCGGTGAACAGGGCGGTCAACGCCCCGATCAGCCCGGTGGCCGCCATCGCCTGGACGACCGGGTCGGTGATGCGGGTGAGCTTGCGCTGCAGCAGCTCGATGAAGTTGGGCATCCATTCCGCGCCCGACTGGGTGAGCACCGGTTCGGACGCCGGCGCCAGCAGCAGCACCCGCCCGCGGGTGGGGTCGTCGACCATCAGTGCCACGAAGCGTTCGACGGCGTCGCGCGGGGTCTCGGCGTTGAGCAGCGTCGACATCGCCCTGGTGCAGACGTCGTCGTAGACGGCGCGCACGAATTCGTCGCGGTCGACGAAACTCTCGTAGAAGTAGCGCTCGGTGAGCCCGGCCTCGCGGCACACCGCGCGCACGGTCAGTCCCGGTCCGCCCGCGCCGCCCAGCAGTGCGACGCCGGCGGCGAGCAGTTCGTCGCGGCGCAACGCCTGGCGGTCCTGCAGCGGGACCCCGGACCAGCGTCCGCGTCGTTGACCGGCAGACACATCGCTCCTAAGCTCATAGTGACAACGCGTGTAGTCAGAAAGCGTCACTGACGCCGACACAGGAAGTGCACCAGTGAGTCAAGATACTTCTGCCGTACCCGCGGGGGCCACCGAATCCACTCCGGTGGCCAGCGGATGTCCGGTGACCTCGGGCGGTTACGACGGCCCACCGCCCCTCGGACCCGACTCGCTGACGTGGAAGCTGTTCGGCGACTGGCGCGGCCTTCTGCAGGGACCGTGGGCCGGGTCGATGCAGAACATGCACCCCCAGCTCGGCGCCGCCGTGCAGGAGCACTCCATCTTCTTCCTCGAACGGCTGCCGCGGCTGCTGCGCTCGCTGTATCCCATCGGGGGTGTGGTGTTCGACGGCGACCGTGCCCCGCAGACCGGCGCGGAGGTGCGCGACTACCACGTCGGCATCAAGGGCGTCGACGACCAGGGGCGCCGGTACAGCGCGCTGAATCCCGACGTCTTCTACTGGGCGCACTCGACGTTCTTCATGGGCACGATCCTGACCGCCGAGTATTTCGGCGACGGATTGACCGAAGCGCAGAAGCGCCAGCTGTTCGACGAACACATCACCTGGTACCGGATGTACGGGATGAGCATGCGGCCGGTGCCGAAGTCGTGGGAGGAATTCCAGGAGTACTGGGACCACATGTGTCGCAACGTCCTGGAGAACAACTGGGCGGCGCGTGAAGTGCTCGACCTGTCGACCATGCCGAAACATCCCTCGCTGCAATGGGTTCCCGACTGGCTGTGGAAGCTGCATCTCAAGGCGCTCGGCCCGTTCGCGGTGTGGGTGACCGTCGGCCTGTACGACCCGCCGGTGCGGGAACTGATGGGCTACAGCTGGTCCCGGCGCGACGAACGGCTGCACTGGTTGTTCGGCCGGGTGGTGAACCTGACGTTCAAGATGCTGCCCGAGCGCAGGCGCTACCACCCGCGCGCCCGCGCCGGCTGGGACCGATCGGCAGGACGCCTGCCTGCCGACGCCCCGCTGACGCACACGCCCGCGCGCAATCTGCCGCCGGTCGAGTACCGCGACAGCCCGATGCACTACAGCCCGAAGGTTTGACTGCCCCCGTCGAGACTGCGGTGAGATCGCGGAAATCGGCTCGATCGTGATCTGGCGGCAGTCTCGACGAGGTGACCGCTACGTGGTGCCCCCACCAGGGCTCGAACCTGGGACCTGCGGATTAAAAGTCCGTAGCTCTACCAACTGAGCTATAGGGGCGCGGAGCACCACAATACTGCGTGCGCACCGGGGCCGGTGCCGACCCTGGTTTTGGGTTTGGGCTACCGGTGTCCTAAGCTATCGAAGCTCCCAACGGAAGCGTTGCGAGTACCCCGGAGAGATTCGGCTTGGCCCCCTTCGTCTAGCGGCCTAGGACGCCGCCCTTTCAAGGCGGTAGCGCGGGTTCGAATCCCGTAGGGGGTACACGTGACTAGTTCGTGCGGAGTCACACAGTAAGGCCCTGTGGCGCAGTTGGTTAGCGCGCCGCCCTGTCACGGCGGAGGTCGCGGGTTCGAGTCCCGTCAGGGTCGCCACCACGGCGAGGCATTGAGGTTCGCAACGGGCCGGTGCCTTCCGGCCAGGTAGCTCAGTTGGTACGAGCGTCCGCCTGAAAAGCGGAAGGTCGCCGGTTCGATCCCGGCCCTGGCCACCACGACAGCGGTTCTTTCCCGTCTTCTTCTCAGCGCGGCCGTACGATTCTCGCTGACATGACCGTGACAAGCGAGGCCCCGGGCGCGGTGGAGGACAGAAGCAACTTCCGCCAGCGGCTCCTCGACGCGCTCGAGGAGTCGATCGCCGAGGACGGCTACCAGAAGACCACCGTCGCCGACATCGTGCGGCGCGCCCGCACGTCGCGGCGCACCTTCTACGAACACTTCGACGGCCGCGAGGCCTGCTTCCTCGCGCTGCTCGCCGAGGCCTACGCCGGCCAGGTGCAGCAGATCTCGGCCGCCGTCGACGCCAACTCGCCGTGGCGGGTCCAGGTGCGCCAGGCCATCGAGGCGTGGATCTCCTCGGCCGAGTCCCGGTCGGCGCTGATGCTCAGCGCGACCCGCGATCTGCCGGCCATCGGCGCCGCGGCGCGCAATCTGCAGCGCGAGGTGACGGAGAACTTCATCACGATGGTGCAGGCGCTCGGCGACACCGACGAGTTCCACTCCGCCGGCATCGGACCCGTCTCGCGGCCGCGCGTCGTCATGCTCCTCGGCGGTCTGCGCGAACTGACGGCCATCACCGTGGAGGACGGCGGCCGGATGAGCGACATCACCGACGAAGCCGTCGCCGCCTCCATCGCGCTGCTGCGGCCCGACCCGGCCTGACCGACCTCACACGCCGACGGCGCGTTCCAGTTCCTTGAGCGAGTCCTCGAGGTGGCCGAGCAGCCGCTGCAGATGCGGCACGCTGCCGCGCGCACCGACCAGCCCGAAGTCGAGGTTGTCGCCGTTGTTGGCCATCGTGATGTTCAGTGCCTGCCCGTCGAGGGCGATGGAGAACGGATAGTTGCCGTCGAGGCGCGCGCCGCGCCAGTACATCGGCGTCTGGTTGCCCGGCACGTTCGAGATCACGATGTTGAACGGCGGGGGAGCGGTCGAGACGAACCCTGGCACCGCGCCCAGTCCGAGCGGCGCGATCATCGACGCCGACAGCGCCAGCTGCTGCACCCGCGGCAGCTGGCTGAACGCCTGCTTGTTGCGGCGCATCGAGGTGCTGATGGTGTCGAGGCGGCGGGCCGGATCGCCGTCGTCGGTGGCCAGGTTGCACAGCACGACGCCGGTCATGTTCCCCCCCGCGTCGGCTTCGGCCTCGGTGCGCAGACTGACCGGCACCATCGCGATGAGCGGCGTATCGGGCAGGGCGTCCTGCTCGGTGAGGTAGCAGCGCAGCGCGCCGGCGCACATCGCGAGGATGACGTCGTTGACCGTCGCGCCGGTCGCCTGTTTGACGGCCCGGATGCGTTCCAGCGGCCACGACTGTGCGGCCACCCGGCGGGCCCCGCCGATCGGCACGTTGAACATCGTCCGCGGGGCACGGAACGGCAACTGCAGTTGCTGTTCGAGCAATGCCGCGCGGGCCAGCCCGAGTGTCGAAGGCCCCAGCGCCGCAACGGCTCCCACGCGGTCACCGACAGTGCGCAGCAGCGACTTGGACTCCTGGTGCCCCGTGCGCCGCTTCGGCGGCATGTTCCACGGGACCCGCACCTCGGTGTCGTCCGGATCGGTCGACAGGGTGCGCTGGGTGAGCTTGAGCGCCGAGACCCCGTCGATCAGCGCGTGGTGGAACTTCACGTATACCGCGAACCGGCCGTCGCTGAGCCCCTCGACCAGATGCGCCTCCCACAGCGGCCGGTGCCGGTCGAGCAACCCGCCGTGCAGGCGCGACGTCAGCTCCAGCAGCTCGCGCACCCGTCCGGGCGTGGGCAGCGCCGACCGGCGCAGGTGGTAGTCGAGGTCGACCTCGTCGTCGACCGCCCAGGTGAGGTTGGCGACGCCGCCCAGCAGGGTGCCCGGATGTTTGCGGAAGGTCTCCTGGAAGTCGGTCTGCGCGACCATCGCCTGGTGGATCTCGCGCAGGAAGTCCGCGCCCGAGACGCCGTCGGGCGGTTCGAAGAGCTGAAGACCGCCGACGTGCATCGGATGCTCCCGGGTCTCGGCCAGCAAGAACATCGAGTCGGTCGGTGAGATCAGCTTCATCGCAATCCCTTCGGTTGTGGACCTCCTTTGTATGCCCACCGGTGGCTGCGAGCAACGTTTTGCCGCTTGCAGACCGGGAACATCTGCCCCATGTCACTGACCGTCGCCGTCACCGGACCCACCGGGGACATCGGCATCTCGGCCATCGAGGCGCTCGAGGACCATCCCGACGTCGGCCAGATCATCGGGATGGCCCGCCGGCCCTTCGATCCCGCGGACCACGGCTGGACCAAGACGATCTACCGGCAGGGTGACATCCTCGACCGAGACGCGGTCGACGCGCTCGTCGCCGACGTGGACGTCGTGGTCCACCTCGCCTTCATCATCATGGGCTCGCGCGACGAGAGCGCCCGCATCAACCTGGCGGGCACCCGCAACGTCTTCGAGGCGACGGTCGCCGCCGCCCGCCCGCGCCGGCTGGTCTACACCTCGTCGGTTGCCGCGTACGGTTACCACTCCGACAACCCGGTGCCCATCACCGAGGACGTGCCGCCGCGGGGATCGTCGGCGCACTATTACTCCGAGCAGAAGGCGGCGTGCGAGGCGGCGCTCTCCGAGATCACCGCGGGATCCTCGATCGAGGTGTACGTGCTGCGGCCGTGCATCGTGGTGGGCCCGAAGGCGCCCGGATTGGCCGACGCCATGCCGTGGAATCAGCTGCCCGGCCCGGTGCGGCGGGTCACCCAGGCGCTGCCGCTGCTCAAACCGCCGTTCCCCGATCCGGGCACCCCGCTGCAACTGGTGCATCACGACGACGTCGCGGCGGCCATCGCGCTCGCGGTCACCACGTCCGCGCCGCCGGGTGCCTACAACATCGCCGGCGACGGTGTGCTGTCGATGTCCGACATCGCCGAGGCGCTCGGCGCCCGCCCGGTGCGGGTGCCGCGGATGGCCGCGGTCGCCACGTCGGAGGTGGTGGCGAGGCTGCCGTTCGTGCCGTCGGCGCTGGAGTGGCTGCACGCCGGACGCACGTCGGTGGTGATGGATACCGGCAAGGCCAGGAAGCAGCTCGGCTGGACGCCGAGATACAGTGCGGCCGAAGCGCTTTCTTCGCTCGCGACCAGCTACCGCTAGTCGCCGGTGTCGGCGGGACCGCTCGGGGTGGCGCCGCCCTCGCTGGACCAGTCGACGCGGTCGCCTGCGCCCTCGGCCGGATCGCTGATGACGTCGTCCCTGGCGTTGTCGGGACCCTTGTCGGACTCGGTGGTCTTCGGCTGCTCGCTCACGACGGGGCGGATACCCTGCCCGTGCCGCGGGGAAACGGCGGGGCTCACCTGGCGCGCAGCTGCTGCACCCAATCCGACGGCACCCGTCCGCGCGGACCGGGCGCCGGTTGGTCGGCCGGATGGCTCTGCGGATCTGCCAGCGCCGGACCGTCGTAATAGGTGCCGGTCTCGAAGTTCCAGAACCAGTCCTCGCCGGGTTCGAACGACCGGATGATCGGATGCCCGGTCTCGCGCCAGTGCGCGGACGCGTGGCGGGCCAGCGAGTCGTCACAACAGCCGATGTGCCCGCACGCCGCACACCGGCGCAGGTGCACCCACCAGCCGCTCGACGCCTCGCACTCGGCGCAGCCGGTCCCGCTGGGTGTCGCCGCGGGGTTGATCGCCTCCGTCATACCCGGCGAGCCTACGCCGGGCGTAGGGTCGCCGCTGTGGCCATTCGCGAGTCCCGCGAGGTGGTGATCGAGGCCCCGGTCGACGAAATCCTCGCCGTCATGCTGGATCTCGAGGCGCTGCCGCAGTGGTCGCCGGCGCATCGCAGTTCCGTGGTGCTCGCACGCGACGAGCAGGGCAGGCCGGTGCGCAGCCGCGCCACGGTCACCACGGTCGGCATCACCGACGAACAGGAGATCGCGCTCACCTACTACGACGACGGCTACGGCTGGACACTGGTCAGCTCCACCTACCAACGCTCGCAGGACGCCCGGTACCGGCTCGTCGCGGAAGGCGATCGGACCCGGGTGCGCTTCGAGGTCACCGTCGACCCGATCATGCCGATGCCGGGATTCCTGTTGCGGCGCGCCGCCAAAGGGGTGCTCGACACGGCGACGCTCGGGCTGCGGCGCCGGGTGGCGGAAGTGCGCAAGCGCGGCAAGTGATCCCGCGGCGGCGGCTTGATCGCTATGGTCACCGCATGGCAGTCAGCGACAAACGCGAAGTCGTCATCGAAGCAACGCCCGCCCAGATCCTCGACGTCATCGCCGACGTCGGTTCGACGCCGCAGTGGTCGTCGCAGTACCAGAGCGCCGAGGTGCTCGAAACCCATCCCGACGGCCGGCCGCGCCGGGTCAAGATGAAGGTCAAGGCGGCGGGGCTCACCGACGAACAGGTCGTCGACTACAGCTGGACCGACAGCTCCGCGAGCTGGACGCTGGTCAGCGCCGGGCAGCTCAAGAGCCAGGACGCCAGCTACACGCTCACCCCCGACGGCGACAAGACCAGGGTCCGGTTCGAGATCACCGTCGACCCGTCGGTGCCGCTGCCCGGGTTCGTCCTCAAGCGGGCGATGAAGGGCGCGATGGAAACCGCCACCGACGGCTTGCGTAAACAGGTTTTGAAGGTGACGAAGGGTGGCACATAGCCTTCCATGGCCATCACAGAATCCAGGGAAGTCGTCATCGAAGCGACTCCCGACGACATCCTCGACGTCCTCTACGACCTCGAATCGCTGACCGAATGGTCCTCGGCGCACCAGAAGGTCGAGATCCTCGAACGCGACGACGAAGGCCGCCCGAAGCGCTCGAAGCAGGTGGTCAAGATCGTCGGGGTGAGTGACGAGCAGGTGCTCGACTACACCGTCCACGACGACGGCGTCAGCTGGACGCTGGTGAGCTCGAAACAGCAACGCGCCCAGGACGGCCGTTACACCCTGACCCCGGACGGCGACGGCACCCGGGTCCGGTTCGAGTTGACCGTCGACCCGACGGTGCCGCTGCCGGGCTTCCTGGTCAAAAAAGGCGCCAAGGGTCTGATGGAGACGGCCACCGACGGTCTGCGCAAGCGGGTGCTGAAGGTCAAAAAGGGCTGACTTCAGGACTTCTGTCCCTAGCGGTCGCCGCCCGGACGCGGTGCAATGGAGTCATGGCGAACGAGACCTCGAGCCCGGTCACCGTCCTCACCGAGGACGAGAGCTGGTCGCTGCTGTCATCGATGACACTCGGGCGGCTGGCCATCAGCGTCCGCGGCCAGCCCGACATCTTCCCCGTCAACTTCGTGGTGCAGCGGCACACGATCGTCATCCGCACCGCCGAGGGCACCAAGCTGGCGGCCGCGATGACGAACGGCCAGGTGGCGTTCGAAGCCGACGATCACAACGCGGAGCAGGCGTGGAGCGTCGTGGTGAAGGGCCGCGCCAAGGTCCTGATGTACGCCGACGAGATCGCCGAGGCCGAACGCGCGCAGGTGCTGCCGTGGACGGCGACCACCAAACGGCGGTTCCTGCGCATCACGCCGACGGAGATCACCGGCCGGCGGTTCCGCTTCGGCGGCGAACCGGACGAGCCGGTCGACTTCGCCTGAACCCGCCGGTAGCCGCGCGCCGGTCACTATCTTTGGCCCATGGCCGTTCGCGCGTCCCGTGAGGTGGTCTTCGACGCTGCACCGGAGGCCATCCTCGACGTGCTCGCAGACATCGAGTCGCTGCCGGACTGGTCGTCGGTGTACCGGAAGGTCACCGTGCTCGACCGGCATCCGGACGGTAAACCGCGTCGGGTCAAGGCGACTCTGCGGCTGATGGGGGTCACCGACAACGAGATCCTCGAGTACCACTGGGGCAGGTACTGGGTGGTGTGGGACGCCGAGGACACCTTCCAGCAGCGCGGGCAGCACGTCGAATACAACCTGACGCCCGAAGGGGACCGCACCCGCGTGCGGTTCGACATCATCGTCGACCCGTCCGCGCCGATTCCGCAGTTCCTGGTCAAGCGGGCGAAGAAGATCGTGCTGCACTCCGCGACGGAAGGGCTGCGCAAACGGGTGATGAGTAAAACGCACGCTGGGTGAAAAGGGAACAGCGCGGGGCCGCCGCGGGTTGCTCCATCACATGCCGACAGGACTCGTTCTCCACCCCGCTCCGGACGCCGCCAACGCCGTCGACGATGTGATCGCCCAGGCCGCCGCGGCCCACGACCTCGGCGTCCGGCAGATCTGGCTGGCCCAGCGCGTCGACCACGATGCGATCGCGCTGGCCGGCCTCATCGGTGCCGCGGTGCCCGGGCTGGGTGTCGGCACCGCGGTGGTGCCGATCAACCCGCGCCACCCGTTGCTGGTCGCCTCCGCGGCGCAGACCGCCCAAGCCGCCTCGCACGGCAATTTCAGCCTGGGCCTCGGACTCGGCGCGCACGAGCCCGAACGGCTGGCGTTCGGTGAGGCCTGGCCCGACCCGGTCGGCCGGCTGCGCGAACACCTGACCGTGTTGCGTTCGGTCTTCGACACCGCGACGGTGAACTTCCACGGTGAGCACCTCAGTGCCGCACCTGAGTGGCCGGTGACGGTCCCCGGCGGCACACCCATCCCGGTGTACGTGGCGGCCATGGGGCCCAAGGCGCTTCGGGTGACCGGCGAACTCGCCGACGGGACGCTGCCGTATCTGGCGGGCCCACGCACCATCGCCGAGTTCATCGAACCCACCATCGCCAAGGCCGCGGCCGAGGCCGGCCGGCCCGCGCCGCGGATCATCGCCGCAGTGCCCGTCCTGGTGGCCGACGATGTGGACGCGGCCCGCGACGAGGTGGCCGCCGGGCTGCGCTTCTACGAGGCCATCCCGTCGTATCAGAAGATCCTTGAACGCGAGAAAGCCTCCTCGACAGTCGAATTGGCGGCGGTCGGGCCGGTCGACGTGGTGGTCCGGCAGCTGCGGCGCTACATCGACGCGGGAGCGACCGAGGTCGTGCTCAGCCCTGTCGGCCGATCGGACGCCGCATCGCTGGCGGCGGCACGGGAGGTGGCGGCGTCGTTCTAGCGGCGTAGCACCTGCAGTCGCCGGATCGCCTCGTCGAGGGTGTCGTCGCGCTTGCAGAAGGCGAAGCGCACCAGGTGATTCCACAGATCGATGTGCGGGGAGTCCGGATCGCAGAACGCCGACATGGGGATCGCCGCGACGCCGGCCCGTTCGGGGAGGTCCGCGCAGAACGAGGTGCTGTCGCTGTAGCCCAGCGGCCGCGGGTCGGCGCACAGGAAGTAGGTGCCCGCGCTGTCGTGCACCGCGAAACCGATCTCGGTGAGCGCCGCGCCCAGCCGGTCGCGCTTGGCCTGGAACGATTCCCGCAGCGCGGCGACCCACGCGTCCTCGTGGTCGAGGGCATGGGCGACCGCTGGCTGGAACGGCGCGCCGCCGACGTAGGTCAGATATTGTTTGGCCGCGCGCACACCGGCGATGAGATCCGCTGCCCCGCAGGCCCATCCGATCTTCCATCCGGTGACGTTGAACATCTTGGCCGCACTCGAGATCGTGACAGTGCGATCGGCCATGCCGGGATAGGCGGCCAGCGGCAGGTGTTCTCGTCCGTCGAAGACGAGGTGTTCGTAGACCTCGTCGGTGATGACCAGCAGATCGTGTGCGACGGCCAGTTCGGCGATCGCCGCGAGTTCGGCGTCGGACGCGACCATGCCCGTGGGGTTGTGCGGGCTGTTGACGATCAGCGCCCGGGTGCGGGGCGTGACCGCGCGGCGCAGGCCGTCGAGGTCGATGGCGAAGCCGCGGCCGTGTTCGGTCATCGGCACGGCGACGCGGTGACATCCCGCCATCGCGATCACCGGGGAGTAGGAGTCGTAGAACGGTTCGATGAGCAGCACCTCGGAGCCCGGCTCCACCAGGCCGAGCACCGCGGCGGCGATGGCTTCGGTGGCACCGTTGGTCACCAGCACCTCGGTGTCCGGGTCGTAGTCGATGCCGTAGGTCCGCTTGCGTTGAGCGGCAACGGCTTCGCGCAGCGGGGCGATACCCGGGCCGGGCGGGTACTGGTTGACCCCGTCGGCGATCGCGGTGCGGGCGACCTCGAGCATCGACGCCGGACCGTCCTCGTCGGGAAAGCCCTGGCCGAGATTGACCGCGCCGATCCGGGCGGCGAGCGCCGACATCTCGGCGAACACGGTCAGCGCATACGGCTGCAGCCTCGACACCGTCATGGCTCCGAGCGTAACGACGGGAATGAATCCGCCGTGCACGACGTCTGCACCCGATGTGGCTTTCAAATTCGATGACGACGCGGCACTGCTGACCCCGCTGATGGTCGGCGACACGTTCGCCGGCAACCGGGTCTTCATGGCGCCGCTGACCAGATCCCGCGCGCAGGCCGACGGGACCCCGTCGTACCTCGCCGCGCAGTACTACGCGCAGCGGGCCTCCGCCGGGCTCGTCATCACCGAGGCGACCGCGGTGTCGCCGACCGCCAACGGTGCCTACGCCAACACCCCGGGCATCTACACCGACCGCCACCAGCAGAAGTGGGCGGAGATCGCGTCCGCGGTCCACGGCGAGGGCGGCCGCATCTTCATGCAGCTGTGGCACGTCGGCCGGATGGGCCACCCCGACATCAGCGGTGTGCACCCCGTCGCGCCGTCGGCCGTGGCCGCGGACCTGACCGCTCACACTCCCGGGGGAAAGAAGCCGCTGGTGGTGCCTCGCGCACTCGACGCCGAGGAGATCCCACAGATCGTCGCGGACTTCCGGGCCGCCGCGCGCCGGGCCGTCGACGCCGGCATGGACGGGGTGGAGATCCACGGCGCCAACGGTTACCTGCTGCACCAGTTCGCCTCCGATGTGGTCAACCAGCGGACCGACGCTTACGGCGGGTCACCGGAGAACCGCGCCCGGCTCATCGCGGAGGTGGTGGAGGCCGTCGCCGACGAGATCGGGGCAGGCCGCGTCGGCCTGCGCATCTCACCCGGAAACGGCGCCGGTGACATGCGGGAGAAGGACCCGATCGCGACCTACGAGGCGCTTCTCGACCGGATCGCTCCGCTCGGCATCGCGTATCTGCATGTGTTGATCGATCCGACGCAGACGACGTTCGGGGTGATCCGGGCGCTGTGGCCGGGGGTGTTCGTGCTCAACACCGGCCGCGACACCGACACCGATTTCTGCCAGCTGGAGAGCTTCGCGCAGTGGGGCGCGGTCAGTGCGGTTGCCGTCGGCCGGGCGTTCCTGGCCAACCCCGATCTGATCGACCGGCTCGTCGTCGGGGCGGAACTCAACGAACCCGACGTGGCGACGTTCTACGCGCCCGGGCCGGTCGGCTACATCGACTATCCGACGCTCGCCGAGCTGGAAGCCCGCAAGTCGGCCTAGGCGTTTCCTGCGCGAGCAGACGCGCGGACCCCCGAATTGCGGCTTTTCAGGGGGTCCGCGCGTCTGCTCGGCGGGAGATCGGACCGGCCAACCAACAGGTTGGTTTGGGCTGTTACGCTCGCGCTATGTCTGAAGAAGCCTTCATCTACGAGGCGATCCGCACGCCTCGCGGCAAACAACGCAACGGCTCGCTGCACGAGGTCAAACCGCTGAACCTCGTCACCGGCCTGATCGACGAGCTGCGCCGGCGCTTCCCCGACCTGGACGAGACGCTGATCAGCGACGTCATCCTCGGCGTGGTGTCCCCGGTCGGCGACCAGGGCGGCGACATCGCCCGCACCGCCGTGCTGGCCGCGGGCCTGCCCGACACCACCGGCGGCGTGCAGCTCAACCGGTTCTGCGCCTCGGGTCTGGAAGCGGTCAACACCGCCGCGCAGAAGGTGCGCTCCGGCTGGGACGACCTGGTGCTGGCCGGCGGCGTCGAATCGATGAGCCGCGTGCCGATGGGTTCCGACGGCGGCGCCTGGGCGACCGACCCGGAGACCAACTACCGCATCGGCTTCGTGCCCCAGGGCATCGGCGCCGACCTGATCGCCACGATCGAGGGCTTCTCCCGTGAGGACGTCGACGCCTACGCCGCGCGCTCGCAGGAGCGCGCCGCCGCGGCCTGGTCGGGCGGCTACTTCGCCAAGTCGGTGGTGCCGGTGCGCGACCAGAACGGTCTGGTCATCCTCGACCACGACGAGCACATGCGGCCCGGCAGCACCGTCGAGAGCCTCGGCAAGCTGAAGACCGCGTTCGACGGCATCGGCGCGATGGGCGGCTTCGACGACGTGGCGCTGCAGAAGTACCACTTCGTCGAGAAGATCAACCACGTCCACACCGGCGGCAACAGCTCCGGCATCGTCGACGGCGCCGCGCTGGTGCTCGTCGGAAGCGAGAAGGCCGGGCAGTCGCAGGGGCTGACCCCGCGCGCCCGCATCGTGGCCACTGCCACCAGCGGCTCCGATCCGGTCATCATGCTCACCGGCCCGACGCCGGCGACCAAGAAGGTGCTCGACCGCGCCGGGCTGACCGTCGACGACATCGACCTGTTCGAGCTGAACGAGGCGTTCGCCTCGGTGGTGCTGAAGTTCCAGAAGGACCTCAACATCCCCGACGAGAAGCTCAACGTCAACGGCGGCGCCATCGCGATGGGCCACCCGCTGGGCGCCACCGGCGCGATGATCACCGGAACCATGGTCGACGAGCTCGAGCGCCGCAATGCGCGGCGCGCGCTGATCACGCTGTGCGTGGGCGGCGGCATGGGCGTGGCCACCATCATCGAGCGAGTCTGAGGAAAAACCATGGCAGAGAACACCATCAAGTGGGAGCAGGACTCCGACGGCATCGTGACCCTCACGCTGGACGATCCGACCGGGTCGGCCAACGTGATGAACGACCACTACAAGCAGTCGATGCACAACACCGTCGAAAGGCTCGAGGCCGAGAAGGATTCGATCACCGGCGTCGTCATCACCAGTGCGAAGAAGACCTTCTTCGCCGGCGGTGACCTCAAGAGCATGATCAACGCCGGCCCGGCTGACGCAGCCGACGTGTTCGCCAACGTCGAGGAGATCAAGGCCGACCTGCGCAAGCTCGAGACGCTGGGCAAGCCGGTCGTGGCCGCCATCAACGGCGCCGCACTCGGCGGTGGCCTGGAGATCGCGCTGGCATGCCACCACCGCATCGCCGCCGACGTGAAGGGTTCGGTCATCGGCCTGCCCGAGGTCACCCTGGGCCTGCTGCCCGGCGGTGGCGGCGTCACCCGCACCGTGCGGATGTTCGGCATCCAGAAGGCGTTCATGGAGGTGCTGAGCCAGGGCACCCGCTTCAAGCCCGCCAAGGCCAAGGACACCGGACTGGTCGACGAATTGGTCGGCAGCGTCGAGGAATTGGTGCCCGCCGCGAAGGCGTGGATCAAGGCGAACCCCGAAGGCGGCGTCCAACCGTGGGATCAGAAGGGCTACAAGATGCCCGGCGGCACGCCGTCGAGCCCCGGCCTGGCCAGCATCCTGCCGTCGTTCCCCGCCCTGCTCAAGAAGCAGCTCAAGGGTGCGCCGATGCCGGCGCCGCGCGCGATCCTCGACGCCGCGGTCGAGGGCGCGCAGGTCGACTTCGATTCGGCCAGCCGCATCGAGAGCCGTTACTTCGTCTCGCTGGTCACCGGCCAGGTCGCCAAGAACATGATCCAGGCGTTCTTCTTCGACCTGCAGACCATCAACGGCGGCGGGTCGCGTCCCGACGGCATCGCCAAGCAGGAGATCAAGAAGATCGGCGTGCTCGGCGCCGGCATGATGGGCGCGGGCATCGCCTACGTCTCGGCGAAGGCCGGGTTCGACGTGGTGCTCAAGGACGTCTCGCTGGAGAACGCGCAGAAGGGTAAGGCCTACTCCGAGAAGATCGAGGCCAAGGCGCTCGAGCGGGGCCGCACCACGCAGGAGAAGAGCGACGCGCTGCTGGCCCGGATCACCCCGACCGGTGACCCGCAGGACCTCAAGGGCGTCGACTTCGTCATCGAGGCGGTCTTCGAGAACCAGGAACTCAAGCACAAGGTGTTCCAGGAGATCGAGGACGTCGTCGAGCCCAACGCGCTGCTCGGCTCGAACACCTCCACGCTGCCGATCACCGGTCTGGCGACCGGTGTGAAGCGCCAGGAGGACTTCATCGGCATCCACTTCTTCTCCCCGGTCGACAAGATGCCGCTGGTCGAGATCATCAAGGGCGAGAAGACCTCTGACGAGGCGCTGGCCCGGGTGTTCGACTACACGATGGCCATCGGCAAGACCCCTATCGTGGTCAATGACAGCCGCGGCTTCTTCACCAGCCGCGTGATCGGCACCTTCGTCAACGAGGCGCTGGCGATGCTCGGTGAGGGTGTGGAGCCGGCGAGCATCGAGCGGGCCGGCAGCATGGCCGGTTACCCGGCCGCGCCGCTGCAGCTGTCCGACGAGCTCAACCTCGAGCTCATGCAGAAGATCGCGACGGAGACCCGCAAGGGCGCCGAGGCCGCGGGCGGTACCTACGAGCCGCACCCCGCCGAGGCCGTGGTCAACAAGATGATCGAGATCGGCCGGCCCAGCCGCCTGAAGGGCGCCGGCTTCTACGAATACGTCGACGGTAAGCGCACCGGTCTGTGGCCGGGCCTGCGCGAGACGTTTTCTTCTGGGACGGCCTCCGGCGCGGGCGACATCCCGCTTCAGGACATGATCGACCGGATGCTGTTCGCCGAGGCCATCGAGACGCAGAAGTGCCTCGACGAAGGTGTGCTCACCTCGACCGCCGACGCGAACATCGGGTCGATCATGGGCATCGGCTTCCCGCCGTACACCGGTGGCAGCGCGCAGTACATCGTCGGTTACGAGGGTGCACACGGCACGGGCAAGGAGGCCTTCGTGGCCCGCGCCCGCGAGCTCGCCGAGCGCTACGGCGACCGGTTCACGCCGCCGGAGTCGCTCACCAAGTAGGACGCGCGCCCAAGTAGCGCGAACAGACGCGGAAACCCCCGAAATCGCCAGATTTCGGGGGTTTTCGCGTCGGCTCGGCATGAGGCGCCGTTAGCCTGGCCACCGTGAGCTTCACCGAAACGTTTGCGGCGGGCTTCACGAGCTATGGCGATCGCCCCTGCATCGAGTTCGAGGGTCGCTGGCACACCGGCGATGAGGTGACCGGTTACGCGGCCGCCGTCGACGCCGCGCTGCGAGAGGCCGGCGCCGACGCACACGCGCCGATCGGTCTGGTGGTCCGCAACCGGCTGCCGCACGCTGCCGCGATTGCCGGGTCCCTTGCCGGCGGGCGATGGGTGTCGATGATCTACTCGTTCCAGTCGCCGGAGGCGATCGCCCGCGACATCGAACAATTGCGCCCGGCCGCCGTCGTCGCCGATGCCGAGGACTGGACCGAGCCGGTGACCGCCGCCGCGACACGCTGCGGCATCGGGGGAGTGGCTCTTGCGCCGCAAGGACCGCGCGTCGTGACGGTCGGCAGCGGTGCGACGGCGGCCGCCCCGTCGGCGGGGTTGTCGATCCTCACCTCCGGCACCACGGGTCCGCCGAAGCGGCAGTCGATCAGCGAGGCCGTGCTGGAGCGCACCGTGTTCAGCGTGACCGGCGGACTCTTCGCGTCGCCGCAGGATCCGCCGGAACTGTCGTACTGGCCGTTCGGTGGTATCGGGGTGTGCCAGCTGATCGCGGGTTTCGCCACCGGCAAGCGCATCGTGCTGCTCGAGCGGTTCAGCGTCGAGGACTGGGTGCGGGCGGTGCGCACCCACCGGATTCCGCGGGCGGGTGTGCAGCCTGCGGTGGTGCGCATGTTGCTCGACGCCGACGTGGAACCCGGCGATCTGTCGTCGCTGCAGTTCCTGATCAGCGCATCCGGTCCGCTCGACCCGACGACCCGCGACGAATTCGAGCAGCGCTTCGGCATTCCTATTCGATTGGCCTACGGCGCAACAGAATTCGCTGGATCGGTGTGCGCGTGGACCCCGGACATGGTCGAGCAGTTCGGGGCCGCCAAACGGGACAGCGTGGGCCGCCCCCTGCCCGACACCCAGGTCCGCATCGTCGACCCTGACACCGGTGCGCAGATGCCCACCGGGCAGCGTGGGGTACTCGAGGCCCGCATCGCCGTGCTGTCCCCGGACTGGATCCGCACCACCGACATCGCGTCGATGGACGCCGACGGGTTCGTCACCCTGCACGGCCGTGCCGACGGCGCCATCATCAGGGGCGGATTCAAGATCCTGCCCGAAACGGTGCGCCAGGCACTGCTCACCCATCCGGGTGTCCGGGACGCGTGTGTGGTCGGGGTGCCCGACGACCGGCTGGGGCAGGTGCCGTTCGCGGCGGTGGAACCCACGCGGGGACAACCGGTTCCGCATTCCGAAGATCTACGGCAGTGGGTGCGTGCGGCACTGCCCGTCCACCACGTGCCCGTCGCCGTCGTCACCGTCGACGAACTGCCGCGCACACCGTCGCTCAAGGTGCGGCTGCCCGACGTGGCCGCGCTCTACGAGGCCGTGCGGGTGAACGGGTAGCGGCGCGCCGCACCGCCGCGGTCCCGGTGCCGCGAACCGATCAGAACGAACCGAGGTCCGAGGACAACCAGTGCTGCGGACGGAGGTGGATCACCACGCTCTCGCCGTGCTCACGGCGGGCCATCTCCAGATACGGCTCCACCGCCTGCGGCGGCAGATAGCGTTTCGTCACCTCGACGAGGTGATCGTCGGTGGCGGGTTCTATGCGGCTGACCGGGCCGTCGACGGCGACGTAGCGCACCGACGGCTCGACCCGCTCGACCATCAGGGAGAAATGCCCGGCCGCCTCGATCAACCGGTGCTTGCGGGAACCGGCGCCGGTCAGCACCCACGGCTCGCCACCGGGGGAGTACTGGTACCAGACCGGGACGGTCAGCGGGCCGCGATCCGGCCCGGCGGACACCGAGAGCGCGGCGACATGCGGTTCGGCCAGGAACTGTTCCCGGTCGTCTTTCGATAGGGCCATGTTCGCGAGGGTAGTGACGCCCGCCGACACTGTCCTCGAGTCGGCGGGAAACATCGGCATCCCGGGCTACAGTCGGATGTCATGCGCTTCGGACTGTTCATTCCGCAGGGTTGGCGGCTCGACCTCATCGGTATCCCGGCGGCGGAGCACTGGCGGGTCATGTCGGATCTGGCCGCCTATGCAGACGCCACCGCATGGGATTCGCTGTGGGTCTACGACCACTTCCACACCGTCCCGGTCCCGACCGACGAGGCCACCCACGAAGCCTGGTCGCTGATGGCCGCCTACGCGGCGACGACGTCGCGGATCAAACTCGGCCAGATGTGCACGGCGATGAGCTACCGCAACCCGGCCTACCTCGCCAAGGTCGCCGCCACCGTCGACGTCATCTCCGGCGGTCGGGTGCAGATGGGCATCGGCGGCGGTTGGTACGAACACGAATGGCGCGCTTACGGATACGGTTTTCCGTCGGCGGGCGCCCGGCTGGGCCGGCTGGACGAGGGGGTGCAGATCATGCGCGACGCCTGGCGCGACGGGCGGGCCACCCTCGACGGTAAGCACTATCAGGTCACCGATGCGATCGTGCAGCCGAAGCCGCTGCAGAAGAATGGGATTCCGCTGTGGATCGCCGGCGGCGGCGAGAAGGTCACGCTGCGGATCGCGGCGAAGTACGCGCAGTACACGAACTTCACCTCCGAACCCCAGGGGTTCGAGCACAAGTCGAAGGTGCTGGCCGACCACTGCCGCGACGTCGGCACCGACTACGACGCGATCGTGCGTTCGGCCAACTTCAACGCCGTGATCGGCGAATCGGACGACGATGTCGCCGCGCGTATCGAGCGTGTGCGCGAACGGCAGGTCGCGGTGGCCGACAAGGACGCCGTCGACGCGATGCTGTCCACGGCGACGGCACCCGAGTCCACCAGTGGGACACCCGACCAGGTCATCGAGAAGCTCGCGCGCATGCGCGATCTCGGGTGCGAGTACGCGATTCTGTACTTCCCGGAGGCGGCCTACGACAGGTCGGGGATCGAGATGTTCGAGCAGAAGGTGATTCCGGCACTGAGCTGATTGCTCTCACGCCAAGTGGGAACATGCAATACATGGAGAAGATCTCTCTCACCGCGCTCGCACGTGAACACCTCGAACTGGCCCGGTCCCACAACAGTGGCCGCAGTGCCCACACCGTCTACGGCGGCCACGAGCATTCGCTGCGCCAGACGCTGATCGCGCTGACCGCCGACAACAGGCTCGACGAGCACGAGGCGCCGGAGGAGGCGACGCTCTACGTCGTGACGGGCCGGGTCCGGCTGGGTGACGGCACGTCTCACTGGGAAGGTTCGACGGGGGATCTGATCGTCATTCCGCACACCCGGCACGACCTGGCCGCACTCGAGGACTCCGCGGTGCTGCTGACCGTGATGAAGGCCGTCGGCCCACACGCCTAGGGCGACTTCAGGGCCCCGCGATGATCTTCGGCGGCGCGGGCGGTGCGGCAGGCGGCGCCGGAGGCGGCGGGTCGAAATACCCGGGCGGCGGCGGTCCGTCCAGCGGGTAGTACCCCGGAGGCAGCGGCGGACCGGCGGCTTCGGGCCCCTCGGGGGCCAGCGCAGGCGTCGACGACTCCGGTGCGGTGAACGACGTGTATCCGGGCGGCAGCGGGGGCGGCGGACCGGCTCCCGGCGGCGGCGGGGCGAACGCCGGCATCTGCCCGGGCATACCCATCCCGTACGGATCGCGGGCCTGATGCCAGGCGTCGCGCAGGAAACCGAGCGGCCCGTCGCCCGAGCCGTACACCGGGTTCTGCACCTGCGGCACCGGCGGGGGACCGACCGGGGGCGGGGCCGGCGGAGGCACCGGACCCTCGGCCGCTATAACGACGGGCTCACCGGGCGGGGGCACCGGCGGCGGCACGGGATCAGCGAGGGCCGGTCCGGCCAGCGCCAGGACGCCGAGGCCGACTGCGGCGCCGGCCACGATCAGCCGGGCACCGGCGGCGGTCGAGGTGGCGCGGGTGCGCGGTCGTCCGGTCATGGGTGTCGAGGCTAGCGTGTTCCGGCCGCCCCCGTCGCCTGTGCCGCGAGATGGCCTCGCCGGACTCGTGGCGAACCGCTGATACGAGCACGGCGCCCGGTCTAGCATCTCCGGGTGGACACCACGCACAGCGAATCCAGCGAGTACCTCGCCAAACGGACGCTCAAGCAGGGCACTGCCGGCTGGGTTCTCCTTGCCGGCCTCGGCGTCGGGTACGTGATCTCCGGCGACTATTCGGGATGGAACTTCGGACTCGCCGAGGGCGGCTTCGGTGGGTTGCTGATCGCGGGCGTGATCATCGCCGGCATGTACCTGGCGATGGTGCTGGGCATGGCCGAGATGTCCTCAGCGCTGCCTGCCGCGGGCGGTGGCTACACCTTCGCGCGTCGCGCGCTCGGGCCGTGGGGCGGATTCGCCACCGGCACAGCCATTCTCATCGAGTACGCGATCGCCCCGGCCGCCATCGCCACCTTCATCGGCGCCTACGTCGAATCGCTCGGACTGTTCGGCATCACCGACGGCTGGTGGGTGTATCTGGCGGTGTACCTGCTGTTCATCGGGATCCACCTCAGCGGCGTCGGTGAGGCGCTCAAGGTCATGTTCGTCATCACGGCGATCGCGCTGGCCGGCCTGATCATCTTCGCCATCGCGGCGATCGGGAGCTTCGACGCCGCCAACCTCACCGACATCGCGCCCACCGACGCGGCGGGCGCCTCGTCGTTCCTGCCGTTCGGCTACCTGGGGATCTGGGCGGCCGTGCCGTTCGCGATCTGGTTCTTCCTCGCCATCGAAGGTGTGCCGCTGGCCGCCGAGGAGGCCAAAGACCCCTCCCGCAACGTTCCGCGGGGGATCCTCGCGGCGATGGCCGTGCTACTGGTGACCGGCAGCGCGGTGCTGGTGCTGGCGGCCGGGTCCGGCGGGGCCGAGCTGATCAGCGGCTCGGGCAACCCGCTCGTCGAGGCGCTCGGCGACACGACGATGGCCAAGGTGGTCAACTACATCGGCCTGGCCGGGTTGATCGCGAGCTTCTTCTCCATCATCTACGCCTACTCGCGTCAGCTGTTCGCGCTGTCACGCGCGGGATACCTGCCCAAGCGGCTGTCGGTGGTCAACTCGCGCAAGGCGCCGACACTGGCCCTGGTGGTGCCCGGCATCATCGGCTTCATCCTGTCGCTGACCGGACAGGGCGCGATGCTGCTCAACATGGCGGTCTTCGGCGCCGCACTGTCCTACGTGCTGATGATGGTCAGCCACATCACGCTGCGGGTCCGGGAACCCGACATGCCCCGGCCCTACCGCACGCCGGGCGGCATCGTCACCACCGGTTTCGCCCTCGTCATCGCCGCCTTGGCGGTGGTCGCGACCTTCCTCGTCGACAGCACCGCGGCCACCTGGTGCCTGGTGGTGTTCGCCGCGTTCATGGCCTACTTCGGGATCTACAGCCGCCACCACCTGGTCGCCAACTCGCCCGACGAGGAGTTCGCCGCGCTCGCCGCTGCGGAGAAGGACATCAGCTAGTCGCCGCAGCGCCTCAGATCGCGGGGCCCAACAGATCGTCGGCGTCCTTGATGACGTAGCCGTAGCCCTGTTCGGCGAGGAACCGCTGCCGGTGCGCGGCGTACTCGGCGTCGAGGCTGTCGCGCGAGACAACCGAGTAGAACACCGCACCGCCGCCGTCGTGTTTGGGCCGCAGCAACCGGCCCAGCCGCTGCGCCTCCTCCTGTCGCGACCCGAACGTGCCCGAAACCTGAACGGCCACAGACGCTTCGGGTAGGTCGATGGAGAAGTTCGCGACCTTCGAGACGACCAGCGTCGAGATCTCACCGCGCCGGAACTGGTCGAACAGCAGCTCGCGTTCGGCGGTCTTCGTCGAGCCCTGGATCACCGGGGCGTCCAGCTCCTGCCCGAGCTCCTCGAGCTGGTCGAGGTAGGCGCCGATCACCAGGGTCTGCTCACCCTTGTGGCGTTCCAGGATCGACCGCACCACCGCGATCTTGGTGTGCACGGTCGAGCACAGCTTGTAGCGCTCCTCGGGTTCGGCGACGGCGTAGAGCATGCGCTCGTTGTCCGTCATCGTCACCCGCACCTCGATGCACTCGGCGGGCGCGATCCAGCCCTGCGCCTCGATGTCCTTCCACGGGGCGTCGTAGCGCTTGGGCCCGATGAGGCTGAACACGTCACCTTCGCGGCCGTCCTCGCGGATCAGCGTGGCGGTCAACCCGAGCCGGCGGCGTGACTGCAGATCCGCCGTCATCCGGAACACCGGCGCGGGCAGCAGGTGCACCTCGTCATAGATGATCAGCCCCCAGTCGCGACTGTCGAACAGCTCGAGATGGCGGTACTCACCCTTGGTGCGCCGCGTGATCACCTGATAGGTGGCGATCGTGACCGGCCGGATCTCCTTCTTCTCCCCGGAGTACTCGCCGATCTCGTCCTCGGTCAGCGACGTCCGCGCGACCAGCTCGCGTTTCCACTGGCGTCCCGCCACGGTGTTCGTGACGAGGATCAGCGTGGTGGCGCCGGCCTTGGCCATCGCCGCCGCGCCCACGAGCGTCTTACCCGCGCCGCACGGCAGCACCACCACACCGGAGCCGCCCGACCAGAACGACTCGGCGGCCATCTCCTGGTAGTCGCGCAGCTGCCAGCCGTCCTGCAGCAGGTCGATCGGGTGGCGCTCACCGTCGACGTAGCCGGCGAGGTCCTCGGCCGGCCAGCCGATCTTGAGCAGCATCTGCTTGACCCGGCCGCGCTCGCTGGCGTGAACGATCACGGTGTCGTCGTCGATCCGGGCGCCCAACATCGGGGCGATCTTCTTGTTGCGCAGCACCTCTTCGAGCACCGCCCGGTCCAGGCTGACCAGCACCAGCCCGTGCACCGGGCTCTTCACCAGCTGCAGCCGGCCGTAGCGGGCCATCGTGTCGACGATGTCGACCAGCAGAGGCTGCGGCACCGCGTAGCGCGAGAAGGACACCAGCGCATCGACCACCTGCTCGGCGTCGTGACCCGCGGCGCGGGCGTTCCACAACGCCAGCGGGGTGATGCGATAGGTGTGGATGTGCTCGGGCGCACGCTCCAACTCGGCGAAGGGGGCGATCGCCGCGCGGGCCGCCTGCGCCTGCTCGTGGTCGACCTCGAGCAGCACCGTCTTGTCGGACTGCACGATCAAAGGGCCGTCGGTCATGCGCGATCCCGCTTCGCTTCTCGCTGGAAAGTCATTGCTCCATTATTCGTTCTCGGCCGACACCACCGAGGTCACGCGGTGAATCGCGAATTCGCGCACCCGCCCGGATGCCGGATCGTAAGCGGTCAACTGGCCGCCGCGGACGTTGACCGGGGCCACCACCCGCTGCGTGGCCACCCCGGCAGGGTCCACGTAGCCGATGACCACCGAGGTCTGCTGTAGCGCCGCTTCCTGCAGCTGCGTTATCGCAACGCCGGGATCGAGCCGCATGTTCCCGGCGGGAGCCGCCGCGACCTTGCGCAACACCGCGACGATCGCGCCGAGCGTTTGGCCCGTCGGTGTCGGCGCCGGACGGTACACCCGCCGCCGCCCCGGCGCGGGCACCCGCGCACCGCGGGAGCGGAGGTCGACGATCGCACCGGAGGCATCCTCGGCGGCGGGGGCGAGCCCGGCGGTGCGCAGCGCGGCCAGCACGTCGGCGATCGGGGCCTGCGACACCGCCACCGTCGGCGCCAGCAGCCGCAGCTCCACCGCGTCGGTGGCGGGTGCGGCCACCGCCTGTGCCAGCAGCGCCGGGTCCTCGCACCGCACGAACGACGCCGCCATCCCGACGCGCAACTGGCCGTGGCGGCGGGCGACGTCGTCGATCAGGTACGTCAGACCCTGCGGCACCGGCGTTCTGGAATGGCGCTTGAAGAACGAATGCAGTCCGCTGGCGGTCTTGCCGGTGTCCAGTGCCCGGCGGATCGACGCCTCGCTGACCCGGTACACCATCGCCGCACCGGCGGATTCGACGGCGGCGACGGCGGCCAACTCCTCTGCGAGATCGCGTTCGAGCGGACCGGGGACGACGACGGTGAGGTCGGCCTGCACCAGGAAGTGGTCGATGGGGTCGGGCAGCACCTTGCCCATGGCGGCCACGACGTCCTCGGGCGGATCGCCGGCCAGCAGCCTGCGGGTGGGCGTCGCGATCGCGCCGCGGCCCACCATGCCGAGCGCATGCGCCTCGGTGAGCAGGCCGTCGACGGGTTCGGGCTGCAACCGCACCGCCCAGCGCGGCCTGCGCCAGATCATCGCCCGCGAGGCTGACGCGGCGTCCACGCCGGAACCGGCGGGCAGGTCGGCCAGCACGGACAGCAGCAGCCGCCGGTCCAGCGGGGCGGCCGTCGAGTACAGCGAATCCGACAGCGCCGCATACGGTTTGCCGTCCGGGCCGCGGCTGCCGATCAGCCCGGGCCTACCAGGCAGGTCCAGCCACGTCGAGGCGAGCAGATGCCAGCGCACCGCCGTCGGCGATTCGATGAACCGGTCCGCCGCGACCGTGGGCGCCCAGAACGTACTCGTCCCGTCACCCGGATCCGGGTCGGGCATACCGGCCGCGACCAGCCCGGCCGCGACCGCCACCTCCAGGATCAGTCCGAGTCGCCGCTCGTCGATACCCGTGGTCTTGCCGAGGCGTTTGAGGTCGCGCACACCGAGGCCGCCGCTGCGCAGTTCCGGCACCGGGGCCGCCGACAGCGCCTCGAGCACCACGTCGACCTCACGTAACAGGTCGATGGCCGCACCGGCCGCCACGGCGTCGACGTCACCGGGCTTCGTCGACGAGGTGACGGGATCGGGCGGGGTCAGCTCCGCCGGTCCCGGGACCTCGCCGCGCAGCACCTGCCCGACCAGACGCGGCAGGATGACGGTGTCGTCGTCGACCTGGCGCAGCAGCCCCGCCGCCAGCAGCCGCTGCACCGGACGGTCGGGCGGGGTGCCGGGCGCGGCGTCGCGCGTGCGACCCACGGGGGAACCTTCGAGCAACCGGTCCAGCAGATCGCGCTGCGCGGTGTCGAGCCCGGTCAGCATGCGCGCGATCTCGTCGGCGCCGTGATCGGCGGTCTCCACGACGGCCTGTCCGGGGTACCACGGCAGCCCCGATGCGACCTCGGCCGCCACCCGCACCTCGTCGTCACCCCACACCAGCGCTCGCGCCCGCAGATCCTCGACGGCCGCGGTGATCGCGTCCTCGTCGGCGCGTGCCCCGATCAGTTCGAACAGCTTGGCCAGCGGCACCGCGGAGGTTTCGGCGTGCAGGACGAGCAGCGCATCCAGCACGGCCAACCGCAGGAAGTCCAGGTCGTCGGTGGCGGCCTTGACCGACTGGCGCGACGTCGCCCGCGCGGCCAGCGCGGCGATCGTGCCCGGCGGCGGCTGGGTGAGGTCAGGGCGCAACTCCAGCAGCCGGATCAGCCGCTCGTCGGGTAGCCGGGCCAACCAGGCGCCCAGAGGGACGCCGGTGTTCCCCCGAGTCGCTTCGCTCCTGCCCGACGGCGGAGTGTGTGCTGTCATTGCTGACCAGCGTAAAGCAGCCGCCCGACCTCGCGACGCGCTGCAGCGTTTGCCACAATGTGGACGTGGCTGACAAGAAATCGAAGAAGCACTACGTGGATCCGGGGTGGCCCACCCACCTCGACGGTGACGACCACGCCGTGAGCGAACTCGCCTCCGACCGCACCGGGGCGCTTTCGCCCTTCGGTGACGTGACCTTCCCGCTGCCAGCCGACGATCTGCCGTACCTGCATCCGGTCACGGTCGTCAACAGATAAGTGACCAGCGGCTCGCAGCACGGGCTTTCGCACGTCGATGAGTCCGGCGCGGCGCACATGGTCGACGTCAGTGCCAAGGACGTCACCAGACGCACCGCCGTCGCCGCGGGCACGGTGCACACCCGTCCCGACGTCATCGCGCTGATCGCGTCCGGCGGGCTGCCCAAAGGGGACGCGCTGGCGACGGCGCGGGTGGCCGGCATCATGGCCGCCAAACGCACCAGCGACCTCATCCCGCTGTGTCATCAGCTCGCGCTGACCGGAGTCGACGTCGACTTCGAGATCGGCGAGAGCCAGGTCCGTGTCACGGCGACCGTGCGCACCACCGACCGCACCGGGGTCGAGATGGAAGCGCTGACGGCGGTCAGCGTGGCCGCGCTGACGGTGTACGACATGATCAAGGCCGTCGACGCCGCCGCCCGCATCGACGACATCGCGGTGTTGCGCAAAGAGGGCGGTAAGACCGGGACCTGGACGCGTCCGTGAGTCGTACCGGCCGTGTCGTCATCGCCTCCACCCGGGCCGCCGCCGCCGTCTACGAGGACCGGACCGGGCCGCTGATCGTCGACTGGCTCGCCACCCGTGGTGTCGAGACACCCGAGCCGGTCGTGGTGCCCGACGGCGCACCCGTCGAAGAGGCCCTGCGCACCGCCGTCGCCGACGGCGCCGACATCGTGATCACCTCCGGTGGCACCGGCATCTCGCCGACGGACGCCACCCCGCAGGCCACCGCCGCCGTCATCGACTACGAACTGCCCGGTCTGGCCGAGGCCATCCGCCGGGCCGGGCTGCCCAAAGTGCCGACCGCCGTGCTGTCGCGGGGCCTCTGCGGCGTGGCGGGGCGCACGCTGGTGGTGAACCTCCCCGGGTCGCCGGGCGGCGTCAAGGACGGGCTCTCGGTGCTCGCCGACGTCCTCGACCACGCCCTCGATCAACTCGCCGGAAAGGACCACCCGCGATGACCGCCGTCGTGCTCCGCGCCGCCATCACCGAAGATCCGATCGACCTGGCCGAGCACGAAACGCTCGTCGCGCACGAATCTGCCGGAGCCGTGGTGGGTTTCGCCGGTGTGGTCCGCGACCACGACGGCGGGCGGGGAGTGACGAGGCTCGAATACTCCGCGCATCCGAGCGCCGGTCAGGTCCTCGCGGAGGTCGCCGCCGAGATCGCGGCGGAATCGGATGGGGTCCGCGCGATCGCCGTCAGCCACCGCGTGGGGCCCCTGGAAATAGGCGACGCCGCCCTGGTGGCCGCTGTGGCAGCGGACCATCGCAGGGCGGCGTTCGACACCTGTTCACGGCTCGTCGACGCCGTCAAGGACCGGATACCGGTGTGGAAACACCAGTTCTTCGGCGACGGCTCCGACGAGTGGGTGAACTCGGCCTGACCCGGATCAGGCGGGCGGCAGCACCGGAGCACCCGGGGCGGGGACCGGCGCGGGAGCCGGAACCGGCGCACCCGGCGCGGGGGCCGGAGCCGGGGGCGTGCCGACCGGGATCGGCGCCGGACCACCCGGGTCCGGGGTGGTCAGCGGACGCTGGGTGAGCGCGAGCAGCGCATCGGCACCCGAGACCTCCTGGGTCTGGATCGCGTGCCACAGCTCCTTGAGGTAGGTGACGTTCGGGCTCTGCCCGGGCACCTGGCCGGGGTTGACCGTGGTTCCCGGGGGCAGGTTCTCCGGGCTGGCGAGGTGGGGCACCTCGGCGGGCATCGGGGGCAGGCCCGCAGGCACGGCCGGAACCTCGCCGCTGACAGCCTGATTGGCGGCGTCGAAGACCGGCTGCGGGATGTTCACCGCGTTCAGCGGATCCGGCGCCGGGGCGGCGACGGGAGCGGGTGCAGGCGCGGGGACCGGGGCGGGAACCGGCGCCGGGGGAGCCGGCTGCAGCGGCGCCGGGGCACCGAGCGACCAGGTCTGCGGCTGCGGTTGATCCGGTGCGGGTGCAACGGCGGTGTCCCAGTTCGCGGCGGCCGCGGCGACTGCGCTGTCGACCGGCGGGGCCGCCGCGAACTGGGAC
>JBNMQY010000026.1:0-78220 GCA_050205415.1 Mycolicibacterium litorale
CCTGCGCGCCGGCGGGATCGAACTACGCGCCCTACACACCCCCGGCCACTCCCCGGGCTCGGTGTGCTGGTACGCCCCCGACCTGGCCGCGGTGTTCTCCGGCGACACCCTCTTCCAGGGCGGCCCCGGGGCCACCGGCCGCTCCTTCTCCGACTTCCCCACCATCCTGGAATCCATCTCCGCACGCCTCGGCGTCCTGCCGGGCGAGACGGTCGTCTACACCGGCCACGGCGACACCACCACCATCGGCGACGAAATCATCCACTACGACGACTGGGTCGCCCGCGGCCACTGACCCGGCGTAGCCCTGTCCAGGTGGACGAACCTCGGATGCGGATTTGCGTCAGTTGTCCGAACCGTGCGCGGACGTGGCGCCGTAGCGTCGAAGGGAAGGCCATCGCCGCCGTGGCCGGTATTTCAGGCGGCGTTCCCGGACTGGTGTGACATCGAGGAGTGATACATGGCCAGCACCCTCGCCGAGGTGTATCGAGGTTCCGCGACAACGCTGGCTGAGACGGGTTTTCAGTTCTCCGAGCGATCGGTGACGGGGGAGCGGGGCGCGCACGACATCCTGCTTCGCGCACCCGACCTGGCGACGGCGCAGCGGGAACGTCGCAGAATTCAGTCGTCGATGACAGGCGAGCCACCGTCGGTGCTCCTGGAGGTCGAGGCTGTCGTCGCCGAGACGTACAGCCAGGCTCGCCGCAAACTCGCGGACACCGACGGCGCGGCGACGGAGCAGCTCACGATCCGCTACGTGGGTACGCCGGTGGGGCTGGCGGGACTGATCGCCGACATCGCCGCTGCGGAGGTGGCCGACGGTGTGGTGATCACGCCCGTGCCCATGGCCGATACGCCCACCCTGATCCTCGAGCAGACCATCCCGTGGTTGCAGGACCACAACCTGATCGCGTCCGTGGTGAACCTGGGCGAGTCGGTCTGAGCGCGTCGGGATGTAGGCGTTCACGTGATAGAGCCCGAGAGCAATTCCTGCTCTCGGGCTCTATCACTTTCGGCTTCCGCTCAACTCATCTCGAGCTCGCCCGCCTCATCACGGTTGCGCTGGGTACCGGCATCGCCGTCGGCTGAAGCGGACGTGCGATCAGCCAGCGCCACAAACGACATCACGATGGCGAAGCCACCCATGACGGCCCACGCGAGGGTGTACCCGGCTGCCGGGACGATGAGACCGAACAGGTACGGCCCGATGAAGCCGACGATCGCCGCGATGCTGAGCATCATTCCGACAGCGGTGCCGACGTTCTCCGGCGAGACGGTGCTCGTAGTGGCCGGAACCGTCGCCCACACCGTGTAGGCGAAGTTGAACATGAATGCGATGCCGAAGGCCGGCAACCAGAACAGCGACTGCCCGACGGCCGGGAACAGCATGAGAAACCCACCGATGGACATCGAAGAGACACAGAAAACGGCGCGGCGGCTCCTGAGACGGTCGGTGACCCAGCCGCCGATCAACGCACCAGGAACGCCGGCGAGCCCGACGAGCATCGCTGCCATCGACACGGCCGACGCGTCGAACTGCCGCTCTTCGGTTCCATACGTCGACATCAGTTGCGCGCCTGCGTAATACCCGCTGTAGCTACCCACGAAGGCGAGAGCGTAGATCCACAGTTTCGGATTTCCGGCGGTCTCGCGGACGACGCGACGCGTCAGTTTGACGCCCTCGAGCGCGGTGGCTCCGCGCGGAATGCGATACAGGAGGCCGGCCATGACACCGACGGCGAGGCACAACAGCCCGGCAATACCGAGGCCTGCTCGCCAGCCGAGGGCACCGACCACATCCGCCCACCAGTCCAGACCCGCGGTCGCGCCGAGCATGAAGGCGGCGGATGCGATACCGAAGCACAAACCGATCTGTCGTTTGGGGAACCAGGCACTGATGGCGGCCATGCCGACGACGGCCACCATGGACGCTCCGATCGCGCATAGGATGCGCATGGCCAAGAGAACCCCGAAGTTCGGCGCGACAGCGGCCAGGGCCGCCCCCAGCCCCTCGAGCGAGATGGAGATGGCGAGCATCGGCCGTATCCCGAAGCGTGTCATGAGAAGTCCGCCCGGAATGTGGAAGACGCCGTACGCGACGGTGAACAGTGACACCAGCAGTGTCGCGGAAGTCATGCTCAGGCCGAAGGAATCGCTGATCGGGGTCAACGCACCGGAGATGTTGAACCAGCACAACGTCATCACCACGAAGCCCACGCAGACGAGCGCGAGCATGAACCATTTCGTCGTGGGACGTTCGGCGGCTTCGCCCATGTCCGGGGCGTGGGGCTGAGTCGTCATGAAGGTGGTTGCCCTCCTCGGTTCGCAAAAGGGGAGTCGTCACGTCGAGCGCGACGTGGAAGGTACGAGTACCAACTGGTCGGTACTGTGACGACCCTAACAAAGATCGGCAAATTGAAAAGCGATTCACGTAAACCCGGAGTTACGGTTCGGCAGGTCCGAGCGCGATGCGCCGACACGACGACGATCAGGCGAAGAGTCTCTGTGGCGGCCGAATGCGTTGCAACAGCGAAATGCGTCGCGTGGTACGGGACCTGGTTACCGCCACCTGGACGTCCTCGATGGCAATCCGGTGGGCCCGCCATCGCGGAGCGGACCGGCGGCGTTCGGGTTCCGGTCCGCTCCACGACGCGACGGCCCTACTCTGCGAACACTTCCCTCGCGACGGTGACGGCGGACGCCGCGCGCGGCCACCCGGCGTAGAACGCGAGATGAGTGATGACCTCGACGAGCTCTTCCTTCGTGACGCCGTTCTCGAGTGCCAGCGGCAGATGGAATCGCAGTTGTTCGGTGCTTCCGGTGGCGACCAGCGCGGTCACGGTCACGAGGCTCCGATCTCGCGGCGCGAGTTCGCTGCGCTTCCATAGTGTTCCGAACAGGACCTCGTCGGTGAAATCGGCGAGTGCGGGTGCGATGTCAGCGAATGCCTGTTGGCCCGCGGGAACCTTCTGGTCGGTGTGGTCGTCAGCCATTGTGATGCCTTTCGTCGGTGGTTTGGGTGGAGGCAGTCGCCGAGGAGTCGACTGAGGGCGGCTGTCGATGTCCGCCCATGACGGCGGAGAATATGGAGCGCCATAACCCCCTCTCCGCTGGACATACCATACGGTATTTAAGGCGACTCGCACCGGTTGCGCCCTGATCGGGGAGTGCCCGTGGGCACGACGGCCAACCGCGGCGCGCGCCCCCGGTGGCCCGGAATTCATGAGCGAGTTGCTGCATCTGCACCACCGGGGAAACGTGCGCCGGACCCTTGGTCCGTCACGTCGCGATGTATCGAAATGGGTTGAGCGCGAGGGCAGTTCGGTAACACGGCGTAGATGTCCCGATCGCCGCGAAGGGCCGTCGTGGAATGTCCGCTTTGCCTCCGTCGCATCGTGGCGGGTCGCCGTCGCGGTTGCGCCTCGCCTCCCTTGACGAGTGCGGTGCGACACAGTTAGATGCCAACCAGTCGGTTTTCGGCACACGGCCGCCGGTCATCGTTCTCAACGCACAGATGGAGTCCTCATGGAGCTAGACATCCTCCACACGCTGACCAACCGTGAGGGCAAGGACTGGCACGAGGTCATGCAGGTCGCCCGCCGCCACGTCATGCTGGCCGACGAACTGGGCTACGACCGGGTGTGGTTCGGGGAGCACCACTTCGACACCGACGGCACCGACGCGATCCCGAATCCCTTGTTGCTTGCCACCGACCTGGCTGCGCGTACCTCGAACATCCGGCTCGGGTTAGCGGCGGTGTCGCTGACACTGTGGCATCCGGTCAGGGTGGCCGAGGATCTCGCGCTGCTGGATCACTTCAGTGAGGGTCGGCTCGACATCGCCTTCGGCCGCGGGATCCTGCCGATCGAGGTGATGACCCTCAATCCCGAGGCCAATCGGTGGGACGGCAGCGCGACCAGCCAGGAGATCTTCGAGGAGAACTTCGAGATCGTCACCGGTCTGTGGACCAACAACCAGTTCAGTCATGTGGGCAAGCGCTACACGCTTCCCGTTCCGGGGACGAAGTTCATCGCCGCTCCCGGTGCGAAGAATGCGGTGGGGTGGACTGACGAAGACGGGACCCTCAAGGCGCTGGGCATCATCCCCAAGCCGTTTCAGCAGCCCATGCCCCCGTTGTTCGCGGTCACCGAATCGGCCGACGGCTTCGCGCGGGCTGCGCACCGGGGCACGGCGCCGATCACCTGGTATCCCACCGGTCAGGTGCTGCACGATCTCATCGCGCTGTACCAGCGGGAGCGGGAGAACGCCACGGGAGTCAAACCCGCCTACGGCCAGGACGTCGGTGTGCTGCGTATCGCGTACGTCGCGCGCACCGACGACGAGGCCCGCCGGATCTGCGAGGAGGCCATCGTGGACTTCTTCACGTTCATTTGCCGTGTGCGGGGTATCGGCGTATTCCTCGACGCCCACGAGGATCCCGCCGATCCGCGATTCGCCCACATCGACGATCCCTGGCAGTTCCTGATGGACCGCGATCACCTCTTCATCGGGTCGCCGGAGTCGGTCCATGACCGCATGGCGCGGATGAGCGAATCCCACGGTATCCGAAGGTGGATGTTGCACATGGGATTTCCGGGCATCGGACACGACCTCGTCGATCCGTCGCTGGAACTGTTCGCCGAGGAGGTCGCGCCGGCACTGCGTGCGACAGGGAAATAGCTCCGAGATCACCCGACATCATCGACAGTGAGGAATCGACATGATCGAGTACATCAATCCTGAGGACGACCACTACACCCCGTTCGGGTTGTCCGCCGGTGCCGCCACCCGCGACTTCGTCTTCGCCGCCGGCATGGCACTCGACGTCAAGACCATGGGGCTCATGCCCGGAGCCGAGACCATCGCAGGCGAAACCCGAATCTGCATCGAAGACATCGAGTCGAGCCTGGCGCAGGTGGGATGCACGCTCAAGGACGTCGTGAAGACCACGTGCTATCTGGCGGACGACTCCTACCGGCAGGAGTTCTGGGCCGCCTACAAAGAGAAGTTCGACGGCCCCCCGTACCCGGCCCGCACCACGCTCGTCGTCGGAATCGCCGGCGCCAGCCGGGTGGAGATCGACGTCGTCGCCCGCCGCCCCCAGAGTTAGGAAATGTCCGCCCCGCGGCCACTGACCGACTGGCACACCCACATCTACGAGCTCTGTCACTGCGGACCCGTGTGGACCGACCGGGGTGCAGAACTCGTCGGGCGGCCCGCCTTCGGGGAGGCCGACGTGGCCGAGCACCGGCGGGTGATGCGAGCCGACGGGGTGGACCGCTTCCTGGTGCTCGGCCTGCAGATCGACCGGATGGGGATGGACGTTCCCAACGATTACGTCGGGGCGTATCTCGATGCCAACCGCGACAGGGCGATCGGGGTCGGCAGTGTCGATCCGACGCGGCCGGGGGCGGCCGACGAGCTCCGACGCGCCGTGGGCCGATGGGGACTCAGCGGTGTCAAGCTCTCACCGCCCTATCAGGGGTTCCATCCGCACAGCGACGACGCGTACGAGGTGTACCGGGCCGCAGCCGATCTAGGCATTTTCCTGATGTTCCATCAGGCGAGTGTGTTCGCCCCGGACGGTGTCCTCGAATACGCGTACCCATCGTTGTTGGACCGTGTCGCCAGAGAGTTCCGCGATACCAACCTGCTCCTGGCGCATCTCGGTAAGCCATGGATGAACGAAACCGTCGAGCTGATGATGAAGAACCCCAACGTCTTCGCCGACATCTCGACACTTCCGATCAAGCCGTGGCAGATGTACAACGGGCTGCGTCTCGCGGTGGAAGGCCATGTCACCGACCGCCTCGTATTCGGATCGGACTTCCCGTCCTTCCGCCCGAGGCAGGCGGCCGACGACTTTCTCGCGATCGCGGATCTGCAGATGCCGCTGCCGATCAGCCGCGAGGTCGTCGAAGACATCGTCTACAACCGCCCGTTCGACCTGATCCTCAACAGCTAGCGGCTACCCACATCATCGAAGGAGACATGCGTGTTCGCGTCCTACAACCCACCCGAACTCGGGGATTTCAGCGCATCCGGAACGTCCGTCGGAGCCGGGACAGAGGAGTTGGTGTACGCGCTGGGCCTGGCGATCGACGCCGAGACGGGGCGCCGCCGGGCCGACGCCGCGACGGTCGGAGACGAGACCCGCGTCTGCTTCGACAACATCCGGCGCATCCTCGCCGAGGCCGGTCTGGGGCTGGCCGATATTGCCAAGACGACCTGCTACCTGCAGGACGAAGAGCACCGCTTCGAGTTCTTCGAGGCCTACAAGGAGCACTTCGGCGACGGCCCGTACCCGGCCCGGGTGACGGTGATCGTCGGGATCGCGTCGGACTGCCGGGTGCAGATCGAAGCGATCGCCGTACCGCACGACGCCCAGTAGCAGCCATGCAGCTGAACTCGTACGAGTGGGGCGATCCCGATGCGCCGCCGGTCATCTGTGTCCACGGCGTCGGCCAACATGCCCTCACCTGGCGGCGGGTCGCCGAGGAACGCTGGTCGAAGCACTTCCGCGTGATCGCATTCGATCTGCGCGGCCACGGCGGGTCGGGCTGGAATCCGCCTTGGACGAACGCCACTCTGGCCGCCGATCTGATCGCGTCGATCGATGCGCTGGAGATCGAGCGGCCCCACTGGGTCGGGTTGTCGCTCGGCGGACGGCTCCTCCTGGAAATGGCGGTGAGCAACCCGGACCGCATCGCTCGCGCCGCGCTGCTCGAACCGGTGATTCAGACGTCACCGGAAGTGGTGCTGCGCCGGGCGCAGCAGGAGCTGACCGGTGACGTCTGGGATTCGGTCGAGGCGTTCCTGGCCTCGCGGGAGAACACCGGCCACGTCGACCCGAAGTTCTTCGACGAGATCGCCGAGCAGTTCGAGGATCTGCCGGACGGTCGTGTGCGGCGTCGAACCTGCCAGCCCGCGATCGTGTCGATCTTCAGCGAGTTCGCCGCACCGTCACCGCCGCCGGAGACGCTGACCGTTCCTGCCATGATCCTGCACGCGCCCGCGTTCGGCATGGTGACCGCCGACCAACTGGCCGCGTACAGGCCGTATGTCGAGCAGATCGTCGAGGTTCCGGGTCTGCACAACGTGTTGTGGACAGCGTTCGACCGGACGGCTGATGCCGTCGAGCGCTTTCTGCTTGGAACGGCCTGACCTGCAATGGAGTTCGGAATCGGAACCTATCCCACGCACGACTCGATGGATCCCGGCGCGTTGGCCCGGCTGGTGGAGGACCGTGGTCACAACACGTCCCTCTTCTTCGCCGAGCACAGTCACGTGCCCGCAGCGGCATACACCGCGGGAGAGCTTCCACGGCGACTCGGTCACATGTACGACCCGTTCGTGGCACTCACGGCTGCTGTCAGCGCCACCTCACGGCTCCGCGTCGGCACGGGAATCTGTCTTGTCGCCGAACGGGATCCGATATCGACCGCCAAGCAGGTCGCATCCGTCGATCACCTGTCCGGCGGTCGGTTCGAATTCGGCGTCGGTGCCGGCTGGCTTCGCGAGTCGATGATCAACCACGGGATCGATCCGAGAACCCGAACGCGGCGGATGGCCGATCATATAGGCGCGATGAAGGCGATCTGGACGCACGACATCGCGAGCTACCACGGAGAGTTCGTCCACTTCGATGACATCGTGGCGTGGCCAAAGCCCGTCCAGCGACCGCATCCGCCCATCCTGATCGGCGGGGACGGGCCTACCGTCATCGACCGAGTGCTCGAGTACGGCGATGGTTGGATGCCGAACTTCGCGCGCGACAACGGTTCCGGTGAAGGCCTGGTGCGCAGGATCAGGGAGTTGCGCGCACGCGCTGACCGGCCGATCGACGTGATCGTCGTGAGTGCGCCCGCGGACCCCGAAGTGCTCGCGCTGCTCGAAGAGGCCGGATGCCGGCGAGCGGTCCACTGGATCCCGGCGACGGGCAGGGCGGGGATCGAGCGAAGCCTGGACCGGTGGGAGGAAGCCGTCACCACGCTGACGGGCGAGGCGGAGGTGGTCCACAGGTCGACCGCGTCGACAGTTCGCGAGGCGGCGGGGCCGCTACCGGTCTGACGCACAGGCGTTTCCATGGTGCGTGACGGCGTTCGCGATCAGGTCAAGCACTTTCAAGAGTAGTTCGACAGAGAAGGATGTAGATGATGGTTGATGTGCAGGGTGTCGTGACGCCGAAGCACCTGGTCAACGGCGAGTGGATAGCGGGCAGCGGCGATACCCGTTTCGAGGTGTTCGATCCCGCGACCGGCCAAGCCGTGGCCGAACTGCAGTCGGCGAGCTCAGCCGAGGTCGACGCTGCCGTCGAAGGCGCTGCGGCGGCGTTCGAAGAGTGGAGCGCCCTGTCGATGCAGCGAAGGGTGCAGTACCTGTACCGGATGCGGCAGAGCCTGCAGGACAACAGTGAGCGGCTCGCGCAGACCTTGAGTCTGGACCATGGCAAGACCTTGGACGAAGCCCGTGGCGAAGTCATGCGGGCAGGCGGGTACCTGGAAACCGCTCTGGCCGCCCCGATGCTGAGCCACTCCAAGTCAGGAGACGTCGCGGCGGGCGTGGAGGCCCGGCACGTCCGCGAGCCGCTGGGGGTGTGCCTGGCGGTGACGCCGTCCAACTTCCCGGTCATGAACCCCGCGATGTTCACGGGATGGGCGCTCGCCATGGGCAACACGTTGATCATCAAGCCCTCGGAGCAAGATCCGATGGCCACCACGGCGCTCGTTGCCCTCTTCCAGGAGTGCGGTCTGCCCAAGGGCGTCCTGAGCCTGGTGCACGGAACGGCCGAGACCACCAAGCAGCTGATCGCTCACCCCAAAGTGGTTGCGGTCTCCTGCATCACGTCGTCTCCGACGGCGAAGGCGATCTCCGAGCAGGCCGGCCTGGCGGGCAAGCGTGTCCAGGCCAACGGCGGAGCGAAGAATCCGATCGTCGTGGCCGCGGACGCCGACCTCGGCCTGGCCGCCAGGGGAATCGTCGAATCGGCGTTCGGGATGGCAGGCCAGCGCTGTCTGGCCGGAACGAGGATCATCGTCGACGACGCGATTCACGATCAGCTCGTCGAGCAGGTGGCCCAGCTGAGTGACGAGATCGTGGTCGGGGCTGGTCGAGACGAGGGTGTCACCATGGGGCCGGTCGTCACTGCGGCCAGCAAGGCCCGCCTGGTGGCTGCGCTCGAGCAGGCAGAAGCCGCAGGAGCCACCTTGGTTCGAGACGGTCGCAAGGTGACCGTCAAGCCCGGGACGGCGACCGAGGCAGGCTACTTCTTCGGACCCACCATCATCACCGGCCTCGACGCATCGCATCCGACGGATTGCCAGGAACTGTTCGGTCCGGTGATCGTGGTGCACCGGGCGACTTCTCTCGAGGATGCGATCGCGTTGGCCAACGACACGGAGTTCGGCAACGCCGCAACGTTGTTCACCCGCTCGGGTGCAGCGGCAAGGGCGTTCGAGCGTGGTGTCCGTTCGGGCAACATCGGAATCAACTCCTTCCCGGCGCCGCCTGCCGACCTGACCATGGGCGGACTCGGCACGTCCTTCTACGGGCAGACCCACGTCGGGGGCGATTCGTACGTCCGCTTCTACTCCGAAGAGAAGTTGGTCGTCTCCCGCTGGTGATCCGAGAGTCGGATGGAAGCCGCCCCGGTTGTCATGCCGGGGCGGCTCCGTCTTGGCGGGCGGCGGGAGGACGGTGGCGCTGAACCTCCCGGGAGCCGTAGCCGTCCATCCACGCCTGGAATGTCGCCGGCTCCGGGTCAGTCCTGCCAACCGCCGACAGATAGGCGGGCTTCCACACCTCGTCGACGAATTCTGCGAAAGGCAGTGACCCCAGGTCGAAGTCCGTTCGAGGCCGGTGAAAGCGGGCACGGCCCTCATTGAAGGCGGCGTCGCTGGCGACTTGGTGTGCCCAGTGCTCGGCGGACCCGAAGCGCTGCAGGAATGCGCCTCCGACCACGTGATCGGTCGGCGAGATGTGAACCAGTCGTACGGATCGCCCGATGGCCCCGGCGATACAGTCCGCCGCTTCGGCCATGGTGAGGTCCGCCGGACCCTGCACCTCGCGTACGCCGTCGAGCGCCGCGGAGTGGCCGAGCAGTTCTTCGGCCGCCGCCCGGGCCACGTCTTCGATCGCGACAGCGGGTAACGCGATCTCCGGCCGGATCATCGTCGCCAACACCCCGAATCGCGCGGTGCCGTCCACGTGAGCGAGGAAGTTCTCCATGAACCAGCCGGCTCTGAGGTGAACGGTTCGCGCACCCAGCACTGCGTCCAGCGCACGCTCGAGGACTCCGAAACCCGAGCTGTGGCCGGCGTTGGTCAAGTCGGCTCCGACGGCGCTCAGGTTGACGACGAGGCCGGGTGTGTGCCGTCGCAACGCTGTCGCCAGACGTTGCGCCACAACGGGGTAATGGTCGACCACCGACCAGTCGCTCCGCACCATCGTGAAGGCTGCGTCCGCGTTCTCGAAGAATTCCTCCGCTCCCGGCGTACCGGAGTCGAAGCTGCCGACGAACGGCTCGGCGCCGAGCGCGACGAGTTCCCGCGCCGCCGCGCCACCCCGCGTCATGATCCTGACGTGATGGCCGCCCGCGAGTGCCTCGCGACACAGGCGGGCTCCGATGTTCCCGGTTCCTCCGACGACGGCAATTCTCACGCTGATTCCTATCGGGGTTGACGCCGCGATCGGCACTGTCCTAGCTTCATGCCGACCGGTCAGTCTTAATCGTACCGACGCGCACGAGAAACGCGATGCCGAGCACAACGACGTTGGCGGAGACGACGCGCGAGTTCATCCGCACCGAAGTCCTGCCCATCGACGACGCGCACGACGGGGACGTCGAGGCCGCCGGTGGCGACGATCTCCGGATGCGTCTGCAGTCGCTGGCCCGTGAGCGTGGACTGCTCACCCCTCACGCGCCCGTCGAAATCGGCGGACTCGGTCTGAACATGACCGACCGCGCGCCGGTCTTCGAGGAGGCCGGCTACTCGCTGTTCGGTCCGATGGCGCTCAACGTCAACGCCCCCGACGAGGGCAACGTCCATCTGCTCGCGCACGTCGGGTCACAAGCTCAGCGGGAGACGTATCTGCGGCCGTTGGTGGAGGGGCGGTGGCGCTCGGCCTTCGCGATGACCGAACCGCCGCCCGGCGCGGGCTCCGATCCCGGCGCGCTGCTCACCACGGCGCGCAAGGTGTCCGACGGCTGGCTCATCAACGGCCGCAAGCGATTCATCACCGGGGCCGACGGTGCCGGTTTCCTGATCATCATGGCGCGCACCAGCGGTGAGCCCGACAGTGCAACCGGCGCCACCATGTTCCTGGCGCCGGCCACGACACCGGGCATCACGCTCGACCGGCACGTGGGCACGGTGGACCGGTCGATGATCGGCGGGCACTGCGAGCTGACGTTCACCGACGTCCTGGTTCCCGACCGCGACATCCTCGGGGAGGTCGACGAGGGATTCGGTTACGCCCAAGTGCGTCTCGGTCCGGCGAGGATGACCCACGTGATGCGTTGGACCGGTGCCGCGCAACGGGCTCACGAGACCGCCGTGCGCTACGCCACCGAGCGTCGCGTCTTCGGTGCGTCGCTGGCGAAACTCGGCATGGCCCAGCAGATGATCGCCGACAACGAGATCGATCTGGCCGCCACCAGAGCGCTGCTCCGCGAAGCCTGCGGTGCACTGGACGCCGGAGAGCGCGCGTCGAAGCAGACATCGATCGCCAAGACGTTCGCCGCCGAAGCCCTCCACCGGGTGGCCGACAGGTCGGTGCAGTTGTGCGGGGGCCTCGGCGTCTCGAGCGATCTGCCGATGGCCAAGATCGCGAGGGAACTGCGGCCGTTCCGGATCTACGACGGGCCATCGGAAGTCCACCGCTGGTCCATCGCCAAACGTGCTGTCCGCCAATACGGTTCGGGCGTGCAGTGACCACAGTCGCTGAGGCGGAACTCACCGCCGCGGAGCTGGAGGCGATCGCGCGCGTCATGGCGGACAACGGCACGGCGCTCTCCGGTTCGTTGCACGCCGAGCTCATCGCCGGTGGCAGGTCGAACCGCACCTTCGCGCTCACCGACGGTGAGCGCAGGTGGGTGCTCCGCACGCCGCCGCGGACGGGCCGCACCCCCTCGGCCCACGACATGGCCCGGGAGTTCCGGGTGACGGCGGCGCTGCGCGACACCGATGTGCCGGTTCCTCCGGCGTGCGCGCTGCACGAGGACGAGTCCCTGATCGGCGGACCGTTCGTGATCACCGAATACGTCGCGGGCCGCAGCGTCCAGACCCGGGATGAACTCGAAGCGCTCGACACCACGGTCATCGGCGAACTCGCCACCGCGCTCGTGTCGACGCTGGCGGCCCTGCACCGCGTCGACCACGTCGCCGTCGGTCTCGGCACGTTCGGACGCCCGGACGGCTACTTCGCCCGCCAGCTCCGGCGGTGGTCGGGCCAGTGGGGCCTGGTGGGGGACCCGGCGCTGGGCGGTCTGGCGCGGTGCGTCATCACCAAACTGTCGAGCACCGCACCCGGGCAGCGACACACCGCGATCGTGCACGGCGACTACCGCGTCGACAACACGATTCTGGAGTTCGTCGGCCGTGGTCCGCGCGTCGCGGCCGTCGTCGACTGGGAGCTGTCGACGATCGGAGACCCCGTCGCCGACGTCGCGATGATGTGCGCCTACCGCGACCCGGCTTTCGACCTGATCGTCGGGGCACCCAGTGCATGGACGAGTTCCGCGCTCCCCACGATCGACGAGATGGCGGCGAGCTACGAAACCGCGGGCGGTGTCCCGCTCGACAATTGGGAAAGCCATCTCGCGTTGGCGTACTTCAAGATCGCCGTGATCGCGGCGGGCATCGACTATCGCCGCGCTTCGGGTTCGGGGTCCGGAGTCGGGTTCGACACCGCCGGTGCGGCCGTGGAGCCGTACCTGTCACGGGCCTGGACCATGTTGGGAGGCAGCCGGTGAAGACCGCCATCGTCACCGGGGCGACTCGTGGGATCGGCCGCGGCATCGCCACCGAACTGGCGAAGCGGGGATACGGCCTGACCGTGACGGCCCGCAATACCGCCGACCTCGAGAGCCTGTGCGCGTCGCTCAGATCGTCCGGTGCACCCGAGATCCGGTATTCGGCCGCCGATCTGGCCGACCGGGATGCCGCCGTCGCCGTGGTCGCCGAACATGAGCGAGGCTTCGGATCCCTCAACGCGCTGGTGCTCTCCGGCGGCGTCGGCACCGCGGGTCCCATCGGGGAATTGCCGGCGCGGCGCTTCGACAAGACCTTCGCCGTCAACGTCGCATCCGCCATGGCCATCACCCAGGCGGCGCTGCCGATGCTGCGGCTGGGAGCCGGCCACGATCCGGCGCACGGATCGCGGGTGATCGCGCTGGCGTCCATCACCGGCGTGTACGCCGAACCCAATCTTGCTGCCTACGGGGCTGCGAAAGCAGCGTTGATCTCGTTGATGGAGACACTGAACGCCGAGGAGTCGGCGCACGGGGTGATGGGTACCGCGATCGCCCCGGCGTTCGTCCAGACCGACATGTCGGCGTGGACCACCGACGTCATCCCCGCCGACAGCATGATCCGGGTCGCCGACATCGTTGCCGTGGTGCGCATGTTGCTCGAACTCGGGCCGACGGCGTCGATCCCCAAGATCGTGATCGGCCGCAGCGGCACCAACGGCTATCAGGCATGAGCACAGGAGAGCGCTATGGACGTCGGACTCTTTCTCAACACGCAATGGCTGCGCGAGGAACGCGCCTCGGTCGGCGATGTGACCGCCCAGGCGCGCAGCGCATGCGACGCCGGATTCACGTCGGTGTGGCTGCCCCACCACTACCTCACCGCGCCGATGCAGATGATGCAGCCGTTCACGCTGCTCGGCTATCTGGTCGCCGAAACCGGCGACATGCAACTGGGCATGGACATCCTCGTCTTGCCGCTGCTCAACCCGACCCTCGTCGCCGAGGAATGGGCGACACTCGACGTGCTCAGCGGGGGACGGGCGGTGCTGGGCGTCGGCCTCGGCTCGCGGCCGGAGGAGTTCGAAGCCTTCGGTGTGCCGCGAACGCAGCGCGCCTCGCGGATGGCGGAAAGCGTCGAGGTGATCCGCCGGCTCTGGGCCGAAGACCGAGTCACGTTCTCCGGCAAGCACTATCAAATCACCGATGCCGGTGTCGGGCTTCGGCCCGTCCAGAGCGGCGGACCTCCGATCTACATCGCCGCGATGGCCGAAGCCGCGCTCGAACGGGCCGCGCGAATCGGTGACGGCTGGCTCATCCAGCCGACGGCCGCGGTCGCGGAGGTAACCGAACAGGTCGCGGTGTACCGGAAAGCGCTGGATGCCCACGGCAAAGCGGCGGAAACACCTGCCCTGCTGACCAGGGAGTGCTACATCGGCTCGAGCTACAAGACGGCGCTCGAGGAGTGCCGTCCCGCGCTGCAGGCGAAGTATCAGGCGTACGCCTCCTGGGGCTCGGTGAGCGACGCCAGACTGGAGAAGGTGCCCAGCTTCGAGGAGTACGCCGAGGACAGGTTCTTGATCGGGGACGAGGCCTCGGTGGCCGACGACATCGCCCGCATCTCCGAGACACTGGGGGTGGACCGCTTCCTCATGCGCACCCAGTGGATCGGGCTGCCGATCGAACAGGGCGTGCGCACGATCGAAGCCCTCGGACGGATCTTCGCGTGAGCGGTTCGTTGAGTTCGCCAAAGGCGGCGAGGGATTTTCAGCCGCTTCGCGCGTAGCGGGCCCATCTCCGTGTTCCTACGTTGGAGTGCAGGGCCGGACCGGCCCGGCACCGCACGAGGGAGGGGACGGCTGCGATGGCGTTGACGATCTGGACGTTCTTCTCCGGCGGTGACAGCGTCGGCGAACACGAGCTCCGGAGAGCCGGCGACTCCGTACGGGCCTGTGCGCCAACCGGTTCGCGGATCCAGGTTCGTGCTGTCGATCAGCGTTTCATGCTGTTCGATGTGGACGCCGATGCCGAACGGCCGGTCTTCGGTGACCAACTGAGCAACGACCACGCGGCGCGGATCGCGGTGACCCTCTGGCTCCCCGACGATCTCGAAGATCCGGAAGCGCGGGCCGTCGAGATCGTCGACCGGCTCCACCGCCAGGCCCCCCGAGCCGGTCGCCTCGGTCGTCTGCGACACCCAGGTGCACCTCGACCTCACGGAAACCCGCGGCGCGCCCGCCGCGCACGTGGTCATCCTCCTGACCCGCGCGCACCACAAAACCCGGGACGAATCCATCTGGCACTACCGCTCTCACCACGTTCCGATGGCGAAGTCGTTGCAGCCCTTGTACACCCGGTACTCGACACACCGGGTGCTGTACGTCCGTGGTGATTTCGCCGAAGACGGCATCACCGTGCAGGAGTTCCCGACGCGCGACGACCTGGCCCGGCACGTGCGCAAACGGTTCGAGCCCGACGACGAGTCCTTCAAAGACCTCGCCAACTTTCTGTCGAAAGTCGATTTCTACACCGGCGAGCACGCCGTCCTGTGACCTCGTCCGAGGCACGTACCGAGAAAGAGGAATCATGACAGTCACCACGATCAACCCCGACGCGCTCAAGCAGCCGGACAGCTTCTCTCAGGTCAGGATCGGCACCGGCTCGAAGCTGATCGTTCTGGCCGGCCAGGTGGGATACGCACAGAACACCTTCGAGATGCCCGACGGGTACCGCGCGCAGACCCGTCAGACCGTCGTCAACATCGCCCACACGCTGACCGAAGCCGGCGCCAAGCTCAGCGACATCCTGCGCATGACGGTGTACGTCGTCGACCTCGACGACGAGAAGATGCCGGAGGTGTGGGCCGGATACACCGAAGGCCTCGAGGAGACGGGTCTGGCCGCCCCCGCGCTGGCGGTCATCGGCGTCTCGTCACTGGCGGGCAAGGAGTATCTCGTCGAGATCGAAACGCTCGCGATCACCGACTGACACCACGCCGCGCGGATTGTGTCCCACCCCGTGGTGAGCACTTCTTGACGCGGGTGTGGGGTGTGCTAGGTTGTGCATACCGACTGGTATGTAGTCGATGGGGTCGCATCCCCGGGCTTCGGCCACCGCCTGCGATCGCCGTGAGTCGGCGGTAGAGAGGACTAACCGTGCGAACGACTTTGGTGCCCGCATCCGTGGGGACGACCGAACTGCGCGAGTTGCGCGCCGAGGTCCGGACCTTCCTGCGCGAATCCATCGACAACGGCGACTTCGTGCCCAAAGCCGATGCCTGGCAATCGAGTATCGACGTCGACTTCAGCCGCCGCCTCGCCGAGCGCGGCTGGATCGGCATGACCATCCCCACCGAGTACGGGGGCCACGGCCGCACCGCGCTGGAGCGGTTCGTGGTCACCGAGGAACTGCTCGCCCACGGGGCTCCGGTCGCCGCGCACTGGATCGCCGACCGGCAGATGGCACCGTCGATCCTGAGTCACGGCACCGAGGAGCAGAAGCAGAAGTACCTGCCCGGCATCGCGCGGGCCGAACGCTTCTTCGGGATCGGGATGAGTGAGCCGGACTCCGGCTCGGATCTGGCATCGGTGCGCACCCGTGCGATACCCGACGGCGACCGCTGGCGCATGAGCGGCACCAAACTGTGGACGACGTCGGCGCACGTTGCCACCAACATGATCGTGCTCGCCCGCACCGACGAGGGCGAACGTCACCAGGGTCTGTCGCAGTTCGTGGTGGACCTGCCGAATCCCGGAATCACGGTCAACCCGATCATCACCATCGACGGTGAGCACCACTTCAACGAGGTGGTCTTCGACGACGCCGTCCTGGAGGCCGACGCGCTGCTCGGCACCCGCGGCGCAGGGTGGCGCCAGGTCACCGGGGAACTCGCCACCGAACGCTCCGGCCCCGAACGCCTGCTCAGCCCGTTCCCGCTGCTGGCGGCGTGGGGCCGGGAGGTCGACGCCGAGGACGCCCCCGCGACCCTCGAGCTCGGCCGGTTGGTGTCGCGGTTGCTCGTGCTGCGGCAGATGTCGCTCGGTGTGGCGCGCCAGCTCGCGGCCGGTAAGCAGCCCGCCGTCGAGGCTGCCCTGGTCAAGGATCTCGGGACGACCTTCGAAGGCGATCTCGTCGAAACGGTACGCCGGATGGCGATGACCGAACCCTGCAGCGGCGCAACGCCGTTCGACACAGTCCTGGCTGACGGTGTGCGACACACCCCCGCCTTCACCCTCCGCGGTGGCACCAATGAAGTTCTCCGCTCCATCGTCGCGAAGGGCCTGGCGTGACCATGAACATGACCGACACCCATGAACACCTCGACGACCTTCGCGATACCGCCCGCGGTGTCGCCGCGACGCACCTCGCCGTCGACGCGCATCCGAACCCGTCGCTGGACCGCGGGCTGTGGGACGAGCTGGAGAAGCTCGGGTTCATCGGACTGTGCGCACCCGAAGCCGTCGGTGGGGCCGACGGCGACCTGCTGGACGCGGCGACCGTCCTGGCCGAGCTGACCACTGCGCGCATCCCCTTCGCCGAGGCGGCGTTCATCGCCGCCCCCGCCCTCGGGCAGGCCGGGCTCGACCTGCCCGGCGGCCCGTTCACGGCGGCGCACGGCGCGGTGACGGTCGACGACGGCGCCATCAGCGGCCAGGTCGACCGGGTGCCGTTCGCGCGCGACTGTGAGTCGCTGGTCCTGCTGGTATCGGGAGCCCAGCCGGCCCTGCACGTGATCTCGTTGAGCGCCAACGGTGTCAGCATCGCACCGGGGGAGAACCTCGCAGGCGAACCCCGCGACGCGGTGTCGCTGCGGCAGGTGACGCCCGTCGCCTCGGCGGAGGTGACCGACGCCGACGTCACGGCGTGGCAGCTGCGTGGGGCGCTCGCGCGCGCCGTCGCCTCGGCGGGCGTCGCGGCCGCCATCGTCGATCAGACCGCGCGCTACGTGTCCGAGCGGGTGCAGTTCGGGCGGCCGCTGATGAAGTTTCAGGTGGTCCAGCACGCCGTCGCGAAGATGGCGGCCGACGCCACGGCGATGCAGACCGCGGCGACCGCCGCCACGCTGGCGCTGCTCGAGGGTTCGGATGCGGCCGAGATGCTGGTGGCCGCCGCGAAGGCCGAGACCGCGATCATGTCCCGCCCGGTCACCGCCGCCGCCCATCAGGCCCACGGCGCGATCGGATTCACCCAGGAGCATGTCCTGGGAGCTCTGACGACGCGGCTGTGGGCGTGGCGTGAAGAGTACGGAAACGACCGGTACTGGCATCAGCGGCTCGGTGAGCTCGCCCGCGGGAAAGACCTGTGGCAACTGGTGACCGGGCAGCAGTAGTCGACGCTTGTCGGCACCGAAGTGAGTCTGCACAGGAGACAAGGAGTTCCACCCGAATGAGTGACGAGCCGCGCGTAGATTTCAGCGTCGACAACGGAATCGCACGGTTGACGCTGGTCAACCCGACTCGCAAGAACGCGATCACGATCCCGATGACCGAACAGATCGCCGAGTTCTGCCAGATGGTCGAGACGGATCTGTCCATCGGCGCGGTGATCGTCGACTCGGCGGGCAACTACTTCTGCAGTGGCGCCGACACCCGCGACCTCGCGGCGAACTCCGACGCCCCGGCCTCGCCGGAGGCGGTGCAGCGCACCTCCGCCGTCTACGGGTCGTTCGTCCGGGTCGGGATGCTGCCGGTACCGACGATCTCGCTCGTCAAGGGCGGTGCCGTCGGCGCCGGGCTCAACCTGGCGATGGCCACCGACATCATGCTCGTGACGCCGGATGCGGTGCTGGACAGCGGATTCCTGGCTCGCAAGATCCATCCGGGCGGCGGACACCTGCGGATGCTCGGCCGCTCGATGGGCTATCAGCAGGCGGTCGCGATGGCGGTCTGCGGCGCAGCGCTGTCAGGGACGGACGCCGTCGCCCGCGGGTTCGCGTGGGCGGCCGTGCCCGAAGGCGAGTTGCTCGACACCGCGCTCGGGCTGTGCCGCCTGCCCGCCGCGGATCCCGAATTGGCGCGCCGGATCAAACAATCCGCGACCATCGAGCTGGACACCGGGATCTCCTGGGCCGCTGCCGTCGAGGTCGAGCGTGGCGTGCAGATGTGGTCGCTGGGCCGCAAGGGGTCGGCGGCCTGGGAGCAGAAGCCGGGCGTCCCCACGACCGGGCGGTAATGCCGGGCCCGCTGGCCGGAGTCAAGGTGCTGGACTTCTCCACCACCTTCTCCGGCCCGTTCTGCACTCTGCAGCTCGCCGACCTGGGCGCCGACGTCGTCAAGATCGAGGCCCCGGGCGGTGACATCACCCGCGGTCTCGGAACGAGCCGCGAGCCGGGGATGGGATCGGTCTTCCTCGCGTGCAACCGCGGCAAGTCGAGCCTCGAGCTGGACCTCAGGGACGAATCGAGTTGGGAAGTACTCGATTCCCTGATCGTCAATGCCGATGCACTGGTTCACAACATGCGGCTGCCGGCTGCCGAGAAACTGGGTATCGCGCCGCAACGGGCGCTCGACATCAATCCGCGACTGGTGCATCTGGCCATCACCGGCTACGACACCAGCGGGCCCTACGGTCACCGTCCGGCCTACGACGACACCGTGCAGGCGATGAGCGGGCTGGCGTGGCTGCAAGGCCTGACCGCTTCTGAGCCGACCTACGTCGCCAGCGCGGTCGTCGACAAGGTGACCGGGCTGTCGGCGGCCATGGCGCTGATCGCCGCCCTGTACGCGGCCGAACGCACCGGTGTCGGGCAGTCCGTCGAGGTGCCGATGTTCGAGACGATGGTCGGGTTCAACCTCACCGAACAGTGGGGTGGCCGCGCGTTCGTCCCGGCGTTGGGGGACACCGGATATGCGCGGCTGCGGACCGAGTACCGCCGGCCCTACCGGACCAGTGACGGCGTCATCTCGGTGCTCGTGTACCACGAAGGCCATTGGCGCCGTTTCCTCGAGGCGATCGGCAAGGGGCATCTGCTCGAACTCGACGAATTCCGCACCACCACAGCGCGAAACGACAACATCGACGCGCTCTACCGGCTGCTCGCCAGAGAACTGCAGACGCGGACGACCGCGGACTGGCTCGAACTGTTCGAGCGGATCGACGTGCCGGTCGCGCGGGTGAAGTCGCTCGACGAACTGTTCGACGACGACCACCTGAAGGCGGTCGAGTTCTTTCACGAGGTGGGCGACGACACCGACCGCTATCTGGTGGCGCGCCCCGCATTCCGGTTCAGCGGCACGCCGGTGGCCGATCCGCACGATGTGCGGTTGCCGGATCGACTCGGCGCGGGTGAGCAACGAGTACGGGACTGGATCACGGGACAGCCGGAAGGGTTGTGATCACCGCGGCCTGTCAGTAACATACCAACCCGTCGGTATACTGAGGGAGGCGCCATGGCCGAGTCGACAGCGTCCGATCCGCGCTGGTTCCGCAAGGTGCTCGGGCAGTATCCCACCGGTGTCTGCGCGGTCACCGCATCCGAATCCGACAGTGGCCGAGCCGGTTTCGTGGTGGGTTCCTTCACCTCCGTGTCCCTTGACCCGCCACTGATCGCCTTCTTTCCCGACAAGGGCTCCACGAGCTGGCCGCGAATCCAGGCCGCGGGGCGGTTCTGCGTCAACATCCTCAGCGCCGACCAGGAATTCGTCTGTCGCCAGTTCGCCGCCAAGGGCGCCGACAAATTCGCCGGAATCACCGTGCGGGAGACGAGTTCCGGGTCACCGATCATCGACGGCGCGGTGGCGTGGATCGACTGCGAGCTCGGTGACGTCTACGAGGCGGGCGACCACTACGCGGTGTTCGGCAAGGTGCTCGACCTCGACATCGAGAGCGGTGAGCTGCCGTTGCTCTTTTTCCAGGGCGGCTACGGCCGGTTCTCGCCCCTCTCCATGGCCGCCCCGGAAAGCCGCAAGGTGTCCGCGGATCGGCTCCGGCAGGTCGACACGGTGCGGTCGGAGATGGAGCGTCTCGCCGCGGACGTCGGCGCCCGGTGTATCGCCACCTGTGTCGAGGACGATCGCCTGGTGGTCCTCGCGGCGGCCGGCGGCGCGGAATCCCATGCGCTGCCGACGCTGGTCGGCACCGACCTGCCCTTCGTGCCGCCCAACGGGTCGGCGTTGGCCGCATGGCGTGAACCGGCGGCGATCGAGGAATGGGTGAAGGTGTTGCCAGAGAGCGCGCGGGCGGCGCAGCGGCGACGTCTCGAAGTCGTGCGGAAGCGCGGCTACTCACTCGGCCTCATCAGCGAGGCGCAGCGTGAATTCGCCTCAGCGCTCGACGAATTGGCCCGCGATCCGCTCACCCCCGCCGGCGACGGCCTCACCGAACTCGCGACGCGGCTGAGCTACGACCCGGAAGTGCTCGACGACGAGATCCGCCGTGCCGTACGGGTGGTCGCCGTCCCGGTGTTCGACGCCGACGGTGCGGCGGCGCTCGCCCTCACGCTCTACGGCTTCACCGAGCCGGACGCGCACGGTGGTATCGACGCCATCATCGAGCGCGCCTGCGAGACCTCGCGCGCCGCCACGAAGAAGCTGGGCGGCCGACTCCCGGTATAGCGTCAGGCCTTGAGGCCCGACACCAGCAGATCGGCGAACAGCTCGCCGATCTCGCGCGGCGTCAGATCGCCTTCCGGCTGCAGCCACGTGTGGCTCCAGGTGCACATGCCGATGATGCCGAAGGCCAGCAGGCGCGGCGGACCGAGGTTCTTGAAGACACCGGTCTTGATCCCGCGATCGATGATCTCGACGACACACGCCTCGAATTCGTCGCGCTTGGCCAGGACGTCCTCGAACCCCTTGCCCTTCATGTGCTTCAGCTCGTGGATGAACACCGAGATCTCGGACTTGTACACCCCCATGGGCTCCATGAGGACAGTGGTGACGAGGTCCTTGAGCAGGACGTCCGCGGGATCGTCGCGGGCGAGCACCTCACGCACCAACTCGAGCTGATAGTCGACCGAGTTGTCGTGCAGCTGCTTGAGGAGGTCTTCCTTGCTGTCGAAGTAGTAGTAGAACGCACCCTTCGTCCGCTCGGCGTCGTCGACCACCTGTTGCACCGACGTCGCGTCGTAACCCTGCTTCGCGAACAGCTTCACGGCGCTGTTGAGCAGTGCGGCCCGGGTCGCATCTGGGTCACGGACCCGCGGCGTCGTTCCCGCTCGTTTGCCGCGCGCTTTGGCCATCGCTCCTCTTTCGCCCCCGGGCTTCGCAACGAACGTTACATTCCTATCAGTCGGAATGGATACGGTGACGCGGATGAGGGCGCCGGACGTGTCGGTGCGCCTCACTAGACTGGGCTCGTGCTCATCGGTTCGCATGTCCGCAACGACGATCCCCTGGCCGCCGCGCAGGATGACGGCGCCGACGTGGTGCAGTTCTTCCTCGGTGACCCGCAGAGCTGGAAGAAACCCAAACCCCGCGAGGACGCCGAGGCACTCAAGGCGTCGAGCATCCCGCTCTACGTGCACGCCCCGTACCTGATCAACGTCGCGTCGGCGAACAACCGCGTGCGGATCCCGTCGCGCAAGATCCTGCAGGATACCTGCGATGCGGCGGCCGAGGTGGGTGCCACCGCCGTCATCGTCCACGGCGGTCATGCCGACGACAAGGACATGGAGGCCGGCTTCGAGCGGTGGGCCAAGGCGCTCGACCGGCTCGAGACCACCGTTCCGGTGTATCTGGAGAACACCGCGGGCGGCGACCACGCGATGGCCCGGTACTTCGACACCATCGGCCGGCTGTGGGACCACATCGGCGACTACGGAATCGGCTTCTGTCTCGACACCTGCCATGCGTGGGCGGCGGGGGAGGCACTGATCGACGCGGTCTCGCGGATCAAGGGCATCACCGGCCGGATCGACCTGGTGCACTGCAACGACTCTCGCGATGCGGCGGGTTCGGGGGCCGATCGGCACGCGAACTTCGGCAACGGCCAGATCGACCCACAACTCCTCGTCGCGGTTGTCGAGGCGGCCGACGCGCCCGTCATCTGTGAGACCTCGGACGACGGCCGCAAGGACGACATCGCCTTCCTGCGCGAGCACGTCGGCCGCGACGCCTAGCGTCGCCCGACCCGCCGCCGCGGCGCCTCGGATGGCCCCGCGGCCATGGTCACACTTCGGTTGAGAACGTACGTCGAACGACGGGTGGCGGCGCGGTTAACTAGGCTGGTCGGGCCAGTACCGACTTCGAAAGGCCGATGTGTCCGCAATTGACCAGTCGTCGATTGCGCTGACGCCACCAGACGTCGCGCCGCGCAAACGTGGGCTCACCATTGCCCGCTGGACCGCGATCGCGGTATGGGTGGCCGTGGTGGTCTATCGGACAGCGACGGACGGGTTCGCGTTCAACCGGGAACTGCTGCTGCTCTACATCTCCACCGGTCTGCTCGCCGCCAGCATCGGCCAGGGCCGCCGGATGTTCTACGTGATCCGCGACTGGCTGCCGTTCGCGCTGGTGCTGTTGGCCTACGACCTCAGCCGGGGCGCCGCGACCCTCGTCGGCCGGCCCACGCTGTGGCACTGGCAGGCCGACGCCGACCGGTGGCTGTTCTTCGGGAGCATGCCCACGGTGTGGCTGCAGGAGCGGCTCAAGCAGCCGACGCCGCCCTGGTGGGAGATCGGCATCAGCACCGTCTACATGTCGTTCTTCATCCTCCCGTACGTGATCGCCGGCGTGCTGTGGCTGCGTAACCGCGACGAGTGGAAGGCGTTCGTGCGGTTGTTCGTCGGCCTCAACGTCGCGGCGTTGACGGTCTACGCCCTTTTCCCCGCAGCCCCGCCCTGGGCGGCGGCGCGGTGCACGGCGGCCGACGTCCAGGACGGCCCGTCCGGCCCGCAGTGCATGTTCCGCTCCGCGCGTCACGCGCCCGACGGCGGCGTGCTCGGGCGGATGCAGTTCAGCCAGGACGGCGCGAACGAGTGGGTGGAGCGGATCGTCGGGCGCGGCTGGGGGAAGTTGAACCTGCACTCGGCGACCGCGTTGCTCGATGCCGGGCAGGCGAGCGTGAACCTCGTGGCGGCCATCCCGTCGCTGCACGCCGGCATGACGGCCGCCATCGCGGCGTTCCTGTGGCACCGCGTCAATCGCGGCTGGCGGCCGGTGCTGGTCGGCTACGTCCTGGTGATGGCGTTCACGCTCGTGTACACCGCGGAGCACTACGTCATCGACATCCTGCTCGGCTGGGCGTTCGCTGCCGTCGCGGTTCTCGGGTTGAACCGCTACGACGCCTGGCGTCGGGCGCGCTCGTCAGCCGGCGGTGAGGTAGACCTTGCGCAGGGTCTCGGTGACGGTCCAGACCGTGTCGGCGCCGGCCGCGAGGCGGACGACGTCACCCGGGTGCAGGTCGAGCGCCGGGCTGCCGTCGGCGAAGTCGACTCGCGCTGAACCGCTCAACACGACGAACACCTCGTCGGCCTCGGTGTCACGCATGCCGCCGGCGCTCATCTCCCACACCCCGACCTCGAGACCGCCCATCTCGGTGAGCGGTCGCACCCCGGTGGTGGGGGTGCCTGCGACGACCTGATCGGCCGGTACGGGCTCGTGGGTGAGGTCGGCGGTGGCGGCACGGACGACGGAGTTGGGTTGCACCGGGTCAGTATGGCGACACCGTGCCACAGCGGTGCATTACAGGTCTTGTGCGGTTGTCGGATGAGGTGTAACACTGCCGGTATGCCCGACACGCACGTCGTCACCAATCAGGTCCCGCTACTCGAGGACCACAATCCGGCGGCCTCCCCGGTACTCATCGAGTCGCTGATCCGCGAAGGCGGGCAATGGGGCGTCGACGAGGTCGTGGAGTTGGGGGCACTGGGCGGCAGCGCGCAGGCGCAGCGCTGGGGTGAGCTGGCCGACCGCAACCGGCCCGTGCTGCACACCCACGACCGGTACGGGCACCGCGTCGACGAGGTCGAATTCGACCCCGCCTACCACGAGCTGATGCGCACCGCGATCGGCCACGGCCTGCACGCCGCGCCCTGGGCCGACGGTCGCGCCGGTAGCCACGTCGTGCGCGCGGCCAAGACGTCGGTGTGGACGCCGGAGCCCGGCCACATCTGCCCGATCTCGATGACCTACGCCGTCGTCCCCGCGCTGCGGTGCAACCCCGACCTCGCCGCCGTCTACGAACCGCTGCTGACCAGTCGCGTGTACGACCCCGAGCTCAAGGTGCCCGCCGCCAAGGCCGGCATCACCGCGGGGATGTCCATGACCGAGAAGCAGGGCGGCTCCGACGTCCGCGCCGGCACCACACAGGCGGTCCCCAACGGCGACGGCACCTACTCGCTGACCGGCCACAAGTGGTTCACGTCCGCGCCGATGTGCGACGTCTTCCTGGTGCTCGCCCAGGTGCCCGGCCGGGGCGAGCGAAGCGACGAGGGATCAGGCGGTTTGAGCTGCTTCTTCCTGCCGCGCATCCTGCCCGACGGCACCCGCAACCGAATGCTGTTGCAGCGCCTCAAGGACAAACTCGGCAACCACGCCAACGCCTCCAGCGAGGTCGAATACGACGGCGCCACCGCCTGGCTCGTGGGGGAGGAGGGGCGCGGCGTGCCGACCATCATCGAGATGGTCAACCTCACCCGCCTGGACTGCACACTGGGGTCGGCGACCAGCATGCGCAGCGGGCTGACCCGTGCCATCCACCACGCGCAGCACCGCAAGGCGTTCGGTGAGTACCTGATCGACCAGCCGCTGATGCGCAACGTGCTCGCCGACCTCGCCGTCGAGGCCGAGGCGGCCACCATGGTCGCGATGCGGATGGCCGGCGCCACCGACCGCGCCGTGCGCGGTGACTCCCGGGAAGCGCTGCTGCGCCGGATCGGGCTGGCCGCGGCGAAGTACTGGGTGTGCAAACGCGCCACCCCGCACGCCGCCGAGGCGATGGAATGCCTCGGCGGTAACGGCTACGTCGAGGACTCGGGCATGCCGCGGCTCTACCGTGAGGCGCCGCTGATGGGTATCTGGGAGGGCTCCGGCAACGTCAGCGCGCTGGATACGTTGCGCGCCATGGTAACTCGCCCCGAGAGCGTCGAGGTGCTGTTCGACGAGCTCGCCCAGACCGCCGGTCAGGACGCCCGGCTCGACGCGCACGTCGACGCGCTGAAGCCGGCCCTGGGTGACCTCGACACCGTCCAGTACCGCGCCCGCAAGGTCGCCGAGGACATCTGCCTGGCGCTGCAGGGTGCGCTGCTGGTCCGGCACGGACACCCGGCGGTCGCCGAGGCGTTCCTGGCGACCCGCATGGGCGGGCAGTGGGGCGGCGCGTTCGGCACGCTGCCCGTCGGCCTGGATCTCGCGCCGATCCTCGAACGCGCGCTGGTCAAGGGATGACGGGGCTGCGCGAGCGTGCGCAAATGCAGGTGTGGCGGCGGAGTGTCGTGTGCAGACACGCACCGTCGCGGAGCGAGGTGACCCGATGACGCACGCGATCAGGCCCGTCGACTTCGACAACCTCAAGACCATGACCTACGAGGTGACCGGCCGGGTGGCCCGCATCACCTTCAACCGGCCCGAGAAGGGCAACGCGATCGTCGCCGACACCCCGCTGGAGCTGTCGGCGCTCGTCGAACGCGCCGACCTCGACCCCGACGTCCACGTGATCCTGGTGTCGGGCCGCGGCGAAGGCTTCTGCGCCGGATTCGACCTGTCCGCCTACGCCGAAGGATCCTCGTCGGCCGGCGGCGGTAGCCCCTACCGCGACACCGTCCTCTCGGGGAAGACCCAGGCCGTCAACCACCTGCCGGATCAGCCCTGGGATCCGATGATCGACTACCAGATGATGAGCCGCTTCGTCCGCGGCTTCTCCAGCCTGCTGCACTGCGACAAGCCCACGGTGGTCAAGATCCACGGCTACTGCGTGGCCGGCGGCACCGACATCGCCCTGCACGCCGACCAGGTGATCATCGCCGCGGACGCGAAGATCGGCTATCCGCCCACCCGCGTGTGGGGGGTGCCCGCCGCAGGCATGTGGGCGCACCGGCTGGGCGATCAGCGTGCCAAACGCCTTCTGCTGACCGGGGATTGCCTCACCGGCAGACAGGCCGCCGAATGGGGTCTGGCCGTCGAGGCGCCTGAACCGGAGGACTTAGATGACCGCACCGAGCGGCTCGTCGAGCGCATCGCCGCCGTCCCGGTCAATCAGCTCATCATGGTCAAGCTCGCGATGAACTCCGCGCTGTTGCAGCAGGGGGTGGCCACCAGCCGGATGGTCAGCACGGTGTTCGACGGCATCGCGCGCCACACCCCGGAGGGTCACGCCTTCGTCGCGCAATCGCGAGAGCACGGGTTCCGTGAAGCGGTGCGCCAGCGCGACGAACCGTTCGGCGACCACGGCCGACGAGCGTCCGGGGTGTAGCCGTGCGGTTGACGGCGCGGTCGGTGGTGCTGTCGGTTCTGCTCGGCGCGCACCCGGCATGGGCCACTGCGGCGGAATTGATCCGTCTCACCGCCGATTTCGACATCCGCGAGCCGACCGTGCGGGTGGCGCTGACGCGGATGGTCGGCGCAGGGGATCTGGTGCGCTCCGAGGACGGCTACCGGCTCTCCGACCGGCTGCTCGCACGGCAGCGCCGCCAGGACGACGCCATCAACCCGCGGACGCGCCCATGGGACGGGACCTGGACCACCCTGGTGGTCACCCGCGTGGGCACCGACGCGCGTGCCCGCGCCGCGATGCGGAAAACGTTGCAGGACAACCGATTCGGAGAGCTGCGCGAAGGTGTCTGGATGCGGCCGGACAACCTCGACACCGCTTTGTCCGCGGACGTCACCGACCACGTGCGGATCCTGCATGCCCGCGACGAGGACCCGGCCGACCTCGCCGGTCGCCTCTGGGACCTGCCCGGCTGGACCGATCGGGGGCGCCGGCTGCTCGACGACATGGCGGCGGCGCGCGACATCCCGGGCCGCTTCGTGACCGCCGCCGCGATCGTCCGGCACCTGCTCACCGATCCCGTGCTCCCCGACGAACTCCTGCCCGACGCGTGGCCGGGTGACGACCTGCGCAGCGCGTACACCGTGTTCGCCGCCGAACTCGTCGAGCGGCGCGACGATCAACCAGGCGATGCCCAACTGATGGAGGCGACATGACAGAACCGGTCCGCGTCGAACGCAACGGAGCGGTGACCACCGTGATCATCGACCGGCCCGACGCGCGCAACGCCGTCAACCGCCCCACCGCCGAGGCGCTGTACGAAGCGTTCGACGACTTCGACCGCGACGACACGGCATCGGTCGCCGTGCTGTGGGGAGACCACGGCACCTTCTGTGCCGGCGCCGACCTCAAGGCCTTCGGCACCCCCGACGCGAACGCCGTCCACCGCACCGGACCGGGGCCGATGGGGCCGACCCGCATGGTGCTGTCCAAACCGGTCATCGCGGCGATCAGCGGCTACGCCGTCGCCGGTGGGCTCGAACTCGCGCTCTGGTGCGATCTGCGGGTCGCCGAGGAGGACGCCGTGTTCGGCGTGTTCTGCCGCCGCTGGGGGGTGCCCCTGATCGACGGCGGCACCGTGCGGCTGCCGCGGCTGATCGGGCAGAGCCGGGCGATGGACATGATCCTGACCGGCCGGGCCGTCGACGCCGCGGAGGCGCTCGCGATCGGGCTGGCCAACCGGGTGGTGCCCAAGGGGCAGGCGCGCCGGCAGGCCGAGGAGCTGGCCGCCGAGATCGCCCGCTTCCCCCAGCAGTGCATGCGCTCGGACCGGCTGTCGGCGCTCGGCCAGTGGGGACTGCCGGAGGCCGACGCCATCGACCGGGAGTTCGCCAGCATCTCGCGGGTCAAACACGAGGCGCTCGAGGGTGCCGGCCGCTTCGCCGCAGGTGCGGGGCGACACGGTGCAGGCGCCTGAGCGCGATACGAGACGTCAGCCCTTGGTGATCTTGTTGTTCGAGCCGAGGTCGTCGATCTTGGGATCGCCGTCGGCGTAGGTGATCGTGTTGTTGAGCCCGACGACCGTGATCTCCTTGTCGACCCGCTCGAAGGAGATCGTGTTGTCGGTGCCACCGATGTTGACGTTGGCACACGTACCGCGCACGGTCAGCTTGTTGTTCGAGCCGCCGACGTTGAGTGCCTTACCGTCGGCGCAGTCCACCTCCGCGGTCGTGCCCACCGAGCCGTAGTTGATCGTGTTGCCGATCTCCACCTGAGCGCCCGAGGTCCCCGCCGTCGCGGTGGGGGTGTTGGTGTCGCTGCTCTCCGAACCGCACGCGGCCAGGCCGAACGCGGCGGTCACCGCCAGCGCGGCGAAACCGGTACGCACAACGGGATGGGTCATCGCTCCTCGCTTTCCGGTCGACGGACCGTCAGGCCGGCACGCGGCTGATCCGGTTCGTCATCCCCAGCTCACGGCCACGGTCCCACACGACGGGCTGACCGTTCTTGTACATCACCGTCTGATCCCAGCCGTAGACCGTGATGTCGTTGATCACGTTGTCGGCGACCACGATGTTCCCCGAACCCTGCATGGTGACCGCCCAGCACGTGCCCAGGGCGAAGACCTGGTTGCCGTTGCCGTTGACGTGCAGGGTCGCGTTGCGGCAGTCGATGGTCTGCTGCGTACCGGTGCCGGTGACGTGGGTGTCGCCGTTGACGGCGTGCGCACTCGGCGCCCCCACGGCCGCCGCGGCGAACATCACCGCGGCTCCTGCTGCCACGCACCGGGTTGCAGCGATCGATCGCACCGTCGTATCCCTTCGTCGCGCCGACCTGATGCACAGCAGCGTACGTGTCCCCGCCCGGGGCTGCGGCGGCCTTCCGCAGGATCGGAGTTCGCACCGGTCGCTGAACATGGCGTGGGTGGGTACTCTCTGGCGGTGATGCGTCGGCGTGTCAGCGTTGTTGCGGCTGTGACTACCGCGGCGGTCACCGCGATGGTGGCCGTCGCCGGTTGCGCGCAGACCGTCTCCGGGACCGCGCAGCCCGCTCAATCCGCCGCCGTCCCGGATCCCGACCGCGACTACGGCTACGTCGACAACCGCTGTGGTCTGCTCGAGGATTCCACGGTCTCCGAAACCCTCGGCGCCGACGAGGTGGTGCGGCCCTACAGCGGCGCGGTGTGCCAGTACGTGCTCGCGCGCGGTCCGATCATGATCGACGTCACCTTCTCCTGGTTCGACACCGGCTCGCTGGACCGGGAGCGCGTCCTGGCCGTGCAGCGCGGCGCCGAGGTCAGCGACACCGTCGTGGAGCGGCATCCGGCCTTCCTGGCGCGGCGGTCGACCACCGGAGCGGCCTGCTCGGCGACCGCAGCCGCGGGTGCGGGAGTGCTCAGTTGGTGGGTGCAGTACCGCGGTCAGCAGTCCGGGGACCCCTGTGTGGATGCGGAGAAACTGCTGTCGGCCACCCTCTCGTCGGATCTGTGAGGCCGAGATGAAACGGACCCTGACATCTGCGCTCGCCGCGGCGGTGCTGCTGCTCGCCGGTTGCGGCGGCGCCGAAGAGCAGGCGCCCGTGCCGGAGGCGGGCCCGCCCACCGGCGCTTTCCGCGGCGACGACTGCAACGGCGTGACCGACGCCGACGTCGTCAAGGCCGCGGGCACGACGGTGTTCAAGAAGGTCGTCGACAGCGACGCCGGCTGCTTCTGGCAGGAGGACACCATGCTGGGCACCTTCGGCGCCGGGATGGGGATCTCCACCTGGTGGTACCGCGGCAGCGATATGGACGTCGAACGCGAACTAGAACAGCAGGCGGGCCGCACCATCACCGAGATGTCGGTCGACGGCAACAAGGGATTCAAGGCCTCCGACACCAGCGCCTGCAGCATCTATGTGGCCAAGGGCGGCGATGTGATCACCTGGTCCATCCAGACGATGAACTCCGCGATGCTGCCCGATCTGTGCTCGATCACAGAGCGCCTCGCCCAGCTCAGTCAGCAACGGGTGAACTGACCCGCCGTAGGGTGAGAGTCTGCGCCGACCGCTCGGGGCCGGCGACGACGAAGGGTGAACAGGTCATGCCGGCTCCACCGGGTCCGCGGCCAGCGGGCGGTCGGGTGCGTCCTGCCGCCAGGACGACCCGGCTGAGCCGGGAGTCGATCGTCAACGCGGCGCTGACATTCCTCGACCGCGACGGCTGGGATGCGCTGACCATCAACGCGCTGGCCACCCAGCTCGGCACCAAGGGGCCGTCGCTCTACAACCACGTGCACAGCCTCGACGACCTGCGGCGCACCGTGCGGATGCGGGTGGTCGGCGACATCATCGACATGCTCAACACCGTGGGGCAGGGCCGCACCCGCGACGACGCGGTGATGGCGATGGCCGGCGCCTACCGCAGCTACGCCCACCACCACCCGGGCCGCTACTCGGCTTTCACGCGGATGCCGCTCGGCGGTGACGACCCGGAGTTCACCGACGCCACCCGCGCGGCGGCCGGACCGGTCATCGAGGTGCTGGCGTCCTACGGGCTCGAGGGGGAGGACGCGTTCTACGCGGCGCTGGAGTTCTGGTCGGCCATGCACGGGTTCGTCCTGCTCGAGATGACCGGCGTGATGAACGGCATCGACACCGACGCGGTCTTCACCGAGATGGTGTTGCGCCTGGCCTCCGGTATGGAACGCCGCTCCGGCGGCGTGGGTGCTGACCTGCACTAAGCGCCGGTCAGCGCGCCGCGAGCCCCGTGTGGAAGGACTTTTGGAGCGACGCGGCCATCCTGGTATTGTGGGGGATCGTGCCTGGCCGTCGAGGCGCATGCGACGGGGTGAAAACCAGACAGCATGCCCACATGCCGGGCCAATTCGCATGTCTACCACGCAGCGGAAAAGCTTCGAGGTGTGCGCGTGCGACACGCCCGGACGCGGGGTAAGCGACCGGGCCGAAACAGCAGTACAGAGACTTGAAGCAGTACTAAAGACGCAGTACAGACGAAACAGAAGCAACACAGAAAGCCGGTACATGCCAACCATCAACCAGCTGGTCCGCAAGGGTCGCCGCGACAAGATCGCCAAGGTGAAGACCGCGGCCCTCAAGGGCAGCCCGCAGCGTCGCGGCGTGTGCACCCGCGTGTACACGACCACCCCGAAGAAGCCGAACTCGGCGCTTCGCAAGGTCGCGCGCGTGAAGCTGACCAGCCAGGTCGAGGTCACCGCCTACATCCCCGGTGAGGGCCACAACCTGCAGGAGCACTCGATGGTGCTGGTGCGTGGTGGTCGTGTGAAGGACCTCCCCGGTGTGCGTTACAAGATCATCCGCGGTTCGCTCGACACCCAGGGCGTGAAGAACCGCAAGCAAGCGCGCAGCCGCTACGGCGCCAAGAAGGAGAAGAGCTGATGCCGCGCAAGGGCCCCGCACCCAAGCGTCCGTTGGTCAACGATCCGGTCTACGGGTCGCAGCTGGTCACCCAGTTGGTCAACAAAGTGTTGCTGGATGGGAAGAAATCGCTGGCCGAACGCATTGTCTATGGTGCGCTCGAACAGGCCCGTGACAAGACGGGCACCGATCCGGTGGTCACCCTGAAGCGCGCTCTCGACAACGTCAAGCCCGCCCTCGAGGTGCGCAGCCGCCGCGTCGGTGGCGCGACCTATCAGGTGCCGGTCGAGGTTCGTCCCGATCGTTCCGTGACGCTGGCCCTGCGGTGGCTGGTCAGCTTCTCGAAGGCGCGTCGGGAGAAGACCATGGTCGAGCGGCTGGCCAACGAGATCCTCGATGCCAGCAATGGCCTGGGTGCCGCCGTCAAGCGACGCGAAGACACCCACAAGATGGCCGAGGCGAACCGCGCCTTCGCGCACTACCGCTGGTGATTGAGCACCTGCCGGCAGTGTTGCCGCAGGTGCGGAAGACGACAGCAACCAAGCAAGCGAGAGTGGGAAGACTTCTGTGGCACAGAAGGACGTGTTGACCGACCTGAACAAGGTCCGCAACATCGGCATCATGGCGCACATCGACGCCGGTAAGACGACGACGACCGAGCGCATCCTGTACTACACGGGTGTCAACTACAAGATCGGTGAGACGCACGACGGTGCGTCGACCACCGACTGGATGGAACAGGAGCAGGAGCGCGGCATCACCATCACCTCCGCCGCGGTGACCTGCTTCTGGAATGACAACCAGATCAACATCATCGACACGCCGGGACACGTCGACTTCACCGTCGAGGTGGAGCGCAGCCTGCGCGTGCTCGACGGCGCCGTCGCCGTGTTCGACGGTAAAGAGGGCGTCGAGCCGCAGTCCGAGCAGGTGTGGCGGCAGGCCGACAAGTACGACGTGCCCCGTATCTGCTTCGTCAACAAGATGGACAAGCTGGGCGCGGACTTCTACTTCACCGTGCGCACCATCGAAGAGCGCCTCGGCGCCAAGCCGCTGGTCATCCAGCTGCCGATCGGCGCGGAGAACGACTTCATCGGCATCATCGACCTGGTCGAGATGAAGGCCAAGGTGTGGCGCGGCGAGACCGCCCTCGGTGAGAAGTACGAGGTCGAGGAGATCCCCGCCGACCTCGCCGACAAGGCCGAGGAGTACCGCACCAAGCTGCTCGAGACGGTCGCCGAGACCGACGAGGCGCTGCTCGAGAAGTACTTCGGCGGCGAAGAGCTCACGGTCGAGGAGATCAAGGGCGCCATCCGCAAGCTGACGGTCGGCTCCGAGCTGTACCCGGTGCTGTGCGGTAGTGCGTTCAAGAACAAGGGCGTGCAGCCCATGCTCGACGCGGTGATCGACTACCTCCCGTCTCCGCTGGACGTCGAGTCCGTGCAGGGTCACGTGCCCGGCAAGGAAGACGAGCTGATCAGCCGCAAGCCGTCGGTCGACGAGCCGTTCTCGGCGCTGGCGTTCAAGATCGCCGTGCACCCGTTCTTCGGCAAACTGACCTACGTCCGCGTCTACTCCGGCACCGTCGAGTCCGGTTCGCAGGTCATCAACTCCACGAAGGGCAAGAAGGAGCGGCTGGGCAAGCTGTTCCAGATGCACGCCAACAAGGAGAACCCTGTCGAGCGTGCCTCGGCCGGCCACATCTACGCGATGATCGGCCTGAAGGACACCACGACCGGCGACACGCTCTGCGATCCGAACCAGCAGATCGTGCTCGAGTCGATGACGTTCCCGGATCCGGTCATCGAGGTCGCCATCGAGCCCAAGACCAAGAGCGACCAGGAGAAGCTGGGCACGGCCATCCAGAAGCTGGCCGAAGAGGACCCGACGTTCAAGGTGCACCTGGACCAGGAGACCGGCCAGACCGTCATCGGCGGTATGGGCGAGCTGCACCTGGACATCCTGGTGGACCGCATGCGCCGCGAGTTCAAGGTCGAGGCCAACGTCGGCAAGCCGCAGGTGGCCTACCGCGAGACCATCCGCCGCAAGGTGGAGAAGGTCGAGTTCACCCACAAGAAGCAGACGGGTGGCTCCGGCCAGTTCGCGAAGGTGCTCATCGACCTCGAGCCGTTCGTCGGCGAGGACGGTGCGACCTACGAGTTCGAGAACAAGGTCACCGGTGGCCGCATCCCGCGCGAGTACATCCCGTCGGTGGATGCCGGTGCGCAGGACGCCATGCAGTACGGCGTGCTGGCCGGCTACCCGCTGGTGAACATCAAGGTCACCCTGCTCGACGGCGCCTACCACGAGGTCGACTCCTCGGAAATGGCCTTCAAGGTCGCCGGTTCGCAGGTGCTGAAGAAGGCCGCCCAGGCGGCTCAGCCGGTGATCCTCGAGCCCATCATGGCGGTCGAGGTGACCACACCCGAGGACTACATGGGTGAAGTCATCGGCGACCTGAACTCCCGCCGTGGTCAGATCCAGGCCATGGAGGAGCGGTCCGGTGCGCGCGTCGTCAAGGCGCAGGTGCCGCTGTCGGAGATGTTCGGCTACGTCGGCGACCTTCGGTCGAAGACCCAGGGCCGGGCGAACTACTCCATGGTGTTCGACTCGTACGCCGAGGTTCCGGCGAACGTGTCGAAGGAGATCATCGCGAAGGCCACAGGTCAGTAATCTGGCTCGTCGGTCTTGGCAGAGACCACAACTGAAGAAACCATCCTTGCTCTAGATACCTGCTGTACCAGAGCACCAACAAGTCCAGGAGGACACACAAGTGGCGAAGGCGAAGTTCGAGCGGACGAAGCCGCACGTCAACATCGGGACCATCGGTCACGTTGACCACGGCAAGACCACGCTGACCGCGGCTATCACCAAGGTTCTGCACGACAAGTACCCCGAGTTGAACGAGTCGCGCGCATTCGACCAGATCGACAATGCGCCTGAGGAGCGTCAGCGCGGCATCACGATCAACATCTCCCACGTGGAGTACCAGACCGAGAAGCGTCACTACGCACACGTCGACGCTCCCGGCCACGCCGACTACATCAAGAACATGATCACCGGTGCCGCCCAGATGGACGGCGCGATCCTGGTGGTCGCCGCGACCGACGGCCCGATGCCGCAGACCCGCGAGCACGTGCTGCTGGCCCGCCAGGTCGGCGTGCCCTACATCCTGGTCGCGCTGAACAAGTCGGACGCGGTCGACGACGAGGAGCTCATCGAGCTCGTCGAGATGGAGGTCCGCGAGCTGCTGGCCGCCCAGGACTTCGACGAGGACGCCCCGGTCGTGCGCGTCTCGGCGCTGAAGGCGCTCGAGGGCGACGAGAAGTGGGTCAAGTCCGTCGAGGAGCTCATGGACGCCGTCGACGAGTCGATCCCGGACCCGGTCCGCGACACCGACCGTCCGTTCCTGATGCCCGTCGAGGACGTCTTCACGATCACCGGCCGCGGCACCGTGGTCACCGGTCGTGTGGAGCGCGGCGTGGTCAACGTGAACGAGGAAGTCGAGATCGTCGGCATCCGTCCCGGCACCACCAAGACCACGGTCACCGGTGTCGAGATGTTCCGCAAGCTGCTCGACCAGGGCCAGGCCGGTGACAACGTCGGTCTGCTGCTGCGCGGTATCAAGCGTGAGGACGTCGAGCGCGGCCAGGTCGTGGTCAAGCCCGGCACCACCACCCCGCACACCGAGTTCGACGGCCAGGTCTACATCCTGTCCAAGGACGAGGGTGGCCGCCACACGCCGTTCTTCAACAACTACCGTCCGCAGTTCTACTTCCGGACCACGGACGTGACCGGCGTCGTGACCCTGCCCGAGGGCACCGAGATGGTGATGCCCGGTGACAACACCGACATCTCCGTCAAGCTGATCCAGCCCGTCGCCATGGACGAGGGCCTGCGGTTCGCCATCCGTGAGGGTGGCCGTACCGTCGGCGCCGGCCGCGTGACGAAGATCCACAAGTAAGTCGATTCACCGAAGCGGCGCCCACCTGATGGTGGGCGCCGTTTCGTTTTTGCGCCCAAACGAACACATGGGCGTGGAAGTACGAGTAGATCCCGCCATTTCGTCGATCTCGGCGCACCGCGGGTAACGCCGGTGCTCGGCGCGCCGATGTTCCTGACAGTGATCGAGGAAGGGTTGGGGTTCGTGTTTCGTCGTCTTCGCGCATTGGCCGGTGCTGTCGCTGTCGGTGGGGTCGCTCTCGTCGGGCTCGCCGGCACGGCGCAGGCGCAGCCGCAGTGCCCCGACGTCCACTGGATCGGCGCCGCCGGCTCCGGTGAGCGCGGCGCGGAAATCTCGATGAACGACGGCATGGGCCGGGTCGTCTCCCGCTCCCGTGCCGACCTGCAGCAGCTCCTTGCCGGCGACGGCCGGACCATGACCGCCGAAGCCGTCGTCTACCCGGCGACCGAGGTGCCCGAAGACGGCGGCATCCTCGACTGGGCGGGCTTCATCAGCAGCGTCGACGCCGGAACCGCCGCGCTGGCCAACCAGTACGCGACGTTCGTGCAGCAGTGCCCCACCAGCAGGGTCGTGCTGGCCGGCTACTCGCAGGGCGCGATGGTCGTGCACCGTAACCTGCACGCACTCGGGTCCAGCCCCAACTTCGCGGGCGCCGTCCTGATCGCCGACGGCGACCGGTTGCCCACCGATCCCACCTACAACCTGGGTTCGGTGACCTCGGTGCCCGGCGCCGGCAAGGGCGTCGCCCAGGACTGGCCGATCCTCGCCCACGCGCCCGCCCCGCTGCCGCCGCACGTCGGTGCCCGCACCATCAGCGTGTGCGAGCTCGGTGACGCGGTCTGCGACTACGACCCGGACGCAGAAGAGGTGACGGCGACGGGCGTGGCCGTGCACACCAGCTACGCCCGGTCCTCCAGTGGCGGATACAGCTGGACCGCGCCGCTCTACCAGCTGCTCGGCCCCGCCGCGCCCGCGAACCCGATCACCGTCGCCGCCGGCTGAGCTTTCGCCGGTCCAGCGCCGCGGTTGCGGCTAGTCTGTGTTCGCCCGCGCGAACCACAGGAGCCTGGCCATGTCGATGTTCTGGCGCTACATCCGCATCCAGCTCTTCGTCCTGCTGTGCGGCATCGTCGGCCCCATCTTCCTGGCCGTCTACTTCCTCGCCGGGCCCGACCCGATGCTGGAATGGATGTTCTGGACCGGCTTGCTGATCACGGCGGCCGACGTGTTGATCGCATTGGGCATCACCGCGTTCGGCGCCCACTCCGCCGCCAGGACCGCCGAACTCGAGGCGCGCGGCGTGCTGGCGCTCGCGCAGATCACCGGCATCCACGACACGAACACGCGTATCAACGAACAGCCGCTGGTCAAACTCGACCTGTACCTCAGCGGACCCGGCCTGACACCGTTCACCGCGCAGGACCGAGTGGTGGCCTCGGTGGCGCGGCTGCCCATGATCACCAATCGCACGCTGGTCGCGATCGTCGACCCCGCCACCAACGAATATCAGATCGACTGGGACAGAAGCGCTCTGGTCGGCGGGCTGATGCCGGCCACGTTCACCGTGTCCGAGGACAACCAGACCTATGACCTCACCGGTCAGGCCGGTCCACTGCTGGAGATCCTGCAGATCCTCAAGACGCACGGCATCGGCATGGACAACATGATCGACCTGCGCGCGAATCCCGCTGCGCGCCAACAAGTCCAGGCGGTCGTCCGGCAGGCGGCCAGTCAGCAGATGCCTGCGCCGGCGGCGGTGGCGCCGACCGTCGCCGTGAGCGGACCGACGGGTCCGTCGACGGCGCAGCGCCTGCAGGAACTCGAGACGCTGCGCGCGACGGGCGCCATCACCGACGCCGAATACACCGCCAAGCGTCAGCAGATCATCGAAGCGCTGTAGTCACGGGCCCGGCACCACGAGTACGGGACGGTGCGCCGAACGCAGGGTTGCGCGGGCGACGCTGCCGAGCAGGACCTGCCGCATCGCGGACTGCCCCCGCGATCCGACCGCCACCACCGCGGCCCTGCGGTGCGCGGCCAGGCCGGTCAGCGCGTCGGCGATCGTGTGCTCCTTGGCTCCCGGCGGGGCCTCGAGGTGTTCAACGGCCACGCCCTCGGGCGGGGCCTCGGCGATGCCCTGTCCGATCGACACCGCGACGACCTCGCGGGTGGGGAAGAGGCGTTGCGCGGCCATGAGCGCGGTGTGGGCACCGCCCGAACCGTCCCAGCCGACGAGGACGGGGCCCTCCGCCAGCGCGTCGTATTCGTCGGCCAGCATCGGCGCGGCCGCCACCAGTGTCGGCCGCGACGCGTACTGCACGGCGGTGTCCGACACGCTGCCGAGCAGCGCCTGGGCGCCGCCGAGGCCCCGCGAGCCCACCAGCACCAGATCGGCCGACACCTGCTCGGCCAACTGGGCGAGCACCAAACCCTCGCCGCCCCAGGACCGTTTCACCAACGGTTCCGCGTCGAGCCCGGCGGCACGGGCCAGTGTGGTCCCGGTGGCGGCGACGCGCTGGGCCTCGCGTTCGCCCTCTGACTCGGTGCGCTCGACGAGTTCGCTCGCGCTGCCCACGCTTGCCCGCAAGCGTCTGCGCAACGGCTCGCTGGCGAACGGCGGCGTCCACAGATGTGCCACCCAGGCGTGCGCCTGCGGAAGCAGCCGTCCACCCACCTCGATCGCGTCGGTCGCGGCGGGTGAACCGTCGAATCCGATGAGCACGCCCAATGGCATTGCTGAACCTCCCTCGATTTCGACCGATCGTATGCGTCGGACGCGCGATGGTCACGCAGCGTTCCTAGAACACGTTTCAGTTCTGCTGTTAGCCTGTCGGCAGTCTGATCGAAAGGAGCGTCGGTGAGCGCAGTTGAAGGCCCGCTGGCCGGTCGAGTCGCCATGATCACCGGGGCCGCCCGCGGCCAGGGCCGTGCGCACGCCGTACGGCTCGCGAACGACGGCGCAGACATCATCGCGATCGACATCTGCGCCCCGGTGGACGACACCATCACCTATCCGGCGGCCACCTCCGAGGATCTCGCCGAGACGGTCCGCGCCGTCGAGGCCGCGGGCCGCAAGGTCCTCGCCCGGCAGGTCGATGTCCGCGACCTCGGCGCGCTGCAACAGGTGGTCGCCGACGGCATCGAACAGTTCGGCCGCCTCGACATCCTGGTGGCCAACGCCGGCGTGCTGAGTTGGGGCCGGCTGTGGGAGATGTCGGAGCAGCAGTGGAACGCCGTCGTCGACGTCAACCTCAACGGCACCTGGAAGACGATCCGCGCCGTGGTGCCCGCGATGATCGAGGCGGGCAACGGCGGGTCGATCATCATCGTCAGCTCGTCGGCAGGCCTCAAGGCCACCCCCGGCAACGGCCACTACGCCGCATCGAAGCACGGCCTGACGGCGTTGACGAACGGGTTGGCGCTCGAGGCGGGCGAGTACGGGATCAGGGTCAACTCGATCCACCCGTATTCCATCGACACCCCGATGATCGAGCGCGACGCGATGATGGAGATCTTCGCCAAGCATCCGAGCTATCTGCACAGCTTCGCGCCCATGCCGCTGCACCGTGTGGACAAGGAAGGCAAGAAGGGCCTGCAGGAGTTCATGACGGCCGAAGAGGTGGCCGACGTGGTGGCCTGGCTTGCCGGCGACGGATCGGCGACGCTGTCGGGCAGTCAGATCGCCGTCGACCGTGGAGTGATGAAGTACTGAGCGCTATCGCCGCTCGGCCAGTACCGCGGCGAATCGGTCCACGGCCCAGTCGATCTCGTCGACGCTGATCACCAGGGGTGGAGCGAACCGCAATGTCGAGCCGTGGGTGTCCTTGACCAGCACGCCGCGCTCGGCCAGTGCGGCGCTGATCTGCTTGCCCGTGCCCAGTGCGGGGTCGACGTCGACGCCCGCCCACAGTCCCTTACCGCGAACCGCCACCACACCCCGATCGACGAGGCCGCGCAGACGCGTGTGCAGGTGGCGGCCGAGTTCGGTTGCCCTGCTCTGGAATTCACCGGTGCGCAGCAGCTCGATCACGGTCGTGCCGACCGCCGCGGCCAGCGGGTTGCCGCCGAAAGTGGAGCCGTGTTCACCGGGATGCAGAACGCCGAGGACCTCACGGTCGCCGGCCACCGCCGACACCGGGACGACTCCGCCGCCCAGCGCCTTGCCGAGCAGGTAGAGGTCGGGAACGACGCCCCAGTGGTCGCACGCGAACGTGCGCCCGGTGCGCGCCAGACCGGACTGGATCTCGTCGGCGACCAGGAGCACACCCCGTTCGGTGCAGATGCGCCGCACCCGCGGAAGATAGTCGTCGGGCGGGACGATGATCCCGGCCTCGCCCTGGATCGGTTCCAGCAGGACCGCCACCGTGTGGTCGTCGACGGCGGCGGCCAGCGCATCGGCGTCCCCGAACGGGACCGCCCGGAAACCGGGCGTGTACGGACCGAAGCCGCGCCGGGCGGTGTCGTCGTCGGAGAAGCTGATGATCGTGGTGGTGCGGCCGTGGAAGTTGTTGCGCGCCACGATGATGTTCGCCTGTCCGGCGGGTACGCCCTTGACGTCGGTGCCCCACTTTCGGGCGACCTTGATACCGCTCTCGACGGCCTCGGCGCCGGTGTTCATCGGCAGCACCATGTCCTTGCCGCACAGACCGGCCAGCGCCTGGCAGAACGGCGCCAGGCGGTCGGAGTGGAACGCGCGGCTGACCAGGGTGACCGCGTCGAGTTGGGCGTGGGCGGCCGCGACGATCTGCGGATGGCGGTGGCCGAAGTTGACCGCCGAATACGCGGCAAGGCAGTCCAGGTATCGCCGGCCCTCCACGTCGGTGATCCACACGCCCTCCGCCGAGGCGGCCACCACCGGCAGCGGCGCATAGTTGTGCGCGACATGGCGGGTGTCGACGGCGATCACCCTTTCGGTGGCGGTCGGGTGATCGGTGACGGTCATGGATGAACCTCCAGCGTGCAACATTTGACGGACCCGCCCCCCTTGAGCAGTTCGGACAGCTCCACGCCGACGGGGGAGAAGCCCGCTGTGCGCAGTTGAGCAGCGAAACCCCTTGCGGCGGCTGGGAGTACGACGTGGTGCCCGTCGGACACCGCGTTCAGGCCGAGGACGTGTGCATCGGCGTCGGCGACCTCGATCGCGTCGGGAAACAGGGCGAGCAGGCGACGGCGCGACGGCGCGTCGAACGCGGGCGGGTAGTACGCCACCGTCGTGTCGTCGAGCACCGCGAGTGCGGTGTCGAGATGGTAGAAGCGCGGATCGACCAGTCGCAAGCTCACGACCGGCAGGCCGACGGCGGCGGCGATCTCGCCGTGTGCGCGGCGCTCGGTCCGAAACCCGTGGCCCGCCAACAACATCCGGCCGGCGCCGAGAACGTCACCCTGGCCTTCGTTGACGTGGCGGGTGTGCACCGCGGTGTAGCCGTGCCGGGTCATCCACGCGGCGTAGGCGTCCGACTCGGCGGCGCGTTGCGGATAGGCGAACCGGGCCACCACGGCGCGGCCGTTGGCCAGGACGCCACCGTTGGCGGCGTAGACCATGTCCGGTAAGCCGGCGACGGGTTCCACCAATTCGACGGTGTGCCCGAGTTCTTTGTAGGTGCGGCGCAGGGCGTCCCACTGGTCGAGGGCACGGTGGGTGTCGACGGCCGTGGTGGGATCCATCCAGGGATTGATCGCGTACTCGACGGCGAAGAAGGTCGGCGGGGTCATGACGTAGTGGCGAACGGTCGGCGTGCGGGACACCCGGAACGGCATAGGCCGACCATATGGGCGGGCTGTCATGCAAACAATCGCCGAACATTGCGCAGTATGATGCGATCTGTTGTGTCGTTCGTGCCTGAGCGGCGAATCGTTGCGTGGGAGGATCATGGACCGCTTGGACGACACCGACGAACGCATCCTGGCCGAACTCGCCGACCATGCGCGCGCCACATTCGCCGAGATCGGGCAGCGGGTGAACCTGTCGGCACCCGCGGTCAAGCGGCGGGTGGACCGCATGCTCGACGACGGCGTCATCCGTGGCTTCACCACCGTGGTCGACCGCAACGCCGTCGGCTGGAACACCGAGGCCTACGTACAGGTGTTCTGCCACGGCACGATCGCGCCCGAACGTCTTCGCGCGGCGTGGGTGGACATCCCCGAAGTGGTCAGCGCCGCGACGGTGACCGGCACCGCCGACGCGATCCTGCACGTGCTCGCACGCGATATGCGCCACCTCGAAGAGGCGCTGGAACGCATCCGTTCCAGCGCGGACATCGAGCGCAGCGAGAGCATCGTGGTGCTGTCCAACCTCATCGACCGGCGGGCCCCGGAGTAACCCGAATCACAGGGTGGCGTACCGATCGGGCCAACCATCGTGTACAACGACCTCGTGAGTACTTCAGGTGGCATCGTCATCGTCGGCGGGGGTCTCGCGGCCGCCCGTACCGCCGAGCAGCTGCGGCGTTCCAACTACCCGGGCCCGGTCACGATCGTCAGCGACGAGGATCATCTGCCCTACGACCGGCCGCCGCTGTCCAAGGAAGTGCTGCGCAGCGAGACCGACGACGTCACGCTCAAGCCCGCGGAGTTCTACCAGGAGAACGACATCACCGTGCTGCTCGGCGCGGCCGCCGCCACCCTGGACACCGCCGCGCAGAAGCTCACCCTGACCGACGGCCGCGAGATCGGTTACGACGAGCTGGTGATCGCGACCGGGTTGGTGCCCAAGCGGATCCCGTCGTTCCCGGACCTCGAAGGCATCCACGTCCTGCGGTCCATCACCGAGAGCCTCAAACTGCGCGAGGAGGCCGGATCGGCCCGGCGCGCCGTGGTGATCGGCGCCGGGTTCATCGGCTGCGAGGTCGCCGCGAGCCTGCGCAAACTCGGTGTCGACGTGGTGCTGGTCGAACCGCAACCCGCCCCGCTGGCGTCGGTGCTCGGCCGCCAGATCGGCGATCTCGTCGCCCGGCTGCACCGCGCCGAGGGCGTCGACGTGCGGTGCGGGGTCGGGGTGGCCGAGGTCCGCGGCGAGGGCAGGGTGCAGGCGGTCGTGCTGTCCGACGGCACCGAGGTCGACGCCGACATCGTGGTGGTCGGCATCGGTTCCCGCCCGGCCACCGACTGGCTCGACGGCAGCGGTATCGCACTCGACAACGGGGTGGTGTGCGACGCCGAAGGGCGCTCGAGCGCACAGCACGTGTGGGCGATCGGCGACGTCGCGTCGTGGCTCGACACCGTGGGAAACCAAGTCCGCGTTGAACACTGGAGCAACGTCGCCGACCAGGCGCGAGTGCTGGTGCCCGCGATGCTCGGCCAGGAGGTCCCCGGCGTCGTCTCGGTGCCGTACTTCTGGAGCGACCAGTACGACGTCAAGATCCAGTGCCTCGGTGAGCCGGAGGCCGACGACACCGTGCACATCGTCGAGGACGACGGACGCAAGTTCCTGGCGTACTACGAACGCGACGGCGTGGTCGCCGGTGTGGTCGGCGGCGGGATGCCGGGCAAGGTGATGAAGACCCGCAACAAGATCGCCAACGGCGCGCCGATCGGCGACGTGCTCGGCTAGAACTGGCCGAGATAGAAGCGGGCGCCCTGGTCGTCGACGCATTCGGCCGTCAGGCCGTAGGGCTGCCGCGACGGCGGCTGCAGCACCGAACCGCCGGCCTCCCGGACCCGGCGCACCGCATCGTCGATGTCGGCGACGGTCCACTGCGGGACGGTCGCCGGCCGCGCGCTGCCGCCCGCCATCCCCGCCATCGGGTGGCTTTCCCCGACCTGCCAGCCGTCGTTCACCCGTCCAGGCTCGAACGTCCAACCCAGCACGCGGCCGTAGAACTCCCGGAACGCCGCGGAATCGGCCACCTCGTAGGTGATGTAGGCCAGTTCGCCGGGGCCGGTGCCGTTGAGCGCAGGCCGCGGCGTCGGGAGCGACGGGGTGAACACCGCGAACGGGTGACCCAGCGGATCGGTCGCGTCCACGGTCGTCGCGAACTCGTGTTCGGTTGTCGCGCCGACGGTTCCGCCCGCAGCAGTGATCGCCTGCCGCGCCGCGTCGAGATCGTCGACCGCGTAGCTGCAGAACAGTGTCGCGGGGCCGTCACCGGCGAAGATCCCGGTCGGCAGGTCGGTGTTGGTGACCTGGCGGGTGACAGGGTCGTAGGTCCAGCCGAGGACGTGACCGTAGAACGCGGCGGCGCGCTCGGCGTCGGAGGTCCACAGCGACACGTAGCCGACGTCGCCGTGCCGGATCGGGACGGCCGCCCCGGTGACCGGTCCGGACAGCATCCACCGATGTCCGAACGGGTCGACGATCACCGCGGTGCGGTCGCCGTGGCTCTCGTAGGGTTCGCGCTGCACCCTGGCGCCGCGCTCGCGGGCCCGCTGCAACGCCGTGTCGGTGTCGTCCACGGTCAGCATGAGGCTGACCGAGACCTGGTCCGGCGCAGGGGCTTTGAGGCCGAGCTCCGGATACTCGTCGGCCAGGTAGAACACACCGCCTGCCAGTGTCAGCTCGGCGTGGCCGATGCGGCCGTCGTCCATCACGATCGGCTCACCCGCCAGCGTCGCGCCGAGCGCGCCGGCGTACCAGTCGATCGCCGCGCGGGCGTCGGCGACGGCCAGATACGGCAGTGCGGCGGGCCGGGGAACAGACGGAACCGCGGCCAGTGCGGTATCGGTGCCACTCATCTCCACTCCTTCGGTGCGGTTGGGCAATCTCAGTGCCGACTCCAGACGCGCTCGCAGCCGCGCCGCGAACGCCGGATCCGGCTGGACCGGAAGTTCGTCACCGTGCAGGACCCACAGCGGGTCCGTGGCGTCGTTCACGGCGCGTCTCCTTCCGGGTAGTGCGAGCGGAAAGCGCGCCGGGCCCGGACCAGCAGCGCCTCGGTGGCGTGCACCGTCCGGCCGATCAGCTCGGCGCACTCGGGGACCGAACAGCCGTCGAGGTACCGCAGCGACAGCACCGTGCGGTGCTGTTCGGGCAGCTGGGCCAGCACGCTCTCGGCGACGATGCGGTCGAGTTCGACGTCCCAGCCGTCCACTGGCTCCCCGGGTTCGGGCACCTCGGAGACGGGTACGGCGTGCCGGTCGTGCCTGCGGCGGTAGTGGTCGGCCAGCTTGTGCCGGGCCACCCCGATCAGCCACGGCACGCCGATCGGCGCGGACGTGCCTCGCCTGGCGGCGTCCATCGCCGCCAGGAACGTCTCCGACGTCAGGTCCTCGGCCGTCCCGCGGTCCGGACAGCGCCTGACGAAGTAGCCGTACACCGTCGGCAGGGCGTCGTCGTAGAGCGCCAGCAGGGCCCGCGGAGCGTCGTCACCGTCCGGTTCGCCGCTCACACCCTCATCGTCGCCGTTTCGGCCCGAACTCCGACGCCCGATTCGCGAGGAATTCCGTCACTGCAGTGCGCGCAGGCCGTCGCGGACCGTGTCGAACGCGTCGCCGAGCAGCTGGGCCAGTGACACCGCGTCGTCGGCGAGCCACCGTTCGTAGGCCGACAGCGCCACCCCGAGCATCGTCCAGGCGACTGTCTGAGGCACCAGCTGCTGGGGCTCCACGCCCAGCCGACGGGCCACGAAGTCGGCGACCACGGCCCGCCATCCGGCGTACATGGTCATCGAATACGCCTGCAATGCATCGGTTTGCAGGATGACCCGCATGCGCTGACGGTGCCTGGCGGTCTCCGCGGCGTCGTACTGGTTGAACGCCAACAGCGCGGTGCGCAGTGCCTCGTCGATCGGAACGCCCGGGTCCAGTTCGTCGAACAGATGCCGCATGTGGTCGAGGTGGGCGTCGAAGTCACCCCACGGGATCGCGTTCTTGGAGGAGTAGTAGCGGAACAGGGTGCGGCGGGCGATTCCGGCCGCGGCGGCGACATCGTCCACGCTGACGTCGTCGAACCCGCGGGCGGCGAACAGTTCGAGCGCGACGTCGGTGATCTGGTCCTGGGTGGTGGAGCGCCGCCGGCCGACGCGGGGCGCGTGGTCCTGCCGCATCACCCCCCCTTCCGTTCTGGCACTCGATGCCATATCCTAGGCGACCTAGGTCACACTCCAGTGCGACCCTACTCGACGAAAGGCAGCGTTCATGGAGCCGAATCAGCACGTTGACGACAATGAACTGGTCACCGAGACCCTGGTCGAAGAGGTCTCGATCGACGGGATGTGCGGGGTCTACTGACCGTGACGGCGCCTGTTGCGTTCGACCCCGATCTGCGGTGGCGGCTGCACCACCAGGTGGCGGTGCGGCCCGAACCGTTCGGGGCGCTGCTCTACCACTTCGGGACCCGCAAGTTGTCCTTCCTGAAGAACCGCACGATCGTCGACGTGGTGAACTCACTCGGTGAGCACCGCGACGCCCGCTCGGCCTGCCGCGCAGCGGGTATCGACGATGCGCAACAGGCGCCTTACCTGCACGCGCTGGGCGTGCTCGTCCAATCCAAGATGCTCGTCTGCGAGGAGACGCAATGACTTCCGTAGTTCCGGTCCCGCGCCTGGTCGACCAGTTCGAGCGTGGCCTCGACGCGCCGATCTGTCTGACGTGGGAGCTGACCTACGCCTGCAATCTGTCCTGCGTGCACTGCCTGTCGTCGTCGGGTAAACGCGATCCGCGTGAGCTGTCCACGCAGCAGTGCAAGGACATCATCGACGAACTGATGCGCATGCAGGTGTTCTACGTCAACATCGGCGGCGGGGAACCCACTGTGCGACCGGACTTCTGGGAATTGGTCGACTACGCGACCGCCCACCACGTCGGGGTGAAGTTCTCGACCAACGGGGTGCGCATCACCCCGGAGGTCGCCGCCAAACTCGCCGCGAGCGACTACGTCGACGTGCAGATCTCACTCGACGGCGCGACCGCCGAGATCAACGACGCGGTCCGTGGCCCCGGCTCCTTCGCGATGGCCGAGCGCGCGCTGGAGAACCTCGCCGCCGCGGGTTTCAAGGACGCCAAGATCTCCGTCGTCGTCACCCGCCACAACGTCGACCAGCTCGACGACTTCGCCGCGCTGGCAAGCCGATACGGTGCGACGCTGCGGATCACCCGGCTGCGCCCGTCCGGCCGCGGCGCCGACGTCTGGGACGATCTGCACCCCACCGCCGAGCAGCAGGTGCAGCTCTACAACTGGCTGGTCGCCAAGGGGGAGCGCGTGCTCACCGGCGATTCGTTCTTCCACCTCTCGGGGCTGGGTGAACCGGGTGCGCTGGCCGGGCTGAACCTGTGCGGCGCCGGGCGCGTGGTGTGCCTCATCGACCCCGTCGGCGACGTCTACGCCTGCCCGTTCGCGATCCACGACAAATTCCTCGCCGGAAACATTCTGTCAGACAACGGATTCCAAAACGTCTGGCAGAACTCGCAATTGTTCCGCGAACTGCGCGAACCACAGTCGGCGGGGGCCTGCAGCGGTTGCGGGCACTACGACGCGTGCCGCGGCGGATGCATGGCCGCCAAGTTCTTCACCGGCCTGCCGCTCGACGGGCCGGACCCGGAGTGCGTGCAGGGCTACGGTGCGCCGGCCCTCGAACTCGACCGGGTCAAGCCCAAGCCCAGCGGCGACCACTCCCGAGGGACGAAACTGACGGGTCCCATCCCGTTGAAACTGTTGACCAAGCCGCCCGCTCGGCTCTGTAACGAAAGCCCGGTGTAGACGTGGCCCGCGATACCTGGTTCGAAACCGTCGCCATCGCCCAGCAGCACGCGAAGAAGCGCCTGCCCAAGTCGGTGTACTCCTCGCTGATCTCCGCCAGCGAGAAGGGAGTGACGGTCTCCGACAACGTCGAGTCCTTCGCCGAACTCGGCTTCGCCCCGCATGTGGTGGGGGCCGCCGCGAAGCGCGACCTGTCGACAACGGTGATGGGTCAAGAGATCTCGATGCCGGTCCTCATCTCACCCACCGGGGTGCAGGCGGTCGACCCGGACGGCGAGGTCGCGGTCGCCCGCGCGGCCGCCGCCCGCGGGACCGCGATGGGGTTGTCCTCGTTCGCGAGCAAGCCGATCGAAGAGGTGATCGCCGCCAATCCCAAGCTGTTCTTCCAGATCTACTGGCTGGGGGGCCGCGAGGCGATCCTCGAGCGGGCGCAGCGCGCCAAGGAGGCCGGCGCGGTCGGGCTGATCGCCACGACCGACTGGAGCTTCTCCCACGGCCGCGACTGGGGCAGCCCGAAGATCCCCGAACAGATGAACCTCAAGACGATGTTGAGGATGTCGCCCGAGGTGCTCACGAAGCCGCGCTGGCTGTGGGATTTCGGCAAGACGATGAGCCCGCCCGATCTGCGGGTACCCAACCAGGCCCGCCGCGGTGAGCCCGGACCGCCGTTCTTCCAGGCCTACGGCGAATGGATGGGTACGCCGCCGCCGACCTGGGAGGACATCGCCTGGCTGCGCGAGCACTGGGACGGTCCGTTCATGCTCAAAGGCATCGTGCGGGTCGACGACGCCAAACGCGCTGTCGACGCTGGGGTTTCGGCGATCTCGGTGTCCAACCACGGCGGTAACAACCTGGATGGTACGCCGGCCGCCATCCGTTGCCTGCCCGCGATCGCCGACGCGGTCGGTGACCAGGTCGAGGTGCTGCTCGACGGCGGTATCCGCCGGGGCAGCGATGTCGTCAAGGCGCTCGCGCTGGGCGCCCGCGCGGTGATGATCGGCCGCGCCTACCTGTGGGGTCTGGCCGCCAACGGACAGGCCGGTGTCGAGAACGTCCTCGACATCCTGCGCGGCGGGATCGACTCGGCGCTGATGGGGCTCGGGCGCGCCTCGATCCACGATCTCGTGCCCGGCGACATCCTGGTCCCACCGGGATTCACCCGTACCCTTGGTACGTCGGCAGGCGACGAGGGCTGACCCGCCGACCCCCTGCTGTGACGCAGGGGGCAGGCGGTGCCTGCGGGAGAGTGGGCGGCGGGATTGACGGCCCCCTTTGGAAAATCAAAAGAAGCGCATGCGCGAACAAGTGGCGCACGCCAGGTGAATTCGGCTTACCATCGGCGGGTGGCTTTTCCCAGCGAGCTTGGGAACTCGACGTCGAGGCAGCTGCGTAGCACGTCGGCGGCGTTGATCGTTCCCGTAGGTTCCACCGAACAGCATGGACCCCATCTGCCGCTGGACACCGACACCCGCATCGCCACCGCGGTGGCCCGCGAGGTCGCGCGCGCTCTGTCACCGGCGTGGGCGCTCGCCCCGGCCGTCGGCTACGGCGCCAGCGGTGAGCACGAGAGCTTTCCCGGCACCATCTCGATCGGCACCGCGGCCCTGCGGCTGCTGCTGGTCGAGTTCGGCAGGTCGGCCACCAACTGGGCGTCGCGCGTGGTGTTCGTCAACGGCCACGGCGGTAACACCGAGGCGCTCGCCGGCGCGACCGCGCTGTTGCGCTACGAGGACCGCGACGTGGCCTGGTGCCCATGCATCGCGAAGGACTCCGACGCGCATGCGGGCCATACCGAAACGTCCGTACTGCTCCACATCTCGCCGGACGACGTCCACACCGATCACTGGCAGCGCGGGAACACCGCACCGTTGCGTGATCTGATGCCACAGCTGCGCCAGGGTGGTGTGGCCGCGGTCAGCGAGGTCGGCGTCCTCGGCGATCCGACCACGGCGACCGACGTCGACGGTGCCCGGCTCTTCGGCGAGATGGTGCAGCAGTGCGCCGACCGGATCGCGCGTTGGGCGCCGGACCGCAACGGAATGCTGCGATGACCGGGCCCCGGCTCCCCGATGGGTTCGCCGTGCAGGTCGACCGGCGGGTCAAGGTGCTCGGTGAAGGGGCAGCGCTGCTCGGTGGTTCGCCCACCCGGCTGCTTCGGCTGGCACCGGCCGCGCAGACCATGCTCAGCGGCGGACGCCTCGAAGTCCACGACGCCCAGAGCGCCCAGCTGGCACGCACGCTGCTCGACGCCACGGTCGCGCACCCGCGGCCGGCGGGTGGACCGTCGCACCGCGATGTCACCGTTGTGATCCCGGTGCGCGACAACACATTCGGGCTGCAGCGGCTCCTCCGGGCGTTGCGCGGCCTACGCGTGATCGTGGTGGACGACGGGTCGACTGTGCCCGTCGGGCCGAATGATCTGGCCGGCGTGCACTGCGATGTGCAACTCATCCGGCACGACCGGAGCCGGGGGCCCGCAGCCGCCCGCAATACCGGCGCTGCGGGCAGTTCCACCGACTTCGTCGCGTTCCTCGACTCCGATGTGGTCCCGCGCCGTGGCTGGCTCGAGGCGTTGCTGGGGCACTTCTGCGACCCCGCGGTCGCGCTGGTGGCACCGCGCATCGTCGGCATGCGCACGGCCGACAACCCGGTGGCCCGCTACGAGGCGGTGCGCTCGTCGCTCGACCTCGGGCACCGGGAGGCGCCGGTCATTCCGTACAGCCCGGTGTCGTACGTGCCGAGTGCCGCGATCATCTGCCGGCGGCGCGCGCTCGACGAGGTCGGCGGCTTCGACGAGACGCTCCGGTCGGGTGAGGACGTCGACCTGTGCTGGCGGCTGGTCGAGGCCGGGGCCCGGCTGCGGTACGAGCCGATCGCGCTGGTCGCCCACGATCACCGCACCGACCTGGGGGAGTGGTTCCTGCGCAAGGCGTTCTACGGCGAGTCCGCGGCGCCGCTGTCGGTGCGCCACCCGGGTAAGACGGCGCCGCTGGTGATCTCGGGCTGGACACTGGTGGTGTGGGTGCTGATGGCGATGGGCAGTTGCCTGGGCTACCTCGCGTCGGTGATCGCCGCGGGTTACACCGCGCGGCGGGTGGCCAATTCGTTGCGCACGGTGGAGACGCAACCCAGGCAGGTCGCGGCGATCGCCGCGGGCGGGTTGTGGTCGGCGGCGCTGCAACTGGCGTCGGCGATCTGCCGGCACTACTGGCCGATCGCCCTGCTGGCCGCGGTGGTGTCGCGCCGCTGCCGCCAGGCGGTGCTGATCGCGGCGGTGGTCGACGGTGTGGTCGACTGGGCGGCCCGGCGCGGCAGCACCGACGACGACACCAAACAGGTCGGGTTGCTCACCTACGTGTTGTTGCGCCGGCTCGACGACATCGCCTACGGGCTGGGGCTGTGGACCGGGGTGGTGCGCGAACGGCACCTCGGTGCGCTCAAACCGCAGATCCGGACGTAGCGCGGCCTTGACCCGAGCTCCACACAGCGACGTGTTGATCGTCGGTGCCGGAAGTGCCGGATCGGTGCTCGCCGAACGGCTTTCCGCCGACCCTGCGTGTCGGGTGACGGTGGTCGAAGCCGGTCCCGCCCCGACCGATGCGCGGGTGGCCCAGCAGATCGACAACGGGCTGCGGCTGCCGATCGGCACCGCGAGTTCGGTGGTGCGGCATTACCTGACCACACTCACCGACGAACCGCCCCGGCGGGTGCAGATCACCCGCGGTGCGGTCGTGGGTGGTTCGGGAGCGGTCAACGGCGGTTACTTCTGCCGTGGCCTGCCAGCCGATTTCGACGGCTGGCAGGTCCCCGGTTGGGCGTGGCGCGACGTCCTCCCGCACTTCCGGGCGATCGAGACCGACCTGGATTTCGGCGGACCGCTGCACGGCGCGGACGGCCCCATCAAAGTCCGCCGGGTGAGCGAGTTCGACGGATGCACCGCGTCTTTCGTCGCCGCCGCCCGTAGCCTCGGGCATCCGTGGGTCGAGGACCTCAGCGGGCTGGAGCCCGGCGCCCCGGCGGCAGGGGTGGGCGCCGTGCCGTTGAACATCGACAGCGGCACCCGTACCGGCCCGGGCGGCGCGTTCCTGCAACCCGCACTGGATCGCGACAACGTCCACCTGCTGGCCGACACCCGCGTCCTGAGGCTGGAGATCACGGCCGGTCGCGCGACGGCGGTGGAGTGCGACGGGCCCGCGGGGCGCCACACCGTCACCGCGGACCGCATCGTGCTGTGTGCGGGGGCGATCGGCAGCGCCCAGCTGTTGATGGTGTCCGGTATCGGCCCCGCGAAGATGCTGCAGGACTTGGGAATCGACGTCCGGGCGAACCTGCCCGTCGGCGTCGCGACGTCCGACCATCCGGAGTGGGTGATCCCGGTGGGCTGGACACCGACCCATGACGTGCCGCCGTTGGAGGCCGTGCTGCTGACCGAGTCGGGTCTCGAAATACGGCCGTACACATCGAGTTTCGCCGCGATGGTGCACGGTCCGGAGCACGATCCCGCCGATCGGCCGCACATCGGCGTAGCGCTGATGCGGTCGAGGTCGCGGGGCAGGGTGACCCTCGCGTCCGCCGATCCGCTGGCACCGCCGGTGATCGAGCATCGCTACGACAGCGAGCCGGCCGATGTGGCCGACCTGACCGCGGGGGCCGAGCTGGCCTTCGAGATCGCCGGTGGCATAGCCGAATCCGATGAACCGTCCTGGTCGACATCACAGCATCTGGCCGGTACGGCGCCGATGGGAGCCGATGACGATCCCCGCGCGGTGCTCGACGAGCAGTGCCGGGTCCGTGGCATCGAGGGGCTGTGGGTCGTGGACGGCTCGGTGATGCCGACCCTGACCAGCCGCGGTCCGCATGCGACGATCGCGATGATCGGCCACCGCGCCGCCGAGTTCATCGCGGGGTGAGCGGCTCCAGCGCCTCGGCCAGGCGCGTGGCGGCCGCCACCCCGTCGATCACCGGTACGCCGAGCCGTTGGGCCAGCGGTCCGGCGAAGCGGGCCATCGCCGCACACCCGAGCACGATCGAACGGCTGCCGTCGGTCCGCAGCGCCTCGTCGCACAGTTCGGCGATCGGCTCGACAGTGGAAGGGTCGGAGTCGATCCGCAATACCGGGATGTCGCAGGCGTACACGCCCAGACATGCACCCGGCGTGTAGGACTTCGCCAGCTCCCAACCGCGCGGCACCGTCGCCGACATCGACGTCACCACCGAGAAGGTGCCGGCGAGCAGGGTGGCGGCGTGCATGGCGGCCTGCGCGATGCCGAGGACCGGCGCGCCGAGCACTGCCCGGGCCTGCTCGAGGCCGGGATCCCCGAAGCAGGCGATGACGTAGGCGTCCGGCCGGTCCTGCGTACGGTCGCGCGCATCGCGCAGAACGTCGAGAAGATAGGGGACGCAACGGTATTCGTCGGCGTCGTTCTCGATGCTGGGAGGCCCCTCGGCCGGATTGAGCGCCTCGACGGTCGTGGTGGGGCGAGCGACCCCCGCCGCGGTCGCGGCGATGGCGGCGGTCATCGACGCCGTCGTGTTGGGGTTCACCAAGAGCAGCCGCACGAGCGAAAAGCCTACGGCTGAACCTCCGCGGGCGCTCGTCGGTGCCGGCGCATCCGCCGGACGGCCGCCCACTGCCGTCCGTCGCGCCCGGGCGACCAGATCGCGACGAACGCCGACCCGACGACGAGGAGCGCGGACAGCACGAACAACGCCTGGTCCGCCGCCTGCATGAAGGCCTCCTCGGCGAGGCCCGCCAGCTGCCCGCCCTGCGGCCCCATCTGCTCGGAGACGGACAGCGCATAGGCCAGGGAGTCGGTGGCCGTGTCGCGGATCTGCTCAGGAAACGCGGCCAGTTTCGGGGCCAGGGCACTGTGGTAGACGGCGGCCAGGATCGATCCCGCGACGGCGATGCCGATGGCGGCGCCGACCTCCCGGGTGGCGTCGTTGACCGCCGACGCCACGCCCTGCTTCTCGTCCGGAACGGCATTCATGATCGCCGAAGTGGTTGGCGCCGTGGCCAGTCCGATACCCGAGGCCACGATCAGCAGTGGCCACATCACGTCGAGGAACGTGGCGTCGGCTTGCAGGTAGCGCATGCTGAACAGACCGACCGCCATCAGAAGCAGCCCGACGCTGACCGCGAACCGCAGGCCCACCTTCGGAAGGTACAGATGCAACGTGCCGCCGAGCACCAGGACCGGAACGGCCAGCGGCGACAGCGCGAATGCGGTCTGCAGCGCGCTGTATCCCATGACCAGTTGCATGAACTGCATCTCGATGAAGAAGAACCCGAAATTGGCGATGAACAGGAAGGTGATCCCCGCCGCGCCGGTCGAGAAGTCGGGGCGACGGAAGAGTCGCACGTCGAGCAGTGGGTGTTTGCGCCGCAACTGGGTGAGCGCGAACAAGGCGGCCAACGTGAGCCCGCCGGCCATGCACCCGATCACGGCTGGGTCGGTCCATCCGCGCACGGGCGCCTCGACCACCCCGAGCACGAAGACGGCGATCGCGGTGCCGATCAGCGCCGCGCCGATCCAGTCGATGGGGGCGGCGGTCTCGTCGCGTGACGAGCCGATGGTGCAGGTCGCGATGAACATCAGCAGCGCCCCGCCGGCGAACATGTAGAAGATCGACTGCCAGGAGAAGTAGTGCAGCAGAAGGCCGGTGCCCAGGAAGCCGAAGATCGCCCCGGAACCCGCGACGCCGGCCCAGATGCCGACCGCCTTGTTGCGCTCGGACTTCGGGAAGGCGGCGGTCAGCAGCGAGAGGGTGGCCGGCATGATGAACGCCGCGCCGACGCCGGCGACGGCCCGGGCGACGATGATCTGCATCGGGCTGTCGAGGAACGCCGGGGCCAGCGACGCCAGGCAGAAGATCGCGAGGCCGGCCAGCAGGGCGCCGCGCCGGCCGTACCGGTCGCCGATGGCGCCCGCGGGCAGAAGCAGGCACGCCAGCGCCAGCGTGTATCCGTCGACGATCCAGGTCAGTTGCGCCTGAGTGGCGGAGGTCTGCAGCGCGATGTCGGGAAGCGCGGCGTTGAGCGCGACCATCGAGGAGATGACCATCAAGACGTCGACGCTGGCGACAGCCAGCAGCCAGACGCGCTTCCGTGGTGACAGAGTGTCGACCTCGCCGTCGATATCCTGGGCAGAGCGCGGGAGGGTGCCGACCATGTCGTCTCTCTTCAGCAGGGTTTCGAGACGCCGTCTCAAAACGTGATACGAGACTATCAGTCTCGTAGCAAGACCAATGGTCTTGTTCCCGCCCCGGAGGTGAAGGAAACGTCATGACCGCCGTGAACGGCGACCCGAGGCCGGCCCGCTCCCGGGCTCGCCTGCTCGACGCTGCGACGTCGCTGCTGCGCGCCGGTGGGCCGAGCGCGGTGACGATCGACGCCGTCACCCGCAAGGCCAACGTCGCACGCGCGACGCTCTACCGGCACTTCCCCAGCGCCAATGACCTCGTGGCGGCGGCTTTCACCGGCCTCATCCCTCCGCCGCCGATGCCGCCGGCCGACGGGAGCCTCCGGGATCGCCTGATCGCGATCGTCGTGGAGTGGGCCGAGTCGATCGCCGAGGCGCCGACGACGCTGACCGCTATGGCGTGGTTGTCGCTCGGTCCCGACATCGGCGAGGTGCCCAGCGCCGGGAGTGAAGGGGTGCGGTCGCTGCGCGAACGCATCGCCGAGCAGTACTCGGCGCCGTTCGACGCCGTATTCGACAGCCCCGAGGGCGCGAAGGTGCTGGGTTCGGTCGACCGCCCGATGGCCTTCGCCTTGCTGATCGGCCCGCTCGCCTTCGGCCGCATCAGCACGCTCGTCGACTTCGACTACCGGGCGGTCGCCATCGCCGCCGTCGACGGCTTCCTCAGCGCAATGAGTAGCGGATCGGCAGGTGCTTGAGGCCGCCGACGAACGTGGTCGCCGACAGCTCGGGTGCGCCCGCCAGCTCGATGCTGTCCAACCGCGGCAGGAGTTCGGTGAACAGGCTGTTCATCTCCATCCGCGCGAGCGCCGCGCCGAGGCAGAAGTGCACCCCGTACCCGAACGCCAGGTGCTTGTTGGGGTCGCGGCCCACGTCGAAGCGGAACGGCTCGTCGAAGATCTCCTCGTCCCGGTTGCCCGAAACGTATGCGAGATAGACGGATTCGCCCTTCGTGATCGGTACGCCGCGAACCGTGGTGTCCTCGGCCGCGGTGCGCATGAACTCCTTGACCGGTGTCGCCCACCGGATCATCTCCTCCACCGCGGTGCCCATCAGGCCCGGATCCTCCTTGAGGCGCGCGAGTTCACCAGGGTTCTCGATCAACGCGTGCAACCCGCCGGAGATCGCGTCCTTGGTGGTGTCGTGGCCTGCGCTGGCGACGATCACGTAGTACGAGGCGGTGTCGACGTCGGACAGCGGTTCACCGTCGATGCGGCCGTTGGCGATCGCGGAGGCCAGGTCGTCGGTCGGGTTCGCCCGCCGCGACGCGGTCAGCTGTGAGAAGTAGGCGAAGAAGTCGAGCAGCACCGCCATCTGCTCCTCCGGGGTGGTGCCGCGCTTGTACTCGTCGTCGTCCCCGCCGAACATCTCCTGGGTGAGCGTGTGCATCCGGCCGAAGTCCTCTTCGGGCAGCCCGAGCAGCGACATGATCACGTACAGCGGGAAGTTGACCGCGATCTCGGTGACGAAGTCGCATTCGGGGCCGATGTCGCGCATCCGGTCGACGTAGCGCTTGGCGAGTTCGTCGACGCGCACCTTCAATGCGCGCATCGCTTTGGGGCGGAACCAGTCCGCACCGATCGCGCGGACCTTGCGGTGGTGCGGATCGTCCATGTGGATGAGCGTGCGCAGACCCATGCCGGCCTCGAGCTGGGCCTTGGCGAGGTCGTCGGCCTGCGCGGTGGCCAGCAGCGGCCGCGGCTCGGACAGGAACAGGTCGTTCTCCCGCTCGACCGCCATGATGTCGGCGTGTTTGGTGATCGCCCAGAACGGCCGGTACGGCGGGTTGTCCACCCACGCCACCGGGTTGGTGGCCCGCAGATGGGTGAGCGCCGCGTGCAGTCGCCGGTCGTCGGCGTACGCCGTGGGATCGGCCAGCACCTTGGCGGCTTCTTGCGACTCCTGGTCGACGGTCGGCGTGCTCATCGGGCTCCTCACATGGACCGCGGTACTTGACGGGTGTCAAGCCAGCAGTCTATGTGATGGGCGCCACCCTAGCGACCATCGGGTGGCGTGAGTCACGCCGAGCGTTCAGCGCACCGAGTAGCGGATCGGCAGGTGTTTGAGCCCGCCGACGAACGTGGTCGCGACGAACTCGGGCGCTCCGGCCAATTCGATCGACTCCAGCCGCGGCACCAGTTCGGTGAAGAAGCTGTTGATCTCCATGCGCGCCAGTGCGGCGCCCAGGCAGAAGTGCACGCCGTACCCGAACGACAGGTGTCTGTTCGGGTCCCGGCCGACGTCGAAGGTGTAGGGGTCGGCGAACACCTCCTCGTCGCGGTTCGCCGACACGTACGACAACAGCACCGATTCCCCCTTGGCGATCGAGACGCCGCGCACTTCGGTGTCGGCGGTGGCGGTGCGCATGAACTCCTTGACCGGTGTGGTCCAGCGGATCATCTCCTCGACCGCTGTGCCCATCAGTTCGGGATGCGCCTTCAGCCGGGCGAGTTCGTCCTGGTTCTCGATCAGCGCCAGCAGCCCGCCGGAGATCGCGGCGCTGGTGGTGTCGTGGCCGGCGCTGGCGATGATGACGTAGTACGACAGGCAGTCGATGTCGTTGAGGTATTCACCGTCGATCTTCGCGTTGGCGATCGCCGACGCGAGGTCCTCGGTGGGGTTGGTGCGACGCTCGGCGGTCAGCGCGGTGAAGTACCGGAAGAAGTCGGTGATGACTTCGTGCAGCTCCTGTGGGCTCTTGCCGCGGGTGAATTCGTCGTCGTCGCCGCCGAACATCTCCTGGGTCAGTTTCAGCATGCGCCCGAAGTCCGATTCGGGCAGTCCCAGCAGCGAGAGAATCACGTACAGAGGGAAATTCACCGCGACCTCTTGAACGAAGTCGCATTCGGGCCCGACGTCGACCATCCGGTCGACGTAGATCTTGGCGAGCTCGTCGACGCGGGTCTTCAGCGCGCGCATGGCCTTGGGACGGAACCAGTCGGCGCCGGCCTTGCGGATGTCGCGATGCAGGGGGTCGTCCATGTGGACCAACGTGCGGATGCCACCGCCGGCGGCCAGGTTCGCCTGCGAGAGGTCGTCGGTGGCGGATGTGACGAGCATGGGCCGCGGTGCGTTGATCCACAGCTCGTTGTCCCGCTCGATGTCCATGATGTCGGCGTGTCTGGTGATCGCCCAGAACGGCCGGTAGTCCGGTACGTCGACGTAGGACACCGGCGCATGGGCGCGCGCGTGGGCCAGGGCGGCGTGCAGCCGGCCCTCGTCGGTGTAGGCCTTCGGGTCGGCGAGGACTCTCGCCGCGTTGTCGACGGTGGGGCTGCTCATGAATCCTCGCTCCGGTGACTTGACGGGTGTCAAAAGTGAGCTTATGTGATGGCCGACACGTTCGGTGGCCAGGGGTGGGCGCGGCGTCAGTAAGGTCGACCAGGTGCTGCCCGGACCGGTTCGCCGCCGCATCCTGGCGGCACTGATACTCGTGATCGGCATGCTGTCCGGTTGCACATCCGGCGGTGCCGCGACACCGGCGCCCCCCGACGCCGCCGTGGTGCACACCGCCTCCGGCACCTTGCGGGGCACGGTCGCCCCCGATCACCGCCTGTTCGCCGGCGTCCCGTACGCCGCCCCGCCCGTCGGCCCGCTGCGCTTCCGGCCGCCGGCGCCCGCGTCCGCCTGGGAGGGGGAGCGCCAGGCCACCCGCTTCGGCCCGCGCTGCCTGCAGGATCCGGGCAGCGATCCGGAGTTCGGCAGGCAGACCGACGAGGACTGTCTGACGCTCAACGTCTGGACACCGCCGGTGTCGGAGCGCAAGCGCCCGGTGATGGTCTGGATCCACGGCGGCGCATTCGTCAACGGCAGCGGCGGGATCTACGACGCGCGCTGGCTGGCCGCGCGCGGGGACATCGTCGTCGTCACCGTCAACTACCGGCTCGGCACGGTGGGCTTCCTGGCCCACCCGGGGCTGGGGGAGCCGGGCGACGTCGGCAACTACGGGCTGGCCGATCAGCAGGCTGCGCTGCGCTGGGTGCGTGACCACATCGCCGACTTCGGCGGTGATCCCGAGCGGGTCACGGTGGCCGGCGAATCGGCCGGCGGGATGTCGGTGTGCGACCACCTCGTCGCCCCGGGTTCCGCGGAACTGTTCGACGCCGCGATCATCCAGAGCGCGCCGTGTCAGGCGCAGGCCCCGCTGCCGGTCGCCGAACAGCGCAGCCTCGAGTACGCCGCCGCCGTCGGTTGCCCCGATCCCGCCACCGCGGCCGACTGCCTGCGCGCGCTCCCCGCCGACAAGCTGCGCAAACCGGTGTGGTTCGTCGGGATCGGCGCCGACGACCTGACCGGCCCGGTGACGGGCACGACCGCGCTGCCGGTCGACCCGCCGCGGGCGATCGCGGACGGGAAAGCGGCGCGCGTGCCGGTGCTGATCGGGACCAACCGGGACGAATTCACCCTCTTCGTGGCGCTGCGCTATCTGCAGCAGGGCGACCGCTATACACCCGAGCAGTACCCCGGCCTGCTGGCCGACACTTTCGGGCCGAACGCCGCCGAGGTCGCCGCGCGGTACCCGGTCGACCGCTACGGCCCGGACCCCCGTACCAACGTTCCGCTCGCCTACTCGGCCGCGGTCACCGACGGCGAGTTCGCCTGTGTCACCGACCGCATGGCCGACGGCCTGTCCCGCGCGGCGCCCGTCTACGCCTACGAGTTCAACGACCGCGCGGCCCCGGCCCCCGAACCGCTGCGGACCCTGCCGTTCCCGGTCGGGGCCAGCCACTCACTCGAACTGCGCTATCTGTTCGACGTCGGGGGAGCGCCTCCGCTGTCGGGAGAGCAACAGACGCTCTCGGAGCAGATGATCGACTACTGGAGCACGTTCGTCGCCACCGGTGCGCCGTCGGCCCCGGACGGCCCGGACTGGCCGCAGGTCGGGGACGGCTCCTATCTGTCGCTGCAGCCCGACGGCAGCCGCGTGACGACGGGGTTCGCCGCAGAACACCAGTGCGCCTTCTGGTCGACTCTGGGGCGCTGACGGGCTGTCGGCGGGGCACATGTCCCATGCCCGGTGCGGCGTGCCGTTCCGCCCGAACGGTGAGGTGAGTGGCCCCGCCGACGCGGACCGCTTCGGTACGGTGGAGACAGTGCATCGGACGTCGTCGGCGACCGCACGACGGCGCCCGATGGGGCTCCTGCGCGGATTTGGATGAGGCCCGGATCTAGGGCATACTGTTCGGGTTGCCTTGAGCCGGGACGGTGCCTGTTCGGACCGCCTCGCGGAGGCATCCGACCGGCGCCCACACGGGCGCATCGGTCCCACCTCTCGAGTGTGACGGATTATCCGCCGCAAACGAGTGCGCGCAGGGCGACACACCCGACCGCGGGGACCGGTGAACCACAGACAGGTAAACAGCGGCGGCAATAGCCAACACGAGGCCGCGCTGGGTTCTCCCAGCGTGGGCCACAAGCAGGAGTGAGGTAGGAAAAGCGTGGCGGGACAAAAGATCCGCATCAGGCTCAAGGCCTACGACCACGAGGCCATCGACGCCTCGGCGCGCAAGATCGTGGAGACGGTCACCCGTACCGGTGCCAGCGTGGTGGGCCCCGTGCCGCTGCCGACCGAGAAGAACGTGTACTGCGTCATCCGCTCACCGCACAAGTACAAGGACTCGCGGGAGCACTTCGAGATGCGCACGCACAAGCGGTTGATCGACATCCTCGACCCGACGCCGAAGACCGTCGACGCGCTCATGCGCATCGACCTTCCGGCCAGCGTCGACGTGAACATCCAGTAGGAGACCCAAGAAATGGCACGTAAAGGCATTCTGGGCACCAAGCTGGGCATGACGCAGGTGTTCGACGAGAACAACAAGGTCGTGCCGGTGACGGTCGTCAAAGCCGGCCCCAATGTCGTGACCCGGATCCGTACCCCCGAGCGCGACGGCTACAGCGCGGTGCAGATCGCCTACGGCGAGATCAGCCCCCGCAAGGTCACCAAGCCGGTGACCGGTCAGTTCGCCGCCGCGGGCATCAACCCGCGCCGCCACCTCGCCGAGCTGCGGCTCGACGACGAGTCGGCGACCGCCGAGTACGAGGTCGGCCAGGAGCTGACGGCGGAGGTCTTCGCCGAGGGCGCCTACGTCGACGTCACCGGCACCAGCAAGGGCAAGGGCTTCGCCGGCACCATGAAGCGGCACGGTTTCCGTGGCCAGGGCGCCGCGCACGGCGCCCAGGCCGTGCACCGCCGGCCCGGTTCGATCGGCGGCTGCGCCACCCCCGGCCGCGTGTTCAAGGGCACCCGCATGTCGGGCCGCATGGGCAGCGACCGGGTGACGACGCAGAACCTGCTCGTACACAAGGTCGATGCCGAGAACGGCGTGCTGCTCATCAAGGGCGCCATCCCCGGCCGCAACGGTGGACTGGTGATGGTCCGCAGCGCAATCAAGCGAGGCGAGAAGTAAATGGCAACCACAATTGAGGTCAAGACGCCGGCCGGGACCACCGACGGCTCCGTCGAACTGCCCGCCGAGCTGTTCGACGTCGAGGCCAACATCGCGCTGATGCACCAGGTCGTCACCGCGCAGCTCGCCGCGGCGCGGCAGGGCACGCACTCGACCAAGACGCGCGGTGAGGTCTCCGGCGGCGGCAAGAAGCCGTACCGGCAGAAGGGCACCGGCCGTGCGCGTCAGGGGTCGACCCGGGCGCCGCAGTTCACCGGTGGTGGCACCGTCCACGGCCCGAAGCCGCGCGACTACAGCGAGCGCACCCCGAAGAAGATGATCCGCGCCGCGCTGCGTGGAGCTCTCTCGGACCGGGCGCGCAACGGCCGCATCCACGCGGTCACCGAACTGGTGGAGGGGCAGACCCCGTCGACCAAGAGCGCCAAGGCGTTCCTGTCGACGCTGACCGAGCGTAAGCAGGTCCTGATCGTCATCGGCCGCACCGATGAGGCGGGGCAGAAGAGCGTGCGCAACCTGCCCGGCGTGCACGTGATCGCGCCGGATCAGCTCAACACCTACGACGTGCTCAAGGCCGACGACGTGGTGTTCAGCGTCGAGGCGCTGAACGCGTTCATCGCGGCCAACAGCAAGCAGGAGGTTTCCGCCTGATGGCAACCGTGACGGATCCCCGCGACATCATCCTGGCGCCGGTCATCTCGGAGAAGTCCTACGGACTGATCGAGGACAACGTCTACACGTTCATCGTGCATCCGGACTCGAACAAGACCCAGATCAAGATCGCCATCGAGAAGATCTTCAAGGTCAAGGTCGATTCGGTGAACACGGCCAACCGGCAGGGCAAGCGTAAGCGCACCCGCACCGGGTACGGACAGCGCAAGAGCACCAAGCGCGCCATCGTCACCCTGGCCGCGGGAAGCAAGCCGATCGACCTGTTCGGAGCACCGGCCTGAGCCGGGCGAGAAGCTAGAGAGACTTAAGAGAAATGGCAATTCGCAAGTACAAGCCGACGACCCCGGGTCGCCGCGGTGCCAGCGTCTCCGATTTCGCCGAGATCACTCGCTCGACCCCGGAGAAGTCGCTGGTCCGTCCGCTGCACGGTAAGGGCGGACGCAACGCGCACGGCCGGATCACCACCCGGCACAAGGGCGGTGGCCACAAGCGCGCCTACCGCGTGATCGACTTCCGTCGCCACGACAAGGACGGCGTCAACGCCAAGGTCGCACACATCGAGTACGACCCGAACCGCACCGCGAACATCGCGCTGCTGCACTACCTGGACGGCGAGAAGCGCTACATCATCGCGCCGCAGGGTCTCAAGCAGGGCGCGATCGTGGAGTCCGGCGCCAATGCCGACATCAAGCCCGGCAACAACCTGCCGCTGCGCAACATCCCGGCCGGCACCGTGATCCACGCCGTCGAGTTGCGTCCCGGCGGCGGCGCGAAGCTGGCCCGCTCGGCCGGTGTCAGCATCCAGCTGCTGGGCAAGGAAGGCACCTACGCCTCCCTGCGTATGCCGTCCGGTGAGATCCGTCGCGTCGACGTGCGCTGCCGCGCCACCGTCGGCGAGGTCGGCAACGCCGAACAGGCCAACATCAACTGGGGTAAGGCCGGCCGTATGCGGTGGAAGGGCAAGCGCCCGACCGTCCGCGGTGTCGTGATGAACCCGGTCGACCACCCGCACGGTGGTGGTGAGGGTAAGACCTCCGGCGGCCGTCACCCGGTCAGCCCGTGGGGTAAGCCCGAAGGCCGCACCCGCAAGCCGAACAAGCCGAGCGACAAGCTCATCGTCCGACGCCGGCGCACCGGCAAGAAGCGCTAGGCCGGGGAAGGAACTCAAGCGATGCCACGCAGCCTGAAGAAGGGCCCGTTCGTCGACGACCATCTCCTGAAGAAGGTGGACGTCCAGAACGAGAAGAACACCAAGCAGGTCATCAAGACCTGGTCGCGTCGGTCGACCATCATCCCCGACTTCATCGGGCACACCTTCGCGGTCCACGACGGCCGCAAGCATGTCCCGGTGTTCGTCACCGAGGCGATGGTCGGGCACAAGCTGGGCGAATTCGCCCCCACCCGCACCTTCAAGGGTCACATCAAGGATGACCGGAAGAGCAAGAGGCGATGACAACAGCGACGACGAATCCGTCCACTTACCCCAGTGCGGTGGCCAAGGCCCGCTTCGTGCGTGTCTCGGCGACCAAGGCGCGCCGGGTGATCGACCTGGTCCGCGGCAAGTCCGTGGCCGAGGCGCTCGACATCCTGCGGTGGGCGCCGCAGGCCGCCAGCGAGCCGGTCGCCAAGGTGATCGCCAGCGCGGCCGCGAACGCGCAGAACAACGAGGGTCTCGACCCGTCGACGCTCGTGGTCGCCACCGTCTACGCCGACGAGGGCCCGACCGCCAAGCGCATCCGGCCGCGCGCCCAGGGGCGTGCGTTCCGAATCCGCAAGCGCACCAGCCACATCACCGTGATCGTGGAGAGCCGGCCGACCCGTGAGGGTCGTCGTGGTGCCGCGGGCGAGTCCGCGGGCGGCGCACGCGCGCGTCGCGCCCAGGGCAGCAAGGCCGCCGCTGCGAAGAAGGCCCCGGCCAAGAAGGCCGCAACGACCACTGAAGCTTCCGAAGAAGCGAAGGGAGGCTCGCAGTAGTGGGCCAGAAGATCAACCCGCACGGCTTCCGCCTCGGCATCACCACCGACTGGAAGTCGCGGTGGTACGCAGACAAGCAGTACAAGGACTACGTCAAGGAAGACGTGGCGATCCGGCGGCTGCTGGCCACCGGTCTCGAGCGCGCCGGCATCGCCGACGTGGAGATCGAGCGCACCCGCGACCGGGTCCGCGTCGACATCCACACGGCCCGCCCGGGCATCGTGATCGGCCGTCGTGGCACCGAGGCCGACCGCATCCGCGCCGACCTGGAGAAGCTCACCAAGAAGCAGGTGCAGCTCAACATCCTCGAGGTGAAGAACCCTGAGTCGCAGGCTCAGCTCGTCGCCCAGGGTGTCGCCGAGCAGCTGAGCAACCGTGTGGCGTTCCGCCGCGCGATGCGCAAGGCGATCCAGTCGGCGATGCGTCAGCCGAACGTGAAGGGCATCCGGGTGCAGTGCTCCGGCCGTCTCGGTGGCGCCGAGATGAGCCGCTCGGAGTTCTACCGCGAAGGCCGGGTGCCGCTGCACACGCTGCGCGCCGACATCGACTACGGCCTCTACGAGGCCAAGACCACCTTCGGCCGCATCGGCGTGAAGGTGTGGATCTACAAGGGCGACATCGTCGGTGGCAAGCGTGAGCTGACCGCCGCCGCGCCCGCGGGTGCCGACCGCCCGCGCCGTGAGCGTCCGTCGGGCAGCCGCCCGCGTCGCAGCGGTGCGTCGGGTACCACGGCCACCAGCACCGACGCCGGACGTGCCGCCACCAGCGGCACCCAGGACGCCCCGGCCGCGGCCGAGGCTGCCGCCGGCACCGAGGCGGCTGCTGGTGCGGCCGCCGAATCGACCACACAGAATTCAGGGAGCTGAGCATGCTGATCCCTCGTAAGGTCAAGCACCGCAAGCAGCATCACCCCCGGCAGCGCGGCATCGCCAGCGGTGGCACGTCGGTGAGCTTCGGTGACTATGGCATCCAGGCGCTCGAACACGCCTACATCACCAACCGGCAGATCGAGTCCGCTCGTATCGCCATCAACCGGCACATCAAGCGTGGCGGCAAGGTGTGGATCAACATCTTCCCGGACCGTCCGCTGACCAAGAAGCCCGCCGAGACCCGTATGGGTTCGGGTAAGGGTTCGCCGGAGTGGTGGGTGGCCAACGTCAAGCCCGGCCGTGTGCTGTTCGAGCTGAGCTACCCCAATGAGGAGACCGCCCGGGCCGCACTGACCCGCGCGATCCACAAGTTGCCGATCAAGGCACGAATCGTCACCCGAGAGGAGCAGTTCTGATGGCAGTCGGCGTTACGCCCGGCGAGCTGCGCGAGCTGAGCGACGACGAGTTGACCGAGCGGCTGCGCGAGTCGAAGGAAGAGCTGTTCAACCTGCGCTTCCAGATGGCCACCGGGCAGCTGTCCAACAACCGTCGCCTCCGTACGGTGCGACAGGAGATCGCGCGCGTGTACACCGTGCTGCGCGAACGTGAACTGGGTCTGGCCTCCGGACCCGCCGGTGAGGAATCGTGATGGCAGAGAACAACACTGAAAAGGGTCCCGCCCGGACCCCGCGTACCGAGAAGCCGCGTGGCCGCCGCAAGACGGCGATCGGCTACGTGGTCAGCGACAAGATGCAGAAGACCATCGTGGTCGAGCTGGAATCCCGCAAGAGCCACCCGCTCTACGGGAAGATCATCCGGACCACGACGAAGGTCAAGGCCCACGACGAGAACGGCGACGCCGGCGTCGGCGACCGCGTCTCGCTGATGGAGACCCGTCCGCTGTCGGCCACCAAGCGGTGGCGGCTGGTCGAGATCCTCGAGAAGGCCAAGTAGCAACAGTTCGATGAAGACCCCGGCGCGCGATCGTGTGCCGGGGTTTTTTCATGCATCCCCGGGGTGACGCGGGTGCCCGGCGCCGCGGACGCGGGCCGCGATACCGTCGACCACCGCGGTCAACCCGCTGCGGAAGTCGGCCAACCGGTCGGTGTCCCCGTCGAACACACCGGCGTCGAGCGCCGCAGCGACCGCGGGGAAGCGGGTCGCGTCGACGACCTGCCTGAGGAGCTGCGGGAAGATCGTGTCGGACTCGCCGGCGGCGATGTCGAGTGCCGCGGCCCCGCGGACGTAGTGCAGCACGGCCATCACCCCGGCCATCTTCTCTCGCTCGGGTAGCCCGGTGCCGGCCAGCGCCGTCAGCCCGCGGTCCAGCCAGCCGAGCTGCCCCGGATCCGCCGGCGGCCCGGCCGCCGTGGCCGACAGCACCCACGGGTGGCGGTGGTAGACCTCCCAGAGCCCTTCGGCCCATGCGCTGATCGCGCCGCGCCAGCCGTCCGCCCGCGGAAGTACCGGCGGCGCACCGGTTGCCGTGGAGAGCATGAACGTGACGAGTTCGTCCTTGTTGGCGATGTGCCGGTACAGCGACATCGTGCCGCACCCGAGCCGCTGTGCGAGGCGGCCCATCGACAGCGCGGCGAGCCCGTCGGCGTCCGCGAGTTCGATCGCGACCTCCACGATGCGCTCCCGGGACAGTCCGCGCGGGCGCGGTGTCGCACCGCCCTGCTGCCAGAGCAGGGCAAGGGCGCGGGGGAGAGGCGGATGTTCGTCGTCCATCGAAGTTCAGCGTAGTGCTACCGCAATACGGTGCGTATGCGATACGCACACCCGCTGTTGGCGCTCATCGTCGTGGCGTTCCTCGGGTACTCCCTCACGCCGTACCTGACGGGCGGGACACGGGTCCCGCCCACCTTCGCGCTACATCACCCGCTGTTGCTGGTGCATGTGTTCTGTGCATCGGTCGCGATGGTCGGCGCGGTCGTGCAGCTCTGGTCCGCGAGGGGGAGGCGGGTGCCGCGGTGGCATCGCACCGCCGGGCGGATCTATGTGGCGGCCACGGTTCCCGCGGCACTCACCGCGCTGGTGATCGGCCCGGCCACGCCGTTCGGGCCGCTGTTGGCGGTGAGCAACGTGGCGCTCGGTGCGCTGTGGCTGTGGTTCACCGTCGCGGGGTATCGGGCGGTGCGGCGTGGCCGCATCGCCGAGCATCGGCGGCACATGCTGCGCAGCGCGGTGCTCGCACTGTCGGTGATCGGCAATCGGGTGTGGACGCCAGTGTTGTTCGTCGTGCTGGATCCGTTGCGCGACAGCGTCTTTCAGGGCGGCGACGAGCACTACCTCTGGCTGGTCGCCGGGTTGGGCGGATGGCTGGGTTGGCTGCTGCCGTTGGTGCTGGTGACGCTGTGGTTGCGGCGGCCACACGAGGAGACGTTGTCGTCTGTTCGGCGAGGACGAGAGGGACATCCGGTGTAATCTCCGGGCGTGGCCACGGAATTCAACGGCAAGATCGAACTCGATATCCGCGATTCTGAGCCGGACTGGGGACCGTACGCCGCCCCGACCGCGCCCGAAGGTGCCCCCAACGTGCTGTACCTGGTCTGGGACGACACCGGTATCGCGACATGGGATTGCTTCGGCGGGCTGGTGGAGATGCCGGCGATGAGCCGAATCGCCGAACGCGGTGTTCGTCTGTCGCAGTTCCACACCACGGCCTTGTGCTCGCCGACCCGCGCGTCCCTGCTGACCGGGCGCAACGCGACGACCGTCGGGATGGCCACCATCGAGGAGTTCACCGACGGTTTCCCGAACTGTAACGGCCGCATCCCTTTCGACACCGCACTGATCTCCGAGGTGCTCGCGGAGAACGGCTACAACACCTACTGCGTCGGCAAATGGCACCTGACGCCATTGGAAGAGTCGAATCTGGCGGCCACCAAACGGCACTGGCCGCTGTCACGCGGATTCGAGCGGTTCTACGGCTTCATGGGCGGGGAGACCGACCAGTGGTATCCCGAACTCGTCTACGACAACCATCCGGTGGCCCCGCCCGGGACGCCGGAGGAGGGGTACCACCTCTCGAAGGATCTGGCGGACAGGACGATCGAGTTCATCCGCGACGCCAAGGTGATCGCCCCCGACAAGCCGTGGTTCTCCTACGTCTGCCCCGGTGCCGGGCACGCCCCGCACCACGTGTTCAAAGAGTGGGCGGACCGGTACGCGGGCCGCTTCGACATGGGCTACGAGCGGTACCGCGAGATCGTGCTGGAGAACCAGAAGCGACTCGGCATCGTCCCGCAGGACACCGAGCTGTCCGCGGTGAACCCGTACGCCGACGTGACCGGACCCAACGGCGAGCCGTGGCCGACACAAGACACCGTGCGGCCGTGGGAGTCGTTGTCCGACAACGAGAAACGGTTGTTCAGTCGCATGGCGGAGGTCTTCGCGGGATTCCTCTCCTACACCGACGCGCAGATCGGCCGGATCCTCGACTACCTCGAGCAATCGGGTCAGCTCGACAACACGATCATCGTGGTGATCTCCGACAACGGCGCCAGCGGTGAAGGGGGGCCGGACGGTTCGGTCAACGAGGTCAAGTTCTTCAACGGCTACATCGACACCGCCGAAGAGGGGCTCAAGGTCATCGACGACCTCGGTGGCCCGCAGACCTACAACCACTATCCGACCGGCTGGGCGATGGCCTTCAACACGCCCTACAAGCTGTTCAAGCGCTACGCCTCGCACGAGGGCGGCATCGCCGACCCCGCCATCATCTCCTGGCCCGCCGGGATCTCCGCGCACGGCGAGGTCCGCGACAACTACATCAACGTCTGCGACATCACCCCCACGATCTACGATCTGCTGGGCATCACCGCACCGGCGTCCGTGCGCGGCGTGCCGCAGAAACCGCTCGACGGCGTGAGTTGCAAAGTGACACTGGACAATCCCACCGCACCCACCGGTAAGGACACCCAGTTCTACTCGATGCTCGGCACCCGCGGCATCTGGCACCGGGGCTGGTTCGCCAACACCGTGCACGCCGCGTCGCCGGCCGGATGGTCGCACTTCGACGACGACCGGTGGGAGTTGTTCCACATCGAATCCGACCGCGCCCAGGCACGCGACCTGGCCTGTGAGCACCCCGAGAGGCTCGAGGAACTCAAGGCGCTGTGGTTCAGCGAGGCCGCCAAGTACAACGGGCTGCCGCTCGGTGATCTCAACATGCTCGAGACGATGACCCGGTTCCGGCCCAGCCTCGCCCACGCCCGTGACGCCTACCTGTACTACCCGGGCACCGCCGACGTCGGCATGGGCGCCGTCGTGGAGCTCCAGGGTCGTTCGTTCGCCGTGCTCGCCGAGGTGACGGTGGAGGACGAAGGCGCTCAGGGGGTCGTGTTCAAACACGGCGCGGCCCACGGCGGCCACGTGATGTTCGTCCAGGGCGGCCGGCTCCACTACGTCTACAACTTCCTCGGGGAGACCGAACAGAAGCTCTCGTCGTCGGTGCCGATCACCCCGGGCCGGCACACCTTCGGTATCGCCTACATCCGCACCGGCACGGTGGAGGGCAGCCACACCCCGGTCGGCGACGCGGCGCTCTACATCGACGACGCCGAGGTCGCGACGTACGCGAGCATGGTGATCCAACCCGGCACGTTCGGTCTGGCCGGGGCCACCCTCAGCGTCGGCCGCAACAACGGGTCGCCGGTCTCCCGGGACTACCGGCCGCCGTTCGACTTCACCGGCGGCACCATCGCTCAGATCTCCTACGACGTATCCGGGAAGCCGTACGCCGACCTCGAACGCGAGTTCGCACGCGCGTTCGCCAGGGACTGAGGCGCCTAGGCTCGACTCATGCTCACCGAGCTGGTCGAACTACCCGGCGGCACCTTCCGGATGGGTTCCACGCAGTTCTACCCGGAGGAAGTCCCGGTGCACACCGTGACCGTGGCGCCGTTCGCGATCGAACGGCACCCCGTCACCAACGCGCAGTTCGCGGCGTTCGTCGACGCCACCGGATACGTCACGGTCGCCGAACAGGCGCTCGACCCCGCGATGTACCCGGGAGTGGCGCCGGCCGACCTGGCGCCCGGGGCGCTGGTGTTCACACCGACCACCGGGCCCGTCGACCTGCGCGACTGGCGACAGTGGTGGAGCTGGGCCCCCGGCGCGTGCTGGCGCCACCCTCTGGGACCCGACTCGAGGTGGCAGGACCGGCCCGATCACCCCGTCGTCCAGGTGGCCTATCCGGATGCGGCGGCCTACGCGAAGTGGGCCGGGCGGAGACTGCCGACCGAGGCGCAGTGGGAGTACGCCGCGAGGGCCGGGGCGACCACCACCTATCCGTGGGGCGACGATCCGCGACCCGGCGGCCGCCTGATGGCCAACACCTGGCAGGGCCGGTTCCCGTACCGCAACGACGGCGCACTCGGCTGGATCGGCACGTCCCCGGTGGGGGCGTTCCCCGCCAACGACTACGGACTCGTCGACATGATCGGCAACGTCTGGGAGTGGACGACCACGCGGTTCTCCGCCCATCACCGGCCCGACGGCGCCGTCGAATCATGCTGCGGCCCAACCGCACCCGACCCGACCGTCAGCCAGGCGCTCAAGGGCGGCTCGCACCTGTGCGCACCGGAGTACTGTCACAGGTACCGGGCCGCGGCGCGCTCGCCGCAGTCACAGGACAGTGCGACGACCCACATCGGTTTCCGCTGCGTGGCCTGAGGCTCGAGGCTGACCTGCGGCGATTTGGTTCTCCGCAGGTCCTCACCTAGAATCAAACGGTTGCCTTGGGCAGACCTCGGCTGATCGACGATGCTTGACGCTCTTCGCGCAAGCGCTCATCGCAGACCAGCCCTGCGTGCCCTTCGGTGACAGCAAGGACCGCGTACGTCAGGTCGGTATCTGGCGTGCAGACATAACCAGGTCAGGAGATCGAGTGATTCAGCAGGAATCGCGGTTGAAGGTCGCCGACAACACGGGCGCCAAGGAGATCTTGTGCATCCGCGTTCTCGGTGGTTCATCGCGACGCTACGCCGGCATCGGTGATGTCATCGTGGCCACCGTCAAGGAAGCCATCCCGGGCGCCAACGTCAAGCGCGGCGACGTCGTCAAGGCCGTGGTGGTGCGCACCGTCAAGGAGCGCCGCCGCGCCGACGGCAGCTACATCAAGTTCGACGAGAACGCCGCAGTGATCATCAAGAACGACAACGATCCGCGCGGCACCCGCATCTTCGGGCCCGTCGGCCGCGAGCTGCGTGAGAAGAAGTTCATGAAGATCGTCTCGCTCGCCCCGGAGGTGTTGTAGATGAAGGTCCACAAGGGCGACACCGTGCTGGTGATCTCCGGTAAGGACAAGGGCGCCAAGGGCAAGGTTCTGCAGGCCTACCCGGATCGCAACAAGGTCCTCGTCGAGGGCGTCAACCGCATCAAGAAGCACACCGCGCAGTCGGCCAACGAGCGCGGCGCGTCGTCGGGCGGGATCGTCACGCAGGAGGCGCCGATCCACGTCTCGAACGTGATGCTCGTCGACTCCGACGGCAACCCCACTCGCATCAGCTACCGCGTCGACGAAGAGACCGGCAAGAAGGTGCGCGTCTCCAAGCGCAACGGCAAGGACATCTGAGATGACTACCGCAGAGAAGACCCTCCCGCGCCTGAAGCAGCGCTACCGCGAGGAGATCCGCGAGTCGCTGCAGCAGCAGTTCGACTACGCCAACGTGATGCAGATCCCGGGCGTCGTCAAGGTCGTCGTCAACATGGGTGTCGGTGACGCTGCCCGCGACGCGAAGCTGATCAACGGCGCGGTCAACGACCTCGCCCTGATCACCGGGCAGAAGCCGGAGATCCGGCGCGCCCGCAAGTCCATCGCTCAGTTCAAGCTGCGCGAGGGGATGCCAATCGGTGCCCGCGTGACCCTGCGCGGCGACCGGATGTGGGAGTTCCTCGACCGCCTGGTCGCGATCGCGCTGCCGCGTATCCGCGACTTCCGCGGCCTGAACCCCAAGCAGTTCGACGGCACCGGCAACTACACCTTCGGTCTGACCGAGCAGTCGATGTTCCACGAGATCGACGTGGACAGCATCGACCGCCCGCGCGGTATGGACATCACCGTCGTGACCACGGCGACGAACGACGAAGAAGGACGAGCGCTGCTGCGGGCGCTGGGCTTCCCCTTCAAGGAGAACTGAGCTAATGGCAAAGAAAGCACTGGTCAACAAGGCCAACAAGAAGCCGAAGTTCAAGGTGCGGGGCTACACCCGCTGCCAGCGCTGCGGTCGTCCGCACGCCGTGTTCCGCAAGTTCGGCCTGTGCCGGATCTGCCTGCGGGAGATGGCCCACGCCGGCGAACTGCCCGGTGTGCAGAAATCGAGCTGGTGACGCGATGAGCGCTCGCGCGAAGAGCCTTTAGCACAGCCAAAGACCAACAACCAATCAAACATGCGCGGCAGGCCCTGACCTGGGAACCGTCGCGAGGAAGGTGAAGCGGCTGTCATGACCATGACGGACCCGATCGCAGACTTCTTGACACGTCTGCGCAACGCCAATTCGGCGTACCACGATGAGGTGGCTCTGCCCCACAGCAAGATCAAGGCGAACATCGCCGAGATCCTCAAGTCGGAGGGCTACATCTCCGACTACCGCACCGAGGACGCCCGTGTGGGCAAGTCGCTCGTCGTGCAGCTCAAGTACGGCCCCAGCCGTGAGCGCAGCATCGCGGGCCTGCGCCGGGTGTCCAAGCCCGGCCTGCGGGTCTACGCGAAGTCGACCAATCTGCCCCGCGTCCTCGGCGGCCTCGGCGTGGCGATCATCTCCACGTCGTCCGGCCTGCTCACCGACCGCCAGGCAGCACGACAGGGCGTGGGCGGCGAAGTCCTCGCGTACGTGTGGTGAGGGGGTAGGAAACATGTCGCGTATTGGAAAGCAGCCGGTTCCGGTTCCCGCCGGAGTCGACGTCACGATCGACGGCCAAAACGTGTCGGTGAAGGGGCCCAAGGGCACCCTGTCGCTGGCCGTCGCCGAACCGATCGCCGTGGCCCGTGACGACGAGGGCGCCATCGTGGTGACCCGGCCCAACGACGAGCGGCGCAACCGCTCGCTGCACGGCCTGTCGCGGACCCTGGTGGCCAACCTCGTCGAGGGTGTCACCCAGGGCTACACCACCAAGATGGAGATCTACGGGGTCGGTTACCGCGTCGCGCTCAAGGGTTCCAACCTGGAGTTCGCGCTCGGTTACAGCCACCCCGTGGTCATCGAGCCGCCGGAGGGCATCACCTTCACGGTGGAGACGCCCACCAAGTTCTCGGTCTCGGGCATCGACAAGCAGAAGGTCGGCCAGATCTCGGCGATCATCCGTCGCCTGCGCCGCCCCGACCCCTACAAGGGCAAGGGTGTGCGCTACGAGGGTGAGCAGATCCGCCGCAAGGTCGGAAAGACAGGTAAGTAGACATGGCTACAGCTGAAGCAACCAAGCAGCACAAGCCGGTCGGGGCGAACATCTCGCAGACGCGCCGGCGGGACCGCATCCGCCGCCACGCCCGGCTGCGCAAGAAGGTCTCGGGCACCGCGGAACGGCCGCGTCTGGTCGTCAACCGCTCCTCGCGCCACATCCACGTACAGTTGGTGGACGACCTCACCGGCACGACGCTGGCCGCCGCATCCTCGATCGAGGGTGACGTGCGGGCGGTCGACGGTGACAAGAAGGCGCACAGCGTGCGGGTCGGTCAACTGATCGCCGAGCGCGCGAAGGCCGCAGGTATCGACGAGGTGGTGTTCGACCGTGGTGGTTACACCTACGGCGGTCGGATCGCCGCGCTGGCCGACGCCGCGCGTGAAGGCGGGCTGAAGTTCTGATGACCGACGTGTACAAGACTGGAAGGACTGCATGATGGCCGAGCAGGCAACTAATGCCGGGCCGGCGACATCCGACGGCCGGGGCGGACGGGGCGACCGTGACGGTCGTGGCCGCCGCGACGACCGTGGCGGCCGTGGCCGCGACGGTGGCGACAAGAGCAACTACCTGGAGCGCGTCGTCTCGATCAACCGCGTCTCGAAGGTGGTCAAGGGCGGCCGTCGTTTCAGCTTCACCGCGCTGGTGATCGTCGGTGACGGCAACGGCATGGTCGGTGTCGGCTACGGCAAGGCCAAGGAAGTTCCGGCCGCCATCGCCAAGGGTGTCGAGGAGGCTCGCAAGGGCTTCTTCCGCGTGCCGCTGATCGGCGGGACCATCGTGCACCCCGTGCAGGGTGAGGCCGCCGCGGGCGTCGTCATGCTGCGCCCGGCGAGCCCCGGTACCGGTGTGATCGCCGGTGGCGCGGCCCGTGCGGTGCTGGAATGCGCCGGTGTCCACGACATCCTGGCCAAGTCGCTGGGCAGCGACAACGCGATCAACGTGGTGCATGCCACCGTGGCCGCGCTGAAGATGATCCAGCGTCCCGAAGAGGTCGCGGCCCGCCGTGGTCTGCCCCTCGAAGACGTTGCGCCGGCCGGCATGCTCAAGGCCCGGCGTGAGGCTGACGCGCTCGCCGCGTCCTCGGCACGCGAGGGATCCTGATCATGGCAGAACTGAAGATCACCCAGGTCCGCGGCACCATCGGTGCGCGCTGGAAGCAGCGGGAGAGCCTGCGCACGCTCGGCTTGCGGAAGATCCGCCAGTCGGTCGTCCGTGAGGACAATGCACAGACCCGCGGCCTCATCAAGACCGTGCATCACCTCGTAGAGGTGGAGGAAGTCCAATGACAGACCCGATCAAGCTCCACGACCTGAAGCCGGCTCCGGGCTCGAAGACCGCGAAAACGCGTCTCGGCCGCGGTGAGGGCTCGAAGGGTAAGACCTCGGGCCGCGGCACCAAGGGCACCAAGGCCCGCAAGAACGTCTCGCCGATGTTCGAGGGCGGCCAGATGCCGATCCACATGCGGCTGCCGAAGCTCAAGGGCTTCCGCAACCGCTTCCGTACCGAGTACGCCGTCATCAACGTCGGCGACCTCGGCCGGCTGTTCCCGAACGGTGGCGAGGTGGGCGTCGACGAGCTCGTGGCCGCCGGCGCCGTTCGCAAGAACACGCTGGTCAAGGTGCTCGGTGACGGCAAGCTGAGCGCGGCGGTCAACGTCACCGCCCACAAGTTCAGCGGTAGCGCCCGCGAGAAGATCACGGCGGCAGGCGGTTCGGCGACCGAGCTCTGAGAGATTCTCTGCAGAAGACCCCGGTACACCTCGGTGTGCCGGGGTCTTCTTCGTTCTCGGGAAGCCCCAGACGATCGGTGAAGAATCCCGGACGCCGCGCTATTTCGGTGCCGGCGCGGCCCACATAGCGTCGGCGGTATGAAAACAGTGCTCATCACGGGTTGTTCGTCGGGTTACGGTCTCGCGACCGCACAGCGGTTCCACCGCGAAGGCTGGAATGTCGTCGCGACCATGCGCACACCTCGCGCGGACGTGTTGGCACCGGGGGAGCGGATGACCGTGTTGCCGCTCGACGTGACCGACCCGGCGAGCATCTCGGACGCGGTGGCCTCGAGCGGCCCGATCGATGTGCTGGTGAACAACGCCGGCATCGGCGCGGTCGGCGCGTTCGAGGCAACGCCCATGTCGCTGACGCGAGAGTTGTTCGAGACGAACACCTTCGGGGCGATCGCGATGACACAGGCGGTGGTGCCGCAGATGCGTGAACGACGGTCGGGTGTGGTGGTGAACGTGACCTCGTCCGTGACGCTCGCCGCGATGCCGCTGGCTGCGGTCTACACCGCGAGCAAGATGGCCATCGAAGGGTTCACCGCGTCTCTCGCGCTGGAGCTCGAGTACTTCGGGGTGCGCGCGAAACTCGTGGAGCCGGGATACGGCCCGTCGACGCGCTTCACCGAGAACGGAAGCCGGCGCGTGGAGGGTTTGATCCCCGAGTCGTATGCCGGGTTCGCGCAGCCGGTGTTCGCATCCTTCGCCGCTCCCGCTGCCGTGACCACTCCAGAGGATGTCGCGGAGGCTGTTCTGCGCGCCGCGACGGACACCTCGGGGCAGCTTCGGTTCCCGGCCGGGGAGGACGCGGTGGCCTTGGCAAAATCCGCGTAGCTTGTCCTGTGTGAACCCTGCCGACGGGTCGGGACCGGTCGAGATGCTGGTATCGCTGCTACGTCCGCGGACGGTCGAGTCGAAGATCATCAGCGGCGCCGGTGAATGGAGCGTGCGTGAAGCGCCGTACGCCGATCCGGCGTTCTGCGTGATGCTCGAGGGGTCGTGCGTGCTGCGCCTCGACGATCACGATGCGATCGAACTGCATGCCGGCGACTTCCTGCTGCTTCCCGACATGCCCGGCTTCGTCATGTCCAGCGGACACGACGTCATGCCGACGGTGCTGGTGGCGGAGCCGGTCTCACCAGAGGTGCGGCATGGCGACCCCGACGGTCCGGCGACGATGCGGATGCTCGGGGGCTACTTCCGGTTCGAGCCGGCCAACGCCTCGCTGCTGACAGCGATGCTGCCGCGGATCGTGCTGGTGCGGCGAGATGAGCAGGCGGCGACGCGGTTGCATCGTCTCGTGGAGCTCATCGCCGACGAGACGGCTTCGGCGACACCGTGCGCGCTGATCCTGGAACGACTCGTCGAGGTGCTGCTGGTCGAGGCGCTGCGGCTGCGGGCCGGGCCGTCTGTGGATGGACAACGGAGTCTGCTTGCGGGACTGTCTGATTCGGTTCTCGCACCGGCGCTTCGGCGGTTGCACGCGGACGTCGCGTATGGATGGACGGTGGAGCGTCTCGCGCGGGAGGCGGGTGTCTCGCGCGCGGTGTTCGCAGAAAGATTCACTCGCACAATGGGTATGCCGCCCATGCAGTACCTGCACCATTGGCGGATGGCCTTGGCGAGGGACATGCTCCGCAATGAGGACGTGTCGATGGCAGAGGTCGCCCGCCGGACCGGTTACCAATCCGCGAGTGCGTTCACCACCGCGTTCACCCGGGTGACGGGGGCCTCACCGACCGCGTTCGTGCGGGCCGCTGATTGAGTTCGGCGGCAGGTTGTCCACAGCGGCGGGTTCATCCACAGCCGTGGGGATTTCGCATCGTGGCGTGTCGGTGCCGGATGTCATAGTCGAAAGCATGTTCGATGGTTCGTTGCCCGAGATCGACGGGATGCGGGGACTCGGTGATGCCGAGTTGATCGCCGCCGTCGCCGGGTGGGGACGCGTCGAATCGGCGGCCGCGGCCCGCAAGATGGCCGCCATGGCCGAGATGTTCCGCCGCCGCACCGGCTGCGAGGACGCCGACGACCGCAGCAACTGGTTCGTCGACCCCGAAGCCAGCGCGGTCAGCGAAGTAGCCGCCGCCCAGAACATCACCGAATCGCTGGCGATGTTCCAAACCCATCGCGCCGTCATGCTCACCGACCGCCTCCCGAAGGTCGCCGCCCTGTTCGCCGCCGGGATGATCAATGACCTGCTGGTACGCGCCATCGTCGCGCGCACCGCCCTGATCACCGACCCCAGCCTGATGGCCGCCGTCGACGCCGACCTGGCCGCCCAGATCACCCGGTGGGGACCCAGATCGCAGAAGAAGACCACCGCCGCGATCGACGCCATCGTCGAAACCCACGACCCCGGAGCGCTGCGGCGGGTCAAAGACGCCGAAAAGGACCGCGGCCTGCAGTTCGGGTTCATCAGCGACCCCGCCGGCTACATGACCGTGTGGGCGCGTATGTACGCCCCCGACGGCGCCGCCTTCGAACAACGCGTCCTCGACATGGCCCGCACCCTGTGCCCCGACGATCCCCGCTCGGCCGACGAACGCCGCAACGACGCCCTGGCCGCCGTCGCCACCGGCACCACACTGCGGTGCGAATGCGAAAACCCCGACTGCCCCGCCACCGGTAAAGACCAACCCGCCAAAGACGTCACCTTCCACGTCATCGTCCCCCCACACACCCTCCACCACGCCCAGCACACGACAGACACGCAGCAGCCCGCCGAGGCCCCGGCCGAGGCGCCGCTGCCGGATGCCTCGGACCACTCGGCCGAGTGCAGGCCTGCAGACACACAGCCACCCACCGAAACCCCGGCGCCACAGGACCAGTCCGCCGACGTCGAAACGACCACCGAACAGGAAGGCGCGGCCGCTGAGTGCAGGCCCGCTGACAGGTCTGATGCGCAGCCTGTTGAAGAGCCGAAAGCGACAGGCTCCAACGGCAATACCGACGGCACACAACCCGCACCCGCGCCCTCTCCCACGCCCGCGGCGGCGTTCGTCATCGGTGCCGGCATCGCCAACGCCGCCGTTGTGGCCGCCTTCCTCAAGCGCGCCACGATCCGCCCCCTCAAACACCCCGGCAACGCCCCACCCGCACCACAC
>JBNMQY010000027.1:0-76016 GCA_050205415.1 Mycolicibacterium litorale
GGTCGGGGGTGGCCGCGGGGCAGTCGGGGTTGTCGCATTCGCAGCGTAGGGGTTGTCCGGTGGACAGGGCGGCGAAGGCGTCGTTGCGGCGTTCGTCGATGGTGCGGGGGTCGTCGGGGCAGACCGCGCGGGCCATGGTGTCGATGTGTTGTTGCAGGGCGGTGCCGTCGGGGCTGTACATGCGGGCGTGGATGGTCATCATGCCGGTGGCGTCGGTGATGTTGCCGAATTGCAGGCTGCGGGTGTGGGTGGTGGGTTCGTTGCGGCGTAGGGCGGCGGGGTCGTGGATTTCGACGAGGGCGTCGATGGCTTCTTCGGTTTTGGTTTGGGATTTGGGTCCCCAGGCGAGGACTTGTTCGGCCAGGGCGGTGTCGACGGCGGCCATCGCGTCGGGGTCGCCGATCAGGTAGGTGCGGTAGACGATGGTGCGGATGAGCAGGTCGCTGATGAGGCCTTGTTGGAAGAGGGCGAAGATTTTGGGGAGGCGGTTGGCCAGCAGGACGCCGCGTTGGGTTTGGCTTCTGGTGAGGCCTTCGGTCTGGTGGTGGGCGGCGGCGAGTTCGTTGAGGGCCGAGGTTTCGGGGTCGATGAACCAGTTCTCGCGTTCGGCGGCGTCGGCGATGCCGGTGCGGCGGTGAAACACTTCGGCCATGGCGGCCAGTTTGCGGGCTGCGGCGGCGGATTCGACGCGTCCCCACCCGGCCGACGCCGCCACCAACTCCGCGTCGGTCAACGCGGAGAAGTCGGCGACTTCGGGCAACGAACCATCGAACACACCACTCACTCTCCGGAGCAGCCCGACAACAACCGCGGCGAACCTCCGGAAGTCCCTCACCCTGTGGACGAACTCGCCGCTGGGGATAAAGGGTCTGCCGGTCTGAGTCCATGGTTGCGTCGGTGATCGTGAAGGCGTTGACTCGTTTTCGACGCTGAGCCCCCATGGAGGCACCCATGAAACGCCGTGAAGTGCTGGTCGGTCTGGCGGCAGCGGCCGCCGTCGCCCAAGGGTGTGCCGGTCAACGATCCGATCCGGTGCGGCCGAGCGAGCCGCCTCCCAGCCCCGCGCGGTTCACCGATCAGATCGCTCTGCCGAAGCCCAGTGTCGCCGGCACGGTCTCGCTGGAGGACGCCATCCAGCGGCGCAGGTCCGTCCGTACCTTCCGGCCGGATCCGCTGCCTGTCGGCACCATCGGCCAGCTGCTGTGGGCCGGGCAGGGCGTCACCGCTCCGGACGGCAGACGCGCGGCGCCCTCGGCCGGCGCGTCGTATCCGCTCGAGCTCTACACGGTCACTGCCGCGGAGGTGATGCACTACCTGCCCGACGGGCACCGGGCGGAAACCCGGGCCACCTCCGACCTGCGCCCACAGCTCAAAGCCGCCGCCCTCGACCAGGCATCGGTCGGCGCGGCCCCGCTCGTCATCGTGGTGGCCGCCGAGCCCGGTCGCCTCTCCCAGCGGTACGGCGACCGCGCCGGTGCGTACACCGACATCGAGGTCGGACATGCCGCTCAGAACATTGCCCTCCAGGCCGTCGCCAACGGCCTTGCGTCCGTGCCCATCGCGGCGCTCGACGCACCCCGGACGTCGATGATCCTCGGCCTGCCTTCCGGCCAGACCGTCGTCTATCTCCTCCCGGTGGGCTTCGCCGCCTGAGGGACGGAGTCAGATCTTCAGGTAGCCCTTGTCCGCCGGGATCTGCGCCGCGGTCACGAGCGACGAAGCGTCACTGGACAGCCACACCACGATGTCGGAGATCAGCTCCGGCGCCGCCAGCGAGTCGGTCGGCAGTGCGCCGGGGGAGAAGCTGTGGATGTAGGTGGGGTGGTCGGCGAACACCTGGTACATCGACGTGTCGTTGCCCATCGGGGTGTCGGTGCCGTACGGGTGCACCGAGTTCACCCGAATCCCGAACTGGCCCAATTCGACTGCGAGCGAATTGGTCAGACCGACGACGCCGAACTTGCTCGCACAGTAGTGCCCGCACCCCGGCACCGCCTTGATACCCGCCGCGGAACTGATCGTGATGATCGAACCGCCGTTACCTGCCGCGATCATCGGCGGCACCACCGCGCGGACGGTGTTCCACACCCCGGTGAGGTTGATGTCGAGCGTGTCCTGCCACTGCTGCGGCGAGATCTCCCAGACCCGGCCCCAGTTCAACACACCCGCGTTGGCGACGACGATGTCGAGGCGGCCGAACTGCTCGACCGCCTCGTCCACGACGCGCAGCTGGCCGTCGGCGTCGCGCACATCGACCTGCTGGGCCAGGATCTTGCGCCCCTCGCCCTCGACCAGGCGTACCGTCTCGGCGAGGTCGTCGGGATCAGCGGGCGCGTAGCCGTTCGCTTCACAGACCGCAGCGCATGCGTCGATCGCGACGATGTCCGCTCCCGCCCGCGCCAGCCGGACGCAGTGCGATCGACCCTGGCCGCGGGCAGCTCCGGTGACATAGGCGACGCGGCCGGCGAGCGGCAGATCCTGATCGGCCATGCGGTGAGCTCCTCAGTGCTCGTCGACGTCCCATGCGTGGTGGACGACGTCGTGGAGGTGGTACAACGCAATCGAGGCTACGGTGAATTCGCTCCCGTTACTGCGTAATCCACGTCGGGACCAGGCGTGGTCGGGCACGGAGTCGTACGTGTCGGCCACGGTGACCGCGGCGTCGAAGAGCTCACCGGCCACCACTGGCGGCGACTGCGCCCCGTAGTCGCCGTCGAGCGCGGCCTGATCCTGATCCCAGTTCGGGAACAGCGGTTCGTGCTGGGTGAGCATCATCGTCACCCGGTCGTGGAAGATCCGGTGCACATCGCGTACGTGGCAGCCGTATTCCAGCGTCGACCACACCCCGGAACGCGGCCGGATCGATGCGCGCGGCGAGTCGAGTCGGCGGATCCACTCGTCGGCGTCGCGCCGGATCACCTCCGCGACGTCGGTGTGCTGTACGGACGACGCGTCGAAACCGCACTCCGGACACGGCCGCGTCAGCACCCAGGTCCAGTCCTTGGTGTCCGGCTCGATGTCCCCGGCGGTCACGACAACTCGCCGACCAGTGCCGCCCTCAGCACATCGAGCGGCAGCCCACCGAGATCCAGTGCCCGGCTGTGGAACTCCTTGAGCGGCATGCTCTGCGCGAGCATCGTCTGCCGCAACTGCTCCCAGATCCGCTGTCCGACAGCGTAGGACGGCGCCTGCCCGGGCCAGCCGAGATACCGGTCGAGTTCGAAGCGCAGCGTCTCCTCCGACTGCGCGCAGTGTTTGCGCAGGAACTCCCATGCCCGCTCGGCATTCCATGTCCCGCCGTCGGGAGCGGTCAGCTCACAGTGCACGCCGATGTCGATCGCCACCCGCGCCGCGCGGAAACCCTGCGCGTCGAGCATGCCCATCCGGGCGCCGTCGTCGTCGAGCCAGCCCAGTTCGGCCATCAACCGTTCGGCGTAGAGCGCCCAGCCCTCGCCGTGGCCGGACACCCAGCAGCCCAGTCGCCGCCACCGGTTCAGCCGGTCGGCCAGCACGACCGCGCGCCCGATCTGAAGGTGGTGTCCGGGCACCCCTTCGTGGAACACCGTCGTGGTCTCCTGCCAGGTGTGGAAGGTGTCCTTACCGGGCGGCACCGACCACCACATCCGGCCGGGCCGGGTGAGGTCTTCCGACGGTCCGGTGTAGTAGATCCCGCCGGTGTGCGTCGGGGCGATCCGGCACTCCAGGTTGCGCAGTTCCGGTGCGATGTCGAAGTGCGTACCGGCCAGGGCGTCCACCACCCGGTCGGAGAGGTCCTGCATCCACGCCTGCAGCGCGTCGACACCGTGGACCTGGTAGCGCGGTTCGTTGTCGAGGCGGCGGATGGTCTCGGCCACGCCGGCGCCGGGATAGAGCCGTTCGGCGACCGTCTCCTGTTCGGCGACAACGGTGTTCAGATGTTCCAGGCCCCACTCGTAGGTCTCGTCGAGGTCGACGGCGGTGCCGAGGAAGGACCGCGACATCAGGCGGTAGGCGTCGCGGCCGAACGCGTCACGCTCGCGCGCACGTGGCGCGATCTCCTCGCTCAGGACCCGGCCCAGGTCGCGGTACGCCGCCGCGGCGGCCGACGCGTGCCGGTCGAGATCGGCCTGCAGTGCCGGTGCGTCCGGCACGGCGCCGGCCACCATGTCGACGAACAACTGCGCGATCTGCGCGGTCTGTTCGATGCCGCGCTGCACCTGCCTGATCGCCGGAGCACGACCCTCCGCCACCGCGGTGCGCAGCGCCTCGGCGTATCCGGGCACCCGGTCGGGCAACGTCGAGAGCCGCCGGTCGATCACCGCCCAGTCGTCGGTGGTGTCGGTGGCCATCAGGTCGAAGACGTCTCGCATGGTCTGCAGCGGCGAGGCGATGACGTTGAGCTCGCCGATGTCGAGGCCGGCTTCGTGGATCTCGATCTGCACGCCGAGCCGTTCACGCATCGCGGCGGCGGTCACCGCATCGGTCTCGTCCACCGCGACGACGGCGTCGAGTTCCTTGAGCGCTGCGCGGGCAGCCTCCGCGCGGGCCGCGACGGCGTCGGGGGAGTAGTCGGTGATGTCCTCGTCGTAGTTGCGGTCTCCGCCGGCGATGCCGAGTTCGGTTGCGGTGCAGGGGTCGAGGGCGGCGAGTGTGTCGAGGTAGCGTTCGGCGACGGCATCGACCGCCGTGGGCCGCCTAGCCAAGGTCGTTGGTGGCGAACGTGTCGCACTTCGTCGGGTCGCCGGTCTGGTAGCCGACGGTGAACCACTTCTGGCGCTGCTCGGACGAACCGTGCGTCCACGATTCGGGGTTGACCCGGCCGGTGGCGGCCTCCTGGATCCGGTCGTCGCCGACCGCGGAGGCGGCCGACAGCGCGTCGGCGATGTCCTTGTCCGTCAACGGTTCGAGGAACGGCACCCCGGTGCTCTCCTGTTTCGTGACCGCGGCGTAGTGCGCCCACACACCCGCGTAGCAGTCGGCTTGCAGTTCGGTGCGGACTCCGCCGCCGGTCGCACCCTCCGGATCCTGCTGCGCGCGCACCAGCCCGCCCTCCAGCTGCTGGACGTGGTGGCCGAATTCGTGCGCCACGACGTACTCCTGGGCGAACGGCCCTCCGCTGGAGCCGAATTGGTCCCTCAGCACGTCGAAGAAGTCGGTGTCGAAGTAGGCGGTCTGATCGGCCGGGCAGTAGAACGGGCCCACCTCGCTGGTCGCCGGGCCGCACCCGGTGTTCACGCTTCCGGTGAAGATCTCGACCTGTGGCCGGGTGTAGTCCGGTTTGAGCTGCGACCACACCGCGTCGAGTGAGTTGCCGGTCGCCACCACCCGGCACTGCACGAACTCGTTGGCGTCCGCGCCGGTCTTGCACTGGCTCAGGTCGAAACCGGGGGTCTCGACGCCCTCGGTGCCGATCTGCTGCTGCTGGGGCAGCACGGTGCCGGGGTCGACGCCGAGGAACAGCGCGATGACCACGATCAGCAGGCCGCCGACGCCGCCGCCGACGGCGATGCCGCGGCCACCGCCTCGGCCGCCTCCGCTGCTCGAGCTGGTGCTGGTGTCGATCTGCATGCCCTCGTTGAAGGTCATCGCACACTCCATCCGCACTCGATGAGGCGCTCGACCCGGCGCCGGTGTTCAGAGTCCCACACTACGATTCGGGTGTGTCCGCCGTCGCCGATGTTCAAACCGTCGCGCACACCACGCGCGGCCGGCTGCGCGGCACGACCGAAGGCGGCGTCCACGTCTGGCGAGGTGTGCCCTTCGCCCGCCAGCCGCTGGGCGACCTGCGGTTCACCGCTCCCGTCCCGCCGGAACCGTGGAGCGGTGTGCGCGATGCGCTGGAGCACGGGCCGATCCCGCCGCAGGGTAAGTCGTTCGTCGGCGGCGGCCGCGACGATCCCAAGAACCGGGACGAGCCCTGCCTGACCCTGACGGTCTGGTCCCCGGACACCACCGCGTCCCTGCCGGTCATGGTGTGGATCCCGGGCGGGGCGTTCGTCTACGGGGCCGGCCAGCTCCAGCTCTACAACGGTTCGCGGCTCGCGGCCAACGGCAACGTCGTGGTCGTCAACGTCACCTACCGGATCGGGGTGTTCGGCGGGCTGGACCTGAGCGCACTGGGCGACGGCTTCGACGACAACCTCGCCCTGCGCGATCAGCTCGCCGCGCTGCGCTGGGTGCGCGACAACATCGCCGCATTCGGCGGCGACCCGGACCGTGTCACGATGTTCGGCGAGTCGGCGGGCGCGACGTCGGTGCTGGCGCTGCTGGCCTGCCCCGCCGCCGAAGGACTGTTCGCGCGGGCGATCGCCCAGAGCCCGGCGCTGCCCCTGGTCGCCGACCGCGACACCCGCGCGCACCGGGCACGGCGCTTTCTCGACCTGCTCGGCGCCGACGTCGACCAGGTCAAATCCGCACCGCAGCGGTCTCTGCGGCGGGCGGCGGGTCACCTGCAACTGGAGAGTGTGGCCGAGACACCCGCGCTGGCCTACGGTCTGACCCATGGTGTGGACCTGCTGCCGGACCACCCGATCGCGGCGGCCCGCGCCGGCGCGGTGCACCGGGTGCCGCTGATCGTCGGCACCAACAGCCACGAGGCGTCGATGTTCGCGTGGGGTAAACCGCCGATGCTGCCCACCACCCCGGCCGGCATCGAGTCGTGGTTCCACCGATGTGCGCCCGAGGCACGCGAACGGATCCTGCGCGCCTACCCGGGTCATCCGCGGCGGCACGCCCTGGTCGCCCTGGGCTCCGACGTCATGTTCGGCGCGCCGACGTGGGCGTTCGCCGACGCCTACAGTGCACACGCCCCCACCCACGTCTACCGCTTCGACCACACCGCGCTGGCGCTGCGCGCGCTGGGCCTCGGCGCCACCCACGGCAGCGAGATCGTGCACATCCACCACAGCTACGCGTCGTATCTGGGCCGCAAACTGCATCCGCTGGGCCGGCGCGTACCGCCGTCGGTGGGCCGGCGGATGCAGCGCACCTGGCTGGATTTCGCGGCCCGCGGTTGGGGACCGGCCGAGCAGTGGAGAGACGACTGGCCGCGCTATGACACCGCTCGCCGCCGCACCCGGGTCATCCGCTCGATGCGCGACGATTCGGTCGACGATCCCGACGCGCTGCGGCGCCAGGCGTGGACCGGGATCTACTAGCGCGCGGAAACACCATTGCGTCGGTTATGCTCGCCCGCCGAGAAGCGGACGGCCCTGTTCCGCGAACTATGCAATGAGGTTCGATGATCGATCCCGAACTGGTCTTCGCGATGGTGTCCGCGGCAGTCGGGTCCACGGCCACGGTGGTGGTCATGGTGCTACGCAGCCCGCAGCGGTGGTGTCCCGCCTGCGGTGCCGTCCTTCCCCGCGTCCGGGTCCCCGTGTCCGTCAGGCAAGCCGTCACGGGTGGCTGGACGTGTTCGCGGTGCAGCACCCACATCGACGCCGACGGTCGCAGCCTCGCGCCCCGACCCGCCGTGACCGCGGTCGGCTAACGCCCGAACCGCTGGTCGGTGTAGCGGCGCAGGTTGTGCAGGAAACGCTGGAACAGCCAGGCCATCACCGGCCGGCCCAGGGACATGCCCAACCGGGCCGCCACACCGTTGGGTTTCATCGCCATCACCCAGGTGAGGTGGCAGCCACCCGGGGTCTCGACCACGCGGTAGTCCTCCGCGAACGCGGCGATACTGCCCGTCGACGCCTCGTTGAACCGGAATGCCATGTGGCGGAATGGCTCCCAGGCCAGGAACTCCTCGTCGCCGACGATGCCGCCGCGCATGTGCACCGTGCGGGTGGTGCCGATGCCGCGGGGTTCCGCGCTCGTCCACGTCACCTTGGTGATCACCGTGGCCCAGTGCGGCCACGACTCGGCGTCCGCAAGCACCTCGAACACCTGCTCGGGAGTGATCGCGAGGTCGACGGTGCTGACGAAGCGGTATGGCGCGGAGTCGACGAAGGAAAGGTCGACACGCTCGCAGGCGGGCATGGCCATACACCGTAGCCGACGGTGTCTAGCCGCTAGCCCGGCCCTTCGCCCGCCGCGGCCAGCAGCGGCACCACGACGTCGCTGATCGGCGTCGGGATCCCGTACGCGGCGCCCTTGCGCGCGATCACACCGTTCCGGATGTCCCACTCCAGCGCGCGGCCGGCCTCGCGGTCGGTGAGCATGGAGGTGGTGATGTCGGGCGGGCCGTCGGCCAGCAGCCCGATCACCTGCTCGACGACCTCGTCCCGGAGGGACGCCCCGTCGGCCCTGGCGACGGCCAGGCATTCGGCGAGGTAGCGCCGGCCCAGCGCGGCGATGTCGTCGCGGCGGAACATCCCGGACCGCCGGCCGGTCAGCACCATCAACCCGACCACGGCGTTGACCAGTAACTTGCGCCAGGCCGCGGACACGAAGCCCGGATCGCACTCGACCGTCAGGTGCGCGGTGGTGAGCACCGCGTCGAGCGTCGCGGCCGCGTCGGTGTCGGGCAGCACCAACCGGGCGTCGGTGCGGATGTGCACGATCCCCTCCGCGTCGGTCTCGGAGGAGACCCACACCGCAGCGGGCACCACCGTCGCGCCCGGACAGAAGCGCCCCACCCGTTCGACCTGTTCGACGCCGTTCTGCAGTGCGCACACCACCGTGTGTTCGCCGCACAACCGGCTCAGCCACGGGGCGGCCGCCTCGTTCTGGGTGTCCTTGACGGCCAGCAGGACCACGTCGACGGGACCGTCGACCTCAGCCGGATCAGTGTGCACGGGACCGGGCACCACGATGGGCGACCGGTCTGCGGGACGGACCTCGAGCGAGGCGCGGGCGGTGCGGCCGCACAGCAGCACCGGACGGCCGGCCTCGTGCAGCAGGGCGGCCACCGTGGCGCCGACGGCGCCGGGCCCGACGAGTGCGATGCGGGTGGGCATGATCGCCCAAGCTACCGGCGCAGACGGGGCCACTACACTGTGGCAGTCGTCCTGTCAGGCCATTCCCAGGGAGTTTGAGTGTTGCGCAGTCATGCCGCCGGATCGTTGCGGCCCGCCGATGCCGGTCAGAAGGTGACGCTGGCCGGATGGGTGGCGCGCCGGCGCGACCACGGTGGCGTCATCTTCATCGATCTGCGCGACGCGTCGGGGGTGTCCCAGGTGGTGTTCCGCGAGGGGGCGGTGCTCGAGGCGGCCCACCGGTTGCGCGCCGAGTTCTGCGTCGCCGTGGAGGGCGTCGTGGAGGTCCGCCCGGAGGGCAACGAGAACCCCGAGATCCCGACGGGGGGTATCGAGGTCAACGCCACCGCGCTCACCGTGCTGGGGGAGAGCGCTCCGCTGCCGTTCCAGCTCGACGACGAGGCCGGTGAGGAAGCCCGGCTGAAGTACCGCTACCTCGACCTGCGCCGCGAGGGACCGGGCAACGCCATCCGGCTCCGCTCGAAGGTCAACGCCGCGGCGCGCGAGGTGCTGGCCAAACACGACTTCGTCGAGATCGAGACGCCGACGATGACCCGGTCCACGCCCGAGGGGGCCCGTGACTTCCTGGTGCCGGCGCGCCTGCAGCCCGGCTCGTTCTACGCGCTGCCGCAGAGCCCGCAGCTGTTCAAGCAGCTGCTCATGGTGGCGGGGATGGAGCGGTACTACCAGATCGCCCGCTGCTACCGCGACGAGGATTTCCGCGCCGACCGCCAGCCCGAGTTCACCCAGCTCGACATGGAGATGAGCTTCGTCGACGCCGACGACGTCATCGCGGTGTCGGAGGAGATCCTCAAGGCCCTGTGGGCGCTGATCGGCTACGACCTGCCCACCCCGCTGCCGCGCATCACCTACGCCGAGGCCATGCGCCGCTTCGGGTCGGACAAGCCGGATCTGCGGTTCGGCCTCGAACTCGTCGAGTGCAAGGAGTTCTTCGCCGACACCACCTTCCGCGTGTTCCAGGCGCCCTACGTGGGTGCGGTGGTCATGCCCGGCGGGGCGTCGCAGCCGCGACGCACGCTCGACGGCTGGCAGGAGTGGGCCAAGCAGCGCGGCGCCAAGGGCTTGGCGTACGTGCTGGTCGGCGAGGACGGCACGCTGGGCGGGCCCGTCGCCAAGAACCTCACCGACGCAGAACGCGACGGGCTGGCCGCACACGTCGGCGCGAAGCCGGGCGACTGCATCTTCTTCGCCGCGGGCCCTGCCAAGGCGTCGCGGGCGCTGCTCGGCGCCGCACGCGTCGAGATCGCCAAACGCCTCGACATGATCGACCCGAACGCGTGGGCGTTCACCTGGGTGGTCGACTGGCCGCTGTTCGAGATGGCGGAGGAGGCGACCGCCTCCGGCGACGTCGCGGTCGGGTCGGGCGCCTGGACGGCGGTGCACCACGCGTTCACCGCACCGCAGCCGCAGTCGGAGCACACGTTCGACACCGATCCCGCCACTGCACTGGCGGATGCCTACGACATCGTGTGCAACGGCAACGAGATCGGCGGCGGATCCATCCGTATCCATCGACGCGACGTCCAGGAGCGGGTGTTCGCGATGATGGGCATCGACCACGATGAGGCGCAGGAGAAGTTCGGATTCCTGTTGGACGCGTTCACCTTCGGCGCACCGCCGCACGGCGGTATCGCGTTCGGGTGGGACCGGATCACCGCGCTGCTCGCCGGGATGGACTCCATCCGTGAGGTGATCGCCTTCCCCAAGTCCGGCGGCGGCGCAGACCCGCTGACGGGTGCGCCCGCACCGATCACCGTGCAGCAGCGCCGGGAATCGGGAATAGACGCCAAGCCGAAGAAGTCTGAGGAAGCATGACTCAGCCAGACAAGGACAAGTTCGTCGCCGACACCAACTACGCCAACGACTTCAACACCGCCATCGTCGAGGAGTTCCGGGCCAACGGCGGCAAGGTCGGTGGTCCGTTCGAGGGCGGCACGCTGCTGTTGCTGCACACGGTAGGCGCGAAGACCGGCAAGGCCCGACTGTCGCCGCTGGCGTACCTGACCGTCGACGGCAAGATGCTGATCGTCGGCTCCTTCGCCGGTGCGCCCAAAGACCCGGCGTGGGTGCACAATGTGCGCGCCCTGCCGCGGGCCCACGTGGAGGTCGGCACCGAGTCCTACGACGTCGACGTGCGCGAGTTGCCACCTGCGGAGCGCGACGCCACATACCCGAAGATCGTCGAACTCGCGCCGGTGTTCGCCGACTACCAAGCCAAGACGGACCGGGCGATCCCGGTCTTCGAGCTCATCCGCGTGTGAAATAGATCCCCGGGAATAGATGCCGGCGCGTATCGCCGCTGGTGTACTTCGACATCGACGGCCGGATCCTGATCGCCGGGTCCTTCGGCGGTGCCCCGAAGGCGCCCGCGTGGGTGCACAACTTGCGCGCGACGCCACGGGTCCATAAGACCGAACGCGTCATCCCGCTGTTCGAACTCACACGCGCCTGAAGCCGGGACCGCGCTTCCCCCTTCACTATATGGGGGGACTGGGGGCTTGCGGCAAGGCCCCTGAACTGCTGCACAATCTCCGTCCAGCTACTACGGATGGAGGTCGATGTGACGAAACCTTTCGAGGTTCACGAGTCCGGCGGGTACCTGCACGGCACCAAAGCCGATCTCGCGGTGGGTGATCTGCTCGTGCCGGGACGCCCGTCGAACTTCGAGGAGGGGCGTGTCTCCAACCACGTCTACGTGACGCAGACACTGGATGCGGCGGTGTGGGGAGCCGAGATGGCCAAAGGCGAAGGCCCAGGCCGGATCTATCTGGTGGAGCCGCAGGGCGCGCTCGAAGACGACCCGAACGTGACGGACAAGAAGCTGCCCGGCAATCCGACCCGCTCCTACCGCACCCGTGAGCCCGTGCGGGTGGTCGGCGAGATCACCGACTGGGTCGGCCATCCGCCCGAACAGCTGCAGGCCATGCGGGACGGTCTGGCCGAACTCCAGCGCAGGGGTGAAGCCGTCATCTACGACTAGAGACGTTCGATGATCGTCGCGTTGGCCATGCCGCCCGCCTCGCACATCGTCTGCAGGCCATAGCGGCCGCCGCGCTGCTCGAGGGCGTTGACCAGGGTCGTCATGATCCGCACCCCGCTGGCGCCCAGCGGATGTCCGATCGCGATGGCGCCGCCGTTGACGTTGGTCTTGGCGAGGTCCGCACCGACATCGGCAGCCCATGCCAGTACGACCGGCGCGAACGCCTCGTTCACCTCGAACAGGTCGATATCCGCCAACGTGAGCCCGGCTTTCCGTAGTACCTTCTCGGTCGCCGGGATCACCCCGGTGAGCATGTAGAGCGGATCGGATCCGACGGCCACCGCGGTGTGGATACGCGCTAACGGCCGCAGCCCCAGCCGCTTGGCGGCCTCGGTCGTGGTGATCAGCACCGCCGCGCTGCCGTCGGAAAGGGGTGACGAGTTGCCCGCCGTGATCTCCCAGCCGATCTGCGGGAAGCGCTCCTGGTAGGCGGGGTGATAGAACGCCGGCTTGAGCCCGGCCAGTGTCTCCACACTGGTGCCGGGACGGATGATCTCGTCGGTGGTGAGCCCGGCGATCGGGGCCAGTTCGCCGTCGAACAGGCCGGCCTTGGTCGCGGCGGCGGCCTTCTCGTGGCTGGCGGCGGAGAACTCGTCGAGCGCAGTGCGGGACAGGCCCCACTTCGCCGTGATCAGCTCGGCGGAAATGCCTTGGGGGACAAGGCCGTCGGGGTAGCGTCCGGCGAAATCGGCACCGAACGGGTTGCTGCCCGGCAGCACCGACGACCCCATCGGAACCCGGCCCATGGATTCCACTCCCGCGGCGATCACGACGTCGTACGCGCCGGACACCACACCCTGGGCGGCGAAACTGATGGCCTGTTGGCTGCTGCCGCACTGGCGGTCGACGGTGGTACCGGGAACGGACTCCGGAAAGCCCGCGCCGAGTAGCGCATTGCGCGCGATGTTCACCGCCTGGTCGCCGACCTGGGTGACGGCGCCCGCGATGACGTCGTCCACGAGCGCCGGATCGATGCCGGTGCGGGCGACCAGTTCGCGCAGGCTGTGCGCCAGCAGATCGGCGGGCAGCACCTCGTGTAGCGCGCCGCCCGGCTTGCCCTTGCCGATCGGTGTCCGGACCGCCCCGACGATGACGGCGTCGCGTCCTCTGAATCCGCTCATGACCGCTCCACTCTGAGTAGTGTTGTCTGTACCTAGACGTGTGTAGCACCTAGGTATAGTGAAAACAACTCAGATGGAGGAATGATTCCGTGGCCGTGCTACAGGGGCCGCTGACCGATCGCGACGCCTGGTCGGCGGTGGGGCAGTGCCCGATCGAGAAGACGATGTCGCTGCTGGGCACCAAGACCGCGATGCTGCTCATGCGCGAGGCTTTCTACGGCACCACCCGGTTCGACGACTTCTGGCGGCGGGTCGGGGTGACCAAGGCCGCCGCCGCCGCGCGGCTGTCCGAACTGGTCGACGCCGGACTGCTCGAACGCAGGCCCTACCAGGAGCCGGGTCAGCGCCGCCGCGACGAGTACGTGCTGACCGACGCCGGCCGCGACTTCATGCCGGTCGTGTGGGCGTTGTTCGAGTGGGGCCGGCGCCACGTCGACGACAGCCGGCTGCGGCTGACCCACCTCGGCTGCGGTGAGGAGGCGACCGTCGAGATCCGCTGTGCGGCCGGCCACCACGTGCCCGCCGACGAACTCGGCATGCGACTGGTCAGGCGAAGTAGCTCTTGACCAGTGTCTTGGGGGCCTGCAGCGCCCACGAGTCGGTGAGCAGCTCGGTCAGCTCCGCGATCTCGATGTCGGCCAGCCGGACCAGCACCGCGGCATAGCCGTCGAAGTGCGGCGTCGTGAAGTACACGTGCGGGGAGTCGGCGATCAGCGCGAACTTCACTCCCTCGTCGGCCACCCGCACACCGAGGATGTCGCCGTCGGGCGCGTCCGGCCCCAGCGCCTCGCGGTCGGCCTTGCGCAGCGGCCGCTCCCACGCCACCAGCTTCTTGCGGACCCGCCAGGTCCGCGGAGAGGTCTCGACCGTCTCCGGAAGGCGCTGCGCGATCTCGCCGACATTGCACCAGGTGGCCACGCCGTTGACGCTACCCTCGGGCGGTGCTGCATCTGCGGGTGATCGCACCGGAGGATCTGCGTGCGCCGGTGCTCGAGCTGCTGTCCGACAATCCCGGCGTCGCGCATCTGGTCCTGCACCGCGAGGCAGCGCTCGACCCGCGCGGTGACGAGATCACCGCCGACATCGCCCGCGAATCCGCCAACGAGATCGTCGACGGGCTCAAAGCGCTGGGCGTCAAGGATCGCGGCGCCATCACCCTCGACGTGGTGGACACGGTGCTGTCGGTACGCGCCTACCGCGCGGAGGACGAAGCCGAAGGCGACCCCGCAGATGCGGTCGTCTGGGACGAACTCGCCGCGCGCACACGTGAAGAATCCACGCTCAACGTCACCTTCGTCGCATTCCTCACGCTGGCATGCCTGATCGCCGCGGTCGGCGTGGCCACGGACTCGCCGGTGACCGTGGTCGGCGCCATGGTGGTGGGCCCGGAGTTCGGCCCGCTGGCGGCGCTGGCGGTCTCACTGGTGCGCCGCCGGACGCATCTGACGCGCCGGGCGCTGGCCGCCCTGCTCATCGGCTTCCCGATCGCGATGGCAATCACCTCGTTGGCCGTGGTGTCCGGTGAGGCGATCGGCTGGATCGAGCTGACCAGCACGCGCCAACTCGACGAGGTGGACTTCATCTTCCAGGTGGGGCCGCTGTCACTGGTGGTCGCGCTACTGGCGGGCGCGGCCGGGATGCTGTCGCTGGTCTCGGCGAAATCGGCTGCGCTGGTGGGCGTTTTCATCTCCGTGACGACGGTGCCCGCGGCGGGTTTCGCCGTGGTGGCGGCGACCGTCGGCGACTGGGACGTCGCCGCGCAATCGGCCGCCCAGCTCGCGATCAACCTCGCCGGCATCGTGGCCGCCGGCGTCGCGGTGCTGTGGATCCGCAGGCTCGCCGACCGCCGCCACCACCGGCACACCTGATCCGCGCGAAATGCGCACCCGTACGCCGTGTGATGGGATCAGCGAATGGGCATCAAGGTGGCGCTGGAGCATCGCACCAGCTACACGTTCGATCGGTTGGTGGAGGTGTACCCGCACGTCATCCGGCTGCGTCCGGCGCCGCACTCCCGCACGCCGATCGAGGCCTACTCGCTGACCGTCGAACCGGACGACCACTTCGTCAACTGGCAGCAGGACGCGTTCGGCAATTTCCTTGCCCGCGTGGTCTTTCCCACGCGCACCCGGCAGCTGACCATCACCGTCGGACTGATCGCCGACCTCAAGGTGATCAACCCGTTCGACTTCTTCATCGAGGAGTACGCCGAGCGCATCGGTTTCGAGTACCCCAAGGCGCTGGCCCAGGATCTCGAACCGTATCTGAAACCGGTTGACGAATACGGCGACGGATCGGGTCCCGGTGACCTGGTGCAGGCCTGGGTGAAGAACTTCTCCGTCGCGCCCGGCACCAGCACCATCGAATTCCTCGTCGCCCTCAACCGGGCCGTCAACGCCGACGTCGGCTACAGCGTGCGCCTCGAACCGGGGGTGCACACCCCGGATCACACGCTGCGGGTCGGCATCGGGTCGTGTCGCGACTCGGCCTGGCTGCTCGTCTCGATCCTGCGCCAGCTCGGCCTCGCGGCACGGTTCGTCTCCGGCTACCTCGTCCAGTTGACCTCCGACGTCGAAGCGCTCGACGGCCCGTCCGGACCGGCCGCCGACTTCACCGATCTGCATGCCTGGACCGAGGTCTACATCCCCGGCGCCGGGTGGATCGGTCTCGACCCCACCTCCGGCCTCTTCGCCGGCGAGGGCCACATACCGCTGTCGGCGACGCCGCATCCGGAGTCGGCCGCGCCGATCACCGGCGCCACCGAACGGTGCGAGACCACCCTGGATTTCGCCAACCTCGTCACCAGGGTGCACGAGGATCCGCGCGTCACGCTGCCGTACACCGAATCGGCGTGGGAGGCGATCTGCGCGCTCGGCGCCCGCGTGGACGACCGCCTGGCCAACGCCGACGTCCGGTTGACCGTCGGCGGCGAACCGACATTCGTCTCGGTCGACAACCGCACCGATCCGGAATGGATCACCGCGGCCGACGGTCCGCACAAGCGGGAGCGCGCCTCGGCACTGGCCGCCCGGCTGAGATCCGTCTGGGCGCCGCACGGCCTGGTGCAGCGCGGCCAGGGCAAGTGGTATCCCGGAGAACCCCTGCCGCGCTGGCAGATCGGCCTGTACTGGCGCACCGACGGACAACCGCTGTGGACCGACGAATCGCTGCTCGCCGACCCGTGGATGCCGGGAAGCGAGGCGGTGGCGCCCGATGCCGCCCGACGGCTGCTCGACGCCGTCGCCGCCGGCCTCGGGCTGCCCGCCACCCAGGTGCGCCCGGCCTTCGAGGATCCGCTGAGCCGGCTGGCATCCGCTGTGCGCCAACCGGCCGGAGCGCCCGTCGCGGCCGGCGACGATCTGGCCGACGACACCGCCAGGGCCCGCGCCGCGATGCTCGCCAGGCTCGACCGCAGCGTCACCGAGCCCGCCGCCCACGTGCTGCCGCTGCACCGCCGCGACGACGACACCGGATGGGCCAGCGCCGCCTGGCGGTTGCGCCGCGGCCGCATCGTGCTGCTCGACGGGGATTCCCCTGCGGGACTGCGGCTTCCGCTCGACGCGATCAGCTGGCACCCGTCGCGGCCCACGCCTCCCGGCGATCCGCTGGCCCCGCGCGGCCCGCTTTCCACCGGCTTCTCAGCCGGCGCCGTCGTCGAGGACGCCGATTCGCTGCCGACGACCGCGATGGTCGCGGAGGTGCGAGACGGCGTGCTCTATGTCTTCCTGCCGCCCACCGACGAACTCGACCACTTCGTCGACCTCGTCGGCCGTGTCGAAGCGGCCGCGTCGGCGCTCGGCTGCCCCGTGGTCGTCGAAGGGTACGGACCGCCCACCGACCCGCGGTTGGCCACGATGACGATCACGCCCGACCCCGGGGTCATCGAGGTCAACGTTGCGCCCACAGGGAGTTTCGCCGAACAGAGGGAGCAACTGGAGACCCTCTACGAACAGGCCCGGCTGGCCCGGTTGACCACCGAACAGTTCGATGTCGACGGCACGCACGGCGGCACCGGCGGCGGCAACCACATCACGCTGGGCGGGGTCACGCCCGCCGACTCGCCGATGCTGCGCCGCCCCGACCTGCTGGTGTCGATGCTCACCTACTGGCAGCGTCACCCGGCGCTGTCGTATCTGTTCGCAGGGCGGTTCATCGGCACCACCTCGCAGGCGCCGCGCGTCGACGAGGGACGCTCTGAGGCGCTCTACGAACTCGAGATCGCGTTCGCCGAGATCGCCCGGCTCGCCTCGAGCTCCGCTCCGGGACATGGTCGCTCCGCAAGCTCCGCTCCGGCACATGGTCGCTCCGCAAGCTCCGCTCCGTGGATCGTCGACAGGGCCCTCCGCCACCTTCTCACCGACATCACCGGCAACACCCACCGCGCCGAGTTCTGCATCGACAAGCTCTACAGCCCCGACAGCGCCCGCGGCCGGCTCGGCCTGCTGGAACTGCGCGGTTTCGAGATGCCGCCACACTTCCAGATGGCGATGGTGCAGTCGCTGCTCGTGCGCGCCCTGGTCGCCTGGTTCTGGGACGAGCCGCTGCGGGCACCGCTCATCCGCCACGGCGCCAACCTGCACGGGCGATACCTGTTGCCGCACTTCCTGATCCACGACATCGCCGACGTCGCCGCCGACCTGCGGGCGCACGGCATCAACTTCGACACCAGCTGGCTCGACCCGTTCACCGAATTCCGCTTCCCGCGCATCGGCGCCGCGGTGTTCGACGGCGTCGAGATCGAACTGCGCGGCGCCATCGAACCGTGGAACGTGCTCGGCGAACAGGCCACCGCAGGCGGCACCGCGCGGTACGTCGACTCCTCCGTGGAGCGCCTCCAGGTGCGGTTGATCGGCGCCGACCGGCACCGCTACCTCGTCACCTGCAACGGCCACCCCATTCCGATGCTGGCCACCGACAACCCCGACGTGCAGGTGGGCGGGGTGCGCTACCGGGCGTGGCAACCGCCGAGCGCCCTGCACCCGACGATCACCGTCGACGGACCGTTGCGGTTCGAACTCGTCGACACCGCGGGCGGCGTCTCCCGTGGCGGCTGCACCTACCACGTCGCCCACCCGGGCGGCCGGTCCTACGACACCCCACCCGTCAACGCCGTCGAAGCCGAATCGCGGCGCGGACGCCGCTTCGAGTCGACCGGGTTCACCCCCGGCCGGATCGACATCTCCGACCTTCGTGAGAAACAGGCACGGCAGTCGACCGATGTGGGCGCGCCGGGCATCCTCGACCTCCGCCGGGTGCGTACCGTGCTGCGGTGATGATCCTGTCCGCCGAGGGTCCGCCCGAACCCGCCTCCGTCGACGCCGACGGCGTGCTCGCCGAGTACCGCGCCGCGCGCGCCCAGGAGGCGCTGTTCGACGTCCGGGGCGCGGGCACGGGGTACGACGAGTTCGTCGACGCGGCGGGCGACATCCGGCCGGCATGGCGGGAGCTGGCGCAGTGTGTGGTCGAACGCGGCCGCGGCGGGCTGGACCGGTTGCGCGCGGTCGTGCGCGGCCTGGTGGACAACGACGGCATCACCTACATCCACGTCGACCAGCACGGTGAGGCGATCACCGGTGACGACGACAGCGGCACCCCCGGACCATGGCACCTCGACGGGCTGCCCTTGGTGCTCGACGCCGACGACTGGGACCGGCTGGAATCCGGTTTGGTGCAGCGGTCCCGGCTGCTCGACGCGGTACTGACCGATCTGTACGGTCCCCGCCGGTCCATCACGAGCGGGCTGCTGCCCCCGCAGCTGGTGTTCGCGCACCCGGGTTACCTGCGCGCGGCCCGCGGCATCGAGATCCCCGGGCGCCGTCAGCTGTTCCTGCACGGGTGCGACGTCAGCCGCGGCGCCGACGGCGCGTTCCACGTCAACGCCGACTGGACCCAGGCCCCGTCGGGCGCCGGCTACGCGCTCGCCGACCGCCGGGTGGTCGCCCACGCCATCTCCGAACTCTACGAACGGATCGGTCCGCGACCGGCCTCCCCGTGGGCCCAGGCCCTGCGCCTGGCGCTGATCGATGCGGCTCCCGAATCGGCCGAGGAGCCGGTCGTGGTGGTGCTCAGTCCCGGTAGCCACTCCGAGACCGCGTTCGATCAGGCCTACCTCGCCAGCGTGCTCGGCTTCCCACTGGTGGAAAGCCCGGATCTGGTGGTACGCGACGGCAAGCTGTGGATGCGCTCGCTCGGCACCCTCAAACGCGTCGACGTGGTGCTGCGCCGGGTGGACGCCGTCTACGCCGACCCGCTCGACCTGCGCGCCGATTCCAGGCTCGGGGTGGTCGGCCTCGTCGAGGTGCTGCGCCGCGGCGCGGTCACCGTGGTCAACAGCCTCGGTAGCGGCATCCTCGAGAGCCCGGGGCTGCTGCGGTTCCTGCCGGAGCTGGCCGAGGAACTGCTGGGGGAGACGCCGCTGCTGCCGACCGCACCCGTCTACTGGGGCGGTATCGAACTGGAACGCTCACACCTGCTGAGCAACGTGGCCTCGCTGTTGATCAAACCGGTGACGGGCGGCGACACCATCGTCGGGCCCGCGTTGTCGCGGGGGCAGCGCGACGAACTGGTCGCGCGGATCGACGCCGCGCCCTGGCAGTGGATCGGTCAGGAACTGCCGGAGTTCTCCTCGGCGCCGAGCGTGCACCGCCGGGGCGGCCTGTCGGCGGCCAGTGTCGGGATGCGGCTGTTCACCGTCGCCCAGCGCGGCGGGTACGCCCCGATGATCGGTGGCCTCGGCTACCTGCTGGCGCCGGGCAACGCCGCATACAAACTGAACAGCGTTGCGGCCAAGGATATCTGGATCCGGACACCGGCACGGGTCACCGCCGAACGCACCGTCCCCGTCGACGCCGACGTCCCCGCGCTGTCGGCGGCCGTCACCGCCAGCCCCACCCGTGAGGTGAGCTCGCCGCGCGTGCTCTCGGATCTGTTCTGGCTGGGCCGCTACGCCGAACGCGCCGAGTACACCGCCCGGCTGCTCAACGTCACCCGCGAGCGCCATCACGAGTACCGGTACCGCCAGGAGATGGACGGCAGCGCATGCGTGCCGGTGCTGCTGACCGCGATCGGCAACATCACCGGCACCGACACCGGCGCGGGCGGCGACCACGCCGAGATGATCGCGATAGCGCCCACCACGCTGTGGGCCGTCACCGCCGACCGCCACCGCGCCGGATCGCTGGCCCAGTCGATCGAACGGCTCGGCCTGGCGGCGCGGTCGGTGCGCGATCAGATGTCGAACGACACGTGGATGGTGCTCGCCGCCGTCGAGCGCGCCGTCCTGCGGTCCTCGACCGCGCCACCCGAGTCGAAGACCGAAGGCGATGCGTATCTGGCCGCCGCGCACAGCACGACGCTGGCCGGCATGCTCGCCCTGTCCGGGGTGGCCGCCGAATCGATGATCCGGGACGCCGGCTGGACGATGATGGACATCGGCAAGCGCATCGAGCGCGGCCTCGGGCTGACCGGGCTGCTGCGGAGCACGCTGGTCGAGGCGCGCAGCCCGGACGCCGAGCAGACGATCACCGAATCCACGCTGGTGGCGTGTGAGTCCTCGGTCATCTACCGGCGCCGGATGCTGGGCACCGTTAGGGTGGCCGCCGTGGCCGACCTGCTGCTGTTCGACGCGGGCAATCCGCGCTCGCTGGTCTACCAGTTCGACCGGTTGCGCGAGGGGCTGCGCGCGCTGCCGGGTTCCTCGGGCTCGTCGCGTCCGGAGCGGCTCGTCGACGACCTCGCCACCCGGCTGCGCCGCGTCGACCCCGCCGACCTCGAAGACGTCACCCCCGATGGGCGCCGCGCCGAACTGGCCGATCTGCTCGACGGGATGCACCGGGACCTGCGTGCGCTCTCCGGCGTGATCACCGCGACCCACCTGTCCCTGCCCGGCGGTATGCAGCCGCTGTGGGGGCCGGCCGAACGCCGGGTGGTGCCATGAGGGCTACGCCGCCCGCGGCGGGAACGGACACGCGCGCCTACCGGGTCACCCACCGCACGGTGTACCGCTACTCGGATGTGGTCACCAGCTCCTACGGGCGCGGATTCCTCACCCCTAGGGATTCGCCGCGGCAGCGCTGCCTCAGCCACGAGCTGCTGATCGCACCCGAGGCGGCCGACAGCTCGACCAGCCGCGACGCCTACGGCAACATCAGCTCGTATTTCCATGTCACCGAACGCCACGACACGCTGAGCATCACCAGCCGATCGGTCGTCGAGGTCGACCCGCCGCCCGCCACCGTGTACGGGGGCGGGTCCGCCAGGGCGCCATGGGAGATCGCCCGGCCGGTGGGCGCCGACGGCGCGCTGGCCACCGAGTTCGCCCTCGACCTGCAGCCCCCTGAGATCACCGACGCCGTACGGGATTACGCCGCACCGAGTTTCGTGCCCGGCCGCCCGCTGATCGAGGTACTGCGCGACCTGAGCTCACGCATCTATCGCGACTTCACCTACCGCTCCGGTTCCACGACGGTGTCGACCAAGGTCAGCGAGGTTTTGGCGGCGCGGGAAGGGGTATGTCAGGACTTCGCCCGGCTGGCGATCGCCTGCCTGCGCGCGAACGGTCTGGCCGCCAGCTACGTGTCGGGTTACCTGGCGACCGACCCCCCGCCCGGAAAGGAACGCATGGTAGGCATCGACGCGACGCATGCCTGGGCCTCTGTGTGGACACCCCAGAACCAGTGGCTCGGGCTGGATCCCACCAACGACCAGATGGAGGACGAGCGGTACATCGTGGTGGGCGTCGGGCGCGACTACGCCGACGTTCCGCCGCTGCGCGGCATCATCTACACCGACTCCGAGAGCAGCGCGATCGACGTGTCCGTCGACGTGGCGCCCTACGAGTCCACGACCGGGGGAGCGTTGCATGCGTGACTTCAACTGCCCCGTATGCGGACAGCGGCTGGCGTTCGAGAACTCGCTGTGCCTGAATTGCGGTAGCGCACTGGGGTTCTCGCTCGACGATATGGCGCTGCTGGTGATCGCGCCGCCGAAGGAGAGCGCCCACGCCGGTGCGGTGTCGGAACGGCAGTACCAGTTGTGCGCGAACATGCATCTCGCGGAATGCAATTGGCTGGTGGAGAAGGGGCCGATCCAGCTGCTGTGCGAGGCATGCGCGCTGACGCGCACCCGGCCCAACGACGCGGACACCACCGCCCTCGCGGCGTTCGCCGTCGCCGAACGCGCCAAACGCCGCCTCATCGCCGAACTGCACGAACTCAAACTGCCGATCGTCGGCCGCGACGAGGACCCCGACTACGGGCTCGCCTTCGACCTGCTGTCCAGTGAGAACGAGAAGGTCTTCACCGGCCACGCCAACGGGGTGATCACGCTCGATCTCGCCGAGGGCGACGATGTGCACCGTGAACAGCTGCGGATCGCGATGGACGAGCCGTACCGGACCCTGCTCGGCCACTTCCGCCACGAGATCGGGCACTACTACTTCTACCGCCTGATCGGTCCGTCACAGACGTACCTGCAGGGGTTCAACGAACTGTTCGGCGATCCGGACCTCGACTATCAGGAGGCGCTGGACCGCCATTACAGCGAGGGCGCGCCGGCGGGGTGGGAGGAGGACTACGTCTCCTCCTACGCCACCATGCATCCCGCCGAGGACTGGGCCGAGACGTTCGCCCACTATCTGCACATCCGCGACACGCTCGACACCGCGGCCGCGTTCGGCTTCGCCCCGGCCGGCGCGACCTTCGAACGCCGCGTGCTGGGCCCCAGCGGATTCGACACGATCATCGAGATGTGGCTGCCGCTGTCGTGGGCGTTGAACATGGTGAACCGGTCGATGGGCAAGGAGGACCTCTACCCCTTCGTGCTGGCGCCGCCGGTGCTGGAGAAGATGCGGTTCATCCACAACGTCATCGACGAGGTGACCGCCGACCCGACCAAACTGTCGAGTTCGGCGGCGTCACAGCAACAGCAGCAGAGTTAGCGCCTCGCCGCATCCAGGTAGGCGCGTCCACGCGGTGACAACCGGTAGCCGACGTCGAGGCTGAGCGTCAGCCCCAGCCCCTTCAGCTGCCGCACCCGGCGTTTGAACCGCGGTACGTCGAGGCCGAGTCCCGCCGCGAGGTCGGGTGCCCGGACGGCTTCGTTGTCCGCGATGAGCCGCAGGTACTGCCGCGTCCACGGTTCGGTCGCGGCGTCCCAGCGGTCCAGGCGGGCGTCGATGGCCGCCACGTCGGCGTCGCTCAACCGGTCGTCGGCCGCCAGGTCGGGCCGCTCGTCGGGGCCGAGATACGACACCGCGATCAGATAGGTGTGCCGCGCCGGCCTGCGGTCGAGATCGGCCTGGGCGTGTTCGGCGTCCGGATAGCCCGCCGCCCGCGCCTCCCGCTCGGTGACCCGGTAGTCACCCGGACGTTCGGTGACGCCGTCGATGCGGACGGTGCCCGCCGACGTCCGCTGGGTCCCGCCGGCCTTCGCCCGCGGCGCATCCCAGCGACGCAACACCAGCGTGACGGTGCCCGCGGCGATGCCGTCGGCGGTGGCACGGTTGAGCAACACGCGGGCAGATGGTAATCGCCCAACCGGGTCGCCGTCCCTAGGATCACCCGGTGACCGATCGCTACGGCCGCGACGTGCTGGCCCGCAACCCCCATGCCCCCACACGCGTCCGCTCCACCGAGCAGCCCGTCGAACCGGGCATGGTGGTCGAGGACGCGCAGTCCGGGTACGTCGGCGCGGTGGTGCGCATCGAGAAGGGCCGGGTCGAACTCGAGGACCGGAACGGCCGCGTCCGGGCGTTCCCGCTGGGTCCCGGCTTCCTGCTGGAGGGCCGTCCGGTGATCCTCACCGCACCGGTACGCGCCGCCCCGCCTCCCGCCCGCACGGCCTCCGGTTCGGTCGCCGTCGCAGGGGTGCGCGCGAAAGTCGCCCTCGCCAGCCGCATCTACGTCGAAGGCCGCCACGACGCCGAACTCGTCGAACAGGTGTGGGGCGAGGACCTGCGGATCGAGGGTGTGGTCGTCGAGTACCTCGGCGGCGTCGACGATCTGACCGCGATCGTCGAGGAGTTCCGGCCGGGACCGGGCCGGCGGCTCGGGGTGCTGGTCGACCACCTCGTCGCGGGTTCGAAGGAGTCGCGCATCGCCGAGGCGGTCCGGCGGGGACCGTACGGGACACACACACTCGTGGTCGGACACCCCTACATCGACATCTGGGAGGCGGTGAAACCCGCCCGGCTCAACATGTCGGCGTGGCCGAACGTGCCCCGCGGCGTGGACTGGAAACACGGCGTGTGCGCGGCGCTGGGCTGGCCGCACGACAGCCAGGCCGACATCGCGCAGGCATGGCAGCGCATCCGCGGCCGGGTGCGCGACTGGACCGATCTGGAACCCGAGCTGATCGGCCGCGTCGAGGAGCTCATCGACTTCGTGACGGCGCCCGCGTCTCGGTGACGTGGTAAGCACGAGACGTGTCCGACTCGCTGTTCGATGTGCCGGATGACCGCCCCGTCACACCGACCGGTCCGGCGCCCGGCGCACCCGCGTCCGCACCGCTGGCGGTGCGCATGCGCCCCGCCGGCCTCGACGAGGTCGTGGGCCAGCAGCACCTGCTGAAACCCAACTCGCCGCTGCGCCGGCTGGTGGAGGGGTCCGGGGCCGCGTCGGTGATCCTCTACGGTCCGCCCGGCACCGGCAAGACCACGCTGGCCTCGCTCATCTCGCACGCGACGGGTCGCCGCTTCGAGGCGCTCTCGGCGCTGTCGGCGGGGGTGAAGGAGGTCCGCGCCGTCATCGACGATGCCCGTCGGAGCCTGCTGCACGGACATCAGACCGTGCTGTTCATCGACGAGGTGCACCGATTCTCCAAGACCCAGCAGGATGCGCTGCTCGCGGCGGTGGAGAACCGCGTCGTGCTGCTCGTCGCGGCGACCACGGAGAATCCGTCGTTCTCGGTGGTGGCGCCGCTGTTGTCGCGGTCGCTGATCCTGCAGTTGCAGCCGCTGACCCCGGAGAACATCGCCGAAGTGGTCCGGCGCGCGGTCGCCGACGAGCGCGGACTCGGCGGCAGTGTCGAGGTCGACGACGATGCGGTGGACCTGATCGTCCAGTTGTCGGCGGGGGATGCCCGCCGGGCGCTGACGGCGCTGGAGGTCGCCGCCGAATCGGCCGCGGCCGCCGACGGACGGGTGACGGTCGACATCGTCGAGCAGTCGTTGGACAAGGCCGCGGTGCGGTACGACCGCGACGGCGATCAGCACTACGACGTCGTGAGCGCGTTCATCAAGTCGGTCCGCGGTTCCGACGTCGACGCGGCGCTGCACTACCTGGCGCGCATGCTGGTGGCGGGGGAGGACCCGCGGTTCATCGCCCGCCGGTTGATGATCCTGGCCAGCGAGGACATCGGCATGGCCGATCCGACCGCGTTGCCCACCGCCGTGGCGGCGGCGCAGACCGTGCAGCTGATCGGGATGCCCGAGGCGCAGCTGACGCTGGCGCACGCCACCGTCCATCTCGCCACTGCCGCGAAGTCCAACGCGGTCACCACCGCGCTGGGGGCGGCGATGAGCGACGTCCGCAGCGGCAAGGCCGGCCAGGTGCCCGCGCATCTGCGCGACGGCCACTACTCCGGGGCCGCCAAACTGGGCAACGCCGTCGGCTACGTCTACTCCCACGACCATCCGGACGGTGTTGTGCCGCAACAGTATCCACCCGATGAGGTGGTGGGTGTCGACTACTACCGGCCGACCGGCCGGGGCGCGGAGCGCGAGATCGGCGGACGCCTCGAACGGCTGCGCGCCATCATCCGCAAGCGGCGCTGACCCGGACCCTTGACACCGGCGCGGCGCCGTCCTACCGTCTTAATCAACAAAAGCGTTGATCAAGGATATAGTTGACCAATGACCCGAGGTGAGGTCGACGACTCGTTGGATCGAGCCTTTATGGCGCTCGCCGATCCGGTGCGGCGGGCGATCGTCGCGCGACTGTCGCGCGGACCGGCCACCGTGAACGAACTCGCCGAACCGTTCGAGATCACCAAACAGGCGGTGTCCCGGCACATCGGCGTCCTCGAACAGGCGGGACTGGTCACCCGCACACGCGACGCCCAGCGCCGCCCGGTGCACCTCGACGCCGCCGCCCTCGAGCGGCTGACGGGGTGGATCGACCGGTACCGCCTGGACGCGGAACGCAGTTACCGCCGGCTGGACGCCCTGCTGGCGCAGGAGAAAGGACGAAAATGACCAAGGCACTCGATCTCGTCGCCCCGGTGGACACCCTGGCCATGGACTACACCCGCGACTTCGACGCCCCCGTCGCCGCGTTGTTCCGCGCGCACGCCGAACCGGACCTGGTGCGGCAGTGGCTCGGCCCCCGTGGACTCGAGATGACCATCGAGCGGTGGGATTTCCGCACCGGTGGTGGATACCGCTATCTGCACTCCGACGACAACGGCACCTACGCCTTCAACGGCGTCTTCCACACCGTTCGGGAGGATCTGGTGATCCAGACCTTCGAATTCGAGGGGGCGCCCGACATGGTCAACATCGAGTTCCTGTGGTTCGAGGGTCTCGACGGCGGCCGCAGCAGGCTGCGCGGCCGGTCGATCTGCCCGAACACCGATGCGCGCGATGCGCTGCTGTCCTCCGGGATGGAAGGCGGGATGACCGAGGGCTACGAACGGCTGGACGCGCTGTTGCCGTCGCTGTGACGATTCCTCACCCCACGTGAAGCCCCGATGGGGGACGATGTTCCCGTGCCTGCGCGGGGCGTACTGAGACGCATCGCCGCCGTCTCGCTCGCCGCACCACGACGGATCATCGCGGCCGCGGTCCTGGCCGCGGTGGCCGCCGCCGTGTTCGGGATCCCGGTCGCGGGCAAGCTGTCGGCGGGCGGCTTCGAGGACCCGGCGGCCGAATCCTCCCGCGCCGCAGCGGTGCTCGCCGAGCGGTTCGGCCAGGGTGACGTCCAGCTGCTCATCACCGTCACCTCACCGCAGGGGGCGACCGCGGACTCGGCCCGCGCGGTCGGCACCGCCATCGTCGACACGCTGCGCCGTTCGCCCCACGTCGCATCGGTGACGTCCGCCTGGACGGCGCCCGCGCCCGCCGCGCGCGACCTGATCAGCGACGACGGGCGGACCGGGCTGGTGATCGCCGGGGTGACCGGGGGGGAGAAGCACTCCAACGACAACGCCACGGCACTGGTCGAGGCCATCGGAGGTGCGCGAAGCGAACGGGACGGTGTGACAGTGCGCGCCGGTGGCGTCGCGATGGTCAACGACCAGATCACCGCGCAGACCCAGCGGGACCTGCTGGTGATGGAGTCGATCGCGATCCCGTTGAGCTTCCTGGTCCTCGTGTGGGTCTTCGGCGGACTGCTGGCCGCCGCGGTCCCCGTCGCCGTCGGCCTGGTCTCGATCGTCGGATCGCTCGCGGTGCTCCACGTCATCACGTACTTCACCGACGTGTCGGTGTTCGCGCTCAATCTCTGCATGGCCATGGGGCTGGCGCTGGCGATCGACTACACGCTGCTGATGATCAGCCGGTACCGCGACGAGCTGGCAGCCGGCGCGAACTCCGATGACGCGCTGATCCGCATGATGGTCACCGCCGGCCGCACCGTGGTGTTCTCCGCGACGACGGTGGCGCTGCCGATGCTGACGATGGTGCTGTTCCCGATGTACTTCCTCAAATCGTTCGCGTACGCCGGCGTGGCGACCGTGGTGTTCGCGGCGCTGGCCGCGCTGGTGCTGACCCCCGCCGCGATAGCGCTGCTCGGCGACCGGATCGACGCGCTCGACGTGCGCCGGCTCGGCCGTCGGCTGCTGGGCCGTCCGGAACCGGCGCCCAAGCCCGTCGAACGCCAATTCTGGTACCGGTCAACGAAATTCGTGATGCGACGTGCGGTGCCGGTCGGGCTGGCGGGTGTGGCCGTGCTGGTCTTGCTCGGGCTGCCCTTCCTCGGGGTGCGATGGGGCCTGCCCGACGACCGCGTGCTGCCGCGAACGGCGTCCGCGCACGAGGTGGGCGACCAGCTGCGCACCGAGTTCGCCGGCGATCCGGCGACGGCGGTCACCGTGGTCGTTCCCGACGCGCATGGCGTCAGCGGAGCAGAGCTCAGCCGCTACGCCGCCGACCTGTCCCGGGTGCCTGACGTGTCGTCGGTGTCGGCCCCGTCGGGCACCTATGTCGCCGGCCGGCGGATCGGACCGCCGTCGGCGGCCACCGGCGTGCGCGACGGCGGCGCGTTCCTCACGGTGTCCACCGACGCCCCGCTGTTCTCCGATCGTTCCGCCGCACAGCTGGACCGGCTGCACCAGGTGGCCGGACCGGCCGGTCGCCCCGTCGAACTCGCCGGTGTCGCGCCCAGCAACCGCGACAGCGTCGTCGCCATCACGTCGCGTCTGCCGCTGGTGCTCGGGCTGATCGCGGTGTCGACGTTCTGCCTGCTGTTCCTCCTGACGGGCAGCGTCGTGCTGCCGCTGAAAGCGTTGGCGCTCAACGTGTTGTCGCTCAGCGCCGCCTTCGGCGCGATGGTGTGGATCTTCCAGGAGGGCCACTTCGGCGCGCTGGGCACCACGTCGACGGGGACGCTCGTCGCCAACATCCCGGTGCTGCTGTTCTGCATCGCGTTCGGGTTGTCGATGGACTACGAGGTGTTCCTGATGGCGCGGATCCGGGAATTCTGGCTGGCGTCGGGGCGCACCGTGGCTGACGTGTCCGAGAGCGTGGCCCTGGGCCTGGCCCGCACCGGCCGGGTCGTCACCGCGGCCGCACTGATCATGTCGATCAGCTTCGCGGCGCTGATCGCCGCGAACGTGTCGTTCATGCGGATGTTCGGTCTCGGCCTCAGCCTGGCCGTGCTGGCCGATGCGACCCTCGTGCGGATGGTGTTGGTGCCCGCCTTCATGCGCGTGGCGGGCCGGTGGAACTGGTGGGCGCCGCCACCACTGATGCGGCTGCACGGCCGGCTCGGTCTGCACGAGGGGACGTCACCGGCCGAGCGATCAGATCCGGCCCGCTTCCAGGCTCTGCCTGACGGCCAGCCGACGGAGCTTGCCCGACGACGTCCGCGGCAGTGAGCCCGGTCTGACGAACACCACATCCGACGGCACCACACCGCACTGCGACGCCACCTGCTGCACCAATTCGGTTCGCGCACCTGCCTCGTCGCGGCCGCGGAACTCCGCGGCGATCACCAGGCCCGGCCGGATCGAGCCTTCGCCGGTGCCTACCGCGACGACCGCGCCTTCGCGCACACCGGCCACCTGGGCGGCGACCCGCTCCACTTCCGCGGGGAAGATGTTGCGGCCGGCCACGGTGATGAGCTCCTTGGCGCGGCCGCAGACCACCAGCCCGCCCTCCGTGAAGTATCCGAGATCGCCTGTGGCGAACCAACTCTCGGGATCACGCGGGTTGTCGCCGACGTACCCCGACATCATCGACGTCCCGCGGATCTCGATCTCGCCGACGTCGCGGCCGGACACGTCGGAGTCCGCATCGCTCGATGCGATGCGGACCTCCATACCGGGGATCGCATGCCCCAGCACCGCCTGCCGACGGACCGACGGACCGGTGTCGGTGCTCACCACCACCTCGTCGGTGAGCAACCCGTCGCCCGGGACGGGGACGGTGACCGCGCACGTCGACTCGGCCAGCCCGTAGGACGGCGCCAACGCGCCGGCGGAGAATCCGAAGCGGGCCATCTCGGTGGCGAACAGCGATGTCAGGTCGCAGTCGACCGGTTCACCGCCGTTGAGTGCGAACCGGATGTTCGACAGGTCGACGTCGGTGACGCGGCGCGCGTACTTGCCGATCATGCCGAACGCCATGTTGGGGGCGGCGGTGAAGCTGGCACGGCTGTCGCTGAGCCAGTTCAGCCAGCGGAACGGTGACGCCTGGAATGCCGATGTGGGCGCCTGCCAGGTCTCGACCCCCGCCAGGCAACCCGACAGCAGAAAGCTCAGCCCCATGTCGTGGTACAGCGGCAGCCACGAGCACCCGATGTCCTGCCGGCCCACATCCGTGCGGACGTTGATCCCGGTGAGGTTCGCCAGCACTGCGGCCGGTGAGAGTCGCACCGTACGTGGGGTGCCCGTGGAGCCCGCGGTGCCCTGCAAGATCGCGACGTCGCCGGACGGCGCCGGGGCCTCGAAGGCGCCCGACCGGTGCGGCGGCGCCCAGGCGGTCACGTCGGCGAGCGAGGCGGTGGTGTCGGCCGAGCGGAGTTGCTCGAGGTGGTCGCCGTGGCTGAGCACATGGCTGACACCCGCGCTCGCGAACCGGGCCAGCGTGGTGTGCGCCCACTGGTCGGCCGCGGCGCCGCGGACCGGTCCTGGCAGCACCGAGACGCCGCGGCCGGCCAGGAACGCCCCGATGATCGCCGCGATGAATTCGACGGTCGGGTCCCCGACCACGCCGACGGCGGAGGCCTCCGCGTCACCGATACGCTCGGCGACGTTCATCGCCCGGGCATGCACCTCGGACCACGGGTGGCGCCGCCAGGTGCTGCTCTCGCGGTCGAGCAGCACGAGATCGGTGTCGGTGGTGCTCATCGAGTCGGTCAGTGCCGATGCCAACGCATTCATCGCTGGGCCGCGATATCCGGCGGACAGCAAACATCGAGCCGTTCGCTCGATATGGGGTGGACGCACATGTGGGAAGTGGTCCGGGTACTCCTCGATGTCACGCAGGCACAGTACACGGCGACGTAAGTAAGGCTACGCTCAGGTGGCGCCGCTGTTGTCGAGGTCATAGCGAACGGCCCGGGCAGCGCATCACCCCGCGCCCTCAGAACGCGAAAACCCGGCCGACGTACGTCGGCCGGGTTCCTGCGGCGGTGTCGGTCAGCGCGTCAAACCGGTGCGTCGGCCGCCCACCACGCCACCGCGGCGGCGACCCATGAATGCGGCCACCAGGGCCACGCCGATCACTGCGACGACGACCTGGACGAGCAGTTCGATCCAGTCGACGCCCCTGGTCGCGGTCGGGAGTCCGAGCGCGTTGGCGATCGCCGTGCCGATCAGGGCCGACACGATGCCGACCAGGATGGTCACGATCATGCCGATGTTCTGCCTGCCCGGCAGCAGCAGCCGGGCAAGGGCACCGACGACGATGCCGATGAGGATTGCGCTGATAATGCCGGTAACTGTCATGGCTCCTCCAAGAGGTTTGGGTGCAGCGGAGGTACCCGGCCGCCGAACCCAATAAACGCTCGCGTCAATCGCGTGCAGGTCAGGCCATTTCGGGTACGCGCAGGCTCGCGATGGTCAGCTCGAATTCGCCGACGTCGAGTTGGTCGGCGCCCAGATCGCGCAACCGGGCGGTGCGGATCGAGCGGGCCTGGTCCCGGTTGCGGTTCATGGCGCCCATCGTGTCGAACGACGCCGAAGAGACCGCCCGCCCGGAACCGCGGTCGACCATCAGGCTGGCGCTGCAGAAGCCCTCGAGCTCCTCGATCGACGGCAGCACCTCCGAGCGGTAGAACGCGATCGCCTGGTCGAACTGCTCGGGGCGGGCCTTGAGCCAGGTCGCCCGTACCCCGGCGCCCGCGCCGGCCCGGTGCTCGCGGTGCAGCACCGCGATCTCCCACTCCTCGACCAGGGGAGTGCCGCCGAACACCTCGGCAGCCCGCTCGCGCACGGGTCGCACCCGCTCCGCGGAATCGTGCATCGCCTCGGCCGACTCCCACGCGGTGGTCGCGATGCAGCGGCGTGATTCACGGTCCACCAGCAACGACAGGCCGACACAGCCGCCTATGTCCCGCAGGGCGGGCATGACCTCGTTGCGCATGTGGGCGATGCCCGCGTCCACGGCGCCAGGGCGTGCCTCGATTGTGGTTGTGCGTGCGAACACAGCTCACCCCCTTGGGTGACGGGGCAGCGCCCCGGTGGCGCCACCGGTTCACCTCTCACTGTCCTCCGCGGGATCGGGCACGGCAATGGCTTGGACGGGGCCTTCGGGCGCAGGCTCCTACGCTGGTGTCCATGGACACCGATCTGCTCGACGTGGACACGTCCCGGCGCCGCATCGTCGACCTGACCGACGCCGTCCGGTCGTTCTGTGCAGCGCGAAGCTCTTCGGGACGCGACGGACTGTGCAACGTGTTCGTGCCGCACGCCACCGCGGGGGTGGCGCTGATCGAGACCGGGTCCGGGTCCGACGACGACCTGCTCGACACGCTCGAGCGGTTGCTGCCCCGCGACGGCCGCTACCGACACGCCCACGGGTCACCGGGACACGGTGCCGACCACGTGCTGCCCGCCCTCGTGTCGCCGTCGGTGACGGTGCCGGTGCAGAACGGGGAGCCGCTTCTCGGCACGTGGCAGAGCGTGGTCCTGGTCGATCTCAACCGGGACAACCCGCGCCGTTCGGTGCGTCTGAGTTTTCTCGGCGCCTGACCCCGCTTGTCGCGGTCACGGCGTGGCGACGGCGGCGGGTACTGTAGATCGGTCGAATTACAAGAGCCGATGACCCGATAAGGATGCCTCAGACGTGCAGACACACGAGATCAGGAAGCGCTTCCTCGATCACTTCGTGAAAGCGGGGCACACCGAGGTGCCGAGCGCCTCGGTGATCCTCGACGACCCCAACCTGCTGTTCGTCAACGCCGGCATGGTGCAGTTCGTCCCCTTTTTCCTCGGCCAGCGGACCCCGCCGTATCAGCGGGCCACCAGCATCCAGAAGTGCATCCGCACGCCCGACATCGACGAGGTCGGCATCACCACGCGGCACAACACGTTCTTCCAGATGGCCGGCAACTTCTCGTTCGGCGACTACTTCAAGAAGGGTGCCATCGAGTTCGCGTGGACGCTGCTGACCAACCCGGTCGAGCAGGGCGGCTACGGATTCGACCCCGAAAAGCTCTGGGCCACCGTCTATCTCGACGACGACGAGGCGATCCAGCTCTGGCAGGAGGTGGCCGGGCTGCCGCTGGAGCGCATCCAGCGCCGCGGTATGGCCGACAACTACTGGTCGATGGGCATCCCCGGACCGTGCGGCCCGTCGTCGGAGATCTACGTCGACCGCGGACCCGAATACGGCATCGAAGGCGGCCCCGAGGCCAACGAGGACCGCTACATCGAGATCTGGAACCTCGTGTTCATGCAGAACGAACGCGGCGAGGGCACCAGCAAATCCGACTTCGAGATCCTCGGCCCGCTGCCGCGCAAGAACATCGACACCGGCATGGGCATCGAGCGGGTGGCCTGCCTGCTGCAGGGTGTCGACAACGTCTACGAGACCGACCTGCTGCGCCCGGTCATCGACGCCGTCGCCGCCCGCGCGCCGCGCGGGTACGGACAGGGCAACCACACCGACGACGTCCGCTACCGCATCATCGCCGACCACAGCCGCACCGCGGCCATCCTGATCGGCGACGGGGTGAGCCCCGGCAACGACGGCCGCGGCTACGTGCTGCGCCGGCTGCTGCGCCGGGTGATCCGGTCGGCGAAACTGCTCGGCATCGACGACGCCATTGTCGGCGACCTGATGGTCACCGTGCGCGACGCGATGGGGCCGTCCTACCCGGAACTGGTCAGCGACTTCGACCGCATCCAGCGCATCGCGGTGGCCGAGGAGACCGCGTTCAACCGCACGCTGGCATCGGGTTCGCGACTGTTCGACGAGGCCGCGGGCGCCACCAGGGCGTCGGGCACCACGGTGCTGTCCGGGCGCGACGCGTTCACGCTGCACGACACCTACGGCTTCCCGCTGGAACTGACCCTCGAGATGGCCGGCGAGGCCGGCCTGTCGGTGGACGAGGAGGGCTTCCGGGGCCTGATGGCCGAGCAGCGGCGGCGCGCCAAGGCCGACGCCGCCGCCCGTAAACAGGCGCACACCGACCTGACCGCCTACCGCGACCTGGTCGACGCCCATCCGACCGAGTTCACCGGCTTCGACGAGCTGACCACCGAGGCGCGGATCCTCGGCGTCTTCGTCGACGGCCGGCGGGTGCCGGTCGTCGGACACGACACCGCCACCGCCCAGCACCGCATCGAACTGGTCCTGGACCGCAGCCCCTTCTACGCCGAATCCGGTGGCCAGATCGCCGACGAGGGCACCATCACCGGCACCGGCGCCTCGGGCACCGCCAAGGCGGCGGTCTCCGACGTGCAAAAGATCGCCAAGGCGCTGTGGGTGCACCGGGTGACCGTCGAATCGGGCGAATTCGTCGAAGGCGACACCGTGGTCGCGGCCGTCGACCCGCGCTGGCGGCACGGCGCCACCCAGGGCCACTCCGGCACCCACATGGTGCACGCCGCGCTGCGACAGGTCCTCGGGCCCAACGCCGTCCAGGCCGGCTCGCTCAACCGGCCCGGCTACCTGCGTTTCGACTTCAACTGGCAGGGCGCACTCACCGACGACCAGCGCACCCAGATCGAAGAGGTCACCAACGAGGCCGTCGAGGCCGACTTCGAGGTGCACAGCTTCGTGACCGATCTGGAGCGGGCCAAGTCGATGGGCGCGATGGCACTGTTCGGCGAGGCCTATCCCGACGAGGTCCGGGTGGTCGAGATCGGCGGGCCGTTCTCGCTGGAGTTGTGCGGCGGCACCCACGTGCGCAGTTCGGCGCAGATCGGCCCGGTGACGATCCTCGGTGAATCGTCGGTCGGTTCCGGCATCCGGCGCGTCGAGGCCTACGTCGGCCTCGACTCGTTCCGCCACCTCGCCAAGGAACGCGCGCTGATGGCCGGGCTGGCTTCCTCGCTGAAGGTGCCGTCCGAGGAGGTCCCGGCCCGGGTGGCCGGGCTCGTCGAACGCCTGCGCGCCGCGGAGAAGGAACTCGACCGCATGCGGCTGGCGAACGCCCGCGCGGCGGCGGTCAACGCTGTCGCCGGGGCGGAACTTGTCGGTAAGGTCCGACTCGTGGCGCAGCGGATGGCCGGCGGGATGTCGGCGGGCGATCTGCGCACACTCGTCGGCGACATCCGCGGCAAGCTGGGCGGCGACCCGGCCGTCGTCGCGCTGATCGCCGACGGCGAGAACGACACCGTGCCCTTCGTGGTGGCCGTCAACCCGGCCGCCCAGGATCTGGGGCTGCGCGCCAACGAACTGGTCAAACAGTTCGGGGCGGCGGTGAACGGCCGTGGGGGCGGCAAGGCCGATCTGGCGCAGGGTTCCGGTAAGGGGGCAGCGGGCATCGACGCGGCATTGGCTGCGTTGCGTGCCGAGATCGACAGGAGCTGACCCCCGTGACCGACAGCGAGCACCGCCTCCCTGACCGCCCCGGAGAGGGCGACCCGGGCCGCGGGCGGCGAATCGGAATCGACGTCGGCAGCGTGCGGATCGGCGTGGCGAGTAGCGATCCCGACGGTGTGCTGGCCACCCCGGTGGAGACCGTGCGGCGCGAACGCGCGGACCGGCACGTCCGGCGACTCGCGCAGTTGGTGGCCCAGTTCGAGGCCGTCGAGGTCGTCGTCGGGCTCCCGCGCACCCTGGCCGACCGCACCGGACCGGCCGCCCACGACGCCATCGGCGTCGCCGACGCGCTGGCCCGGCGCATCGCACCGATCCCGGTGCGGATGGCCGACGAACGACTCACCACTGTGTCCGCGCAACGGTCGCTGCGCGAGGCCGGCGTCCGCGCCAAGGGACAGCGGGCGATGATCGACCAGGTTGCGGCGGTGGGCATCTTGCAGAGCTGGCTGGACCAGCGGCGTGCGGCACTCGCCGCGCCGGGAGAGGGCGGCAATGGCTGACGACTGGCGTCACGACCGAGCAGAGCCGGTGGCGGTGGGACCGCCACGGCGCGGGATGAGCCGTTCGGACCGGATGCGTCTGGAGCGGAGCCGTCGGAAGCGCCGGTTCGCCGGCATTCTGTCGCTCACACTGCTCATCGCCGTCGTCATCGGCGCGGTGTTCCTAGGATCGAAGCTGTGGCATGGAATGTTCGGCGGTAACGGCAACGACTTCGCCGGCGACGGTGTGACCGACGTGGTGATCCAGGTGCACGACGGGGACTCCACGACGGCGATCGGGCAGACACTGCACGACAACAACGTCGTTGCGACGGTCAAGGCGTTCGTCGATGCCGCCGAAGGCAACTCGGGGATCTCCGCGATCCAGCCGGGCTTCTACAAGGTGCGCACCGAGATCCCCGCCGCCAATGCGGTCGACCGGTTGACCGATCCGCAGAGCCGGGTGGGCAAGCTGGTGATCCCGGAAGGCCGCCAGCTCGACGACGTCTCCGACGTCAAGACCAACGCGGTCACCGAGGGCATCTTCACCCTGATCTCCAAGGCCACCTGCGTGGATCTCGACGGCGAACAGCGGTGCGTCCCCGCCGACGAAATCAAGCGGGTCGCCGCCACCGCGGCCCCGGCGGCGCTGGCCGTACCGGAGTGGGCGGCGCAGCCCGTCAGGGCGATGGGCGACGACCACCGGCGCCTCGAAGGGCTCATCGCGCCCGGCGCGTGGAACATCGATCCGTCGGCCACACCGCAGGACATCCTCGCCACGCTGGTCCGGTCGAGTGCGAACCAGTACGCGCAGGGCGGTCTGCTCGAGACGGCGAACGCGATGAATCTCTCGCCCTATCAGGTCCTGACGGTGGCCTCGCTGGTGCAGCGGGAATCCAAACCCGAGGATTTCGCGAAGGTGGCCCGCGTCATCTACAACCGGTTGGCCGAGAACCGCACGCTCGAATTCGACTCGACGGTCAACTATCCGCTGGACCGCATCGAGGTCGCCACCACCGACGGCGACCGCGGACAGCTGACCCCGTGGAACACCTACGTGCGAGCCGGGCTGCCCGCCACGCCGATCTGCTCGCCGAGCCAGCCGGCGCTCCTGGCGGCCGAGAATCCGGCGGACGGTGACTGGCTGTACTTCGTCACCATCGACCTGCAGGGCACCACGCTGTTCACGAGGGACTACAACGAGCATCTGGCCAACATCGAATTGGCAACGCGCAACGGCGTCCTCGACAGTGCCCGATAGGCGGCCCGCCGCCGTGCCCGATAGGCGGCCCGCCGCCGTGCAAGGTGAGCCCCGCCGGGCGGCCGTCCTCGGTTCGCCCATCGCCCACTCGCGCTCACCGCAACTGCACCTCGCGGCCTACCGTGCGCTCGGGCTGGGGGACTGGACGTACGACCGCATCGAGTGCACGGCCGAACAACTACCGGGCCTGGTGGGCGGATTCGGGCCTGAGTGGGTCGGGGTGTCGGTGACGATGCCCGGCAAGTTCGCCGCGCTCCGTTTCGCCGACGAGCGCACCGCCCGGGCCGAGCTGGTCGGGTCGGCCAACACCCTGGTCCGCACACCGCACGGATGGCGCGCCGACAACACCGACGTCGACGGTGTGAAGGGCGCCCTCGGCGAAGTCGACGGACCGGCGGTCGTGGTCGGCTCCGGTGGGACCGCGCCGGCCGCGGTGGTGGCGCTCGCCGACCTCGGCGCCACCGGCATCACGGTCGCCGCCCGCAACCAGCAGAAGGCGGCGCCGCTGCTCGATCTGGCCGGACGCCTCGGAATCACCGCGCGCTGGTGCGATCTCGACGATGGGGACCTGGCCGGGTTCGCAGCAGATGCGGGCGCGGTGGTCAGCACCATCCCCGCCGACGTCGCCGAGCGGTATGCGGCGACGCTCGCGCGCACACCGCTGCTGCTCGACGCGATCTACGATCCGTGGCCCACGCCGCTGGCCGCCGCCGTACAGGCCGCGGGCGGCCGGGTGGTCAGCGGGCTGCAGATGCTGTTGCACCAGGCCTTCGCCCAGGTCGAACAGTTCACCGGCAGGCCGGCTCCGAAAGAGGCGATGAGGGCGGCGCTGCAGACCGCTTAGCCTCGACGAATGGGGGAATGGGCGCTTGTCTGCGTGGTCGCCTGGTTCGTCGCGCTCAGCGTCTACGACGTGCGCTGGCGCCGCCTGCCGAACTGGCTGACGCTGCCGGGCGCTGCGCTGATCCTGATCGCGGCCGCCCTGGCAGGCCGCGGCGCACCCGCCGCGGTCGGCGCCGCGGCCCTCTTCGCGCTGTACGCCGCCACGCATCTGCTGGCGCCGGCGGCGATGGGGGCCGGTGACGTGAAGCTCGCGCTGGGGGCCGGCGGGCTGACCGGCGCCTTCGGTCCGGACGTCTGGCTGCTCGCCGCGCTGGGCGCGCCACTGCTCACCGCGGCGTACGCGGTCGCGACGGTGACGCGGCGCGGTCGCACGGTGCCGCACGGTCCTTCGATGTGCCTGGCGAGTGCCGCCGCGGCGGCGCTGGTGATCGTTTAGACGGCGCTGCCGCGGTCGGCGCCGAAGAAGCTGGCGTGCCACACCCGCGTGACGACCTTGGCGGCCTGGTCGACGGGGATCGGATCGGTCTGCAGCGAGTCCTGGGCGTACCACATGTAGGCGGACTGCTCGACCATGCAGGCGACGGCCTCGGCCACTCGCGCGACGGGCAGCCCGTCGACCTCGTCCATCCCGAACTTCAGCTTGAGCACGGTGGTGAACCGGGTGACGTGGCGTGATCGCATCTGCCACCAGATGTCGCGGAACCGGGTCTCCACACTCGCGGCCTCGACCAGCGTCCGCATGATGTCCCGGTTGTCGTAGTAGTGCGTCAGGTAACCGGTGTTGGCGTCGAGCAACGCCTGATACGGATCTTCCTCGAGCCGGTGGTCTGTGGTGCCGCTGGCCCGGAACAGTTCGTCGTGGGTGTCGGCGATGAGGGCCGCGAACAGGTCTTCCTTGTCCGAGAAGTACCGGTACAGGCCGCCGAGTGACATCCCGGCCTCGGTGGCGACCGCGCTCATGGTGGTGCCGACGTAGCCGTCGCGGCCGAATACGGCGCGGGCCGAACTGAGCAGGTGGGCGCGGGTCTGCATTCCCTTGGTCGTGCTCGGTGTCTGCGGCATGGCTACCGATCCTTCCTGATTCGCGCACACGGTCAATGCCCTGTGCGTCGCGTTACGGTGCGAGTATACAAAAAAGCGATGTCACTCTCTTGACTTTGGCGTGGGGTGGGTCGCAGAATCTCCCACAACGCCAGGTGCGTCACCGCCGGTCCCTCCTCCCGACTCGGACATCCTCCAAGGAGTTCTCATGAGCACGCATGCACAGATCGCCACCGCCGGCGAAGTCTGCGCAGCTCTGGCGGCCTTCGAACGGGCCTACGCGGCCGACCCGCACCGCGCGGCGGTGCTCGACGACCGGGGGTACAGCCTGTCGCGCGCCGAGCTGAGGGCACTGTCCTCGGAGCTGGCCGGCGAACTGCAGGACCGCGGTCTCGGCGGCGGCGATGTGGTGATCATCTGCATGCCGAACTGGACCGAGTGGCTCGCCGTGTACCTCGCCGTCGTGCGGCGGGGCCTGATCCCGGCCACCCTTCCGGTCACCACAGACGCGAAATCGATTGCCTACGTGGCCAACTTGGTCGGCGCCAAGGCGATCGCGCTGCCGGTCAGTCACCGCGGACGGGATTTCCGCGTCGAAGCAGACTCTCTGGCCGAGGAGTTCGGCCGCGCGCTGCACGTGCTCCTGCTCGAGGGAGACCAGGACCACCGCAGCTGGCGGACGTTCGACGGGCCGGCGGTGACGCCGCCGCCCTATCCGGAAGGCCTGGCGCACATCCTCTTCTCGTCGAGTACGACGGGCAAGTCGAAGGCGATCGCGCACTCGGAGGCGAGCCTGAGCGCCTACAACTTCGGGGTCATCGACCGTTACCAGGTCACCGGGCAGCAGCCGATCTTCATGCCGTCCCCGCTGGGGCACAGCACCGGCCTGTGGCACGGAGCGCGGATGTCGCTGCTGACCGGTGCGACCCTGGTGCTGCAGGACCGGTGGGAACCCCGGCGCGCGCTGGAGCTGGTCGACAGCCACGGCTGCGGCATCACCGTCGCCGCCACCCCGTTCCTCAAGGACCTCGTCGACTGTGACTGGGACGGGCCGGCGCACAAGCTGAACGCCATGCGCGCCTTCCTCTGCGGCGGCGCACCGGTGCCGCCGGAATTGATCGAGCGCGCGCGCCGGCAGATGCCGAACACCTTCATCAGTTCCATCTGGGCGATGAGCGAGGGCGGCGCGACGTCGAGCGTGCCGGGCGACGTCGCCGAACTGGTCTCGCACACCTGCGGGCGGGTCCTGCCCGGAGTGGTGCTGGAGACCATTGCACCCGACGGTTCGCTCAACCCGCGCGGAACCGAGGGCGAGCTCGTGATGCGGACGCCGTCGCTGTTCATCGGATACCTCGGCCAGGACGAGCTGTTCCGCGAATCCTTCACCGCCGACGGGTTCTTCCGAACCGGGGACCTGGGCGTCGTCGACGACGCGGGCTACCTGAGGCTGACCGGCAGGCTCAAGGATCTCATCATCCGGGGTGGCGTCAACATCTCACCGGTGGAGATCGAGCACGCGATCTCCGAGCACTCCCAGGTGGCCAGGGTCGCCGTCGTCGGTCGGCCCGACAGCCGGCTGGGGGAGCGCATCTGCGCCGTCATCGAACCCCGGGACACGCCGCCGACCTTCGACGAGCTCGTCGCGTGGCTGGAAGGCAGGGGAGTGCCCCGCCGGTTGTGGCCGGAATCGATCCACATCGTGACGGACATGCCGCAGACCCCGGCCGGGAAGATCCGCAAATCCGAACTCAAGCAAGAACTTTGGAGAGAGTGGACATGACGACAGGAAGCGACGCGACGATGACGACCGAGACGGTGACGCTGAACGGGATCGACGTCTCCTACACCAAGGCGGGATCCGGTCCGCCGGTCGTGCTGATCCACGGTCTCGCCGAGGACCACCGGAGCTGGCGGGTGGTGCAGGAATCCCTCACCGACGTCACCACCTACGCCTACGACCTGCGCGGACACGGGGCCTCCACCGTGGGCCGGCCGGCGGGCACACTGGCGCAGTTGCGCGACGACCTGATCGCCTTCCTCGAGACGGTGACCGGTCCCGCGGTCTGCATCGGCTTCTCCCTCGGCGGCACCATCGTGCTCTCCGCCGCGGCGCACCGCCCGGACCTCGTGAAATCCGTGGTGGCACTCGGCACCTCGAGCGTCGTCGGACGCGGGGCGCAGTCGTTCTACGGCGAACGGATCGAGCTGTTCCGCGGGTCCGACACCGAGGCTCAGAAGGCGGCACTGCTCGCCGATACCGCTGCGGCACTGCACAATCCGGACTCCGATGCGGAGGCGGTGACGGCCGCGCGCCTGAGCGCGGTGGGCGACGCCCACGGTTACATCAACGCCTCCACCGCCATGGCGCGACTGCGCGACGAACCGCTGACCCCCGAGCTCTCCGGCATCGGCCCGGACGTCGACGTCCACATCATCGGCGCCGATCACGACAGCTTCTGCCCCAAGAAGGCCGCCCAGATCATCCTCGACGCGATCGGCCACGCCCGCTACGCCGAGATCTCCGGCGCCGGTCACCTGATGCTGGTCGACCAGCCCGATCAGGTGGTCGCCGCGCTGAAACAGGCGCTGACCCCCGCCTAGCCCAGCTCCACCGCTGAGCAACGACACCGAAAGGACCCCATGAAAGACCGCCAGGTCGCCCTCGTCACCGCCGCCGCAGGCGCAGGCATCGGCGCAGCCGTCGCCCGCAGGCTCGCCGCCGACGGCTCCGACGTCGTCGTCACCGATGTCCACGAACGCCGGTGCGCCGAATTCGCCGCAGCACTGTCCACCGAGTTTGGACGCGAGTTCGCCTCCTACACACTCGATGTCACCGACGAATCGAACGTCGAGCGCGTCGTGTCCGAGGTCGCGCAGACCAAGGGCCGGCTCGACGTCCTCGTGAACAACGCCGGCTGGAGCAAGATCGAGCCCGTCGCCGAGATGTCCTCGCAGACCTGGCTGAAGTGCCTCGACGTCGACCTCAACGGCACCTTCTACACGATGCGCCACGCCCTTCCGGTCATGCAGCGCAACGCATCCGGGGCCATCGTCAACATCAGCTCCATCGCGGCCTACGAGACCAGCACCGAACACGGCGCCGCCTACTCGGCCGCCAAGGCCGGCGTGCTGGCGCTCACCCGCGTCGCCGCCGCAGAGAACGGCCGCTTCGGGATCCGGGTCAACGCCATCACCCCCGGCCTGATCTACAACGACTTCCTCCGCAAGATCTACCCCGACGAGTTCTTCGAGGGATACGCGGAGAACCGCTCGCTGGTCGGTCGAGTCGGACGACCCGAAGACGTGGCAGGGCTGGTGTCCTACCTGGTGGGGCCGGACGCCGGCTATGTGACCGGCGAGGTGTACGGAATCAGCGGCGGGGTCTATCCGCGTGCCTGAATCCCCGCCCTACTACTGGCCGATCCGGGAGCTCACCGCCGCCTACGCCCGCGGCACGCTCAGCCCGGTCGACGTGGCCGAGGCCGTCCTCGAACGCATCGAGCAGCTCGACGGCGAACTGCACGCGTACGTCACCGTCACCGCCGACCTCGCCCGCACCCAGGCCCGCGACGCGGCCGAGCGCTACCGCCGCGGCGAATCGGCTCCGCTGCTGGGAGTTCCGGTGTCGGTCAAGGACGCGTTCCACCTCGCCGACACCGAGACCTCCCTGGGTTCGCTCACCCAGCGGGGCCGGATCGCCCGCTCCGATTCGGGTGTCGTCGCGCGGCTGCGCCGGGCCGGGGCGGTCATGCCGGGTAAGACGAACGTCCCGGAGTTCTGCCAGTCGGCCACCACCGAGAACCGGCTGGGCCCGGACACCGGGAACCCCTGGGACCCGGCCAGGACGTCCGGCGGGTCGAGCGGCGGGGCCGCGGCGTCGGTCGGTGCCGGACTGGCTACCGCCGCGGTCGGCTCCGACGGCGGCGGATCCATCCGGATCCCCGCGGCGTTCTGCGGACTCGTCGGGTTCAAGCCGACCACCGGGACCTGCGCCGACGAACGCGGATTCCGCGCCATGACCGATTTCGTGACGGCGGGCCCACTCGCCTGGACGGTCGACGACGCACGGATCATGGCCGAGGTGCTGTCCGGGCAATCGCTCGCGGCAGCTCCGACGCCGCCGCTACGGATCGGGTACTGCCCGCGGCCGGGCGGCAATCCGGTCGAACGGCCGATCCTCGACATCCTCGCCCGGGTGGCCGGGATGCTCTCCGATCTGGGCCACGACGTCACCGACTGTGCGGTGCCGGTCGACGGGTGGCGCGACATCTTCGGGCCGCTGATCCTCGACGACGAGCTGCGCGAGCGCCAGCACCTGCTGGCGCAGCAGGACATCCTCACCCGGTACCAGCGGGCCACGTTGCTCGCGGCGGAGAACATCACCAGCGCCGAGGTCGAGAAGGCCCGCGCCGAGCTCGACACGTACCGGGCCCGGATGGACGCCTTCCTCACCCGCTACGACGTCGTGCTGACCCCGACCCTGGCGTGTGTGGCGTTCCCGCACCGTGACCGGCCCAAGCAGATCGCCGGTGCCGACGTCGACTGGCTGTGGGGCGCCTTCCCGTTCACCGCGCCGTTCAACGTGGCCGCGACGCCGGCCATCACGCTGCCCGCCGGCCTGTCCGACGGTCTGCCCGTCGGCGCTCAACTCGTCGCCGCACGAGGCCGTGATGCCGAGCTGCTCCGCGTCGCCGAATCGCTGGAAGCCGCAATCGCTTTCGACCACACCGAGCTGCGTGACCGGTGGGACCTCGAGCGGCGCGCCGCGGAGCCGATCGCGGAGCCGGTCCCGTGACCACCGGCGAGGTCGCGTCCGTGACCCACGGCGACGTCCTCGAGGTCCGCCTCGACCGGCCGCACCGGCGCAACGCCCTGTCGAGGACGGTCCTGGGCGAGCTGCGCGCCGCTTTCACCGCGCTGCCCTCGGGCACCCGGGCCGTGGTGCTCAGCAGCACCGGCGACGTCTTCAGTGCGGGTGCGGATTTCGCCGACCTGACCGGCACCGCGGCCGACGTGGACTACGACGCCGACCTGGCCGCCGCGAGCGCGGCGATCCGGACCTGCGGTGTCCCGGTCGTCGCGGCGATCGGTGGTCCGTGCATCGGCGCCGGGGTCGAGCTGGCGCTGGCCTGCGATGCCCGGATCGCCGGACCGGGCGCCTGGTTCCGGGTTCCCGCGGTCGAACTCGGCCTGCTCTACAACCCGCGGTCGATCCAGACCCTGCACGCCATGCTGCCGCGCGCCACCCTCACCCGGCTGCTGGTGTTCGCCGAGCGTTTCGACGCCGACGACGCCGCCCGCGGCGGGCTGGCCACCCACACCACCACCGACGACCCCCGGCCGGCCGCCCTGACGTTGGCCGGCGCGCTTGCCGCGAAACCGGCGGAGGCGCTGGCCGCCACCCGCGCACTGCTCGCCGCACTCGACCAGGGTGCGTACTCCGACAGCGACTGGCAGTCCACGCGAATCCGCTTGCTGGACAGCCCCGATCGATTCCGCGCAGTCAACGACGCTGCGCACAGGCACGGCGTCACCGGCCGGTGACGCAGATATCAAGGGAAGGACCGTCTTGACGACCACGACGACCACGACGCCCAAGCTCGACCCGCGCGACTTCCTCGCGCTCGATTCGCTGCTTGCTGACGACGAGAAGATGGTGGCCAGCACCCTGCGGCAGCTGGTCACCGAGAAGATCAAACCCGACATCGGCTCGTGGTTCGAGGAAGGGGTGTTCCCCCGCGAGCTGGCACTCGAGTTCGGCAAGCTCGGCCTGCTCGGCATGCACCTGTCCGGTTACGGCTGCGCGGGGATGAGCGCGGTCAGCTACGGCACCGCATGTCTGGAACTCGAAGCCGGCGACAGCGGTCTGCGCAGCTTCGTCTCGGTGCAGGGCTCGCTGGCGATGTTCCCGATCTGGAAGTACGGCTCCGAAGAGCAGAAGCAGGAATGGCTGCCCCGGATGGCCGCCGGTGAGGCCATCGGATGCTTCGGGCTCACCGAACCCGATTCCGGCAGCGACCCGTCGACCATGCGCACGACCGCCCGCCGCGACGGTGGCGACTGGGTGCTCAACGGCACGAAGATGTGGATCACCAACGGCGGCATCGCCGACGTCGCAGTGGTGTGGGCGAAGACCGACGAGGGTGTGCGCGGATTCGTCGTCGACACCACGACCGAGGGTTTCCGCGCCAGCAACGTGGGCCACAAGATGTCCCTGCGCGCCTCGGTCACCTCGGAGCTCGTCCTCGACAACGTCCGGCTGCCCGCCGATGCGGTGCTGCCCGGCGTGGTGGGCATGCGCGGTCCGCTGTCCTGCCTGAACGAAGCGCGCTTCGGCATCCTGTTCGGCGCGGTCGGCGCGGCACGCGACTGCTACGAGACCGCACTCGACTACACGATGAACCGGCGCCAGTTCGGCAAGCAGCTGGCCGGTTTCCAGATCACCCAGCAGAAGCTCGCCGACATGCTGATCCGCGTCAACCGCGCGCATCTGCTCGCACTGCACCTCGGCAAGCTCAAGGACGCCGGTGCGCTGGCCCCCGCCCAGATCAGCTTCGGCAAGAAGGACAACGTCCAGCAGGCGCTCACCGTCGCCCGCCAGGCCCGCGCGATGCTCGGGGCGAGCGGAATCACGTTGGAGTATCCCGTGATCCGGCACATGAACAACCTCGAATCGGTCTACACCTACGAGGGCACCAACGAGGTGCACACGCTGGTCCTCGGTCAGGCGATCACCGGTCTGGGAGCCTTCCGGTGACCGGCCTCGACGATCTGGTCGGCCACGACCTCGGCCGTCGCGTCGTCACCTACAGCGAGAAGGACGCGATCCTCTACGCCCTGTGCGTCGGCGCCGACCCCGCGGATCTGCCGCTGGTCTACGAACGCGATCTGCATGTGCTGCCCACGTTCGGGCTGGGCCTGGGACTGTGGGCGGTCGAAGCGGCCGGCGCTCTGGGCCGCTACGACCGGCTGAGGTCGTTGCACGCCAAGCAGTCGCTCGTCGTTCGCGGTCCGCTGCCGCCCGCGGGTGCCCTCGAGATGCACGGCCGGATCACCGCGGTGTGGGACAAGGGAACGGCCGCGATGATCGAGATCACCGTCGAGTCCGACCACCTGGAGGCGACGTACTCGATCTACGCACCGGGCGCGGGCGGCTGGGGAGGGGAACGCGGACCCGCCACCCCGAAGGTGGAGCCGGCCCCGCCGACTTACGGGGACGAGGTCACGATCGCCCCGGATCTGCCTGCGCTGTACCGGCTCACCGGTGACCTGCATCCGGTGCACATCGATCCGGAGGTGGCCCGGCAGTACGGTTTCGACCGGCCGATCCTGCACGGGCTGTGCACCCTCGGCATCGCCGCCCGCATGGTGGCCGGCTGGGTGCAGGCCGAACCGTGGGAACTCACCGCGTTGCAGGCCCGGTTCGCCGCACCGGTCCAACCCGGCGACCAGATGACGGTCACGGCGCGGCCGGCCGACGGTGGCATCGAATTCGAAGCCCACACCGATGGCACCACGGTGCTCTCGGGAGGCCTGGCCCGGTTCTAGGCCGAGCTCCATCCCCTCCTCCGAAAGACCTCCTCCCGAAAGGCCAGCATGACTCACGCCAGCCACCCCCCGCGGTTCGGCAACAAGCAACAGAAACGCGCCTTTCTGGCGAGTCTGGTCGGCACCACGGTCGAATGGTTCGACTTCTTCATCTACGCCACCGCGGCGTCGTTGGTGTTCTCGACCATCTTCTTCCCGTCGCTGGGTTCCAACATCGGGATCCTCGCGTCGTTCGCCACTCTCGGAGTGGCGTTCCTGGCCCGGCCGGTGGGGGCCTTCATCTTCGGCAACCTCGGCGACCGCCTCGGCCGGCGCACCACGCTGATCATCACGCTCACGCTGATGGGCGGCTCCACCGGTGTGATCGGGCTGCTGCCGACCTACGAGCAGATCGGGATCTGGGCCCCGATCGCGCTGACCTTCCTCAGATTCCTGCAGGGCGTCGCGGTCGGCGGGGAGTGGGGCGGCGCCGTTCTCATGAGTGTGGAGAACGCGCCGAAGTCGCGGGTCCGGTTCTACGGCTCCGCACCGCAGGTCGCCAGCCCGCTGGCCCTGGTGTTGGCGACGGTGGTGATGTACTTCGTGTCCCGGCTGCCCAACGAGGACCTGATGTCGTGGGGCTGGCGCATCCCGTTCCTCGCCGGATTCGTCCTGGTGCTGATCGGCATGGTCATCCGGCTCGGGGTGGCCGAGACGTCGGAGTTCACCGCGGTCAAGCGGTCCGGGGCCGTCAAGCAGATGCCGATCCTCGACGTCATCCGCCGGATGCCCGGAAAGGTGTTGGCCGGCATCGGATTACAGGCCAGCGTGATCGTGCTGTTCTACCTGGTCACCACCTACATGCTCACCATGGCCACCAACGCCCACGGGTTCGCCAAGAGCGACACCCTGCTCATCCTGCTCGTGGCGGCCTGCGTGGACCTGGTCGCGATGGTCGGCTTCGGCGTGCTGTCGGACTCCTACTCGCCGTGGCGGGTGTTCGTGGGCGGCGCGGTGTTCACCGGGCTGTTCGCCTTCCCGCTGTTCGCGCTGTCGGACATGGGGAGCATGGGCTGGATGATCGTGGCCTTCACCCTGGCCCTGGTGCTCGGCCACGCCACCACGTACTCGGTGGTGTCGAGTATGACCGCGGAGCTGTTCCCGACGGAGGTCCGCTACAGCGGCGTCGCCCTGTGCAGCGCCTTCGCCGGAGTGCTGTGGGCCGCGCCGACCCCGCTCATCGCGGCGGCGCTGGTACCCACCGACGGCTCCCGGCACTGGTGGCCACTGGCCACGATCCTGGCGGTGACCGCGGTCATCTCGCTCATCGCGGTGCGGTCCGCCCACCGCAGTACCGTCGGCGACCAGCAGCCGCCGTACACCCGGAACCTGACCCCCACCACCTCGCACGTGCTCGAACGAGAAGGACAGTCGTGAACACTTTGCTCACCGAAGAACAGCGGGAATTCGCCGCCAGCATCCGAGACTTCTGCCGTCGCGAAGTCGGGTCGCGGGAACAACGCGACAAGCTGACCGAGAACGGCCGCCACCTGCACAGCCTCGAGCTGAACCGGCGGATTGCCGAGCTGGGTTGGGCGGCCATCGACGTGCCGGAGGAGTACGGCGGCGCCGGCGGCAACCACGTGGACCTGTGTGTGGTGCTGGAAGAACTCAACCGTGGCTTGGCGCCGCTGCCGGGGGTGGGCACGACGCTCATCACCGCCGCGATCTACCGCAGATTCGCCCGCGAGGAGATGAAGAAGGCCGTGCTGGCGCGGGTGGCCGAGGGGGAGGCGCTCGCGATCTCCATGTCCGAACCCGACGCCGGTTCGGATGTCGCGGCGCTGACCTGCCGTGCCGAGCGCACCGACGACGGCTGGCTGATCAACGGGCAGAAGACGTGGTGCACGAACGCGCACTTCGCCGACAGCATCCTGCTGGTGGCCCGCACCAGCCGCGGTGAGAAGAAGCACCACGGGCTGACGATGTTCCACGTGCCCGCCGGCACCCCCGGGCTAACGGTCAAGGGCATCGAGATGATGAACGGCGCCGAGGTCAACGACCTGTACTTCACCGACTGCGTCCTGCCCGCCGATGCGGTGATCGGGGAGGTCGGCCAGGGTTGGCGGCAGCTGATGGCGGGACTGGCCACCGAACGGCTCATCCTCGGCGCCCAGATGCTCGGCACCGCCCAGCGGGCGTTCGACGACTGTCTCGCCTTCGTGAGCGAGCGCACCCAGTTCGGTCAGCCGGTCGGCTCGTTCCAGGCGCTCAAGCACCGCATCGCCGACCTGGCCACCGAGATCGAATGCGCGCGGTTGCTGGTGTACAGCGTCGCCCACCAGGCCGACGATCCGGCACAGGCGGCGAACCTGTCGCGGGCGTCCTCGATGGTCAAACTGAAAGCCACGGAGGTCGCGAAAGCCGTTGCGCTGGAAGGTATGCAGATGATGGGCGGCTACGGCTACTCGATGGAGTTCGACATGGTGAGCCACCTGAAGATCGCGCTCGCCGCCGCCATCTACGGCGGCACCAACGAGATCCAGCGCGACATCATCGGCAAGTCGTTCGGCCTCTGAACCCGCCCGCCGACTGCACGGTTGTTGTACGCATCGGCCGAGAGGCCGCGTGAACAACCGTGCAGTCGGCGACTGTCACTCGCCGACCCGCACGAGCACCTTGCCGGTCACCCCGCTCTCGACCTCGTCATGGGCGGCCGCGGTGTCCTCCAGCGGGAAGTAGTGCAGGGGGAGCCCATTGCTCTCACCGACCCCCATCGCACCGTCGCGGACCGCCGCGGCGACGTCGTCGCGACCGTGGGCCAGCGCGTCGGCGCCGACGGTGTAGAGCACCAGGAACTGGTAGCGGGCGTTCACCCACATGTTCGGGATGATGTCGAGTTCGACGCTGCTCCCGCCGTCGTTGGCGTAGATCGCGATCGTCGCCCGGTTCGACACCACGGCCGCGTCCAGCGCCGCGTTCTGTGCCGGCGCCACCTCGACGACGATGTCGACGCCGTCGGGGGCCACCGCCCGGATCGCCTTCGCGGTGTCGCCCGCCTTGTAGTTGACGATGTGGTGGGCGCCGGCAGCCGCGGCCAACGCCTCCTTCTCCGCAGTGCTCACGGTCGTGATCACCCGGGCGCCGGCCCACCTGGCCAGTTGGATGGCGGCATGCCCGACGGCTCCCGCACCCCCGGCGACAAGGACCGTCGCCCCCGCGAGCGCGCCGGGCTGCAGCCGCGACGGCCAGCCCTCCGCCACCGTCAGCGCCCGGTGGGCGGTGACGGCGGGCACCCCGAGGCTCGCGCCCACCTCGAAGCCGACGCCGTCGGGCAGCGGCGCCACCGCGGCCGCGGGCAGCGCGACGTACTCCTGGGCGGTCCCGTCCGGGCGGTCGAGCTGCGCCATGAACACCCAGACCCGGTCGCCGACGGCGAACTCCGAGACACCGGCGCCGACGGCGTCGACCACTCCGGCGCCGTCGTGATGAGGAACGACCTCCGGGAACTCGAGTTCCTGGCCGGGCGCTTCGCCCTTGCGGTGCTTCCAGTCGGTGGGATTGACGCCGGAGACCACGATGCGCACGCGCACCTCACCGTGGCCCGGTTCGGGAACCGGACGGTCGTGCAGGTGCAGAACGGAACTGTCGCCGGTGCGGCTGTAGCTGATCGCCTTCATGGGACCCACAACCGGCGCCGTGCGCGCGGTGTTCCAGGTGCCGCCGGATTTAGTCGTCACCAGTGCGCCATGGGAAGATGGGACGCGTGTTGCGTTGGACCACTGCCGGTGAATCCCATGGCCGCGCGCTCGTGGCTGTGCTCGAGGGCATGGTCGCGGGCGTCTCGCTGACGACCGAGGACATCGGCGCACAGCTGAAACGCCGTCGGCTCGGCTACGGCCGCGGTGCCCGGATGAAGTTCGAGCAGGACGAGATCACCATGCTCGGCGGCGTCCGGCACGGCGTCACGCTCGGCGGTCCGATCGCCATCCAGATCGGCAACACGGAATGGCCGAAGTGGGAGACGGTGATGGCCGCCGACCCCGTCGACCCCGCCGAACTGGCCGAGATCGCCCGCAACGCGCCGCTGACCCGGCCGCGGCCCGGGCACGCCGACTACGCCGGAATGCTCAAGTACGGCTTCGACGACGCCCGTCCGGTGCTCGAACGCGCCAGTGCCCGCGAGACCGCCGCCCGCACCGCCGCCGGCACCGTCGCGCGGAACTTTCTGCGGCAGGCGCTCGGTGTCGAGGTGGTCTCCCACGTCATCTCCATCGGCGCGTCCACCCCGTACGACGGTCCTCCGCCGAAGCCCGCCGACCTCGCCGCGATCGACGACAGTCCGGTCCGGGCGTTCGACGCGGCGGCCGAGAAATCGATGATCGCCGAGATCGAGGCCGCCAAACGCGACGGCGACACCCTCGGCGGCGTGGTCGAGGTCGTGGTGTCCGGATTGCCGGTCGGCCTCGGCTCGTTCACCAGCGGCGAGGACCGCCTCGACAGCCAGCTGGCCGCCGCCGTGATGGGCATCCAGGCCATCAAGGGCGTGGAGATCGGCGACGGCTTCGAAACCGCGCGGCGGCGCGGCAGCGTGGCGCATGACGAGATCTACCCCGGACCCGACGGCGTCATGCGGTCCACCAACCGGGCCGGCGGACTCGAAGGCGGCATGACCAACGGTCAACCGCTGCGGGTCCGCGCGGCGATGAAACCGATCTCCACCGTGCCGCGCGCACTGGCGACCGTCGACATGGCCACCGGTGACGAGGCCGTCGCGATCCACCAGCGTTCCGACGTCTGCGCGGTGCCCGCAGCCGGTGTGGTCGTCGAGACCATGGTGGCCCTGGTCGTGGCCCGCGCCGCCCTGCGGAAATTCGGGGGCGACTCCCTGACCGAGACCCGGACCAACGTGGAGTCCTACCTACGGGCCGTCGCGGAGCGGGAACCGGCCACGGCCCAGCGGGCGCAGGCGTCGGGCTGATGGCGCCTCGGGCGGTACTGGTCGGGCTGCCCGGATCGGGTAAGTCGACCATCGGCCGTCGCCTCGCGAAGGCGATGGGCCTGACGCTGCTCGACACCGACGCCGCCATCGAGGAGACCACCGGGCGGACCATCCCCGAGATCTTCGAGACCGAGGGTGAAGCGGGGTTCCGGCGCATCGAAGAAGACGTGATCCGCTCCGCCCTGCAGACCCACGACGGCGTGCTGTCGCTCGGCGGCGGCGCGGTCACCAGTCCCGGCGTGCGGGACGCGCTCGCCGGGCACACCGTGATCTATCTGGAGATCAGCGCGGCGGAGGGGGTGCGTCGCACCAGCGGTACCAACGTCCGCCCACTGCTGGCCGGCGGCGACCACGCCGAGAAGTACAAGGCGCTGATGGACGCCCGCGTCCCGCTGTACCGCCGGGTGGCCACCATGCGTGTCAACACCAACCGACGCAACCCCGGCGCGGTGGTGCGCCACATCGTCACCCGGCTCGAAAAGCCGGCCACCCCCGCCAAATCCAATGCCGCCAAACCGGATGCCGCCACCTCTGCACCCAACCGGCCGCGGCGCCGTCGCCGCCCGCCGTGGCGCCGGGACGCCGCCCGGGAGCACAACGACCCCGACGGCCCGCCCACCCCGGCGGTGATGGCCGCCCGCGCGGCGGAGCGGACGCCCGAGACCCGCTGCGACAAGACCATGGAGAAGAACACGTGACAGAGCCGGTGACCGTCGACGTGATGGTCGATCCGCCCTATCCGGTGATCATCGGCACCGGGCTGCTCGGTGAACTCGGCCGGCTGCTCGAGGGCAGGCACAAAGTGGCGATCCTGCACCAGCCCACGCTCGCGGTGACCGCCGAAGCGGTGCGCAGCCACTTGGCGGACAAAGGGATCGACGCTCACCGCATCGAGATCCCGGACGCCGAAGCCGGCAAGGACCTGCCGGTGGTTGGCTTCATCTGGGAGGTGCTCGGCCGCATCGGGGTGGGGCGCAGGGACGCGATCGTCAGCCTGGGCGGGGGAGCGGCCACCGACGTCGCCGGATTCGCGGCGGCCACCTGGCTGCGCGGGGTCGACATCGTCCACGTCCCGACCACACTGCTGGGCATGGTCGACGCCGCGGTCGGCGGCAAGACCGGGATCAACACCGACGCGGGCAAGAACCTCGTCGGTGCCTTCCACCAGCCCGCCGCGGTACTCGTCGACCTCGCGACGCTCGAGACGTTGCCACGCAACGAGATCGTGGCCGGAATGGCCGAGATCGTCAAAGCCGGTTTCATCGCCGATCCGCAGATCCTCGACCTCATCGAAGCCGACCCCGAGGCCGCGATCGACCCCACCAAAGACGTTCTGCCCGAGCTCATCCGGCGGGCCATCGCGGTCAAGGCCGAGGTGGTGGCCGCCGACGAGAAGGAGTCGGCGCTGCGCGAGATCCTCAACTACGGCCACACGCTGGCGCACGCGATCGAGCGCCGCGAGCGTTACCAGTGGCGCCACGGTGCGGCGGTGTCGGTCGGATTGGTGTTCGCCGCCGAACTCGGCCGCCTCGCCGGGCGCCTGGACGACGAGACCGCCGACCGGCACCGATCGGTGCTCACGGCGCTCGGGTTGCCGGTGGGCTACGACCCCGACGCGCTGCCCAAGCTGCTGGAGTACATGGCGGGGGACAAGAAGAACCGCTCGGGCGTGCTGCGGTTCGTGGTGCTCGACGGCCTGGCCAAACCCGGCCGGCTCGAAGGCCCCGACCCGTCGCTGCTCGCCGCGGCGTACTCGGTGATCGGAGGCAACCAGTGAGCACCGCAACGACCGTCCAGGTGATCAACGGACCCAACCTCGGCCGGCTGGGGCGTCGCGAACCCGAGGTCTACGGCAGCACCACCCACGACGACCTTGTCGCCATGATCGAACGCGAGGCCGCCGACCTCGGGCTGAAAGCCTCGGTGCGCCAGAGCGACAGCGAAGCCGAACTGATCGGCTGGATCCACGCGGCGGCGGATGCGGGCGAACCGGTCATCCTCAACGCCGGTGCCTTCACCCACACGTCGATCGCCCTGCGGGACGCCTGTGCGGAGTTGCGGGCGCCGCTGATCGAGGTCCACATCTCGAACGTGCACCGCCGCGAGGAGTTCCGGCACCATTCGTACCTGAGCGGCGTCGCGACCGGCGTGATCGTCGGCCTCGGTCTGCAGGGCTACCTGCTGGCGCTGCGCTACCTCGCCGCGAGCTAGGCGCGCTGCTCCGGCGGCGCTTCGGTCGCCACCGGCGACGTCTGCTGCTGGGCGGTCGACGAATCGTCCGACCCGCCGGGCCGCACCGCGGCGAAGACGTCGGTGTCGGCGCGGTCGTCGTCCTCACCCTCGCGCCGGCGCGGCTGATCGGGGGCCTTGCGGTCGACGAGCCAGCGGCCCAGCGCCACGCCGGCGATCGCCATCAGGAACGTCAGCAGCGCGGTGAACGCCGCGAACGTGGTGATCTCGTTGAGCAGCGCCTCGACATAGAGGTTCTTGTAGAAGATGCCGATGAACCAGGCGACCAGCCCGCTGACGACGCCGGCGAACAGACCGGCCAGCAGCCACGTCATCGCCAGATCGGAGCGGCGGTCCGGATCGGGGTTGCGCCGGGCGTCCCGACGGCCGTCGATGTATCCCCACGCCAGCGCCACGACCGCATAGATCGCGACCAGGACGATGCTGATCGTCGTCGCCCTTGTCTCCCACGCGTTGATCATCGCTCCCTGCAGCAACCGGACGATCACCATCAGGGCCGCGAACACCAGTCCGCGCAGTAGCCACTTGCTCATGGCGCAACAGCGTAGCGAGTAGCGTCAGCGGCTGTGACTCTTTCCCAGCGTAGAGACCGACTGCGCGATCGGCTGGCCGCCGCCGACCTCGATGCGATGCTGGTCACAGACCTGGTCAACGTCCGCTACCTGTCCGGCTTCACCGGATCGAATGCGGCACTGCTCGTCCGCGTGTCCGACAGCACCCCGGTGCTGGCCACCGACGGGCGGTACCGCACGCAGGCCGCCCAGCAGTCTCCCGACGCCGAGGTGCTCATCGAACGGGCCTGCGCCCCCGCGCTGACCGAACGCGCCGCCGGCGACGGGGTGCGCCGCCTCGGCTTCGAGAGTCACGTGGTCACCGTGGACGGCCACCGCCGCCTGCTGCAGGCGGCCGGTGACACCGAACTCGTCCGTGCCCCTGGCACGGTGGAGGGGCTGCGCGAGGTCAAGGACGCCGGCGAGGTGGCGCTGCTGCGGCTGGCGTGCGAAGCGGCCGACGCGGCGCTGCACGATCTGCTGGCCACCGGCGGTCTGCGGCCGGGCCGGACCGAGAAACAGGTGCGCCGCGACCTGGAGGCGCTGATGCTCGACCACGGTGCCGACGGTCCGTCGTTCGAGACCATCGTCGCGGCCGGCGCCAATTCGGCGATCCCGCACCACCGGCCCACCGATGCGGTACTGGCCAGCGGCGACTTCGTGAAGATCGACTTCGGCGCGCTGGTCGCCGGGTACCACTCGGACATGACCCGCACCTTCGTCCTGGGCCACGCGCAGGACTGGCAGCGCGAGATCTACGACCTGGTCGCCACCGCACAGCGTGCCGGCACCGACGCGCTGGCGGCCGGTGTCACGCTGTCGGACGTGGACGCCGCGTCACGGCAGGTCATCGCCGACGCCGGCTACGCCGAGCAGTTCGGTCACGGCCTCGGGCACGGGGTGGGACTGCAGATCCACGAAGCGCCGGGAATCAATGCCGCAGCCGCCGGTACACTGCTTGCTGGCTCCGTGGTGACGGTGGAGCCCGGTGTCTATCTGCCCGACCGGGGCGGCGTCCGCATCGAGGACACGCTGGTCGTCAGCGAAAGAGCAGACACCCCCGACTTACTCACCCGGTTCCCCAAGGAACTGGCGATCATCGATTAGGAGATTCACCGAACGTGGCATCGACCGCCGACTTCAAGAATGGGCTCGTCCTGCAGATCGACGGCCAGCTGTGGCAGATCGTCGAGTTCCAGCACGTCAAACCCGGTAAGGGACCGGCGTTCGTGCGCACGAAGCTCAAGAACGTGGTGTCGGGCAAGGTCGTCGACAAGACCTACAACGCCGGGGTGAAGGTGGAGACCGCCACCGTCGACCGGCGCGACGCGACCTACCTGTACCGCGACGGCTCGGACTTCGTGTTCATGGATTCCGAGGATTACGAACAGCATCCGCTGCCGGAGGCGCTGGTCGGCCGGCTCGCCGGCTTCCTGCTGGAGAGCATGCCGGTGCAGATCGCGTTCCACGACGGCGTCCCGCTGTACCTCGAACTGCCCGTGACGGTCGAACTCGAGGTCACCCACACCGAGCCCGGTCTGCAGGGCGACCGCTCCAGCGCCGGCACCAAGCCGGCCACGCTGGAGACCGGCGCCGAGATCCAGGTGCCGCTGTTCATCAACACCGGTGACAAGCTCAAGGTGGACTCCCGCGACGGCAGCTACCTGGGTCGCGTCAACTCCTAGTCATGTCTGATCGCAAACCGGACCGGGGCCGCCACCAGGCCCGCAAACGCGCCGTCGACCTCCTGTTCGAGGCGGAGGCGCGCGGACTCACCCCCGCCGAGGTGGCGACCTCGCGCAACAAGCTGGCGGGCACCCAGCCGGACGTGACGGCACTGAACCCGTACACCGTCACCGTCGCGCGCGGCGTGACCGACCACCGCGCCCACATCGACGACCTCATCTCGGCGCACCTGCACGGGTGGACGCTCGATCGCCTGCCTGCCGTCGACCGCGCGATCCTGCGCGTGGCGGTGTGGGAGTTGCTGCATGCCGACGACGTCCCGGAACCGGTCGCGGTCGACGAGGCGGTCGAACTGGCCAAGCAGCTGTCCACCGACGATTCCCCCGGTTTCGTCAACGGGGTGCTCGGTCAGGTGATGCTGGTGACGCCGCAGATCCGGGCGGCCGGCGCGGCCGTCCGCGGTGCCGTGGGCGGCGGCGCGCAGGGTGGCGCGGACGGCTGACCCGGCGCACGATGCCAACTCCTCAGGACTGGGCGCCGTACTCGAGTATCGAGGACGCGGCGAGGGTGTACCTGCGCGATCCCGAGCTGGCGCTCGAACAGCTGCGGGCGGTCGTCGACCTGCCCGGCGTGCGGTCGTTCATCATGTCGCGCGGATCCACCGACGAGCAGTGGGGCGAAGCGCTGTGGCAGGAGGTCGTGCTGACCGACGGGGACCGGCTGATCATGTGGCGGGCCGACGACGGGATGAGCTCGGCGGGGGAGCGGGAGCGCCGCATGCTCGACGTCTCCGTGCGCACGATCATGTTGTCGACGATCAGTGACCACGTGCTGAGCGCCGAGTACGAGGTCCTCGACGACGGCACCCGCCGGCTCTCCGACGTCCGGCTGCGGCTCTACACCCACCTGCTCACCCGCACCCGGCAGAAGTCGGCCACCGAGAGCGACATCTACTGCGAGTCGTTCCGGTTCCACAAGTCGGTCGACAACGGCGGTCTCGCCCAGATGCAGCGGCTGCTGCAGTTCGGCCGCGTGCTGTCCCGCTGCATCGGCTGACGCGTCAGGCCCTCGCGGTGGTCGGGTAGTCGGGCAGCGTGATCGCGTCGGCGGTGCGGAACCACAGGCGCGACGCGATCGGGCGCAGCGGCCAGCGTTGCATCCACTTCATCGCGGTCGCGTTGTCGGAGATCTCCTTCTCCGTCAGCGGGGCGTACCGGTCGAGGGTGTTGTTCAGCTTCTGGCAGCGGTCCACGTAGGGGCGCATCACCGTGTCGTAGCGTGCGAACACCGTGCGGAGCCGGTCGACGGTCAGATCCGCTCCCGCAGCGCCCAATTCGCCGGCCAGCAGATAGGCGCCGACGAGGGCGAGGCTCGTCCCCATCCCCGAGAGCGGGGAGGCGCAGTATCCGGCGTCGCCGACGAGGGTGGTCCGCGACGAGGACCACGACGACATCTTCACCTGCGCGAACGAGTCGAAGTAGAAGTCCTCGGCCTGCTCTGCGGCCGCGACCAGCGCATCGCACTGCCAGCCCGCGCCGGTGAACCGGTCGCGGAGCATGCGCCGCTGCTCACCGAGATCGTGGCGGTCGTAGTCGAGCGGTTCGGAGCGAAACGACAGGCTGGCCTTCACGATCGACGGATCATGGGACGGCCGCATCGACGCGTTGAGGCCGCCGGGTGCCTGGAACATCAGATACCAGCCGTCCAGCCCGACGGTGTCCGGCGCCGAGAACCAGGCGTTGTAGCCGCCCAGCGGTGCGACGAACCGGTCCTCGGGGCCGCACACCAGCCGGCGCACCGCCGAATGCGGTCCGTCGGCACCCACCACCATGTCGGCCTGCATCGTGGTGCCGTCGGCGAACGTCACGTCGACACCGGCCTCGTGCTCGGACAGCGCGGCGATGCGGGTGCCGAACCGGTACTCACAGCGGTCCTTGGTCGCCTCGTACAGCACCTCGACGAGGTCGCCGCGCAGGATCTCGAGTTTGGACACCGGCCCGTTGCCGTCGAACGCCGTCACCGGCATCTCGGCCCGCCGGGTGCCGTCCGACCGCACCCATGCGATACCGCGCTGGAACAGCGCCCGGCTCTGCATCCGGTCGAGCAGCCCCATCCGCGCCACCACGTCGGCGCCGGCACCGCGCAGGTCCACGGTCTGCCCGCCGGGCCGGATCCCCGCGGCGGTCTCCACCACCACGACGCGATAACCGTTGCGCGCCAACCACAGTGCGAGCGCGGGTCCGGCGATCCCGGCGCCGCTGATCAAGACGGTCGGCGCGGCCATCACAGCCCCAGCGCGGCGTACGTCCGTCGGACGAACTTCGGTTGCACCGACTGCAGTTTCATCAGCGACGTGTTGCCCGCGACCGCCGCGGCGGCGTCGGCGCCGAGGTTCGGCAGGTTCTGGATGAGGTAGACCAGGATCAGGTCGGCGCTCGGGTCGGCCTGCCACCACGTGCCGTACGCGCCGGGCCAGCTGAACGTCCCGAGCCCACCCGGCCCGAACAGCTGACGGGATTTGGCGGGATCGGTGACCACGGACAGGTTGAGCCCGAACCCGCGCCCGAGCCAGAACGGCATCCCGAGGAACGGGTGCTTCTTCTGGTCGGCGGTCAACCGGTCCGTGCGCATCGCGCGCACGGACTCCTCGGAGAGCACCCGCACGCCGTCCACCTCACCGCCGGCGAGCAGCATCTGCGCGAACCGCAGATAGTCGTCGGCGGTGGAGAACAGGTTCGCCCCGCCCATGCAGAACGGGGGCGGCGTCGTGGGCGGCGGCCCCATCGCGTCGTGGCTCAGGGTGTCGTCGCTGGTGAGCTTGTACATGGTGGCGACGCGGCCGCGTTTCTGCGGCGCCACGTAGAACGCGGTGTCGGCCATGCCCAGCGGACCGAGCACGCGTTCGGTGAGCACCTCCTGCAGCGATTTGCCTTCGATGCGCTCCAGCAGGATGCCCAGCACATCGGTGGCGTTGCTGTAGGTGAGCCGGTCACCCGGTTGATGTTCCAACGGCAGCGCCCCGATCTCGGCGAGCCACGCGTCCGGGTTCTGCTTGGCCGAGATCCTGCCGTACGCGCGGGCCAGCGGCCCGGTGACGGAGAAGAAGTAGGCCAGCCCGCTGCGGTGGGTCATCAGGTCGTCGACGGTGATCGGCCTGCGGGCCGGATGCGTCTTGTCCAGCGGGCCGCCCGGGGTGTCGAGCACCTGCATGTCGGCCAGCTCGGGCAGCCATCTGGTGACCGGATCGCTCAGGGCGAACCGGCCCTCCTCGATCAGGCTCATCGCGGCCGCGACGGTGACCGGTTTGGTCATGGACGCGATACGGAAGATGGTGTCGCGCTGCATCGGCAGCTGTGCGCCGACATCGCGGTGGCCGAGTTCGTTCACCTGCACCACTCGCCCCGCGTGCCACGCCAACGTGACGGCGCCGGACAGGAGCCCGGCGTCGATCGCTTCACGGATGGACGCCTGGTTACCGTCGAGATTCACGCGGTCAAGGCTAGTCAGCGCGGGGGCGCCGCCGCTGCGGTGGTAGGCTCCCCGCAGTTTGACATCCTTTAACGATCCGTCCGGCGAGGCGGAGAAGGAGGTCTGGATCGCGCGTGGGCAGTCCTGACACACCCGACCGGGAATTGATGACCGCGGCCGACGTGGGCCGCACCATATCCCGCATCGCGCACCAGATCATCGAGAAGACCGCCCTCGACGGCGGCCCCGACGCACCCCGTGTGGTGCTGCTCGGCATCCCCACCCGCGGCGTCACCCTGGCCGCCCGGCTCGCCGAGAGGATCGAGACCTTCTCCGGCGTGACCGTGGCGCACGGTGCCCTCGACATCACGCTCTACCGCGACGATCTCGACACCAAGCCGCCGCGCCCGCTCGAGGACACCTCGATCCCCGCCGGCGGCATCGACCACGCGCTGGTGATCCTCGTCGACGACGTGCTCTACACCGGGCGCTCGGTGCGCGCGGCACTGGACGCACTGCGTGACATCGGCCGACCGAACAGCGTGCAGCTCGCGGTCCTCGTCGACCGCGGCCACCGCGAACTGCCGTTGCGGGCCGACTACGTCGGCAAGAACGTGCCCACCTCGCGCAGTGAGAACGTCAAGGTGCGCCTCGCCGGAACGGACGACGTCGAGGGCATCTGGATCGCACCGCACGGAGGGCCCCAGCGATGAGCGCATGCGCGAAGAAGAGACGGCACCGATGACGAGACACCTTCTGAGTGCCGCGGACCTGAACCGCGACGAGGCGACCGCCATCCTCGACGACGCCGACCGGTTCAGTCAGGCGCTGCTGGGCCGCGAGGTCAAGAAACTCCCGACGCTGCGCGGGCGCACCGTGATCACGATGTTCTACGAGAACTCGACGCGCACCCGGGTGTCGTTCGAGGTGGCGGGCAAGTGGATGAGCGCCGACGTGATCAACGTCAGCGCGTCGGGATCGTCTGTGTCCAAGGGGGAGTCGCTGCGCGACACAGCGCTGACCCTGCGCGCCGCCGGAGCCGACGCGCTGATCATCCGGCACCCGGCCTCCGGGGCCGCCCAGCAACTCGCGGAGTGGACTGCAGAGGACGGCGGCCACGGCCCGTCGGTGATCAACGCCGGGGACGGCGCCCACGAACACCCGACCCAGGCGCTGCTCGACGCGCTCACCCTGCGCCAGCGGTTCGGCGGGATCGAGGGCAGGCGGGTGGTGATCGTCGGCGACGTGCTGCACAGCCGGGTCGCCCGCTCGAACGTGCAACTGCTGCACACACTCGGTGCGGAGGTGGTGCTGGTGGCGCCGCCGACGCTGCTGCCGGTCGGCGTCGACCAGTGGCCGGTGACGGTGTCCCACGAGCTGGACGCCGAACTGCCCGCCGCCGACGCGGTGCTCATGCTGCGGGTGCAGGCCGAGCGGATGAACGGCGGGTTCTTCCCGTCGGCGCGTGAGTACTCGGTGCGCTACGGGCTGTCCGAGAAGCGGCAGGCGCTGCTGTCGGGTTCGGCGGTGGTACTGCACCCCGGGCCGATGGTGCGGGGGATGGAGATCTCGTCGTCGGTGGCGGACTCCGCGCAATCGGCGGTGCTGCAACAGGTCTCCAACGGCGTGCACGTCCGCATGGCGGTGCTCTTCCATCTGCTCGTCGGTGCCGAACAGGAGGCGATCAGCGCATGAGCGTGGTTCTCAAGGGAGTGCGCCCCTACGGCGAGGGTGACCCCGTCGACGTGCTGGTCTCCGACGGGCAGATCGCCGACATCGGCACCGGCCTCACCGGCGACCCCGATCATGTCGACGTGGTGGACGCGCACGGCCAGATCCTGCTGCCCGGCTTCGTCGACCTGCACACCCACCTGCGCGAGCCCGGTCGCGAATACGCCGAGGACATCGAGACCGGTTCGGCCGCAGCAGCTCTCGGGGGTTACACCGCCGTCTTCGCGATGGCCAACACCACCCCGGTGGCCGACAGCCCGGTCGTCACCGACCACGTGTGGCACCGCGGCCAGCAGGTCGGGCTGGTCGACGTGCACCCCGTGGGCGCCATCACCATGGGACTCGAGGGCAAACAGCTCACCGAGATGGGCATGATGGCCGCCGGTGTGGCACAGGTGCGCATGTTCTCCGACGACGGTGTCTGCGTGGACGATCCGCTGGTCATGCGGCGCGCGTTGGAGTACGCCTCCGGCCTCGGCGTGCTGATCGCTCAGCACGCGGAGGAGCCCCGGCTCACCAAGGGCGCCGTCGCCCACGAGGGACCCCACGCGGCGCGGCTCGGGCTGGCCGGCTGGCCGCGGGCCGCCGAGGAGTCGATCGTGATCCGCGACGCGCTGCTGGCCCGCGACGCCGGCGCCCGCGTGCACATCTGCCATGCCTCCACCGCCGGCACCGTGGAACTGCTGCGGTGGGCCAAGGAGCGCGGTATCGCGATCACGGCCGAGGTCACCCCGCACCACCTGCTGCTCGACGACAGCCGGCTGGCCACCTACGACGGCCGCAACCGGGTCAACCCGCCGCTGCGTGAGGCCTCGGACGCCGAGGCGCTGCGCCGGGCGCTGGCCGAGGGCGTGATCGACTGCGTCGCCACCGACCACGCCCCGCACGCCGAGCACGAGAAGATGTGCGAGTTCGCCTCCGCGCGGCCCGGGATGCTGGGGCTGCAGACGGCGCTGTCGGTGGTGGTGCAGACCATGGTCGAACCCGGTCTCCTGACCTGGCGCGACGTCGCCCGGGTGATGAGCGAGGCGCCCGCCCGCATCGTCGGACTGCCCGACCAGGGCCGGCCGATCGAGGTGGGGGAGCCGGCCAACCTGACCGTCGTCGACCCCGACGCCACCTGGACCGTCTCCGGTGCCGAGCTGGCCAGCCGATCGGACAACACCCCCTACGAGGAGATGACGCTGCCGGCGGCGGTCACGCTGACGATGCTGCGTGGCACGGTGACGGCGCGCGACGGGAAGTGTCGCGCATGAACACCGGTACGCTGGTCACGTCGCTCGTCATGGCCGCGCTGCTGGTCGTGGTGATCGGGTTGCTCATCCGGGCCATGATGCGTGGGTGGCGCAGGCGCGCGGAGCGGCAGGTCGAACTGATCGGCAAGCTGCCGCCGCTGCCGGACACCGTGGGCCCGCCCGTCATCCCCGGGATGAAGGGTGTCTACGTCGGCAGCACGCTGGCGCCGAATTGGCACGACCGCATCGTGGTGGGTGATCTCGGTTACCGCACCAAGGCGGTGCTGACCCGGTATCCCGAGGGAATCATGCTGCAGCGCAGCGGGGCAGGCCCGATCTGGATTCCGGAGGAATCGGTGACGGCCATCCGCGCCGAACGAGGGATGGTCGGGAAGGCCCTCACCCACGAGGGCATCCTGGCCATCAGATGGCGGCTGCCCTCGGGCACCGAGATCGACACCGGATTTCGCGGCGACGACCGCACGAAGTACGACCGCTGGCTGGAGGAAGTAGCGTGACTGACACGACGGCCCTGCTCGTCCTGGAGGACGGGCGGGTCTTCACCGGGGTGCCCTACGGCGCCGTCGGACAGACCCTTGGTGAGGCGGTGTTCTCGACCGGGATGTCGGGATACCAGGAAACCCTCACCGATCCGAGTTACTACGGGCAGATCGTGATCGCGACCGCACCGCAGATCGGCAACACCGGCTGGAACCACGAGGACGCCGAGAGCCGCGACGACAAGATCTGGGTGGCCGGCTACGCCGTGCGCGACCCGTCGCCGCGCGCCTCGAACTGGCGGGCCACCGGCACCCTCGACGACGAACTGGTCCGCCAGGGCATCGTCGGCATCGCGGGCATCGACACCCGCGCGGTCGTGCGTCACCTGCGTACCCGCGGCGCGATGAAGGCGGGCATCTTCTCCGGTGCTGCGCTGGCCGGCACCGACGACCTGCTCGAGCGGGTGCGCAGCCAGCCGGCGATGCTCGGCGCGAGCCTGGCCGAACAGGTCAGCACCGACGCCGTGTACGTCGTCGAACCCGAGGGCGCGCACCGGTTCACGGTGGCCGCGATCGACCTGGGCATCAAGACCAACACCCCGCGCAACTTCGCCCGCCGCGGTATCCGCAGCCACGTGCTGCCCGCGACCGCCTCGTTCGAGCAGATCGCCGATCTGAAACCCGACGGCGTGTTCCTGTCGAACGGACCGGGCGACCCCGCCGCCGCCGACCATGTGGTCGAGGTCACCCGCGAGGTGCTCGGCGCCGGGATCCCGCTGTTCGGCATCTGCTTCGGCAACCAGATCCTGGGCCGGGCGCTGGGCCGCGACACCTACAAGATGGTGTTCGGCCACCGCGGCATCAACATCCCGGTGATGGACCACGCCACCGGCCGCGTCGCGATCACCGCGCAGAACCACGGATTCGCCCTCGAAGGCGAGGCGGGGGAGAGCTTCGACACCCCGTTCGGCAAGGCGATCGTCAGCCACACCTGCGCCAACGACGGTGTCGTCGAGGGTGTGAAACTCGTTGACGGGCGCGCCTTTTCGGTGCAGTACCATCCGGAGGCCGCGGCCGGCCCGCATGACGCGAACTACCTGTTCGACCAGTTCGTCGACCAGATGTCGGGGAACCAATGACCGCGAGCGTGCGTGTCTGCACACGACACGCCGCCGTTTTTCATCCATTCGCGCACGCTCGCGGTGAGGAGAAGTAATGCCGCGTCGGACTGACCTCCGCCATGTCCTGGTGATCGGGTCCGGCCCAATCCTGATCGGACAGGCCGCCGAATTCGACTACTCCGGCACCCAGGCCTGCCGCGTGCTGCGCGACGAAGGCCTCACGGTCACCCTGATCAACTCCAACCCGGCGACGATCATGACCGACCCGGAGTACGCCGACTACACCTACGTCGAACCGATCACGCCGGACTTCGTGGAGCGGGTGATCGCCCAGCAGGCCGAGCGCGGCAACAAGATCGACGCGCTGCTGGCCACCCTCGGCGGGCAGACCGCGCTCAACACCGCGGTCGCGCTGTCGGAGAACGGGGTGCTCGAACGCTACGACCTCGAGTTGATCGGCGCGGACTTCGAAGCGATCCAGCGTGGCGAGGACCGGCAGCGGTTCAAGGACATCGTCACCAAGGTCGGTGGCGAATCCGCCCGCAGCCGCGTGTGTTTCACCATGGAGGAAGTGCGCGAGACCGTCGAGGAACTGGGTCTGCCGGTCGTCGTGCGGCCCTCGTTCACGATGGGCGGCCTCGGGTCCGGGATGGCGCATTCGGCCGAGGACGTCGAGCGGATGGCCGGCCACGGGCTGGCCGCTTCCCCTTCTGCGAACGTGCTGATCGAGGAGTCGATCTACGGCTGGAAGGAATACGAACTCGAGCTGATGCGCGACGGCCACGACAACGTGGTGGTGGTGTGTTCGATCGAGAACTTCGACCCGATGGGCGTGCACACCGGTGACTCGGTGACCGTCGCCCCGGCGATGACGCTGACCGACCGCGAGTACCAGACGATGCGCAACCTCGGCATCGCGATCCTGCGTGAGGTCGGCGTGGCGACCGGCGGCTGCAACATCCAGTTCGCGGTCAACCCGAGAGACGGCCGGCTCATCGTCATCGAGATGAACCCGCGGGTGTCGCGATCGAGTGCGCTGGCGTCGAAGGCGACCGGCTTCCCGATCGCCAAGATCGCCGCCAAGCTCGCCATCGGCTACACCCTCGACGAGATCCTCAACGACATCACCAAGGAGACCCCGGCCTGCTTCGAGCCGACGCTCGACTACGTCGTCGTCAAGGCGCCGCGGTTCGCGTTCGAGAAGTTCCCGGGTGCCGACCCCACCCTGACCACCACGATGAAGTCGGTCGGCGAGGCGATGGCGCTGGGCCGCAACTTCATCGAGGCCCTCGGCAAGGTCATGCGCTCGCTGGAGACCGGCCGCGCCGGATTCTGGACCGCGCCGGATCCGGTCGCGACCCTCGACGAGGTGCTCGACGGTCTGCGCACCGCGACCGACGGGCGGCTCTACGACATCGAGTACGCACTGCGGCTGGGTGGGACGGTCGAGCAGGTCGCCGAGGCCTCCGGAGTGGACCCCTGGTTCGTCGACCAGATCGCCGGCCTGGTGGCGCTGCGCGCCGAACTGCTCGAAGCCCCGGTACTCGACGGCGCCCTGCTGCGCCGGGCCAAGTACAACGGGCTGTCCGACCGCCAGATCGCCGCGCTGCGACCCGAACTGGCCGGTGAGGTCGGGGTGCGCGCACTGCGCCAGCGTCTGGGCATCCATCCGGTGTTCAAGACCGTCGACACCTGCGCCGCGGAGTTCGAGGCCAAGACGCCGTACCACTACAGCAGCTACGAACTCGACCCCGCCGCGGAATCGGAGGTCGCGCCGCAGGCCGAGAAGCCCAAGGTGCTGATCCTCGGCTCCGGGCCCAACCGGATCGGTCAGGGCATCGAATTCGACTACAGCTGTGTCCACGCCGCGACCACGCTGAGCGAGGCCGGCTTCGAGACGGTGATGATCAACTGCAACCCCGAGACGGTGTCCACCGACTACGACACCGCCGACCGGTTGTACTTCGAACCGCTGACGTTCGAGGACGTGCTCGAGATCTACTACGCCGAATCCGCCTCCGGCGCAGGTGGTCCGGGTGTGGCCGGGGTGATCGTGCAGCTCGGCGGGCAGACGCCGCTGGGGCTGGCCGAACGTCTGGAGAAGGCCGGGGTGCCGATCGTCGGCACCAGCCCCAAGGCCATCGACCTGGCCGAGGACCGCGGCGCGTTCGGTGAGGTGCTCACCAACGCCGGGTTGCCCGCGCCGCGGTTCGGGCTGGCCACCACGTTCGACCAGGCCCGCCGCATCGCCGCCGACATCGGCTATCCCGTGCTGGTGCGGCCGTCCTACGTGCTGGGCGGACGCGGGATGGAGATCGTCTACGACGAGCAGACCCTGGAGGGCTACATCACCAGGGCCACCCAGCTGTCGCCGGAGCATCCGGTGCTGGTGGACCGGTTCCTCGAGGACGCCATCGAGATCGACGTGGACGCACTGTGCGACGGCACCGAGGTCTACATCGGCGGGATCATGGAGCACATCGAGGAGGCCGGTATCCACTCCGGCGACTCGGCGTGCGCACTGCCGCCGGTGACGCTGGGCCGCAGCGACATCGAATCGGTGCGGCGCGCGACCGAGGCGATCGCCCACGGCGTCGGCGTGGTCGGGCTGCTCAACGTGCAGTACGCACTCAAGGACGATGTGCTCTACGTGCTGGAGGCCAACCCGCGGGCGAGCCGCACGGTGCCGTTCGTATCCAAAGCCACGTCAGTGCCACTCGCCAAAGCCTGTGCGCGGATCATGCTCGGCGCCACCATCGCCCAGCTGCGCGAGGAGGGCTTGCTGGCCGCGACGGGTGACGGTGGGACCACCGCGCGCAACGCGCCGGTCGCGGTGAAGGAAGCCGTGCTGCCGTTCCATCGGTTCCGTAAGGCGGACGGCGCGCAGATCGATTCGCTGCTCGGCCCGGAGATGAAGTCGACCGGTGAGGTCATGGGCATCGACCACGACTTCGGCAGCGCGTTCGCGAAGAGTCAGACCGCCGCCTACGGATCGCTGCCGAGGGAGGGCACGGTGTTCGTCTCGGTGGCCAACCGCGACAAGCGCTCGCTGGTGTTCCCGGTCAAACGGCTGGCCGATCTCGGGTTCCGGGTGCTGGCCACCGAAGGCACCGCGGAGATGCTGCGCCGCAACGGGATTCCTTGTGACGAGGTGCGCAAGCATTTCGAAGAGCCCGGAGAGGGACGCCCCGCGAAGTCGGCGGTCGAGGCGATCCGCGCAGGTGAGGTCGCGATGGTGATCAACACGCCGTACGGCAACTCCGGTCCGCGGATCGACGGCTACGAGATCCGCTCGGCGGCGGTGTCGGTGAACATCCCGTGCATCACGACCGTGCAGGGCGCGTCGGCCGCGGTGCAGGGGATCGAGTCGAGCCTGCGCGGCGACATCGGCGTGATGAGCCTCCAGGAGTTGCACAGCGAGCTGGAGCGCTGACCGTGCCCAGCTTCGGGCAGCGGCTGGCCGAAGCGGTGTCGAGCCGCGGTCCGCTGTGCCCGGGCATCGACCCGCACCCGGAGCTGCTCACGTCGTGGGGGCTGTCGGCCGACGCCGACGGGCTGAGCCGGTTCTGCGACGCGTGCGTGCAGGCGTTCGCGGGCTTCGCGATCGTCAAACCGCAGGTGGCGTTCTTCGAGGCCTACGGTTCGGCCGGGTTCGCGGTCCTCGAGCGCACCATCGCCGCCCTGCGGGCCGAGGGTGTGCTGGTGCTGGCCGACGCCAAACGCGGTGACATCGGCTCCACGATGGCGGCCTACGCCCAGGCGTGGGCGGGTGACTCACCGCTGGCCGCCGACGCGGTGACTGCGTCGCCGTATCTCGGCTTCGGCGCACTGCGACCGCTGGTCGACACCGCGACCGGCCACGGCCGCGGGGTGTTCGTCCTCGCCGCGACGTCCAACCCCGAAGGCGCCGGTGTGCAACGCGCCGTGGTCGACGGCCGGACCGTCGCACAGTCGATCGTGGACGCGGCCGCTCAGGTCAACCGCGCCGCCGACGGTCCGGGTTCGGTCGGTGTGGTCGTCGGCGCCACGGTCACCGCACCGCCCGATGTGAGCGCGCTGGGCGGACCGGTGCTGGTGCCCGGTGTCGGCGCCCAGGGTGGCCGCCCGGAGGCGCTGAGCGGGCTCGGCGGGGCCCGTCCCGGCCAGCTGCTGCCCACGGTCTCGCGTGAGGTGCTGCGCGCCGGGCCCGACGTGGCCGCGCTGCGGGGCGCCGCCGAACGGCTGCGCGATCAGGTGGCCTACCTGGCGTGAGCGCCGCCGGCCGGCACCTGGCTGGCGGGCCCGCGCGGCATGCCGCTCGTCGACTGTGAACGTGCGGCGGGAGGTCACCCGGGACTGCGCCGTCACGACACAGTCGGCGCCGTGGTCACACAGTCGACACGCCCGACACGCCGTGACCAGCGAAAATTTAAGTTCCGGGCGGCTCCCGCCGAACCCTCGACCCGCACTTCAGACCCCGGCGGCACCGCTGTCGATACGCGTCGACCCGCAAAACCCCTGCTGTGCAGGCAGATCGGCGTTTCCGGACGGAATCGGCGGCCGGCGACGCGCCGACCCGTTCCGCCGGGTTGCACCACTACACGCTGGGCTTTTGATCAAGAAACGCGGGGGTGGGGTTAGCTTTCGTCAGGATGCGTGGGTACGGTCGTCGTCGCTGGCTGGTTCTACCAGCCGAGACAGAAAAAGATGGCCGAGAGAAAATCGCCAGAGACGGAGGAACCCCGTGGCCCTTCCCCAGTTGACCGACGAACAGCGCGCGGCAGCGTTGGAGAAGGCTGCTGCCGCACGTCGAGCCCGCGCCGAGCTCAAGGATCGGCTCAAGCGTGGCGGCACCAACCTCAAGCAGGTGCTCAAGGATGCCGAGACCGACGAGGTCTTGGGCAAGATGAAGGTCTCCGCGCTGCTGGAGGCGTTGCCGAAGGTCGGCAAGGTCAAGGCGCAGGAGATCATGACCGAACTCGAGATCGCCCCGACCCGCCGGCTGCGTGGCCTCGGCGACCGCCAGCGCAAGGCCCTGCTCGAGAAGTTCGACCAGTCCTAGGGCGCACGCATTGAACACCGGCCGAGGGGTCGGACGGGTCGTAGTCCTGTCCGGCCCCTCCGCCGTCGGGAAGTCGACCGTCGTGCGGTGCCTGCGCGAGCGGATTCCCGACCTGTACTTCAGCGTCTCCGCCACCACCAGGGCCCCGCGCCCCGGTGAGGTGGACGGAGTCGATTACTCCTTCGTGACCTCGGAGACCTTCCAGCAGCTCATCGACGACGGCGCCCTGCTGGAGTGGGCCGACATCCACGGTGGCCTGCACCGCTCGGGCACACCGGCGCGGCCGGTCCGGGAGGCCACCGCCGCCGGGCGGCCGGTGCTGATCGAGGTCGATCTGGCCGGGGCACGCGCGGTCAAGGCCGCGATGCCCGAGGCCCTCTCGGTGTTCCTCGCACCGCCCAGCTGGGAAGTGCTGGAACGCCGGCTGGTCGGCCGCGGCACCGAAACGCCGGAGGTGATGAGGCGCCGGCTCGACACGGCCCGCACCGAATTGGCCGCGCAGAGCGACTTCGACCGGGTCGTCGTGAACAGCCAGTTGGAATCTGCCTGCTCAGAATTGGTATCCTTGCTGGTGGGCCACACGTCGGCCGGCACCAATCCGGCCTGATTCGCCCCCAAAAGCCGAGGTGAACCTCTCACCTTCAGCTACATCGCCAGGAGATTTCTTACGTGAGCACCCCGCACGCCGACGCGCAGCTGGCCGCCGTGGACGACCCGACCATCGACGCGTCCGCCGCCGGCGCCTACGACACGCCGCTGGGCATCACCAATCCGCCCATCGACGAGTTGCTGGACCGCGCGTCGAGCAAGTACGCGCTGGTGATCTACGCCGCCAAGCGCGCGCGCCAGATCAACGATTACTACAACCAGCTCGGCGACGGCATCCTCGAGTACGTCGGCCCGCTGGTCGAGCCCGGACTGCAGGAGAAGCCGCTGTCGATCGCGCTGCGCGAGATCCACGAAGACCTGCTCGAGCACACCGAGGGCGAGTAGCTCAGGCCTTCCGTGGACCGCAAGCGGATCATCGTCGGCGTCGCCGGAGGCATCGCCGCGTACAAGGCGTGCACGCTGGTCCGCCAGCTGACCGAAGCCGGACACGACGTCCGGGTACTGCCCACCGAGTCGGCGTTGCGGTTCATCGGGGCCGCGACGTTCGAGGCGCTGTCCGGCCATCCCGTCCACACCGGCGTCTGGGATGACGTCCACGAGGTGCCCCATGTGCGCATCGGCCAGGAGGCCGACCTCGTGGTCGTCGCGCCCGCTACGGCCGATCTGCTCGCCAGGGCGGTCGCCGGCCGCGCCGACGATCTGCTGACCGCGACGCTGCTGACCGCCCGCTGCCCGGTGATGTTCGCTCCGGCGATGCACACCGAGATGTGGTTCCACCCCGCCACCGTCGACAACGTCGCGACGTTGCGCCGCCGCGGTGCCATCGTGCTCGAACCCGCCTCCGGTCGGCTCACCGGCGCCGACAGCGGCGCCGGCCGGCTGCCCGAGGCCGAGGAGATCGCCACCCTGGCGCAGCTGCTGCTCGCCCGCGGTGACGCGCTGCCCTACGACCTGGCCGGCGTCAAGGCCCTGGTCACCGCCGGCGGCACCCGCGAACCCATCGACCCCGTGCGGTTCATCGGCAACCGCAGCTCCGGTAAGCAGGGGTACGCGATGGCTCGGGTACTCGCGCAGCGCGGTGCCGACGTCACCCTCATCGCCGGTAACACGGCCGGCCTCGTCGACCCCGCAGGCGTCGACGTCGTGCACATCGGTTCGGCCGCCCAGCTGCGCGACGCGGTGTCCAAACACGCACCAGAGGCGCACCTGCTGGTGATGGCGGCCGCCGTCGCCGACTTCCGGCCCGTCAACGCCGCGACGAGCAAGATCAAGAAGTCCAGCGATCCGAACGAGGACGCGCCCACCATCGACCTGACCCGCACCGACGACATCCTCGCCGGGGCGGTGCGGGCGCGTAACGACGGTCAGTTGCCCAACATGCGCGCGATCGTCGGTTTCGCCGCCGAGACCGGTGACGCCAACGGCGACGTGTTGTTCCACGCCCGCGCCAAATTCCGGCGCAAGGGGTGCGAACTCCTCGTGGTCAACGCGGTCGGGGAGAACCGGGCCTTCGAGGTCGACAACAACGACGGGTGGTTGCTCGCGGCCGACGGATCCGAGACGGCGCTGGAGCACGGTTCGAAAACTCTGATGGCCAGTCGTATCGTTGACGCGATCGTCGCCCTACTGCAGCACGACAACGGCAACGGGTGACCGGCGGGGGATTCGGCTGCACCGAAGGGTTGCGCACTGTCCGGGGACGCGCTTGGGTGCAACTGGGCACCGATACGATTTGACAGGCTAATCAAACATGCGGAAGTTCAGTCTCGATACAAGTGAGGATCACACGTGAGTAAAGGTCGGCTGTTTACCAGTGAGTCGGTCACCGAGGGACACCCCGACAAGATCTGTGACGCCATCAGCGATTCGGTCCTCGACTCGCTGCTCGCGCAGGATCCGCGGTCGCGTGTGGCCGTCGAGACGCTCGTCACCACCGGTCAGGTCCACGTCGTCGGTGAGGTGACCACCTCGGCCAAAGAGGCGTTCGCCGACATCACCAACACCGTCCGCCATCGCATCCTCGAGGTCGGTTACGACTCGTCGGACAAGGGTTTCGACGGCACCACCTGCGGTGTGAACATCGGCATCGGCGCGCAGTCGCCCGATATCGCCCAGGGTGTCGACACCGCGCACGAGACCCGCGTCGAAGGCGCCGGTGATCCGCTGGACCTGCAGGGCGCCGGCGACCAGGGCCTGATGTTCGGCTACGCCATCAAGGACACGCCCGAGCTGATGCCGCTGCCGATCGCGCTGGCCCACCGGCTGGCTCGCCGGCTGACCGAGGTCCGCAAGAACGGTGTACTCGACTACCTGCGGCCCGACGGCAAGACGCAGGTCACCGTCCAGTACGACGGCGTGACGCCGGTGCGGTTGGACACCGTCGTGCTGTCCACCCAGCACGCCGAGGGCATCGACCTCGAAGGCACCCTCACCCCGGACATCCGGGAGAAGGTCGTCAACACCGTGCTGTCGGATCTCAACCACGACACCATGGACACCTCCGACTTCCGGCTGCTGGTCAACCCGACCGGCAAGTTCGTGCTCGGTGGCCCGATGGGCGACGCCGGCCTGACCGGCCGCAAGATCATCGTCGACACCTACGGCGGCTGGGCCCGTCACGGCGGCGGCGCGTTCTCCGGCAAGGATCCGTCCAAGGTGGACCGCTCGGCCGCGTACGCGATGCGCTGGGTGGCCAAGAACGTCGTCGCCGCGGGCCTGGCCGACCGAGTCGAGGTCCAGGTCGCGTACGCGATCGGCAAGGCCGCCCCGGTCGGCCTGTTCGTCGAGACGTTCGGCACCGAGACCGTCGACCCGACGAAGATCGAGAAGGCCATCACCGAGGTCTTCGACCTGCGCCCGGGTGCGATCGTGCGCGATCTCGACCTGCTGCGCCCGATCTACGCCCCGACCGCCGCCTACGGCCACTTCGGCCGCACCGACGTCGACCTGCCGTGGGAGCGGACCGACAAGGCCGAGGCGCTCAAGACGGCCGTCTAGGGTCGGCAAGATTGCCGTGAGGGTCGTGATTCCATCCGGACCACGACCCTCATTGCATTCTCGGCGACGTTCTCAGGCCGAGTACTCGTAGTCGTCGAGGGGAAACCGCCGGCTGCGCCAGTACGCCTCGATCGTGCTGGCCGGCCGTAGCGGGACGTCCCCGTTGCGGTCGAAGTAGTAGCTGCGCGAGTCGCGGCAGCTGTCCTGCCAGAAGATCTGGCGGTGCCGTTTGCGCATCATCTCGTCGAAGTAGCGGTCATTGGCGGCCCGGCTGACCTCCACCCGGTCCGCCGACCGGTGCCGGGCCTCGCGCAGGCACCGCATGATGTGGCGGGTCTGCGTCTCGATCAGCGCGAAGTACGACGAGCCGACGTATCCGTACGGCCCGCTCACCGAGAAGAGGTTCGGGAATCCCGGCACGCTGACGCCTTCGTAGGCCTGCAGCCGGTGGGTCTCCCAGAAGTGTGCGAGTGACTGCCCGCCGGCACCGTGGATCGCGAATGTCTGGGCGTCGGTGTCGGCCACCTTGAACCCGGTGGCCAGGATCAGGACGTCGATGTCGTGGCTGAGGCCGTCGGCGGTGACCACCCCGGATCCGGTGATCTTCTCGATCGGCTCGGTCACGAGCTCGACGTTGTCCCGGTTGAACGTCGACAGGTAGGTGCTGTGGAAGCCGGGGCGCTTACAGCCCACCGCGTAGCGCGGCGTCAGCTTCTCCCGCGTCTGCGGATCGTGCACCTGCTTGCGTAGATACGACCTGCCCACCGCGTCCATCCGTCTGGCGAGCGGGTTCACGGTGAAGTACTGGGCGGCGAGCGGGAACGTGAACTCCACGAAGGCCTGGCTGAGCAGCCGCTGCACGGCCTTGCCGCCCGGGATGCGCATCGCGGCCCGCAGCGGCGCCGGCAGCGGCACGTCGAACTTCGGGAAACACCAGATCGGCGTGCGCTGGAAGACGTCGAGCCGCTCCACCGCCGGCGCGATCTCCGGTATCACCTGGACGGCTGACGCGCCGGTGCCGATCACCGCCACCCGCTTACCGCGCAGGTCCACCGACGGATCCCACCGCGCGGTGTGCATGGTCGTGCCGGCGAAGGAGTCGACACCCGGGATGTCGGGCAGATTCGGCACGGTCAGCACACCGGTCGCATTGATCAGGAACCGCGATGTCAGCTCGTCACCGGAGTCGAGCCGCAGCCGCCAGACGTTCTCGGCGTCGTCGAACGTCGCGGCGTGCACCTCGGTGCCGAACCGGATCCGGTCCCGCAGCCCGTACTTGTCGACGCAGTGTTCGGCATACGCGCGCAGCTCGTGGCCCGGTGCGTAGGTCCGCGTCCACTCGGGGCTCTGTTCGAACGAGAACTGGTACGAGAACGACGGGATGTCGACGGCGATGCCCGGATAGGTGTTCCAGTACCAGGTGCCGCCCGGGGCGTCGCCCGCCTCGAGGATGCGGTAGTCACCGAGACCGGCCCGGTCCAGGGCGATCGCCGCGCCGATCCCGGCGAATCCCGCGCCGACGACGAGCGTGTGGTGGTCGGGCATCACGTCACCTTCCGAAGTGCCTGCTGCAACGCCGCGAGCCCCCGGTCGGCCGCGGCGGTCGCCGCCGGGACCACACCGGCGTAGCCGAGGTACCCGTGCACCAGTGTCCCCTCGTTGTGCAGTTCGACGGGTACCCCTGCGGCCGACAGTGACTCCGCATAGCGGACGCCGTCGTCGCGCAGCGGGTCGTGGCCGGCGACGGCGATGTACGCGGGCGGCAACCCGGTGAGGTCGGAGGCGCGCCCGGGCGCCAGCTCGGGTCCCGGGACCGTCAACTCACCGGCATACCAGCGGGAGAGGCCGGCGATCGCGGCCGCGTCGAGGATCGGCGCATCGGCGTTCTCGGTGACCGACGGCAGGCTCATGTCCCACATCGTGACGGGATACCAGAGCAACTGGAAGGCGATCGGCGGTCCGCCGTTGTCCCGGGCGCGCTGCGCCATCACCGCGGCGAGGTTGCCGCCCGCCGAGTCCCCGGCCACCGCCAGCCGGTTGGTGTCCGCGCCGAGTTCGGTGCCGTTGGCGGCCACCCACGTCAATGCCGCCCACGCGTCGTCGACCGCGGCAGGGTAGGGGTGCTCGGGCGCCAGCCGGTAGTCCACCGCGACCACCACGGCCTCGGCCACCGCGGCGTGCCGCCGGCACTCACCGTCGTGGGTGTCGAGGTCGCCGAGGGCGAATCCGCCGCCGTGGAAGTAGACCACCACCGGCGGTGCGGGCTGGTCCGTGGCGGGCCGGTACACCCGGACGGGGAGGTCGCCCGCGGGCCCGGGAATCCGGCGGTCCTGCGCGTGCACCTCGGGATGGACCTCCCGTCGGGGCAGGTCGCGCAGCCGCCGGCGGGCCACCTCCACGCCCTCGTCGACCGAGAGCTGGAACGGCACGGCGTCCAGTACCTTTCTCAGAATGGCGTCGATCGGCGGTTTCTCGTCAGCGACAGACACGACCTCACCGTACGCACCCCGGCGGACCGCGCGGTTGTGGATTGCCGCCGCGGCTGTGGCCGCCGGCTACGGGGTGTTCCTGATCATCACGGCGCTGCGGCTGCCGTGGGGTGCGGAGCTCACCGGCCAGTTCACCGCCCAGCCCGCGGTGAAGGCCCTGGCCGCGGTGCTGCTGGCGGTCGCGGCGGTCGGTCACCCGCTCCGGCGGGAGCGCCGTTGGCTGGTGCCCGCGCTGGTGTTCTCGGCCTGCGGCGACTTCCTGCTGGCGATGCCGTGGTGGGAGCCGTCGTTCGTCCTCGGTCTGGGGTCCTTCCTCGTCGCGCATCTGTGCTTCCTGGCAGCACTGGTCCCGCTCGCCGCCCGGTCGGCGCCCCGGCTGGTGGCCGTGGCGCTCACCGTGGCGGCCTGTGCGGCGCTGCTGGTGTGGTTCTGGCCGCGGCTCGTCGAGGACGGGATGGCCGTCCCGGTCACCGCCTACATCACCGTGCTCGGCGCGATGGTGTGCGCGGCGCTGCTCGCGCAGCTGCCCACTCCGTGGACGGCGCTCGGCGCAGTGTGCTTCGCGGTGTCGGACGCGATGATCGGCATCGGCAAGTTCGCGCTTGCGCCCGAAGACACGGAAGTGCTGGCGGTGCCGATCTGGTGGGTCTATGCCGCCTCACTGCTTTTGATCACGGCGGGGTTCTTCTTCGGCCGCACGGTAAACCGCCGGGAAACGTGATCACTCACGCTGCCCGCCGTATGAGTTGGCAGCTTCCAGCAGTGCGCGCAGCCGGTCGATCGGGGCGCCTTCTTCGGGACGGAGGGTCAAGTCGGGTGCGGCGACATCGGCGTCGCCCAGCGGCAGACCGTCGGGGCCGACCGGTCCGAGGATGCGTGCCGGATTCGGGGTGGCGGGATCGGCCACGGGCAGCGGGCCTTCGCCCGGCGGGCTCTGGGGCGGTGGGGGTGGT
>JBNMQY010000028.1:0-63789 GCA_050205415.1 Mycolicibacterium litorale
GGCGGCGGCGAGTTCGTTGAGGGCCGAGGTTTCGGGGTCGATGAACCAGTTCTCGCGTTCGGCGGCGTCGGCGATGCCGGTGCGGCGGTGAAACACTTCGGCCATGGCGGCGAGTTTGCGGGCTGCGGCGGCGGATTCGACGCGTCCCCACCCGGCCGACGCCGCCACCAGCTCCGCGTCGGTCAACGCGGAGAAGTCGGCGACTTCGGGCAACGAACCATCGAACACACCACTCACTCTCCGGAGCAGCCCGACAACAACCGCGGCCGACCTCCGGAAAACCCTCACCCTGTGGACAAACTCGCCGCTGTGGAGAGCGGACCACCTACCCCGACGGAGTGCCCGCCGTGATCGTGTCGAGTTCCCACTGGCCGTCACCGAGCAACTTGAGCTGGCGGGTGTGATGCTGTTCCACCGTGCTGCGGTGGCTGACACTGACCAGGATCGTCTCAGGCAGTTCGGTGCGGACCAACCGATAGAGCGTCAGCTCCAACCCCTCGTCGAGCGCGGACGTGGATTCGTCGAGGAACGCCGCCTTGGGTTTGGTCAGCAGAATGCGGGCGAACGCCACGCGCTGCTGCTCACCCGGTGAGAGCACCTTGGCCCAGTCCTGGACCTCGTCGAGACGGTCGGCCAGATGCGGCAGGGCGACCTTGTTCAGCGCGGCACGCAGATCTTCGTCCGCAACAGTGCCGGTCTTGTTCGGATAGGACACCACGGTGCGGAGGTCACCGAGCGGTACGTAAGGCAACTGCGACAGGAACATCGTCGCGTTCTCCTCGGACGGGCAGCTCAACGTTCCCGACGAATAGGGCCACAGCCGAGCGAGGCTGCGCAGTAGCGTCGTCTTCCCGCTGCCGGAGGCGCCGGTGATCACCAACGCCTCGCCCGGCTCCAGGCGCAGATCGAGCGGATCGATCAGTTGCTTGCCGTCGGGGGTGCGGACCTCGACATCGTCGAGCGCGACGGTGCCGTCCGAGCTGCTGGCCATCTCCAGGCTCGGCAACGCGCGGCCCTGGTCGTTGGCCGTGACCAGCCCGTCGAGGCGGATGATCGCCGCCCGGTATCCGGCGAAGAGGTCGTAGGCGTTCCGGAAGAACGACAGTCCGTCCTGGATGGCACCGAACGCCGAAGCGGATTGGTTGAGTGCACCCAGCGGGATCTCGCCGTCGGCGAACCGGGGGAACTGGATCAGGTAGGGCAGCGGAACAATCACCTGGCTCATCGACCAGTTCCAGCCGTTGAACCGCAGTGACCGGTTCACGTAGCGGCGGTAGTTCGTGACGATGGGCGCGAACAACTTCCGCAGGCCGGTTCGTTCGGCGACCTCACCGCGGTAGAACGCCACCGCCTCGGACGCGTCACGCAGACGCACCAGCGCGTAACGGAACGCGGCGTTGTATCGCTCGTTGAGGAACGACAAGCCGATGATCGGCCGGCCGATCCAGAACGCGATGACCGATGCGAAGAGGACGTAGACGATGCCGATCCAGAACAGCGCTCGCGGCATGTCGAACCCGAAGATCGTGAGGGTGCCCGACAGATTCCAGAGGATCGCGGTGAACGAGATCATCGATGCGACCGACGAGATGGCCCCGAACAGCAGGTGGGTGCCCGTGCCGTAGTACGGCTGGTTGGGCATCGGACCGAAGCCGGCGGTGAAGATGTCGATGTCGTTCTGGATCCGCTGGTCCGGGTTGTCGATGGTCTGGTCGATGAAGCGGGCCCGGTAGTAGGCCCGGTCGTCCAGCCAGTCCCCGGTGAGGCGATCGGTCAGCCAGGCCCGCCATGCGAGGTTGAACCGCTGCAGCAGGTACATGTCCAGCAGCAGTCGGGCGATGTAGATGACGGCGAGAATGCTGAAGACGGCGATCGAGTACCAGAAGCCGTCGATGCCGGACTGGCGCATCTCGTCGTTGCCGGAGGTGAGCCCGGACGCGACGACTTGGAAGCTGGTCAGCATGTCGTTGCCCTGGAAGCTCAGCAGGACCTGCAGGCGTACGCCTGTGATCACGAGCAGCAGCAGCACCGAGAGCCAGAGCCACACCGGGATGCTCTCGCGGCCGGTGAAGTAGGCACCCGACACGCGCCAGAACTGTCGACCCCACGTGGTGTAGCGCACGATCAGCGCGAGGATCACCAGGGTGGCGACGGCGGCGTACACCCAGCCCTTGGCGATCCATGCCAGTGAGGTCCACAGCTCATTGCCCCAGTCGAGCGTCGGGGTGAACATTTCCATGCGGGCAAGGTACCGCGACGACCTGCTGGTAGTGGATCGGGACGTTCAAGCGGACGGGGCGAGTCTGCCCAGTCGCCACTGGCCGTCGCCGAGCAGTTGCAGTTCGTGACCGTGGAACTGCTCGATGGTGTCGCGGTGGCTGACGCTGATCACGGTGGTCTGCGGCAATCGCTCGCGGAGCAGCGCGTAGAGCATCGCCTCGAGGCCCTCGTCCATCGCCGACGTCGCCTCGTCGAGGAACACCGCCCGCGGGCGGGCCAGCAGGACGCGGGCGAACGCGATGCGCTGCTGCTCCCCGACGGACAGCGCCTGCGTCCAGTCCCGCACGTCACCCAGCCGGATCACCAGATGCGACAGCGCCACCGTCACCAGGGCCTCCTGGATGGCGCGGTCGTTCACCGCGCCGTCGCGCTGCGGGTAGGCGACGACGGCGCGCAGGTCACCGAGCGGGAGATAGGGCAATTGGGGGACGAACATCGACGCCTCCGGCAGTTCCACCCGCCCGGTCGCGAACGGCCACATCCCGGCCAGGGTCTGCAGCAGCACCGTCTTGCCAACCCCCGACGGACCGCGGATCAGCAGCGCCTCACCCGCGGGCACTGTCACATCCAGCGCGCTGACGAGGCTGCGTCTGTCCGGGGTGCGTGCCTCGAGCCCGGCGACGCGCACCTCTTCGTCCAGAGACGGTGCGATGGTCACGCGAGTCGAGGTGCGCGCCCTCGCGTTCTCGGTCACCAGCCCGTCCAGCCGGATGACGGCGGCCCGGTACCCGGCGAATTCGTCGTAGGCGTTGCGGAAGAACGACAGCGAGTCGTGGATGACGCCGAAGGCGGTGGCCGACTGCATGACGCCGCCGAACGAGATCTGGCCGGCGAACAACCGTTGCGCCTGTACGACGAACGGCAGCGGGTTGATCGCCTGGCTCATCGACACGTTCCATCCGATGAACAGCAGCGTGCGGTTGAGCCAGTTGCGGTAGTTGGCCATCACCGCGGTCAGCCTGCGGTCCAGTTCGGCCGTCTCGGCCCGCTCACCCCGGTACATCCCGACCGCCGCGCTCGCGTCCCGCAACCGCACCAGGGCGTAGCGGAACCCCGCGTTGCGCACCTCGTCCAGGTAGCTCAACCGGATCAGCGGCCGGCCGACCACGACGGCGACATACGTCACCACCGCCACGTAGACGACGACGATCCAGAACAGGGCGCGGGGGAGCGTCACGCCGAACAGGGTCAGCGGCCCGGAGAGCTGCCAGAGGATCACGCTGAACGCGCCCGTCGACAGCGCCGCCTGCACGGCCCCGAAGAGCAGTACCCGGTCGGAGGTGTAGGCGGGGTTGTTGGTCTGGCGGCCCACCCCGGTGGTGAACACGTCGATGTCCTGCTGGATGCGCTGATCCGGATTGTCCACGGGATGCTTCGAGAAGCGTCCCCGGTAGTAGGCGTGGTGGCCGAGCCAGTCGTCGATCAGCCTGCGGCTCAACCATATTCGCCATCGCATGATGAAGCGCTGGGTGAGGTAGAGATCCACCAGCAGCCGCACCACCAGGCATGCGGCCAACACGGCGAAGATCAGCATGGTGGCCCAGAAACCCTGTTCGCCGCTTCGGGCGGCGTCGGCCGGGCCGCCCTGGAAAGTTACCTGCAGCGAGGTGAACAGGTCGTTGGCGTAGTAGCTGAGCAGCACGCTGATCCGCACCAGCACGATCGACGAGATCAGCAGCGCCGCCAGCATCGCCCACACCGGGACGCTGCGCCTGCCGGTGAAGTACCCGCCCGAGATGCGCCAGAACTGCCGGCCCCACTCGGTCCACCGGCCGACGGCGCACAGCACCAGCAGCAGGCACGGTGCGGTGACGAGGAAGCACGCCACCACCCACATGGTCGAGCGCAGGAGTTCCGAACCCCAGTCGATCGACGGTTCGAACATCACCGGGTCAGCCGAAAGTGTTGTGCAGGAAGCCTTCGAGCGCTTCGGTGTCGAGCCGGTGGGCGGCGAATCCGAGATATCCGTCAGGGCGGATGACGAACACCGACGTGCCCGCCGTCGAATAACTGCGGGCGAAGTCGCCGTCGTCGTCGCGCAGCAGCGGCAGCACGGTGCTGTCCACGTCGGCGGTGGGCGCCGCCACGAGGTACACGTCGAGCAGGCCGTGCGCGATCCCGACGGCGGCCTCGGCGGCGGCTTCGAACCGCGCGACGTCGGCGGTGGTGGCGTCGCCGTCGGCGTAGATCAGCGCGGTGTGGTTGCGGCCCAGCAGCGTGAAGAGCCGCAACCGGCCGGCCACGGCGGCCCGCGTGAGCCCGTTCGCGTCCGGGGCGCGACCGCCCGGCACCGGCTCGGGCACCGGCCCGGCCGACGACACGATGGGGCTGTCGGCGTACGTGATCAGCAGCTGCGCCTCGCGGCGGACGACGTGGTCGGGATCGTCGGAGTCGGCGCCGATACCCTGCCGGGCACTGCGGACGGTGCGCCCGACCACCTCCTCGCCGACCAGACGCCGCTCCGCGTCGTAGCTGTCCAGGAGTCCGGGTGCGGCGTGCCCCGCCACCGCGAGCGCCAGTTTCCACGCCAGGTTGTGGGCGTCCTGGATGCCGGTGTTCATGCCCTGGGCGCCGGTCGGCGGATGGATGTGGGCGGCATCGCCCGCGACGAATACCCTGCCCCGGCCGTACGAGTCGACGATCCGGTGGCTGATCCGGAACACCGACGACCAGCGCAGGTTGCGGGCCGTCGTGGGTTCCGGCGCCAGCCGGTCCAGCACCGCCTGGATGTGCGAGAGCTCCGGGGCCCGGCCCGCCTCGAATCCGTGCACCACCCCGCCGTGCGCTTCGGTCGCCAGATCGTCGGGCACGAGCATCGACATCCGGTATCGGTTGCGCCCCGGTAGCGGGATGCAGACCAGCAGATCGTCGGTGACACCGTCGGTCTGGTGCATCGACCGGATGGCGTAACCGCGGGGCAGCGTCCAGTCGACCTCGACGTCGCCGAGCATGTACTGCTCCTCGAACGCCGCGCCGTCGAAGGTCAGGCCGAGCGATCTACGTACGACGCTGTGCGCACCATCCGCCCCCACCAGGTAGTGGGCGCGCACGGTGCGCTCGACTTCTCCGGTTGAGATGGTCGCCGACACCCCGCCCTCGTCCTGGACGAAATCGGTGAGGCGCCAGCCGCGTTGGATGGACCCGCCGCGGGCCGCGAACTCGTCCCGCAGAATGCGCTCGGTTTCGTACTGGGGGATGCAGACGAATCGGAACGGCACGTCGGCGGGAAGCGAGAGATCGATTCGCGACACCGATTCGCCGTTGACGAAGACGCACTGCCCGTTCATCTCGATGGCGGCGTCGAGTAGGGCGCGCAGCACCCCGAGGTTCTCGAAGACTTCGAGCGTACGGGGTTGTACACCAACGGCTTTCGCGTATCGCGGCGGTTCCGTCAGTGGATCGACGACGAGGCAGTCGACGCCGCGTCTGGTGAGTTCGATCGCCGCGGTGAGCCCGACGGGACCTGCGCCGGCGATGAGGACCTGGGTGTTCGCGGTGTCGGGCACAGCGAAAGTATGTCGCGCCCGGCATGCTCGTGGCATGCGATTGCGCTTGCACCCGGATGTCGAGAGCTTCGCGTCGACGGCGGTGTCCTGGTATGCCCGCCGCCCCATGGTGCACACCGTCGAGCTGTCGTTGCTGCGCGAGAAGGTGCCGTCCGACGAAGCCCCGCTGCTGATGACGGTGTGGGACGGCGGTGCGGACGCCGAACTACTCGGCGCAGCGATCCGTACGCCGCCGCTGCCACTGCTGTGCGGCGGACTGTCCGCCGCGCCGACCGACGACCTCGTCGGCGAGATGCTCGCGGCCGGTCTGACCCTGCCCGGAGTCCGCGGTCCGCGCGAGACCTCGGAACCGTTCGCCCACCGGTGGTGCGCGGTCACCGGCGCGGTCCCGACATCCACCACGGGCGAACGGCTCTACCGGCTGGGGACCCTCACGGCACCCGCCGGCGTGGCCGGGGGCCACCGCGTCGCGCGCAAGGCCGACGAACCGGTGCTCGTCAAGTACCAGTGCGAGTTCGCCGCCGAGGCGTTCGGCCACGTCCCCGACCCCGCGCGGGCGGCCGCCACGCTGACCGCCGCGGCGGAGGTCGGCAACGTCTACCTGTTGTGGACCGCCGCGGGGGCGCCGGTGAGCATGGCGGGGGTCCGCCCGCCGGCCGCCGGGGTGTCCCGGATCGGCCCGGTGTACACGTCGCCGGAGGTTCGAGGCCGCGGCTACGGAGCGGCGGTCACCGCGGCCGCGTGCCGGTGGGCGCTCGCCGCGGGCGCCACGCAGGTGGTGCTGTTCGCCGACCTGGACAATCCGACGAGCAACAGGGTCTACCAGCGGCTGGGTTTCGTGCCGGTGGGTGATTCGGCCACAGTGGAGTTCCGCGTACCGTAAACGTGTGCCCAAGACGACTTCACGCACCCCCGGCCGCCTGAGCGGCAAGTTCTGGAAACTGCTCGGCGCCTCCACCGAGAAGAATCAGGGCCGGTCACTGGCACAGGTGCAGGCCGCCGCGGACTTCGAGAAGAAGGCCGCCGACCTCGACGACGAACAGCTGAGCAAGGCCGCCAAGCTGCTGCGGCTCGACGATCTCTCCGAGTCGTCCGACATCCCGCAGTTCCTGGCCATCGCCCGCGAAGCCGCCGAGCGCAGCACCTCGTTGCGCCCGTTCGACGTCCAGCTGCTCGGCGCACTGCGCATGCTGGCCGGCGACGTCGTCGAGATGGCCACCGGTGAGGGCAAGACACTGTCCGGCGCGATCGCCGCGGCCGGCTACGCGCTCGCCGGGCGCAGCGTCCACGTCATCACGATCAACGACTACCTCGCCCGCCGCGACGCCGAATGGATGGGCCCGCTGATCGAGGCGCTCGGGCTGACCGTCGGGTGGATCACCGGTGAGTCGACGGCCGAGGAACGCCGCAAGGCCTATCAGTGCGACGTCACGTACGCCTCGGTCAACGAGATCGGTTTCGACGTGCTGCGCGACCAGTTGGTCACCGACGTCGCGAACCTCGTGTCGCCGAACCCGGACGTGGCGCTCATCGACGAAGCCGACTCCGTCCTCGTCGACGAGGCGCTGGTCCCGCTGGTGCTGGCCGGCACCAGCCATCGCGAGACCCCGCGCGTCGAGCTGATCCGCATGGTCGGTGAGCTCACGCCCGGCCGCGACTATGACACCGACGCCGAGAGCCGCAACGTGCACCTCACCGATGAGGGTGCGCGCAAGCTCGAGGCCAAGCTCGGCGGCATCGACCTGTACTCCGAAGAGCACGTCGGCACCACCCTCACCGAGGTGAACGTCGCCCTGCACGCCCACGTGCTGCTCCAGCGCGACGTGCACTACATCGTGCGCGACGACGCGGTGCACCTCATCAACGCCTCCCGCGGTCGCATCGCGCAGCTGCAGCGCTGGCCCGACGGTCTGCAGGCGGCCGTCGAAGCCAAGGAGGGCATCGCCACCACCGAGACCGGTGAGGTGCTCGACACGATCACCGTGCAGGCGTTGATCAACCGATATCCCAGGGTGTGCGGGATGACCGGTACGGCGCTGGCCGCCGGCGAACAGCTCCGGCAGTTCTACAAGCTCGGTGTGTCGCCCATCGAGCCGAACAAGCCGAACATCCGTGAGGACGAATCCGACCGGGTGTACGTGACCGCGGCCGCCAAGATCGACGCGATCATCGAACACATCGAAGAGGTGCACCGGACCGGCCAGCCGGTGCTCGTCGGCACCCAGGACGTCGCCGAATCCGAGGAGCTGCACGAGAAGCTGGTCAAACGCGGCGTCCCGGCGGTGGTGCTCAACGCCAAGAACGACGCCGAGGAGGCCAGGGTCATCGCCGAGGCCGGCAAGTTGGGCGCGGTGACGGTGTCCACGCAGATGGCCGGCCGCGGCACCGACATCCGGCTCGGCGGATCGGACGTGGATGATCATGCCGCCGATCACAAGAAGGTGGTCGAACTCGGCGGTCTGCACGTCGTCGGCACCGGCCGCCACAACACCCAGCGACTCGACAACCAGCTGCGCGGCCGCGCCGGCCGTCAGGGCGATCCGGGTTCGTCGGTGTTCTTCTCCAGCTGGGAGGACGAACTGGTCCTGGCCCACCTCGAACCGAACAAGCGGCCGATGCAGGCCGACGAGAACGGTCGGGTGCTGACCGACAAGGCGACCGCACTGCTCGACCACGCCCAGCGTGTGGCCGAAGGCCGGCTGCTCGACGTGCACGCCAACACCTGGCGCTACAACCAGCTCACCGCCCAGCAGCGCGCGATCATCGTCGAACGCCGGGATACGTTGCTGCGCACCGAAACCGCGCGTGAGGAACTCGCCGAGCTCTCGCCGAAGCGCTACGCGGAGCTGTCCGAGGAACTCTCCGAGGAGCGCCTGACCGAGATCTGCCGGCTCATCATGCTGTACCACCTCGACCGCGGTTGGTGCGAACATCTGGCCTACCTCGCCGACATCCGCGAGAGCATCCACCTGCGCGCGCTGGGACGGCAGAACCCCCTCGACGAATTCCACCGGATGGCCGTCGACGCGTTCGCCTCGCTGGCCGCCGACGCGATCGAAGCCGCCCAGCAGACCTTCGAGACGTCACCGTCGATCGAGGAGGAACCGGGCATCGATCTGTCCAAGCTGGCGCGGCCCACCTCCACGTGGACCTACATGGTCCACGACAACCCGCTGGCCGACGACACGATGGCAGCGCTGAGCCTGCCGGGGGTGTTCCGCTAGGTTTACCCGCATGGACGCCTCTGCGTCAGGGGAGCGGGACCGTGTGCTGACGGTGCCGAACGCGCTGTCGGTGCTGCGTCTGGTCCTGGTCCCGGTGTTCCTGTGGCTGCTGTTCGGCGCGCACGCCAACGGGTGGGCGGTCGGCGTGCTGATGTTCAGCGGTTTCTCCGACTGGGCCGACGGCAAGATCGCGCGACTGGTCGACAACCAGTCGTCGCGGCTGGGGGAGTTGCTGGACCCGCTCGTCGACCGCATCTACATGGTGACCGTGCCGCTGGCGCTGGCCGTGCACGGCAGCGTCCCGTGGTGGTTCGTCGTGACACTGCTCGCCCGCGACGCGGTGCTGGCCGCGACGCTGCCGCTGCTGCGTTCCCGCGGGCTGGCCGCGCTGCCGGTCACCTACCTCGGCAAGGCCGCGACGTTCGCGTTGATGTCGGGGTTCCCGCTGGTGCTCCTCGGGCAGTGGGACGCCCTGTGGAGCCGGGTGGTGTTGGCGTGCGGCTGGGGTTTCCTCATCTGGGGGATGGCGCTCTACCTGTGGTCGGGTGTGCTGTACCTGATACAGGTGGCGATGGTCGCCAGGCAACTGCCGAAGGTGTCGCACCGTGGCTGAGGGCGACCGGCTCCTCGGGGGCTTCGATCCGGAGGCGGGACGCAACCAGCACGACGCCGGCGCGCCCAAGCGGATCCCGGTGCCCTCGCTGCTGCGTTCGCTGCTCTCCGAGCATCTCGACCCCGGCTACGCCGCCGCGGCTGCCGCCCGGCGGGACGACGCCCAGCGGTCGCGTGCCGTGGAATGGGGCTGGCAGGTGGCGGCGGCCCTCGCCGTCGCCACGGTCTTCGGCGTCGCCGCCGCCCAGGCGCAGACCGCCGCCCCCGCAAACCGCGAGGCCCAGCAGGTGCTCGCGGGCAGCGTGCGCGCGGCCGAGGCGACCGACGATCAACTCACCGCACAGCGCGACGCGCTGACCGCCCAGGTGGCCACCGAACGCCGCGGCCGGCTGGAGGGCGACGAGCGGGGCCGCAGGTTGCTGGCGGACCTCGACGTGGCCGACGTCGCCGCGGCGGCGACACCGGTGATCGGGCCGGGGCTGACGGTCACGGTGACCGACCCCGGCATGTCGAAGGACCTGTCCGACGTGTCCAAGCAGCGGGTCGCGGGCAGCCGGCAGGTGATCCTCGACCGCGATCTGCAGCTGGTGGTCAACTCGCTGTGGGTCAGCGGCGCCGAGGCGGTGGCGGTCGGCGGGGTGCGCATCGGGCCCAACGTCACCATCCGGCAGGCCGGCGGCGGCATCCTCGTCGACAACCAGCCGGTCAGCAGTCCGTACGTCCTGGAGGCGATCGGTCCGCCCAACTCGATGGCCGACACGTTCAACCGCAGCGCGGGGTTGCAGCGCCTCCGGTTGCTCGAAACCTCCTACGGCGTGGGCGTTTCGGTCAGCGCCGCCGATGCGCTCACCCTGCCCGCCGGTTCGGTGCGGGAGGTCAACTTCGCCAGAGAGATCGGACGCTAGATGGTGGGACACCGATGATCGGAATCGCCGCACTCGTCGCCGGCATCGTCTTGGGCCTCGTGTTCCGCCCGAGTGTGCCGGACTTCGTCGAGCCGTATCTGCCCATCGCGGTGGTCGCGGCCCTCGATGCCGTATTCGGCGGTCTGCGCGCCTATCTCGAGCGGATCTTCGACGCCAAGGTGTTCGTGGTGTCGTTCGTGTTCAACGTGCTCGTCGCCGCGCTCATCGTGTACGTCGGCGATCAGCTGGGGGTGGGTACGCAGCTGTCCACCGCGATCATCGTCGTCCTCGGCATCCGCATCTTCGGCAACGCCGCCGCCCTGCGGCGCAGACTGTTCGGCGCCTGATCGTGACGGCGCCACCGGGCAACGGATCCGACCACGGCAGGGGCAGACACGAAGACCCCGCCGATCATCACGGCCGCCACGAACTGCCCCCGGACAGCCCGAAACCGCTGCGCCGTCGCAGCCGGACACAGCTGGTCTTCGGCGCGCTGGGGGTGGTGCTGTGCCTGCTGCTGGGCGTGGCGATCGTCACGCAGGTCCGGCAGAACGAGTCCGGCGACTCCCTCGAGACGGCCCGGCCCGCCGATCTGCTGGTGCTGCTCGACTCGCTGCAACAGCGGGAGGCGGGCCTGAACACCGAGGTGGCCGATCTGCGCCGGACGCTCGAACAGATGGCGGCCTCCGGCAGTGACGACCAGGCCGCCATCGAGAACGCGCAGGCCCGGCTGGCGGCGCTGTCCATCCTGATCGGCGCGGTGGGCGCGACGGGCCCGGGGGTCGTCCTGACCATCACCGACACCACGCCCGGCGTACCCCCCGAGACGATGCTCGACGTGATCAACGAACTGCGCGCCGCGGGCGCCGAGGCGATCGAGATCCAGGGCACCGCGAACGGACAGCGCGTCGCCGTGCGCGTCGGGGTGGACACCTGGGTACTCGGCCAACCCGGCGCGCTCGCGTTCGACGGAGCGACGTTGAACCCGCCCTATACCGTTGTCGCGATTGGGGATCCGCCCACGCTCGCGGCCGCGATGAACATACCGGGCGGAGCGATGGACAGCATCGAACGCGTGGGTGGGTCGATGGCGATCCAGCAGGCCGACCGGGTGGACGTGACCGCCTTGCGGCAACCGAAAGACCGCCAATACGCTCAGCCAGTCAAATAGCGCCACCGGCCACCCGGCCGGAGACGCATCGCATGCCAGAGGAGACCCGTGACCGAGATCCCAGCCGAGCTGTACTACACCGACGAACACGAGTGGGTGCTGCGCACGGGTGACGACACCGTCCGCGTCGGCATCACCGACTACGCGCAGGCGGCACTCGGTGACGTCGTGTTCGTGCAGCTGCCCGACGTCGGCGCCGAGCTGGCCGCGGGGGATTCGTTCGGCGAGGTGGAGTCCACCAAGTCGGTCTCGGACTTGTACGCGCCGGTCAGCGCGAAAGTGCTTGCCGTCAACGCGAATCTGGAGGGCAGTCCCGATCTCGTCAACTCCGACCCCTACGGCGAGGGCTGGCTGGTCGACCTGCAGCTCGACGCCGACGAGATGGAGGCGGCACTGGGCGGTCTGCTCGACGCGGACGGCTACCGTGGCGTAGTGACCGAGTGATTTGTTGTTAGGGTGCTGGGCGACGGTTCGACCATCTTCGGCCGAGTGAAATCAACGAAGGGCGGATCCGGCCGTGGTGGACACAGCGACGTCCACTGCGCGGTACGGTCGACGTGAAACGACGGCTGGACCCCGGCCGGATATCGCCACAGCAGCCAGTGAGGAGCAGCGGGTGACGGAAAAGGACATCAACTCTGGGGGCGACCAGACGTCTGAAGAAGTCACCGTAGAGACGACCTCCGTCTTCCGGGCCGACTTCCTCAACGAACTCGACGCGCCGCCGGCGGCGGGGTCCGAGAGCGCGGTCTCCGGTGTCGAGGGCCTGCCTGTCGGCTCGGCGTTGCTCGTCGTCAAGCGTGGGCCGAACGCCGGTTCACGGTTCCTGCTGGACCAGCCCACCACGTCGGCGGGACGCCACCCCGACAGCGACATCTTCCTGGACGACGTCACCGTCAGCCGCCGCCATGCCGAGTTCCGGCTCGAAAGCGGCGAGTTCCAGGTCGTCGACGTCGGCAGCCTCAACGGCACCTATGTCAACCGCGAGCCGGTGGACTCGGCGGTGCTGGCCAACGGCGACGAGGTGCAGATCGGCAAGTTCCGCCTGGTGTTCCTGACCGGACCCAGCACCGATGAGAACGGCCCGAGCAGCTAGGCCGATGAGCGCCGGCGTGACGAGTACATGAGCCAACCCGACAGCCCCGCAATCACCGGGATGTCGATCGGAGCGGTCCTGGATCTGCTGCGACCGGACTTCCCGGACGTGACGATCTCCAAGATCCGGTTCCTGGAGGCGGAAGGTCTGGTCACGCCGGAGCGCACCGCATCGGGCTACCGGCGTTTCACCGCCTACGACTGCGCGCGCCTGCGGTACATCCTGACCGCCCAGCGCGACCAGTACCTGCCGCTGAAGGTCATCAAGGCCCAGCTCGACGCCCAGCCCGACGGTGGGTTGCCGCCGTCGGCGCCTGCGACGCCCTATCCGGCGCCCCGGCTGGTCCCGGTCGGGGCGGGCGGCGACGCGGACGCGGTGGCGAGTGTGGCGCCCACCCAGGTCCGGCTGAGCCGTGAGGACCTGCTCGAGCGGTCCGGTGTCGACGACGACCTGCTCGCCGCGCTGATCAAGGCCGGCGTGATCACCACCTCTGCCAAGGCCGGCGGCGGGATCTTCTTCGACGAGCACTCGGTGGTGATCGCGCAGTGCGCCCGCGCCCTGGCTGATTACGGCGTCGAACCCCGCCACCTGCGCGCATTCCGTTCCGCGGCCGACCGGCAGTCGGATCTGATCGCCCAGATCGCGGGCCCGGTCGGGAAGGCGGGCACCACCGGGGCCCGTGACCGGGCCGACGACCTCGCCCGTGAGGTGGCGGCACTGGCCATCACCCTGCATACGTCGTTGATCAAATCGGCCGTACGCGACGTACTGGATCGCTGAGGATTAGACTCGCAACGACGGCTCGTTCGTCACGTCAGGTGCCCGCATCTGACGGCAGCACCGAAGAACGACAAGCACACTGGTGCGAAAGGGCAGACACAGATGGCTGAGGTTCGTGTGGTCGGCATTCGCGTGGAGCAGCCCCAGAACCAGCCGGTGTTGCTGCTGCGCGAATCGAACGGGGACCGTTATCTGCCGATCTGGATCGGCCAGTCCGAGGCGGCCGCGATCGCCCTCGAGCAGCAGGGTGTCGAACCGGCCAGGCCGTTGACCCATGACCTGATCCGCGACGTGATCGCCGCGCTCGGGCATTCGCTCAAGGAGGTCCGGATCGTCGACCTCCAGGAGGGCACCTTCTACGCCGACCTGATCTTCGACCGGGACATCAAGGTGTCGGCCCGGCCGTCGGATTCGGTGGCGATCGCGCTGCGGGTCGGGGTGCCGATCTACGTCGAGGAAGCGGTGCTCGCCGAGGCGGGACTGCTGATCCCCGACGAGAACGACGAAGAGGCGGCCGGTGCGGTGCGCGAGGACGAGGTGGAGAAGTTCAAGGAGTTCCTCGACAGCGTCTCGCCCGACGACTTCAAAGCGACCTGAGACACGCAAGTGTCACGGATGCGTCTCACGCTGCCGACACGCGGTGTGAGTGCCTGTCGACAAATGATCGGACGGCCATACTTTGGGGGCGACGAGCGGTCAGGGCTCGAACGAACGCGTATGCTCGGACACAATCGAGCTCGCGGGCGAGAACACTGAACTGCACGTCGCGGCAGGGGTAGCGGGCGAGTTCGATCGGCGAGAGGATTCGATAGTGGGCGACACGCCACGTCAGGGAGAGCTGGATCTGTCGGCAGGCAAGAGCCACGCGGAGCCGGTGACCCGGACGCCGAGCGAACCTGTGCAGGCCGGTCTGTTCCCCGACGACTCCGTCCCCGACGAACTGGTGGGCTACCGCGGGCCGAGCGCCTGCCAGATCGCCGGCATCACCTACCGGCAGCTGGACTACTGGGCCAGGACCTCGCTGGTGGTGCCCTCGATCCGGGGTGCGGCCGGCTCCGGCAGCCAGCGGCTCTACTCGTTCAAGGACATCCTCGTCCTCAAGATCGTCAAGCGGTTGCTCGACACGGGTATCTCGCTGCACAACATCCGCGTGGCCGTCGACCATCTGCGGCAGCGGGGAGTGAGCGACCTCGCCAACATCACCCTGTTCTCCGACGGCACCACGGTCTACGAGTGCACCTCCGCCGAAGAGGTCGTCGACCTCCTCCAGGGCGGCCAGGGCGTGTTCGGTATCGCGGTCTCCGGTGCCATGCGGGAACTCACCGGCGCGATCGCCGACTTCCCCGGCGAGCGGGCGGACGGCGGCGAATCCATCGCCGCGCCCGAGGACGAACTGGCTTCCCGGCGCAAGCACCGCGACCGCAAGATCGGCTGAGCGCACTTCTTCCCTCCGACGACGACCACCGCTGCGGTGGTCGTCGTCAGTGTTTGGGGGCTGTTTCGGTGCCGCATCTGATTCACCGACACCACAGCGCCGACGGTATCGGATTCGCAGAACTTCCGCCGGGCGGCGTGTGACACCGGTGTGGACATGACATTCCTCACGGGGGCCTGCCGGTGGGCCCGAAACCTGTTCGCCGCCAACCGCAGTCAGTACCGGTGCGGCCGCGACCGGCGACGATGCGGCGCGCATGCATGATCGAAATCTCTCAGTGAAACCCGAATGTGTTAACGCGGTGTCACGTCGACGTTCCATCTGCTCCAGTTAAATTCTCGTTACAGGGCATCTGTTTGACAGATGCAAATAGTCGATTTTGACTGTTTGACGCGCGGCCGCCCTTCTCGGACTCTTGAAAACACCAGCGGCTGAGTCTTATTCGCGCCGGTCAGACAAGACAACCCCGCGCCGGGCGGGTCACGAGAGGACATACCCATGAGGTCGAGTGTCAAAACGGTTGCGGCATGCGGACTCACCGCACTACTCACCCTCACCGCATGCTCGGGCGACAGTGAAAGCAGCCAGGGTGCAACACAACTCACGCTCGCGGTGGAGACGAGTCAGGGTGATCCGCTGGCGGACATGCTGCTGGCATTCGCCGAGGAGGTGCAGAACGGACTCGGTGACTCGGTCGAGCTCAACGTGCAGACCGGCGGCGCCATCGGCGACGAGGAGGCCGTGCTGCAGGGTCTGCGTGCCGGCGCCGTCGACGTCGCCGCCGTGAGCGGCTCGGTCGCCAACATCGATCCGATGTTCAACATCATGGAGATGCCGTTCCTGTTCACCGACCGGCAGACCGCGGGCGAATTCCTCGACGGGAACTTCGGCGACGAGATGAGCGAATCTCTTGTCGATACCGCGGGCGCTCGGGTTCTGGCCTTCGGCGAGAACGGTTTCCGCCACATCACCAACAACACCCGGCCGATCAACACATCAGCAGATCTCGCGGGACTCAAGATCCGGGTGCCCGGCAACCCGGCCCGGGTCAAGATGTTCGAGGCCCTCGGAGCGACGCCCACACAGATCGACATCGGCGAGGCGTACCTCGCGCTGGATCAGGGTGTACTCGACGGCCAGGAGAATCCGCTGAAGGTGATCGACGCGTTCTCGTTCTACGAGAAGCAGCGGTATCTGACGCTCACCTCGCACATCTACAGCCCGGTGTATCTGGCGGTCAACGAGAAGACCTGGCAGGGACTGTCACCCGAGGTGCAGCAGGGTCTGGAGACCGCCGCGGCGGCCGCGGCCGAGACGAGCCGCACATCGGGTGCGGAGGCCGACGAGGTACTGGTGACGAAGTTCGAACAGGCCGGCGTTCAGGTGAACGAAGCCGATGTCAACCAGCTCAGTGAGACGGTGGCCGAGGTGCGCGAGGAGATCGCCGGTGACATCCCCGGCGACTTCGCCCAGCGTGTGCTCGCCGAGTACAACCAGTGAGCACCGACGGCATCCGGCCGGCGCTGCGGCTCGCCGAACTCAACACCGCCACCCGCATCGGGCTGGTGTACATGGCCTCCAGCACGCTGATGGAAGCCGAGATGTACGCGATGGCCACCCCGGCTGCGACGGTGCACACCAGCCGGGTGACGCTGCCTTCGGTCACCGTCGACGGCATCGACGCGATGATGCGGTCACCGGAGCTGCGGACCGCCGTCGAGCTCGTCGCCCAGGCGCCGCTCGATGTACTGCTCTTCGGCGGCACCAGCGCGTCGTTCCTGCACGGGACCGCATGGGACCGGATGCTGGTCGGCCACCTCGAACAGTGGAGCGGGCTGACCGGCCGCTGCACCACCACCTCCACGGCCAGCGTGGCGGCGCTCGACGCGGTCGGTGCGGGCGCGATCGCCCTGGTCACGCCGTACCGGCAGGAGGTGATCGACCGTGCCGAGCGCTTCTTCGGCGACAACGGACACCCCGTGGTCGCCAGCGTGGGGCTCGGGATCACCGACGACCGGGAGCTGGCACGGGTTCCGCTCGAGCAGGTCTACGACCTGGCGGTGGCCACGGACGTGGCGGCCGCCGATGCGGTGTTCATCAGCTGTACGAACTTCGCCAGCGTCGGCGCGATCGCGGCACTGGAGGAGACGCTGGGCAAGCCCGTGATCAGCGCGGTGCAGGCGTCGTTCTGGTACACCCTCGAACTCACCGGGTCGTCGGCCGCCAGGCCGGGATTCGGTCGGCTGTTCGGCATACGGGCACCGGTCGTGGCCTCGGGATCGCGGTCGTGACCCCCGATCCCGCTGAAACTCATACGATCTCCGGTTCCGCCGACGTCGCCGAACATCTCGACTCCACCTTCGGCGTGGAGCCCCGCGCACACGCCGCCACCATCATTGACCGGGTGCTGGAAGCGGTTGCGGCACTGTTGCTCGCCGCGATCACGCTGGTGTTGTTCGCCAACGCCGCGATGCGGTTCCTGTTCGACTCCCCGTGGGGCGGAACAGAAGAACTGGTCACCGGGCTCATGCTGTGGCTGACGATGCTGGGCTTCACCATCGGCGTGCGCCGCCGGGAGTCGATCGAGGTGCGGGCGTTCGTGGACCGGCTGCCGATCCGCATCGCGGTGTGGCTGAAACTGGCCACCGATCTGATCGTGGCCCTCGTCATGCTGCACCTCGCCTGGTTCGCCTACCAGTACGTCGTCGAGTTCGGCGGCGATCTCACCCCGTACCTGCGGCTGCCCCGCGGCTTCTTCACCGCCGCACTGCCCGTCGGCGCAGTGGCCGCCGCGGTGATCGTCGTCGTCCAGTTGCCCGGTGTGCGCGCGGCGGTGCTGCGCCAACGCGAGGAGGGCGGGTCGTGACGATCACCGTCACCCTGGCCGTGATCATCGGCCTGCTCGTGTTGGGCACCCCGCTCATCGTGTCGATGGCCGCCGGCGTCGCGCTCTACACGATGCTCGAGGGCGGCTGGATGATGCAGTACCCGCAACAGGTCACCGAGGGGATGGGCAGTTTCGTCCTGCTCGCGATGCCGTTGTTCATCCTGGCCGGCGTGGTGATGAACGCCGGCGGTATCGCCGACCGGGTATTCGCCTTCGCCCGTTCGCTTTTCGGGCCGTTGCCGGGTGGACTGGCGCAGGTCGACGTCACCACCAGCCTGTTCTTCGGCGGCATGGTGGGCACATCGGTCGCCGACCTCGCCGGCACCGGCTCCACCCTCATCCCGCAGATGAAGCGCCACGGCTATCCGGCGCCGTACGCAGCGGCGGTCACGGCGTCGTCGTCGGGAATCGGGCCGCTCATCCCACCGTCGTCGCCGATGATCCTCTACGCGGCGGCGACCGGAACCTCGCTGGGCACACTCTTCTTCGCCGGCGTGGTGCCCGGCGTGATCCTCACCGTGGTGCTCATGGTGACCGTCGGTGTGCAGGCCAAGCGAAACGGATGGGGCGAGAAGATCGCGTTCGACCGGCGCGAAGTCGTGCGCACACTGCGTGCCTCGGCACTCGCGTTCGGAGTACCCGTCCTGATCCTGCTGGGGCTCACTCTCGGCGTCTTCACGCCGACCGAGTCCGGGGCGTTCGCGGTCGTGTACGCGATCCTGGTCTCGGCGGTCGCCTACCGGTCACTGGGACTGCGCAGGCTCTACCGCTGCCTCGTCGAGGCGGCGGTGCTGACCGGCGAGGTGATGCTCATCGTGGGCGTCTCGGTCGCGCTCGGTTCGGTACTGGCCATGGCCGGGCTGCCGCAGGTGCTGGCCGACTTCGCCACCTCCGTGGTGCCCGGCGACGCGCAGCTGGGGTACGTGGTGGTGCTCACCGTGGTCGCCGTGCTCGCCGGCATGTTGTTCGATCCGCTGATCCCGGTGATCATGCCGGTCCTGCTGCCGACGATCCTGCAGGTGGGCATCGACCCGGTGTACTTCGGCGTGATCATCGTGCTGACCGTCATCATCGGGCAGGTCACCCCGCCGGTCGCGATGTCGCTCGTGGTGGCCGCCAAGATCGCCAAGGTCGACGCGTGGGCGGTACTGCGGGCCAACACCCCGTTCCTCGTCGCCACCCTGGTCGTGCTGGCGCTCGTCATCGCCTTCCCGGCATTGGCCACCTGGCTGCCGTCCGTCCTGGGACAGCCGTGACGAGCGTCGACCAGCTGCGCGGGATCTCGCTGACGCAGCTGCGGTATTTCATCCGGGTCGCCGAGCGGGAGAGTATGACCCGGGCGGCGGAGGACCTGTTCGTGGCGCAGTCCGCGGTGTCCTCGGCGGTCGCGCACCTGGAGAAGGAGCTCGGTGTCCAGCTGTTCATCCGCCGGCACGCCAAGGGGCTGATCCTGACACCGGCCGGGCGCGAACTCCTCCTGCGGGCCCGGCAGCTCCTGACCGCCCTCGCCGAGTCTCTCGAATCGATCGCGGGGGATGCGCGCGCGCTGTGGGGCACGCTGCACGTGGTCTGCTTCAGCCCGCTGGCGCCGTTCTACCTCCCGTCGATCTTCACCGGCCTCAAACTCGAACACCCGGGCCTCGAACTCCTGGTGAGTGAGGCGGTGGCCGGGGAGGTGGGCGAGTACCTGGAGTCCGGGCGGGCCGAGGTCGCGTTGACCTACGACCTCGCCCTCGGTGACGGTATCGAGCGCGAGGTCCTGGCCGAGATCCGGCCGTACGTCGCACTTCCCGCCGGACACCGGCTCGCCGAGGCGGCGAGCGTCCACCTCGAGGAGCTGGTCGAGGAGGACATGATCCTCGTCGACCTGCCCTACAGCCGTGATTACTTCGTCGGTGTCTTCACCGCCCGCGGGCTGGTGCCCAAGATCCAGTACCGGTCCAGCAGCTACGAGACGGTACGCGCGATGGTGGCGCAGCATCACGGATACAGCCTGTTGCACCAGCGGCCGGCGACCGACACCACGTACGGCGGAGGCCGTGTCGTGGCGGTGCCCCTCGCCGACGACGTCGAACCGCTACGGGTGGTGGTCGCTCACCTCGGCTCGTTGCGGCTGAGCCGGCGCGCCCGCGCATTCGCCGACCGGTGCCGCCTGGTCGTCACCGACGTCAACGCCGGTTGACCGGAGAGGATCTGAGTTGCCCACCGAACCCGTCCCCACCTACGTGGAGACACCGCACGGACGGATGCACGTCGTCACGTACGGCACCGGCCCCGCGCTGGTGCTGCTGCACCAGACCCCGCGCTGCTGGGACGAGTACCGTGCCGTGCTCGCGTATCTGGACGGATACCGGGTGATCGTTCCCGACCTGCCCGGCCACGGCGCGTCGGTCGCGCCGCCGGAGAACACGATCGACGCCGCGGCGTGCGCGGTACTCGGTCTCCTCGACACGCTCGGCGTGACACGAACGCACCTGGTGGGACATCACTTCGGTGGGTTGGTGGCCTATCACCTCGCCGCCGCCGCGCCGCAGCGGGTCGACTCGCTGGTGCTGTCCTCCACGCCCTACATCGATGCGGCCGAGCGTGATCGCCGGCGGGACGCGCCGCCGTTCAACGCCGTCGGCGGTCCCGAGGACGGTGCGCATCTGCACAAACTGTGGGAGCGCAGGGCGAGCTTTCTCACGGTGCCGGATCCGCGGGTGCTGGGCCGCTATGTGCGCGACGTGCTGGCCCATCCCGAACCCGACCGCGGCCACACCGCCGTGGCCGCCTACCGCTCGGAGGATGCCGCCGGCCGGTACGGCGGGCCGGTGCTGTGCATCGCCTCCGCCGGTGATCCCCGGGCCTTCCCGCACCGCGGCAGGATCATGGGGGCCTTCCCGCAGGCGACCGAACACATTCTGGGCGGTGGCGACATCTCGAGCCCGGAGACCTGTCCGGAGGAGTTCGCCGCGGCGATCACCGGATTCCATCGACGTCTGAGCGACCGGTGACCGCCGAGACGATGCGGGCCGTGGTACTGGCCCGACCCGGCGGCCCCGAGGTGCTCAGTGTCGACCGGGTACGCACGCCGGTGCCCGGCGCCGGTGAGGTGCTGATTCGGGTGTGCGCGTTCGGGCTGAACAACGCCGAGATCCTGCAACGCCGAGGCGCGATGCCGCCGCCGGACGGTGGGATTCCGGGGCTGGAGTGTTCCGGCGTCGTCGCGGCGATCGGTCCCGGCGTCAAGGGCTGGCAGGCCGGGGACCGGGTCGCGGCACTGACGCGCAGCGGCGCCTACGCCGAGTACGTGGCCGTGCCTGCCGGGGCCTGTATCCGCGTCCCCGACCGACTGGACCTCACGGTGGCGGCCGCCGTTCCCGAAGCGGCGGCAACCGCCTGGTGGAACCTGGTGTGCCGCGGCAGGATCCGTGCGGGTGAGCGGGTTCTGGTGCACGGCGCGGCGGGAGGTGTCGGCTCGATCGCGGTGCAGCTGGCGCGCCGGCTGGGTGCCTACGTGGTCGGTACCGCGCGCGGCGAGCACAAGACCAGGCTGTGCGCCGATCTCGGATGTCACGAAGTGCTCGACTACGGCAGCGACGACGTATTCGCCATGGCTGGTGAGGGATTCGACGTGATCCTGGACAACCAGGGCGGGCCTGCGGTATCGGCCAACGTCTCGGCGCTCGCGCCGTTCGGCAGGCTGGTGATCGTCGGCGTCCAGGCCGGTAGTGCGGGCTCCCTTGACGTGGCAGACCTGATGGGCCGCGCCGCCGAGGTCTCCTCGTCCAGTCTGGGCAGGCTCGACAACGTCGTGCGCGAGACGATCTGCCGCGACGTCGAACGCGAGGTGCTGCCGCGCCTGGCCGACGGCACGATCCGCATGGTGGTCGACAGCAGGTTCCGCCTCGACGACGTCGTCGCGGCGCACACCCGGTTCGGCGCCCCGGATCGCGTCGGCAAAGTGGTCGTGGCGGTGACCGATGGCATCTGACAAACCGATGCAGCGCAACACAATCGACTGTTTGCGCGATGATGCCGGCGCCAGCACGATCGAAGGTGTGAACACGACAATCCCGCTCGTCGCTCCGCGTGACTTCATCCGCGCGATCACGCGTACCGCCACCCCGGTCACGATCGTCACCGCACAGACGGACGGCGCGCGGCTCGGCCAGACGGTGTCAGCGTTCAACCGTGTCTCCGACGAGCCCGCGATCATCGGGGTGTGCATCAACCGGCGCAGCCCGATCCACCGGGTCATCGGCTGCTGTGGTGCCTTCAACGTCTCCGTGCTGGCCCGCGAACACAGCGGCGTCGCCGACAGTTTCGCCGGCCGGAGCGGGCCGGGACGCCCGGCGTTCACGTTCCTCGACCAGGAATGGCGGACCGGCGACAACGGGCTACCGGTCTTTGCCGACGGCCTCGCAACGTTCGAGTGCACGGTGCACAGCATCACCGAGATCGGTTCACACCTGCTGTACCTCGGCGAGGTCGGCAGAGCGGTGCACCGTGACGCCGAACCGCTGCTGCACCAACGCGGCAGCTATCGAACCCTCGCCGAGCAGGACGCCGAGCAGGAGATGGAAGGACACCACGCATGATCAGGACGGGCGACGAGTACCGCGAGTCGATCCGCGGCGGACGTGAGATCTACATCGACGGCGAACGCGTCGACGACGTCACCAAGCACCCGATGTTCGCGCCGATCGTCGACATCAGGGCGCGCATCTACGACCTGGCGCACGAGACGCGGACCCAGGACGTGATGACCTACGTCGACGAGACGGGTGAGCGGAACGCCATCGCGAACAAACTCCCCTTCACACAACAGGACTGGCACGACAAGCGCGCAGCCATCGATCTGGTGCTCGACGAGGCACGCGGTGTCGTCACCCGGGTGGGCGACGAGACCGTCGGGGAGATGTGGGCACTGTACGACGGCCAGGACGTACTCAACGAGGTCGATCCGCGGTTCGCCGAGAACATCCGGCGCCATGTCCACAAGGCCGCCACCGGCGACCCGTTCCACATCTCGGCCAACACCGATCCGAAGGGGGACCGGTCGAAGCGGCCCCAGGACCAGGATCCCGACATGCTCCTGCACATGGTGCGGGAGACCGACGACGGGATCATCGTGCGCGGCGCCAAGTACGAGACGGCTGCGCCGTACGCCACCCAGGCCTACACCAAACCGACGATCGCCAACTGGGGTGACGCCCAGTTGTCCGACTACGCCGTCGGTTTCATCGCCGACCTCAACGCACCCAATCTGAAGTTCATCTGCCGCACCGGTTTCGCCGGCCGGCGGGATGCCGCCGACTACCCGCTGTCCAACCGGGTCGACGAAGTCGAATCCCTGGTGATCTTCGACAACGTGCTCATCCCGTGGGACGACGTCCTGTTCTACCGACACACCAGGGCCGCCACCTTCGTGCGCAGCTGTCTGCACCGCTACAGCGCCTTGCCCTACGTGCACCGCTCGATCCGGTTCGCCGACCTGATGATCGGTGCGGCGCTGTACAACGTCCGCCAGACCGGCCTGGACAAGAACCCCGCGGTGCAGGAGAAGCTGGCGATGCTGGCCTGCTACCGCGAGGGGATCGACGCCCATCTGACCGCATCGATCGCCACCGCCGAGACGAGCCCGGGCGGTCTGTTGATGCCGAACCAGTCGCTGCTCTACGCCGGACGGGTATGGGCGCAGACCCAACTGCCGCAGATGATGCACTACGCCCGCGAACTGTGCGGGGGACAGATCTGCATCACCCCGGATTCGGCCACCTTCGCCACGCCCGGGGCGGCTGAGTGGCTGGAGAAGTACTACTCGATCACCGACGAATGGCAGGCCGACGACCGGCGGAAACTGCTGGCCTTCGCCCGCGACCTGCTCAACAGCGACTACGCGGGGCACCGGCTGACGTTCCAGTTGTTCGCCCAAGCGCCGCCGTTCGCGCACTACCAGGCCGTGTACCGCAACTTCGACTTCGACGGACCGTTGGCGATGGTGCGGGCCGCGGCCGAGCTGTCCGACCGGGTGTCGGGAGCGGTAACCGCGTGAATCACAGACGGATTCGGCCGTTCAACACCCGCGACACCTATCCGGAGCAGAACCTGGACAACGATCTGTGCCAGGCCGTCGTCGCCGGCGACACCATCTACCTGCGCGGGCAGATCGGCCAGGACCTCGATACCGCCGCCAACGTGGGCGTCGGAGATGTGGCGGCGCAGACCGAGCAGGCGATGATCAACATCGCCACCCTCCTCGGCGAAGCCGAAGCGACGCTGCACGACATCGTCAAGGTCACGGTCTATCTCGTCGACCCGCGCTATCGGGAGACCGTCTACCGGGTGATGGGACGCTGGCTGCGCGGCGTGCACCCGGTGTCAACCGGACTGGTGGTCAGCGCGCTGGCCCGGCCGGAGTGGCTCGTCGAGATCGACGTCATCGCCGTACGGCAGGCGGCGGCGTCATGACGTTCTCCCTCGCGGCCGTCGACCGGGACACCGGGGCACTCGGCATGGTCATCGCCTCGTCGTCGCCCGCAGTGGCGTCACGCTGCCTGAACATCCGGCCCGGCCTGGGTGCGGCCGCCAGCCAGAACGTCACCGACCCGCGCCTGGGCGGCCTGCTGCTGGACCGGCTCGCGGCAGGTGACAGCCCGCAGGAAGCCATGTCCGCAGTCGTCGCCGGTCACGAACTGCGCGACTACCGCCAGCTCACGGTGCTCGACCGCGCCGGCCGATGCGCGGCGTTCAGCGGCGCCGGCGCACTGGGGCGGCATCACCATGTGGAAGGCGACGGCGTGGTCGCCGCGGGCAACATGCTCGCGGGGCGCCGGACGATCACCGACCTGGTGCGTGGCTACGAGCGTTCCGGCGCAACAGAATTCGAGGGCAGACTGCTCGACGGGCTGGGCGCGGCACTGGCCGCGGGCGGTGAGGAGGGACCCGTCCACGCCGCGGGTCTGCTGGTCTACCGCGAAGTGGACTGGCCGGAAACCACGCTGCGCGTCGACTGGGCCGACGATCCGTACCAGGCCCTGTGCGCGCTCTGGGAGGTATGGGCTCCGCAGCGCGACGACTACGTGCGCCGGGCGCTGAACCCGGCGGCGGCGCCGTCGTTCGGGGTCCCCGGTGACCTCTGAGACGGTGACCTCTGAGGCGATGATTTCTGAGACGGTGACGGCGCGGCGCAAACGGGCGGCACGAGCCTGGCTGGACCGCCGATGGGACCTTGTCCGCACGATCAGCACGGACCTGCACGCGGACCCCGAGACCGCATGGCAGGAGGTGCGCGCCCACCACCGGCTCACCGCCTTGCTCGAATCCGAGGGCTTCGCCGTCGACCGGCGCGCCGGCGGCCTCGACACGGCCTTCCACGCGACCGCCGGATCCGGTCCCGTCCACGTGGCGTTCGTCGCCGAATACGACGCACTACCCGGACTGGGCCACGCCTGCGGGCACAACCTGATCGCGGCGGCGTCGGTCGGCGCGGCGCTGATGGTCCGCGCCGCCGAGGACACGGTTCCCGGCCTGGGGTTGACGGTGCACGTCATCGGCACCCCGGCCGAGGAGGGCGGCGGCGGCAAGATCCTCATGCTGGAGGCCGGGCAGTTCGCCGGAATCGACGCCGCGATGATGATGCACCCCGGGCCGGCCGACGCCGCCCGGGCCGAACCGTTCGCCGTCGCGCACTGGGAGGTCACCTACCGCGGTGTCGGCGCACACGCCGCGGCGTATCCACATCTCGGGGTCAACGCCGCCGACGGGTTCACCGTCGCCCAGGTCGCGATCGGCCTGCTGCGCCAGCACCTGCCGCCCACCGTGCGGGTGCACGGTGTGGTCACCGAGGCGGGTACCGCACCCAATGCGATCCCGGAGGTGGCGGTCGGCCGGTGGTACGTGCGGGCAGCCAGCCTCTCCGAACTCGACGACGTCGAGCGCCGGATCCGGGCCTGTTTCGCGGCCGGGGCCACGGCGACCGGTTGCGAGCTGCAGATCCGCGACGAATCCCCGCGCTATTCGGAGTTCCGCACCGACGAGCAGCTGCTGGACTGGTTCATCGGCAACGCCGCGGCCCTCGGCCGCGACATGACGTCGCCGCCGCCGGAGGGCGCGGCCGCGATGAAGCGGGCGTCGACCGACATGGGCAACGTGTCCCAGTACGTCCGCGCCATCCACCCTTACCTGGGCATCGGTTCGCTACCGGCCGTGAACCACCAACGCGCCTTCGCCGACGCGGCGGTCGGGCCCGCGGCCGAGCAGGCGTTGCGCGACGGAGCGACGGCCCTGGCGTGGACGGCGATCGACTTCGCGGCGTCGGACCCAGCCCGCTAAACTGGGCCACGCATCGCCCGTGTGCGGGAGAGCTCCGTGATCGCCAGTCACGGGCGCCGAAGGAGCAACACCTCTCCGTCAACCTCTCAGGCACCCAGGACCGCACATGGCCTCGATGCCTCTGGAAAGCGGTGGACGACGTCCGCCCGCCCATGGGGAAAGGCGCGGTACTCGACCATCGAGCCCGCCGCCGAATCTCTCAGGTGCCCGCCCGGGTGACGACAGAGGGAGAGGGATCGCTCAGCGGTTCTGCGCCCGGTAGGAGACCTCACCCGTGCTCGATGCTCATCAGCCCCGTTTCGCCGACCGGCACATCGGTCCCGACTCCGACGCCGTCGCGGTCATGCTCGACACCATCGGCGTGGCGACCCTCGACGACCTCGCGGCAAAGGCGCTGCCCGCCAACATCCTCGACGCGCTGTCGACCGACGGAGTCGCGCCCGGCCTGGAGTCGCTGCCCGCCCCCGCATCCGAGACCGAGGCGCTCGCCGAACTCCGCGCGCTGGCCCAGTCGAACACCGTCGCGGTGTCGATGATCGGCCAGGGCTACTTCGACACCCTCACGCCGCCGGTGCTGCGCCGCAACATCCTGGAGAACCCCGCCTGGTACACCGCCTACACGCCGTATCAGCCGGAGATCAGCCAGGGCCGGCTGGAGGCGCTGCTGAACTTCCAGACCATGGTCTGCGATCTGACCGGTCTCGAGGTCGCCAACGCCTCGATGCTCGACGAGGCCACCGCCGCGGCCGAGGCCATGACGCTGATGCAGCGCGCCGGCCGCAGCAAGTCCATCCGGCTGGCCGTGGACGCCGACGTGTACCGCCAGACCGCGGCCGTCCTGGCCACCCGGGCCCGTCCGCTGGGCATCGAGATCGTCACCGCCGATCTGCGCCAGGGCCTGCCCGAAGGCGACTTCTTCGGTGTCATCGTGCAGTTGCCCGGGGCCAGCGGCGCGCTCGTGGACTGGGCCCCGCTGGTGGCCGAGGCGCACGAGCGGGGCGCGTTGGTCGCCGTCGGCGCCGACCTGCTGGCGCTGACGCTCGTCACGCCGCCGGGGGAGTACGACGCGGACGTCGCGTTCGGCAGCACCCAGCGCTTCGGCGTCCCGATGGGCTTCGGCGGCCCGCACGCCGGATACCTGGCCGTGCACACCAAACACGCCCGGCAGCTGCCCGGCCGCCTGGTCGGGGTTTCCGTGGACGCCGATGGCGCCCCGGCCTACCGGCTCGCGCTGCAGACCCGTGAACAGCACATCCGCCGCGACAAGGCCACCAGCAACATCTGCACCGCGCAGGTGCTGCTGGCGGTGATTGCCGCAATGTACGCCAGCTACCACGGTGCCGAGGGCCTGACCTCGATCGCCCGCCGCGTGCACGGGCACGCCCGCGCGGTCGCGACCGGACTGGCACAGGCCGGGGTCGATGTGGTGCACGACGCGTTCTTCGACACCGTGCTGGCCCGCGTGCCCGGCCGCGCCGCCGAGATCCGCGACACCGCCAAGTCGCACGGCATCAACGTCTGGCTGGTCGACGCCGATCACGTCTCGGTGGCCTGTGACGAGGCGACCACCGCCGACCACGTCGCCGCCGTGCTCTCCGCGTTCGGCGCCACCCGTGGCGGACAGCCGTTCACCGGGCCGGAGATCGCCACCCGCACCTCGCCTTTCCTCACCCATCCCGCGTTCACCCGGTACCGCACCGAGACCGAGATGATGCGGTACCTGCGGTCGCTCGCCGACAAGGACATCGCGCTGGACCGCAGCATGATCCCGCTCGGTTCGTGCACGATGAAACTCAACGCCGCTGCGGAGATGGAGCCGATCACCTGGCCGGAGATCGCCCGTCAGCATCCGTTCGCGCCCGAGGGCGACACCCCGGGCCTGCGCCGGCTGATCGCCGACCTGCAGACGTGGCTCACCGGAATCACCGGATACGACGAGATCTCCTTGCAGCCCAACGCGGGATCGCAGGGTGAGTACGCCGGCCTGCTCGCGATCAAGGCCTATCACGAAGCGAACGGCGCGCCCGAACGCGATGTGTGCCTGATCCCCTCGAGCGCCCACGGCACCAACGCCGCGTCGGCAGCGCTGGCGGGGATGCGGGTGGTCGTGGTGGCGTGCCGCACCAACGGCGACGTCGACCTGGACGATCTGCGCGCCAAGGTGACCGAGAACGCCGACCGCCTGGCCGCGCTGATGATCACCTACCCGTCCACCCACGGCGTGTACGAGCACGACGTCGCCGAGATCTGCGCGGCGGTGCACGACGCCGGCGGTCAGGTCTACGTCGACGGTGCCAACCTCAACGCGCTGGTCGGGCTGGCGCGGCCGGGCCGGTTCGGCGGCGACGTCAGCCACCTCAACCTGCACAAGACGTTCTGCATCCCGCACGGCGGCGGCGGCCCGGGCGTCGGGCCGGTCGCGGTCCGCTCGCACCTGGCGCCGTATCTGCCGGGCCATCCGCTCGCCGACGAACTGGGTGACGACTGGACGGTGTCGGCCGCGCCGTACGGGTCGGCGTCGATCCTGCCGATCACCTGGATGTACATCCGCATGATGGGCGCACCGGGTCTGCGTGCGGCGTCGCTGACCGCGATCGCGTCGGCCAACTACGTCGCCCGCCGCCTCGACGAGTACTACCCGGTGCTCTACACCGGAGAGAACGGCATGGTGGCCCACGAGTGCATCCTGGATCTGCGGACGATCACGAAGCAGACCGGTGTCACGGTCGACGACGTCGCGAAACGTCTGGCGGACTTCGGTTTCCACGCACCGACGATGAGCTTCCCGGTGGCGGGGACCTTGATGGTCGAGCCGACCGAGAGCGAATCGCTGGCGGAGGTCGACGCGTTCTGCGAGGCGATGATCGCGATCCGCGCCGAGATCGACCAGGTCGGTTCGGGCGCGTGGCCGGTGGACGACAACCCGTTGCGCGGCGCGCCGCACACCGCGGAGTCCCTGCTGGTTGCGGAGTGGAACCACCCCTACACCCGCGAGCAAGCCGCCTACCCGTTGGGCAAGGGCTTCCGGCCCAAGGTGTGGCCGCCGGTGCGCCGGATCGACGGGGCGTACGGAGACCGCAACCTGATGTGCTCCTGCCCGCCCGTCGAGGCGTTCGCCTAGGGGTCGGACGCGGCCGGCGTACGACCCTCGATCCGCTGCTCGATGTCGGTGACGATCTCGCTGACGTGTTCGGTGATGTAGAAGTGGTCGCCGGCGACGGTGCGGATGGCGAACCCACCGGTCGTGAATTCCGACCAGGCGCAGACACTCTCATAGCTGACCGCCGCGTCGTCGGCGGCCGCGTAGGCGTAGATGGGACAGGACAGCGTCGTCCCCGGCGGACAGCTGTAACTCGTGATCGCACCGTAGCTCCGCAGCGTTTTGAGCACGGTGGCGCCGAATTCGCCACCCACGAAACGTGAGTCGGTGCCTGTCATCGTCGCGACCATGTCGAGGAGCGCCTCATCGGAACCCTGGTGGAGTTCCTCGTAGCCTCCGTGCCCGGGGGCCGGTGAGGCGGAGACGAACAGCGCGGCGACATGACCGCCTGCCTGCTCGATCCGGCGGGCGATGTCGAATGCGATCAGCCCGCCCATGCTGTGCCCGAAGAAGGCGACGCGCGAGTCGACCGTGCTGGGCGCCAGCATGGGATGGATCGCGTCGGCGAGTGTGCCGATACTCGTCATCTCGGGCACGTCGTGGCGATCGGCGCGACCCGGGTACTGAACCGCGATCCGCTTCGCCGCCATGGTGAAGGCCCGGGCGAACGGTTTGTACTCGGGGGCCGACCCGCCCGCGTGCGGGAATATGAAGAGCGTATCGATCCCCGCCGGTGCGGTCCCTTCGGACGGCGTGCTCTCGGTCAAACTCTGTCCCCTCCCGTTTCACGATGTCGCGATCGCATGCGCGCGGACCCGCGCACCCCCCGTCGCGACGTCATCGATCATCGCTCATGTCGGCGCGTTTCGTGCCACTTCCCGGCAGGACCCGCAATCTAGAGCCGCCTGTCGATTCCGCACGCTACCTGGAGCGATGGCAATCGATGCTTGCGCCAGCAAGTAACCCGCCCCGTGCGGTGAGCGCGCCACCGTTGCTGACGCATGCGTCGAATCGAGACCGGTAATTGTCTTGATCGTCAACCTCCTGCTCGACGGCGTCTCCGCCGGTTCCGCCGGTGCGTAAATGCCGGTCGCTGTATTCGATCGCCGCGAGCCTGGGTGGCGGGCGCAATTGCGGCGCGCAAGCGACCGCACTCCCGTGGCGCCACCGATTGGCCGATTTATTGTTGCGAGTGACTATTCCGTTGAGCCGCACCACATGGCTGATCTCGAGATGGTCGGCGCGCCGAGTGAACGAGTGCATGCGGAGTTCATCGGCGAATCTCCCAGTCCGACAGGATGATTCGTGCTTTCGCTGCGGTGGGGGCATGGCCTCCCGCCGGGCGTGACGGGTGCCCCTCGTGCGGCCGCGGCGTCGTCGACCGCTCCCACGATGAATGAGCGGATGGGGTCGGTCCGTGGCCGAGTATTCGTCATGATAAATCGTGTCGGGCAATGCCCAATGGAAATTCTCTGCCAATAGTTCAGCGCATTGAAACGGGGCTCATTCGAAATGTTCGCGCCCGTCGAAACAGTTTTCTGGGCGGGCGTCGAATCAGTCGTTGAAGATTTCATGAACTTAGCTGACAGATTGAGCGCTCCGACATCAACCGTAGCCAAAGTCGCGCGGGCGCAGACCTGCGGGATGGCGGCCCGCCGTCGGCGTCCGATGAGAGCCCTGTGGTCCCCGCGTTGCTCGGTGAGGTGCGACGCGACGGTGCCACCCGAAGCTGCCGGCTGTTTCCCGACTGGCCGCACACTCCTCCCGCTCGGGACGACGGCCGATGAGCATCTGCGAAATAGGCGGTGTTGGCCCCGTAACAAGGACGGAACCGGTGGGGATGGCGCGGATGACGTCGAAATCGGCGGCTCACCGAGCGCGGTTCCGGCGGTCGGCGGCCGACGCCTGACGAGGGCGGTGCACGGCGGACACGCTGCGCTGGTGTGGTGGGGGGATTCGACGGACGGTTTGCGGGTGCCGGTACGCGGCGTCGGCGGCGTCGACCGGCACACCGGGCTGCGCAGTTGCTGATTTTGCTAAATGTAGACCGTCAAAGTTTGCCTGACATGTGTCAAACCGGCTGGTAGATGCTTGACTGGTGCGGTATCGGAGCCCCCGGTAATTTGCGAAGGTAACTACTACATTGCCCGGGCAAAAATTCGACGTTTAGCCGCCGGATTGTCGTTGTACGGTATGGCGGTCAACGAGCCGCAAGTTGTTTAAGCGGGGGCCGGAATTCGTTGACACGGGGGATACGGGCGACGGGATATCAACACGCTTCGGCTCCGATGGCGCGACCGAGCACATCGCGCCGAAGGCGCCGACACGGACGGAGCACGGCGACTACGCCGGTTCCGCCGCACCGCTGTGGTCCCTCGTGCGCCTGATCACCGGCCATGCGGGATATCGGTCGGACGGAAACAAATGGAAAAGCAGGGTGGGACGATGACGAAATCCTCTATGACAGCGCTGCTTGCCGAGCGTGCCCGCCGGCAGCCCGACGATCCCGCGTACACGTTCGTCGACTACGACGTCGACCCCGCCGGGTACGCCGAAACCCTGACCTGGGCTCAATTGCACAACAGGGCGCAGGTGCTGGCCGAGGAACTCACACTGTTCGCCGCCGCGGGTGACCGTGCCGCCATCCTCGCCCCCCAGGGGCTGGAGTACATCGTCGCGTTCTTCGGCGCTCTGCAGGCGGGACTGATCGCCGCCCCACTCTCGGTGCCGCAGTACGGAGTTCACGACGAGCGGATCTCCAGTGTGCTGCGTGACTGCGCGCCATCGGTCATCCTCACCACGTCGGCGGTCTCCGGCGAGGTCGCCCCCTACGCATTAGGGGGAGGCAGTCGAGCGGCAACGGTCATCGAGGTCGACTCCCTCGACCTTGACGCGCCCGCGGCGGCCGCTGCGCCGACGGCGCTCCAATCCAAGATCGCGTACCTCCAGTACACGTCCGGGTCGACCAGGGTGCCGGCCGGCGTCGTCGTCACGCACGAGAACGTCGTGGTGAACATCGACCAGGCGTTCTCGGATTACTTCGGCTGCTCCGGGCTGACGCCGCCGGGCATGACTTTCGTGTCCTGGCTGCCCTTCTACCACGACATGGGTCTGATCAAAGGGGTGTGCGCACCGCTGGTGAGCGGTCGATCCGCCGTTCTGATGAGCCCCATGGCCTTCCTGCAGCGACCCGCCCGCTGGGTCCAGCAGCTGGCCATCAATCCCGGATCGTTCACCGCGGCACCCAATTTCGCGTTCGAGTTGGCCGTCCGCCGCACCACCGACGAGGACATGGCAGGCCTCGACCTCGGTGGAGTGCTCGGGATCTGCAGCGGAAGCGAACGGGTTCACGCCGCGACCGTGAACCGCTTCATCGAGCGGTTCGCGAAGTTCAACCTCGACGCCGCGGCGATCAAGCCCTCGTACGGGCTCGCCGAAGCCACCGTGTACGTGGCGACGAGCGACCAGGGCCACGCCCCGAACATCGTCAGGTTCGACTACGAGAAACTCTCGAGCGGACATGCGATGCCCTGCGAGAGCGAAGCGGTCGGCGGGACCGACCTGCTCGGCCACGGCACCGTCCGGTCGACCACCCTGCGCATCGTCGACCCCGACACCAGCACGGAGAACCCGGCGGGCAAGGTCGGCGAGATCTGGGTGCACGGCGCGAACGTCGCCAAGGGGTACTGGCAGCGCCCGAAGGAGACCGAACGGGCGTTCTCCGGCCGTCTGGTCAACCCGTCTCCGGGCACTCCGTCCGGGCCGTGGCTGCGTACCGGGGATCTCGGGGTCATCTCCGACGGCGAACTGTTCATCATCGGCCGGATCAAGGACCTCCTGATCGTCGACGGTTCGAACCACTACCCGGACGACATCGAGGCCACGATCCAGGAGATGTCCGGCGGGCGGGTGGCCGCCATCTCGGTGCCCAGCGGCGAGACCGAACACCTGGTCACCATCGTCGAGGTCAAGAAGCGTGGTTCCGACGACGAACACCGCGATCGGATCCGCACTCTCAAACGTCAGATCACCGCGGCCGTGTCGACCACGCACCGGTTGCGGGTGGCCGACATCGTTCTCGTGTCGCCCGGTGCCATCCCGATCACCACGAGTGGGAAGATCCGGCGCTCCACATGCGTCGAACGTTACGGGCGAGGCGAATTCGAACGTCTGGACCAACAGGCATGACCGCGGCGGCGCTCGATGAGACGGCGTTGCGCGACTGGCTGGTCGGATATCTGACCACCAACATCGGATGTTCACCCGAGAGCATCGATCTCGACGCGTCGATGGCGGATCTCGGGGTCGGCTCGCGTGACGCAGTCGTCCTGTCCGGTGAACTGGCCGAGCTTCTCGGCAGGACGGTCTCACCCGTCGACTTCTGGCAGCATCCGACGATCAACGGGCTCATCGGCTTCCTCACCGCGCCGGTCGTCGACGCGGATGGTGAGGCCCATACCGGCCAACCGGCCGAGGCGGTCACCGTCTCGGGCACCGAACCGATCGCCGTCATCGGTCTGGGATGCCGGCTGCCCGGCGGGATCTCGGACCCGGACGGCTTCTGGGAGTTTCTCGCCGACGCTCGCTGTGCGGTGGGGACGGTGCCCGCAGAGCGCTGGCAGCCGTTCGACGACGGGTCGCCGGAAGTGTCGTCCGCATTGTCACGGACTACACGGTGGGGGTCGTTCCTCGACGACATCGAAGGGTTCGATGCGGACTTCTTCGACATCTCGTCGCGCGAGGCCGTCAAGATGGATCCACAGCAGCGGCTGCTGCTCGAAGTGGCGTGGGAGGCGTTGGAACACGCCGGAATTCCCGCTACCTCGCTACGCCGTTCACAGACCGGCGTCTTCGCGGGCGCATGCTTCAGCGAATACGGCTATCTCGCTTCGACGGATCTGCCCCGGGTCGATGCCTGGAGCAACACCGGCGGAGCGCTGAGCATCATCGCCAACCGGCTGTCCTACTTCCTCGATCTGCGGGGGCCGTCCATCACCGTCGACACGGCCTGCTCGTCGTCGCTGGTCGCCGTGCACCTGGCCTGCCAGAGCCTGCGGTCGGGAGATTCCAACCTCGCGCTCGCCGCGGGTGTGAACCTGTTGCTGTCCCCGGCGGTCTTCCACGGCTTCGACCAGGCGGGCGCGCTGTCACCGACGGGAATGTGCCATGCCTTCGACTCGGCCGCCGACGGTTTCGTGCGCGGCGAAGGCTGCGGGGTGGTCGTGCTCAAACGCCTGCCCGATGCGTTGCGCGACGGCGACCGGGTGCTGGCCGTGGTGCGCGGTTCGGCGATCAACCAGGACGGTCGGTCCAACGGACTGATGGCGCCGAACCCGGCCGCCCAGATGGCCGTCCTGCGCGCGGCATGCGCGAACGCCGGCGTCGAACCACAGGACATGGACTATGTGGAAGCCCACGGCACGGGCACCTTCCTCGGCGATCCGATCGAGGCGAGGGCGCTGGGATCGGTGATGGGCCGCGGACGGCCCGCGACCTCGCCGCTGCTGATCGGTGCGGTCAAGTCCAACCTGGGCCATCTGGAGGCCGCGGCCGGGGTGGCCGGGTTCATCAAGACGGTGATGGCCCTGCAGCGTGGCCGGATCCCCGGCAACGTGGGCTACCAGTCGCCCAACCCGCACATCCCGTTCGAGCAGCTGCGATTGAAGGTCGTCGACCACGAACAGGAATGGCCCGCCGTATCGCGTGCGCGCCGGGCCGGGGTGTCGTCGTTCGGTTTCGGCGGCACGAACGCACACGTCGTGCTGGAGCAGGCGCCGGACGCGGTCGCGGTCGAACCTGACGCCGCCGCCCCGGTGAGCACGCTGGTCGTGTCGGGTAAGTCGGTCGAGCGCATCGCGGCGACCGCGGCCGCGCTCGCCGAATGGATGTCGGGTCCGGGCGCCGGGGTGGCGCCGGCCGATGTGGCCCACACGCTCAACCACCACCGCGGTCGTCAGCAACTGTTCGCCACCGTGTGCGCCCGCGACGGCGTCGACGCGGTGGCAGGTCTGCAAGCCCTGGCGGCAGGCCGAACCGTCCCCGGTGTCGTTGGGCCTCACGAAGATCCGTGTGGTTCGGGCACGGTGTTCGTGTATTCGGGGCAGGGGTCGCAGTGGGCGGGGATGGGCCGGCGGTTGCTGGCCGACGAACCGGCCTTCGCTGCGGCGATCGATGAGCTGGAGCCGGTGTTCGTCGAGCAGGTGGGCTTTTCGCTGCGGCAGGTGTTGGCCGGCGGTGAGGTGGTCGCCGGTGATGCGCGGGTGCAGCCGGTGATCATGGGTCTGCAGTTGGCGTTGACCGCGTTGTGGCGGTCGTACGGGGTGAGCCCTGATGCGGTGATCGGTCATTCGATGGGGGAGGTGAGCGCGGCCGTCGTCGCCGGGGCGTTGACTGCCGCCGAGGGCTTGCGGGTGATCGCCACCCGCTCGCGGCTGATGTCGCGCCTGGCCGGCCAGGGCGCGGTCGCACTGCTCGAACTCGACGCCCACGGCGCGACGGCTCTGATCGCCGACCACACCGGAGTCGAGGTGGCGGGTTACATGTCGCCGGGCCAGACCGTCATCGCGGGCCCGCCGGCCCAGGTCGACGCCGTCATCGCCGCGGTCCAGAACCGCGGCCGGTTCGCGCGACGGGTGAACATGGAGGTCGCCTCCCACACCGCGCTGATGGACCCGATCCTCGACGAATTCCGCGCGGCGCTCGCGGATCTGAAGCCCGCATCCACGTCCCTTCGATACATCTCCACGGTCCGTGACCCGCAGACGACGCCTGTGCTGGATGCCGACTACTGGGTGGCCAACGTGCGTCGACCCGTGCGGCTGCACCAGGCGTTCACCGCGGCGGCGGAACGGCACAGCGTCTTCGTCGAGATCAGCCCGCACCCCGTGCTCACCCACGCCGTCACCGAAACCCTCGGCGAGGCTCACCATCACAGCATCGGCACGCTCAGCCGGGACACCGACGACACGCTGACCTTCCACACCAACCTCAACACCGCGCACACCACTCACCCGCGCGCCGTCCCGCATCCACCGGAGCCTCATCCGATCCTGCCGACGACACCGTGGCTGCACACCCGGCACTGGATGGATCTCACAGCGGCTCCGCGGACATCCCCACCGTCCCGCCCGAAGGGTGCGTCGGCCCCACAGGTCGTGCCCGCGGAGTGGAACTGTGAGCTGACCTGGCCGGCGCGGCCGCAGACCTTCGACGGCCCGGCACCGTCGGGACCCTGGCTCGTCATAGCCGAGCCCGGCCTCGGCGCCGAATTGGCCGCGCTCATCGGCGAGGCCCACCACGTGACGGTCCTTAATCCAGATGCGGTCGCCGACATTCCGGTCCCGGACATCTCAGAGGCGATCCGCACGGCCGGTCAGGTGCTGTACGCCCCATCGGTGCCGATGGACCGGCTCGACGTCGCCACCGGTTATCGGCTCTTCGACACGGCCAGAAGACTTGTCACCCAGATGGCGGCGAGCCCCGGTGAGCGTCGCCTGTTCATCGTGACCCGCAACGCGCAGCCGCTCACCGAAGGCGACCGGGCCAACCCCGCGCATGCGGTGCTGTGGGGCCTCGGGCGCACCGTCGCCCTCGAACATCCCGAGATCTGGGGCGCGGTCATCGATCTCGACGAGTCTGTGCCCGACCTGCTCGCAGCACGGATCCTGGTGGGCGAAGCCGCCCGTCCGGACAACGAGGACCAGGTGGTCTACCGCGCCGGTGAGCGGCGCGCCCCCCGGCTGAGGGTGCAGACGGGGGACGCCGAGGCGCCCGCCGGGCTCGACCCGGACGCCAGCCACCTGGTGGTCGGGGCGACCGGCAACATCGGGCCGCACCTGGTTCAGCAGTTGGCGGAAATGGGGGCGAAAACCGTGGTCGCGGTGTCGCGCAATCCGGGCGACCGACTGCAGGCGCTCACCGAGTCCCTCGCCGTGCGGGGTACCACGCTGGTCACGGTCGCCGCCGACGCGGCCGACCCGACCTCGATGCGCGCGGTGTTCGACCGCTTCGGCGCCGACCTCCCTGCACTCGGCGGCATCTACCTGGCGGCCTTCGGCGGTGGCCCGGTCACGCTGGCCGATATGACCGACGACGACGTCGCGGTCATGTTCCGCCCGAAACTCGATGCGGTGTCCGTGCTGCACACGCTGTCGCTGCCGCACGCGGTCCGCCACTTCGTCCTGTTCACCTCGATCTCGGGGTTGATCGGTTCGCGGTGGTTGGCCCACTACACGGCCACCACGACATTCCTCGACGCCTTCGCCTATGCCCGCCGTGCCGCGGGATTGCCCGCCGCCGCCGTGAACTGGGGCTTCTGGAAATCCCTTGCAGACAACCAATCCGACGAATACCGGCAGGTGACCGTCGACTCGGGACTCGAGCCGATGCCCGACGAGATGGCGATCCAGGCGCTGTGGTCGGTCACCGCCGCGCACGCCCCGGTCCGCTCGACCGTCGTCGCCGCCGACTGGGGCCGCCTGGCCGCCGCGTATCGCACCCGGGCGCCGCTACGGATCATCGACGACCTCGTACCCGACGACACCGACGACACCCCCGCCGACGACGCGTGGGCCGGACTCGACGGCCTGCGGGACCTCGAGCCGATCGACGCCGAACGCGTCATCAGCGAGCGACTCTGCGCCCGCCTGGCGGCGATCATGGGCTACGCCGAGCCCTCGTCGCTGCGCACCACCGTGCCGTTGATCGAGCTCGGCATCGATTCCCTTCTCGCCGTGCGGATCAGGCAGTCGACACAGGCCGACTTCGGTGTCGAACCCCCGGTCGGGATGCTGCTGCAGGGCGGTTCGGTCAACGACGTGACCGCCGACGTCATGGCGCAACTCGGCATCGCCACCGCGGTGGGATCAGCTGACGCGGTCCGCGACAAAGCCAACCAGCGCGCCGCTGCGCGCAGAGGTGCCGCGGTGCGGCGAAAGAGAGGACAACGGGCGTGACCGGAACTGCATGGGACGAGTCGGAGGACCCCGCGGTCGCCGTCGTCGGGATGGCGGCCAGATTCCCCGGTGCCGACTCGGTCTCCGCCTTCTGGGACAACCTCCGCCGGGGCGAGGAGTCCATCGTCACGCTGAGCGAACAGCAACTGCTCGCCGCGGGAGTGACCGAACAGACCTTCACCAACCCCGCCTACGTCCGGCGGGCACCGCTGCTGTCGGGCATCGACGAGTTCGACGCGGATTTCTTCGGCTTCCCGCCACAGATGGCGCGGATGATGGATCCACAGCATCGACTGTTCCTCCAGTGCGCCTGGCACGCCATGGAGGACGCCGGTACCGACCCCACCCGCTTCGACGGCTCGATCGGGGTCTACGCCACCAGCGGCGCGAGCATCTACCTCCTGCACAACCTGCTCAGCCACCACGATCCCGACACCGTCTTCGGGCAGGGCGCGACCTTCGACCTGGTCAACATGTCCCTGCTCAACGACAAGGACTATCTGGCGACGCGCGTCTCCCACCAGTTCGACCTGCGCGGGCCGAGCCTCACCGTCCAGACGGCGTGCTCGTCGTCGATGGTGGCGATCCACTCGGCGTGCCAGAGTCTGCTCAGCGGGGAGAGCGACATGGCGCTCGCCGGCGGTGTGTCACTTCGGGTTCCGCACCAGGTCGGGTACTGGCATGAACCGGGATCGATGGTGTCGGGCAGCGGACACTGCCGGCCCTTCGATGCGCAGGCCGACGGAACCGTGTTCGGCAGCGGCGTCGCCGTCGTGGTCCTCAAACCGCTGCAGGCCGCGCTGGACGACGGAGACCGGATCCACGCGGTGATCAAGGGGTCCGCGATCAACAACGACGGGTCGACGAAGATGACCTACGCCGCGCCCAACGGCTCGGCGCAGGCCGACGTCATCGCGGAGGCCCACGCGGTCGCCGGCGTCGACGCGGCCACCATCAGTTACGTCGAGACCCACGGGACCGGCACCCCGCTGGGTGATCCCATCGAGATCGAAGGGCTGCGAAAGGCCTTCGGCGTCTCCACCACCGCCAGAACCGGTCCGTGCGCGGTGGGGTCGGTCAAGTCGAACATCGGTCATCTGGCCGAGGTGTCGGGCATCGCCGGGCTGATCAAGACAATCCTCTGCCTGCAGCACAAGGCGATTCCCGCCACCCTGCACTACACCGAGCCGAACCCCGCTCTCGACCTCGACCGCGGGCCGTTCGTGGTGCAGAGCCGATACTCCGAGTGGGAATGTGACGGAGTCCGCCGGGCCGGTGTGAGCTCGTTCGGAGTCGGCGGCACCAACGTGCACCTGGTCGTCGAAGAGGCGCCACCACTGCCCGTACGGGAGACATCGCACGGCACCCGGGTGCTGCGGTTCTCCGCGCGAACCCCCGAATCGCTCCACGACCTCCGCTCCGCGCTGGCAGCCCGACTCGCCGACCCCGACGACCTCGACCTCGACCTCGATGACGTGGCCTTCACGCTCGCCGAGCGCAGGCCCGAGCGCATCCGCGCCGCCGCCGTCGTCCACGACCGCGAGGATGCGGCAGCGACGCTGCTGTCCTCCGACAGCGACAACGTCTTCGTCGGCGAGTTCGTCGAGGCTGCGGAGAACGCGGAAGACGACGAGCATCGCCTGGTCTTCCTGTTCCCCGGCCAGGGTGCCCAGCATCCAGAGATGGCCCGCGGTCTCTACGACGCCGAACCCGTGTTCGCCGCCGCGTTCGACGAGTGCGCGGCGGGCTTCTCCTCGGAACTCGGGGTGAACCTGCACGACGAGATCTTCGGCGCCGCCGGTGCCGACCTCGAGCGCACCGACCGCGCCCAGCCTGCCTTGTTCACCGTCGAGTACGCACTCGGACAGCTGATCTCCTCCTACGGTGTGCAGGCCGCCGCCTACGCCGGGCACAGCATCGGCGAGTACGCCGCCGCGACGCTCGCCGGAGTGTTCGATCTACCCACCGCGATCACGGTGGTCTCCGCACGCGCGCGCCTGATGCACGCCTCGGCGCCCGGAGCGATGGTGGCCCTGGGGGTCGGACCCGACGAGGTCGCGCCGCACCTGTTCGAGGGACTCGATCTGGCAGCGGTCAACGATCCGGCCAGCTGTGTGGTGTCGGGCTCACCCGAGGACATCCGGACGTTCTCGAACAACCTGCGCAAGCAGGGGGTGGTCGCCCGCCGGGTGCGCACCTCGCACGCTTTCCACTCGGGGTTGATGGACCCGGTGGTGCCGCAGTTCGCCGATGTGCTCGCGGGTGTGCAGCTCCAACCGCCACGAATCCCCCTGCTGTCCAACGTCACCGGTACCTGGCTGACCGACACCGAGGCGACGGATCCGGCGGTGTGGGCGCGACAGATCCGGGCGACCGTCCGCTTCGCCGACGAACTCGACGTCGCGCTCGCCCACCCGCGGCGGGTGCTGGTCGAGGTGGGGCCCGGCGGCACCCTGACGGGTTCGGCGGTACGCCACCCAACATGGGGGGACGGGCACCGCGCGGTGCGCCTCATGCGGCACCAGGTCCAGAAACGCGACGACCGCGACGCGTTCCTGCTCGCCCTCGGCCAGCTGTGGGCGGCCGGCGTCGACGTCGACTGGTCGCGGCTGTCCGGTGGTGAGCCGCGGCGTGTGACGTTGCCGGGGTATCCGTTCGCCCGCGAGAAGCACTGGGTGGAGCCCGCTCACGACCCCGGCCGGGACCGTCCCTCGGGTAGTGGTGCGCCCGCGGCGAACGAGCCGGTGCGCGAGAAGGTCGCCGCGCACAACGGGCACACCGTCGAGGAGAAGTTGCAGCAGGTGTGGCGCGACTGCCTCGGAGTGCCCTCGATCGATCCGGAACAGAACTTCTTCGAGATCGGCGGGGACTCGCTCATCGCGATCGGCATCGCCATGAACGCGACCAACCAGGGGTTGGAACTCACCCCGCAGGATCTCTACGAACACCCGACGGTGTCCGCACTCGCCGCGGCGGTCACGGCCCGCTCGGCCGCCGGTGGGCTCACCGAGTTGCCGCCGAGCGACTCCGTCGATCCTCCGGTTCCGCCGTACATGGTCGGCTTCCTCGAACACGGGGTCCGCGACGCCGACCGCTGGCGGGTACCGCTGCTGCTGCGCATCAACGCCGAGGTCGGTCAGGAGGCCGTTCAAACCGTGCTGACCGCCGTGGTCAACCACCACGATGCACTGCGCGCGCAGGTCGTCGAGCGTTGCGGCAGTTGGGAACAACGCTTCTCCGGTCCCGTGGAGTCGGTCGACCTGGTCGTGTTGTCGTTGCCGGCGGGCGCGGCACGGGGCAGCGTCGAGGAACGCGACGCCGTCCTCGACGTCCTCACAGCGCAGGCGCCGGCGGTCGACGTGGCCGGACCGGCGCTGCGCACCGCGTACATCCGGGACGCGGAGGGCGTTCCGTGTTACCTGGCGATCACCGTGCACGAGATGGTGGTCGACGCTGTCTCCCGCGAGATCCTGCTGACCGACGTCGTAACCGCGTTCGGTCAGCACATCGCCGGTCAGGAGATCGCCCTGAGCCCGGTGACCACCACGTGGCGTGAGTGGTCGCAGCGCTGTGCGGCGCTCACCACCCACCCAGCCGTGCTGGACAGCAGGGACTACTGGCTGGAGAACGCGACACGGACCACGATGCATCTGGCCGACCATCAGGTCACCGACCCGCCGCGCACCGGCGACCTCGTCCGGATCGAAACGACGCTGCGCCCCGACCGGACCGAGGATCTCGACCGTGTTCGGCGCCTGTTCCAGTCGAGCGTCGAGGAGATCATGCTCGGGGCGTTGAGCAGGACGGTCGCGCGTCTCCACGGCGACGGGGTGCTCGCGGTGAGCATTGTGGGTGACGGGCGTTCGGTCCTCAAGCCCGATGTCGACGCGCGCCGCGCCGTGGGACCGTTCGCCACGCTGTATCCGTTCCCGCTGCCGTGCGCCGGGGCGACTCCTGCGGCTCAGATGCTCGACACCCTCCACACGGCGCTGGAGGCCGTACCGCATCACGGCATCGGATACGGTCTGCTGCGTCACCTGTACGGGCCGACCGTCCGGACGTTCGCACAGGTCCCGCTCCCGGATGTGTTCCTGTCGAACGAGGGTGTCGTCCCCGACCTGGCATCCGGCGACGGACCGGTGCAGTTCGACATCGACGCCGCGAAATCGCTGCGGGACAAGGCGCCCGGGCTCGGACACGCGATCGAACTCCGGATCTGCCGTTCCTCGAGCGGCCTTCATCTGGACTGGTGGTACGACACCAGACGTGTCCAGTCGTCGACGGTCCGGGCGCTTGCCGAGCATCTTCCGGTGACCCTCGGCGAACTGCTCGGGGAGGCGTTGGTCTCGCGGGATGCCGACGGCGACATGAGCGCCGTCGTCAAGGATTTCGGTCTGGTCGACCTGACCGCGGACTAGTCGTGGCCACGGTGTAACTCGTCAACGAACGAAGAAGGAACTGATGCAACAGAAACGATCGACTTCGTCGGACACCAGCGTCGTCGTCAACGAGATCGGCAAGTCGTTCGGTGATGTGCGCGCGCTGCGCGGGGTCAGCTTCGAGGTCGGCCGGGGCGAGGTCGTCGCGCTGCTCGGCCCCAACGGCGCAGGAAAGACCACCACGGTGGACATCCTGTCGACGCTCACGCGGCCCGATCGTGGACGGGCGAGCATCGCGGGCTACGACGTGGTGACCGAAGCCGCCATGGTCCGGCGCTCCATCATGCTGACCGGGCAGCAGGTGGCGCTCGACGACATGCTCACCGGCCGTGAGAATCTCGTGCTGTTCGGCCGTCTGCAGGGACTGTCCAAGGCCGATGCACGGGCGCGTGCCGCCGAACTGCTGAGCGAATTCGACCTGGTGTACGCCGCGGAGCGCCGGCTCAGTACGTACTCCGGTGGTATGCGGCGTCGTATCGACATCGCGTGCGGGCTGGTGGTCCGCCCCGAAGTGGTGTTCCTCGACGAGCCCACCACGGGACTCGACCCGCGCAGCAGACAGACCATCTGGGATCTGGTGTCCGGGTTCAAGGAACTCGGTATCGCGACGTTGCTCACCACCCAGTACCTCGAGGAGGCCGATGCGCTCAGCGATCGCATCATCGTCATCGACCATGGCGAGATCGTCGCCGAGGGCACCGCGGACCAACTCAAGGAACGCACCGGAGGCAGCTACTGCGTGATCGTCCCGCGGGACCTCCATGAGCTGTCTGCCGCGGTCGACGCACTCGGTGACCTGCTGCCCGCTCAGCACCGCGCGGCGCTCACCACCGCGTCGGACCGGATCGCCATGCCGGCGCCGGACGGGCCGAGCACACTCGTCGAAGCGCTGTCACGGCTCAATTCGGCGAACATCGCGCTCACCGACATCGCACTGCGGCGTCCGTCGCTCGACGACGTTTTCCTCTCACTGACAGCCGATTCCGAGCAGGCACCCTCGCGCAACGGTCGGTCCGTCGACGACGAGACCGCACTGGCGGCCATCGGCCCCGTCGAAGGCGGACGGCACCGCCGCAACGGCCGCGCGGCCAAGACCCCGTCGGACGTGATGTCATGACGGCGGCGCTGACCACGCCGCGACCGGCACCGTCCACGTTCGGGCAGTGGTGGGTGCTGACCAACCGGCTGATCTCCCCGACGCTGCGCAACGGTGAGGTCCTCACCGCGTTGGTCGCGTCGGTGGTGTTCACCGTCGGCTGGTACATCCCGCTGAACAACATCCTCGGCCCGCGGTCAGGAATGAGCACCTACGCACAGTTCCTGATGCCGCTCGTCGCACTGCAGGGCATTTCCTTCGCCGCGATCACCGGAGCGCTGCGCGCGGCGACCGACTCGGTGAAAGGCATCAACCGGCGGTTCGACTCCATGCCGATCGCCCCGTTCACTCCACTGGCCGCCCGGATGTCGGCCGGCCTCTACCGGTGTGCGGTCGGCACGGCCGCGGCGCTGATCAGCGGTCACATCATCGGATTCCGGTTCCACGGCGGTCTGGTCAACGCCATCGGCTTCTGCGCGCTGCTGCTCGCCATCGGCCTGGTGTTGTCGTTCCTCGCCGACCTGCTGGGCAGCAGCTCCAAGAATCCGGAGGCGACCTCCCAGTGGTTGATGCTGCCCCAACTGATCTTCGGGTTGATCTCGGTGGGAATCCAACCCGCCGAACACTTTCCGGACTGGATTCAGCCGATCGTGCGGAATCAGCCGATCTCCCAGTTCATCTACGCCCTGCGCGCACTCGGCGGTGACACCACACCGGGGGCCGGCGAGGTGAACTGGGCGACCATCGGGCCGTCGGTGGCCTGGTTGATGGGCGTGATGACGATCATGGTCCCCCTGTCCGTGCTGATCCTCCGGAGGAGGCCCTGATGTCTGTTGCCGACAAAGACACCACACCGGCCGACCCGGTGGTGCTGCGCGAGGACCAGTTCCCGGTCGTGGAACGGCGGTACGGCGAGAACTCCCCGCGCTATCTCGGGCGACACGCCTGGGTGCAGACCCAGCGCCTGCTGCTCCGGTTCCTGCGCGATCCGATGACGTTCTTCTTCGGCCTGGTGTTCCCGGCCTTCATGCTGGTGGTCCTCGACATCGTGCTCGGCGACGCGATCATGGCCGTCACCGGACACAGTGCGCTGTACGGCAGCGTTCCGTTGATGACCGTCATTGGGGCCATGAACGGCGCGTCGGTCGGTGCGGTCGGGATCATCGGAGAACGGACCGACGGGCTGCTCGCCCGGCTCTGGGTGGTGCCCGTGCACCGCTCCTCGGGTCTGCTCGCCCGCATCGGCGCAGAGGCATTCCGCGTCGCGATCAACTCGCTGTGCCTGCTGGGCGTCGGTCTGCTGATGGGTCTCCGATTCGAGCACGGCGCGCTGGCGGCCGTGGCATGGCTGTGCATCCCGGTGATCTTCGGCTCCGCCTTCGCGGTCCTGGTCCTCACCGTCGCGCTGTACTGGCCGAGTCCCACGATGGTCAACGCGATCGTGCTGGTGAACTCGCTGTGCCTGTTCTTCTCGAGCGGCTTCGTGCCGCTCGACCAGTATCCCGAGTGGATCCAGCCCATCGTCGAACACCAGCCGGTGTCCTATGCGATCGAGGCGATGCGCGGGCTGTCGCTCGGTGGACCCGTACAGGAGCCGGTGATCGGAACGCTGCTGTGGTCCCTCGGCATCGCCGTCCTCAGCGCGATCCCGATGGTCATCGGATACCGCCGGGCGAGCATGCGCGGGTGACGCCGCGCGCAACGATCAGCGACCACAGAATCGGAGAGTTCAGGTGTATCCCACCGCCGTCGTCCGAAAGCTCGCTCCGAGCGAGGACTTCTTCGCCGAGACGCAGACGTTCACCTCGGTGACCATCACCGTAAAGGGGCCCTTCGACGTCGACGCGATGTCCACCGCGTTCGACGCATTGCTCGAGCAGTATCCGGTCTACGCCGCCCATCTCGAGCAGGGCGCCGACGGCCGCTACCAGATCGTCGCCGACGACCTCATGCACCCGGGCATGTGGGTTCTCGACGAGGACGAGGACATCAGCGCGGCGGCGATCGACCAGAGCGCGGCGCTGATGAATCTGACCGTCAAGCCGTTCGACGGTTTCGCCGACCTGACCCTCTACGTCCACCACAGTCTGGCCGACGGCAACCACATCGCCGGGCTGCTCTTCGAGCTGTTCTCCCGGTACACCGACGTGGTGGGCACCGGTGATCCCGGTCCGATCGAGCCCCAGCCGGCGCCGGAGCCGATCGAGACGCTCCTGGAGCAGCGCGGCATCACGAAGGGGCAGCGGTCGGGCCTCGACCGGTTCATCCCGGCGATGTTCGCCCACGAACTACCCCCTCGACGGTCAACGGAGAGCAGCAAATTCGCCGAACCCGGGGGAGTGCCCGTCGGTAGGGGCCGATTGAGTGCGGCCGAGACGACCGCGCTCGTGCGGTTCGGACGTAAGAACAGGCTGTTCGTCAACAATCTCGTGTCCGCCGCGATCCTGCTGGTCGAGTGGCGGATCCGCGAGACGCCGCAGATTCCGATTCCCTACGTGTACAACGTCAACCTGCGGCCCCTGCTCGACCCGCCGGTGAGTGCGACGGGCTGCACGCTGGCGCTGGGTGTGGCCACCTACCTCGCTCAGATCACCCCGCAGACCACCATGGTCGACCTCGCCCGCGACATCGCCGGAACACTGCAGGCCGACCTCGCCGACGGAGTGGTTCAGCAGTCACTGCTGCACTTCAACCTGCAGTACGAGGGCACCCTGCCCGGGTTGGCCGACGTCGTACTGTCCACCAACATCGGCAACGTCTCGGCGATGCGGACCCCGCCCGACCTTGAGGTGGTGGGTTTCCAGTCACAGTTCCACCGGTCTTCCTCTGCGGTCATCGACGTCTACGGATTCGGTGTCGTCGGTGGAGAACTCGTCCTCGAACATCACGTCGACGCCGCGGATCCGGACAAGTCGACCAACATGGTGCTCTCGCTGCTGCGCGCCGCCTCCCTCGAACCCGCCCAACACTAGAAGAACGGACTCGACATGACATCGATGAGCTGGAAGACGCGGCGCAGGATGCCGGAACCGCAGGGCGACCGGGTGCACGTCGAGTTGAGCGGACCGCCGCAGACCATGCTCGACATGGTCTACGCCAAGGCGCTGGACGCGGATTCGGCGCGGCCGGTGCTCGGCGACACGTACGCCAAGCAGCTGATCTCGCGGGTCGACTACGACCCGCGGACGAGCCCGATCACCAAACAGCGCCGCCGCCAGGTGTCCTCGATCACGGTCCGGGGCGCCCAATTCGACATCTGGGTCCGAGAGTTCCTCGAGAGCCATGAACGCGCGGTGGTGCTGCATCTCGGTTGCGGGCTGGACAGCCGCGTGTTCCGGGTTGACCCCGGACCCGAGGTGGAGTGGTTCGACGTGGACTTCCCGGACGTCATCGCCTTGCGCGAGCAGTTCTATCCGACCCGCGAGCACTACCACCTCGTGGCCGCCTCCGTCACCGATCCGGCTTGGCTCGAGGACATTCCGTCCGACCGACCGGTCCTCCTGCTGGCCGAAGGGGTGAGCATGTACCTGCAGGAGGCGGACGGTGTCGCGTTGCTGCGCCGGGTCGTCGAACGGTTCCCGAGCGGTGAACTCCAACTCGACTTCTGGAGCCGGTTCGGGACGAAGGCGCAACGCAAGAACAACACGGTGGTGCGCTGGTCCGGGTCGACCCTCGGATGGTCGGTCGACGGCCCAGGGGACATCCTCGCCGCCGTTCCGGGGTTGCACGTGGTCAAGGCGATCTCGATCTTCGACGCCGAGACCGCACAACGGCTTCCGACGGGCATCCGCCGGTTCACCAGGGTGGCCTCGCGCACCCCGGTACTGCGCAAGCTCGTCGGGTTGCACCGCTACGCGTTCTGAGTCCGACGATGAGCACAGACGAACTCGACGCCATCATCGTCGGCGCCGGCTTCGGCGGGATGGGCGCGGCCATACAGCTCAAACGCTGTGGCTACGAGCGGATCGCCATCCTGGACCGGGAGGACGATCTGGGCGGCACCTGGTACGTCAACCACTATCCGGGGCTGGCGGTGGACATCCCGTCGACAACCTACTGCTACTGGTTCGAACCGAATCCCGGGTGGTCGAGACTGCACGCGCCCGGTGCGGAACTCAAGGCATACGCCGACCACGTCGCCGACAAGTACGACCTTCGCCGCCTGATGCGGTTCGACACCACGGTCGACGGTGCGCGCTGGGACGAGGACGCCGAACGGTGGCGGGTCACGCTCGCCGGCGGGGAGACGATGTCGGCACGGTTCCTGATCACCGCGACCGGATACCTGTCGCAGCCGCGGATCCCGGATATCCCCGGTGTGAGCGGATTCGAGGGCACGCTGGTCCACACCGCGCAGTGGGACGACGACTATCGGGCGGACGGGCGACGCGTCGGGATCATCGGCACCGGGGTGACCGCGGTGCAGCTGATCCCCGAACTGGCCGCGACCGCGACGGCACTGACCGTGTACCAACGCACGCCCATCTGGGTGGTGCCGAAGGTCGACTTCCCGATCCCCGGCGCGGTGCGCCGGGCGTTCGCGCGCCATCCCGCGTTCCAGCGATTGCTCCGGTGGGTCACCGACGCGTTCTCCGAGGTGGGTATCTCGACCGCGGTCGTCAACTACCGATGGACCAGGCCGGTGAACAGGGTGGCTGCGCGAGTGTCGAAGCTCCACCTTTTCGCCTCGGTCCGCGACAAGCGACTGCGCGCACAGCTGACACCCTCATACGAGTTCGGTTGCAAGAGGACCACCTTCAACAACGACTACTATCGCACCTTCACCCGGCCGCACGTCCGGCTGGAGACTGCGGGCATCGACCGCATCGAGGCCGACGGGATCGTCACCACCGACGGCCGCAAGACGCGCGTCGACACGCTGGTGCTGGCGACCGGGTTCGACCTGTGGGAGGCCAATTTCCCGGCGATCGAGGTCGTCGGCCGGGATGGGCGCAATCTGGGCAAGTGGTGGCGGGAAAACAAGTTCCAGACCTATGACGGCGTCGCCATCCCGTCGTTCCCCAACTTCCTCAACCTCGCAAGCCCTTACGCGTTCACCGGGGCGTCGTATTTCACGATGATGGAATGCCAGATGCGGCACATGGACCGGCTGTTCGGTGAGCTGCGCAGGCGCGGCGGCGCGACGTTCGAGGTGACCGAAGAGGCGAGTGCCCGGTACTTCGAGCGGATGTCGAAACGCCTCGGCAACATGGTGTACTTCCGGGGCAACTGTGCGGCGTCGCGGTCCTACCACTTCCGCGGTGACGCGACGATCGTCCGCCCGAGTTCCCGGGGCCGCGCGCTCAGGGAGTCGTCGCGCTTCCCTCTCGGCGACTACTCCTTCCGCTGAGCCATCCGCTTTGCTGTCGATGCACCTTCCGTTTCCTGCCGCGCGCCGGGCGATGCGCCGACACGCGCGTGTTGAGCAAATCTTTTGATTGTGGAATCAGTGCGTGGTTCCGCGGAACGCGGTATGGGGGTTCGGATGTGGTGTGCCGCGCACGTGCGTGGTGCCGAGACGCCTTTGCCGGGAGGCGCGTTCATACGCAACCAACCGGATGCCGGCGTGTTAACTACGTTGATAAAAACGGCTTTCGATGAGCGGCGATGCCACGTGTCCTTGAAATCGGCAGTGCATCCCGATAGCCGAGGGTGGCGCCGTGGTGAGTTCGAGAGCGCGAGGGGATCGTCACCACGACAGCGTTCGACGGCGCGAACTCGGCACAATTGCATTTCTCTAGCGAAATTGGTAACGGCCACGTTACCTGGTGCGATACCCTCCTCGAGGGTGTGGGACAGAGTTAGCCCACGCAGTGAAGCGGGGTGGAGGACCGACGTGGGGAATCATCGAGCGGTCGATGTCGACAAGCCGAAGAAGGCGCAACAGCATCGAGCTTCGACGACGAGGGGCGCGACAGCCGCCTCGTTGATCACGACCGGTATGGCGATGCCGATCGCGGCCCTCTTCGGGCTCAGTTACGCCACCGACAGCCATCTCGCGGGAATCAGCCCCATGGCGGCCACCTCGATCTTCATCGACGGCACCAAGGACATCATCCCGACGGGTGACTCTGACGCCCACGACCGGATGCGCCACGCGCTCAACGGCGCATACGACTTGGAAGACCTTAACGGGCCGACGGGTAAGAACGTCTATATCGACTATCCGCGAGGCTTCGGTGTTCTCACGGGCCTGACCGATCCCACCTATGACGAGTCGAGGGGGATCGCGAAAGACAAGACCATCCAGGCGATCAAGGACGCGCAGGATGCCGACGACTATAACGAAGACCCCATCTATGTCGTCGGCTTCTCTCAGGGTGGCAACGCCGCCTCCGATGTGGTCGCCCAACTCGAGAAAGACGGTTACGACGCCTCGAAGGTCACTTTCGTCATGGTGGGCAACGGCGCCCGCAACGACGGTGGCCTGTGGGCGCGGCTTCCCGCAGGCGTCTATGTTCCGTTGATCGGTCTCAGCTTCGGCGCCTCGACGAACCCGGCCCCGTCGAACGACCCGAAGGCGCCGCAGATCATCCTCGTCAGCAAGCAGTACGACGGCGCGTCGGATGTGCCGAAGTACGTGTTGAATCCGCTGGCGTGGGCCAACGCGGTTACGGGGTTCCTTTATGTGCACAACGGCTACTACCAAGACGTCGACATCAGCGATCTCGACGTGAACGAGGACGGCCGGATCTCCGACGAAGAGATCGCCGCGCAACAGGCCATAGACCCCGACAAGTACATCATCACGAAGAACGGCAACATCACCGATGTCCTCATCAGGAATGAAGTCGGGGATCTGCCGCTGACGCGACCACTCCGCGATCTCGGTGTGCCGCAGGAGGTCATCGAGGCGCTGGATCCGTTGCTGCGCGCGATCATCGAGACGGGATACGACCGGCCGGCCGACGGCGGTCTTTATCCCTCGAAACCCGTGCTCCTCGACGGCATGCCGAGCATCGACCAGTGGATCAGCGACTTCAAAGCCATCGCCGCAGGCATGCAGGAGACCCAGGAGAAGCTCAACAACCTCAACCAGGCGAACGCGCTGCAGGCCGAGGTCGACGCGTCGACTATGGATGCCCGTGTGGCGGCACCCGCGCCTGTCCCGGCGCCGGCCCCGCCGCCCGCGCCGAGCGGACCGCCCGCCGGTCCGAATCCCTTCGCGTACCGGGCGAATCCGACATACACGCCGGCGCCACAGCAGCTGGCACCGGTTCCGCCACCGGCGCCGCTTCCTCCGCCACCGGCGCCGCCCGCCGAGCCGACGCCAGTGGGGACCGGTGTGGTGGACGTCCAGGACCCGGCCGCCACGCCGGCGCCGGCGCCCGGCAAGTTCGTGTCCGGCATCCCGAAGGCGATCCAGGGCACCGTCGGTGTGGTCAAACAGGTTGTCGGCGCCTTCATCCCGAAGCCGCGCAAGACCACGGTCGACACCCCGCCGCCGTCGGCCCCGACGAGCGATCCGGAACCGACGAACGAACCCGATCCAGAGCCCAGCGACACCGGTTCGGAGCCGGAGTCGAACACGGAGTCACCCGCGGGCTGACACCCCACCCTCGTACGACGTCTCTGGGAGGACGCCACATGCAGATCGCGATCGCGATCGTCTCGATCGGCCTGGCGATATTCATGGCCGTTGCCGGATTCCTGAACGTGTTCTTCGTCGGCGACGCACGCAAGAACCAGGCGCACCTGCGCATCTCGGTGGGTTTGACGCGCTTCATCGGATGGTGCCAGTGGGCGTCGGTCGTCGGTCTGATCGGAGGGCTGTTCTGGCGGCCACTCGCCATCGCCGCCGCCATCGGGCTTCTGCTCCTGCTGATCGGCGCCGTCATCGCCCATCGCCGGGTCAACGACCCGATGAAGGAGATGATCCTGGCGATCGCGGTGTTCGTCTTGTCGGCCTTCGTCCTGGCCGGCCAGATCTCACTGTTGGGGGAGGATGACGGGCTCAGGGTTGCGGATCAGATTCCGCCGACCGCGCAATTTCCGCAGTGACCGCGACGAACGTCTCTTGCAGCTGGGCACGCGTCATCCGGTCGAACAGTCCCGCGAACGGGCCGGTCATGATGACCCTTTCGGTGAGGACCGTGCCGTTTCCGAGATCGTCGATGGTGTGTTCGTAGGTCAGCCGCAACCCTGGGAACGTCGTGACCGATGTCCAGATCTTCGGCGCCTCGACGCGTGTGAGCGTCGAGCGGGTCTTCACGCCGCCCTTCACCTTCACCGTGACCTTCGAACCGACGGCGAAGTCGCCGTCGACCGAGCCCACCTCGATGACGTCACCGGGCCACCGCTCCGGCGCGGTCCAGACGTCCCAAACACGCTCCGGCGCTGCCGAACACGGCGACGACCCCTCGACCGTCCGCTGCTTGCTGCCCATCGGCCCATGATCGCACCGCGGGGAGCGCCGCGGAGCGGAACCCGATAGGAGTGCCGCTATGGCGCATACTTTCGAACTGTCGATCGAATCCCCGGTCGGTGTCGACGAGATTTTGTCGGCGTTCGGTGACGAGAAGTACTGGCATGCACGGCTTGCCGAGTTCAGCGGCGGCACGGCCGAACTGACCTCCCTGCACGTCGCTTCTGACGGATCGGTGACGGTGACGGTGACGCTGAGCCTGCTGCGCGAGCGGCTGCCGAAGGTGGTCACCCAGGTGCACCGCGGTGATCTGCGGATGGTCCGCACCGAGAGGTGGACGCCCGCCGGCAACGGCGAGGTCCACGGCGACATCGACGTGGTGGTGCGGGGAGTGCCGTTGACCGCAACCGGTCGGGCGACGATCGCACCCGCCCGGGCAGGTTCACATCTGACGTATTCGACCACGGTGGCCGTCAGGGTCCCCATCGTCGGCGGACGCATCGAGAACGTCATCGGTGGCCACACCGGGGACGAGATCGCCCGCCTGCAGAGCTTCACCATCGAGTGGATCGTGAGATCCACTCACTAGACAGGCGCGACGACCGGCAACTCGACGCGCGATGCGAACTCCCGGCCACGGTGCACGGCGAGTGTCGGTGGCGTGCCGTCGGGAACGACGAAGTGGCTGGCGTCCGCCCCGGCGATCGCGATGCGGATCCGGTGCCCCGCTCGGAAGAGGTACGACGTGGGCACCAGATCGAAGGTCAGTTCGGCGATTTCGCCAGCGACGAGCGGCATTGCGTCACCGCGGGTGAAACTGCGGTACGGGACAGCCTGGCGGTAAGGCGCCGCCGAGCTGCTCATCCGACGGCACATCGCGCGCAGCTGTCCTTCGGTGACATAGCCCACCCGTCCCCGGTCGTCCACGTCCTCCAGGTAGACGAACACGTTCGCATCCCTGTCGGTGGAGCTGACGAACAGCGTGACCATCGGATGACCGGTCACCTCGAGAGGGCCCGGCAGCGGAGCCGACATGTACGTCAACAACTTTCGGTCCGCCTCGGCGCGATCGCCGTAACGGACCGCCTCGCCGATCGCGACCTGGGTGCGCCAGCGCGAATGCTCACCCGTCCCCGCCGTGACGTCGACGCGGTACTCGTCCGCCGTGTGGTCGCACTCCGGATCGTCCGACCGCAGCTGACGACCGGCGGTGAGGTAGTACGTATGCGCCGTGGCGACCGGCGGCCACGCGGCGGCGGCCTTCCAGCGTCCTTCGCCCATGGTGTAGTAGTGCACCCGCGGTTCGGCGGCCAGGCCCGTGTCCCGGCCCCGCAGATGCTCGTCGAAGAACCGCAGCAACTCTCCCTCGTGGTCGAACCGCGTCTTCGCCGGCGAGCGGAAGGGTTCGATGTGCCACCCCCCGCCGTGGCTCCATGGACCCAGTACCAGCCGGCTCCCTGGAGTGGACAGGGTCGTGAACCGTTTGACGGCCGAATGCGCGTACGCCCCGTCGTACCACCCGCCGTAGCTGTACACCGCCGCCCCCGACGCCTCGACGTCGCGCCAGTAGTTGTGCGGGCTGAACAGGTTGATGCTGCCCGGTACGTCGACCGGATTGCCGATCAGCTCGGGAGTGTCACCGTCCGGGCGGTGGAACGGATCGGAGGGCGCCACGTCGTCGCGGAAGCTCAGCGATTCCGCCTGAGTGTGGATGTCGTAGTTCGACCTGTGCTCGGCGATCGCGGCGGCGCGCAGCGACCGGTCGCGGTCGCCGTCGACCGGCTGCACCCCGGTCACCACCAATTTGACCCACCAACCGGCGACCTCGTGGGGCGCATTGCGATCCAGCGCCGCGTTGTATCGGCCCCACGTCCTGGTGAACCAACTCGCTCGCACACCACCGGGGAACGCGATGTCGCTGAAGGCGTCGAAGGGGGAGAACCGCGGCGCCACCGCACGTACTGCCGGATGGCGGTTCACCAGCAGGAGTTCGGCGGCACCCCCGCTGTAGGAGCTACCCAGCGCACCGACCGCACCGTCCGACCACGGCTGAGCGATGACCCAGTCGACCACTTCCGCACCGTCGCGGATCTCGTCCGGCGACCATTCGCAGATGCGGTGGCCGTACGAGGCGCCGGATCCACGCACGTCGACGTCGACCCAGGCGTAGCCACCGGCGAGGAACCGCCGCCGGCACGCCACCGTGGAGGGGATGTGGTGGAACGGATTGCCGCGCAGCGCCGCCCGCAGCGGCTGGCGCAGCTCCATGGCGCGGTAGTAGCGCGTCTGGTTCACGATCGTGGGTATCTTGGCTCCGCTGCCGACATGCCCGGGCAGATACAGATTGACGGCGATGCGCACACCGTCGCGCATCGTGAGGTAGCGGGACTCGCGGATTGTCCCGCGGTTGCGGCGCAGCGGTGCTCGGTACTCGAACCACGCCGCGTCAGTGCCGTTGCGCACCATCAGACCTCCCCGTCCGTTCTTGCTCCTGCAAAGGTCTGATCGAGAGCCGGCGAACGTCCGCGGTGTTCGACTGTGAAGCGCGCGGACCAGAGGTATCGTCCCACGAGACAACGGCTTTAGCGAGGATCTGGGGGACGGGAACGGTGGGTCGAGACTTCTCCGGAGCTGTCGCGCTCGTCACCGGTGGTGGCGGCGGTATCGGTGCCGCACAGGTGAAGCTGTTGCGTGAGCGGGGGGCGACGGTGTGTGCCGTCGACATCGACGAGGAAGCCGCGCAGCGCAGTGGTGCGGACCTGGCGATCGGCGCGGACGTCGCCGACCGGGAGGCGATGGCCGCCGCCGTCGACCGGGTTGTCGGCAGGTTCGGCAGACTCGACGTCGTCTTCTGCACGGCGGGTGTCACGCATCTACCCGCGACCGTTCGTTCCCTCAAACCTGGTGAGGCACAGCGGGTCATCGAGGTGAACCTGGTGGGCACCCTCAACACCGTCGAGCCCGCGATCGAACCCCTGATCGCTTCGCGCGGTCACATCGTCGTCGTGTCGTCGATGGGCTGGCCACCCAACACCGAGTACGGGACGTTGCTGCCCGCGGTCGGCGGCGTTGCGTATTCGACCAGCAAGACCGCGGTCGAGATGCTGGGACGCGGGCTGCGCATGGAACTCGCCCAGTACGGCGTGGGGGTGACGATCACCTACTTCGGCCCCATCGACACGGCGATGGGACGGTTGACGCTGAGCCCGGCGCCCAAGGCCAAACAGCGGATCACCGTAGGTCCCGACAAGGCCGCGGCCGCGGTGCTGCGCGCAGTCGAACGGGAGAAGGTGCGCGCGATCATCCCGGCGCGTTGGAATTTCCTCAACATCGTCCGACCACTGGGCGTGCACCTGGACAACCTGTTGCTGCGCAGCAAGACTCAGCGTGACTTCATCCGGACGTACGACTCCGCGTGATGCCCCGGCGGCCGGCCGCCGACTGCGGCGCACTGAACCGGTGCACGAGTCCCAGCGCCCGGGTGTAGGTCGCGGGCGCAAGCCGGGTGACCCGCCAGCCGACCTTGGCGTCGAGTTGCGGGAAGCAGTAGACGCCGCCGCGGTCATGTGTGTTCAGACATTTGCGCACGACCTTCTGCGGCGAGATCCCGGTCATCTTCATCGCACGGCCGCCCCGCTCGGCGGATTCCACAGTGAGACGGCCGGATTCGACGATATTCGTCTTGACGAACGTGGGGCACAGCGCAGTGACGTTGACCCCGGTGCCATTGAGTTCTGCGGCCAGCGTCTCGGACAGTGACAGGACAGCCGACTTGGTGACGCTGTACACGGCGAGGTTGGGAGAGGCGCCGAAAGCGGCGGCGGACGCCACGTTGATGATTCCGCCGTAGCCGGCCAACCGCAGGATCGGCGCGAACACATGGCAGCCGTGGATCGGCCCCCACAGGTTGATACCGAGCGCCCAGGACCAGTCCTCGAGCGGTGCTTCGCCGATCTCCATACCGCCCACCACCACCCCGGCGTTGTTGACGACCAGCGTCGGCGGTCCGTCGAACCAGGCCTGTGACTGTTCGGCCAGCTCGCGTACGTCGTCGATCAGCGACACGTCGCACCGCACCGCCACCGCGGCGCCGCCCTGTGAGGTGATCGTGTGTGCTGTGGCTGCCGCGGCGTCCTCGTTGATATCGCTGCACACCACACGTCCACCGCGCGATGCGAGTTCGTGTGCGAATGCCGCACCGATACCGCTGCCTGCGCCGGTGACGACCGCCGAGGCGTTGTGGCTGCGTTTCGCTGACATCCGCGACACGTGATCCCCTCCTGTCGCAGCCGCGCCCCCCGCGGCAATCTCCGACAGCAAGTCACCCTACGCAGGAATGCGCGTGTTTCGGTGGGCTTCGCGACAACCAGCAACGGAAAGGCCCGGCGCGGCGTCCGCCTCAGCCGACGTCGGCGCCGCGCAGCCAGTGGACCCTTCGGCGCCACGAGTGGGCGGAACCGAAAGCGAATGCGGCGCCGCAGAGGCACGCGAACGTCCAGACCACGAAGCTGCCGCTGACTGCATGTAAGTCGTCGAACAATGCGGTGGTGACGCGGACTCCGCAAGCGATCACGCCGGCTGCTGACGCGGCCAGGTAGACGTTGGCGATTCTGCGAGACCGCGGGTCCCTGCGGAGGACCAACAACGCACGTGAGGCGTAGACGAGCAGATACGCCAGCATCCCGCACAGCAGCACCCAGTAGATGTCCAGCCAGAAGTCCGTCGGGACGTCGAAGAAGTCCGGGCGATAGACGTTCGCGCCGTTTCCCATCGAGAAAGCGGCCAGCAGGAGAGGTATGCACAGCGTGGCGGGGTACTGAATGTACTGCCGGAATTTCTCCTGCAGGACGTGGTCGTCGCCAAGCCTGCCGAGGGAGTTGTACACGACTGCTGTGGCGGCGACGATGTAACAGTCGTGACCGATGTAGTCCTCGAGGTTCCACACACCGGTAAGGCGATGCATGGCCGGGCCCAAGGCTTCTGAGGCTGCCGGCGACATCAGCGCGACCGCACAAGCCTGCAGTGCGATGTTGAGTGTTGCGGCCACCTCCCACCGGCACGACCACGTGACGCGTCTGACCCACAGACTCCACGCGAGGCACGCGAGTGTGATGGTGATCAGTGACGCAAGGCTCATGATCACTGCTCCGAGATCGGCAACTTCCGTGCAGTGGTGAGCATAAGTGTTCGCCAGGCAAGATCACCACAGTTTGCGGGCGTGGTTACCGCCAGAGCACTCCGGACAACCTCACAAGGACGGCGCGTCCTCCCGCAAACGCATGTCATTCGTGCTGGTCCTCGGGCGGAAACGTTTCATCGTCGCCGGACGTGTCCGCACCGTCGTGCTCGCCAAAGGGAGGGTGCCGTCCTCCATGTACTCGGCCACATCGCTCGGTTCGATTCGGCCGAAACGCACGAGCAGATCGATCGGGTTGAAGCCGAGGTTGCGTGCCGCCCGGAGAAGGGTGTCCGTCGTGATCAACGTGCCCCTGGCCTGGCGGTGATAATAAGTGGATCGCGACATCTCGACCGCGGCAAGGACTTCCTCCAGCGACAGTCGACGGCCCGTCAGATACGAAAGGACGACTGCGAGGTCTTTCTCGGCATCACGACCCATAGCCATGCCGAAAGCATATCGGCGAATGGACGAAACATCCGGAATTCCGGACTCTTGGCCCTGGTGCACGTTTGGTGGCCAAAACCGCAGCGCAACGCGAGATCGACGTGGTCGTGACCGTCTACGCCCATCGGTTGGGGGCCAAGTCCTCCGGGAAAGTCTGGTTTGACGGACGTATCGTCGGGTATCGTGCCCGCGTGGAGGGGCGCACGCCGAGGCTTTTCATCTTCCCGCACGCCGGCGGGTCGGCCGAGTATTACGTGCCTTTCGCGAGCGCGTTCTCCGACGACGTCAAACGTATCGCGGTGCAATATCCCGGTCGCGGTGGCGCCCACGATCTCGCCTCGTTCACGGGTATCCCCGAACTCGCGAGGCGGGTGTGCAAGACACTCTCGCCGCTGGATCGCTCGGACAGCGTGGCATTCTTCGGCCACAGCATGGGCGCGTTGTTGGCGTTCGAAGTCACCCGGCGCTTGGAAGCGGAGGGCTCGCCGGTCGCCGCGCTCTTCGTCTCAGCGTGTGCAGCACCCGGCAGAGTGGGTTACGAGTACATCCCCGAATCCGATCGCGGCCTGCTCGACGCATTGGAACAGATGACCGGGGTGAATCCGGAATTCCTCGAAGACGAGGAGTTCGCCGCGAAGATACTTCCGACGTTGCGGGGCCTCAAGGCGATCGCGGACTACGAATGTCCGCCGGACGCCACAGTGTCGTGCCCTATCTACGCCTTCCTGGGCGATCAGGACGAGGTCGCCACCTACGAGAGGGTGAGGCACTGGTCCGAGCGTACGACCGCCGATTTCGCGGCTCGGGTCTTCACCGGGCACCACTTCTATCTCAACGACCACCTGACCGAGTTGGTCGGTGACATCGAGGGCAAGATCCTGGCGCACTGCGGAGTGTGAGCCTCCGGGGCGCGTCAGCCCTACAGCGGCGGCATCCCTTCGCGCTGGGGCAACTCTGAAACGGAGGTGCCGGCGAGCGCGCCTTTCTTCCGCAACTTCTTTCGCGTCTTGGTGATGTGCTGGGCCGGTACGGGATTCGGCCCGCTGATGGCTTCGGCGAGCGAGGTGATCTCCACCGGGTCGATCAGCCGGTACCGGGTGAGCAGTTCGGCCCGGTTGATTCCGAGGTTCTTCGCGGCCGTGCGCAGGTTGTCCGCGTTGAGCAGCGTCCCCTTCTCCAGCTGGTCGTAGTACGTCGACCGGGGCAGCTCCATCGCCGTCCAGATCTCCTCCTTGCTCAGCGAGCGGCCGGTCAAGTAGGAGAGGACGGTAGATAGCTCTTTGCGAGAGTCATCCGGGAACACGAGATCAATCTATCCAATAACCCGGACATTTACAAGAATTCGGTTGGTGCCCCTAATTAACTCGTGACCGAGGCCACATCCGGTGAACCCGCACATGAGCGCGAAACCGATCTTCGGATCCGACTCGTTGATCATTAACCCGTCCGTGCGTGGTTCATTACATCCTCAACGGGTTGCCCACGGCGCGTGCGCTTCTGGCAACGGTTTGCACGCAGCCGAAGCGCAGCAATGGCAGAGAAAAAGTCCGGAATGTTGGACTTTCCGGTGCTATTCTCGCCGCAGGTAATCAGCGCCCAGGTCATTCGAGTCCAGGGCGGCGTTTGCAGTCGGGGGCGACGCAACAACACATTTCACGACTGGGGAGGTGTCGTATTTTGACGATCGAGTCGTCGATCCCGGCGGTGCTCGGGGGTTTGGCGCGCAGCCAGCCTGATCGACTTGCCTACACGTTCATCGACTACGAATCGGACCCGACGGGCAGTTTCATCGAGAGTCTGACGTGGGCGCAGGTATATCAGCGCGCACAGGCGGTCGCCGCCGAGTTGTCGCGGTGCGGTTCGCCCGGTGATCGCGCGGCGATCGTCGCGCCGCAGAGCCTGGACTACATCGTCGGATTCTTCGGAGCGATGCAGGCCGGATTCATCGCGGTGCCGCTGTCGGTCCCTCAATCCGACACCCATGACGAGCGGATAGCTGCGGCGCTGCGCGACTGCTCGCCGGCAGCGGTGCTGACGACGTCCGCGGCGGTCGCCGACGTGATGCCGTATGCCGTCGCCCAGTGGGGTGGAACCGCGCCGTCGGTGGTGGAGATCGATGCGCTGCAGGCCGACCCACTGAATATTCCCGATGTCAACGGAATTCACCATCCCGAGGCGGCCTATCTGCAGTACACGTCGGGGTCGACCCGCCAGCCGGCCGGCGTGGTGGTGACACACCGCAATGTCATCGCCAACCTCGGGCAGGTCTTCTCCGACTACTTCGCAAGCACCGGCAAGATTCCGCCGCAGGACACGACCTTCGTGTCGTGGCTGCCCTTCTACCACGACATGGGGCTCGTCGAAGGGGTGTTCGCGCCGCTGCTGGCCTCCCCGCAGACCGCCGACGACGCCCCCGGGCGGCCGGGGGTGCTGATGAGCCCGATCGCTTTCCTGCAGAGGCCCGCCCGCTGGATGCAACTGCTGGCCCGTTACGGGCCGTCATGGTCTGCCGCACCGAATTTCGCGTTCGACCTCGCTGCCCGCCGAACCACCGACGACGACCTCGCAGGTCTCGATCTGGGCGGCGTACTCGGCATCATCAACGGTAGCGAGCGAATCCACTCCGCGACCCTCCGCCGGTTCACCGAACGATTCGCACGGTTCAATCTTCCGGACACCACGGTGCGGCCGTCATACGGGCTGGCCGAGGCGACGCTGTACGTGGGTTCCGCGCCACTCGCGCACCAGCCGGTCACGGTGCGGTTCGACACCGAGAAGCTCGCTGCCGGTTACGCGAAACGCTGCGGCGCCGAGGGCGGCACCGAGTTGGTGAGTCTCGGCCCGCCGCGGGCGTCGACCATCCGCATCGTCGATCCCGAGAGCCGGTCGGAGAATCCCGAGGAGAAGGTCGGGGAGATCTGGGTACACGGCGAGAACGTCGCGCAGTGTTACTGGCGCAACCCTCGACTCTCGGAGCGCACGTTCGGGGCGGTGCTCTCCGATCCGACCCCGGGCACCCCCGACGGACCGTGGCTGCGCACCGGAGACCTGGGCGTGATGTCTCAGGGTGACCTCTTCATCATCGGCCGTATCAAAGACCTGCTGATCGTGAACGGGCGCAACCACTATCCGGATGACATCGAGGCGACGGTGCAGGAGATCACCGGTGGCCGCGTCGCGGCGATAGCGGTTCCCGACGACCAGACCGAACGGCTGGTCGCCGTTGTGGAGTGCAAGCAGCGGGGGATCCCGGAGCACGAGATGCCCGACCGGCTCCGCATGGTGAAGCGGGAGGTCGCCTCGGCCATCTCGAAGTCCCACAGCGTGCGCGTTGCGGACCTCGTCCTCGTCGCGCCCGGCGCCATCCCGATCACCACAAGCGGAAAGGTGCGGCGCTCGGCGTGTGTCGAGCGGTACCGGCGCGGCGAGTTCAGCCGGCTGGATGTTGGTGTCTGATGGCGGTTCTCGATGAGGGTGCTGTTCGGCAGTGGTTGGTTGATTATTTGGTGACCAATGTGGGGTGTTCTTTTGATGAGGTTGATGTTGATGCGCCGTTGAGTGATTTGGCGGTGGGTTCTGGTGATGCGGTGGTGATTGCTGGTGAGTTGTCGGAGTTGCTTGGTCGTGTGGTGTCGCCGGTGGAGTTTTGGCAGTATCCGACGATTCGGGCGTTGGCGCGGTTTTTGAGTGGTTCTGAGTTGCCTTCTGCGGTGGTGGATTCTGTTGTGGGGGGCGGTGGTTGGGTGGATGAGCCGGTTGCGGTGGTGGGTTTGGGTTGTCGGTTGCCTGGTGGGGTGCGGGGGCCGGAGTCGTTGTGGCGGTTCTTGTGTGGTGGTGGGTGTGCGGTAGGGGAGGTGCCGGGGGATCGGTGGTCGGCGTTTGATGATGGTTCGCCTGAGGTGGGGGCGGCGTTGGCGGCGACGACTCGGTGGGGTGCGTTTTTGGGTGATGTCGCGGGTTTTGATGCGGAGTTCTTTGAGATTTCGCCGCGTGAGGCGGTGAAGATGGATCCTCAGCAGCGGTTGTTGTTGGAGGTGTCGTATGAGGCGTTGGAGGATGCGGGGATTCGGGTTGATTCGTTGCGGCACAGTTTGACTGGTGTGTTTGTGGGGGCGTGTCAGGGTGAGTATGGGTATTTGGCTGCGTCGGATTTGAGTCAGGTTGATGCGTGGTCGGGTACTGGTGGTGCGTTGAGCATCATCGCTAATCGGGTGTCGTATGTGTTTGATCTGCGGGGGCCGTCGGTGACGGTGGATACGGCGTGTTCGTCGTCGTTGGTGGCGGTGCATTTGGCGTGTCAGAGTCTGCGGTCGGGGGATTCGGATGTGGCGTTGGCGGCGGGGGTGAATTTGTTGTTGTCGCCGGCGGTGACGCGCAGTTTTGATTCTGCGCAGGCGATGTCGCCGACGGGTCGGTGTCATGCTTTTGATGCTGCTGCTGATGGTTTCGTGCGTGGTGAGGGTTGCGGGGTGGTGGTGCTCAAGCGGCTCGGTGATGCTCAGCGTGATGGTGATCGGGTGTTGGCGGTGGTGCGGGGTTCGGCGGTCAATCAGGATGGTCGGTCCAATGGGTTGATGGCGCCTAATCCGGGGGCGCAGATCGCGGTGCTGCGGGCGGCGTATGCCGGTGGTGGGGTGGATCCGCGTGAGGTTGATTATGTGGAGGCCCATGGTACGGGGACGTTGTTGGGTGATCCGATCGAGGCGCGGGCGTTGGGCACGGTGTTGGGTCGTGGGCGGTCGGGGGTTTCGCCGTTGTTGATCGGGTCGGTGAAGTCGAATCTGGGGCATTTGGAGGCGGCGGCGGGGATTGCGGGGTTCATCAAGGCTGTGTTGGCGGTGCAGCGGGGTCATGTTCCGGCGAATCTGAATTTCTGTGAGCCCAATCCGCATATTCCGTTCGATGATCTTCGGCTCAAAGTGGTTGCTGAGCCGACGGATTGGCCGCAGACGTCGCGGCCGCGGCGGGCGGGGGTGTCGTCGTTCGGGTTCGGTGGCACCAATGCCCATGTGGTGCTTGAGCAGTCGCCGGATCCGGCGGGGCAGGTGGTGGGTTCGCGGCCGTCGGATCCGGTGGTGACGACGTTGGTGGTCTCGGGTAAGACCTCGGCGCGGGTGGCGTCGATGGCGGGGGTGTTGGCCGAGTGGATGGACGGTGAGGGGGCCGGTGTCGGGTTGGCTGATGTGGCCCACACGCTCAACCATCACCGCACCCGCTATCCCAAGGTGGCCACGGTGTGTGCCCGTGATCGTGAGCAGGCGGTGGCGGGGTTGCGGGCGTTGGCTGGTGGTTACACCACCGCTGGGGTGGTGGCTGCCCGGGATCGGGAGCGGGGGCCGGGGACGGTGTTCGTTTATTCCGGTCAGGGGTCGCAATGGGCGGGGATGGGTCAGCGGTTGCTGGCCGAGGAGCCGGTGTTCGCTGCGGCGGTCGCCGAACTGGAGCCGGTGTTCGTCGAGCAGGTCGGTTTCTCCCTGCGGCAGGTGTTGGCCGAGGGGCGGCCGGTGGCCGGTATCGCGCGGATCCAGCCGGTGCTGGTGGGGATGCAGTTGGCGTTGACGGCGTTGTGGCGTGGTTACGGCGTGGAACCCGACGCGGTCATCGGCCATTCGATGGGTGAGGTCACCGCGGCGGTGGTGGCCGGCGCGTTGAGCCCGGCTGACGGGTTGCGGGTGATCGCCACTCGTTCCCGGTTGATGTCACGGTTGGCCGGCCACGGTGCGATGGCACTGCTCGAACTCGACCCCGACACCACCCACACCCTGATCGGCCCCTACCCGGACCTGACGGTGGCGGTCTACGCCTCACCCCGACAGACCGTGATCGCCGGGCCCCCAAGCGATGTCGACGCCGTCATCGCCCTGGTCGACGCCCAGGACCGTCTCGCCCGCCGTATCGAGGTCGACGTCGCTTCCCATCACCCCACCATCGACCCCATCCTGCCCGACCTGCGCACCGCGCTGGCCGACCTCACCCCCCACCCACCGACCATCCCCC
>JBNMQY010000029.1:0-63356 GCA_050205415.1 Mycolicibacterium litorale
GGCAGGGAAACGCCCGGTCCCATCCCGAACCCGGAAGCTAAGCCTGCCAGCGCCGATGATACTACCCATCCGGGTGGAAAAGTAGGACACCGCCGAACACCCTTTAAAGCCCTGTGGCCCCCAATTTGATTGGGGGCCACAGGCATTTCTGCGTCAAGTGATGTCGATGCCTAATCGAATAGCGTCGGAATGGCCGAATGGAATTGTTTTTCCATTCCCAGAAGCATTCTTTTGCGGTCGATGCCGCCGCCGTATCCCGTCAGGCTTCCATTCGCTCCGATCACCCGGTGGCACGGAACAATGATGCCGATCGGATTGTGTCCGTTGGCGAGCCCGACGGCGCGGAATGCGCCGGGTGCGTCGATCTGTCGGGCGATCTCACCGTACGAGCGCGTCTCTCCGTACGGAATGGTCAGCAGTGCCTCCCAGACGCGCCGCTGAAACGTCGTCCCGACGAGGTCGAGATCGAGATCGAATGTCGTGAGTTCACCAGAGAAGTAGGCGCCGAGCTGTTCGACGGCATCGGGGAATGCCGCTTCGTCAGGCTCCCATCCGGTGCGACTGGGCTCGTAGGTCTGGTCGACCATGCGCAGGTGCTGGAGGCGCCCGTCGCAGCCGGCGAGCGTCAACAATCCGACCGGACTGTCGATCGTGCGGAACCGGATCGTCACAGTCGTGCCTCCTTCGGCGGCCAGTCGTTGACGGGATGGTCGAGTGCAGTCCACAGGTGCTGGGTCGCGTAGGCCCGCCACGGCCGCCACCGCTCGCCGTGCGCGGTGAGCCCCCGCGGGTCGGCGGGTATGCCGAGGTGACGGGCTGCGGTTAGCACTCCGAGATCTGTGACGGGGAACGCGTCGGGATCGCCGAGACCACGCATCGCGATCACCTCCGCGGTCCAGGGCCCGATCCCCGGCAGGGCGGTGAGCTGAACGCGCGCCTCGTTCCAGTCGCAACCCGGGTCGAGTCGGACGGTCCCGGAAGCCAACGCCGCGACCAGGCCGACGACAGTGCGCCGGCGGCTGTGCGGCACGGCCAGGTGGCCGGGGTCCATGCCGGCGAGCTCGTCGACGGTGGGGAACACGTGCGTCAGACCGCCGTGCGGGTCGCTGATCGGGCGTCCGTACTGGACGGCCAGCCGCGCCGCATGGGTCCGGGCGGCCTTCAGCGACACCTGCTGGCCGAGTACGACGCGGACCGCCAGTTCCGCCTCGTCGACGGTGCGGGGGATGCGCTGTCCGGGCGCCTTGGTGACCAACGCCGTGAGGTCCGGGTCAGCAGAGAGCACGTCGACGACCGCTTCGGGGTCGGCGTCGAGGTCGAGCAGCCGTCGGCATCGGGCGATGGCGGCGCCCAGATCCCGCAGATCGTCGAGTCGCAGGACGCAGGCGACATGGTCGTCGCGCGGGGTGAGGCTGACGATGCCGTCACCCCTGGCCAGCCGTAGGGTGCGCCGGAAGGCGCCGTCGCGGAACTCCTCCACCCCGGGGACGGCGCTGGCCGCCAGGTGTCCGAACACCCCTTCCGGAGCGAACGGCCGGCGCAGTGGTAACCGCAGCGCCAGAGTCCCCGCCCCTGACGCGGCCGGTCCGAACCGGCGTCGTGCCCGTTCCCGCAGTGCGGTCGGTGTGGAATCGCAGGTGGCGCGGACCGTCTCGTTGAACTGTCGGATACTCGAGAACCCGGCGGCGAAGGCGACGTCCGAGAACGGCAGATCCGTCGTCTCGATCAGCACCCGCGCGGTCTGGCTTCGCTGCGCACGGGCCAGCGCCAGCGGATTGGCGCCCACCTCGGCCTGCAGAATGCGCTGCAACTGTCGCGTGGTGTAGCCCAGTCGCTGGGCGAGGCCCGTCACACCGTCGCGGTCGACCGTGCCGTCGGCGATGAGACGCATCGCCCTGGCGGCCACATCGCCGCGCACGTTCCACTCCGGGGAACCGGGTGAGGCGTCGGGCCTGCACCGCTTGCAGGCGCGGAATCCGGCGGCCTGCGCGGCCGCGGCGGTGGGGTAGAAGCGTACGTTGCGGGCGAACGGTGGGCGGACCGGACAGCTGGGACGGCAATAGATCCCGGTGGTGAGCACTGCGGTGACGAACCAACCGTCGAACCTCGCGTCCTTGGACTGCACGGCCCGGTAGCAGCGGTCGAAATCGTCGTACACACCTAGAGACTTACACGCCGCCACCGACACCACCGGCGGAAATCCGACATGGTCGTGGCGAATGAGGTCGAGAAGCCGGCGTCGACGAGCCGCCGATGGACATCGGGCGCTACCGCCAGCCCCTCCGCGCCGACAAGGGGGACTGCAACCGGTTGACCGACATTGCCGTCGACGGTGGCCTCGTGAACTGCGAGCCGGAAATCTGGGTCACCCCGTCTGCTGCAAGAGTGCGACGACGCGATCTCGTCCGGCGTCCCCATGCGCTGGAGGGCAGCCTGTCGACCATCGAGCGGATGCCGTCGCCGAGTCCGGACTCGAATTCCTGACGCTGCATGGGAGTGAAGATGGCGCCCGGGCAGCATATGGGCGGCCATGCTGCCGATCACCGCACCGAACGAGTCCAGTACGTTGACGACGCCGACGAGGTCGACGGCGAGGCCTGCGCCGGGCTGAGGCCCGCGGTGTGCGACGTGGCGAACGGACGCGACCCATGTCGCGTAGTCGGCGAGCTCAGCGACGACCAACACCCTGTCCGTGCGCGTCATAGGGCTCGCGCCTTTTCGTCGATGAATGTGTTCCAGTCGGATGCACGACGCACCAGGACGTCGCGCACGTCCGGGTGGGTGTAGACCATGAAGGTGTCGTCGAGGACGGCCTCGACGACCTGCTCACCGACCTCGTCAGGAGTCAGCAGCGCGAATTGCTCGCCGGGACCCCGCATCTCAGGCTCTGGCCCGAAGGACGCGGGCAGAGAATCGATGATGTTGGTGATCACCGGACCGGGACACAGTACCGTCACACCGATCCCACGAGGGGCCAGGTAGAGCCGCAGCCCTTCGGACAGTTGGATGACTCCAGCTTTCGACACCGCATACGGCAGGCGGTCGTAGGAGTAGGTGAAAAGCCCTGCGAACGAGGCGGTGTTGACGATGTGTCCGCTGCCTTGATCGAGCAGCGGCGGTAGGAATGCGATCGTGCTGCGCACGTAGGACATCAGATTGATGTCGATGATGCGCTGCCATTCCGCGAGCGGAAGATGTTCGGGGAGACCGCGGGTCAGTACTCCGACGTTGTTCATCACGATGTCGACACGGCCGAATCGCTCCAGTGCGGCATCCTTGAGCGCCTCGAAGGTGCCCTCGTCGGCGACATCGCACGCGAAGCTGATCGACCGTCCGCCTCCATCCCTGATCTCTTCCGCGGCCGAGGCTGCGCGATCGGGATCGATCTCGGCGATGACAATCGCTGCGCCGCGGCGGGCAAGCTCGAGCGCGGTCGCGCGACCGATACCGCTGCCACCACCGGTGACGACCGCGACCTTGTCCTGCAACGTCTCCATGCCAGCTCCCGTCAAGCCGGTGAGGCAGGGGCTTGGGCCTCGGCGAGCACACGCTGCTTCTGTTCACCGATGACCTGGTTGAGCCGGAAGGCTTTCGCCCAGCCGTAGTACGCGGCGAAGTGCAGTGCGAGCTCGTCCATTTCGTCGAACGAAATATCGCCGCTCTTCAGCGCCGCATACACGTGCGAGAGGATGGGGATGTCGGCATCTTGGAATGCCACGCAGGCGACCGTGAGGAGCCGGCGCTCCTTCATGCCCAGCCCCGGCCGTCGCCACATCTCTCCGAAGACGAAATTGAGGATGCCCGCGCCCTGATAGGGGTTGTCGCGGGGCGGCGTGAACGGGATGCAGTTGACATCGACGAAGGTGCGCTCGCCGCCTTGGAGGCGTTGCTCGGGGTCGCTCTCGGTGGGAAGGGGCAGAAGCGATTCCGGCGGAGGAGGAGTCTCTCCGCGCTCGTCGTGAATCCGCTGCCACTGCAGGTCCACGAAGATGTTGAAGCGTGATGCCTTGGGCCATCCGGCGTAGACCGCGAAATGCAATACGGCCTCACGCATCTCGGTGATCGAGACGTCACCGCTTCTCAGGGCGGCGTAGATGTGCTGCTCCAGAGGGCCGTCGGCGTCGGCCGCGGCGACACACGCGAGGGTGACGAACCGGCGGTCACGGCGGCTGAGCACCGGGCGGGTCCATATGTCGGCGAAGACGAAATCGATGAGGCCGTCGGCGATAACCGGTGAGGTGTTGTCGGGCGCTTCGACGGTCATCACATCGGCGTAGGCGCGTAGGCCGCGGTCGCGACGCTCGGCGTTCATGTTGGCCGTCGGCATCAGAGCTTGTTGCAGAAGCCGGCGTCGACGGGGAACGTGACCCCGGTGACGTACTTGGCGTCATCGGATGCGAGGTAGGCGATGGCGGCGCTGACGTCTTCGGGCTCGAGCATGTCGACGGGCATCGGGTTCTGCAGATGCGGTCCTCCGCCGGGGTATGCCTCGAGGAACGCGACCATCGCGGGATTGACGGCCATCATGGTGTGCACCGCGGTGGGGTGGATCGTGTTCACCCGGATGCTGTGCGGAGCAAGAGCATTGGCGAGCGTGCGCATGAGGCCGACGATCCCGTGCTTGGATGCGGCGTAGCCCAGGCCACCACCCTGAATGCCGCCGAAGCCTCGAAGTCCGGCGGTGGAGCTGGTGAAGATGATGCACGCGCCGCGCTCTCCCGCGATCAGGTGCGGGATTGCTGCCCTGGCAGTGTGGAACGCGCCGACCAGGTTCACGTCGAGCACGTCGGTCCACTGTTCGAGCTCTTCGGAGATCGTCAACTCGCGGAACGTCATCGTGGCGATGCCGGCATTGGCGCACACGATGTCGAGGCGGCCGAACTGGTCGACGCCGGCGTCCAGGGCGGATTTCAGTTGATGGAAGTCGCGAACGTCCGCGACGCTCGCCAGCATCTTGCCCCCCGCTGCCTCGACGAGGCTGACGGTCTCGTTCAAGTCATCCTGGGTCGCCATCGGATAGCCGTTCGACGCGATATCCGAGCAGATGTCGACGCCGATGATGCTGGCGCCCTCGCCGGCCAGCCGCACCGCATGGCTGCGGCCCTGACCTCGCGCCACACCCGTGATGAAGGCGACCTGCCCTTGCACTCTGCCCATGTGTCCTCGCTTCGTTGCGATCACAACCCACCGGTGCCGTCAGAGTAACGGCGTTACGCAGGCTCGCACAGTAACATCGTTACGGTGTCGAGGGAAGACGTCATGCAGAAGGCGCCCAGGGGAAAGGCGAACGAGGCTGCGTCAGATCCGTTGATGGGCATCGTCGTGGAATTGCTCGACACCGAGGGTTACGAGGCGGTTCAGCTGCGCGAGGTCGCGCGGCGAGCGCGTATGTCACTGTCCACCATCTACAAGCGCTATCCCACGCGAGACGAACTCATCATCGCTGCGCTCGAATGCTGGTTGACCGCGAACCGCTACGCCGATCTGGCACCGCCGATCGATGCGACGCTGTACAGCGGGCTCGTACACATCTTCCGAAAGGTGTTCGAGCCGTGGGAGACTCATCCAGAACTACTCAAGTCGTACTTTCGGGCGCTGTCCGGACCCGGTGGTGAGCGCTTGCGCAAGCTCGGATTCGAGGCGGTCACACCGGCGGCACGGGACGTCCTCGCCCAGGCCGATCCAGGGTTCGCCCGGGATCTCGAAGGAATCCTGACCAGCCTCGTCTACGGGGTGCTCGGTCAACTCTCCACGAACGCGATCGATGTGACCGACATCCTGCCGTCGATCGAACGGGCGGTGTACTGGCTCGTCGGGGTCAGGAGCTGACCAACTCGTCGGTGTTCGGTTGCCGCTCAGAGCGCGAAGGAGAACCCACCGTTCACCGGAATCGTTTGACCGGTGATCCACGAGCCGTGATCGCTGGCCAGCAGCGCCGCGAGCGACGCGACATCCTCGGGACTGCCGGGCCGGCGGATCGCATAATTCTGCAGAATCGCCTTGGCCTGCGGTGAATCCGCGTGCTCGGCCCACAGCGGCTCAGTGAGCGGGGTGCGCATCGTCCCGAGGGCGATGTTGTTCGCCGTGATGCCGTGGCGTCCGTTCTCGACGGCGATACAGCGGGTCAGCGCAGCGGCGCCGGCCTTCGATGCCGCGTACGCCGCCCCATTGGCGTCACCGGTGCGGCCTGCGTCAGAAACGATCGTCAGGATTCGACCCCATTGCTTGTCGACCATGCCGGGCAACACCGCCCGCGTGCAGTACATGGCCCCGTAGAGGTTCACGCGCAGATACGGCTCCCAGTCGGCAGGATCCGAGTCGGCGAAGCGCCCGCGGCCGCTGTATCCCGCCGCGCCCGCATTCCCCGCATTGTTCACGAGTATGTCCACTGCACCTTGCGCTGTGACGGCTGCCGCGACGGCATCGAAGTCGGTCACGTCGAAGACCGCGGAACCGGCTTGTCCGCCGGCGGCGCGCACTTCGTCGACGACGGCGTCGGCGCGTTCGGATCGCAAGTCGTTGACGAGCACGGCGGCGCCGGCCCTACCGAAGGCGTGCGCCAATCCGCGGCCAACTCCTTGACCCGCACCGGTGATCAAGGCGCGACGGCCCGTCAGGTCGATCTGCAGCGTCACAACGTGCAGAATTGATCATACGATTGGTTCTGTCAACACACCGGTGCCGATGATGCCGTGAACACCGAGTCGACAACGAAATTCGGAGGAGAGCGTGTCGAAGAGGTCAACACTTCTGGGTCGTCCGGTCGGGGCCAGCGGTGAGGAGACTCGTCGGCGCATCATCGAAGCCACCGGTCGCTGCGTCGCCGAGGTCGGGTATTCGCAAGCCACCATTCGCGAAATCGCCCGTGTGGCCCAGGTGACCAGCGGGACCCTGTACCACTACTTCCCCAACAAGGCGGAGCTGATCAAGGCCGCCGTTGCGGAGATGTCCGCGGTAGCACTGCCCAGGCTGACTGATGCCGTTGACCGGTCCGACGGTGTGTTGGACAAGCTCACGGAGATCTTCGACGAATGTGCACGCATCAATCGCGACTACCCGTATGCCGCCGCATTCGACCGGGCGATCCGCGCCGAGAGCGCGCGTCACCTGAAGTTGGGCGAGCACAGCGAGAGCATGCTCGCCGCCCTCCGCACCGTCATCGCCGATGTGCTGCGACAGGGTAAACGGGAAGGGGCACTCGGGCCCGGTGTCGACGTGCCCGGTGCCTCCAATGCGATCCTCACCATGATTCGCGGACTGAACGAACACGCCACGATGGCGTCCAGCCGTGAGTACCGTTCGACGGTAAGGGCTTTGAAAGCACTTGTCCGCGGAAAGCTGTTCGACTACGACGCATTGTCCGGTCAGCCCGTCGACCCGCTACCGCATACGCATTGATCCAGCGAAGACCACTCACAGGGTCGTGTAGTCGAAGGGCTGTCAGCGGATCTTCTGCAACACGTCCTCCGCGAAACGTTCGATGGGCTCTCGGTAGCGCTCAGCGTCGAGTTTGAGTCCATCGTGCGCTCCGGAGGTGATGTCGTCGGAACTGGCATATGGAAGGGTCATCACCGCAGTGACGCCGATGTCCTCGGCGCGCTTGAACAGCTCGACAGACGGCGATTCGTAAAGCGCCAGCATGATCTCGAAGGGGTCGTCCGCGCGCCCGTACTCACGCCGAAGCGAAGTGAGCCTGCTGACGAAGGCCTCGGCGTCCTCCCACGAGTACGCGCTGCCCACCCAGCCGTCGCAGAGCCGAGCCGCGCGCCGCAGCGCAGCGTCGGATTCACCGCCGCACATGATCGGGATCCGTCCCTCGGGATGCGGCTCGATCATCACCTCCGGTATCCGGTAATGCTCGCCGCTCCAGGACACCCAGCCGCCGCGCCACAGTGCCGGCAGTGCCTGGATCATTTCGTCGAGCCGCTTGCCGCGAGTGGAGAAATCCTGTCCCATCAACTCGAATTCCTCACGCATCCAACCGGCCCCGACCGTCAGCGCAACCCGTCCACCGGAGAGGACCGAGGCGGTCGCCACCTGTTTGGCCACCTCCAGTAGCGGGCGCGCGGGGGCGATGTAAACGGCGTTGGTGAACTTCATCCGGGTGGTCACCGCGGCCATGGCGCCGATGGAGACCCAGGAGTCCGGCCACGCCGTGTCCGGCTCCCACATGGGCTTGCCGGTCGGTGAGGGATAAGGCGACGACAATTCGCGCGGGTAGATCATGTGATCGGACACCACGACGCCGTCGAAGCCCGCTTCGTCGAGCATGCGGGCGACGGGCACGATCTCCGACGTGTTCATGAAGGCGGTGCCGGTCCAGATCTCCATAGCGTGTCTCCCGGATTGACATCGGTGGCGGTCCCATTGCGCACCATCACATCGATCATACGAATCAATCAAACGATCGATTAGTGATTGGGACCCGTTCGAATGTGACAGGCGGCGGCACGGCGGTCGACTTCTCCTCGGCCTCGCCGGTGAGCGTGGCTCCATGGCCGCCCAATTCGGTTGGGGTATCACACCTGCCCGCAGCGCGGTGATGCTGGCCGGAATGGCTGATCCGGCGATCACTCTGCATCGCAAGGCAACGCGATCCGTATCGGCATCGAGACGGTCACATACGAGGAGAAGTCGGGTGGTGCGAATCCGGGACGAACGCTCACCTCGCCGGTGACCGCACCGGGACCGGAAGCCGGCACTCCAATAGGTTCCACCGGCCACCCGGTTGGATAACGATTCGAAACCTGTTGGGTTGCGGGTTGACCCGTCGACCGCTTCCACCGGACAACCGACACTATGGTCACGTCGTGCACCGGCGAGACGCCCTCAAGATACCGCTGTATTTGGCAGCCGCCGCGGCACTCTCCAAGGTGCCCCTCGCCTCCGCACAGACCGCTCGATGGTCTGCCGACCGCGCCAACGCCTGGTACGCACAACAGGGCTGGCTGCTCGGCGCCAACTACGTGACTTCGAACGCCGTGAACCAGCTCGAGATGTTCCAGGCCGAGACGTTCGATCCGCGTCGCATCGACGGTGAGCTCAGCGTGGCCAAGCGAATCGGGATGAACACCATGCGAGTGTTCCTCCACGATCAGCTGTGGGCCGCCGATCGGGTGGGTTTCAGCCGCCGGCTCTCACAGTTCGTCGGCATCGCGGCGAGCCACCACATCAAACCGCTGTTCGTCCTCTTCGACTCGTGCTGGGACCCGCTGCCACGGGCCGGCCGTCAGCGTGCGCCCATCCCGGGCGTACACAACTCCGGCTGGGTGCAGAGCCCGGGCGCGCACCGTCTGCAGGACCCGGCCTACACCCGTGTGCTGCAGAGCTACGTCACGGGGGTGGTGGGCCTCTTCCGCAACGATCCCCGCGTCCTCGGGTGGGACGTGTGGAACGAGCCGGACAACCCCGCGCGGGACTACCGCAAGGTGGAACACGAGGACAAGCAGAAGCTAGTCGCCGCGTTCCTGCCGCACGTCTTCCAGTGGGTGCGCGCCGTCGGTCCCATGCAGCCGTTGACCAGCGGCGTGTGGCAGGGGCATTGGCGAGATCCCGAGAGCCGCAGCACGGTCTGCAGCCTGCAGCTCGAACACTCCGACGTCATCAGCTTCCACAGTTACGGCGATCCGGACGAGTTCGAGGCCCGCATCGACGAACTCACTCCGCTGGGCCGGCCGATCCTGTGCACCGAGTATCTGGCGCGAAACCTCGGCAGCACCGTGCAGGGGATCCTCCCAGTCGCCAAGAGGCGCAACGTCGGCGCCTACAACTGGGGCTTCGTCGCCGGACGGACACAGACGTACCTGCCGTGGGATTCGTGGAAAGAGCCGCACACGTCCCTTCCCGAGACGTGGTTCAGCGACCTGATCCACCCGGACGGCCGCGCCCATGACGACGACGAGATACGCGCCATCCGACAGCTCGCCGGCACGCCCCGAGGAAGCTGACGCTTGACAACCTACAACCAATCGGTTGTATGTTGGGGACGTGACCGTGATCGACGAGGACCGGGCCGACGCCCTGTTCCACGCGCTGGCCGACCGCACCCGGCGTGACATCCTGCGCCGCGTGCTGGCCGGAGAGCACTCGGTCACCGCGCTCGCGCTCAAGTACGACGTGAGCTTCGCGGCCGTGCAGAAGCACGTCGCCGTTCTCGAGAAAGCCGGCCTGCTGACCAAGCGGCGCCGCGGCCGCGAACAACTCGCCACCGGCGACGTCGCGGCGGTGCGGTCGGTGGCGGCCATGCTCACCGACCTCGAACAGATCTGGCGCGGCCGCATCGCCCGTATCGACGAACTCATCTCATCCGACCCAACCGAGGAGGCCTGACCATGCCCGTCACCGACGTGCAGCACGACACCGACAACCTCACGCTGACCATCACCGCCGACTTCGCCGCACCCGTCGAGCGGATCTGGCAGATCTACGCCGACCCGCGCCAGCTGGAGAAGATCTGGGGTCCGCCGACGTATCCCGCCACCGTGGTCGATCACGACCTGACACCGGGCGGGCGCGTCACCTACTTCATGACCGGTCCGGAGGGCGACAAGCACGCCGGATACTGGCACGTCACCGCCCTCGAGGAGCCGAGGAGCTTCGCATTCGACGACGGCTTCGCCGACGAGGAGTTCAACCCGAACACGGACCTGCCGGTCTCCAAGAACGTCTTCACCTTCACCGAACACGACGGCGGGACGCGGGCGACCTACGTGAGCACCTACGCATCCGCCGAAGCGTTGCAGCAGGTGCTGGACATGGGCGTGGTCGAGGGTGCATCGTCGGCGATCAACCAGATCGACGGTCTGCTGGTCTGACGGCGGGATTCCCTAGACTCGTCGGCATGAGTGGCGGTACCGGGCAAGCGGTTTCGGAAGGTCTGCTGAAGATCGAGGACTGCCTGGACGACGCGGGCAACATCGTCCTGCCGCAGGGTGTCACGCTGATCTCGCTGATCGACCGCAACATCGCCAGTGTCGGCGACGCGGTGGCGTACCGCTACCTCGACCACACCGGCAGCGACGACGTGCACGCCGTCGAACTCACCTGGACCGAACTCGGCGTCCGGCTCCGGGCGGTCGGCGCGCGGCTGCAGCAGCTCACCTCGCCCGGTGACCGGGTGGCGATCCTCGCGCCGCAGGGCCTCGAATACGTCACCGGCTTCTTCGCCGCGATCAAAGCGGGCACCATCGCGGTCCCGCTGTTCGCTCCCGAACTGCAGGGCCACGCCGAGCGACTGCACACCGCGCTCGACGACTCCCGGCCCGCCGTCGTCCTCACCACCGCCGCGGCGGCCGGCGCGGTGCAGGCCTTCCTCGACGACCTGGTGACCGTCCCGCGGCCGCGGGTCGTACTCATCGACGAGATCCCCGATTCGGCGGGAGACTCCTTCGAGGACCGGCCGATCGACGTCGACGACGTCTCACATCTGCAGTACACGTCCGGCTCCACCCGGCCGCCGGTCGGCGTCGAGATCACCCACCGCGCCGTCGGCACGAACCTGCTGCAGATGATCCTGTCGATCGACCTGCTGGACCGCAACACCCACGGGGTCAGCTGGTTACCGCTCTTCCACGACATGGGCCTGTCGATGATCGGGTTCCCGGCCGTCTACGGCGGGCACTCCACGCTGATGTCGCCGACGGCGTTCCTGCGCCGGCCGCAGCGGTGGATCCGCGCGTTGGCCGACGGATCCCGCCACGGCCGCGTCGTCACCGCCGCACCCAACTTCGCCTACGAATGGACCGCGCAGCGCGGCCTGCCCGACACGTCCGACGACATCGACCTGAGCAACGTGGTACTCATCATCGGCTCCGAACCGGTGAGCATGGCGGCCATCGACACCTTCAACGCGGCGTTCGCCCCGTACGGCCTGCCGGCGACGGCGTTCAAACCGTCCTACGGCATCGCCGAGGCCACGCTGTTCGTCTCGACGATCGCCCCGGCCGCGCAGGCCTCCGCGATACATCTCGACCGCGGGCAGTTGGCGGTCGGGCGGGCGGTGCCCGTGGCCGCCGACACCGAAAGCGCTGTGCCTCAGGTGTCCTGCGGCCAGGTCGCCCGCAGCCAGTGGGCCGTGATCGTCGACCCCGGCACCGGAGCCGAACTGCCCGACGGACAGGTGGGGGAGATCTGGCTGCACGGCGACAACGTCGGCCGCGGCTACTGGGGACGGCCCGAGGAGTCCCGCGAGGCGTTCGGCGCCGCGCTACGTTCACGCCTGGACACCGGAGGCCACGCCACCGGTGTGCCCGCGGACGCGCGCTGGTTGCGGACCGGCGACCTCGGCACCTACCTGGACGGCGAGCTGTACGTCACGGGCAGGCTGGCCGACCTCGTGGTGATCGACGGCCGCCGGCACTATCCGCAGGACATCGAGGCGACTGCCGCCGCGGCCGCACCACTGGCGCGCCGCGATCACGTGGCAGCGTTCACCGTGCCCGACCAGCAGTTGGTGATTGTCGCCGAGCGCGCGTCGGGCACCCGGCGCGCCGACCCGGCGCCGGCCGTCGAGGCGATCCGCACCGCGGTGCGCCGGCGGCACGGAATCGACGTCGGCGACGTCCGGTTCGTGCCCGCGGGCGCCATCCCGCGGACCACCAGCGGCAAGCTGGCCCGTCGCGCCTGCCGCGCCGAGTACCTCGACGGAACCCTCCGCGGGGCGTAGCCGTCAGGCCAGCAGGGCCAGCCGGGTCGGTTCGTCGTGGCCGCGCAGCGTGACCTCGTCACCCAGGGCCCAGCGCGACCGCTCGCCGTCGGTCGCGGCATCGACGGTGTCCGACGACGCGACCAGCCGGTTGGGCGCTGATTTCGCGAGCTCGCACAGCCGGGCGGCCTCGTTGACCGGTTCACCGATGACGGTGTACTCGAACCGTTCCTTGGCGCCGACGTTGCCCGCGACCACCTGACCGGCCGCCACCCCGATCCCGGCCTGGCACTCGGGCACTTCCTCGGCCAGCCGGGCCGCGATCGCCCGCGCGGCCGCCAACGCCTCGTCCTCGGGATGGTCGAGGGCGACCGGCGCCCCGAACACCGCGAGCACCGCGTCACCTTCGAATTTGTTGACGAGTCCGTGGTGGCGGTCCACCTCTTCGACGATCACCGCGAAGAAGCGGTTGAGCAGTTCGACGACCTCCACCGCGGGCCTACTGGTGACGAGCTGTGTGGAACCGATGATGTCGACGAAAACGACTGCGGCGTGGCGCTCTTCGCCGCCGAGCTCGATCTGTTGCTTCTCGGCGGCCAGCGCGACCTCACGGCCGACGTGGCGGCCGAACAGGTCGCGCACGCGCTCGCGTTCCCGCAGCCCCTCGACCATCTTGTTGAAACCGCGCTGCAGCTCACCCAGCTCGGTGCCGTCGAAAACCACCAGCTCACAGTCGAAATCGCCGCGCTCCACGTTCTTCAGCGCGGCGCGCACCACGCGCACCGGCGTGGCGGTCAGCCACGACAGCAACCACATCAGGATCAGCCCGAACAGCAGTGCCACCATCGCGATGATCATCACCGCGACCCCGAACTGGGTGGCGCTCAGATTCTGCATCGACAGCGAGAACAAGGCGAGCAGGAGGATGCCGAGCACGGGCACACCGGAACTGAGCAGCCATACCGTCATGGTGCGGCCCATGACCCCGTGGGCGAACCGGCGCGGTGGGCGGCCTGCTTCGAGCGCCTGGGCGGCGATCGGTCGCAGCGAGAACTCGGTGATGAGGTAGCAGGCAGTGGCCACCACGATGCCGGGGAAACCCACGGCGAACAGGAACCGGGGGATGAACGCGGAGTTCTGCAGGCCGTACAGCACCGTCAGCAGTGCGGTGCCGACGCCCCAGAAGACCAGCAGCATCCTCGCCACCTGCCACGGCGCCCGGAAAACGTTGTACTGGTCGGTGCGGGTGGGGGTGCGCTCTTCGATGGCCCATCGCAGCGAGCGGACAGTACGCGAGGTGATCCACGCCGTGCCGAAGATGAGGGCGACGAGCATGTACGCCGGGACCACGCCCCAGGTCAGCCACGCAGGCGCGTCGGAGAAGACGCTGGGTACCGGGATCGCCACGGCGTTGAGGAGCAGTGAGACCCCGATACCGAGGATGTTGGTGAACAGGATGAAGAACGTGAGGATGATCTGGATGCGGACGCGCCGGCGCTGTTGATTCTCTTCCGGCTTGCCCAGCAGCCAGGAGCCGTAGTCGGGGGTGTCCGGCAGCCGACCGCTCTGCCTGGTCACCTTCTCCAAGAGCAGGCCCAGTCGCTGTGGAACGCTTTTCTTGGCGGTCGTCGTCGCGTCCATTGTGACGCCAGCCTAATTTGCGCGCGTCCACAGACCCTAATGTTGTGCGGGTGCGTCTCGTCATCGCCCAGTGCACGGTCGACTACATCGGCCGGCTGACCGCCCACCTGCCCTCCGCGCGACGACTGCTGCTGATCAAAGCCGACGGTTCGGTCAGTGTGCACGCCGACGACCGGGCCTACAAACCGCTGAACTGGATGAGCCCGCCGTGCCGCCTCACCGAGGAGGCCGGCGACCCGCACCCGGTGTGGGTGGTGGAGAACAAGGCCGGCGAACAGTTGCGGATCACGATCGAGGACCTCGAACACGATTCCAGCCACGAACTCGGCATCGACCCCGGATTGGTCAAGGACGGCGTCGAGGCCCACCTGCAGAAGCTGCTGGCCGAACACGTCGAGTTGCTCGGCGCCGGTTACACGCTGGTGCGCCGCGAGTACATGACCGCGATCGGGCCGGTGGATCTGCTCTGCCGCGACGAGAGCGGCCGCTCGGTGGCGGTGGAGATCAAGCGGCGCGGGGAGATCGACGGCGTCGAGCAGCTCACCCGCTACCTCGAACTGCTCAATCGCGACACGCTGCTGGCACCGGTCACCGGGGTCTTCGCCGCCCAGCAGATCAAACCGCAGGCGCGCACACTGGCGACCGACCGCGGGATCCGTTGCCTGATACTCGATTACGACCAGATGCGCGGTATGGACAGCGACGAGTACCGGTTGTTCTGACGCCCTAGACTGCTCCCATGCCCAGGCGCCGCCCTCCACCCCGGCGGACGCGTCCGCTGCCTCCGGTGTTCGACCAGAGGCGCATCGAGGTGGGCCCCGACGGATACGACTACGAGGTGCGGCCGGTCGCGGGCTCCCGCGCCACCAAGACCTACCGCTGCCCCGGCTGCGATCACGAGATCCGGCCCGGCACAGCACATCTGGTGGTCTGGCCGGCGGACGCGGGGGAGGCGGCGGTCGACGACCGCAGGCATTGGCACACGCCGTGCTGGACACACCGGGCCACGCGGGGCCCGACGCGCAGGTGGTCCTGAACGAGAGTTAGTGCTCGGCACCCGAGCTGTCAGGGGCGGGCTCGACGAGTTCGATGAGCACCCCGCCGCCGTCCTTGGGGTGGATGAAGTTGATGCGCGAGTTCGAGGTGCCGCGACGGGGGGCGTCGTAGATGAGCCGCACACCCTGCTCGCGCAACCGCTCGCTGAGTGCGTCGAGGTCGCTGACGCGGTAGGCGAATTGCTGCAGGCCGGGGCCGCGCTTGTCGAGGAACTTCGCGATCGTCGAGGAGTCGTCGATCGGCGACATCAGCTGGATCTGGGTGCTGCCGACCGCGGCGCCGCGCACCGACAGCATCGCCTCGCGGATACCCTGCTCCTCGTTGACCTCTTCGTGCAGCACGATCATGCCGAGGTGATCGTGGTACCACCGGATCGCTTCGTCCAGATCCGGGACCGCGATACCGACGTGATCGATCGCGGTCACCAGGGCGGTGGCCAGTACCGGACGGGCGTCGATTTGCTCGGCAGTCATATCGCAAAGGTAACCTAACGGCATCGGTTTCGAACACCTTAGGTCGGCTGTATAGCCTCATCGGAGCCGCCCGAAACCCGCTTGGAGGAATTGATGACGACGTCGGTGATCGTTGCTGGAGCCCGTACCCCGGTAGGCAAGCTGATGGGTTCGCTGAAGGACTTCTCGGGCACCGATCTGGGAGCGATCGCGATCAAGGCCGCCCTCGAGAAGGCCGGCGTCGAGGCCTCCGCCGTCGAGTACGTGATCATGGGCCAGGTGCTCACCGCGGGGGCCGGGCAGATGCCCGCCCGTCAGGCCGCGGTGGCCGCGGGGATCCCGTGGGACGTGCCCGCGCTGACCATCAACAAGATGTGCCTGTCGGGTATCGACGCGATCGCCCTGGCGGATCAGCTCATCCGCGCGGGTGAGTTCGACGTGGTGGTGGCCGGTGGCCAGGAGTCGATGAGCCAGGCGCCGCACCTGCTGGTGAACAGCCGCTCGGGTTACCGGTACGGCGACGTGACCGCCGTCGACCACATGGCCTACGACGGTCTGCACGACGTGTTCACCGACCAGCCGATGGGCGCGCTCACCGAACAGCGCAACGACGTCGACCAGTTCACCCGCGCCCAGCAGGACGAATACGCCGCGCAGTCGCATCAGCGCGCCGCCGCCGCGTGGAAGGACGGGGTGTTCGCCGACGAGGTGGTGCCGGTGTCGATCCCGCAGCGCAAGGGCGATCCGCTCGAGTTCACCGAGGACGAGGGCATCCGCGCCAACACCACCGCCGACTCGCTGGCGGGTCTGAAGCCGGCGTTCCGCAAGGACGGCACCATCACCGCGGGTTCGGCGTCGCAGATCTCCGACGGCGCCTGTGCGGTCGTCGTCATGAACAAGGCCAAGGCCGAGGAGCTGGGCCTGACCTGGTTGGCCGAGATCGGCGCGCACGGCGTGGTCGCCGGGCCCGATTCGACCCTGCAGTCCCAGCCCGCCAACGCCGTCAAGAAGGCGATCGGCAAGGAGGGCATCACCGCCGATCAGCTCGACGTGATCGAGCTGAACGAGGCGTTCGCCGCCGTCGCGCTGGCATCGACCAAGGAACTCGGCGTCGACCCCGACAAGGTCAACGTGAACGGCGGAGCGATCGCGATCGGCCATCCGATCGGCATGTCCGGCGCGCGCATCACGCTGCACGCGGCGCTCGAGCTGGCCCGCAAGGGGTCCGGCTACGCCGTGGCGGCGCTGTGCGGGGCGGGCGGTCAGGGTGACGCCCTGATCCTGCGTCGCCCCTGAGTCTCTACGACGCCTTGTAGTAATTGCGCCCGGCTTAGGGCACAATGGCGGCCATGTCTGGCGCTTTCGATCTGCGTAGCTCCACCGGTTGGCTCCGGCTCGTCGGCCTGCTCGAGGCCGTGAGCTGGGTGGGCCTGTTGCTGGGGATGTACTTCAAGTACCTCGGCAGCCCCCGCACCGAGATCGGGGTCAAGGTGTTCGGGCCGGTGCACGGCGGTGTGTTCGTCGCGTTCCTCGTGGCGGCCGTCGTGGCCGGTCTCGCCCTGAGATGGGGTGCGGTCACATGGTTGCTGGCACTGTTGGCCAGCATCGTGCCGCTCGGCACTGTGATCTTCCTCATATGGGCCGAGCGCACCGGTCGGATGGATGGCGCCGACGCCGTCGCGGCCGCGGGTCGGCCGGGCCGCCCGGCACCCGAAACGACGTGACAGACTTGGACGCGTGACACGTCCACGACCTTCCATCGGGCCGGCATTGGCCGGTGCGGTTGATCTGTCCGCGCTCAAGCAACGCCCCGCGACCGATGCGGCGGCTCCCGGTGGTACCGGGACCGGCGGCCCCGGCGGTGTCGAGATCACCGAGGCCAACCTCGAAGCCGAGGTCCTGATCCGGTCCAGTCAGGTCCCCGTCGTCGTGCTGCTGTGGTCCCCGCGCAGCGATTCCAGTGTGGCGCTGGGGCAGACCCTCGCCGACCTGGCAGGCGCCGACGCCGGGAAGTGGTCGCTGGCGACGGTCAACGTCGACACCACCCCGCGGGTGGCGCAGATGTTCGGCGTGCAGGCGGTGCCGACGGTCGTCGCACTCGCTGCGGGCCAGCCGATCTCGAGTTTCCAGGGTCCGCAGCCGGCCGATCAGCTGCGGCGCTGGATCGACTCGCTCCTCGACGCCACGGCGGGCAAGCTCTCCGGTTCGGGGGATCCCGATCAACCCGAACAGGTCGACCCCGAGGTCGCGCAGGCGCGCGCACACCTCGACGCCGGCGACTTCGACGCCGCGCTCAACGCCTATCAGGCGATCCTTGACGCCCAGCCCAACCACACCGAGGCCAAGGGTGCCGTGCGCCAGATCGTGTTCCTGCAGCGTGCGACGACGCAGGGTCCCGAGGCGGTGAGCATCGCCGACGCCGCACCCGATGACATCGAGGCCGCATTCGCCGCGGCCGACGTGGAGATCCTGCAGCAGCAGGTCGCATCCGCCTTCGAGCGCCTCATCGCACTGGTCAAGCGCACCGCGGGCGACGACCGCACGAAGGTCCGGACGCGGCTCATCGAGCTGTTTGAACTCTTCGATCCGGCCGACCCCGAGGTGATCGCGGGCCGGCGCAAGCTCGCCAACGCCCTGTACTGACACGCCGAGACTGCGGGGAGATCGCCGTTTCGGCGGTTCGAGTGATCTCCCAGCAGTCTCGGCGGAGGGTCTTACGACAGCGGCGGGTCGGTCGCCGGCTCCTGCTCGACGGGCTCCTCGGCAGGCACCGGTTCGAACCACAGCGCCGACAACGGCGGGAGCACCATCACCGCCGACGCGGGCCGGCCGTGCCAGGGCTCATCGGTGGCCTGCACCGCGCCGTAGTTGCCGATACCCGCGCCGTTGTAGTCGGTGGCGTCGGTGTTGAGCACCTCACGCCACGTCCCGGCATACGGCAGCCCCAGCCGGTACTGGCTGTGCTCGGAGCCGGAGAAGTTGAACACGCACGCCAGCACCGAACCGTCGTCGCCGTAGCGCAAGAAGCTCAGGACGTTGTTGGTCGAATCGTTGGCGTCGATCCACGAATACCCCTCGGGGCTGGTGTCGTGCGACCACAGCGCCCGGTGGCCGGCGTAGATCCGGTTCATGTCCGAGACCATCCGCAGGATGCCGTTCGAGTAGCTGTTCTCGTCGAGCTGATACCAGTCGACGCCACGCTCCTCGGACCATTCCGCCCGCTGGCCGAATTCCTGCCCCTGGAACAGCAACTGCTTACCGGGGTGCGCCCACTGGTAGGCGAGCAGCTGCCGGACACCGGCCGCCTTGCGATGGTCGTCGCCGGGCATCCGGCCCCACAGCGTGCCCTTCCCGTGCACCACCTCGTCGTGGCTGATGGGCAGCACGTAGTTCTCGCTGAACGCGTACAGCATCGAGAACGTCATCTCGTGGTGGTGGTAGCTGCGGTGGATCGGGTCGCGGCTGATGAACGCCAGGGTGTCGTTCATCCAGCCCATGTTCCACTTCATCGAGAAGCCGAGCCCGCCCAGATTGGTGGGCCGGGTGACGCCGGGCCACGACGTCGACTCCTCGGCGATGGTGACGATGCCCGGGCTGGCCTTGTGCACCGTGGCGTTCATCTCCTGCAGGAACTGCACGGCCTCCAGGTTCTCGCGGCCGCCGTAGATGTTCGGCGTCCAACCGCCCTCAGGACGGGAGTAGTCGAGGTAGAGCATCGAGGCGACCGCGTCGACGCGCAGCCCGTCGACGTGGAACTCCTGTAACCAGTACAGCGCGTTGGCGACCAGGAAGTTGCGCACCTCGGAGCGGCCGAAGTCGAAAACATAAGTGCCCCAGTCCAACTGCTCACCGCGTCGCGGGTCGGCGTGTTCGTAGAGCGGGGTGCCGTCGAATCGGCCGAGCGCCCAGGCGTCCTTGGGGAAGTGCGCGGGCACCCAGTCGACGATGACGCCGATGCCGGCCTGGTGCAGCCGGTCGACGAGGTAGCGGAAATCGTCGGGGGTGCCCAATCGTGACGTCGGCGCGTAGTACGACGTGACCTGGTAGCCCCACGACCCCCCGAACGGATGCTCGGCCACCGGCAGCATCTCGACGTGGGTGAACCCGTGCTCCAGAACGTATTCGGTGAGCTGGTCGGCGAGTTCGCGGTAGGACAGCCCGGGCCGCCACGACATCAGGTGCACCTCGAGCGTGCTCATCGGCTCGAACACCGGGTTCTGCGTGGCGCGCTGCGCCATCCACTCGTCGTCGGCCCAGGTGTAGTCGCTCTTGGTGACCCGGGACGCGGTCTGCGGCGGCACCTCGGTGGCGAACGCCATCGGATCGGCGCGCTCACTCACCACACCGTCGGCGCCGTGGATGCGGAACTTGTAGAGGCCGTCGACCGGGAAGTCCGGCCAGAACAGCTCCCACACCCCCGTCGAGCCCAGGACGCGCAGCTGCGCCTCGTTGCCCTCCCAGTGATTGAAGTCGCCGATCAGCTGGACACCCTTGGCGTTGGGCGCCCACACCGCGAACGACACCCCCTCGACGAGGCCGTCGGGTGTGGTGAAGCTGCGCGGATGGGCGCCCAGCACCTCCCAGAGCCGCTCGTGGCGGCCCTCGGAGAACAGGTGCAGGTCCATCTCGCCCAGCGTGGGCAGGAACCGGTAGGCGTCGGCGGTGCGGTGCACGTACGGCTGGTCGCCGCCGTGGTCGTAACTCACCTCGAGGCGGTAGTCGATCAGTCCCGTGAACGGCAGCGTCACCGCGAACAGGCCCGCCTCCAGATGGGTGAAGACGTAGCGCTCACCGCCGACGACCGCGGCGACCTCCTTGGCGTGCGGCCGGTAGGCCCGCAGCACGGTGTGGTCGCCGTACTCGTGGGCGCCGAGGATCGAATGCGGGTCGTGATGCTCACCGGCGAGCAGCCGGTTCAGGTCGGCGGTGTGCGGCCGCAGGTGCGGGCTGGTGGTTGTGGTGGCCCCGGTGGACTCGGTGGTCTCGTCGGTCAGTCGCTTCGTGTTGGCCATGCGTGTAATCACTCCCTACGCAGTAGGTTGAGTCGTCGGTCGGCGGGCACCTGGGGCATGTTCAGCACGTGCGCCACCGCTCTGGCGGGTTCGATGCGCACGTAGTTCGACTGCCCCCACTGGTATTCCTCTCCGGTGATCTCGTCGCGCACCCAGAACCTGTCGTAAGGCTCCATTCCCAATGCGGCCATGTCCAACCACAAAGTGGCCTCCTCGGGGCCGAATGGGTTGAGCGTCACCACGACGAGAACCTGGTCACCGGTGGTCGGGTCGAACTTGCTGTAGGCCAGGATCGCGTCGTTGTCCGGGTAGTGGAACTTGATGGTGCGCAGCTCGTGCAGCGCCGGGTGCACCCGGCGAATCTCGTTGAGCCGGGTGATGAACGGCTCGAGGGATTCACCGTCGGCCAGCGCGGCGTCGAAGTCACGCGGCCGCAACTCGTACTTCTCCGAGTTCAGGTACTCCTCGCTGCCTTCGCGCACCGGCCGGTGCTCGAACAACTCGTAGCCGGAGTACACACCCCAGATCGAACTCATCGTCGACGCCAGCACCGCTCGGATCGCGAACATGCCCGGCCCGCCGTGCTGCAGGCTCTCGTGCAGGATGTCGGGGGTGTTGACGAACAGGTTGGGCCGCGCGTAGTCGGCGTGTTCGGCGATCTGCTCGCCGAACTCGGTCAACTCCGCCTTCGACGTCCGCCAGGTGAAGTACGTATAGGACTGCGTGTAGCCCAGTTTCGCCAGCCCGTACAGGCGCGCCGGCCGGGTGAACGCCTCGGCCAGGAACAGGACGTCGGGGTCCTCGTTCTTGATCTCGCCGATCAGCCACGCCCAGAAGTTGGGCGGTTTGGTGTGCGGGTTGTCGACGCGGAAGACCTTGACCCCGTGCGAGATCCAGAACCGCACCACCCGCAGCACTTCCATGTACAACCCGGCCGGGTCGTTGTCGAAGTTGAGCGGATAGATGTCCTGGTACTTCTTGGGCGGATTCTCGGCGTAGGCGATGGTGCCGTCGGGGAGCACGGTGAACCACTCCGGATGGTCGCGTGCCCAGGGATGGTCCGGTGCGCACTGCAACGCCAGGTCGAGTGCCACCTCCAGGCCCTCGTCACGGGCCGCCGCGACGAACTCGTCGAAGTCGTCGATCGTGCCCAGCTCCGGATGCACGGCGTCGTGGCCGCCCTCGTCGCTGCCGATCGCCCACGGGGAGCCGACGTCGTGGGGTCCCGCGGTGACGCTGTTGTTCGGGCCCTTGCGGTGCACCTTGCCGATCGGGTGGATCGGCGGCAGGTAGACCACGTCGAAGCCCATCCGGGCGATGCGGGGCAACGACTTGGTGGCGGTGGCGAACGTGCCGTGCACCGGATTGCCCTGACTGTCCCAGCCGCCGGTGGACCGCGGGAAGAACTCGTACCACGAGCCGAAGCGGGCCAGCGGTCGGTCCACCCACACCCCGTATTGCTCACCGCGCGTGATCAATTCACGCAGCGGATACTGGTCGAGCAGTGCTGCCACATCGGCGGCCAGCGCCGCGCCGGCCCTGGTGAACGGGTCACCGGGTTCCCGCAACTGCTCGGCGGCCTGGATCAGCGGGTAGCGGTCCTGGCGGGGGACACCCGCGGCGGCGCGCTCCAGCAGGCGGGCGCCCACCAGCAGATCGTTGTTCAGCTCGGACTCGCTCTGCCCGGCGTCGAGCTTGGCGGTCACGTTGTGGCGCCATGTCGCGATCGGATCGCCCCAACCGTCGACGCGGTAGGTCCACAGTCCGACCGCGTCGGGCACGAACTGACCGTGGAAGACGTCGGGCGTGCGGCCCTGGCTCATCGGCAGCGCCTGCGGTTTAATCCGCGGCGACGGTGTGACGACCGCCTCGATCGGGACGGCCTCGGTGGCGGTCACCCGGCCCACCGGGGCGTCACCGAGTTCGGGATACGCCGTGCCGTGATAGCGGACCACCAGCGTCGCGTTGACGGCGTCGTGGCCCTCCCGCCACACCGTCGCACGCACGGGTACCACTTCACCTACCACCGCTTTGGCCGGATACCTACCGCCGGACACCACGGGCGCGACGTCATCGATTCCGATACGGCCGGCCACCACCACTCCCTTGCGAATTCGGCGCGGCCACGGGCATCGTCGGCGTGGCCACTTTGTCGGTTCATGTGTCGGTTGGTTCGTGAGACCTTCTCCGCGCCCTATACCCACCGTAGTGCGCGGCCCAACCTGAAGCAGGCCAGGTAATCGGCGAGACGATGCGGGGCGCGGAGAAGTCAGTAAGGTAAAGCCACGTGAAAGCGTTGCGCAGGTTCACCGTCCGAGCTCACCTTCCTGATCGCCTTGCCGCGCTCGAGCGGCTCTCGATCAACCTGCGGTGGTCGTGGGACAAACCCACCCAGGATCTGTTCGCCGACATCGACCCGAAGCTGTGGCAGCACATCGGCTGCGATCCGGTCGCGTTGCTCGGCGGGGTGAAACCGGCCCGGCTCGACGAACTCGCCCGTGACGAATCGTTCGTGCGTCGCCTCGACGACCTCGCCGCCGATCTCGACGATTACCTGAGCCGGCCGCTGTGGTACCAGCAGCAGCTCGAACAGGGTGAGCTGCTGCCGAACGGGATCGCGTACTTCTCGATGGAGTTCGGCGTGGCCGAGGTGCTGCCGAACTACTCCGGCGGTCTCGGCATCCTCGCCGGCGACCACCTCAAGTCCGCATCGGATCTCGGTCTGCCGCTGATCGCGGTCGGCCTGTACTACCGCTCCGGCTACTTCCGGCAGTCGCTGACCGCCGACGGCTGGCAGCACGAGAACTATCCGTCGCTGGATCCGCAGGGGCTGCCCCTGCGGCTGTTGACCGACGCCGACGACAACCAGGTCCTGATCGAGCTCGCCCTGCCCGACGAGGCGTCGCTGCGGGCGCGGATCTGGATCGCCCAGGTGGGGCGGATTCCTTTGCTGTTGCTCGATTCCGACATCCCCGAGAACGAGCACGACCTGCGCGGTGTCACCGACCGTCTCTACGGCGGCGACCAGGAACACCGGATCAAACAGGAGATCCTCGCCGGGATCGGCGGCGTCCGGGCGATCCGGGCGTTCACCGAGATCGAGGGGTTGCCCTCGCCGGAGGTCTTCCACATGAACGAGGGCCACGCCGGCTTCCTCGGGGCCGAGCGCATCCGTGAGTTGATCGACGCCGGACTGGATTTCGACACGGCGCTCACCGTGGTGCGGGCGTCGACGGTGTTCACCACGCACACGCCGGTGCCTGCCGGGATCGACCGATTCCCCGTCGAGATGATCAAGCGGTACTTCGGTGGGCCGGCGGGCAGCGGGGCCGACGCCGCCTCGCGACTGCTTCCCGGGGTGCCGCTGGACCGGATCATCGCGTTCGGCGCCGAGGACGATCCGGCGAAGTTCAACATGGCCCACATGGGTTTGCGGCTGGCGCAGCGGGCCAACGGTGTCTCACTGCTGCACGGCCGGGTCAGCCGGGAGATGTTCAACGAGCTGTGGCCGGGGTTCGACCCGAACGAGGTGCCGATCGGCTCGATCACCAACGGCGTGCACGCTCCGACGTGGGCGGCGCCGCAGTGGCTGGAACTCGGCCGCGAGCTGCTCGGCAGCCAGGACCTCGGTCTGCTGCGGGAAACCGACACGTGGGAGCGCCTCAAGGAGGTGGATCCGGGGCATCTGTGGTGGATCCGCTCCCAGTTGCGCCGGGCACTGGTCGAGGACGTCCGCGCACGGCTGCGCCGGTCCTGGTTGGAACGCGGTGCGGCTGAAGCTGAACTGGGTTGGATCGCAACGGCTTTCGATCCCGATGTGCTCACCATCGGGTTCGCCCGGCGGGTGCCCACCTACAAGCGGCTGACGCTGATGCTGCGCGATCCGGCGCGGCTGGAGAAGCTGCTGCTCGACAAGGAGCGGCCCGTGCAGCTGATCGTCGCGGGTAAGTCGCACCCCGCCGACGACGGCGGCAAGGCGCTGATCCAGCAGGTGGTGCGGTTCGCCGACCGTCACGAGGTGCGTCACCGCATCGCGTTCCTGCCGGACTACGACATGTCGATGGCCCGGCAGCTCTACTACGGCTGCGACGTCTGGCTGAACAACCCGTTGCGCCCGCTGGAGGCCTGCGGCACCTCCGGCATGAAGAGTGCGCTCAACGGCGGGCTGAACCTGTCCATCCGCGACGGCTGGTGGGACGAGTGGTTCGACGGGGAGAACGGGTGGGAGATCCCGACCGCCGACGGTCTGGCCGACGAGGCGCGCCGCGACGACCTCGAGGCCGCCGCGCTCTACGACCTCGTCGAACAGTCGGTGGCGCCGCGGTTCTACGAGCGCGACGAACACGGCATCCCGCTGCGCTGGGTCGAGATGGTGCGCCACACGCTGCGGGTGCTGGGCCCCAAGGTGCTGGCGTCGCGGATGGTGCGTGACTACACCGAGAAGTACTACGCGCCTGCCGCCCGGTCGCTGCGACGCACGGTCGAAGATGTCGACGGGGTGGCGTTCGGGGCCGCCGGTGCGCTGGCCGACTACCGGCGCCGGGTGCGGGAGGCGTGGCCGAAGGTCAAGATCTCCGACGTCGACAGCTCCGGGCTGCCCGACACCCCGCTCATCAACTCCGAACTGACGCTGACCGCGACGGTGACGCTGGCCGGTCTGCGGCCCGACGAGGTGTCGGTGCAGGCGGTGCTGGGCCGGGTCGACGCGAGCGACACGCTGCTCGATCCGGTCACGGTGCCGATGACGCACACCGGCACCGCCGACGGCGGCAGGGAGGTCTTCTCCACGACGACGCCGCTGCCGGTGGCCGGACCCGTCGGCTACACCGTGCGGGTGTTGCCGCACCACCCGCTGCTGGCCGCGGACAACGAACTCGGCCTGGTCGCACTGGCGTGAGCGCGGTCCGCGAAGTCGGGGGCGGGCCCTACGCGCTGGCCGCCGGGGCGGACGGGGCGATGTGGGTGACGCTCATCCACGCCGGAGCCGTCGCGCGCGTCGGGACCGGCGGTACGGTCGACCGCTTCCCGGTGGCCGACGGCGCCCGCCCGTCGCTCATCACGGCCGGACCCGACGGGGCGCTGTGGTTCACCCGCAACGGTGACGACCGGATCGGCCGCATCACCACGGCCGGGCAGCTCACCGACTTCCCGCTGGGCCGGGGCAGCGCGCCGTTCGGCATCTGCGTCGGCGCCGACGGTGCGCTGTGGTTCACCGAGATGGGCGCGAGCGCCGTCGGCCGCATCACCGTCGACGGTCAGATCGACGAGTGGCCGGTGCGCGGCGGTCCGTCGATGATCACCCGCGGCCCCGACGATGCGGTGTGGTTCACGCTCAACGAGGGCAATGCGATCGGCCGGCTCGACCCCGCCGGCGGTGTGACCGTGCGCGACCTGCCGACGCCCGGGGCCGGTCCGGTCGGGATCGCCGCCACCCACGACGACGCGATCTGGTTCACCGAGATCCTCGCCGACAAGCTCGGCCGGATCCCGCTCGACGGCGCGCTGCAGGAGATCGATCTGCCCGGTAAACCGCATGCGGTCGTCGCCGACCCCGACGACGGGGTGTGGGTGAGCCTGTGGGGTGCCGACCAGGTGGCCCGGGTCAGCGGCGACGGTGAAGTCGTGACGATGGATCTGCCTCCCGGCAGCGAACCGCACGGTCTGGCGATCGGTCCGGACGGCGTGCTGTGGGTGGCGCTGGAAACCGGGTTCGTGATCCGGATGCCGGGCTGACGGCTCACGGGAAGCGGGTCAGGCACCGCTCTTCGTCGCCGAGCACCCCGATCCGGAAGGCGTCGATGCGGGAGAAACCGGACGGGACCGAGTCACCGTTGACGTCGCTGGCGGCCAATCCGTTGGTGAGGATCCCCGACACCGCCTCGTCGAGGTCGCCCGCGGTCAGCGCGATCGTGTTGCCGTCGGGTGTGGTGACGTCGCGGGTCAGTGCGGTGGTGGCCGCGCCCGTCAGGCAGGCGGTGCGCAGCGCCGCCTCCGCGGTGTCCAGCGTCAGCCCCCGCTCGTGCTGTATGGCCTGCAGGTAGCGCGACATCAGCACCGAGTAGGCGGTGTTGTCCCCGGTCGCCGGCCTGTTGGCGTCGACGTCCGCCTGGGAGGCGCCCATCAGCTGCAGTTCCGGCAGGTCGACGACGAGGGTGTTGGTGGCCGGGCAGTAGGACACCGGCGGGCTCGGGCGGGCGTCGGGGCAGGTCTCGGCGGCTTCCGGCGTGAAGTCCAGCTTCGGCGGCCGGTCGGGTTCGAAGGAGATGGTCATCGCGTCGACGATGGCGCGCACGGAGTCCTCGGTGACGGGCAGCTCACCGGTCTGGTCCTCCGGCAGCAGCACCGGCAGATCGCCGCGGCGCTGGCCGATCTCGCGCAGGTCGATCGCCGCACACGAGGCCGGGCCGTCGGTGAAACCGAACTGGAACGCCGACACCCGTTCGAACGCGGACCCGTGTTCGTCGATGCCGGCGAGCTGGTCGGCTTCGCTGAACAACGGGTCGCGGAATGCGATGACCGCCGACAGCACGCTGTTGAGACCGTCGGCGGTGCTCAGCGAGAACCGTGGCGACGACCCTTCGGCCACCCAGCGCATGTAGGCGCCGGCGAAGCAGTCGGCCTGCTGTTCGGCGACCAGCACCGGGGTATCGGGCTTGTTCAGCCGGGCCTGGTGTCCGATCGCGTGGCCGTACTCGTGGGCGAGTACCAGCGCCACCCCCATGTCGCCGTTCGCGGCGCGCAGCGCCGGCAGCAGTTCGCCCCGGTCCCAGCCGATCGTGTTGTCGTCGAGGCAGAACCCCGCGTTGACCAGACCGATGGTGTCCACACCGCAGAACATCCCGTCGTAGTCCGCGGCGTCCCAGGACACCAGCGCGTCGACCGGGGTGAACTCGGCGCCGTCGAACGTCTCCGGCAAGGCCCGGGCCCAGAACTCCTCGATGTCGCTGATCGCGGAGGCCGCGAGCGCGTCGATGTCACCACCGTCGCTGTCGGTGACGTCGCGGCTCGGATCCTCGGCGTCGGGGCGCAGACCGGTCGGCCCGTCGGTGGCCACCATCCCGGCCACCCGGAACGGGTCGTCGAACACCGAGACGGGACGGCCCTGCAGCGTGGTCGTGCAGGCTCCGAGCGCGAGCACCGCGGCCAACGCGAGCAGCGGCGTGATTCCGGCACCGAACACCTGCCGTCGGCTCATGCCGGCACCTCCCGCGTCACTTCGTTCGAAGGATAGTGACGTCAGGTGCCCGCACGGAGGCGTTCGAGCGCGGCGCGCACCCGGACGGGATCGGTGGTAGCCCAGAACGGCGGCAGGGAAGCGCGCAGGTAGCCGCTGTAGCGGGCGGTCGCCATCCGGGAGTCCAGCACCGCGACGACACCGCGGTCGTCGGTGCGGCGCAGCAACCGGCCCGCGCCCTGAGCCAGCAGCAGCGCGGCATGTGAGGCCGCCACGGACATGAACCCGTTGCCGCCGTGCGCGGTGACCGCCCGCTGCCTGGCGGTCAGCAACGGATCGTCGGGCCGCGGGAACGGGATGCGGTCGATCAGCACCAGCGACAGCGACGGCCCCGGCACGTCGACGCCCTGCCACAGCGACAAGGTGCCGAACAGCGAGGTCTGCGGATCGTCGGCGAACCGCTCCACGAGCGCCGACGTGGTGTCCTCGCCCTGACACAGCACCGGGGTGTCGAGGCGTCCGCGCATCACCTCGGCGGCGGCCTTGGCCGCGCGCATCGAGGAGAACAACCCCAGCGTGCGCCCGCCCGCGGCGGTGATCAGCGCCTCGATCTCCGCCAGCTGCTCGGCCGAACCGGTCCCGTCGCGCCCGGGCGGCGGCAGGTGGGCGGCGATGTAGAGGATGCCGGACTTGGCGTGTTCGAACGGCGACCCGACGTCGAGGCCGAGCCACTTCGTCTCGGCCAGTCCCCAGGCGCGGGCCATCGCGTCGAAGTTGCCGCCCAGGGTCAGGGTCGCCGACGTCAGCACCGTCGTCGCGTGTTCGAACAGCCGGGTGCGCAGCAACCCCGCCACCGACAGCGGCGCCACCCGCAGGATCGCGCTGACCGGTCCGGAGTTGCCGCCCTCATGGTCCAGCCACACCACGTCGTAGCGGTCGGGGATGGCCGGGACGAAGGAGTCCAGGATCCGCTCGGCGGTGTCCCGCACATCGGTCAGCGCGGTCATCGCCTCGGTGCGTGCCGCCGCGGCCTTCGGATCGCTCGGGGCGGTGTCGATCGCGGTGCGGACTCGGTCGGCCGCATCGCGCAGCGCGGTCAGGTAGGTGGTGAGTTCGTCGTCGAGCCGGTCGATGCGTCCGGGCGTCCCGTCGTGGATGGCCGACGACACGTTCGCGACCGCCGCCTCCAGCCGGTCGGCGAGTTCCCCGTCGACCAGACGCGCCACCCGGCGGTGGGCGGCGCCGAGAGAGGTGGCCGACAGTTCGCCGGTCGCCACCGACGTCACCCGGTCCGCCAGCTCGTGGGCTTCGTCGATCACCACCGCGCTGTGTTCGGGGAGCACCGCGGCATCGGACATCGCGTCGATCGCCAGCAGCGCGTGGTTGGTCACCACCACGTCCACGTCGGCGGCCTTGCCGCGGGCCTTCTCGGCGAAGCAGTCCGTGCCGTACGGGCAGCGGGTGACGCCGATGCACTCCCGGGCCGACACGCTGACCTGGCGCCACGACCGGTCCGGGACGCCGGGCCGCAGCTCGTCGCGGTCACCGGTCTCGGTGTCCGACGCCCACTTGGTCAACCGCTGCACGTCACGGCCGAGCGCGGTGGCCGCCACCGCGTCGAACAGTTCCTCCTGGGGGCGGTCGCCGGGCTCTGTGGTGCCCGCGGTGCCGTTATGGATCTTGTTGAGGCACAGATAGTTTCCGCGCCCCTTCAGCAGGGCGAACCGCGGGCGGCGCGGCAGTTCCCCGGTCAGGGCGTCCGCCAGCCGGGGCAGGTCGCGGTCGACGAGCTGGCGCTGCAGGGCGATCGTGGCCGTCGACACCACCACCGGCTGCTCGGCGGCCACGGCGTGCGCGATCGCCGGCACCAGGTAGGCCAGCGATTTGCCGGTGCCGGTGCCCGCCTGCACCGCCAGGTGCTGACCGGTGTCGAACGCGCGGGCCACCGCCCTGGCCATCTCGACCTGCCCGGTGCGTTCGGCACCTCCCACGGCCGCCACCGCCGCGGCCAGCAGATCGGTGACGCGCTCGGCGGAGTCCTCGGTGCGGGTGGCCACCGCTACCGTCGTCCGCTGCCGGCGGCGGCGATCATGCGGGTGGGGACCGCCGGTTCGCCGCGGGAGAGTTTCAGGCCGTCCCACGGCAGGCTGTGCAGCCCGGCGGCGACCCGCTCGCGCGCCGCGTCGAGGCCGTGGTCGCCGACGGGCTCGCCGGCGCGGACCAGGGGCACCGTCACGGCGCGGAACCGGTAGCCGCCCGCGTCGGCCGGCGGTGCGCCGTAGGGGTGCACGATCTCCTCGACGATCGTCCCGGACGGTTTCACCAACCGCCCGGCCTGTTTGCGGCCACCGTGGGATTCCTTGTGACTGCTGCGTTTCTCCACCGGCAGGCCGTCCACCTCGACGAGCTTGTAGACCATGCCCGCGGTCGGTGCGCCGGAGCCGGTGACCACCGACGTGCCGACACCGTAGATGTCGACCGGTTCGGCGCGCAGTGCGGCGATCGCGAATTCGTCGAGATCGCCGGAGACGACGATGCGGGTCCGGGTCGCGCCGAGTCCGTCGAGCTGGGCGCGCACCTGGCGGGCCAGCACGCCGAGGTCACCGGAGTCGATCCGCACAGCGCCCAGCTCGGGGCCGGCCACCTCGACGGCGTTGGCGACACCGGCGGTGATGTCGTAGGTGTCGACCAGCAGGGTGGTGTCCGCACCCAGCGCGTCGACCTGGGCGCGGAACGCCGCCAACTCGTCGGGCCCGTCGGCGGTGGTGTGCAGCAGGGTGAAGGCGTGTGCGCTGGTGCCGAGCGCGGGCACGCCGTAGCGGCGTTGCGCCTCCAGATTCGACGTGCCGGCGAATCCGGCGAGATAGGCGGCCCGGGCGGCGGCGACGGCGGCCTGTTCGTGGGTGCGGCGCGAGCCCATCTCGATCAGCGGCCGGTCCTGGGCCGCGCCGGCCATCCGGGCGGCGGCCGCGGCGATGGCGCAGTCGTGGTTGAAGATCGACAGGGCCAGCGTTTCGAGGACCACGCACTCGGCGAACGTGCCGTGCACCGACAGCACGGGGGAGCCGGGGAAGTACAGCTCGCCTTCCGGGTAGCCGTCGACGTCGCCGCAGAAGCGGTATCCGGCGAGGTAGCGCAGCGTGTCGCCGTCGAGGAAGTCGGCGACCACGGCGAGTGCCGCATCGTCGAAGGTGAACTCCCGCAACGCCTCGACGAACCGCGCCGTCCCGGCGACCACACCGTACCGGCGGCCGTCGGGGAGCCGCCTGGCGAAGGTCTCGAACGTCGCGCGCCGGTGCGCCGTCCCGTCCCGCAGCGCGGCCGCCAGCATCGTCAGCTCGTATTTGTCGGTCAGCAGCGCGGCTGTCACAGCTGCCACCGTAACCGGTGGGGCGGGTGGCCCCGGTATCCTGACCGCATGGTTACACCGGCGAGAGCCCCGGGGACCCGCGAGCAGCGCGATGTGGCCACGGTGCCGCATCAGGACGAGGCCACCGACAGTCCCTGGGTGACCATCGTCTGGGACGATCCGGTGAATCTCATGACGTACGTGACCTATGTCCTGCAGAAGCTGTTCGGCTACAGCGAACCGCACGCCACCAAGCTCATGCTCCAGGTGCACAACGAGGGCAAGGCCGTCGTATCGGCAGGCAGCAGGGAGTCCATGGAGGCCGACGTATCGAAGCTGCATGCGGCCGGGCTGTGGGCGACCATGCAGCAGGATCGCTGACCGGGGCCGCTGGAGTGCGCAAATGGAAGCGTGTGCAGACCGCCGACGGCGCGAGGTTCCGGTCCGCGCTGGAGCCGCATGAGTCGGCGCTGCTGCTGAGCCTGGTGAACTCGGTCAACGGAATGCTCGAGGAGCGCGAATCGTCTGCTCCCGCAGACGAACTCGAAGAGATCACCGGGATGAAGACCGGGCATTCCGCACCGCCGCAGGACGCGACGATGAAGCGGCTGCTGCCGGACTTCTTCCGTTCGGCCACCGACCATCCGGCCGGATCGGGGACCGCCGAGAGCCTCAACAGTGCGCTGCGCAGTCTGCACGAGCCCGAGATCCTGGCCGCCAAACGCGAAGCGGCGCAACGAATGCTGGACACCGTGCCGGCCGGAGGCGGACGCTTCGAACTCACCGAGGACGATGCGCACGCCTGGGTCGCCGCCGTGAACGACGTGCGGTTGGCGCTGGGCACGATGCTCGACATCGAGTCCACCGGACCCGACGGCGTGCCCCCGGACCATCCGATGGCCGGGCACGTCGACGTCTACCAGTGGCTCACGGTGCTGCAGGAGTATCTGGTGCTCAGCCTGGTCGGGAAGTCGGTCCGGTGAACGCCGGATCGATCACCGACGTCGGCGGGATCCGCGTCGGCCACTACGACCGGCTCGACGACGACGCCGAACTCGGCAGCGGGTGGGCCACCGGCACCACCGTCGTGCTCACCCCACCCGGAACCGTCGGCGCGGTCGACGGCCGCGGCGGCGCCCCCGGCACCCGCGAGACCGACCTGCTCGATCCGAGCAATTCGGTGCGCCACGTCGACGCGGTCGTGCTCACCGGTGGCAGCGCCTACGGGCTGGCCGCCGCCGACGGGGTGATGACGTGGCTCGAACAGCAGGGCCGCGGCGTCGCGATGGACGGCGGGGTGGTGCCGATCGTGCCCGCCGCGGTGATCTTCGATCTGCCGGTCGGCGGCTGGGCCTGCCGGCCGACGGCGGAGTTCGGCTACGCCGCCGCCGAGGGCGCCGGACTGGAAGTCGAGCTGGGTACGGCCGGAGCCGGGGTGGGCGCACGGGCGGGCGTCCTCAAGGGCGGCGTCGGGACGGCCTCGACGGTCCTGGACTCCGGGGTGACGGTCGGTGCGCTGGTGGTCGTCAACTCCGCGGGTGAGGCGTTCGACACCGTGACCGGGCTGCCGTGGATGGCCGAGTACCAGCGCGAGTTCGGGCTCGTCGCGCCGCCGGACGAGCAGATCGCGGCGTATGCGGGCCGTCATCAGGAGCTCAGTCCGCTCAACACCACGATCGCCGTGGTGGCCACCGACGCCGCGCTGAGCCCCGCCGGCTGCCGGCGGGTGGCGGTCGCCGCGCACGACGGTCTGGCCCGCACCCTGCGGCCGTGTCACACCCCGCTCGATGGCGATACGGTGTTCGCGCTGGCCACCGGCGCCGTCGAGGTGCCGCCGGACCCCACCACACCGGCGTCGATGTCCCCGGAGGTGCCGCTGATGACCGCGATCGGCGCGGCCGCGGCGGACTGTCTGGCCCGCGCGGTGATGGTGGGAGTGCTGGCCGCCGAACCGGCAGCCGGAATACCGACGTACCGGAACCTGTTGCCCGGAGCGTTCGAACGATCGGATGAGAGGACATCACTGCCGTGAGGAGGGTCGTGTGCTGACGATCCGCGCCGACCTGGTCGACGCCATGGTCGCCCATGCCCGCGCCGACCATCCCGACGAGGCCTGCGGGATCATCGCCGGTCCCGAGGGGTCGGACCGGCCGGAGCGCCACGTGGCCATGCTCAACGCCGAGCGCTCGCCGACGTTCTACCGGTTCGACTCGATGGAACAGCTCAAGGTGTGGCGCCAGATGGACGACGCCGACGAGGTGCCCGTCGTCATCTACCACTCGCACACCGCCACCGAGGCCTATCCGAGCCGCACCGACATCTCGTATGCCTCCGAACCCGACGCGCACTACGTGCTGGTGTCCACCCGCGACCCGGACGACCACGAGCTGCGCAGCTACCGCATCGTCGACGGCGTGGTCACCGAAGAGCCCGTCACGATCGTCGACACATACTGAGAATCGAAGGAGTACGTCACATGGCCGTTTCCGTGTCCATCCCCACCATCCTGCGCACCCACACCGGCGGTGAGAAGCGGGTCAGCGCGTCCGGCGCCACGCTCGCCGACGTGATCAGCGACCTCGAGGCCAACTACTCCGGGATCTCGGAGCGGCTCGTCGACAAGGACAACCCGGGCAAGCTGCAGCGCTTCGTCAACATCTACGTCAACGACGAGGACGTCCGGTTCTCCGGCGGCCTGGAGACCACGATCGCCGACGGCGACTCGGTGACGATCCTGCCCGCCGTGGCTGGTGGGTGACTTGGCTCGCTACGACTCCATCCTTCAGGCGCTCGGCAACACCCCGCTGGTGGGCTGCCCGCGGCTTTCCCCGCGCTGGGATGACGGCGAGGACGGACCGCACGTGCGGCTGTGGGCCAAACTCGAGGACCGCAACCCGACCGGCTCGATCAAGGACCGCCCCGCGCTGCGGATGATCGAACAGGCCGAGCGCGACGGCCTGCTGAAGCCGGGTTCGACGATCCTGGAACCCACGAGCGGCAACACCGGCATCTCGCTGGCGATGGCCGCGCTGCTCAAGGGCTACCAGATGATCTGCGTGATGCCGGAGAACACGTCGATCGAGCGCAGACAGCTGCTCGAGCTCTACGGCGCCCGCATCATCTTCTCGCCGGCCGAGGGCGGATCGAACACCGCGGTCGCGCACGCCAAGGAGCTGGCGGCGGCCAACCCCGAGTGGGTCATGCTCTACCAGTACGGCAACCCCGCGAACGCCGATGCGCACTACTACGGCACCGGTCCGGAGATTCTCGCCGACCTGCCCGAGATCACCCACTTCGTCGCGGGTCTCGGCACCACCGGAACGCTGATGGGCACCGGACGGTTCCTGCGTGAACATGTGCCAGGCGTGCAGATCGTGGCGGCCGAACCGCGCTACGGCGAGGGCGTCTACGCGCTGCGCAACATCGACGAGGGCTTCATCCCCGAGCTGTACGACCCAGACGTGCTGACCACCCGGTTCTCCGTGGGGTCGTTCGACGCGATCAAACGCACCCGCGAGCTGGTCACCCGGGAAGGCATCTTCGCCGGGGTCTCGACCGGGGCGATCCTGCACGCCGCGCTGGGCATGGCCGCCAAGGCCGTCAAGGCGGGGGAGCGCGCCGACATCGCGTTCACCGTCTGCGACGCCGGCTGGAAATATCTGTCGACCGGCGCGTACGCCGGTAGCCTGGACGACGCCGAGGACGCGTTGGAAGGGCAACTATGGGCATGAGCCCGGGATATCCCGCCAACCTTCCGGCGCCGCAACAGAAGCGGCCCGCCTGGGTGGTCGGCGGGGTCACGATCGTCAGCTTCGTCGTCCTGCTCTACGTCGTCGAACTGTTCGATTCGCTGACCGGGCACCAGCTCGACAACAACGGCATCCGGCCGCTGGAGACCGACGGCCTGTGGGGCATCGTCTTCGCGCCGCTGCTGCACGCCAACTGGCAGCATCTCGTCGCCAACACCGGCCCCGCGCTCGTCCTCGGCTTCCTGATGACGCTGGCCGGCCTGTCCCGGTTCATCTACGCGACCGCGATCGTGTGGATCCTGGGCGGGCTCGGCACCTGGCTGATCGGCAACGTCGGCGCGCACTGTCCGTACGTGGGGGTGCGGTGCGAGACCAACCACATCGGGGCGTCGGGCCTCATCTTCGGCTGGCTGACGTTCCTGCTCGTCTTCGGCTTCTTCACCCGCAAGGTGTGGGAGATCGTCGTCGGCGTCGTCGTGCTGTTCGTCTACGGCGGCATCCTGCTCGGTGTGCTGCCCGGCACGTTCGGGGTGTCCTGGCAGGGGCATCTGTGCGGCGCGGTCGCCGGCGTGATCGCCGCGTACATCCTGTCCAGCCCGGAACGCAAGGCGCGTCAGCAGCGCCGGTCCCGGACCACACCGCCGTACCTCACGTCGTGACCGACCCGGTGAGCGACCGGCTGGGCCCGGTCGGGATCTTCGATTCCGGCGTCGGCGGACTGACCGTCGCGCGGGCCATCATCGACCAGCTGCCCGACGAGGACATCGTCTACGTCGGCGACACGGGCAACGGACCGTACGGACCGCTCTCCATCCCGCAGGTGCGCGCCCACGCGCTCGCCATCGGTGACGATCTGGTGAGCCGCGGCGTCAAGGCGCTCGTCATCGCCTGCAACACGGCGTCGGCGGCGTGTCTGCGCGACGCCCGCGAACGCTACGCCCCGGTGCCCGTCGTGGAGGTGATCCTGCCCGCGGTGCGCCGCGCCGTCGCCACCACCCGCAACGGCCGCATCGGGGTCATCGGGACCGCGGCCACGATCGCGTCGGGCGCGTATCAGGACGCCTTCGCCGCCGCCCGCGACACCGAGGTCATCGGGGTGGCCTGCCCGCGCTTCGTCGACTTCGTCGAACGCGGGGTGACCAGCGGCCGTCAGGTCCTCGGACTGGCCGAGGGCTATCTGGAACCGCTGCAGCGCGCCGACGTCGACACCCTGGTGCTCGGGTGCACGCACTACCCGATGCTGTCGGGTCTCATCCAGCTCGCGATGGGCGATCACGTCACCCTGGTCTCGAGTGCGGAGGAGACCGCCAAGGACCTGCTGCGCGTGCTCACCGAACTCGACCTGCTGCGCCCGCACCCGGCCGAGCCGGACGTGACGCCCGCCACCCGTGTGTTCGAATCCACCGGGGACCCAGCGGCTTTCACCGCTCTGGCGGCGCGTTTCCTCGGTCCGAGTCTGGACGGCGTGCGGCCCGTGCACCGCCGCGTCGAGGTGTAGCCGCCGCCGGGCCGCAGACAGTGCGCGGCAAACCGGCCATGTTTTCGTCAACGCGGGATCGGGCATGGCAAGCTAGTGGGCGTGCGAATCACCGTACTCGGTTGCTCCGGCAGTGTGGTCGGGCCTGATTCGCCGGCGTCCGGATATCTCGTCACCGCACCCGACACCCCGCCGCTGGTGCTCGATTTCGGCGGTGGCGTGCTGGGCGCGCTGCAGCGCCACGCCGACCCGAACGCGGTCCACGTACTGCTGAGCCACCTGCACGCCGACCACTGTCTCGACCTGCCGGGGTTGTTCGTCTGGCGGCGCTACCACCCCACACCCGCCACCGACCGCGGCGTGCTCTACGGGCCGGCCAACACCTGGGCCCGGCTGGGTGCCGCGTCGTCACCCGAGGGCGGGGAGATCGACGACATCTCCGACATCTTCGAGGTCCGGCACTGGTCGGACAATCACGCGGTGCAGATCGGCGCGCTGTCGGTGCTGCCGCGGCTGGTGTGCCACCCGACCGAGTCGTACGGCATGCGCGTGACCGATCCGTCCGGCGCCACCTTCGTCTACAGCGGTGACACCGGCTTCTGCGATTCGCTGATCGAACTCGCCCGCGGCGCCGACGTGTTCCTGTGTGAGGCGTCGTGGACGCATTCGCCGGACCGGCCGCCGAAACTGCACCTGTCCGGCACGGAGGCCGGCCGCGCGGCGGCGCTCGCCGGTGTCGGGGAACTGCTGCTCACCCACATTCCGCCGTGGACGTCGCGGGAGGACGTGATCAGCGAGGCGAAGGCGGAGTTCGACGGACCGGTGCACGCGGTGGTGTGCAACGAGTCGTTCGACGTCACGCATCGCTGACCGGGCCACCGGTTAGGGTTGGCGCGTGTCCAGACGAGAAGACGGTCGGCTTGACGACGAGTTGCGTCCAGTGCGGATCACCCGCGGTTTCACCTCGCACCCGGCCGGTTCGGTGCTGGTCGAGTTCGGCGAGACCCGCGTGATGTGCACCGCCAGCGTCACCGAGGGGGTGCCGCGCTGGCGTAAGGGGTCGGGTCAAGGCTGGCTCACCGCCGAGTACGCGATGCTGCCCGCCGCCACCCACGACCGCTCCGATCGCGAATCGGTCAAGGGCCGCGTCGGTGGCCGCACCCAGGAGATCAGCCGGCTGATCGGCCGCTCGCTGCGCGCCTGCATCGATCTGAATGCGTTGGGGGAGAACACGATCGCGATCGACTGCGATGTGCTGCAGGCCGACGGCGGCACCCGCACCGCGGCGATCACCGGCGCCTACGTCGCGCTGGCCGACGCGGTCACCTACCTCGCCGCGGCCGAGAAACTCTCCGATCCGCGGCCGCTGTCGTGCGCCATCGCGGCGGTCAGTGTGGGCGTGGTCGACGGGCGCGTGCGGGTGGATCTGCCGTACACCGAGGATTCGCGCGCCGAAGTGGACATGAACGTCGTCGCCACCGACACCGGCACGCTGGTGGAGATCCAGGGCACCGGTGAGGGCGCGACGTTCCCGCGCTCGACTCTCGACAAACTGCTCGACCTCGCGCTCGCATCGTGCGAGCAGTTGTTCGTCGTGCAGCAGGAGGCGCTCGCGGCCCCGTACCCCGGCGTGCTGCCCGAACCGAAGACGCCGCCGAAGAAAGCGTTCGGAAGCTGACCGTGTTGGTCGACGTGCTGGTGGCCAGCCGTAACCGCAAGAAGCTGGCCGAACTGCACCGGGTGCTCGACGCCGCCGGGGTGTCGGGGCTCAACCTGCTCTCGCTCGACGACGTCGCACCCTTCGACGAGGCGCCCGAAACGGGGGCCACGTTCGAGGACAACGCGTTGGCCAAGGCGCGGGATGCCTACCGCGCGACCGGCGTCGCCACTGTCGCCGACGATTCCGGACTCGAGGTCGATGCGCTCAACGGGATGCCCGGGGTGCTGTCGGCACGGTGGGCCGGAACCCATGGGGACGATCCCGCGAACACCGCCCTGCTCCTCGCGCAACTGCGCGACGTACCCGACGAACGGCGGGGTGCGGGGTTCGTCTCCGCGTGCGCGTTGGTCGACGGCACGGGGGAGGTCGTGGCGCGCGGCGTGTGGCGGGGAGCGATCACCCGGGCGCCCCGCGGGGACGGCGGGTTCGGTTACGACCCCGTCTTCCTGCCGGACGGCTCCGAGCGCACCGCCGCCGAACTGACACCGGCCGAGAAGGACGCCGCCTCGCACCGCGGGCGGGCCCTCGCGCAACTCGTTCCGGCGCTGCGCGCGCTGGGCGGCTGACGCCGCCGTCGCGCAGGTTTTAGATAGAAAAGCTAATGGGTAGCATCCCCGTCGTGGCTCGTCCCAACGTGCTGATCGCGGTGCTGGCCGCCGCAGGTATCAGCGTGTCGTTGATGCAGACGCTGATCATCCCGTTGATCCCGGAACTGCCGACGCTGCTGCGGACGGGTCCGGACAACGCCTCCTGGGCCATCACCGCGACGCTGCTCACCGCGGCCGTCGCGACGCCGCTGTTCGGACGGCTCGGCGATATCTACGGCCCGAAGCCCGTGCTCATTGCCTGCGCGGCGCTGCTGACGGCGGGTTCGGTGCTGGCCGCGGTCAGCACCTCGCTCGTCCCGGTGATCATCGGCCGCGGCCTGCAGGGTTTCGGCATGCCGATCATCCCGTTGGGCATCAGCGTGCTGCGCGCGGCCGTCCCCGCCGACCGGGTCGGTTCGGCGATGGGCATCATGAGTGCCTCGCTGGGGGTGGGCGGCGCGCTGGGGCTGCCGCTGTCGGCGGTGATCGCGCAGAACTTCAACTGGCACGTGCTGTTCTGGTTCGCCGCCGGACTCGGTGCGGCGGCGCTGGTCTGCTTCGCGGTGCTGGTCCCGCCGGTCGGGTCCCGGTCCGCCGAACGGGTCGACCTGCTCGGTGCGATGGGTCTGGCCGCGGGGCTGACGACGCTGCTGCTGGCGATCTCCAAGGGGCAGACGTGGGGCTGGACCAGCGCGACGACGCTGGGCCTGTTCGCTGCGTCGCCGCTGATCTTCGCGGTGTTCGGGTGGTGGCAGCTGCGGGCGTCGGCACCGATCGTCGATCTGCGCACGACGGTCCGGCGGCCGGTGCTCACCACGAATCTGGCGTCGATCGGTGTCGGGTTCGGTCTGTTCGCGCTGTCGCTCGTCGCACCGCAGGTGCTCGAACTGCCGGAGCAGACCGGCTACGGGCTCGGGCAGTCGATGCTGCACGCCGGGTTGTGGATGGCGCCCGGCGGACTGGCGATGATGGTGTCCGCGCCGATCGCCGCCCGGATCGCCGCGTCCACCGGACCGCGGTTCACCCTGGTCGTCGGGTGCGCGGTCATCGCGGTGTCTTATCTGGTCGGCCTGCGGCTGCTGGACGGCCCCGCCGAGGTGCTGGTGCTCAACGTGCTGGTCAGTGTCGGGGTCGGGTTCGCGTTCGCTTCGCTGCCCGCACTGATCAACGCGGCGGTCCCGGTGTCGGAGACCGCCGCCGCCAACGGCATCAACGCGCTCGCCCGGTCGTTGGGGACCTCGGTGTCGAGTGCGGTGATGGGGGCGGTGCTGGCCGGTATGACCATGTCGTTCGCCGGCCGGGCCATCCCGTCGCTCGACGGTTTCCGCACCGCGCTGATCATCGCGGCCTGCGCCGCGGGTGTCGCCGGGCTGATCGCACTGGCCATCCCGAAGCCCGGACCGGGTTCGCCGGAGGTCCCCGTCCGTGACCTCGAGGCGGCGCCGCCGGCGGTCACAGGCCGAAGCGCGCCTTGAGGTTCTTCGACTGGTAGTGCTCGACGATGATGCCGAGCAGCGGGATCGTGCCGGCGAGCAGCACTCCGATGGTCTTGCCGATCGGCCACCGCACCTTCACCGCGAGGTTGGCGGTGAACAACAGGTAGGCGAAGTACACCCAGCCGTGGATCGGCGCGACGAGCCACAGGAACGGCCAGTCCACCTTGACGATGTACTTGAGCACCATCTCCGCGCACAGCACGATGAGCCAGATACCCGTGGCCCAGGCCAGGACGCGGTAGTTGCGGACCGCCTTGGCGATGGTCTCGGTGGACACTCCGGCCGGCGCGGTGTCGGGTGTCTCCGGTGCGGTCATGGTGTGGTCCTGCCTTCGTTGTCGGCTCCGGCGGGGTCGGGTTCGGCCGGGTTGGATCTGGCGAGATCGGCGAGATAGGCGTTGTACTCACGCAGCGCGGGATCGTCGTCGGGGGTCTGTGCGGTGTGCGTCCGTTCGGGCAGCAGGTCGGCGGGGATCTCGGTGACGGTGGCGCGCGGTTCGGGCGGCGCCTCTTCGTAGCGGACGAATTTGTAGTACGCGTAGAAACAGAAGCCCGCGAACATCGGCCACTGCAGGGCGTATCCGAGGTTCTGGAACGAGCCCGACGTCGACTCCCAACGGGTCCACTGCCACCACGCCAGCGCGAGGCAGCCGGCGGCGGCCGCCACGACGAGCAGGATCAGCGCCGGTCTCCTACGGCGTGTAGTGGACACGGTTCCACGGTACCGCGTGGTCTTTGGGCCCGACGAATGCGTCGGGTGGGTGCTGACCTCTGCGGAAGTCGTGTGTCTCTTCGAAAAGCAATATCGCCGGCGCTATCTGATAGCGCCGGCGATATCGGATTTGGAAAGGACACACCACCAGATGCCGGCGGCCCGGACGGTACGATGACCAGGCTGCGGGCGTGGCGAAATTGGTATACGCGCCGGCTTTAGGTGCCGGTGCTCGAAAGAGCGTGTGGGTTCGAGTCCCTCCGCCCGCACTCCGTGTCATCCGGCCAGGCACCATGGCCTGGTGACACTGCTTCGGCTACTCGCCCGCATCCTGCTCGGGGCCGCGCTCGTCTATGCGGGCGTCGGGCATCTGACGTTCGCGCGGACCGAGTTCTACGCGCAGGTGCCACCTTGGCTGCCGCTCGACGTCGACTTCGTCGTCCTCGCCTCGGGTGTCGTGGAGATCGCGCTGGGCGCCGCGCTGATCGTGCTGCACCGCTGGCGGGTACCGCTCGGCTGGCTCACCGCCGCATTCTTCGTGCTCGTGTTTCCCGGCAACATCTCCCAGTTCCTCACCCACACCGACGCTTTCGGCCTCGACTCGGACCGCGACCGCGCGGTCCGGCTGCTCTTCCAGCCGGTCCTGGTGCTGTGGGCGCTGTGGTCGACAGGTGCGTGGGCGGCTTGGCGTCGCTCGAAGAAGGAGCCGCATGTCCGGGCGTGACCGCGACGAGGCCGGGCGGCCCCGCAACAGCCGCCCGCGCGATGCGCTGGGCCGGCCGCTGCCGCCGGGCAGCGAAGGCGTCGAGCGCATCCCCGACGACCTGCACCTGCCGCCCGCGGAGTCCCTGGCCTACGCCCAGCGTCTCGTCGACGACGGCCGCGCCTTCCACGCGCACGAGGTCCTCGAGGCGGCGTGGAAGGACGGGCCCGACGACGAGCGGTCGCTGTGGCAGGGTCTCGCCCAGCTCATGGTCGGTATCACCCACATCCAGCGCGGCAACGCCGACGGCGCGCGCGCACTGCTGCGCCGCGCGACCGCCCGGCTGACGGAGGCGCCGGTGCGCTACGGCATCGACGTCACCGGCCTGATCTCCTACGCCCGGGCGCTCGAACGCGATCTGGCCGCCGCCCGCGACCTTCCGGCCGACCGGTTGCAGCCCAAGCTCACCCGCTGAAACCGGCCCTGCTTACGCGGTTAAGCGATAGGCTCCCTCTCGCCATGGAGAGTCAGATATCCGCGCCCGCGACCGCGTCCACGGCGGCCATCCGCAAGGCGATCACCGGCGCGTCGATCGGCAACGCCGTCGAATGGTTCGACTTCGCGATCTACGGATTCCTCGCGACGTACATCGCGGCCAAGTTCTTCCCGGCGGGCAACGACACCGCCGCGCTGCTGAACACCTTCGCGATCTTCGCCGCGGCCTTCTTCATGCGGCCCCTCGGCGGTTTCGTCTTCGGCCCCCTCGGTGACCGTATCGGCCGCCAACGGGTGCTCGCCGTGGTCATCCTGTTGATGTCCGCGGCCACGCTGAGCATCGGCCTGCTGCCCACCTACGCGAGCATCGGCGTCGCCGCACCGCTGCTGCTGTTGCTCCTGCGGTGCCTGCAGGGGTTCTCCGCCGGTGGCGAATACGGCGGCGGCGCAGTGTATCTCGCCGAATACGCCCGCGACCGCAACCGTGGTCTGACCGTCACGTTCATCGCCTGGTCCGGTGTCGTCGGCTTCCTGCTCGGCTCGGTGACCGTCACGGTGCTGCAGGCGCTGCTGCCCGCCGCGGCGATGGACAGCTACGGCTGGCGCATCCCGTTCCTCATCGCCGCACCGCTCGGGCTCGTCGGCCTCTACATCCGGTTGCGCCTCGACGACACGCCGCAGTTCGCCGCGCTCGCCGAGACCGACCGCGTCGCAACGTCCCCGCTGCGCGAGGCGGCGAGCACCGCCTGGCGGCCCATCCTGCAGGTGATCGGCCTGTTCATCGTCTTCAACGTCGGCTACTACGTGGTGTTCACGTTCCTGCCGACGTACTTCATCAAGACGCTGGAGTTCGGCAAGACGGCGTCGTTCGTCTCGATGTCGCTGGCCAGCCTGGTCGCACTGGTGCTGATCCTGCCGCTGGCCGCCCTGTCGGACCGCATCGGCAGGCGGCCGCTGCTCATCGGGGGCGCGGTGGCGTTCGTGGTGCTGGCGTATCCGCTGTTCCTGCTGCTCAATTCGGGTTCGCTCGCCGCCGCGATCACCGCGCACTGCGTGCTGGCGGCCATCGAATCGGTGTACGTGTCGACCGCCGTCACCGCCGGAGTCGAACTGTTCGCCACCCGCGTGCGCTACAGCGGCTTCTCCATCGGCTACAACGTGTCGGTGGCGGCGTTCGGCGGCACCACGCCCTACGTCGTCACCTGGCTGACGGCGACGACGGAGAACAACCTCGCCCCGGCGCTCTACCTGATCGTCGCCGCCGTGATCTCGCTTGCGACACTGCTGACGCTGCGGGAGTCCGCGGGCCGCCCGCTGGCCGGGACTTCGGCCGCTGACGTGCGACGATGAGCAGGTGAGCGGTAGGGGAGCAGCGAGGCCGACCAAGGCCGACGTGGCCAGGTTGGCCAACGTGTCGACGGCCACGGTCAGCTACGTCCTCAACAACGTCGAGAGTCAGCGCATCTCGCCGCGCACCCGCGATGCGGTGCGCAAGGCCGCCGAGACCCTGGGCTACCGGCCGAATCTCGCGGCGCGCAACCTCGCCGTCGGCGGCAGCGGCGTGGTCCTCTACATCGTCCCCCGCATCGCGCTGGGGGAACTGCCGATGGAGGTGGGCAGCCGGCTCACCACCGCACTGGCACGGCACGGCATCGTGTTGTCGCTGCAGTTCGAGACCGATGACGACCGCAACGTCGTCGACGCCATCAACGATCTGAACCCGATCGCGGTCACCAGCGTGTTCCCGCTGACCGGCGCGGCACTGACCGCCGCCGACGCAGCGGGTATCCCGCAGATCCACGTCGGCAGCGCTCAGCTGCACGCGCTGGGCGATCTGCACCTGTCCATCGGCGAACTGCGCGTCGGCCATCTGGTGGACCGGGGCCACCGCCGGCTCGCGTTCGCCTACTCCGACGTCGAGAAGCTCCGTCCGCTCGGCGACTACTGGCTGGCCGGGCTGGAGGTGGCCGCCCGCGGGCACGGCCTTCCCGAGCTGACGGTCGGCACCGTCGCGACCGACGGCAGCGATGCCGCGTCGGTGGTGGCGAGCTGGGTCGGCCAGGGGGTGACGGTGGTGTGCGCGCAGAGCGACGAGACGGCGTTCGTGGTCCTGCACGGGCTGCGGGAGGCCGGTCTGCGGTGTCCCGCCGACCTGGCGGTCATGGGTGTCGACGCCCGTCCACTCGGCGCGGTGAGCGGGCCGCCGCTGACGTCGGTGGGTTTCGACGCCAAGGAGATCGTGGACGTGGCGGTGGCGGCGATGATGGCCGAGCTGGGGTACCCGGTCGAGCACGAGCCGAGCGCCCGCAAGGTGGCCCGATTGGTGCAGCGCGCGTCCACCTGAGCGTTACATCCAGGCGCCAATTTGTTGCCTCGGTGCACGCTTACGCGTGTAAGCTCCTTACCGCGTACAGAGAGGCGGATTTCCGTGACCGTGAGTGCCAGCCCCGACGTGTACTTCGATCCGTACGACGTCGAACTCAATGCCGATCCCTACCCGATGTTCAAGCGCCTGCGCGAAGAGGCGCCGCTGTACTACAACGCCCAGCACGACTTCTATGCCGTGAGCCGCTACGACGACGTCTGCAAGGCGCTCGTCGACCACGAGACGTTCAGCTCGGCCCGCGGCGCGATCGTCGAACTAATCAAGGCCAACATCGACATCCCGCCGGGCACCGTGATCTTCGAGGATCCCCCGATCCACGACGTGCACCGCAAACTGCTCGCCCGCATGTTCACCCCGCGCAAGATCAACGCGCTCGAGCCGAAGATCCGCGAGTTCTGCGCGCAGAGCCTCGACCCGCTGGTGGGTGCCGGGCGCTTCGATTTCATCACCGACTTCGGCGCCCAGATGCCGATGAAGGTCATCAGTTCGCTGCTCGGCATCCCCGAGGACGACCAGGAGATGATCCGCGACTACGGCAACGCCCAGTTGCGCACGGAGGCGGGCAAACCGATGTCCGCCGCCGAACAGGGGATGGTGACCGGCGAGGTCTTCGAGGCCTACATCGACTGGCGCAAGGACAACCCGTCCGACGACATCATGACCGAACTGCTCAACGTCGAATTCACCGATGAGACCGGCACCGTGCGGCGGCTGCGCCGGGAGGAGCTGCTCGTCTACCTCAACGTGGTGGCGGGCGCGGGCAACGAGACCACGACGCGGCTGATCGGATGGGCGGCCAAGGTGCTCGCCGAACACCCCGACCAGCGGCGCGAACTGGTCGAGAACCCCGCACTCATCCCGCAGGCCGTCGAGGAACTCCTGCGCTTCGAACCGCCCGCCCCCCACGTGGCGCGCTATGTGACCCGCGATATCGAGATCCACGGCCGGACGGTGCCGGAGGGCAGCGTGATGATGATGCTGATCGGTGCGGCCGTTCGGGATCATCGCCAGTTCCCGCCGGACGGGGACGTATTCGACATCCACCGGGAACCGCGCCAGCATCTGGCCTTCAGCGTCGGGACGCACTACTGCCTCGGGTCGGCGCTGGCGCGACTGGAGGGCCGGATCGCACTGGAGGAGATCCTCAAACGCTTCCCGGAGTGGGACGTCGACATGGCAGGCGCCGCGCTGTCGCCGACATCGACTGTGCGGGGCTGGGATTCGATGCCCGCGATCGTGCGATGACGAGCACGGCGCCGGCCGTACCCAGGGACTGGGACGAGATCACCCCGGACTGGATGACCGCCGCGCTGTCGGCGCACCATCCGGATGCGGTCGTCGACTCGGTCAGCGTCGACCTGCGCGACGACGGCACCAACCGGCGGGCCCGCTTGCGCTTGCGCTACGCCGCGGGGTCGGGACCGGCGACGGTGTTCGTCAAGGCGGTCGACCCCGCCCACCGCGACCTGGTCCGGCTCACCAGTGGACTGTTCCACGAACCGCGGTTGTTCACCTGCGGGGTGGACCTGCCGCTGGAGCATCCCACGGTGTTCTGCGCACTGATCGACGAGGCCGCAGAGGACTTCATCCTGGTGATGGAGGACCTCACCGCCCGCAACGCCGATCCGCGCGATGCGACACGTCCGCTGAGCGTCGAACAAGCGGCTACGGGTGTGCGCGGCCTCGCTCGCATGCACGGACAGTACTGGGGCACAAGGGTCTTCGATGATCCTGCCCTGCAGTGGCTGGAACCGTTCGTCCCGTGGGAGGGGATGGGGGCCGCGCCGCTGTCCGAAGCCCAGAAGCGGCTCGGCGACGATGCGCCCGACGTGGTGATGGCGCTGACCATCGGCGGGCTGATCGACGACATCTGGAAGCCCTACATCCGCAGCCTGACGAAGGCGCCGCAGACGCTGCTGCACGGTGATCCGCACATCGGCAACACCTATCTGCTGCCCAGCGGAGAGGTCGGATTCCTCGACTGGCAGGTCGCCCGGCGCGGCAACTGGTCGCTGGATCTCGGTTACTTCCTGCAGGGCGCGCTGACGATCGAGGACCGGCGCCGCAGTGAACGCCACCTGCTCGAGGAGTACCGCGACGCGCTGGGCCTGCCCGCCGACGAGTTGCCGTCACTCGGCGAGATCTGGCTGCGCTATCGCGCGTCGGTGGCGCACGGGCTCACGCTGTGGCTGTGCACCGCGAGTGCGGGGGAGTTGTGGCAGCGCCCGGACATCGCAATCGCTCTGGCACAACGGTATTCGGCGGCATACGCCGACCTGCAGACCGCCGAGGCGCTGGCCGACATCGACACCTGAGTCAGCCTCACCCGACCCGGGGCTGCCGCCACGGGCCGGGGAGCAGACTCACCGACACCGCCGAGATCACCGACACCGCGATCAGGTAGGCGGCGATCGCATCGCTGGACTTGGTCGCCGCGTACAGCGCGGTGGCGATCGTGGGGGCGAACGCCGAACCGACCACCGCCGACAGCGTGTACCCTAGCGACACGCCGCTGTAGCGCACGTCGGCGTCGAAGGCGAGGCTGAACAGTGAGCCCGTCACCCCGGCGGCCGGCGCCATGGCCAGCCCGAACACCAGCACGAGCGCGACCAGGAACAGCCACGGCTCACCGGTGTTGATCAGCGCGAAGACCGGCAGCACGGATACGCCCATCGCGAGGACACCGGCCAGGAACACCGGTTTGCGGCCGACGGTGTCGGACACCGCGCCGAACACCGGATACATCACCACCGCCACCACCGCGGCCACGCACACACCGAGAAGCGCTTGGGCACGACCGATTCCGGCGACGGTGGTGGCATAGGACACCAGGTACGCCACGCAGATGTAGGCGAACACGCCCTGGGACAGATACGCCCCGGCGACGAGCAGGATCTGGCGCCACTGCCTGCGCACGGCGACGGCGATCGGCAACCGCAGGACGGCGGCCCGCGCCCGCACCGCGGCGAAGTCGGGGCTCTCGGCCAGCGACAGCCTGATGACCAGCCCGATGACGATGAGTACGGCGCTGGCGAGGAACGGGATTCGCCACCCCCACGACAGGAACTGCTCGTCGGGCAACAGGGAGACGGCGTAGAACGCGAGGGTGGCGATCGCGGTCCCGGCCGGGGCGCCCATCTGCGGGAAGGCGCCGTAGAAGCCCTTGCGGTCCGGTGCGGCGTGCTCGACCGCCATCAGGGTGGCGCCGCCCCATTCACCGCCGACGGCGAAACCCTGCAGCAACCGCAGCACCGTCAGCAGGATCGGTGCCGCCACGCCGATCTGCGCGTAGGTCGGCAGGGCCCCCATCAAGACGGTCGCGGTGCCCATGATGAGCAGCGAGTAGACCAGCATCCGCTTGCGGCCGACGCGATCGCCGAAGTGGCCGAACACGATTCCGCCGAGCGGGCGGGCGACGAACCCGACACCGAACGTCGCGAAGGACAACAGCAATCCGGTGGCCGGCGAGACCGCCGGGAAGAACAGCTTCGGGAACACCAGCGCCGCCGCGGTGCCGTAGATGAGGAAGTCGTAGTACTCGACGGTGGTGCCGATGAAACTCGCCGACGCCACCCGCAATGGCGAGGTGCCGACAACAGCGGGCGCACCGGTGGCTGCCATGGGTGGACATTATCGGCCGTTCGACGGCCCGGCAAGGGTTTTCGCCGTCTCAGACGCGCATGCGCAGCGGGCGGTTGGCGGTCTCGCGCATGGTCAGGATGGTGGCCAGCGAGACGACGGCCGCGACGATCACGTAATAGGCGGGGGCGAGCTCGTTTCCGGTGCGGTCGGTGAGCCACGTCGCGACGTACGGTGCGGTGCCGCCGAACAACGCCACCGACGTGTTGTAGCCGATCGAGTAGCCGCTGGAGCGCACCCGGGTGGCGAACAACTCCGCACCCGCGGCCAGTGAGCCCGCCACGAACAGCGATTCGAGTGCGGACAGGCCGGCATGCCCGGCGATGGCGCCGAGCAGCGATCCGGTGTTGAACAGCGCGAACAACGGATAGGCCAGCACCGCGAAACCCACCGCGCCCGCGATGAGCAACGGTTTTCGGCCGACCCGGTCCGACAACGCGCCGAGCGGCAGAATGAGCACGAGTCCGACGACGCTGGCCACGGTGATCGAGAGGAACGCATCGGTCTTGGTGAAGTCGAGGGTCTCGGTCATGTAGCTCGGCAGGTAGGTGTACACGGTGTAGAACCCGACGTTGTGGATGATGACCAGGCCGGCGATCTGCAGGATCGGCTTCCACGAGGTCGTGAGCGCCTCCTTGAGCGGGGAGGTCGAGACCTCACCGGATTCCTTCAGCTCCTCGAAATCCGGTGTGTCGCCGAGACGTAACCGGATGTAGAGCCCGACACCGCCCAGCACGCCCGCGATGAGGAACGGGATCCGCCATCCGTACGCGTTCATCGCGGACTCGCCCAGCGCCGTCTCCAGCGCGGTCACCGTCACCGAGCCGAGCAGGAACCCGACCACCACCGACCAGACCAGGAAGCTGACCACGAAACCCCGGTGCCGGTCGGGGGCGAACTCCGCGAGATAGCAGGCGCCGCTGCCGTATTCGCCGCCGGCTGAGAAGCCCTGCACACACCGCAGGAGCAGGAGCAGCAGCGGTGCGGCGACACCGATGGCGTCGTAGCTCGGCAGCAGGCCGATCGCGAAGGTGGACGCCGACATCAGCAGGATGACCAGGGCCAGCACTCGCTGCCGGCCGATCCGGTCGCCGAGCGGCCCGAAGAAGAATCCGCCCAGTGGCCGCATGAAGAAGGCCGCCGCGAAGATGGCGAAGGTGTTCAGCAGTGCGGCGGTGTCGTCGGCGGTCGGGAAGAACTTGTCCGCGATGTAGGAGGCGAGGAAGCCGTAGATGGCGAAGTCGAACCACTCGACCGTGTTGCCGATGGCAGCGCCCCGCACGGCTCGTCGCACGGCGAGCGGTTCGGCCTCCCGCGGGCGGTGTCCGTCGATGGTGGCCATGGTTTGCTCCTCGATGGCGAAGTCGACCCGGATATCGGGTTCGAGCATTCCCCATCGCGAGCGGAATCAACCCTCGCGAGCCGCCGGGGACGGATCCCGGCGGACCGTTCAGTCGCTGGCAGGAAGGGGTTTGGCCTCTTTGAGGTTGAGCGGCGTGCTGCCGATGGACAGGGTGCCGGCGCCCGCCTTGGTGACCAGCACCTCGGCTCCGCCGTCGTCGACGTAGCGCTTGCCCATCACGTTGCCGTCGGCCAGCGTCGGGTCCAGGCTGGCGTCGGAGGACTTCTGGGCATCCAGCGGCACCATCGGCGCACCGCCGGCGCGCAGGTCGTTGAGGCTGTCGGCGCTGCGCACCACGATCACCTGGGTGTCGCACACCTGGCTCTGCAGGCGGGTGCCGTTCTTGATCATGCGGGCTCCTTCTCGGGCTCGTCGGCTGCGGCTTGGAGTTCTCGGATCAGTTCGCGGCGCAGCACCTTACCGGTGGCGTTGGTGGGCAGTTCGGCGCGGAACACGACCCGGTCGGGGGTGCGGGAACCGCGCAGTTGCGCGCGTACATGGGCGCGCAGCTCACCGGGATCGGGGCTGGCGCCGGGTGCGGGCACCACGACCGCGACGATGATCTGTCCCCACTGCGGATCCTCGGGTCCGACGACGGCGACGTCGCGTACGTCGGGATGTTCGACGAGGACGTCCTCGATCTCGGCGGGTGCGATGTTCTCCCCGCCGCGGATGATCGTGTCGTCGGAGCGGCCGCCGATGAACAGGTAGCCGTCGGCGTCCAGGGAGGCAACGTCTTTGGTCGGGAACCAGCCGTCCGCGTCGAGTACGGAGCCGATGTCGGTGTATCGCCCGGACACCTGATCGCCACGCACGAACAGCTCGCCGGTCTCGCCCGGGCCGAGCACGCTGCCGTCGTCGGCGCGGATCTGCACCTCGATACCCGGCACGATCTGACCGACCGACCCCAGCCGGCGCGTCACCGCGTCGTCGTCGGAGGCGAGTGCGGCACGGTGGTCGTCGGGCCCGAGCACCGCGATCGTCGAACTGGTCTCGGTGAGCCCGTAGGCGTTGACGAAACCGACGTCTGGCAGTAGTTCGAGGGCCCGCCGCACCAGCGGCAGCGCCACCTTCGAACCGCCGTAGGCGAGGTTGCGGAGCGTGGGCAGGTCCACCGGTTCGTCGGACAGCGCGGACACGATGCGGTCGAGCATGGTGGGGACGACGGTGGCGGTGGTGACGCCTTCGGTGCGCACCAGCCGGATCCACTCGCGGGCGTCGAAGTGGCGCAGGTACACCATCTTGCGGCCGGCGTAGAGATTCGACATCGCGGCGCCGACTCCGGCGATGTGGTACGGCGGCACGCAGATCAGCGCGGCGTCCTCGGGTGCGGCCGACGCGAACTCCACGGTGCCGGTGACGTAGCTGGTGAGGTTGTTGTGGGTCAGCTCAACGGCTTTGGGGCGAGAGGTGGTGCCCGAGGTGAACAGTACGACGGCCACCGCGTCGGGATCGGCGAACTCCGCGGCGGGCTCTGCGGTGCGCGCGGCGGCGAGGAACTCCTCGGTGTCCAGCACCTGCTTACCCGCCCCCGCCACGACGTCGCGGTATTCCGGGTCGGCGATCACCAGCGCGTCGGGCAGCCGCGCGATCAGTTCGTGCAGGCCCTCGCGGCTCAGCCGGTAGTTGAGCGGGGTGAACGGGACGGCGGCCCTGGCGGAGGCGAACAGCAGCAGCGGCAGCAGTGCGCCGCCGGTGCCGACGTAGGCGACGTGCGCGGCACCGGAATTCGCGATGACGCCGGCGCCGCCGTCGGCCAGTGCGGACAGTTCGGTTGCGGACAGTCGCAGTTCGTCGGAGACGACCGCGGTCCGGTCGGGGTCCGCCGAGACCGACATCTCCAGCAGGAGCGAGATACTCATGTCTTGTCCACGAAGATGTCGAGGGTGGGGTGGTCCCCGCCACCGTAGCGCGAGAAGTCCACGACACCGGCCGACTTGAGCACCTCGGAGTCGATGAAGCACTGGCCGGTGGTTTCGCGCGCGGGCCGGGACAGCACCTCGACCGCCGCATCGGCCATGATCTGCGGATCGCGCGACGACTCGAGGGCGTCGGCGCCGATGTTGGCGACCGCGGAGGTGGCGATGTAGGTCTCGGGCCACAGGCAGTTGAAGGCGATGCCCGGATATTCCTGCGCCCAGCCCAGCGAGAGCAGCGTCATCCCGTACTTCGAGAGCGTGTAGGCCGGGTGGGCGCCCAGCCAGTACGGGTTCATGTTCAGCGGCGGTGCGAGGGTGAGCACGTGCGGGTTGGCCGACTCGCGCAGAAGCGGCAGGCAGGCCTTGGTCAGCAGGAAGGTGCCGCGGATGTTGATGTCCATCATCAGGTCGAACTTCTTGGCCGACAGCTGCTCGGTCGGTTCGGTGGCGATGGCACTCGCGTTGTTGATGCAGATGTCGATGCCGCCGAAGTGCTCGACAGCGGTGTCGACGGCGCGCGCCACGTCCTCCTCTTTGCGGACGTCTCCGACGACCGCGACGGCTTTGCCGCCCGCGGCCTCCACGTCGGCGACCGCGGTGTGCACGGTGCCCGGCAGCTTGGGGTGCGGTTCGGCGGTCTTGGCGAGCAGGACCACGTTGGCGCCCTGTCGGGCCGCGCCGATCGCGATGGCGAGACCGATTCCGCGGCTTCCGCCGGACACCACCAGGGTCCGATCACTCAACGTCCGCTGGCTGGGCATCCCTTGTTCGCTGGGCATGGGCCTCCTCGACTCACCTCGATGGTATTGACATTCTCATTTTCTGCAAGTGACGTATCCGGAATAGTGCCGCATCGGCTGACGCAGGTCGGCGACGGGGTGCGCGGTCCCGTCGCTCGGTCCGCTCGTCGGGCCCGCAGGCGCTCTCACATGGGGCCTTCCCGATTGCGGTATTGGCATTCTCATTTTTTGCAAGTACGTTATCCACTGATGAGCGACCTCGTACAGACTTCCTCGGGCCTCCCGCTCGAGCCCGTCTACGGGCCGGGCGATCGGAACGGCGAACCCCCCGCGCCCGGCAGCTATCCCTTCACGCGCGGAAACTTCGCGTCGGGGTATCGGGGCAAGCTGTGGACCTTCCGGCAGTATTCCGGCTTCGGCACCGCCGAGGAGTCGAATCGCCGCTACCGGTACCTGCTCGACCAGGGCGGCACCGGATTGTCGGTGGCACTCGACCTGCCCACCCAGTGCGGCTACGACTCCGACGATCCCGAGTACGGCGAAGAGGTCGGCCGCGTCGGGGTGGCGGTGGACACGCTCGCCGACGCGGAGATCCTGTTCGACGGCATCCCGCTCGACAAGATCAGCACCAGTTTCACCATCAACGGCACCGCCGCGATCCTGCTGGCCTTCTACGTCGCCGCCGCGGAGAAGGCGGGCGTGCCCCGCGAGAAGCTCACCGGCACCATCCAGAACGACATCCTCAAGGAGTACGCCTCGCGCGGCACCTGGATCTGGCCCCCGGAGCCGTCGCTGCGCCTGATCGCCGACACGATCGAGTTCTGCGCCGCCGAGGTGCCGAGGTTCAACGCGATCTCGGTGGCCGGCGCACACTTCCGCGACGCCGGTGCGAACGCGGTGCAGGAGATGGCTTTCACGCTCGCCGACGGCGTCACCTACTGCGACACCGTGGTCGAACGTGGCCGGATGTCCATCGACAAGTTCGCCCCGCAGATCTCGTTCTTCTTCTACACCCACGGCGACTTCTTCGAGGAGATCGCGAAATACCGTGCCGGACGGCGCCGTTGGGCGACGATCGTGAGGGAGCGGTACGGGTCGACGAGCGACAAGGCGTCGATGTTCCGCTTCGGCTGCGTATCCGGCGGTGCGTCGCTGTACGCCCCGCAGGCGCAGAACAACGTCGTGCGCATCGCCTACGAGGCGATGGCGTCGGTTCTCGGCGGGGTGCAGTCGATGTTCACCGCCGCATGGGACGAGCCGTTCGCGCTGCCCAGCGAGGAATCTGCGACTCTCGCGCTGCGCACCCAGCAGATCCTGGCCTACGAGACAGGCGTGACCCGGGTGGCCGATCCGCTCGGCGGCTCGTACTTCGTCGAGGCGCTGACCGACGCCACCGAGGCCAAGATCGTCGAGATCATGCACGACCTCGAGACGCACGGCGGCATGGTGCGCTGCATCGAAGACGGCTATCTGCAGGGCCTGATCGCCGACGAGGCCTACAAACTGCACCAGGAGATCGAATCGGGGCAGCGGCCCGTCGTCGGAGTGAACAAGTTCGTCACCGACGAACCGCCACCGGACATCGACACCTACGAACTCGACGCCGAGGGCCGCGACCTGCAGCTCAAACGGCTGTCGAAGGTCAAGGCGGACCGCGACGCCGATGCCGTCGCGGCGGCGTTGGCGGCGCTGTCGCGGGCCGCCGAGGGTGACGACAACCTGATGCACAAGCTGATCGACTGCGCGAACGCCTACTGCACCGTCGGTGAGATGGTCTCGGCGCTCAAAGCCGTCTGGGGCGAATTCCAGCAGCCTGTCGTCTTCTAGAAGGGGGGTGTTCTGATGAGTCCTACGCGCGTCCTCGTCGCCAAACCGGGCCTCGACGGCCATGACCGCGGCGCCAAGATCGTCGCCCGCACGCTGCGCGACGCCGGTTTCGAGGTCATCTACACCGGTATCCGCCAGCGCATCGAGGACATCGTGTCGATCGCGCTGCAGGAGGACGTCGCACTGGTGGGGCTGTCGATCCTCTCGGGGGCGCATCTGGCGCTGACCCGGCGGACCGTCGAGGCGTTGCGAGCGGCCGACGCCGGTGACATCGCGGTGGTGGTCGGAGGCACCATTCCGCAGGCCGATGTGCCGAAGCTGCTGGAAGCCGGTGCGGCGGCGGTGTTTCCCACCGGCACACCGTTGGAGACGCTGGTGACCGAGGTGCGCAAGTTGACCAGCGAGGTCGCGCAGTGACCGGGCAGGCGCCGAACGTGCGCGTACTGCGACATTTCGGCCGGAAAACCGCACTGACCGCACGTTCGGCGAGGGAAGGCTGACATGAGACTCGGTGTGATGATCGGTGCCGAGCGCGGGGACATGGCGCGCAAGGTCGCCAAGCTGGTGTCCGACATCGAGTGGGCGGAGTCCGCCGGCATGGACACCGCGTGGATGCCGCAGGTGCCCAACGACTTCGACTGTCTGACGATGGTGGCGCTGATGGCCGCGCACACCTCCCGCATCGAACTCGGCACCGCGGTGGTCCCGCTGCAGGCGCAGCATCCGATCGCGCTTGCGCGCCAGGCGCTTTCGGTGCACGCCATGACGGGCGGCCGGCTTGCGCTGGGGGTCGGCCCGTCGCACCACTGGATCGTGCGCGACATGCTCGGCCTGCCCTACGACAAACCGGCCGCCTACACGCGTGACTACCTCGAGGTGCTCAACGCGGCCCTGGCCGGTCCCGGCGACGTGGACGTCGAGAACGATTCGTTCACCGTCCACAACCCGACCGTGCTGGGTGCCGAGACGCCCATGCCGGTGCTGGTGGCCGCGCTCGGCCCGGTCATGCTGCAGCTCGCCGGGGAACTCGCCGACGGCACCGTCCTGTGGATGGCCGACGAGAAGGCGATCGGCGACCACATCGCGCCGAAGATCACCAAGGCGGCGGCCGACGCCGGCCGGCCCGCGCCGCGCATCGTCGCGGGCATCCCGGTGTGCCTGTGCGCCAACTCCGAGATCGACGCGGCCAAGGAGCGGGCCAACCGCATCCTCGCCGAGGCCGAGACCTCGCCCAACTATCAGCGGCTGCTCGACCGCGGCGACGCCCGCAACGTCGGCGACCTGTGCGCGGCGGGGGACGAGGACTCCATCCTGGCCCGGTTCAAGCAGTTCGCCGACGCCGGCGTCACCGACCTGTCCGTGCGGCTGCTGCCGATAGGCGACACCCGCGACGAATTGATCGCCTCCAAGTACCGCACGCGTGAGGTGATCGCCGAGCTCGCGAAGCAGGTGCGATGAGCGCTTGCGCGAAGAGCCGACGGGCGGAGATGAGCGCTTGCGCGAAGAGCCGACGGGCGGAGATGAGCGCTTGCGCGAAGAGCCGACGGGCACAGATGAGCGCTTGCGCGAAGAGCCGACGGAACAGGTGAACGCACCGCCGTTGGCCGGCATCCGCATCCTGGAGGTCGGCGTCATGCTCGCCGGCCCGTACGCCACGATGATGCTCGCCGACCTCGGGGCCGAGGTGACCAAGATCGAGCCGCCCGGCGGCGAGATCTCCCGGCAGGTCAGTGACAGCTATTTCGCCAGCCTGAACCGCAACAAGACCAGCGTGTGCCTGGATCTGCAGTCCGAGGAGGGCCAGCGGCGGCTGGGGGAGCTGGTCGCGGAATCCCATGCGCTGCTGGTGAATATGAAGCCGTCGGTGATCCGCCGGCTTGGCCTCACCTTTGAGAATCTGCGGCGCTTCAATCCGAAGATCGTCTGCGTGGCGATGACCGGCTTCGGGCTGGACGGCGGCGACGATCCGGCGTTCGACTACGTGATCCAGGCCGCCACCGGCGTCGCCGCCATGACCGGCGACCCCGACGGCCCGCCGACCCTCCCGGGGTATTCGTCGGCCGACAACTCGACGGGTCTGACCGCCGCGCTCGGTCTGCTGGCGATGATCGTCGCCGGCCGCGGCGGACAGGTCGACGTCTCGCTGCGGGACGTGATGCTGTCGCAACTGAACTACCGGGCGGCGGCCTACCTGAACGACGGGGTGGCGCCGCGCCGCCATCCCAACGGCGCGCACTCGTTCTACGTTCCGGCGCAACTGTTTCCGACGTCCGACGGCTACCTGGCGCTGTTCGTCACGCACGACGGGTTCTGGCGGCTGTTCGCCGAGGAAGCGGGTATCGAGGGGTTTCCCACGATGGCCGAACGGGCTGCGCGCCGCGAGGAGGTGCTCGCCCTGGTCACCGTGGCGTTGGCGCACGATTCGGCGAAGGGGTGGGAGGCTCGGCTGCGGCCGCTCGGCATCCCGGCGGCCGCGGTGCGCGGGCTGCCCGACGCGCTCGAGCAGACGCCCGAGGCGCTCGTGACCGCCGGGAGGTTCCGGCTGGTCGGCAGCCCCATCCACATCGCCGGCTACGAACCCGACTACCGTCCGCCGCCGGCGCTGCCGGCCGATCAGTCGTCGTAGGTGACGGCGACGCGGGCGGTGTCGGGAACCGCCTGGCAGGTCAGCACGTACCCGTCGGCCACTTCGTCGTCGTCGAGCGCATCGTTGACACGCATGGTGGCGGTGCCTTCGGTCAATTTGGCGATGCACGTGCCGCAGTTCCCGGCCTCGCAGGAGAACGGGGGCGCTATACCGGCGCGCCGTGCGCTCTCGAGCAGCGTCTCGCCGGTCGCCGGCGTCACCGTCACCGTCTTTCGGTCGAGCACGATGGTCACCTCGGCGCCGGCCCCACCATCGGGCGCCGCGGACATCGGTTCGGCCGTCATAGGACTCCTTCGGACTTCTGGCATGCATATTCTGATCTACGGAGAATTCTATTCTCCCGAAATGATAGGGTCTTCTCAAGTGCAGACTACGGCGTCCAGGAGGGTCCGGCGGCGGTGAGCGATGGCCGAGGGATGACGGGCGCTGCGGCACTCGCTTTCGGCGAGCGCGAGTACACGCTCGCCGACCTCGACGCGCTGTCCAGCGGTATGGCGACCGCGCTGGAACAGCGGGGCGTCCGGGCCGGTGACCGGGTGGCGATGATGTCGTCGAACCGGCCGGAATTCGTTGCCGCGCTGCGGGGTATCTGGCATCTCGGTGCCGCGGCGGTGTTGATCAGCCCCGCTTGGAAGGGCGCCGAGGTCGCGCACGCCCTGGAGCTGACGCGTCCCAGCCACGCGGTCGGCGACCATCCCGTTCTCGCCGGGCTGATGCCGATGCTGCGCCTCGACGAACCCGTCACCCCCGGGCGGCGTGAGTTCGACGCGGTCGACCCCGACTCGGATGCGCTGTTCGTGTTCAGTTCGGGCACCACCGGGATGCCGAAGGCGGTCCGGCACACCCACCGCGCATTCGCCGTGGCGGTGCGGCACTGGCGCGATGCCCTCGAGCTGTCGTCGGCCGACCGGATGCAGATCATGACGCCGCCGTCGCACATCCTCGGCCTGCTCAACATCGTCATGGCGCTCGACACGGGGACCTGGATCCGACTGCATCCACGGTTCGACATCGACGCGATGCTGCACCACATCGAATCCGACCGGATCACCATCGAAATGGCCGTCGCGCCAATCGCGCTGGCGCTCGCCGCCCACCCGAAACTGGAGAGCTACGACTTGTCGTCACTGCGCTACATCATGTGGTGCGCCACCCCGGTCACCGCCACCGTCGCCGCCGACGTCACCCGACGTACGGGAGTGAACTGGGTCGCCGCCTACGGAACCACCGAATTACCCGTCATCGCAGCCAATCCCGTCACGGGTGCCCGGCTGGACACCGTCGGGCGGCCCGTGCCCGGTGTGCGGGTCCGGATCGTGTCACTGGAAGACGGGACGCCGCTGGGGGCCGACGAGGTCGGTGAGATCCAGGTCTGCTCGGATTCGGTGATGGCCGGATACCTCCCGCGGGAGGCGACGTCGACGGCGTTCGACGACGGCTGGTACCGCACCGGCGACGTCGGCCGGCTCGACGCCGACGGCTGGCTGCGCATCACCGACCGCTCCAAGGAGATGATCAAGGTCCGCGGGTTCCAGGTCGCGCCGGCCGAGATCGAGGCCGTCCTGCACGGACATCCCGGCGTCGAGGACTGTGCCGTGTTCGGCGAACCGCATCCTGCCGACGGCGAATCGGTGGTCGCCGCCGTCACCACGAACCGTGCCGTCTCCGCCGACGAGCTGATCGATCTGGTCGCCGAGACGTTGGCGTCCTACAAACGACCGAGCCGGGTGGTGTTCGTCCCGGAGATCCCGCGCTTGCCTTCCGGCAAGGTTCTGCGCCGAGTGCTGAAGGAGCAGCATGGACGTACGTCTGACAGCTGAACAGCAGCAATTGCGCGACGCCGCAGCCAAACTCGCCGACGACCTCGGTCCGGGGTCGGTCGCGGACCTGGCCGATTCGACCAGGCTGGCCCGCCTGGAGAAGACGGTGGCGTCGACGGGCTGGCGGTCCCTGCGCTCCGATGGCGCGTCGGGTGTCGAAGTGGCCGTCGTCGCGGAGGAATTCGGCCGCGGTCTGGTCGACGTCCCGTTCCTCGGGCCTGCGCTGACCGACGAACTGGGCCGACTGCTCGGCCGCGCGCCCACCGCGGCATCCGACGAGCTTGGCGGGGTCGATCTCACCCGCAGTGCCGCCGGGGTGACCGAGGAACCCGCCGAGCTCGCGGAGCTGTCACGCGAGGAGGCGCAGCGGTGGTACGCGCTGGCACTCGCGACGACGTCGGCCGATATTCTCGGCGCCGCACGCGGCGCACATGCTCTCGCCGTCGACTACGCGAAAGTCCGTGAGCAGTACGGTAAGTCGATCGGTTCCTATCAGGCGATCGCGCACCTGCTCGCAGAAGGTCTCGCGCTGATCGAGGGCTCCGTGTCGATCCAGCGGCACGCCGCGTGGGCGGTCGACGAACTCCCGGCCGACGAGGCGGTGCGGGCGGGCCGGTACGCCAAGCTGTACTGCGCGCGCGCCGCACGCACCGTCTGCGAGACGGCGATCCAGGTGCACGGCGGCATCGGGAACACCTGGGAATGCCTCGCGCACGTGTACCTGCGGCGCGTCCTGACTTCGAGCGAGTTGTGGCCGGTACGTCTGGAGGACATCGATCTTGGATTTTCGTGATTCACCCGAAGAGGCCGCCTTCCGGGACCGATTGAGGACCTGGCTGGCGGACAACGCCGGACAGTTCGCGGTCTCCGGTGACGACTACTGGACGCGGCAGGGGGAGTGGCATCAGGCGCTGTACTCCGCCGGGTTCTTCGGCACCTCGTGGCCGCGCGAGTTCGGCGGCCAGGACCTGCCGCCGGTCTACGACGTCATCGTCGACGAGGAACTCGCCCGTGCCGGCGCACCGCCGCGTCCGAGCCTCGGCTACCTCGTCGTCGGACTCGGCCACCACGGCAGCAAGGAATTGCAACAACGGTTCCTGCCCGGGATGATCAACGGCACCGAGCGCTGGTGTCAGGGTTTCAGCGAACCGGGTGCCGGTTCGGATCTGGCGTCGTTGACGACGACCGCGACCCGGGACGGCGACGAATACGTCATCCACGGGCACAAGATCTGGACCAGCTACTCCGACATCGCCGACTGGTGTCTGGTGCTGGCCCGCACCGACAAGGACGTGCCACGGCACAAGGGCATCTCGGCGTTCATCGTCGACATGCACCAACCCGGGATCGAACAGCGGCCGCTGAAGATGATCAACGGGGTGACCACGGAATTCGGCCAGGTCGGGTTCGACGGTGCGGTGGTGCCGGCGGACCAGATGATCGGCGCGCCGGGGGAGGGTTGGGCGCTGGCGATGACGGTGGTCAGCCACGAACGCGAGCCCTCGACTCTGGGTTACTCGGCGCGATACGGAAAGCTGGTGCGCCAGATGGCTTCTCGCGTCGACGGGCGGCCGCCGGAGGATCTGGTGTGGGCGGCCGTGGAGGCCGAGATGCTGCGCCTGCACGTGCGTCGTCGGCTGTCCGAACAGCTCGACGGCATCACCCACGGTCCGCAGGGGTCGCTGGACAAGCTGTTGATGACCTGGACCGAACAGTCCGTCGGCCATGCGGCACTCGCGGTCAGCGGTACCAAGGATCCCGATCTGCTGAGCGCCTATCTCTACAGTCGCGCACAGAGCGTGATGGGCGGTACGTCGCAGATCCAGAAGAACATCATCGCGTCGAGAATTCTCGGACTAGGAGTCTAGATGTACGACATGCCGGACGAAATCCAGGTCACCGCGGACGGTCCGCTGCGGATCATCACGCTCAACCGGCCGGATGCCCTGAACGCCGTCAACGACGACCTGCACTGCGGTCTCGCGCAGCTGTGGCCGCGGCTCAACGAGGATCTCGATGCGCGCGCCGCGGTGATCACCGGTGCGGGACGGGCATTTTCGGCCGGCGGCGACTTCGCCTACCTCGAGGAGCTGGCGGGGGATGCGCAGCTGCGCCGCAAGACCATCCTGCACGGCCGCGAGATCGTGCTCGGCATGTGCCGGACCCGGATCCCGGTGGTGGCCGCGGTGAACGGGCCGGCCGTCGGGCTGGGCTGCAGTCTGGTGGCGCTGAGCGACATCGTGTACATGGCGCCGACGGCGTACTTCGCCGATCCTCACGTACAGGTGGGCCTGGTCGCCGCCGACGGTGGCCCGCTGACCTGGCCGCTGCACATCAGCCTGCTGCTGGCCAAGGAGTTCGCGATGACCGGTACCCGGATCAGCGCGCAGCGCGCTGCGGAGCTGGGGCTGGCGAACCACATCGTCGACGACCCGGTGAACGAGGCGATCGCCTGCGCCGAGAAGATGATGCAGATGCCGCGCCAGGCGTTGGAAGCCACGAAACGGCTGCTCAACATCCACCTGGAACGGGCCGTGCTGGCGAGCCTCGACTACGCGAACACCGCAGAAGAACAGTCGTTCCTGACGGAGGACTTCCGCACCATCGTCGCGAAGCTGAACGCCAAGAAGAACTGAGAGTCGCCGTTGACTCTGCGTTCACGGCGGTCGCTACTCGAACTTCTCCGCCCTGGACGCAGAGTCAACGCCTAACCGACAAGCTCTTCGGAGCGCTGGATCGTTCCGGTGATCCCGCCGGCGTCCTGTGCCGCCAGCAGGACGGCGGCGCGCGCCATCGCTTCCGGCGGCTCGACCATCTCCCTCGGGATCTGCATCCCCGCCCCGCCGGCCTGCCAGCCTTCGGTGAGCACGACGCGCGACGGGCTCAGGCAGTTGACCGCGATGTTGTCCGCCCGCAGGTCGGCGGCCAGGCCGAGGTAGAGCCTTTCCGCGGCGGCCTTGGACACCCAGTAGGCGTTGGAACCCTGATCGGTCATGGTGACGCCGGTCGTCGTCACCGCGATCAACGATCCGCCACCGCGGGCACGCACGTGCGGTATCACCGCCTTGGTGACGAGGAAGACCCCGGTGAGGTTGACGTCGAGGCAGAGCTGCCACCGTTTCAGCGGTGTCGACTCGATGGGGCCGAGCCACAGCACGCCGGCGTTGGCGACCAGGATGTCGATGCCGCCGAACTCCGAAACCGTCTGCGCCACCGCGGCGTTCACCGACGACTCGTCGGTGACGTCACATGCCACCGGCAGCGCGCGGCCGCCGGCGGCCGTGATGGATTCGGCGACCGATCCGATGGTGCCCGGCAGCTTGCCCGGCTGTTCCGAGCGGGCGGCGACGGCCACCGCAGCGCCCTGGGCCGCAAGGGCTTTGGCCACCGTGGCGCCGATGCCCCGGCTGGCGCCGGCGACGAAGGCGACGCGGCCTTCCAGCGCGTTCACCTGGGCGGGAACCGCAGCGCTCCGTCGAGGCGGATGATCTCGCCGTTGAGGTAGTCGTTCTCGACGATGCTCTGCGCTAACTGCGCATACTCCGTCGATCGGCCCATGCGCTTGGGGAACGGCACCTGCGGACCCCAGTACTGTTCGAGCTGATCGGCCGCCTTGCCGTAGGCCGGGGTGTTGATGGTGCCGGGGGCGATCGTGCACACGCGAATGCCCAGCGGGGACAGGTCGCGCGCGGCCACCAGCGTCATCCCGAGCACCCCGCCTTTGGCGGCCGAATACGGGAGCTGGCCGATCTGTCCCTCGTAGCCCGCGATCGACGCGGTGTTGATGATGACACCGCGACCGCCCTCGTCGAGCGGTTCGGACTTTGCGATCGCCGCTGCCGTCAACCGCATCACGTTGAACACGGCGGTCAGGTAGAACTCGATCGTCTTCTTGAACCCGTCGAGGTCGAGTGGTGAGCCGTCCTTGCCGATCAATCGCCCGCCACTGGCCGGGCCGCCGTGGGTGTCGACCGAGATGCGCAGCGGCGCGAGGGATTCCGCTTCGGCGATCGCGGCGTTCACGGATTCCTCGGACGTCGCGTCGGTGCGCACGTAGCGCACCCCGAGCTCCTGTTCGAGCGCCGCACCCTTCTCGTCGGCCAAGTCGGCGACGACCACCTTGGCGCCGGCGCCCTGCAGTCGGCGGACGGTCGCCTCGCCGAGTCCTCCTGCGCCACCGACGACGATCGCTGAGCTCCCGGCGATTTGCATACGATTCCCCTTCTTGCAACGGCGACTCTCGTGTTGAGAGAATAGCATTCTCATACGCCGCAGAAACGGAGTCAATCCATGCCCGAAGCCGTCATCGTCTCCGCGTTGCGCACGCCCATCGGGACCGCGATGAAGGGCACCCTCCGCGACACCGACGCCTATCAGCTGGCGGAGCATGTTGTGAAAGCCGCAGCCGAGGACCTGCCCACCGGTCAGATCGACGACGTCATCCTCGGCGAAGGGCTCTACGGTGGCGGTGTCATCGCGCGCCACGCCGCGATCACCGCGGGCCTCACCTCGGTGCCGGGCCTGTCGAACAACCGCCACTGCGCGGCGGGGCAGGCGGCCGTGCAGAGCGCCGCGGCGAGCATCCGCGCGGGCATGGATCAGCTCGTGATCGCCGGCGGCGTCAACTCCGCGTCCACCACACCGCGTTTCAGCCGCCGGGCGAGCAGCGCCAAGGACGCCGCGATGCTCGCCCGGCGGCTGAAACGCGGTG
>JBNMQY010000030.1:0-59198 GCA_050205415.1 Mycolicibacterium litorale
CCACCACCGCCACCCCCGGTGCCCCCGGTGCCCCGCGAGCGGTCGGAGGGCTGGATCGGCAAGGTGCTGGCGGTGGCCGGTGTCGCGGTCACGCTCATCGGCGTGGTGCTGCTCCTGGTGCTGGCCGCGCAGGCGGGGATTCTGCGGCCGGAGATCCGCGTCGGTGCCGGCGCGGCGCTCGCGGCCGGGCTCGTCGCCGTCGGCTGCCGCGTCAACGCCAGGGAGGGCGGCCGGGTCGGCGGTATCGCCTTGACCGCGACCGGCATTGCCACCGCGTACTTCGACGTCCTCGCGATCACGATCATCTACGAATGGGTCGCCGCGCCCATCGGGCTGGTGGTGGCGGCGGCCGTCGGCGGGGGAGGGCTCACGCTGGCCCGCCGGTGGGAATCCGAGCACCTCGGACTGCTGGTGCTGGTACCGCTGATCGTCCTCGCCCCGGTGCTCACCGATGGGGTGGACCTGCTGCTGGTGGCATTCATGCTCGCGCTGTCCGCCGCGACGCTGCCGGTGCAACTCGGCCGGGACTGGATCTGGTTGCACGCCGCGCGGACCGCGGCGGTGACGCTGCCGCTGCTGGTGGCGCTCGCCGGCGCGGCATTCGGCGGTGACGACGATCTGGCGCTGGCCGCGGCCTGCGGAATCGCGGCGTTGCTCGCCCTGGCCGGTGCGCTGCTCGTGCTGCCGAACACCGCTCGGCGGGCGCTGATGGCACTGCTCACCGCGGTCGGCGCGCTGCCCGTGCTGTGTGTGTCGGCGACCGCGGACCGGGTGGTGGCGGCGCTGATGATCGGTGCGCTGGCCGCCGCGCTGCTGGCGATCGTGCTGAGTCGTCCGTGGCTGCCCGCGGTCACCGGGATCGTCGGGCAGATCTGGTCGGCGTTGTCGGCGGTGAGCGCGCTGATCGCGGTCACCGTGGCGTTCGACGGTGAGGTCGCCGCGCCGTTGCTGCTCGCGATGGCGGCGGTCGTCGGCGTGGCGGGCCGGCGCGACGTCGTCGCGCGCGGCTCGGCGCTCGGGTTCGCGGTGTTCGGCGGTGCGCTGTACGTCGCCTACGCACCGCCGAGCGCACTGGTGCACGCGGTGCGGCTGAGCGGCCCGGATGCGGTGGCGGTGCTGGTCTCCAGCCTGCTGCTGATCGCGGCGGCGGCGGCGATCGCCTGGAGCTGGACCGACCGGGTTCCCGTGGACACGGTCCGCGCGCTGTGGGCCGGCGCCGCGGCGGTCGCCGGGTACGCGGTGACCGCGTTCATGGTGACCGCGGGGGTGCTGATCGGCGGCACCGGCGGCGGCTTCTACGCCGGCCACGTCGCGGCCACGATCTGCTGGATGGGCGCCGCCGCGGCGGTGTTCGGCTACGCCGCCCGTCGCACCAGGGCACAGCGGCCGCTGTTCATCGGTGCCGGGCTCGCGGTGGTGACAGCCGCCGTGGCCAAGCTGTTCCTGTTCGACCTGGGCACGCTGGACGGGATGTTCCGGGTGACGGTGTTCCTGGTCGTGGGGCTGATCCTGCTGACCATGGGTGCCGGATACGCCCGTCTGCTGGCCGCCCAGGACGACGATGGCGATGTGACGCCTATCACCGGCTAATCTGGATTGATTCCAGATTAGGGCGCGTTGGAAGAGACATGAACACGACACGTCGCACCGAAGCAGAAGTACAGGGTTTCACCGTCTCGCCGGAGTTCGCTGCCAATCTGCAGCGGGTCCTGGTCGACCTGATCGAACTGCACCTGCAGGGTAAGCAGGCGCACTGGAACGTCGTCGGCACCAACTTCCGCGATCTGCATCTGCAACTCGACGAACTGGTCGACTTCGCCCGTGAGGGCAGCGACACGATCGCCGAGCGGATGCGGGCGCTCGACGCCGTACCGGACGGCCGTTCGGACACCGTCGCCGCGACCACCAGCCTGCCGGAGTTCCCGGCCTACGAGCGCAGCACCGGTGAGGTTGTCGACCTGATCACCGTGCGGATCAACGCCGCGGTCGACACCATGCGCGCCGTCCACGACGCGGTCGACGCCGAGGATCCGAGCACCGCCGACATCCTGCATCAGCTGATCGACGGCCTGGAGAAGCTGGCCTGGCTGATCAAGTCGGAGAACCGGAAGGTCTAAACGCGGCCACGGCGGGTACTCGTCCCGTTGTGACTGTGACCCGAGACATCGCCGCCTCACGCCAACGCGTGTGGGACGTGATCGCCGACGGCTGGACATACTCGCAGTGGGTGGTGGGCAACAGCCGGATGCGGGCCGTGGCGCCCGACTGGCCCGCAGCCGGTTCCACCATCCACCACTCCATCGGCGTGTGGCCGGTACTGCTCAACGACGAGACCGTCGTCGAAGAGTCGACCCCGGCGGAACGACTTGTGTTGCACGCCAAGGGCAGACCGTTCGGCGGCGCTCGAATCATCCTGGAACTGACCGATATTCCGGACGGGTGCCGAATCTCGATGCAGGAGTTCCCCGTCAGCGGCATCGGCAAGCTGATGCCGGAGCGGATCTCCGACGTCGCCGTGTGGCCGCGCAACAACGAGACGCTGCGGCGGCTCGCCTTCCTCGCGGAGCGCCGTGACGACAGCGACGCCCGTGACGACGATGGCAGCTAGCGCCGACGCCGTCGTCATCGGCGCCGGCCACAACGGGCTCGTCGCCGCGGCCCTGATGGCCGACGCCGGCTGGGATGTCGTCGTGCTGGAGGCGCAGCCGGAACCGGGCGGCGCCGTCCGAAGCGCCGAGCGCATCCCGGGCTACACCAGCGACCTCTACAGCGCGTTCTATCCGCTCTCTGTCGCCTCGCCGGTGCTGTCGGGTCTGCACCTGGAAGACCACGGGCTGCAGTGGACGCATGCGCCCGCGGTGGTGGGCCATCCCCGTTCGGCCGCCGACGACGATGCGCCGGTGATCTACCGCGACGTCGCCCGCACCGCCGAGGAACTCGCGCGTAACCATCCCGCCGACGGCGACAACTGGCTGCGCCTGTTCGAGCTCTGGCAGCAGGTCAGGGATCCGCTGCTGACCAGCCTGTTCTCGCCGTTTCCTCCGGTGCGCGGGGCCGTAGGCCTGCTGCGGAAACTGGGCACCGCCGAGGCGCTGCGGCTGGTGCACCGCCTGGTGCTGCCGGCAGGCGAGATGGCCAGGCAGCTCTTCGCCGGAGACGCCGCCCGTCTGCTGCTGCTCGGTAACGCACTGCACGCCGACGTGCCCGTCGACGCGCCCGGCAGCGGCGTCATGGGCTTCATGCTGATCATGATGGCGCAGGACGGGGGCTGGCCGGTCCCCGTCGGCGGCGCGGGACAGCTCACCGCGGCGCTGGTCAACCGGGCGCGGTCGGCGGGTGCGGAGATCCGGTGCGATCAACCCGTCAGCGAGATCGAGGTGCGCGGCGGCCGCGCCGTCGGGGTGCGCACCGCCGACGGTCGCTCGATCACTGCGCGCCGCGCTGTGGTGGCCGACGTGTCGGCGCCCGCGCTGTACCGCCAACTGCTGCCCACCTCGGCGGTGCCGCCGCGGGTGCTCGACGACCTCGAGCACTTCACCTGGGACACCCCGGTGCTGAAGATCAACTACGCCGTCGACGCGCCGATCCCGTGGCGGTCGAAGAACCTCAACGAGGTGGGGACGGTGCACCTCGGCGCCGACGAGGACGGGCTGGTCCGCTGGATGGCCGACCTCAACACCCGCACCGTCCCCGACCATCCGTTCATGCTGTTCGGCCAGATGACGACCGCCGACCCGACGCGATCCCCGGCGGGCACCGAGAGTGCTTGGGCCTACACGCATCTGCCGCGTGACGTCACCGACGACGCCAGCGCCGACCGACTGTCCGAAGCGGTGGACCGGGTGCTCGAGGAGCATGCGCCCGGGTTCACCGACCAGGTCGTGGGCAAGTTCATCCAGCGGCCGTCCGAGCTGACGGCCTCCGATGCGAACCTGGTCGGAGGTGCGGTCAACGGTGGCACCGCGCAGCTGCAGCAGCAGCTGATCTTCCGGCCGACACCGGGATTCGGTCGCGCCGAGACGCCGATCGAGCGGCTGTTCCTGGGCAGTGCGGGCGCTCACCCGGGTGGCGGCGTGCACGGCGTCTGTGGGCGCAACGCCGCACGCGCGGCCCTCGCGAGCGACGGCCTGACCGGGTGGCCGCGGCGGCGGATCAACCAGATGGTGATGTCACTGTTCGTCCGCTGACCGGACGTTCGACCGCCTCGCGAACCGCGGTGTCGTCGCGCCGGCCGACCAGGTACCAGGTGTGCATCACGCCCTTGCCCTTGACGTCGACGTCGCCGCGCTCCTCGAGGACGAACGAGTGCCTGATGCGTTCGTAGACGCTGTGCGGCACCTGGATTCGTCCCTCGACATCGGTGGTCTCCATGCGGGAGGCCACGTTGACGGCGTCGCCCCACACGTCGTAGAAGAACTTGCGCGCACCCACCACACCCGCCACTACGGGCCCCGACGCCAGACCGATACGCAGCGGCACCGCCCGCCCGAGCGGATCCTCGAGGTTCGCGACGGCCTCGGCCATGTCCAGTGCCAGGCACGCCAGTGCTTCGGCGTGGTCTGGCCGCGGTTTCGGGACTCCGGCGACCACCATGTAGCTGTCGCCGCTCGTCTTGACCTTCTCGAGGCCGTGGCGGTCGACGAGCCCGTCGAGATCGGTGTAGAGCCGGTCGAGGAACCGCACCAGATCGCTCGGTGAGGTGTCGCTGGCCCGCTTCGTGTAACCGGCGATGTCGGCGAACAGGATCGACGCATCGTCATACCGGTCCGCGATGATCGTGTGCGTCGGATCCTTGAGGCGTTCGGCGACCGACGTGGGCAGGATGTTGGCGAGCAGCTTCTCCGACCGTTGGTACTCCGCCTCCATCGCCCGCTCGGCGCGGTCCGTCTCCCGCAGCGCGTACCAGACGGTGGCGAACACCATGATCGTCGCGGACACGGCGGACAGCACGAAGCCGACCGTCAGCATCCACGACGGCCGCATCCCGCGATCCTCGGGTACCGCCAGTTCCATGGCGATACAGGCGACGAGGCCGAGCGTGACGATCACCGCGGACATCACGATGCGTTCGATCCCCAGCACCAGCACGACCAGCGACGCCGCCACCAGGTAGTAGAACTGCAGACCGGAGTTGGTGCCGACGGAGTAGCAGATGACCGTCACCGACAGGTACGCGAACACGAAGAACGTCAGCGGCGCGATCAACTCGCCGAAGCGGTAGAGCAGGGGGATCCCCAGGAACAGGGCCGCGAAGACGAGGTTCAGCACGCCGATCCACCATCCGTCTCCGCCGATGGCGAGCTGAAGGGCGCCGAACAGGGCGGAGACGATCGCCGCGATCCACGTCGCGATGGTCAGCACCCGCAGCCTGCGAATCACGGCCTCGACGTAATGCAGGGTGCGTGCGGGCATGCGGCTGTGCAGCGCCACCTCGGGCATGCACACGGTCCGACGGGTTTCGCTCACCGCCACCGTCGCAGCGTATCGCCGCGGGGCGCTACTCGACCGACAATCGCGCGGCCTCCCTGGCGCGCAGCGCCAGCCACAGTTCGAAGCGGTCCGACGCGTCGTCCATGCGCCGGCCGGTGAGCCGTTCGACGGTGTCGATGCGGTTGCGCACGGTGTGCCGGTGTACCCGCAGCGCCGCCGCGGTCGCCGCCCAGTGGCCGTTGTGTTCGAGGAATGCCGACAACGTGCGCACCAGTTCGGCCGAGCGATCGGCGGCGTCGAGCGGCCCGAGCATCGCATCGGAGTATCCGCGCAGCGACTCGGCGTCGGCGCTGCCCAGCAGGATGCGGCTGCTCGCGACGTCCTCGGCCCGCACGTGTCTGCCCTGTCGCCGGCTGACCGACAGCACCGATCGCGCCTGGCGCAGCGATACCGCCACCGCACCGGGGCGAACCGCCATCCCGATCCCGGCGGTCCGGCCGGAGGCGAGCGACCCGAGCGCGCCGGCCAGATCGGTCTTCACCGGCACCGCCACCTCGACGACGTCACCGACCCGGCGCACCAGCGCATCGGGCAGTGTGACGAGGAGGTCGGCCGCGAGGTCGTCGGCGTCGTCGCGGGCGTCGATGGCGGCGGCGTGGACGTCGCTGTCGGGCAGGCCGACCGACACCAGCCAGCGTGCGGCCACGATGTCGTCGACGGTGCCGCGGGCCAGCCGGTCGAGCACCTGCGCCCGGCCCCGTCGCTGGGCGGTGTTCATGCCGAGGCGGCGTTCCAATTCGAGTGAGAGGAGCGAAACCAGGTCACCCGAAACCTGTTGTGCTGCCGGTGAATCCGCTGGGCCATCGATCACCAGCCAACCGCGCAGCCGGCGCGCGCCCAACGCGTGGATCTCCCGGCGCCTGCCGGCGCCGATGTCGACGGCGGCCGCGGCCAACCCCTGATCCCGCACCGATTCGATCAACGGTTCCAGCGCGCTCACCAAGCTGTCTGCGCCCGAACCGGATTCGGCCAGCACGCGGCCGAGCAGGTCGAGGACCACGCCGGTGCGGCCGGTGGCGTCACGGTGAGCGGTCAGGACTCCGAGCAGGCCGCCCGGGGTCACCGCCGCCGCGGTCAGCGCGCGCTGGGTTCGCAGCGCCCATTCCAGTTCCCGGCGTTCGGCGCGGGCACGCGCGGCGAAGACCGCCTTGGTCACCGCGATGAACGGCACCGGATCCGGGACGGTCAGCAGCGGCATCCCGATCGCGTCGGCCGCGGCGACGAGGCGGTCGGGCGCGTGCCGATGGGGAAGGTCGGCGCCCAGGCCGAGGCCGACGGCCCGCACGCCCGCGGCGTCGAGCTCGGCCAGATACGTGCGGCAGCCGGCGACGCTGTCGGGCAGCAGCAGGCCGATCGTGAGCAGGAGCTCACCGCCCTGCAGCCACGAACCCGGGTGGGCCAGTTCCGAGACCGCCGCGGCGTCCACCTCGCGGTCCGCATGGACCGCTCCGGCCACGAGTTGCAGGCCCAGATCGGGGTCCGCGACGAGTTCGGCGACGCTCGGCATGGACCGATTGTCCAATACGAGTCGAGCGTGTTCGACATCTTGGCACTGTTGTTGTGACCTGCATCTCGGCGACGCTGAAGCGCATGACCACTCCGATCGGACCCGTCGACGCCACGAAGGTGCCGCGTTATGCCGGCCCCGCCACGTTCGCCCGCCTGCCCCGCATCGACGAGGTGACCCGCGCCGACGTCGCCGTCGTCGGTGTCCCGTTCGATTCGGGTGTGTCCTACCGACCCGGCGCCCGGTTCGGCCCCGGACACGTCCGCGCCTCGTCGAAGTTGCTGCGGCCCTACCACCCGCCGCTGGATGTGCAGCCGTTCGCCACCCAGCAGGTCGCCGACGCGGGCGACATCGCGGTGAACCCGTTCGACATCGCCGAGGCCATCGCCACCATCGAACGCAGCTCCGACGAACTGCGCGACGGCGGAACGAAACTGGTCACCCTGGGCGGTGACCACACGATCGCCCTGCCGCTGCTGCGCTCGCTGCATCGCGATCACGGTCCCATCGCCGTGCTGCACTTCGACGCCCACCTCGACACCTGGGACACCTATTTCGGGGCGCCGTTCACCCACGGCACACCGTTCCGCCGGGCCAGCGAGGAAGGGCTGCTCGACCGGGAACACTGCCTGCACGTCGGCATCCGCGGCCCGCTCTACGCGCCGACCGATCTGTCCGATGACCGCGTGCTCGGGTTCCAGGTGATCGGCACCGACGACTTCCAGCTGGAGGGGCTGGCGGCGGTGATCGAACGGATGAAGGCCCGCCTCGGTGAAGCGCCGGTGTACGTGTCGGTGGACATCGACGTGCTGGATCCGGCGCACGCCCCTGGCACCGGAACACCCGAAGCGGGCGGGATGACCAGCCGCGAGCTGCTGCACTGCCTGCGCAGTCTGGTCGGCGTCAACGTCGTCGGCGCCGACATCGTCGAGGTGGCGCCCGCCTACGACCACGCCGAGATCACCGGAATCGCCGCCGCCCACGTCGCCTACGAGCTGATCTCGGTGCTGGGGCGCAACCGGTGAATCACCGCAACGGCGGCGCCGCGGTGGTGGAGTCGCTGGCCGCCCACGGGGTGGAGACGGTGTTCGGGATTCCCGGCACCCACAATCTCGAGATCTACCGCCACCTGCAGGGGCAGGGCATCCGCACCGTCACACCCCGGCACGAACAGGGCGCCGGTTACGCCGCGGAGGCCTTCGCGCGGGTCAGTGGACATCCGGCCGTGGTGGTGACGACCAGCGGACCCGGGCTGACCAACGTCATGACGGCGGCGGCCACGGCATACGCGGAATCGCAGCCCATGCTGATCGTGTCGCCGGGCATGCCGACCGGCACGGAGGGGCGCGATCTCGGCCAGCTGCACGAAGCCAAGAACACCAGTGCCGCGATGGGGGAGCTGGTGGCGTGGAGCCGTCGGGTGCGCACCGCCGACGAGGCTGCCGAGACGGTGGCCGCGGCGTTCGCGGGTTTCGCCGGCGGGCGGCCGCGGCCGGTGCACATCGAGGTCCCGGTCGACGTGCTGACGCAGGACTGGTCCGGGCGGCCGCACCGGGCGGAACCGGCCGCCGCGCCGGTCGCCGACTCCGAAGCGGTGGTGCGGGCGGCGGAAGTGCTTGCCGCTGCCCGTGATCCGTTGATCATCGCCGGCGGTGGGGCCGTCGGCGCGCAGCGGGAGATCACCGCGCTCGCCGAGGCGCTGGGTGCGCCGGTGGCCACCACCGTCAACGGCAAGGGGATCGTCGACGAGGCGCACGCGTTGTCGGTGGGCGCCTCGGTGCGGCTGCGGGCGCTGCAGAAGGCCGCCGCGGACAGCGACGCCCTGCTCGTGATCGGCAGCGAACTCGGCGATTCGGACCTGTGGGAAGGCGAGATCCGCGGGCGCACCGTCATCCGCTGCGACATCGAGGCCGCACAGCTCGACAAGAACTGCCCTGCCGATCACCGGCTGCTCGGCGACGCCGCCGCCACCGTTGCGGCGCTGCACACCGCGCTCACGGTCCGCGGCGGCGACGGTGCCGCCCGGGCCGCCGCCCTGCGGACCGCCTGCCGCGACGAGGCCTCGCGCGACGCGGGACCGTACGCGCAGATCAATGCGGCGGTGCGTGCCGCGGTCCCGTCGGACGGGGTGCTCACCGGCGACAGCTCGCAGGTGACCTACTTCGGGTCGGTGCACTTCTTCGATCTGCCTGCGCCGCGCCGGTTCTGCTACTCGCCCGGCTACGCGACGCTGGGCTACGGCCTGCCCGCCGCGCTCGGTGCCGCGCTGGGCCGTCCGGGACATCCGGTCGCGGTACTGCTCGGTGACGGCGCGCTCATGTTCTCGGTACAGGAACTCATGACGCTGGTCGAACTCGGGATGCCCGTACCGGTGGTGGTCGTCGACAACGGCGGCTACCGCGAGATCCGCGATCAGGAGGCCGCCCGCGGCATCGCGCCCGTCGGCGTCGACCTGCGCACACCGGATTTCGCCGCGCTCGCGGCGGCCATGGGAGCGCACGGCGCCCGCACCACCTCGACCGCCGACCTCAGTGAGTTGGTCGCCCGCGCGCTCGATGCCGACCGCCCCACCGTCATCCACTTCGACATCCGCTAGGAGCTTCGCGTGGACATCGCGATAGTCGTCATCTACCTCATCGGCATGATCGCCTTCGGCTTCTGGGGAAAGCGCCGCGCCACAACGCAATCCGACTTCCTGGTCGCCGGCCGGCGGCTCGGGCCACTGCTGTACTCGGGCACCATGGCCGCGATCGTCCTCGGTGGGGCGTCCACCATCGGCGGCGTCGGCCTGGGCTACCAGTACGGCATCTCCGGGATGTGGCTGGTCATCGCGATCGGCGTCGGCATCCTCGCGCTGAGCCTGTTGTTCGCCGGCCGGATTCAGCGGCTGCGCGTCTACACCGTCAGTCAGATGCTCGAATTGCGTTACGGGCCAGGGTCGTCGGTGATCTCCGGGGTCGTCATGTGGGGCTACACCCTCATGCTCTCGGTCACCTCGACGATCGCGTACTCGACGATCTTCGGGGCGCTGTTCGACATCGGCAAGGTGCCCGCGATCCTGCTGGGCGGGAGCGTCGTCATCATCTACTCGACACTGGGCGGAATGTGGTCGATCACGCTGACCGACTTCGTGCAGTTCCTCGTCAAGACCATCGGCATCTTCTTCATCCTGCTGCCGGTGGCGCTGATCAGGACCGGCGGCTGGAGTGGGCTGGCCGACAAGCTGCCCGCCGACGCCACCTCGCTGACCGCCATCGGCGGCGACACCATCCTCACCTACTTCGTCATCTACACCTTCGGTCTGCTGATCGGCCAGGACATCTGGCAGCGGGTGTTCACCGCGCGCAGCCCCGGGGTGGCGCGCTGGGCCGGCGCCGGAGCCGGGGTCTACTGCCTGCTGTACGCCGTCGCCGGGGCGGTGATCGGGATGGCCGCCAAGGTGCTGCTGCCCGCGCTGGAATCGCGTGACGACGCGTTCGCCGAATTCGTCGACATGCAGTTGCCGCCGGTGCTGGCCGGGCTGGTGCTGGCTGCCGCGCTCGCCGCGGTGATGTCGACATCGAGTGGCGCCCTGATCGCCACGGCGACGGTGTTCAGCCAGGACATCGTGGCGCGCCTGCGCGGCCGGGACATCGAAGCCGGCAGCGAGCACGACCACATCCGCAACAACCGGATGTACGTGGCGGGATTCGGTCTGGTCATGGTGGCGGTCGCCTGTGTCCTGCAGGACGTGGTGGCGGCGCTGACCGTGGCGTACGACATCCTCGTCGGCGGGTTGCTGGTGCCGATCCTGGGCGGCCTGGTGTGGCGCCGCGCCACCAACGTCGGTGCGGTCGCGGCGATGGCCGTCGGCACCGTCGCGACCCTGGTGACGATGTTCGTCGTCGGCGACATCTACGCCAACGAGCCGATCTACGTGGGGCTCGGATCCGGTCTGCTGGTGTTCGTGGTCGGCAGCCTGCTGTCCAAGCCGACCGATCCCGAGGTGCTCGCCGAATGGGACCGCCGCAGCCGAGGGGAGCCCGCGCTCGTCGGCTGAGGTGCTCGGCGGCTTTCCGTTCGCCCGCGCCCCGTTTGCGCCGGTGAAAGGCGGGCACATGCCAGGCCATGTGCTTTTCGGCGACAGCTGACCTCGCGGTCGGCGCCGCGCTCGTACCGGTCGCCGTGGCGACACTGCGAGAGGTGAGGCATTGGCGTGAGTTGCCGTTCGCCGTCTTGCCCGCGGTGTTCGCGATCCACCAGCTCATCGAGGCCGCGATATGGCCGACCGCGAACATGCCGGCCGGGGTGGTGAATGCGGCGGTCCTCGCCTATCTCTTCATCGCATTTCCGCTCCTGCCCGCGCTGGTACCGGTAGGGATACTGATGCTCGAACCGCGCGGAGCGCGGCTGCGGGTGGCGCCGTTCGTGGTACTCGGCCTGGTGGTCTCCGCATATCTGGCGGTCGCGGTCTTCACTCAGCCCATCGGCGTCATCGAACATCCGAATGCGCTGGAGTATCAGCACGGTGTACAGAACGGGCTCCTGTGGGCCGTGCTGTATGTGGTCGCCGTCCTCGGCCCGGCCCTGCTGTCGGGATATCCGTCGATCGTCGCGTTCGGCGCGATCAACCTGGTGAGCGTCGTCATCGTGGCGGTCGTCTACGTCCAGGCGTTCGCATCACTGTGGTGCGTCGCCGCCGCCATCGCCTCGGTACTGGTATTCGTGCACATGAGGCGCCGCCGGCGGCTGCCCGATCCGCACCGGTACCACGGGGTCCCGCTGGCGGACGTCTCGACTACAGGATCGGCCGCCCGCCGGTGACGGCGACGCGGGCACCGGAGATGTAGCTGCCTTCGTCCGAGGCCAGCAGAACGTAAACCGGCGCGAGCTCTGCCGGTTGTCCGGCCCGCCCCAGAGGCGTGTCGTCGCCGAAGTTCTTCACCTTCTCCTCCGGCATCGTCGCCGGGATCAGGGGAGTCCAGATCGGTCCCGGCGCCACGCTGTTGACCCGAATCCCCTTGTTGCCGAGCAGTTGCGCCAGGCTCGCCGAGAAGTTCGCGATCGCGGCCTTGGTCGCCGCGTACGGCGCCAGCGTCGGTGACGGCATATCGGAGTTCACCGAGGAGCTCCCGATGATCGACGCGCCCGGCGGCATGTGCGGGACGGCCGCCTTCACCAACGTGAAATAGGCGCCGACATTGAGCCGGAATGTGTAATCCCATTCCTCGTCGCTGATCTCGTCGAGACTTTCATGCGTCATCTGATACGCCGCATTGCTGACCAGGACATCGATTCCGCCGAACTCCTGGACGGCGCGATCGACCACCGCGCGGCAGTGCGCCGGATCGGACAGATCGCCTTTGACCAGCACACACTTGCGCCCTGCCTCTTCGACCAGCGCTGCCACCTCTTGAGCGTCCGAATCCTCGTCGAGGTAGGAGACGAGGACGTCGGCGCCCTCGCGGGCGTAGGCGATCGCCACGGCGCGTCCGATACCGCTGTCGCCGCCGGTGATGATCGCCCGCTTGCCGGTCATCCGGCTGGAGCCGCGGTAGCTGTCCTCACCGCAGTCGGGCACCGGCGTCATCTCAGCCTGTGTCCCTGGGACCTGCTGTTGCTGTTCGGGGAAACCCATGCTCGAACTCCTGTCGCCGAAATCCTGTCGGCTCCGGGTATCCGGTGTGAGTGCAGGCAAACCGTGGCGATTGGCATATTGGGGGATACCGGTCACGAACCGGTTCGGCCCGCCTCGCGGCGGTTGGTGCCCTCGGTGAGATTCGAACTCACACTGTACGGGTTTTGAATCCGTTTCCTCTGCCAGTTGGGATACGAGGGCGTGCGGTCTCCCACCATAGAGGATGGCCCCGAGGTCGCTGATCGCCCGGGTTACCGCCACAATGACATCCATGACAGGCTCACCGACCGACGCGCCGACGCCGCGCCGCGTGCTCATCGCCGAAGACGAGGCGCTCATCCGGATGGACCTGGCAGAAATGCTGCGCGACGAGGGCTACGAGATCGTCGGCGAGGCCGGCGACGGCCAGGAGGCCGTCGAACTCGCCGAGGCGCTCACCCCTGACCTCGTCATCATGGACGTCAAGATGCCGCGCCGCGACGGGATCGACGCCGCATCGGAGATCGCGAGCAAGCGCATCGCCCCCATCGTCATCCTGACCGCGTTCAGCCAACGCGAACTCGTGGAGAAGGCCCGCGACGCCGGGGCGATGGCGTATCTGGTCAAACCGTTCAACGTCAACGACCTGATCCCCGCCATCGAGGTGGCGGTCAGCCGCTTCAGCGAGATCCACGCGCTCGAGGAGGAGGTCGCGACGCTCTCCGAGCGACTCGAGACCCGCAAGCTCGTCGAACGGGCCAAGGGGCTGCTGCAGGCCAACCAGGGGATGACCGAACCCGAGGCCTTCAAGTGGATCCAGCGCGCCGCGATGGACCGCAGGACCACGATGAAGCGGGTGGCCGAAGTAGTGCTGGAGACGCTGGACGCCCCCGCGGGCGAGTCCTCACCGGGTTGAGCACCGGTCCTCGGCGCGTAAACACTGCGTTTCAATAGTCGCCATTCGTCGTGTTCGACGGTCGCGATCCGGCGACGCGTGCGTCAACATCACGCACCATGCCGACCTGTTGGCTATGTTCTAGCGGAAGCGTCAGCGCCCTGACCCCAACGGTCTGCGGTGTCGATGCCGATGACACTCAGAACCCGGAGGTGAAACGTGCGCGGTCGCGTGGCACGGAATGCATTTGCTCTCAGCAGCGCTGCGGTACTGGCGTTCGCCCTCGCCGGTTGTAACCAGGGCTCGCCGGAGGCGGAGTCGGCGCAGACCGACCTCAAGATCGTGGAGCAGGTGCCGATCGACGAGAACGGCCGGGAGATCCCGCCGCCGGATACGAGTGCCGCCGCCGACCCCGCAGGCAACGGGCAGGCCACCTGCCCGCCGGTGTCGATCGCGATGGCGGGCGCGCTGAACGGTCCGGACGCCGCACTGGGCATCAACATCAAGAACGGCGTCCAGCTGGCCATCGACAAGCACAACGCCGCCAACCCGGGCTGCCAGGTCCAGCTCAAGCCGTTCGACACCGAGGGCGATCCGCAGAAGGCGACGGCGATCGCACCGCAGATCGTCGACGACCAGTACACCATCGGCCTGGTGGGGCCGGCGTTCTCCGGCGAGACCAAGGCCACCGGCGGTGTCTTCGCCCAGGCCGGCCTGGTCGCCACCACGGCGAGCGCCACCAACGTGACGCTGTCCGAGAACGGGTGGCCCACCTTCTTCCGCGGGCTCGGCAACGACGGTAAGCAGGGTCAGGCCGTCGCCAACTACCTGAAGAACACGCTCGGCAACCAGAAGGTGTGCGTCGTCGACGACAGCACCGACTACGGCCTCGGTCTGGCCACCGTCATCCGCGACACCCTCGGACCGACGGCCGACGCCGCCTGCAACATCTCGGTCAAGAAGGGCGACAAGGACTTCTCGGCCGCCGTCACCCAGATCAAGGGCGCCGGCCCGCAGTCGGTCTTCTTCGCCGGCTACTACGCCGAGGCGGCCCCGCTGGCCACGCAGCTCAAGGACGGCGGCGTCGAGGCGACGTTCGTCAGCGCCGACGGCACGAAGGACCCGGAGTTCGTCAAGCAGGCCGGTGAGGCCTCGAGGGATGCGATCCTGTCCTGCCCGTGCAGCCCGGCGCCCGCGGAGTTCGCCGACGAGTACACCAAGAAGTTCAACCAGGCTCCCGGCACCTACAGCACCGAGGGCTACGACCTGGGCACGATCCTGCTCAAGGGCATCGACTCCGGCGCGATCACCCGGCCCGCCCTGCTCGACTTCGTGCGCAACTACAACGGTCCCGGCGTCGCCCGCCAATACCAGTGGACCCCGCAAGGTGAGCTCACCTCCACCCAGATCTGGATTTACAAGGTCCAGTAGTCACTGAGACGAAACGCGTCCGAGACCGACAGGCTCGGACGCGTTTCGTTTAAGACCCCGTCCAAGGAGCCGCCACCGGATGCTGTCCCAGTGCGTCGACCAGTACGCCTGTCTGGCCGCGAACATCAACTTCAATCTCGACGGTCTGCGAACCGGTTTCTGGCAGTTGACCATTGACGGCCTGTCCTGGGGTGCGATCTATGCGTTGGTGGCAGTCGGCTACACGCTGGTGTTCGGCGTCCTGCGGCTGATCAACTTCGCCCACTCCGAGATCTTCATGCTCGGCATGTTCGGCGCCTACTTCTGCCTGGACATGATCCTGGGGTTCAACCCGTCCGGGAACGCCTACAACAAGGGCCTGGCGCTGACGGTGCTCTACCTGGCCATCGCGATGCTGTTCGCGATGCTGGTGTCGGGTTCGGCCGCCGTCGGCCTGGAGGCGGTGGCCTACCGGCCACTACGCCGCCGGGGTGCCCGCCCGCTGACCTTCCTGATCACCGCGATCGGAATGTCGTTCGTGCTCCAGGAGTTCGTGCACTTCATCCTGCCGAAGATCATCAAGGGCTACGGCGGCAGTAACGCCCAGCAGCCGATCACCCTGGTACAGCCCAAGACCCAGTTCGAGATCTTCGGCGCCACGGTCTCCAACGTCACGCTGATCATCATCGCCGCGGCGCTGGTGTTCGCCGCGCTCACCGACATCGCGATCAACCGCACGAAGTTCGGCCGCGGTATCCGCGCCGTCGCGCAGGATCCCGACACCGCCACGCTGATGGGTGTCTCGCGGGAGCGGATCATCATGCTGACCTTCATGATCGGCGGCCTGCTGGCCGGTGCGGCCGCGCTGTTGTACATGCTCAAGGTCCCGCAGGGCATCATCTACTCCGGCGGATTCCTGTTGGGCATCAAGGCTTTCTCGGCGGCGGTGCTCGGAGGCATCGGTAATCTGCGCGGCGCGCTACTCGGGGGACTGATCCTGGGAGTGATGGAGAACTACGGACAGGCGGTGTTCGGTACGCAGTGGCGTGACGTGGTGGCCTTCGTGCTGTTGGTCCTGGTGTTGCTGATCCGGCCGACCGGCATACTCGGGGAGAGCCTCGGAAAGGCACGGGTATGAACAGACTGCTGGCGCCCGGCGACGGTCTCCGGGAATGGTGGTCGGGGCTGAGCCGGCCGCAGAAATGGCTCTTCGGTGTCGTGGGTTTCGGCGCGCTGGCGCTGCTGCCGCTGTTCACTCCGCCGTTCCTGGACACCCCCGGAATCAGCTTCGGCGGCACCATGGCTCAGTTCGCGATGGTGGCCATCATCGCCATCGGCTTGAACGTGGTCGTCGGTCAGGCCGGTCTGCTCGATCTGGGATACGTCGGCTTCTACGCGGTCGGCGCCTACACCGTGGCACTGCTGACCAGCCCGGACAGCCCCTGGAACCAGGCCGGTCCGGAGGGCTGGTTCAGCACGCCGTGGGCGTGGCTGTCGTGCGTGCCGCTGGCCATGGCGTTCACCGCGTTGGCCGGGCTGATCCTCGGTTTCCCGACCCTGCGGCTGCGCGGCGACTATCTGGCGATCGTCACGCTCGGCTTCGGTGAGATCATCCGGCTGCTGGCCGACAACCTCGCCGACATCACCAACGGCCCGCGCGGTCTCAGCGGCGTCGCCTATCCGCGACTCGGAGAAAGTGAACGGCTGCCCGACGGGGTGTTCTCCAGCGCCAACTCCTCCGGGGACGCCAACTACGGCACCTGGTGGTTCTGGGTCGGCCTGGTGCTGATCGTGATCATCCTGCTGCTGGTCGGCAACCTCGAGCGCAGCCGCGTGGGCCGGGCGTGGGTGGCCATCCGCGAGGACGAGGACGCCGCGGAAGTCATGGGCGTCAACACCTTCCGGTTCAAGCTGTGGGCGTTCGTGATCGGTGCCGCGATCGGCGGGCTGTCCGGGGCCCTGTACGCCGGTCAGGTGCAGTACGTCGCGCCGCCCACCTTCAACATCATCAACTCGATGCTGTTCCTGTGTGCGGTCGTCCTCGGCGGCCAGGGCAACAAGCTGGGCGTGATCTTCGGGGCGTTCATCATCGTCTACCTGCCGAATCGCCTTCTGGGCGTGCATTTCCTGGGCATCAACCTCGGCGACCTGAAGTACCTGTTCTTCGGTATGGCGTTGGTGGCGCTGATGATCTTCCGCCCGCAGGGGTTGTTCCCCGTGCGACAGCAACTGCTCACCTACGGCAAGTCGGCGCGGGACATGTTGCGCAGAGCGCCCAGTGAGAGCGAAGGAGCGGTGCGATGACGATCGAGGAGCTCTCGGGCGTCCACCGCGAGATCAACGCGGCCGAGGGCGAGACCCTGCTGCAGACACAGGATCTGACCGTCAAGTTCGGCGGGCTGACCGCGCTCGACGCGGTGACCTTCGACATCCGCCGGGGTGAGATCCTCGGACTGATCGGGCCGAACGGCGCGGGCAAGACCACCTGCTTCAATGCGATCACCGGGGTGTACCGGCCCAGCTCGGGTTCGGTGACCTTCGACGGTAAGCCGCTGGGCCGGATCAAACGCCACCAGATCACCCGTCGCGGAATCGCCCGCACCTTCCAGAACATCCGGCTGTTCGGAGAGATGACGGCGCTGGAGAACGTCATGGTGGGCACCGATGCTCGGCATCTGACGTCGGTGCCCGGTGCACTGGCCCGCACGTCGCGGCACCGCAGGGAGGAGAAGTCGGCGATCGAGCGGTCGGCGGCGTTGCTGCATTTCGTCGGGATCGCCCACCGCGGCGAGGAGAAGGCCAAGAACCTCTCCTACGGTGACCAGCGCCGGCTCGAGATCGCCCGCGCACTGGCCACCGAACCGAAACTGCTGTGCCTGGACGAACCGGCCGCCGGCTTCAACCCCGCCGAGAAGGCCTCGTTGATCGAGTTGATCCGCAAGATCCGCGACGACGGGTACACCGTGCTGCTGATCGAACACGACATGCGATTGGTGATGGGGGTGACCGACCGGATCGTGGTGCTGGAATTCGGGCGCAAGATCGCCGACGGGCTGCCCGCCGAGATCCGCGAAGACCCGAAGGTCATCGCCGCCTACCTTGGAGTGCCTGATGACGAAATCGGCTGAGCCCCGCAAGGTACTGCTCGAGGTCCGCGACGTCGTCGTGCATTACGGCCGTATCCGGGCGCTGCACGGGGTGTCGCTCACCGTGCACGAGGGGGAGCTGGTCACGCTGCTGGGCTCCAACGGCGCGGGTAAGACGACGATCATGCGGGCGATCTCGGGTCTGCGTCCGCTCTCCTCGGGTTCGGTGTGGTTCGACGGGCGCGACGTCTCCAGGGTGAAAGCACACCGCCGGGTGGCCGACGGCCTGGTTCAGGCGCCGGAGGGCCGCGGGGTGTTCCCCGGGATGACCATCACCGAGAATCTCGAAATGGGCTGCTATGCAAGGAAGTTCGAGAGCAAGGTCGAGCATCGTGAGCGGCTGGACTGGGTGTTCGAGACCTTCCCGCGGTTGGCTGAGCGCCGGACCCAGGTGGGCGGAACGTTGTCCGGCGGCGAACAGCAGATGCTGGCGATCGGACGCGCGCTGATGGCGCGCCCGAAGGTGCTGCTGCTCGACGAACCGTCGATGGGTCTTGCGCCGATGGTGATCTCGCAGATCTTCAAGATCATCGCCGACATCAACGCACAGGGGACCACGGTGCTGCTCGTGGAGCAGAATGCCCAGCAGGCGCTGTCACGCTCCGATCGTGCCTACATCCTCGAGACCGGAGAGGTCACCCGCACGGGCGACGCCCGGGAACTGTTGCACGACGACAGCATTCGCGCAGCTTATCTGGGTGTGGCCTGAGCAGGGGAATCGCGTTCCCGGCGTGAGTCGTTCACCAATGTGACGGTGCAAAAAGTCGGATTGGTGGCCCTATGTCGAGCGGCGGACCCTACGTTGATCCCTACCGCATACAGGAGTCTGCCCGCGAATGGCAGAAGCTCCAGGTCGGGGTGCTCGGCTTCGTCGGTCTGTGCGGTGTGCTCAGCGGTGGCGCCGAGGGGAATCGTCCGCCGTGGTTGCAGGACGCCGGTGCGATCGCCGCGTTCTCCGGTCTGCTGCTTGCGCTCGTCGGCGTCATGCTGGTCGCCACCGTCGCGCACCCTGTCGTCCGCCGGCCGGTGTCTCCTGCCGCGGAGACGCGCAGGCTCGTCACCGGGATCGTCATCACGTACATCGCGGCGGGCCTGACGGCGCTCGCGGCGTTGAGTTGGTGGTGGCCGAATGCGCGCAGCGAGGCAGTGGCCGGCGCCCCCAGAGTCGCGGTGACGACGTCGGCGGGCTTCGCCTGCGGCACGCTCGAGGAGGTGCGAGACGGCGTCCTGCGTCTCGACGTCCGTGGAGAGCAGGTGACGGTCCCGTTGCGACTGATCGACACGCTCGGCGTGGTCGAGTCGTGCTGACCGACGGCTGCTCAGACCGCTCGGCTGATGGGTGGGTGGGCGCCGAGAATGCGGCGTAACTGGTGGCGGCTCCGGTACATCCTCGACATCACGGTTCCCTTCGGGATACCCATCGCGGTGGCCGCCTCATGGCAGGACAAGCCCTGCACCGCAACGTAATACAAGGTGAGGCGTAGGGATTCGGGCAGTGTGACCAGTGCGGCGACGAGCTGCGGATCCGGCATGTTCGCCAGCACGAGGTCTTCGGCGGAGTACGTGTCGGGCGAGCCCGCTCCGCCGTTGAGATGACCGTCGGTGAGATCGCCGACCAGCGACTCGGCGGGGCGCCGCAGACTCGCGCGGTATCTGCTGATCCACGTGTTGCGCATGATGGACAGCAGCCACGCCTTGAGTCGGTACTCACCGCTCAGGGTCTCGAAGGCGCGGTAGGCCCGCAGCAGCGTCTCCTGCACCAGGTCTTCGGCGTCGGCCGCGTTGCGGGTGTAGGCGAACGCGGATCGGTACAGATCCTTCGTCAGCGGTATCACCTCGCGTTCGAACCTGCATGTGTGCTCACCGCGCACGTCGTTGCCGTCGGTGTTGGTCGGGTCCGACACGGGACTCCCATCGGTTGTCTCGAATGCGACGGCTCCGCGCACGACATCGGGCGATGCGAAGCGGTCTGAAGGCTCGGTTGCTCCGTCTGCGGAGCAGGGCATGTCAAGCGGATGCGCTGTGGCGCGGGGCGCCGACCGGTGCACACCGGACGGGCGTCAGGCGCGATGTCGGTCGCCCCCGGTGTTCGCCAGTACGGCGTCACTGGCTGTCATATGCAATATATTGCGACTGTATCCCACGGTCAACGCCTACTTTCGTGAATTGTGGGTTGCGCGTGACCGCTCTGGCGCCGGTAGCTTCGTCGTCAGAACAGCAGGACGCCGGGATCGCGTCCGAGTCGGACCCGGCCGGCTGCTTGGAGGAAGCGGCGCGAGTGGTTGGCGTGCTGCAGGAGTGCCATGCCGTCGCGGAACCCGCGCTCGATGGGATGGCCGCGGTACAGCGCCGACGAACTCGCCAGCTCGTACATCGCCACCAGCGACTCGCGACTCACCTCGGCGGCGTGCGTCATGGCGGCGCGGAGGGCGGCCCGCTGGTGGAGCATTACCTGATGATCGAGGTCAGCTGACTGTTGTAACGTTTCAATCGAATTCCACAACAACGCGCGCGATGCGGAGATGGCGGTGTCCGCCTTGGCGATCACGTACTGGGTATGCGCTTCATCGGCGAGGTAGGAGCCCGTCGCCGATGCCTTGCGGGTGGCCAGCGCCACCGTCGCGTCGACCGCGGCTTGCGCGACACCCAATGCGACGGCCGTACACCCGGCCAACACCAGGTGCGGAATGAAGCCGCGGTAGAGCGGTCGGTCGATGCGCGGTGGATCCCATAGCGGTGGGGTGACGAGATCTTCGGGAATGAAGGCGCATTCGACCATGGCGTTGTGGCTTCCGGTACCGCGCATCCCGGAGACGTCCCACGTGTCCTCGATCGTGACGTCGTCCGAGCGCACCGCGCAGACCCTCAGATCCGGAACCCCGTCGACGAGGCAGGGCTGTCCGTTGCGGCTGACGACGGCGCAGACGATCAGCCAGTCTGCGGACTTGACCCCGGTGACGATCGGGAACCACCCCGACAGCTCGTAGCCACCGTCGACCACCTCGACGACGCCCGCCTTGCTGGAATTGGCGAACATCGGTTCCGGAGTCGTGCCCCAGATCTGTTCGGCGCCCGCGGCGGTGAGCAAGGCGCCGATGAACCCGAAATTCGCGTTCCAGGCGAGGAATCCGGTGGACGCGTCGATGCGCGCCAGCCCCTCGTAGACGCCGAGCGCCGTGGTGAGCGGCGTCTCGCTGCCCCCGTATTCCAGGGGAGTGAGCATGCGCAGCGCCCCACTGTCCCGCAACGCCGTCCGCAGTGTCTCGGAGACGTCACCTGTGGACTCACTCTCGGGTCCGGTGGACTCGATGATCGGACGCAGCACCTCGGGCAGGAGTGCCGGATCAGGCGGTGGTGAGATCCTCACCGGTTTTGAGTAGGTATCGGTCACACAATGTGAGACGCCCCACGCGCACAGCCGATTCACACGGTGGTGCGATTACAGCGAAGTCAGCGCGCGACGATCACCGACGAGCCGTGGCCGAACAATCCCTGGTTGGCGGTGACGCCGACCGTGGCGTTCTCGACCTGCCGTCCGGTCGCCTGACCCTTGAGCTGCCAGGTCAGCTCGCAGACCTGAGCGATCGCCTGCGCCGGGATCGCCTCACCGAAGCACGCGAGCCCACCCGACGGGTTGACCGGGATGCGGCCGCCGATCGTCGTCGCGCCGCTGCGGAGCAGCTGCTCGGCCTCACCCTTGGCGCAGAGGCCGAGGTGTTCGTACCAGTCGAGTTCGAGGGCGGTCGACAGGTCGTAGACCTCGGCGAGGCTCAGGTCCTCCGGGCCGATACCGGCCTCGGCGTATGCGGCATCGAGGATCTGGTCCTTGAACACCCGCTCCGGCGCCGGCACCACGGCCGTGGAATCGGTGGCGATGTCGGGCAGCTCCGGAAGGTGCTGGGGGTACTGCGGCGTCTGCAGGCTCACGGCGCGCACCGAAGGAACCCCCTCGACCGATCCGAGGTGCTTCTCCGCGAACGACTTGCTGGCGACGATCAACGCGGCGGCGCCGTCGGAGGTGGCGCAGATGTCGAGCAGCCGAAGCGGATCGGACACGACGGGGCTCGCCAGAACGTCGTCGACCGAGGCTTCCTTGCGGTAGCGGGCATTCGGATTGTCCAGGCCGTGGCGGGCGTTCTTCACCTTCACCTGAGCGAAGTCCTCGAGCGTGGCGCCGTAGAGGTCCATGCGGCGGCGCGCCAGCATCGCGAAATAGACCGTGTTGGTGGCACCGATCAGGTGGAAGCGCTGCCAGTCCGGATCGTTGCGGCGTTCGCCGCCGACGGGGGCGAAGAAACCCTTCGGTGTCGTGTCCGCACCGATCACGAGTGCGACATCGCAGAATCCGGCGAGGATCTGCGCGCGGGCGCTCTGCAGTGCCTGAGATCCGCTGGCGCACGCGGCGTAGCTCGAGGTGACGGGTACGCCGTTCCAGCCGAGCTTCTGGGCGAACGTGGACCCCGCGACGAAGCCGGGATAGCCGTTGCGGATGGTGTCGGCGCCGGCCACCAACTGGATCTGGCGCCAGTCCATACCGGCCTCGGCCAGCGCGGCGCGCGCGGCGACCACACCGTATTCGGTGAAGTCGTTGCCCCACTTGCCCCATGGGTGCATGCCGGCGCCGAGGATGTAGACGGGTTCGGGACTCATCGGGCGATCCTCCAGGCGTGCACGATGCGTTCGACACCGTCGTCGTCGGTGTAGAGCGACATGGTCGTCAACTCCATCTCCATGCCGACCTTCAGGTCGGCCGCGAGCGTGCCCTCGACCACCTTGCCGAGCACGATCAAGCCCTCGTCGGCGAGTTCGACGGCCGCAACGGCGAAGGGTTCGAACGGATCCGGCGACGGATAGGGCGGCGGGGGCGCGTACCGGTTCTCGGTGTAGCTCCACAGCGTGCCGCGGCGCGACATCGGCACCTGTGCGAGTTCGTCGCCGTCACAAGCCGGGTTGGGGCAGTTGTTGGCCCGCGGCGGGAAGACGTATGTCCCGCACTGGTGGCACTTGCCGCCGATCAGATACGCGTCGCCGGACTCGTCGGTGGCGAACCAGCCGTCGATCGCCGGTTGCGTGGAAGCTGCTGACACGCGGTCAGCGTACCCAGAGCACGGGCAAAACTGAAACGTGTTCCAGTCAGTGGGCGGCGGCGTCGAGGAGGATCCGCACGAGATCATCGGGGTTGTCGCGCATGAGGTTGTGGGCGCCGTCGAGTTCGCGCACTCTCCACGCGGCATTCGCGCGGACCCGCTCATAGGACCGCCGCAGCGGCGATTCGCCCGGCCAGCGCAGCGCGTAGACGAAATCGCGGCGGCGTACGCCGGGATCGCCCGCCAGCGTGACGCGTTGCAGCAGTGACGGAAGTGGGTGGGCGGAGGCGCGGTCGTCGAAGAACGGCAGTGGCGGTACGCCGTAGCCGGTGTCGTCGACGCCGAGATACCACTGCCGCTCCTCGTCATTGACCAGGTCCCAACAGGATTCGCCGTCGCGGGGGACCAGGGCGTCGAGGTAGACCATGGCGTCGACGCGGCCGGGCATCCGGTCGGCCACCGCCGTGATGACCATGCCGCCGTAACTGTGCCCGACGAGGATCAGTTCGTCGTCCGGGATGGCGGCCACCACCCCGCACATGTCCGCGATGTGGGTGTCGAGGTTGACCCCGCCGTGGGCGAGGTGGGCGCGTTCGCCGACGCCGGTGAGGGTGCAGGCGAGCGCGCGGTGACCGTGACCGCGCAGCGCCGTGACCAGATCGTCGAAGCACCAGGCGCCGTGGCAGGCGCCGGGGACGAGTACGAAGGTGCTCATGACTCCACCGTGGCCGTCGGGCGATGCATAAGTCCAATACCGTTTCGTGCCGGAAACTATCGTGATCGCTTATGGAACTGCGGCAGCTCGAGTACTTCGTGGCGGTCGCCGAGGAGGCCAACTTCACCCGGGCCGCGGCACGCGTGCACGTGGCGCAACCCGCCGTGAGCGCACAGATCGCGCGGCTGGAACGCGAACTCGGTCAACCGCTGTTCGACCGTGCGCGTCGGCAGGTGCGGCTGACCGCAGCGGGCGCCGCCGTACTCCCTCACGCCAGAGCCGCGCTGACGGCGGTCGCGAACGCCCGGGTGGCCGTCGAGGAACTCGCCGGTCTGGTCCGCGGGTCGGTGGTGCTCGCCACCGTCACCGCCCACAACGTCGACATGCCGGCGTTGCTGTCGGACTTTCACACAGCGCACCCGGGCGTGGAGATCACCTTGACGACCGCGGACTCCGATCGGCTGATCGAGGGGGTGCGGTCGGGCCGGTTCGACGTCGTGATCGCGTCGGTCGGCGCCGACGAGGTGCCCGACGGGCTCGCGATCGACGTCACCACCGACGAGCCGATCGACGCGGCCGTGGAACGCGGCGATCCGTGGTGCGACGTCGACTCGGTGGCCGTCAGGGCGCTCGCGGACCGACCGCTCATCGCGCTCCCGCAGGGAACGGGCCTGCGCCGCCGGCTCGACGAGGCCTTCGCCGCCACCGGACTGGTGCCGCGGATCGCGTTCGAGGCGAGTACCCCGCAGGAACTGGCCGACCTGGCCGCGCGGGGGCTCGGCGTCGCGATCGTGCCGCGGTCGGTGGCGCGCAACCGCGCCGACCTGCACCCCGTCGCGATCACTCCGGAGCTGCGGGGACGCCTCGTGCTGGCGTGGCGTGCAGGTGGGCCGGTCAGTCCGGCGGCACGGGCGCTCATCGGCATGGCCCGGGAGCACCTGCGTGTCACCGGGGGTGCCTAGAGTTGTGCCCGTGAGCCCAGCCAGTACCTCCACGAGCCCGAAGACGGCTGCCAACAAGAAGACGGCCACCGCCCCGGCGGACGACAAGCCGACACTGATGCTGCTGGACGGTAACTCGCTGGCCTATCGCGCCTTCTACGCGCTGCCGGCGGAGAACTTCAAGACCCAGGGCGGGCTGACCACCAACGCGGTCTACGGATTCACCGCGATGCTCATCAATCTGCTCCGCGACGAGCAGCCGACCCACGTGGCGGCCGCCTTCGACGTGTCGCGCCAGACCTTCCGCGTCGACAAATACCCGGAGTACAAGGCGGGCCGGTCGTCCACCCCGGACGAATTCCGCGGCCAGATCGACATCACCAAAGAGGTGCTCGTCGCACTGGGCATCGCCGTGCTGGCCGAACCCGGCTTCGAGGCCGACGACATCATCGCCACGCTCGCCACCCAGGCCGAGGCCGAGGGCTTCCGGGTCCTCGTCGTGACCGGCGATCGCGACGCGCTGCAACTGGTCAGCGACGACGTGACGGTGCTCTATCCCCGCAAGGGCGTCAGCGAACTGACCCGGTTCACCCCGGACGCGGTGCTCGAGAAATACGGGCTCACCCCGCAGCAGTATCCGGACTTCGCCGCGTTGCGCGGCGACCCCAGCGACAACCTGCCCGGCATCCCCGGCGTGGGGGAGAAGACGGCGACCAAGTGGATTGCCGAGTACGGCTCACTGCAGGCCCTGGTGGACAACGTCGACACGGTCAAGGGCAAGGTCGGCGACGCGCTGCGGGCGAACCTGTCGCACGTGGTGCTCAACCGGGAACTGACCGATCTGGTCAAGGATGTCCCGCTGCCGCACACCCCGGACACGCTGCGGGTGCAGCCGTGGAACCGCGACCAGATCCACCGGCTCTTCGACGACCTCGAGTTCCGCGTGCTGCGCGACCGGCTGTTCGAGACGCTGGCCGCCGTCGAACCCGAGGTCGAGCACGGATTCGACGTACGGGGCAAGGCGCTCGAGCGTGGGGAGCTCGCCGCCTGGCTGTCCGAGCACAGCCTCGGCAACCGGTTCGGGGTCGCGGTCGTCGGCACGCACCTGGCCTATGACGCCGATGCCACCGCGCTGGCCATCGTCGCCGCCGACGGCGACGGCCGCTACATCGACACCTCGACACTCGACCCGGAGGACGAGGCGGCGCTCGCATCGTGGCTCGCCGACCCCGGCCCGCCGAAGGCGCTGCACGAGGCGAAACTGGCCTACCACGATCTGGCCGGGCGCGGGTGGAAGCTCGCCGGCGTCACCTCCGACACCGCGCTGGCCGCCTACCTGGTGCGGCCCGGGCAGCGCAGTTTCAGCCTCGACGACCTGTCGCTGCGTTACCTGCGCCGCGAACTGCGCGCGGACAACCCTGCGCAGCAACAACTCTCGCTGCTCGACGACAGTGACGGCGGTGACGACCAAGCGGTTCAGACGCTGATCCTGCGCGCCGTCGCGGTGCTCGACCTCGCCGACGCCCTCGACGAGGAACTCGCGCGCATCGACTCGTCGTCGCTGCTGGCCCGGATGGAACTGCCGGTGCAGCGGGTGCTCGCCGAGATGGAGCACATCGGCATCGCGGTCGACACCGATCAGCTGCGGCAGCTGCAGAGCGAGTTCGCCGACCTGATCCGGGATGCGGCCGAAGCGGCGTACGCGGTGATCGGCAAGCAGATCAACCTCGGCTCGCCCAAACAGCTGCAGGCGGTGCTGTTCGACGAACTCGAGATGCCCAAGACCAAGAAGACCAAGACCGGGTACACCACCGACGCCGACGCCCTGCAGTCGCTGTTCGACAAGACCGGGCACCCGTTCCTGCAGCATCTGCTGGCGCACCGCGACGCCACCCGGCTGAAGGTCACCGTCGACGGGCTGCTGAACTCCGTCGCCTCCGACGGCCGGATCCATACGACGTTCAACCAGACGATCGCCGCGACCGGCCGGTTGTCGTCGACCGAACCGAACCTGCAGAACATCCCGATCCGTACCGAGGCCGGCCGCCGCATCCGCGACGCGTTCGTGGTCGGCGACGGCTACACCGAACTCATGACGGCCGACTACAGCCAGATCGAGATGCGGATCATGGCCCACCTGTCGCAGGATGCCGGTCTGATCGAGGCGTTCAACACCGGTGAGGATCTGCACTCCTTCGTGGCGTCGCGGGCGTTCGACGTCCCGATCGACGAGGTGACCCCGGATCTGCGCCGCCGCGTCAAGGCGATGTCGTACGGACTGGCATACGGCTTGAGCGCCTACGGGTTGGCCGCGCAGCTCAAGATCTCCACCGAAGAGGCCAAGGTCCAGATGGACCAGTACTTCGCGCGCTTCGGCGGTATCCGCGACTACCTGCGCGACGTCGTGGACCAGGCCCGCAAGGACGGCTACACCTCGACGGTGTTCGGCCGCCGGCGGTATCTGCCTGAACTAGACAGCAGTAACCGCAACGTCCGCGAAGCCGCGGAGCGGGCCGCGCTCAACGCGCCGATCCAGGGCAGCGCCGCCGACATCATCAAGGTCGCGATGATCGACGTCGACCAGGCGATCAAGGACGCCGGGCTCCGGTCCCGGATGCTGCTGCAGGTGCACGACGAGTTGCTGTTCGAGGTCGCCGACGGGGAGCGCGACACGCTCGAAGCGCTGGTCCGCGACAAGATGGGCAGCGCCTACGCGCTCGACGTGCCGCTGGAGGTCAGCGTCGGCTACGGCCGCAGCTGGGACGCGGCCGCGCACTGAGCGCGGGTGCGGCGCGTCGTCACGGCGCGATCGAGTACCTCGGCGCCGGGCCGCTCGGAGCCAGCAGGAGACGGTCGACGTGCTCGAGCGGCTCCGGGTCGGCGACGAGTTCCGACCACGGGTACCGGTCGCGGGTGTGGGTCAGGAAGCTCAACGCCGCGGTCAGATGCCGGGGTTCGTAGTTGTGCACACCCAAAACCGACAGCTGACGGCGCACCACCATCTCGGGGTCGACCGCGATGGGTGTGTCGGGGGCGACCGCGCCGGCCAGCACCGCGACCCCCTGGATGTCCAGGGTGCGCAACCCTTCCTGCAGGGCGCTCGACGCGCCGGAGAATTCCAGTAACACATCGTGGGTGCGGTCCGCATCCACCGAAGCCATGACGTCGGTGGCCCCGAATCGTCCTGCGAGCGTTCGTCTTTCGGCGCTGGGATCGATCGCGGTCACCGAGGACGCGCCGGCTGTGGCGGCGGCGGCGACCGCCCCGAGGCCCAACATGCCCGCGCCCACGACCGCGACGCGCCTGCCGGCGAGCGTGCCGGCGCGTTCCACCACGGCCGCCACCGTCGCCGTGGCGCAGGCGGCGGGTGCGGCGATCTTGTCGGGCAGTTCGTCGTCCACGACGGCGATCGCCAACCCGCGGGGGAGTAGCACGTGCTGGGCGTATCCGCCGGAGAGTCCCCAGTCGGAGTCCAGCGCCTCGTGACCGGCTTTGCGCACAGTGCGGCATTTGGCGGTGACTCCGCCGCGGCATCGGTCACACGTCCCGCAGCCGAGCGTCACCGACCAGACGACGCGCTGACCGATGCGCATGGATCGGCCATCGACGGACCGCGCCCCGCCCGGCCCGATCGCCACGATCTCGCCGACGGTCTCGTGGCCGAGGATCGAGGGGCACGGTTGAGTGCGCCGTCCGCTCACCGTGTGACGGTCACTGCCGCACACGGTGGCGAGGCGAACCCGGACGAGCACGTCGCCGGCTCCAAGAGCCGGAACGCTCACCGGGCAGAGGCTGATGTCCGCGCCGCCGCGCCACACCGCGGCCACCGTGCGATCGATCCGCGGAGACGTCACGATGCGCTCGCCACCACGGGGCGAATGCCCAGCCACGCGGGCAGTTCGGCCACCGACGGCAGCAGGTGGGTGTGCCGGTGGGCGCCGAGTTCGACGGCGCTGCCGGCTCCGGAGAGGACGCCGACCACGAATCCGGCGCCGGAATTCGTCCCTGCCTCGAGGTCGCGGGGAGTGTCACCCGCGACCAGGACACGCGCCACGTCGGTGACGCCCGTGCGCTCCATCGCCCGGAAGATCATGTACGGCGCGGGGCGGCCCATCGGTACGTCGCTGCCGCACACCACGGCGTCGACGACCGCGTCGCCGTCCCATCCGAGTGCCGCCAGGAGCGAATCGACGATGTCGCGGTCGAAGCCGGTATTCAGCGCGACCTGGACGCCCGCCGCGCGCAGGTCGGCCAGCGCCTCGGGCACGCCGGTCAGGGGGCGCGGCGGATGGTCGGCGTAGGCCGCCTTGAGGCGGCGCTGGAAGTCGTCGACGACGGTGCGCAACATGTCGTCGTCGGGTGGGGTACCACGCCTGGGTGTCAGCAGCGCCCGCAGCGCCTCGTGTTTGGCCGCACCGTGCCACCGCGCGATGTCGGACTGCGAGGGGGATCCGCCGTGTGCTTTCACCGTTTCGGCCAGCACACGGTAGACCTGCAGACCTTCGTCGACGGTGGTTCCGGCGATGTCGAGGACGACCAGTTCGGGTGTTGCGGTGGTCATGCGGGGTTCTCCGATCATGGTGTGGCGGTGCGGGACAGGGCGCAGCGCGCGTCGAATGTGTTCTCCAGGGTGAAGCTGACGATTCCGGGCAGGTACCGGTCGTCGTGGTATTCGAGGGCCTCGCCGTCGGGGCCCCGGGCTGTCCGCTGCTGGCGCAACAGAGGTGCGCCCTCGGGAACGCCGAGATGGAGCGAGTCGGTTCCGTCGGCGGGGACCGCATCGATGACGTGGGAGGCGGTCGCGAAGCGGACGCCTTGCGAGAGGAGATACGACCACACCGACCCGGAGTCGCAGTCGAAGTCGAACAACCGGCGCCCGACGTGCTCGACGAAGGTCGTGCGCTCCAGCATCGTCGGCGCACCGTCCAGGTAGCGCAGGCGCAGTACCTGGACGACGGGCGACCCCTCCTCGACGTGCAGGACGGACGCCGCGTGGGCGTCGGCGCGCCGCAGCGCCAGCTCGAGCGTCCGTTGACCGGGTGTCCGCCCGATCGAGCGCGCCCATGCGGAGTAGGACAGCAAGGTGTCGAAGGGCTGGCCGATCGAGGCCGAGCGCACCACCGGGGGCTTGCCGCGACCGCCGGCGATGACGCCTTCGGCGCGCAGCGCGGCCAGCGCCTGGCGCACCGGCCCGCGGGAGGCTTTCCACTGCTCGCACAGCTGTGACTCCGACGGAAGTTCGGCGCCGACGGGAAGCTCACCGCGACGGATCTGCTCACGCAGACTGTCGGCGATCTTCTCGTGCAGCACCGCGACCATGACTTGACTATACAAGTGGGAACGTATGGCCTGCGTCGGAAACCGATCTCTACATAGAGAATTCACGTGGAGTACCGAGATACTTCATTCGCTCCGGTGGCGGCCTGGGGGGAGTTGTACTGATATGTGGCGACGTATGCGCGCCGTATGTGCCCCCAGCGCTGTTGACTCTGCCGGCGGTCGCCACAATGGGTTCTCGTTGTCTCGCACTTCGCCGGCTGTGGTCGGCCGGAAAGGAATGCCTGTGGCCGCTCATCCGTTCGACGAGGCGATCGAGCTGGAACCCACCGAAGCCTCCGGCTGGTTGCGTGGCCGGACCCGCCCGGACTGGGCCAACATGGTGGGCCCCTTCGGCGGGATGACCGCGGCCGTGCTGCTGCGGGCAGTGGAGGAGCAGCCGGATCGCATCGGCGAACCCCTGGCGCTCACAGTCAATTTCGCCGCGCCCGTCGCGGACGGACCGTTCGACATCGCGGCGAGGGCGGTCCGGACGAACCGCACCACCCAGCACTGGCTCGTCGAACTCTGGCAGGACGGGGCGGTCAAGACGAACGCCACCGCCGTCTTCGGTGTCCGTCGTGACACCTGGTCGCACACCGAACAGACGCGGCCGGCGGTGCCGGAACCCGTCGACGTCGCGGAGACCGGACTGCCCGACATGATCGCCTGGGCACGCAACTACGAGATGCGCTACGTCGAGGGCGCGGTACCGGGTCCCGGCGCCCAGCCGGAGCCGTCGTCGGTCACCACGCTCTGGGCGCGGGATCGTCGCGGGCGGGCACTCGATTTCGCGGCGCTCACCGCGATCAGCGACATCTTCTATCCACGGATCTTCCTGCGGCGGGGCGCGATGTCACCGGCGGGCACGGTTTCGCTGACGACCTACTTCCACGCCGACGGTGCGCAGCTGGCCGCGGTGGGCGACTACGTGCTGGCCAGCGCCAGGGCCAACCGGTTCGCCGGCGGTTATTTCGACCAGTCCGCCGAATTGTGGAGCGAGACCGGCGAATTGCTCGCCACCACTCATCAGATGGTCTACTTCAAGGCCTGACCGTCGCTCCGGCCCGGTAGCCGGCCATCCACTGCAACGCCGGAGACGCCGCGCGCGCCGCATACAGCGCGTAGGTCTCCGCGTGGAGCAGCCCGATGACGCGTGGGTCGGCGAAGCCGCGGTCGATGCGGTCGCGCACGAATGCCAGTTCCACGACCTGGTGGGCGAACTTCCTGACCGAAACCTCTGCCTGCTTACCGCCGAACCGCCTCGCCTCGGCGATGGCCCGTTTGCGGGTGGCCAGCGATCCGAGCCACGTCGCCTCGCTCGGTGTCACCACCCCGGCGGCCACCATCCCCGGTAGCTTGGCCGCGACGATCTGCTGCTCGCGGCGCCGGCTGCGGACCGCGAGCAGTATCGCCAGGCCGAACATCGGCATCATCCAGAAGACGTACAGACCGAAGTACGCCTCGACGCCGAGAAGTGACGAGCCGTTCCACAGCGCGTGCAGCAGCACCGCTCCGGCGTAACCGAGCAGCAGGAAACCGGTTCTGGCGGCGGCCTCCCTGCGGTGCAGGGCGAACCACACCCCGAGGGCGAACACCGTGGTGAACAGGGAGTGGGCGAACGGCGCCATGATCAGCCGGAGCGCGGCGGTCAGCAGCGAGTCGGCGAGGGTTTCGCCGTTGGCGATGTAGAGGATGTCCTCGAGCCACGCGAATCCCGCGCCGACCAGGCCTGCGTACACCAGGCAGTCGGTCAGCGAGTTCATCTCGTTGCGGCGTGCGCCGGTCATCATGATGAGCAGGAAGAGGCCTTTGGCGAGTTCCTCGGTCAGCGGGGCGCCCAGCACCAGCGTCACCGGGCTGGTGTCCGCGTCGCCCGCTCCGACGGCGGGGTTGACCCACGCCTCGAGGAAGAGCTGCAACACCGCCGAGATGACGACGGCCGCCGACGTGCCCCAGAGGAACGCGAACACCAGCAGCCGCGGCGGTTCGGGTTCCCATCGGTCCAGCCACAGGTATGCCAGCACCACGACGGCCATCGCGACGCTCGACAGGACGAAGCCGATCGCGGTTCCGGTCGGGTTGATCGCCGTCAAGAGGATCACGAGCAGTCCGGCCAGCGTGCCGAGGGCGATCAGCACGCCCAGTGGAGCTCCGACTTTGCGGACCTGCCGCGTCCACGGCCATGCGACCAGCTGTGGAGGGGGCGGGGTGCCGACGGGGGACACCACAGCAGGGTAGCCGGAATACACCGGGCCGTCGGCCGGTTGCCGCTATTACGGGACGGTACCGTCTCGTATTAGGAGGAGGCTTCGATGAACGAACTCGACCGGCGCCGGCGCGCCCATCAGACGATCGACCGGCTCCAGCAGGCGCTGCTGGCCCATGACATGTCGGCATTCGCCGACCAGTGGGCGCCCGACGGCACCATGAGCTTTCCGTTCGCGCCGCCCGGATGGCCGGAACTGGCCGGACGCGAAGCGGTGCGCGGTTACGTCGCGGACTACACCGACACCGTCGACGTTCACGACATCACCCGGATGACGCGACATGACACCACCGACCCGGACACGGTCATCCTCGAATGGGCCGTCACCGGGGTCGTCGTCAAGACCGGCAAGCCCTATGACATCGCCTACGTCGCCGTCATCACCGTCGGACCCGACGGCATCGTCGCCTACCGCGACTACTGGAATCCGCTCGCGATCGCCACGGCACTCGGTGGTGTCGACGAACTGTTCGCCGCCTTCGTCGCGCAGGCTCAGCCATGAGCGGCACCGTTCTCGTGCTCGGCGCGACAGGCAACACCGGCAGCGCCGTCGTCGAGGCGCTGCGGCGCTCTCCCGGCCTCGCGGTCCGCGCCGCGAGCCGGCGGGGTCACCTCCGCTTCGACTGGGCCGACCGTTCGACCTGGAACGACGTGCTCGATGGGGTGGACCGGATGTACCTGGTCGCGCCGATCGGCGATCCGGACCCGATGGCCGCGGTGGGCCCGTTCCTCGAGCGGGCGGCCGCCGCCGGGGTGCGGCGGGTGGTCTCGCTCAGCTCGTCGGCCGTCGCGTTCGGTGATCCCGGCCTCGGCGAGGTGGCCGCCGCGGTGCGCGATGCGTTTCCGGAGTGGGAGATCCTGCGGCCGTCGTGGTTCATGCAGAACTTCACCGGCGCGCATCCGGTCGCGGAGAGCATCCGCACCACCGGTGAATTCGTGACGGCGACCGGGACCGGCCGGCTCCCGTTCATCGACGCCCGCGACATCGGCCGCACGGCGGCACATCTGCTGGTAGCGCCCGAAGCGCGGTGCGGTGAACACCTGCTGACCGGGCCCGAAGCCCTCACCTACGACGAGGCCGCCGAGATCATGTCGCGCGTCGAGGGTCGCGCGGTCCGCCACCGCGCCGTCGCACCGGACCGCTTCGTCGACTTCCTCGTCTCATCCGGGTACGACGCCGCCTTCGCGGCCGTACTCGCCGCACTCGACTCGCTGGTCCGCGACGGCGGCCAGGCCGTCGTCAGCGACACCGTCGAGCGGCTGACCGGAACACCGCCGCGCGGCTTCGCCGACTATCTGCGGGCGCCGGCCGCGCGGCACGTATGAACGCCGGACGTCCCCGCGACGCCAGGGTGACCGAGGCGATCCTCGACGCGGTGCTGGCCGAACTCGCCGACAAGGGTTTCGGCGGTCTGTCCATGGATGCCGTCGCACGGCGCGCCCGGGTCGGCAAGAGCGCGCTGTACCGCCGGTGGCCGTCGAAGATCGAGATGACGGCCGATCTCATGCGCGCGCTGAGCGTCACCGCCGACCCCGCGCCGGACACCGGATCGCTCGCGGGTGACGTGCGGGCGCTGCTCGACAACGTCTTGACCTGGCTGACCGATGATCGCGTCCGTCGCGTGTATCCCGATCTGATCGCGGAGGCGCAGCGCACCCCGGCGCTGGGGGAGGCGCTGATGGCGTATGTTGGCCGGCCCCGGCGGGCGCGCGCCACGGAGGTGCTCGACCGCGCCGTCGCACGCGGCGAAGTGGCCGTCGACGCTGATCAGGAGGTTATCGTGGATGCGATGGGCGCTCTGGTGTTCTGGCGGTTGATCGCCCTGGGAAAGTCGGTGACGGCCCGGCACCTGGACCGGCTGACGGTGGCCATCTGCGCGATGGCGCGCGGGAATGCTTCGATGTGAGACCGGGTTTGTCCTGCATGGACCCAGTCGAGTAGCCTGAGCGTGTACCTGTGTGCGCGATCTCAGGTCACGAACCAATTACCTGTACCTACGAGCAAACCTGTCCGGAGCAACCCACCACATGCCAAGTCCCTCCGTCACCTCGCCGCAAGTAGCCGTCAACGACATCGGCTCGGCTGAGGATTTTCTCGCCGCCATCGACAAGACCATCAAATACTTCAACGATGGCGACATCGTCGAAGGGACGATCGTCAAGGTCGATCGCGACGAAGTCCTTCTAGACATCGGCTACAAGACCGAAGGTGTCATCCCTTCCCGTGAGCTCTCCATCAAGCACGACGTCGACCCCAACGAGGTTGTGTCCGTCGGCGACGAGGTGGAAGCCCTGGTCCTCACCAAGGAGGACAAGGAAGGCCGCCTGATCCTGTCCAAGAAGCGCGCTCAGTACGAGCGTGCCTGGGGCACCATCGAAGAGCTCAAGGAGAAGGACGAGGCCGTCAAGGGCACCGTCATCGAGGTCGTCAAGGGCGGCCTGATCCTCGACATCGGCCTGCGCGGCTTCCTGCCCGCGTCCCTGGTCGAGATGCGTCGCGTCCGCGATCTGCAGCCGTACATCGGCAAGGAGATCGAGGCCAAGATCATCGAGCTCGACAAGAACCGCAACAACGTGGTGCTCTCGCGCCGCGCCTGGCTGGAGCAGACGCAGTCCGAGGTCCGCAGCGAGTTCCTCAACCAGCTGCAGAAGGGCGCCATCCGCAAGGGTGTCGTGTCCTCGATCGTCAACTTCGGCGCGTTCGTCGATCTCGGCGGTGTCGACGGCCTGGTGCACGTCTCCGAGCTGTCCTGGAAGCACATCGACCACCCGTCCGAGGTCGTCACCGTGGGCGACGAGGTCACCGTCGAGGTGCTCGACGTCGACATGGACCGCGAGCGGGTTTCGCTGTCGCTCAAGGCGACTCAGGAAGATCCGTGGCGTCACTTCGCCCGCACCCACGCGATCGGCCAGATCGTGCCGGGCAAGGTCACCAAGCTGGTGCCGTTCGGTGCGTTCGTCCGCGTCGAGGAGGGCATCGAGGGTCTGGTGCACATCTCCGAGCTGTCCGAGCGTCACGTCGAGGTCCCGGACCAGGTGGTCCAGGTCGGCGACGACGCGATGGTCAAGGTCATCGACATCGACCTGGAGCGTCGCCGGATCTCGCTGTCGCTCAAGCAGGCCAACGAGGACTACACCGAGGAGTTCGACCCCTCGAAGTACGGTATGGCCGACAGCTACGACGAGCAGGGCAACTACATCTTCCCCGAGGGCTTCGACTCCGAGACCAACGAATGGCTCGAAGGTTTCGAGAAGCAGCGTGAGGAGTGGGAGTCCCGCTACGCCGAGGCGGAGCGCCGGCACAAGATGCACACGGCGCAGATGGAGAAGTTCGCCGCGGCCGAGGCCGAAGAGGCCTCTCGCCCGGTGTCGAACGGCTCGTCGCGTTCGGAGGAGTCGACCGGCGGAACTCTCGCCAGCGACGCCCAGCTCGCCGCCCTGCGGGAGAAGCTGGCCGGCAACGCCTAGCTAGTCATTTCTCGATGAACGCCCCGGCTCACTCCGAGCCGGGGCGTTCGCCGTATCCGGGCCCTGACACACTGGAGCCGTGCTGAGAATCGGATTGACCGGGGGTATCGGGGCGGGCAAGTCGACGGTGTCCGCGACGTTCGCCGAGTGTGGCGGCGTGATCGTCGACGGTGACGTGATCTCGCGCGAGGTCGTCGAGCCGGGTACCGAGGGGCTCGCCGCCCTGGTCGAGGCGTTCGGCGACGACATCCTGCAACCCGATGGTGCGCTCAACCGACCGGCGTTGGCCGCCAAGGCTTTTCAAGACGACGACCAGCGAGCCAAGCTGAACGGTATCGTGCACCCGCTGGTCGGCAGGCGCAGGCAGGAGATCATCGACTCGGTGCCCGACGGCACTGTCGTCGTCGAGGACATCCCGCTGCTGGTGGAAACCGGTATGGCGCCGTTCTTTCCGCTCGTCGTGGTGGTCTGGGCCGACGAGGAGACGCGGGTGACCCGCCTGATCAAGCGGGGCCTGCCCGAGCACGACGCCCGTGCCCGGATGAAGGCGCAGGCGTCCGACGAACAGCGGCGCGCGATCGCCGATGTGGTGCTGGACAATTCGGGCACCCAGGAGGAGATCGTCGAGGCGGCGCGCCGACTCTGGTACGAGCGGGTGTTACCCCTCGCCGAGAACATCCGCACCGGAACGGTGGTGCGGATCGCGCCCCGACTGGTGGCGCACGACCCGGCGTGGTCCGCCGACGCACAGCGGATCATCAACCGCGTCAAGGCCGCCGCGGGCGCGAAGGTGGTCCGGGCTGACCACATCGGTTCCACCTCCGTCGCCGGACTCGACGCCAAGGACGTCGTCGACGTCCAGGTGACGGTGGCATCGCTCGACGACGCCGACGAGATCGCCGGGGCGCTGGTGGCGGTGGGATATCCGCGCGTGCTGGGCGTCGACTCCGACGTCGCGCACGACGACACCGACAGGTGGGCCAAACGGCTCCACGGCGCGGCCGATCCGGGCCGTCCCGCCAACCTCCACATCCGGGTCGACGGCTGGCCGAATCAGCGCTTCGCGCTGCTGTTCCCGGCGTGGTTGTCCGCGGACGACGCCGCCCGTGAGGAGTACCTCGACATGAAGCGCGCGGCGTTGGGCGCACCGGACTACGTCGACGCCAAGGAGCCGTGGTTCGCGCAGGCCTACCCGAAGGCGTTGGCGTGGGCCGAGGCGACCGGATGGCGCCCCTGAGTCAGACGCCCGGCGGTGCCGGCACGGGTTCGGCGGGATCGACCGGTGCGGCAGGGTCCGCCGGAGGAGCCGCGTCGGGCGCAGCCGGGGCGGCGACCGCGGCGACCGGCGCCTCACAGGTCAGTGCGCCGTAGTCCGGATCGTCCCTGTTCGGCAGGAATCGCGGAGCGATGAAATCGTCGGCCTGCGCGGCCAACTGGTCGTCGACGAGGACCTCGCAGTGCAGATTCGCCGAGTAGGGCCAGTCCACCGACACCTTCATGGTGGCGGTCTCACCCTCGGCCAGCACGGTGTTCACCTCGAATATGCGGCCGGGCACCATCGTCGGATTCGCCGTGAGTATCTGGTTGTTCTCCGCGCTGTAGGTGATCGTGGCGCCACGCGAGACGCCGTCGATGCGGGCCCGGTAGATGATGTTGTGCAGCAGCTGCGGCGTCTCCTGCGCGGCGGGCTGCGGTTGGACATCCGGGTCGGCGAACGCGACGGGAGCGCTTAACTGGAAACCCGCGATCACGGTCATCGCCACCGCGCCGGCGGCCGATCGGCGCATCACGGCATTCATGTAGATGACCTTACTATGTCCGCCAGGACAGGACCATGCCGTTGCCGGCCAACCACCGGTGCAGGTCGTAATCGTGCCGGGCGAGACCGTCGACAGTGCTCACGGCCGTATGCACGGCCTGCTCGCCGACCTCCGGTGTGAGCAGGTTGTGCCGGACCGCGGTGAGCAACTCGTCGACGTCGCACAGTTCCGCTCCGATTCCGGTACGCACCACCACGTCGAGATAGTGGTCTTCCGCGGTCCACCGGTGCCGGCCCGGCCGGTAGCTGCCGATGTCGAGGTAGAAGTCCTGGTCGCGCTCGAAGCCCGGGCTGAAGTGGAACACCGACGCGCGCAGGTTCAGCGAGGGCAGCAGCCACGATTCGAGATAGTGGAACTGGGCGCGGCCCGGGGTCGGTCGGGCCATGTAGAGGCCCCAGGGCTCCACCGTGTAGACGTCGACGGCCCGCACGATGCCCTTGGGGTCGGTGTTCGTGCAGGTGAGCAGGTCGAAAATCTCGTGCTTCGGAGGGTGGATACCTCAGCATAAGAGCTCGGGAACAGAAACGTGTCGGAGGCTGGTTCTACCCTGGTGCTATGGCTTTTGCTACCGAACACCCAGTGCTCGCGCATTCTGAGTACCGCCCTGTCGAGGCGATGGTGCGTACCGGCAGCCGGTTCGAGGTGGTCAGCCCCTACCAGCCCGCGGGCGACCAGCCCGCGGCCATCGACGAGTTGGAACGCCGCATCAAGGCGGGGGAACGCGATGTCGTCCTCCTGGGTGCCACGGGCACCGGTAAGTCGGCGACCACCGCGTGGCTGATCGAGCGGGTACAGCGGCCGACGCTGGTGATGGAGCCGAACAAGACGCTCGCCGCGCAGATGGCCAACGAACTGCGGGAGATGTTGCCGCACAACTCCGTCGAGTACTTCGTGTCCTACTACGACTACTACCAGCCCGAGGCGTACATCGCCCAGACGGACACCTACATCGAGAAGGACAGCTCCATCAACGACGACGTGGAGCGCCTGCGGCACTCCGCGACGTCGAACCTGCTGTCGCGGCGCGACGTCGTGGTGGTGGCATCGGTGTCGTGCATCTACGGCCTCGGCACGCCGCAGTCCTACATGGACCGCTCGGTGGAGCTCAAGGTCGGCCAGGAGGTGCCGCGCGACGCGCTGCTGCGGCTGCTGGTCGACGTGCAGTACACCCGCAACGACATGGCGTTCACCCGCGGCACGTTCCGGGTGCGCGGCGACACCGTCGAGATCATCCCGTCCTACGAGGAGCTCGCAGTGCGGATCGAGTTCTTCGGCGACGAGGTGGAGGCGCTGTACTACCTGCATCCGCTGACCGGTGACATCGTCCGCCGGGTGGACTCGCTGCGGATCTTCCCCGCCACCCACTACGTCGCGGGCCCGGAGCGGATGGCGCAGGCGATCTCCACCATCGAGCAGGAACTCGAGGAGCGGCTCACCGAGCTCGAGGGGCAGGGCAAGCTGCTGGAGGCACAGCGGCTGCGCATGCGCACCAACTACGACATCGAGATGATGCGCCAGGTCGGGTTCTGCTCCGGCATCGAGAACTATTCACGCCACATCGACGGCCGTCCCGCCGGATCCGCGCCGGCCACGCTGCTCGACTACTTCCCGGAGGACTTCCTCCTCGTCATCGACGAGTCCCATGTGACGGTCCCGCAGATCGGTGGCATGTACGAGGGCGACATGTCGCGCAAGCGCAACCTCGTCGACTTCGGTTTCCGGCTGCCCTCGGCCGTCGACAACCGGCCGCTGACGTGGGAGGAGTTCGCATCGCGGATCGGCCAGACCGTGTACCTGTCGGCGACGCCCGGGTCCTACGAGATGAGCCAGTCCGGCGGTGAGTTCGTCGAACAGGTGATCCGCCCGACGGGTCTGGTGGATCCGCAGGTGGTCGTCAAACCCACCAAGGGGCAGATCGACGACCTGATCGGGGAGATCCGCAAGCGCACCGAGCGCGACGAGCGGGTCCTGGTCACCACGCTGACCAAGAAGATGGCCGAAGACCTCACCGACTATCTTCTCGAACTCGGTATCCGGGTGCGGTACCTGCATTCGGAGGTCGACACGTTGCGCCGCGTGGAGCTGCTGCGCCAGCTGAGGCTGGGGGAGTACGACGTGCTGGTCGGCATCAACCTCCTCAGGGAGGGCCTGGACCTTCCCGAGGTGTCGCTCGTGGCGATCCTCGACGCCGACAAGGAAGGGTTCCTGCGCTCGACCCGCAGCCTCGTCCAGACCATCGGCCGTGCGGCCCGCAACGTGTCGGGTGAGGTCCACATGTACGCCGACAAGATCACCGACTCGATGCGTGAGGCGATCGACGAGACGGAACGCCGGCGCGCCAAACAGATCGCGTACAACGAGGCCAACGGGATCGACCCGAAACCGCTGCGCAAGAAAATCGCCGACATCCTCGATCAGGTGTACCGCGAGGCTGACGACACCGAGACCGTCGAGGTGGGCGGATCCGGGCGCAACGCGTCACGCGGTCGACGTGCCCAGGGTGAGCCGGGACGCGCGGTGAGCGCCGGCATCGTCGAGGGTCGCGATACGGCGAACATGCCGCGTGCCGAACTCGCCGACCTCATCAAGGATTTGACCGAGCAGATGATGACCGCCGCACGTGACCTGCAGTTCGAGCTGGCCGCCCGGATTCGCGACGAGATCCAGGACCTCAAGAAGGAACTTCGCGGTATGGATGCCGCGGGTCTGAAGTGACGGCGGGTTGACCTCAACCGCGGTTGAGCACCTAGCGTGTCGGGGTGGCTGACACCTCGCGCGTCTCGGTAGGCACCTGGGGGGATCTGCTGGGCCCGGCGCATCTGGGCGCCTCCACGGTGCTCGCGGGCGGTGTCGCGTTGTACGCGACCAACGAATTCCTCACCATCAGCCTGATGCCGAGCGCCGTCGCCGACATCGGCGGTCAGCGGTTCTATGCCTGGGTGACCACCGTGTACCTGGTCGCCTCGGTGATCGCGGCGACGATGGTGCACCCACTGCTGCTCCGCCTGGGGCCGCGCGGTGCGTACCTGCCCGGGCTGGCTGTGTTCGCCGCCGGGAGCCTCGGATGCGCGCTCGCGCCGACCATGGAGCTGCTCCTCGTCGGCCGCACGGTGCAGGGCGCCGCCGGTGGCCTGCTCGCCGGGCTCGGATACGCGGTGATCAACACCGCCCTCCCGAGCCGGTTGTGGACCCGCGCATCGGCGCTCGTGTCGGCGATGTGGGGCGTCGGCACGCTCGTGGGTCCCTCGGCCGGCGGGCTGTTCGCACAGTTCGGCAGTTGGCGGTGGGCGTTCGGGGTGCTGGTCGTGTTGACCGTGGCGATGGCGGTTCTGGTGCCATTCGCACTTCCGGGCCGCGGCGACACCACGACGGCGGGCGTGCCGCGCCTGCGCATCCCCCTGTGGTCGCTCCTGCTGTTAGGGGCGGCGGCGCTGGTGGTCAGCATGGCCGGAATCCCGCACGATGTTCGGGCGACCGCGGCGCTACTCGCCGCAGGGGTCGTCATCGTCGTGGTGTTCCTCTTCGTCGACCGTCGCGCCGCCGTGGCGGTGTTGCCGCCCAGCACATTCGGCTCCGGTCCGCTGAAGTGGATCTACGCCACACTCGGTCTGTTGATGGCGGCCACCATGGTGGACATGTACGTGCCGCTGTTCGGGCAGCGGCTCGCCGGTATGGCTCCCGTGGTCGCGGGATTCTTCGGTGCGGTGCTCTCCGTCGGATGGACCGGCGGCGAGATCTCCAGCGCCTCACTGCGCCGCGCGCAGGTCATCACACGCACGGTCGCCGCCGCTCCGCTGGTGATGGCCGCCGGGCTGGCGGTGGGGATGCTGGCACTGCGCGACGTGATGTCGCCGGGCTGGGCGGCACTGTGGGCGCTCGGACTGCTGGTGACCGGCAGCGGGATCGGTATCGCATGGCCGCATCTGTCGGCGTGGGCGATGAGCCGGGTCGACGATCCGGCGGAGGGACCCGCGGCGGCCGCGGCGATCAACACCGTGCAGCTGATCTGTGGGGCGTTCGGCGCGGGCCTGGCCGGTGTCGTCGTGAACCTCACCGATGCCGGGAACGCGACGGCCGCGCGCTGGTTGTTCGCGCTCTTCGCCGGATTCGTCGCGGTCGGTGTCATCGCGTCGACGCGAAGTGGGCGCGCGCCGGTCAGTCCGGATCGTCGTCGATCTGTCTGATCGCGGTCACGCCGTCGATGGTCGCCAGCACCGAAGGGGCGGCGAGGATCCGATTGCCCGACAGGGTCAACACCACGCCGGTCTGTCCCGGCCCCGCGCCCAGCGGTTCTCCGGGCGCGTCGGCCGCCAGTTCGGTGAGTTGCCACTGACGGCGCGCGCAGGCCTGCAGTAACCGGGTCAGCACGCCGCGCCCTTCGCGGTAGGTGACGTGCAATCGCACCGATCCGCTGAGCCGCGCATTGAGACGCCGTGCGAGCGGCATGAACCCCACGACGATCACGAAGTGCAGGGCCGTCACCAGACACGCCAGCAGGAGCAGCCCGGCGCCCGCGGCCATCCCGATCGCCGCGGATTCCCACACCGCCGCCGCGGTCGTCAGTCCGTGAACCGAACCGCGCCGGAAGATGATGATGCCAGCGCCGAGAAAGCCGATGCCCGTGACGATCTGCGCGGCGACGCGGGAGGGATCCACTTCGACCGTTCCGGTCGACAACACGTCGTGAAAGCCGAACTTGCTCACCAGCAGGATGAGTGCCGACGCCGTGCCGACGATCGTCTGCGTGCGCAAACCCGCACTCTTGCCCTGGATTTCACGCTCGAGACCGATCAGAGCGGTCAAGCCGAAGGCGACGACCAAGCCGATGATCTGTCGGGGTCCCTGACCCGGGCCACCAAAGAACGGATCCGCGGCCAGCATGAGGTCCATAGCCGACCGTAACCGGCAGTGGCGCTCGACGACTCGCGGCACGCGCGCGGCGAGCTGGAATCACACTGAGCGAAACGGTGGGCGATCCGAGACAGGTCAGGCATGGTCGGTGCTGACGCGGGTGTGGCTGAGTGGCTAGGCACCGGCCTGCAAAGCCGTTTACACGGGTTCGAATCCCGTCATCCGCTCGGAGCTCCACCTTGCGTGGGCGACGCCGCTCATGGCTGCGACTTGACCACCTGCGCCATGCTGAACTGCCACCGTTCGACCAGCCTGAAGCCCTGCGCCCTCGCCACCTGGTAGGCCGGGGTGCTGCTCAGCTTGGGTCCCGGGTCGAGTTCGTCACCACGCTGGTGTGTGGGGAGTGTGGCGTCGCGCTCGGAGATCGTCCACAGCGACGGGCAGTCGCGAAGACGTTCACTCCACGTCGAGATGGTGGTGTGCGCATCCCACAGTGAATCCAGTTCGGTGGCGCTGAACATGCGACCGGGGTCCTGCAACTTGCTGAACGCGGCAGGGCGCGCCGCCTTGAGCGGCCCAATGACTTTCCACGTCGACGCCACGTCGAACACCAGGCAGTCGCCGGGCCGCGCGTAGTGCGCCACGACGTCCGCGACGTGGCTGTAGTCCATCCGTTCTTTGGCGAACGGGGCCCGCTGCATCGCGTAGTTGTACGCGCCCGCGACGGCGAACACGGCGACAAGGCATGCGATGCGACGCCGGGAACGGCCGACGACGACAACACACAGCCCGGCCAGGAGTGCCAGTGCCGGCGCCGTGAACGACAGGTACCGGGGCTGATAAATAGGTTGTCGCACAACGGAATAGATCAACAGGGCAACGGTGGGGAAGACGATCCACACCACGGTGGTGACAGCGAGCGGCCAATCTCGGGCCGCAGCCCCCTCGTCGTGCCGCCACCGCCGGGCGGCCAGCACGGCGACCACCGCCGTGAGGAGGGCGAAGAAGAAGGCGTAGACGTGTGGGAAGTACTGCTCCACAGCCAGTTCGCCGAGCGTGCGCGCGCCGAGTGTGGGGATCCAGTCCACCTGCGAGCTCTGTGATTGCGTGTAGATGACGAACGGTGTCATCACCACCGAGGCAACCGCCGACGCGACGGCCCATGAGGTGACCGCCCGGCGCGACGACGCCAGCGTCAACGCCGCCGCGGCGAGTGGACCGATCATCAAGATGCAGAACACGTTCAGCGCAGTGGCCAGGGCCAGGCAGAGTGTGTAGCTGACCCACAGCCATCGTCGATCGCGGCGAAGTGCCGCGACGCCGACGACCATGAGCCACACGGCCGCGGCCATGGTGAATGCGTATGACCGTGCTTCGATGCCCGCCGCGGTGACGCGGGGGAGAATCGCGAACATCGCGCCCGCGGTCAATGCCACCGAGCGAGTCGACAGCTGTCTGCCGAATGCGACGACGCCGGCCGCGGCCACGCCGACGGCGAGCGCGCTGGGAAGCCGCGACCAGAACTCCGATTCGGGGAAGACGGCGAACCACCCGTGCATGACGAGGTAGTAGAGCCCGTGAACCGCGTCGATCTTGCGGGTCAGATCCCACAGCTCGGGCAACGATCGCGTCGACGCCGAAATCGTTGCTGCTTCGTCCGACCAGAACGACGGGCGGCTCGCCCCGGCGGCACTGACCAACATCGCGATGAGGCCTATCAGCACAGCGTCTGACCGGTGTGACGACCTCATGGGTCGATCGGATATGCCAGCCGTCTGGCTTCTGTTCAGAAGAACGCTCAAGTCGTCAGCCCCCCCAACGATTAGCTGGACACTATAGTCCGGCGACTCCGCCCGCTGACGAAACGGCGCGATGGGCGCGACTCGAGGCATCGGCGGGGCGTGTCAAGGCGTCCGGCGGCCGAAACGGCCCTGCGAAGCGCCGAATCCGTTGCTTCTGCGAAGTAATTAATGCGCTCACCTGCACCGACTGGGCCGGGTCACCGAAGGACTTCTCATTCGCAACAGTTCTATAAACCCCAGAATTGTCGCGCCGGCCAATTCGTCGGCCAGGCATACGTTCCCACCGACGCACAGCGTCACCGGAAGCGCACAGAGAACTGAGGGAACATGTCGCGGACCACGAACCGATTGGGCGTCACCGCCCTGGCCACCGCAGGGGCCTGCTGGATCGTTCAGCTGTTCAACCCTGCGACGGCGATCGCTGACCCAGGGACCGTGAGTCCCGGCGTTCCGTGCGTGAACATCATGCAGCAGCTGCTCACCGTCCCCGGGCGGTTGCCGCAGACGCTGCCGGGGGCCAGCTCCGCTCTGACGAACACCACGCCGCCGGCGGGTCCGGTCCCTCCGGCCGGTGCCGCCAACGGCATCGCCACCTCGACGCCGCCGTCGGTGGGGATCCCGCCGGCCGGTTCGCTGAACGGCACTGCCTCCGCGACGCCGCCGTCGGTCGCCATCCCGCCGGCGGGTTCGCTCAACGGCACTGCCTCCGCGACCCCGCCGCGCCGGCCGGTCCCTCCGTCGGCACGAGTCGACACGGCCAGCGGTGCAACGCCTCCGGCGCCCGGAGCTCCGGGTGTGCCGACGGCGACGACGGGTGGCGGCGCCGTTCCCCCGGTGCCGGGTGCTCCGGGTGTGCCGGTCGCTGGTTCGGGTGGCGGCGCGGTTCCGCCGGTGCCCGGCGCGCCGGGTGCTCCGGTCGGTGGAGCGGGTGGGGCGGGTGGCCCCGCCGTTCCGCCGGCTGTCCCCGCGGGCGTCGTTGACTCCTCGAGTGGCGTGGCTGGCCCCGCGCCCGCCGCTCCGCCCGCTGGCGTGGTTCAGCCGGCTGCCGGTGCGGCACCTGCTGCGCCGCCGGCTCCGGGCGCTCCCGCCGGTGGTGCGGATGCGGCTGGCGCGCCTGCTGCTCCTCCTGCCGTGCCTGCTGGTGTGGTCGAGCCGGCTGCCGGTGTGGCACCGCCGGCGCCTCCGGCTCCTCCGGCTGGTGTGGTTGAGCCTGCTTCGGGTGTGACGCCTCCGGCTCCGCCTGCTCCGGGTGGACCGGTTGGTGGTTCCGGTGGTGGGGTGACGCCTCCTGCGCCGCCGGCTCCTCCGGCTGGTGTGGTTGAGCCTGCTTCGGGTGTGACGCCTCCGGCTCCGCCTGCTCCGGGTGGACCGGTTGGTGGTTCCGGTGGTGGGGTGACGCCTCCTGCGCCGCCGGCTCCTCCGGCTGGTGTGGTTGAGCCTGCTTCTGGTGTGGCACCTCCGGCTCCGCCTGCTCCGGGTGCGCCGGTGGGTGGTTCCGGTGGTGGGGCGACGCCTCCTGCGCCTGCGGCTCCGGACGGCCCGTCGGTGAGTTCCGTGGAGCGCTTCTCGCCTCCGGCTCCGCCGGCGCCGGCTTCTCCGGCTGCCAGTTCGGTTGAGGCGGTGACGCCTCCTGCACCTCCCGCGCCGGGTGGTGGATCGTCGGGCACGGTTGAGCGGTTCTCGCCTCCGGCTCCGCCGGCGCCGGCTTCTCCGGCTGCCAATTCCGTTGAGGCCGTGACGCCTCCGGCTCCGCCTGCTCCGGGTGGTGCGGTGGTGGAGCCTGCGGGTGTGGTGACGCCTCCTGCTCCGCCTGCGCCGCCGGCTGGTGTGGTTGAGCCTGCTGCGGGTGTGGTGCCTCCGGCTCCGCCTGCTCCGGGTGGTGCGGTGGTGGAGCCTGCGGGTGTGGTGACGCCGCCGGCGCCGCCTGCGCCGCCTGCTGGTGCGGTTGAGCCTGCTGCGGGCGCGGTGCCTCCGGCTCCGCCTGCTCCGGGTGGTGCGGTGGTGGAGCCTGCGGGTGTGGTGACGCCGCCGGCGCCGCCCGCTCCGCCTGCCGCAGTGGTGGAACCGGCCGCAGCCGTCGCTCCGCCTGCTCCGCCTGCGCCGCCGGCCGGTGTGGTTGAGCCTGCTGCGGGTGCGGTGCCTCCGGCTCCTGCGGGTCCGCCGGCTGGTGTGGTTGAGCCTGCTGCGGGTGCGGTGCCTCCGGCTCCTGCGGGTCCGCCGGCTGGTGTGGTTGAGCCTGCTGCGGGTGCGGTGCCTCCGGCTCCTGCAGGTCCGCCCGCTGCTGCGGTCGAGCCCGCTGCCGGTGCGGTGCCTCCGGCTCCCGCGGGTCCGCCTGCTGGTGTGGTTGAGCCTGCCGCGGGTGCGGTGCCTCCGGCTCCTGCGGGTTCGCCTGCTGCTGCGGTTGAGCCCGCCGCGGGTGTGGCGCCTCCGGCGCCTGGCGGTCCCGGCGCCCCGGTTGGTGGTTCCGGTGGGGCCGTCGCTCCGCCTGCGCCTCCGGCACCGCCTGCCGGTGTGGTTCAGCCTGCCGCCGCGGTTGCGCCGCCGGCGCCGCCTGCTCCGCCTGCCGCAGTGGTGGAACCGGCCGCGGCCGTCGCTCCGCCTGCGCCTCCGGCACCTCCGGTTCCGGCGGCCAGCTCGGTGCCAGTCGTCGCTCCGCCCGCGCCTCCGGCTCCTCCGGTTCCGGCGGCCAGCTCGGTGCCCGTCGTCACTCCGCCTGCTCCGCCGGCCCCTCCGGCCGGTGGTTCGGGACCGGTGAACGTCGTGACCCCGCCGGCGCCTCCGGCTCCGCCCGCCGGCGGCTCGACCGCGGTCAACATCCCGACGCCTCCGTACCCGGCCGCTCCCGGCGCGTCGGCCAGCGGTGCCGGCGGGACGCCTCCCGGCGTGTTCCCTCCGCTCGAAGGTGCGGCAGCGGTGTTCGATCGGCTGTTGCCGACCGCGCCCACGCCGGGTGCTCCGGGCGTGGCCGCCAACGGCCCGTGGGACTTCATCCCGACGATCACCGTGCCGCAGATCCCGGGGCTGCCCGTCCCGCTGCCCACCGAGATCGGGCCGCCGAGCGACGGCATCTGCGCCGGCACCGGTGGTCTGTGGTCGGCGAGCGCCACGCCCGGTGCCACCCCGGCACAGGCAGTGGCCACCAGCCCGACGACGGACCGTCGCGACGACTGGTGAGCTGCGCCTGAGGCGCACAACGTGATCGGGCCCGGCGTCTCCACGCCGGGCCCGACGCGGTCATCGGGTCGCGGGCAGCCGTAACAGCAGGCGTGCGCCGCCCATCGGGCTGGTCTCCAGCGAGGCTGTGCCGCCGTGCAATTCGGCCTGCTGCGCCACCAGCGCAAGGCCGAGCCCGGAGCCCGACCGGGACGCCGTCGAACCACGGGAGAACCGCTCGAAGACCAGTGTCCGCTCCTGCTCGGGCACACCGCTGCCGTTGTCGTCGACGGCGATCTCGACGTCATCGCCGGACCGGATGGCGCTCAATCGGATCTGCGTGGCGTCGCCGTGCTTGACGGCGTTGGCGATCGCGTTGTCGATCACCAGGCGCAGCCCCGCGGGCAGACCGATTATCCGCACCGGCGCCGACGGTACGAGTGACACGTCGAGACCGGGATAGCTGCGTAGCGCGTCGTGCGCCGCGCGGTCCAAGAGCTCGGTGACATCGACCGGCACATGATCCTCGGCTGTGGTCAGTTCGCCCTGAGCCAACCGCTCCAGCGCGGTCAGCGTCGCCTCGATCCGGCTCTGCGTTCGCACCACGTCGCCGATCACTTCTCTGCGCTGTTCGTCGGTCATGTCGAGCGTCGACAGCACCTCGAGGTTGGTGCGCATGGCGGTCAGTGGAGTTCGCAATTCGTGAGAGGCCACCGCCGCGAAGTCGCGGGCCGACTCCAGCGCCGCCTTCGTCCGCTGCTGCTCCTCGCCGATGCGGGCCAGCATCCCTTCGACCGCCTCGGCGATCTCCGCGGCCTCCCACACCCCGCCGACCTGAACCTCTTCCGGCTTGGACTGGGCGTTGATGGCGCGGGCCTGCTGCGCCAGCAGCCGGAACGGGTTGATCATGATCAGCCACATCACCCAGCCGACGACCACCGTGCCCGCGATCACGCCGCCGCAGATCAGCACCACCCGCAGATGTAACTGGTCGATGCGGCGCTGCGTCTCGGCCAGCGGTGCGCCCAGCGCGATGGTGGCGGGTCCCGCGGCGAATGTGCGCACCCGGTACTCGACGCCGTCGATCGTGGTGTTGGCGTATCCGATGTCGAGTTCGGGCAACACGATGTCTTTCGGCACCGAGACCGTCACACCGCCGATCCGCGCCGTCCGCACCAGCGTGCTGTCCGGCAGCGGATTGGCCTCGGATTCGCTCGGGTTCGCCGCGTTGAGCAAGGCGCCGAAATCACCGAGGCTCGTCACCGAGTCGAGCTCCCGATCGAGCTGGCTGTACTGGTCGTTCGTCACACCGATCCACACCCAGGTACCCAAGGTGAGAACCAGCACGACGACCGACAGTGCGGCCACGATCACGATGGTGCGCAATGACACGATCGGCATCGGCATCGGCATCAAACGCCTCAGCCGCTCTTCGACACGCACTATCGTTCCGACTGCGCGACGCCCGCCGGGCGTCGAGGTCTCGCAGCGCTGTCCACGACGCTCATCTTGCCTGACCGGTTCGTCCGGCCACCGCGGCGTCCGGCATGATGCCCCGGTGCTAGGGCGAACACTTGCGGACATCCTGACGACCCTCGACGTCGAACAGGTCGGCGACGACGAATTCGTCGCGACGCAGATGGACAACCCGGCACACCACATCGTCGGCGGGCACATCGCCGCGCAGGCGCTCATGTCGGCGAGCCGCACTGTGGCAGCGGACCGCACCCCGCACAGCATGCACGTCTACCTGCTGCGGGCCGGCGACGCGCGGCGGCCGGTGGATTTCGAGATCACGCGGCTGCGCGATGGCGGCGTGCTGTCGTCCCGGCGGGTGCTCGCGCGCCAGGACGACCACGTACTGCTCGAGGCGCTCGCCTCGTTCACCGCGCCGATCGACAGCTTCGAACATCAGCAACCCATCCCCGACGTACCGTCCCCCGAGTCGCTGCCGCCGGTGCAGGAGCAGTTGAGTCCCTACGCCGACGAACTCCACGGACTGTGGGTGCGGCCTCATCCGCTCGAACAGCGGTATGTGGATCCGCCGGCGCGTCTGGCGCTCGACCTGCCCGACCCGTCACCGCGCATCAGGTCGTGGTGGCGTCCCTCCGAGCCGGTACCCGCCGACCCCATCCTCAACAGCTGCCTCCTGACGTACGTGTCGGGCACCGCGTTGCTCGAGACCACGATGGTGGTGCGACGGACCACGGCCGTGACCTCGTTCAATGCGCTCATCGACCACGCCGTGTGGTTTCACCGGCCGGCCGACCTGACGGACTGGGTGCTCACCGATGCGGTGACGCCCAGCGGTGTTCACGGTCGTGGCCTGGCCACGGCGACGATGTACAACCGCACCGGGGCGCTCGTCTGCACCGCCACCCAGGAGATCTACTTCGGACGCGACCGCCGGGACTGAGCGCGGGGGAGATCCGTCACCGGCCGTGCATCAGCCGCGCCGCGACGCGGAGGTCGTCGGTCAGCGCTTCCAGCGCCTGCTCCCGGTTCTCGGGTGGTCCCCGAAGCACGGAGGAGGGATGCACGGTCGCCACCACCTGAGGGTCGAGATCGAGCTCGTCGGCGGGCAGGCTCAGCACCTCACCACGGTGCTCGGTCAGCCGGAAGTCGTTGCCCATCAACGCTTTCGCGGCGGTTGCGCCGAGTAGCACCACCACGTCGGGCTGCACCGCATCCAGTTCGGCCACCAGCCAGGGCCGGCATGCCACCACTTCCGTGCGGCTCGGGGTCTTGTGGATCCGGCGCTTACCGCGTTCGGGCAGGGTGAACTTGAAATGCTTGACGGCGTTGGTGACATAAACAGCGTCGCGGTCGATTCCCGCGGCGACGAGCGCCTTGTCGAGCAGTCGGCCCGCCGGCCCGACGAACGGGGCCCCGGCCTTGTCCTCCTGATCGCCCGGTTGCTCGCCGATCAGCATGACCTTCGCGGTGGCGCTGCCCTGTCCGAAGACGCTCTGTGTGGCGTCCGCGTACAGCTGACATCCCCGGCACGCCTGTGCCGCGTCGGCGAGCACCGACAGGTCGTGGGTGTCGGGAACGAAGTCCTCTGCGCCGGGCACTTTCGTCGGCATGGTGGAGTACTACCCGCGTTCGACCTGGCTCACGCCGGGGCGTGGCCGCGACGATTCGGTCACTGCGCCGCTCACGGACTCGTTGCCGGCCGCTAACATCAGTGCCGGTAGAACGCAGATAGCCGCACCAGTCTGGCTCGCCGGGTGTCGCCAATAGCACCCGGGTTCGTCAGGCGACGCGTTACTGTCTCGGGTGGCCTTGCAAATGACACTGGGAGGGTATGGATGAGCGCCTATCGCACCGTGGTGGTCGGCACCGACGGATCGGATTCGTCGTTGCGGGCAGTCGACCGCGCGGGCCAGATCGCTGCAGGGTCGGGCGCCAAACTGATCGTCACCACCGCCTACTTCCCGCAGAGCGAGGATCAGCGCGCCGCCGACGTCCTCAAGGACGAGGGCTACAAGATGTCGGGGAACGCCCCGATCTACGCCATCCTGCGTGAGGCCCGCGACCGCGCCAAGGCCGCAGGCGCCGAGAACGTCGAGGAGAAGGCCATCGTGGGGGCGCCCGTCGATGCGCTGGTCGAACTGGCCGAAGAGGTCAAGGCCGACCTGCTGGTGGTCGGCAACGTCGGCCTGAGCACCATCGCGGGACGGCTGTTGGGTTCGGTGCCCGCCAACGTCGCGCGGCGCTCGAAGACCGACGTCCTCATCGTGCACACCACCCCCTGACCCCGTTGGTCTGACCTCGTTCATTCCTGACCCTCACGGTCGGTCCGAGTGCCACACTCAGGCTGACTGGGAGGTCAGGCATGACGACATCACTGCACCCGACCGGTATCGCGCCGCGTGAGAACGGCGCGCCCCCACCGCACGTGCCACTCGACGAGATCGACCTGGGCACCCTCGACTTCTGGGGGTGGGACGACGACCGCCGCGACGGCGCCTTCGCCACGCTGCGCCGGGAGGCGCCGATCTCGTGGTTCGAGGTCCCGGATTTCGCCGGATTCCCGGGCGGGCGCGGGCACTGGACGCTGACCACCTACGACGACGTCCACCACGCCAGTAGGCATCCGGAGATCTTCAGTTCGATCCCGACCAGTACGGCGCTCAACGACGTCCCCGCCGAGATCGCCGAATACGTGGGATCGATGATCTCCCTCGACGATCCGCGACACCTCCGCCTCCGGTCCATCGTCAACCGGGCCTTCACGCCGAAGATGCTGACGCGGATCGAGGAGAGCGTCCGCGACCGCGCCCGGCGCTTGGTCGCGGACCTGAGAGAACGCCACCCCGACGGACGGGCGGACTTCGTCCAGTCCGTCGCGGGACCTTTTCCGCTGCAGATCATCTGCGACATGATGGGCATCCCCGAGGAGGACGAGGAGCAGATCTTCAACTGGACCTCCATCGTGCTGAGCGGTGCCGACGAAGAGGTCGCCAAAGACCACGACACCGTCGTCGGCGCCGTGCTCGCCCTCGGTCAATATGGTCTCGCGCTGGCCGAGGATCGCCGCGCCCACCCGGCCGACGACCTGACCACCAACCTGGTGCAGGCGGAGGTCGACGGGGAACGGCTCGACTCCGCGGAGATCGCGTCGTTCTTCATCCTGCTGTCGGCGGCCGGCAACGAGACCACCCGAAACGCCATCAGTCACGGTCTCGTCGCGCTGACCCGCTATCCGGAACAGCGGCGCCGGTGGTGGGACGACTTCGACACCGTCGCACCGACTGCCGTCGAGGAGATCGTGCGATGGGGGTCGCCGATCATCTTCATGCGCCGCAATCTCACCGAGGACGTCGAACTGAGCGGCGTGCAGATGAAGGCCGGCGACAAGGTGTCGATGTGGTACAACTCCGCGAACCGCGACGAGCGAAAGTTCGCCAACCCCTGGCTGTTCGACGTCACCCGTGACCCCAATCCGCAGATCGGGTTCGGCGCCGGCGGCGCCCACTTCTGCCTCGGCGCGAACCTGGCCCGCCGCGAGATCCGGGTGCTCTACTCCGAACTACGCCGCCAGGTGCCCGACATCGTGGCGGTCGAGGAGCCCGCGATCCTGCGGTCGGCCTTCGTGCACGGCATCAAACGGCTCCCGGTCGCCTGGACGGTGTGATCGTCACCAGCCGCGTTCGCGCCACTCGTCGAGATGCGGGCGCTCAGCGCCCAGCGTGGTGTCGTCGCCGTGCCCGGGATAGACGACGGTCGAGTCCGGGTAGACGTCGAACACCCGGCTGCGCACATCGGCGAGCAGCTGTTCGAAGTCGCCCGGCTGCCACGTCTTGCCGACCCCGCCGGGAAACAGGCAGTCGCCGGTGAACAGGTGAACGACATCACCGGCGGCCGGCCCGTGTAGCGCCAGCGCGATCGAGCCCGGCGTGTGCCCGCGCAGGTGGATGACGTTGAATATGAGATCGCCGACTCTCAATGTGTCGCCGCCGGCGAGAAAACGGTCCGGGTTGACCGGCAGCGGTTCGGCGTCGAGTTCGTGGGCGGCGGTGGGTGCGCCGGTCGTCTCGGCCAGCGCTTGCAGCGCCTGCCAGTGGTCGAAGTGCTGGTGGGTGGTGAGGATCAGCGTCACGGTCGGCGCGAGCCGCGCGACCAGGTCGCGGAGCACGTCGGCGTCGTTGGCGGCGTCGATGAGTAGGGTCTCGCCGGTTCGGGAACAGGTCACCAGGTAGGCGTTGTTGTCCATGGGACCCACCGACACCTTGACGATCGTCGCGCCGGGGAGAGTGCGCCTGGCCGCGGTCCGGGATTCGACATGGCCGGTGTAGTTGTCGTCGACGACTGTCATGGGGCCACGGTAACGGGCTTGTCGGTGGCGACACCTAGCATGGATCAAAGTGTGTTGAGCATGTCTGAGCCAGGAAAGGATCGAGTTGGCTGACCGCCTGATCGTCAAGGGTGCGCGTGAGCACAACCTGCGAAGCGTCGACCTTGACCTACCGCGTGATGCCCTGATCGTGTTCACCGGCCTGTCCGGTTCGGGCAAGTCGTCGCTGGCCTTCGACACGATCTTCGCCGAGGGTCAGCGCCGCTACGTCGAATCGCTGTCGGCCTACGCCCGGCAGTTCCTCGGCCAGATGGACAAACCCGACGTCGACTTCATCGAGGGACTGTCGCCGGCGGTGTCGATCGACCAGAAGTCGACCAACCGCAACCCGCGCTCGACCGTCGGCACCATCACCGAGGTCTACGACTATCTGCGGCTCCTCTACGCCCGGGCGGGCAGCCCGCACTGCCCGGTCTGTGGTGAGAAGATCGCCCGGCAGACCCCGCAGCAGATCGTCGACCAGGTCCTCGCCATGGACGAGGGGCTGCGTTTCCAGGTGCTCGCCCCGGTCGTGCGTACCCGCAAGGGCGAGTTCGTCGACCTGTTCGAGAAGCTCAACAGCCAGGGCTACAGCCGTGTCCGCGTCGACGGAGTTGTCTATCCGCTGACCGATCCGCCCAAGCTCAAGAAGCAGGAGAAGCACGACATCGAGGTCGTGGTCGACCGGCTCACCGTGAAGGCCACCGCCAAACAGCGGCTGACCGATTCGGTCGAGACGGCGCTGACGTTGGCCGACGGCATCGTCGTGCTGGAGTTCGTCGACCGCGAGGACGACCATCCGCACCGCGAGCAGCGCTTCTCCGAGAAGCTGGCCTGTCCGAACGGGCATCCGCTGGCCGTCGACGACCTCGAGCCCCGGTCGTTCTCGTTCAACTCGCCCTACGGCGCCTGCCCGGAGTGCACCGGCCTGGGCATCCGCAAGGAGGTCGACCCCGAACTCGTCATCCCCGATCCGGATCTGACGCTGGCCGAGGGCGCCATCGCGCCCTGGTCGATGGGTCAGACCGCCGAGTACTTCACCCGCATGCTGACGGGTCTGGGGGAGTCGATGGGCTTCGACGTCGACACCCCGTGGAAGAAGCTGCCCGCCAAGGTGCGTCGCGCCATCCTCGAGGGCTGCGACGAGCAAGTGCACGTCAAGTACCGCAACCGGTACGGGCGCACCCGGTCCTACTACGCCGACTTCGAAGGCGTGATGGCGTTCCTCCAGCGCCGCATGGAGCAGACCGACTCCGAGCAGATGAAGGAGCGCTACGAGGGCTTCATGCGCGATGTGCCGTGCCCGGAGTGCGACGGGACGCGGCTCAAGCCCGAGATCCTGGCGGTGACGCTGGCCGCGGGCGACCACGGCTCCAAATCCATCGCCGAGGTCGCCGAACTGTCGATCGCCGACTGCGCCGACTTCCTCAACGCGCTCACCCTCGGCCCGCGCGAACAGGCCATCGCCGGTCAGGTGCTCAAGGAGATCCAGTCGCGGCTGGGCTTCCTGCTCGACGTCGGCCTGGACTACCTGTCGCTGTCGCGGGCGGCGGCCACGCTGTCCGGCGGTGAGGCGCAACGCATCCGGCTCGCCACGCAGATCGGGTCGGGGCTGGTCGGTGTGCTCTACGTCCTCGACGAACCGTCGATCGGTCTGCACCAGCGCGACAACCGCCGCCTCATCGACACCCTGGTGCGGCTGCGCGAACTGGGCAACACGCTGATCGTCGTCGAACACGACCTCGACACCATCGCGCACGCGGACTGGGTTGTCGACATCGGCCCGGCCGCCGGTGAACACGGTGGCCGGATCGTGCACAGCGGCACGTACAAGGAGCTGCTGCGCAACAAGGACTCGCTGACCGGTGCCTACCTGTCGGGGCGCGAGAACATCGAGGTGCCGGCGATCCGGCGACCCACCGACCGCAAGCGGCAGATCACCGTGATCGGGGCCCGCGAGCACAACCTCAAGGACATCGACGTCGCATTCCCGCTCGGGGTGCTGACATCGGTTACCGGGGTGTCGGGTTCGGGGAAGTCGACGCTGGTCAACGACATCCTGGCGTCGGTGCTGGCGAACAAGCTCAACGGCGCCCGCCAGGTGCCGGGCCGGCACACCCGGATCAACGGCCTCGACCAGCTGGACAAGCTGGTGCGGGTGGACCAGTCACCGATCGGACGGACCCCGCGGTCGAATCCGGCGACCTACACCGGGGTGTTCGACAAGATCCGGTCGCTGTTCGCGGCGACCACGGAGGCCAAGGTCCGCGGCTACCAGCCGGGGCGGTTCTCGTTCAACGTCAAGGGCGGCCGCTGCGAGGCCTGTTCGGGTGACGGCACCATCAAGATCGAGATGAACTTCCTCCCGGACGTGTACGTCCCGTGCGAGGTGTGCCACGGTGCCCGCTACAACCGCGAGACGCTCGAGGTGCACTACAAGGGCAAGACCATCGCCGAGGTGCTCGACATGTCCATCGAGGACGCGGCCGAGTTCTTCGAACCGATCAGCTCGATCCACCGCTACCTCAAGACGCTGGTCGACGTCGGCCTGGGCTACGTGCGGCTCGGGCAGCCGGCGCCCACACTGTCCGGCGGCGAGGCGCAGCGCGTGAAGCTCGCCGCCGAGCTGCAGAAGCGCTCGACCGGGCGCACGGTGTACATCCTCGACGAGCCGACCACCGGCCTGCACTTCGAGGACATCCGCAAGCTGCTCAAGGTCATCAACGGTCTGGTCGACAAGGGCAACACCGTGATCGTCATCGAGCACAACCTCGATGTCATCAAGACCTCGGACTGGATCATCGACATGGGTCCCGAGGGCGGCGCAGGCGGCGGGACCGTGGTGGCGCAGGGCACGCCCGAGGATGTCGCGGCCAACACCGACAGCTACACCGGGCACTTCCTCGCCGAGATGCTCGACGTGCCGGCACCGACCAGGAAGCGGCGCAAGGTCAGCGCGTGACCTCGTAGGCGTCGAGGTCGAAGCGGCGGGTCTGGTTGCGGAACCGGAACGTGAAGTCCGGCCACAGCGTCGTGTTGTTGCCGTGTGCGTCGAGGTACCAGCTCGCGCACTTACCGGTCATCCACACCGAACCGTTCAGCTTCTGCTGCAGCGCTTCGTTGTAGACGTCGAGCGCGTCCTGCTTCACCTCGACGGTGCGCAACCCCTGGTCGCGCATCGTCGTCACGGCATCGACGACGTAGTTGAGCTGCGACTCGATCATGTAGACCATCGAGCTGTGGCCCAGGCCGGTGTTGGGGCCGACGAGCACGAACATGTTCGGATAGCCGGCGACGGTGGTGCCCTTGTAGGCCCGCATCCCCTTGTCGGCGAACTTCTGGGTCAGGCTGGCGCCGTCCGCGCCGCAGACGGTGTCGAACATCGGGGAGTCGGTGACGTGAAAACCGGTGGCCACCACGAGCGCGTCCACCTCGCGGGCGGTGCCGTCTGTCGCGACGATGCGGCGGCCGTCGATCTCGCGGATGCCGTCGGTGACGAGGTCGACGTGATCGCGGTCCAGGGTGGGATACCAGTCGTTGGAGATCAGCATCCGCTTGCAGCCGATGCGGAAGTTCGGGGTGACCTTGCCTCGCAACGCCGGGTCCTTGATCTCGTTGCGGATCTTGGCGCGGGAGAGCAGCTCGAACCCCTTCATCAGGTTCGGGTTCTTGGCCAGACCGACCACCTGCACCTCGCGGCCGGCGTAGATGCCGGCGCGCGCCACCCGGAGAAACCCGGGCACGTTGCGGAACGCCCACTTCTCGGCGCGGGTGAACGGCCGGTCGAACCGCGGCAGCAGCCACGGTGCGGTGCGCTGGTACACATCGAGGTGCGCGACCTGGTCCGCGATCGCGGGCACGATCTGGATGGCCGACGCCCCCGTGCCGATGACCGCGACCCGCTTGCCCGTCAGGTCCGCGCCGTGGTTCCACCGCGCGGAATGGAACATCTCGCCGTCAAAGGACTCGATGCCGGGGACGGCCGGCAGTGACGGCTCCGCCAGCGAGCCGAACGCGGTGATCAGCACGTCCGCGGTGACCGGCCCGGAGTCGGTCGACAGCTCCCAGCGCGACGAGTTGGGATTCCATGCGGCGCGGCTGACCGCGCACCCGAAGCGGTGCCGATCGAGCACGCCGTAACGTTCGGCGACCCCTCTGAGGTAGGTCTCGATCTCCGGTTGCGCGGAAAAGGAACGGGTCCAATCCGGGTTCAGCGCAAAGGAATACGAGTACAGGTGCGACGGCACGTCACACGCGGCGCCCGGATACGTGTTGTCCCGCCACGTGCCCCCGACGTCGGGACCCCGCTCGAAGACGGTGAAATCACGGTGGCCTGCCTGCTGCAGCCGGATCGCGGCCCCGAGGCCCGAGAACCCACTGCCGATGATCGCGATCTTCACCGCAACCCCTTCCGTCGGTGGGCGTAGGTTAGCCAACCCGACCCCGTTCGAATCACGCTTTCATCACCGGCGAGGGAAACCGCGGGCTCACCCGCGTGCCGTTCAGCCACGCGGTCAGATCGTCGGCGCGTTGCTCCAACGCCGCCACGCCGTCGCGGCCGATGTCTTCGAGCAGGCGCAGCACCACCCGGCCCGCCCCGTCCTGCGCCCACGCGCCGACGATGCGGCCGTCCCACCAGGCCGTCGGGCCGCCGTTGCCGTTCCGGTCGAAGACCAGCGCGCGGTGGGCACCGAGATACCACTCCCGGTCGAACCAGCCCATGGTGGTGAGGTCCAGACCCGGCAGCAGCGCCGCCCACGGCTCCACCTCGGGTTCGGGTTCGAGATCGTCGGGCAGCGCGACGCCCGGCGTGCCGTGCAGGTCCACGGCGACCGCCCCCAGCGCCTCGAGGGTCCTGCGCGCCCAGGTAAGCGTGTTGCCGAACCACCACTTGACGTCGGCGACGGTCGCGGGCCCGAAGGCGCGCAGCCACCGCTGCACGGCGATGCGGGCGGCCTCGTCGGTGTCCACCGGTTCCCCGGTCGGTCCGAGCCAGTCGTCGAGGGTGGCCCACCTCGGACGGCTCGTCGTCCACCCGCCGTCGTTGGGTCCGCGCACGATGTCGCCCTGCACACCCAGAACGGTGAGAACCCTAGGGCTGAGCGGGGTTTCGCCACCCCAGCTCTTTCCCGGCGCACCGTCGAAGGTGCCGGCCAGCTCGGGCAGCGCCGCGCGTAGCTGCCGGGCATCCGTCGGCCCGTGCTCGCCGAGATGGGAGAGGACCGCGCGGCACGCCGCGTCGAGCCACGCCGATCCGTCGGCGGCGACACCACCCTTCTGGGCGTCGGCGATCAGCCGCCTGCGCTCGTTGGCCGCGACGCGGTCGCTGGCCGCCGTCTGGATCACCGGCAGATCGTCGCGGTGGATCAGCCACAGCGTCCGGCGCATCGCGAGGTGCTTCAGCACGTTTCGGCGGTGATACAGCTCCGCGTCGAGGTCGTCGATCCCGAAGTCCGGCACCCGTGCCCACAGCGACAGATACGGGGTGGCCGGGTCCGTGGCGTGCAGACCGACCACGCTCGCCACCACCTCGGCGATCGACGCGGCTTCACCGGTGAGGAAGTGGCGGCGCGCCAGCCTTGCCCGCCGTTCGGCGGGTGTGAAAGAGCGCAGTGCTCAGCTCTTTTCGCCGTGGTCGCCGCGCATCTGGGCGCGGATCTGGGCCAGCCGCTCGGCGGCCGCGCGCTGCCGTTCCTCGTACTGTTCGTCGGCGTCGCGGCCCTCGGGCGTCTCGGCGGCCAGTTCGGCGGCGCCGACCGCCGCACCGTAGCGCCCCTCGATCTTCTCGCGCACCGAGTCGAAGGTGGGCACACCGCCGGGCGTGTACCCGGTGTCGAGGGCCTCGGCGGGCGGCGGTGGCGGCGCGGGGGTGGGCTCGGGAGCCGGTTGCGGT
>JBNMQY010000031.1:0-58535 GCA_050205415.1 Mycolicibacterium litorale
GCGCCCGGCGGACCGCCCCCAGGTCCTCCCGCGCTGTGGCCCGACGGGCAACAACCGACGTCTGAACCGACACCCTCGCCGGTGTACGAACCGGCACCCGGTGAACCGTCGCAAACGGATGGAGGGCAGTGATGCGTCGGACGGGTGTGCGTATCGCACTGGCGGTCGCGCTCACGGTGGCGCTGGTCGGCGGAGGTCTGGTCGCGTTGCGCGCGATGAATCACGCCGGCCGCACCCACATCGTCGCGTACTTCGACAACAGCAACGGCCTGTTCATCGGGGACGAAGTGCGGATACTCGGCGTGCCGGTCGGTGCTGTCGAGACCATCGAGCCGCAACCTCACCGCGTCAAGGTCGGTCTTTGGGTGGACGACAAGTACAAGGTGCCCGCCGACGCGAAGGCAGTGATCGTGTCCCCGCAACTGGTGACCGCCCGTGCAGTCCAGCTCACCCCGGCTTACTCGTCCGGGGCGACACTGCCGGACGATGCAGTGATTCCACAGGATCGTACGGTCGTGCCGCTCGAATGGGACGATCTGCGAACCCAATTGGAGAAGCTGACCGAAGCACTTCAGCCCACGCAGCCGGGCGGGGTCAGTACGCTGGGCCAGTTCGTCAACACCGCAGCGGACAACCTGCGCGGACAGGGCGCCAACATCCGCGAGACCGTCACGACGATGGCCAGGGCGCTGTCGGCACTTGGCGATCACAGCGACGACATCTTCTCCACTCTCAAGAACCTCTCGGTGGTGGTATCGGCGCTGGAGGACAGCTCGGACCTGCTCGCCCAACTCAATCGGAACCTGTCGGCCGTCACCGGGCTGCTCGCCGATGATCCCGGCTCCGTCGAAGCCGCGATCAACGACCTCAATTCCGTTGTGGGTGAGGCGACACAGTTCGTGCGCGACAACAAGGAAGCGGCGGGTATCGCCACCGACCGGCTCGCGTCGATCTCGAGTGCGGTCAACGGCAGCCTCGACGACATCAAACAGGCGCTGCACGCGTTCCCCAACGCGGTGCAGAACTTCGCGAACGTCTACCAGCCGTCACAGGCCGCCCTCACAGGTATGCTCGCGGTCAACAACCTCGCCGACCCGGTGCAGTTCCTGTGCGGATCGATCGAGGCGGCATCGCGCGTCAACGCGGTCTACTCGTCGCGGCTGTGCGCGCAGTACCTCGCGCCGATCATCAAGAACCGCCAGATGAACTTCCCCCCGCTGGGGGAGAACCTGTTCGTCGGGCAGTCGGCGCGGCCGAATGAGATCACCTACAGCGAGGACCGGTTGCGGCCCGACTACGTGCCGCGCCAGGCGCCGCCGCCGCCCGCCACGACCGCCGATCCGGCCGCGGGACTGCCCGGGCTGATGCTTCCGGGCGCAGGAGGACAGTGATGGACGTCGATCGAATCCGTCTGCGCCCCGGCAAGGTCGTGGCTGTCCTCGTCGTGGCCGTGACAGTCCTGTCGGGTTGTCAATGGCGGGGCCTGAATTCGCTGCCGATGCCGGGCACACAGGGCGGTGGCGACCGTTCCTACGTGGTGCAGGCGCAGCTGCCCGACGTCGGGACGATCGAACCGAACTCCCGCGTGCGGGTCGGCGACGTCAATGTCGGCACGATCACCAAGATCGAGCGGCAGGGGTGGCATGCACTGGTCACCATGCGGCTCAACGGGGATGTCGAGCTGCCCGCCAACACGACGGCGACGGTCGGGCAGACCAGCCTGCTCGGATCACTGCACGTGGAGCTCAATCCGCCGGCCGGCGCGCCACCTCGCGGGCGGCTGCACGAAGGATCGATGATTCCGCTGGATTCGGGTGCTGCCTACCCCAGCACCGACCAGACCCTGGCGGCATTGTCGCTGTTGCTCAACGGCGGGGGAGTCGGCCAGCTCCAAGACATCACGGCCGCGCTGGCCACCGCGTTCGCCGGCCGGGAGAGCGATCTGCGTGGGCTGATCGAGCAGATGGACCAGTTCGTGGGCCGGCTCAACACCCAGACCGGCGACATCATCGCCGCCACCGAGAGCTTCGACGGACTCGTCGGCCAGTTGGCCGCCCAGAAGCCCGTGCTGGACAACGCGCTGCGCACCGTACCGGAGGCGCTGGCGGTGCTCAGCGACCAACGCCGGAACCTCACCGACGCGGTCGACGGCTTCGGCAAGTTCAGCGCGCTGACCGCCGATACGGTGAACCAGACTAAGCAGAACCTCGTCTCCGAGGTGAGAGCCGTTGGGCCCGTGCTCAAATCCCTGTCCGACGCCGGACCGGCCATGACCCGCTCGCTGAGCCTGCTGACCACGTTCCCGTGGCCCAAGGAGAACATCGACAAGGTGGTCCGCGGCGACTACCTCAACACCGACGTCATCTTCGACCTCACGCTGAGCCGGCTCGGGGACGGACTGCTCAACGGCACCCGGTTCGAAGGCGACCTGACCGAACTGGAGATGCAGTGGGGCCGCACGATCGGTCAGGTGCCGAGTCCGTACACCGCGCAGAACCCGCTCGTCGCCCCCTACCAGGTCAGCCAGGGACGCTGACATGATCACCAGACGGATCAAGCTGCAGCTCGCGCTCTTCGCCACCGTCGCCGTGGTGGCCGGCGGGATCATGGTGTTCGGCTACATCAGGGTCCCGGCGATGCTCGGATTCGGCCAGTACACCGTGACCGTGCAGCTGCCCGAGGCCGCCGGGCTCTACCCGACCGGCAACGTCTCCTACCGCGGCACCACGGTGGGGCGGATCAAAGACGTACGGCTGACCCCGAACGGCGGCGTGGAGGCGGTGCTGTCGCTCGAGTCCGGGACCGACATCCCGTCGGATCTGGAAGCCGAGGTGCACAGTACGTCGGCGATCGGCGAGCAGTACGTCGCCCTGGTGCCGCGAAGCGCCGATGCGCCGTCGCTGAAGAACGGTGACGTCATCCCCGTCGACCGCACCTCCGTGCCGCCGCCGATCAACACCGTGCTCGACGCGGCGAACCGCGGCATCGAGGCGATCCCGCGCGACAACGTCAAGACCGTCGTCGACGAGAGTTACACCGCCGTAGGACGGTTGGGGCCGGAGCTGTCCCGCATCGTGCAGGGCTCGACCCGGTTGGCCTCCGATGCGCGGGCGAATCTCGATCCGCTGCTCGCCCTGATCGACAAGGCCGGGCCGGTGATGGACTCACAGGCCGATACCGCCGATTCCATCAAGGCGTGGGCTGCCAACCTCAGGGACCTGTCCGGTCAGGTCCGCGCCGCCGACCCGGCGGTGGCGGGACTGATCGAACGTGGCGGCGATGCCACAGAGGAAGCCCGTCAACTGTTCGACAGGGTCAAGCCGGCTCTTCCGGTGCTGTTGGCCAACCTGGTGAGCGTCGGCGAGGTCGCCGTCGTGTACCAGCCGGCGATCGAGCAGGTGCTCGTACTGGAGCCGCAACTGGTGGCCGGTCTTCAGGGAGCGCTGCTGGCCAACAGGGATTCTCAACGCTTCGCGCCTGGGCTCTACGTGAGCTTCAATCTCAATCTGAACCTGCCGCCACCATGTACGACGGGCTTCCTGCCGGTCGACCAGCAGCTCACCCCGAATGTCGAGACCTCCGCCGATCCGGTGGCCGGCGACCTGTACTGCCGGATACCGAAGGACTCCTTCAACGTGGTGCGCGGCAACAGAAACTATCCGTGTCTGACTCGGCCGGGTAAGCGTGCCCCGACGGCCAAGATGTGCGAGAGCGACGAGGAGTACGTCCCGCTCAACGACGGAATGAACTGGAAAGGCGACCCGAACGCGACGCTGTCGGGACAGGACATCCCGCAGTTACCGCCACCAGCGAGTCAGCCGCCCGCGGAACCGCCACCGGTCGCCGTTGCCGAATACGACCCGGTGACCGGGGAGTACGTAGGACCCGACGGCAGGATCTACACCCAGACCGATCTGGGATCTCAGACGGAAGGCAGGACATGGCAGAGCATGTTGATACCGCCGACAGCGGGTTGACCGAGTCACCGGCTGAGGTGGAATCGGCCGAACCACAACGGCATAACGTTCTACGACTGGCGTTGGCGTTCAGTGTGGTGGCGATCGTGGCGCTCGGCAGCATCGGTGGGTGGCTGGGTTACCGCGTCATCGAGGACCGCTCCACACAGGCGCAGGACACCAAGCTCGTCGAAGCCGCGCGCCAAGGCGCGATCAATCTGACGACCATCGACCACGCCACGGTCGACGCCGACATCAAACGCATCCTCGACAGTTCGACCGGTTCGTTCCACGACGATTTCGAGAAGCGGTCCCAGACCTTCGCCGAAGTGGTCAAGCAGGCACAGTCCACATCCTCGGGCACCGTCACCTCCGCCGGTCTGGAGTCGCGCGACGGCGACACCGCCCAGGTTCTGGTGGTGATGTCGGTCAACATGTCCAATACCGGTGCCGCGGAACAAACCCCGCGGTCCTGGCGAATGCGCGTGGGTGTCACCCAGACCGGCGACGTCGCCAAAATCTCCGACGTTCAGTTCGTGTCATGACGCTGCACATCCATGACGACATCGACGTGAGCGAGGAAACCACCGTGACCGATCTACAGACAGCTGAGGACGTCGACGTCACCGACGACAGCGAAACGCGGACCGAGGCACCCGAGGCCGAGGCGCCGGCCGGCCACAAACGTCGCGACATCGGCCCTATCGTCGCGTACGTGGTGCTGCCGGTCGTCGTACTCGTGATGGCACTCGGCGTCGGCTACCTGAAATGGCAGGCGAATTCGATGGCCGCGTCGAACGCCACGGCGGCGCAAGCCGTCACCACAGCCTCCGAGATCGCCACCGCGATGCTGTCATACCGCGCCGATCACGTGGACCAGGATCTCACCGCGGCGAGTGACCGCATGACCGGTGACTTCCGCAACGAGTACACCACCTTGATCAACGACGTCGTCATCCCCGGCGCCAAAGAGAAGCGAGTGTCGGCGGCGGCCACCGTGCCCGCCGCGGCTCTGGTCTCCTCGTCAAAGGACCGGGCGGAGGTTCTCGTCTACATCAATCAGACCACCACCGTCGGTGACGACCCGCCGTCGTCGACCATGTCCAGTGCCCGTGTCTCACTCGAGAAAGTTGGCGAGCGTTGGCGTCTCGCAAGTTTCGAACCGGTCTGATCGGCGCCGTCGTCGCGACGGCACTGGGGGCCGGGGCGGTGCCGCCCGCTGCGCACGCCGACGCGGTCGCCTATTTGGTGAACGTCACGGTGCGGCCCGGGTACAACTTCGCGAACGCCGACGCCGCGCTGGGATACGGCAACGGGATCTGCGCGAAGATCGGCGCCGGCCGTCCCTACGGCGACCTCATGACCGACGTCAAAGCCGATTTCCACACCGCCGACGACTATCACGCGTCCTACCTGATCACCCAGGCCGCCAACGAATTGTGCCCGGCGATGGTCTGGCAGTTGCGCCGATCCGCCGCCGGCTATCAGGCACCAGTCCGATGACCGATCACAAGGGCGACCAATGATTCGATTCGCATTCCGCGTGGCATTACTGCTGGCCACCACTGCCGGTCTGGCCGTCGTCGCGGTGGTACCCACCGCCCACGCCGATAACCGGCGGTTCAATTCCAGTGTGGTACAGAACGTCTACACCGTGCAGCGTCAGGCCGGCTGCACCAACGACCTGACGGTAAGTCCACAGCTCCTGCTCGCCGCCGAATGGCATGCCAAGGATCTGATGGGCAACCGGGGGCTGGGCGGTGACATCGGTTCGGACGGGTCCACACCGCAGCAGCGCGCCGACAACGCCGGCTTCCGGGGCGCCGTCGCCCAGACGGTGGCGATTCATCCGGCGCTCGCCATCAGCGGTATCGAACTGATCAACCTCTGGTATCACAATCCCGCCTACCACGCCATCATGGCCGACTGTGGGTTCACGAAGATCGGTGTCTGGTCGGAGAACAGCCTGGACCGCACCGTCGTCGTCGCGGTGTACGGCCGTCCCGACTGAGCCTTCCGCCCAACGCAATCGGCGCACCGGCAGGAGATTGCCGGTGCGCCGATTGACATCCGCTGCTATTGGGAGCTGGCGGTCGCAGCGCCCAGCGCGTTCATATCCGGCACGAACGGCTGGTGGGCGAGCAGTCCGCCGTCGACGCGGATGGATTCGCCGTTGATGCCGCGGGATTCGTCGGAGGCGAGGAACGCGTACACCTTGGCGAGGTCGTTGGGTCCATTGAGATCCGGTGCAGGCGTATGACGACGGTAGATGTCCTTGATCATGTCCGGCAATTGCTGTGCCGGCGGTGTCGTGGTGGTGCCCGGACAGATGGCGTTGCACCGCACACGTTCACGCCCGTACTGGGTGGCGGTGTACTTGGTCAGGGCCAGCAGCGCCGCCTTGGTCGCACCGTATCCAGTGAGGCTGGTGTCACCGGCGAACGCGTGGGTGGACGCGGTGTTGACGATCGACCCACCGGCGGTGCGAAGGTGCGGCAGCGCGTGTTTGGTGGTGAGCATCGCGCTGCGCACGTTGACCGCCATCACGTCGTCCCACACCTCGATCGGCATGGTGGCGACGTCGCCGTCACCGGCCGGGAAGACACCGGCGATGTTGAACAGCACATCGAGTTTGCCGAACGTGGACACCGCAGTGCTGACCAGATCATGGATCGCGGCTTCGTCGCGGAGGTCGGTGTGCACCGCGATCGCCACCTCTGGGCCATACTCCTGATTCAACTGATCGGCGAGCGCGGATGCCCCCTCGATATTGATGTCGGCGAGCACCACGCGTGCGCCCTCGGCCACCACTTCCGTGGCCGCGGCTCCGCCGATGTTGAGTCCGCCGGGCTCGACGGTCGTGGCGCCGGTGACGAGGGCGACCTTGTTCGATAGACGGGGCATCTCGTTCCTCACTGTGGTCGTCTGGTGGCCGTACCAACGATGTTGGGCAGGCCACACTGTGAAGGCTAACTTCATCGCAACCATGGGTCAATAATGTCGTGACTACTTTGAATACATAGCTAGTTAGTCATTGTTCTTGTGAGTTATGGTGGATGGAGATGTGAGAGGCGGTGTCTGAGATGTGGTCATCCCGGATCGAGGAGCAATTGACGGATGCCGATCGCGAGGCCCTCGAACGGGCCGAGCGTGACCTCGGCGGGGTCTTCGGAGACGGGCGGGTTCCGGTTCCCGAACTGCGGGACCGTCTCGACCAGATGATGACCGCGTCGGGTCTACCCGACGACGTCACCGTCACCGAACTCTCCGCGGGCGGGGTGCCGGCGCTTCGTGTCGAGGCCCCCGTCGTCGATCACACGGCCGCAATCGTCTGGCTGCACGGTGGCGGATATGTGATCGGTTCCGCGCACGGTTACCGCGCCATGGCGGCGGCCGTCTCGGCAGCCAGTGGGCACCCGGTCGTGGTGCCCGACTACCGGCGCGCCCCCGAACATCCGTACCCGGCGGCTCTCGAGGACGCGCAGGCGGTCATGGGCTGGGCGGCCCAGACCTATGGCGACAGGTGGGTGTTGGCGGGGGACTCGGCGGGAGGAGGACTCACGACGGCCTCGTTGATGCGGGCCCGCGACGCCGGAATGCCGATGCCCGCAGCCGCCATACTCGTATCGCCGCTGGCCGACCTCACGGCATCCGGCGCCAGTTTCGACACCCACGCCGCTGAGGACGTGGCGATCTCCCGCCGTTCGGTCAAACAGTTGGCCTTCGCCTACCTCGGCGGGCACGACCCCCGCGATCCGCACGTGTCGCCGGTGTTCGGGACCTACGACCGGATGCCTCCGACGTTGATCATGGCCAGTGATCGCGAGGTGTTGCTCGACGACGCCAGAACGCTGCATGCCGCAGTGCAACACAACGGGTCGCGGTCCACCCTGAGCATCTACGCGGGGGTCTGTCACGCGTGGACGATGTTCGCGTCGTATATGCCGCGCGCCCAACGCGCGGTCGCGGAGATCGCCGCGTTCGTCGATGCCGCCCTCGGTGTGACGCGGCGGGAGGCCAACGATGCGTGACACCGCGGTGGTAACGGAAATAGCCTGCGGCAGAGCGGCGCTCATTCCCGACGGCGAGCGCGGCGCGGTGTTGTTCTTCGCGGCCGAGGCGGCGTCGACGTCGTTGCTGGCCTTCGCGATCAGACATTCCTCGGGTCTCATCCACGCCGCGATGCGGCCGGATCGGCTCGATCTCCTGCGCATCCACGACCAGCCGGTGCTGGCGTCGGAGGACGGCGCCCTCGGCTTCACCGTGTCGGTCGACGCCGTCGGGACCGGAACCGGCATCTCCGGACAGGACCGTGCTCGCACGTTACGCGTGCTCGGATCCCGACAGACGGTTCCGGGCGACCTGGTCCGGCCCGGCCACGTGTTGCCCGTGCGGTGCCCCCATGTCCCGCGGACTGCGCGTGAAGTGGTCTGGGACAGGTTGCTCGGAATCGTCGAGCGCGCGGGTTGCACACCGGTGGCGGCGGCCTGCCGGCTGGTACACGACTCGGGTGATGTGCTCGACGATTCGGCCGCGATCAGATTCGCGGCCATCCACGGCATCGCAGTGGTGTCGGTGCGTCCCCGCGTCCGCATGCTCGCGGCCGGGGCTTAGCCCGCCAGCACCGCGGACACCAGCCGGTGCAGCTCGCCGGCGATGCCCGCCCGGTTGCGCATGCTCTGGGTCTGGGTGATGTCGGTGACCAGACCGATCGAAGCGCGCGCCAGCAGCCGTGCGTGATGGGCCGAGATATCCGGCCGCACACCGTTGATCGCGGCCACCCATTCGTCGATGTACTCCCGCTGGCTCATCCGGATGGCCTCCTGGGCCGTCTCCGGCAAATAGATCAGATCGGCGGCGAGGATCGCGAGGATCGGTTGGTGCGGGCCCAGAGCCAATTCGATGAGGGTGCAGGCGATGACGTCGATCGCCTCCTGCGGTGTGCTCGCCGCAGGCAGCCGGTGATTGGTCACGTAGTGCAGACCTTCGGCACCACGATTGAGCACCGCCTGCAGCAGCTCCGCCTTCCCGGTGAAGTACTGGTAGAACGTCGCGATCGCCGTCTCCGACTCCGCCGCGATCTCCTCGATACCCACGGCGTGGTAGCTCTGGGCGTGGAACAGGCGGGTGGCGGTGCTGAGGATGCGCTCACGGCGGCCGGGCGGGCGCCGCGGTGGAGCCAGGGGGCGCCTCGATGCCGTTGTGGCACCGTCCAATTCGCACGTCAGCACGCCCTCGGCCATCGACTGCAGGATGCGTTTGGTCGACGCGTCCTCCATCCTCCTGCGTGCAGGGGAGACGCTCGAGTAGACGGCCAGTACGCTCCAGGCGCGCAACTCGGCGTCGCCGCTGGGCTCACCGCCGTCGCCGAGGCCCAGCGCCTGCACGGTCAGTCGGAGCACCTCGTTGAGCTTTGAACGGAATTCGTCCTGTTCGCTCACCGACAGCTGGCGCCGCTCCCGCTTCCACAGCAGCACCTCTTCGCGGTCGAGCACCAGGTCGGCGAGCTCGGAGAGGAACATCGCCGACCGCTCGTGCGGTTCCAGGTCGGCTTCGACGGCCCGCACGGCGACGGCCTCGACCGCGGCCAATTGCTCCGAGATCGCCTGCGCGAGGATGTCGTGCTTCTTGCGGAAGTGCCGGTAGAGGGCCGGGCCGGTGAGCCCGACCGCCGAGGCGACGTCGTCCATGCTGACGTTGTGATAGCCCCGCTCGGTGAACAACCGGGCGGCAGCCTGGGACAGCTGCAACTTGCGCACAGAACTCCGCGCGTGCTGGCGAACGGGCTGTGCCACCTCGGCAATCCTTCCCCTACCGCCGCAAAAGCGGTCTTCGGTCTCCGGCTTCGTGAACCACGATTATAGTTCAGTGGGCTCGGTAACCGCTCCCTGCACCGCCGCGTGGCGGTGGTGGGACGTCAGGAAACCGCGACGACGGCCTCGCCACGCAGCGTGACCGTCCCGTCCGCGAGCGCGATCTGCACATCGATCGTGGCGCGGCGTTCGCCGTCGACCTCGTCGACACTCGTCACCGTTCCAGTGCACGTGGGCTGCGCGTGCACCGGGGTGATGGCGCTGAACCGGGTGCTCAGCGAGCGCAGCTTGGACTGTGGAACCCACGAGGTGATCAACCGGCCGAGGTAGGCCATCGACAGCATGCCGTGCGCGAACACGTCGTCGAATCCGGCTTCCTTGGCGGCGTCGAGATCGATGTGGATGGGATTGTGGTCGCCGGAGGCCCCGGCGAACAGCGCCAGGGTGGTGCGTGTGATCGGTTGTACCGCAAGGGCGGGGATCTCGGTCCCGGCCTCGAGGTCGGCGATGTCGACGGTCATGCGGGCGCTCCATTCCGGATCACGGACACGCTCTCCATTTCGGCGACGAGTTCGCCATCCGAGGTCAACTGTGAGCGGCGGACCAAGAATTCGAGGGCCCCGCCGCGCTTGGCGTAGTAATCGGTGAATTCGGCGCTGAGGGTGAGGCTGTCACCGGCGTGTACCTCACGGTGGTAGGTGAAGCGTTGTTCCCCGTGTAGTACCGCGGACAGGTTCACCCCGTGCGCTTCGAGAACACCGAGGGTGTCGGAGTGCTCGAGGTCGAGTCCGAACACGAACGTCGGTGGGGCCAGCAGGTCGGGATGGCCCGCGGCGCGGGCGGCTTCGACGTCGAAGTAGATCGGATCGGTCTCACCGATGGCCTTCGCGAACATCGCTACGCGACCGCGTTCGACGTCGACGGTGCTTTCCGGCCATGTGTAGCCCTTGAGTGATGCGGTACTCATCATGCGCTCTTCTCGTAGAGTGTGACGACACAGGCGCCGCCCAGACCCAAGTTGTGTTGCAGTGCCAGTCGGGCGCCCTCGACCTGCCGGTCGCCGGCCTCACCGCGCAGTTGCCACACCAGCTCGGCGCACTGCGCCAGGCCGGTCGCACCGAGCGGATGCCCCTTGGACAGCAGGCCGCCCGACGGGTTGGTCACCACCCGGCCGCCGTAGGTGTTGTCGCCGTCGAGGATGAACTTCTCGGCCGTGCCCTCCGGGGTCAGCCCGAGCCCCTCATAGGTGATGAGTTCGTTGGTGGTGAAGCAGTCGTGCAGTTCGACCACGGGGATGTCCTCTGGGCCGACGCCGGCCGCCTCGTAGACGTCGTTGGCGGCCTTGGCGGTCATGTCGTAGCCCACGACGCGGCGCATGTCCTCACCGTTGAACGCGCCGGGCAGGTCGGTGACCAACGACTGGGCGCGGATGGTCACGGCGCGGTCGATCCCGTGCGCCGCGGCGAATTCGGCGCTGCACACCACCGCCGCGGCTGCACCGCAGGTGGGCGGACAGCACTGCAGCCGGGTCAGGGGGCCCCAAATGGTCGGTGAGGCCATCACCTCGTCGAGTTCTACGGGGTTCCGGAACACCGCAAACGGGTTACGGGCGGCGTGCCTGCGGGCCTTGACCGAGATGCGGCCGAATGTCTCGGGTTTGGTTCCGAACCGCTCCATGTGCGCAACACCGGCACCACCGAAGAGTTGAGCGGCCATCGGTGCCTGCGGGTCGGCGCCCGGCCGGGTGAGCGCGATCTCCTCGAACTTCCCGGTGGAGCTCGGCCGGTCGTCCCACACCGCGGCGAGTGCGCCCGGGCGCATCTGCTCGAAGCCCAGTGCGAGAACGCAATCCGCCACTCCGGAGGCCACGGCCTGGCGCGCAAGCCACAGTGCCGAGGACCCTGTCGAGCAATTGTTGTTGACGTTGACGACCGGGAGGCCGGAGAGTCCGAGGTGATACAGCGTCGCCTGACCCGAAGTGGAATCGCCGTACACGTACCCGACGTAGGCCTGCTCGATCTTGGTGTAGTCGAGGCCGGCGTCGGCCAGCGCCGCGCGTGCCGCGCCGGCACCCATCTCCTGGTAATCCGCACTCTTGCCCGGTTTGGCAAAGGGGGTCATCCCGACCCCCGCAACACAGACGGTGCTATGCATGTCGCCCCTAATGTCGATCAAACTAGAATTGAGAATAACTATATGGGCTGCAAATGCACCAGCGCAAGCGGTCTCCGTGAGTCTGTACTGATATCTACGGTAACTATCGGCGGGCGGGCGCCGACGTACCCCTGTCGCGAGTCCTCTCGCGCCGACGCCAAAGGCGCCGGATGGATGATCATCCGAAAACGATGAGTGACGTTGAAAGACGCACGCTGTGCCGCGCAATGCGGTGCGCGCTTCGTCTCACCTGGTGCGGGCCGCCGCGGACTGTTCGAAGTGGGCGTGCACGTTCGGGTAGCGCATCAGGTGCGCGCCGCCGTTGAGATCGAGTACTTCGCCGGTGATCCATTGCGCGCCGGCCAGATACAGCACCGCATCGGCGATCTCCTCCGGCGTGCCGGGGCGGCCCATCGGGATGTTCTCGACGTATTCGTCCTCGACGCCCGGCACCCCTAGGGCTCCGGACGTCAGCGGAGTGCGCACCAGGCCGGGCGCCACGGCGTTGACCCTGATTCTCGGCGCCAGTTCCAGAGCCGCCACCTGGGTCAGCATCGACAACCCGGCCTTGGCTGACGCGTAAGCGCTCATGCCAACGGCGGGCTGCCGCGCGTTGAGGGAGCTCAGCGAAATGACAGTGCCGCCGTCGACGAGGTGCCTGCCGGCATGCTGGATCACCAGGAACGCCCCGGCCAGGCACACGTCGACCACACGGCGGAATTTCGCGACGGGCAGTTCGGTGACAAGGCCAAGGGCGGTGATGCCGGCGCAGTTGACCGCAACCTCGAACCGTCCGGGCAGCTCGGTCGATGACTCGAAAAGCTTTGCGACAGTGGCTTCATCTGCGACATCCACCTCGACGGCGGTATGCCCACCGTCGCCAAGTTGCGCGACGAGCGCGTTGGCCGCGTCGATGTTGCGGTCGGCGACGACCACGGCATAACCGCGTTCAACCATGGCACGCACGATGGTCGCGCCGATGCCTGATGCCCCGCCGACGACGACGGCATACGCTTTCCCGCTCACCGCCACTCCCTCCAACTGTGTCTGCGGTGCGACCACGCCGGCCGATTCGCATGCCCGCACGAACGTCGGCAATCCGCCGTTGTTAATTCTAGTTCTACCATAGTGCTAGGGCGTCGGGTGCGATGTCTCTGGCGGCGGTGTCACCCGCGGTGAGGTGAACCGGACAAGCCCACCTTCGGTCTGTTGTTCACCGACGACAGCTCACGTTCGGATTAGCTCGCCAGCTCACCGGTCGTCGCGATCGCATTGGGACTGGCGGCGCGCGTCAATCTGGGTACGGGACGTCGACGACATGCACGCGCTGCGTTCCCGGCACGCCCTTGAGCTCGACGTCGCGCGGTGCGCCGAACGCGATGCCGTCGGCGTCGCCGATCGCCTGCCGTAGCGCATCGCTGACCAAGATCTCACCGCCGTCGGCGAGGTCGGCCACCCGCGCCGCCATCGCGACGTCGAGACCGAACAGATCGTCGCCGCGGCGGACGGAGGTGCCGGCGTGTGCGCCCATCCGAACGCGGATGTCGTCAGCGCCGCCATCGTCGTCACCAAGCGCCTGCTGTACCGCGATACAGCACCGCACGGCGCCCACCGGATCGGGGAACGCGATCATGAAGCCGTCGCCCTGGTTCTTCACGACGAAGCCCTTGTGCTCGGTGACGTGGCGCCGGATCAGCCGTTCGTGCCGCTCGAGGAGTTTCACCCATTCGCGGTCACCCAACGATGCGTTGCGTTGCGTCGAGCCCTCGATGTCGGAGAACACCAGCACTACGTCCCCGCCCGCGGTGATGCGGGCGAGATCGGGCCGCTCGACCCGCGCCCACCCCGCGAGATCCTCGATCGAACTGCGCACCGTTCCGCCGATCTGCCTGCGGATGATCGCGTCGGCGGTCTGCACCGTGTTCGCGACGGTCTTGATCGCCAGCGGTGCGATGCCCACCGGTTTGCGCCGACGTCGGCGCGGTTCGTCGCTTGCCGTGCGTCGCGTGAGTTCGCGGCGGGTCGCCGCAAGCGAGCGCCGGGAAAGCAGCAGCAGCACACCGAGCGTGACGAGGCCCGCGAACTCGATCACCACGACCACCCACAGCGCGACGTTCACGCGACGATCATCCAGGACGCGCCGGCGCGGCGCCGTCGGCGCGTCCGAGTACGGTTCCGGCCATGACCGAGGGACGCAGGCACAGGAAGGCCAAGCAGGCGCGGCGCGACGCCGAACGCAGGCGGTCTCGTGAGCGGGCGGACTCCTCTGAAGAGGTGGCGCTGATCTCGGAAGTGCGTGAGGCGCTCGATACCGGCCATCCACTGGACTTCCTCGGTCTGGTCAGCGTGCTGATCCTCGCGACAGCCACCCAGAGCCGGCCGGAACCGGACGAAGGCTCGGCCACCATCGGTGAACTCGTCGCGGCCTTCACTGACGTGCAGGGGCCCGAGACGACCGCTCTGCTCGCCGGACTCGGAGAGATGCTCACCGACGACGACGCACTGCGGGCGCGGTGCCGGCAGGCTGCCGACGCGCGCGACGACGGCCTACCGGCATGGCTGGCCGGCCTTGCCGACACCACGGTCCATCGCGCCGTGCGGATGACGCACGTGCTCGGCGACGGCGACGAACTGCTGCTCGGTGTCCGCTTCGCCGACGGTCAGGAAATGACGGGTGCGGTGAACATCGACCACCTGATGACGTCCGAGGTCCGAGATGCGTTCTTCGTCCCTGGCCCGATCGACGCCGTGCTCGCGGTGGCGAGGGCCAACAACACCGATCCCGACACCACCTTCGCCGACGTCGACCTCGCCGACGCCCGCGCCGGATTGCAGGAAGCACTCGACAAGCACTTGTCCAAGGTTCCGCTGCGGGAATCGGACACCTGGCCGAGCAGCCGTGCACTGTTGCAGTGGCTGACGCAGTTGATGCCCGAGGGCGGATCGACGTTCTACGTGTCGCAGTGGCCCCCCGAGCATGCGGAGGAGACTTGCCGCCGGTTCTTCGCCTCGGCGGCCGGTGCGCCGTTCGACGACGTCGAGCACCGGGAGTTGCTGGCGGAGTGCATCGCCGACGGTGATCCGTTGCGGTGGAGCCAGGCACGGGTGCGACAACTTCTGGGATCGGCGCTCACCTACAGCGCGAGCGCGCCGACGGACGTGCAGTTGGACCTTCCCGACATGCTGCACAGCTTCGTGCGGTTCGCCCATGCCGAGGCCGGGATTCGTGAGGCGCTGACCGAGGAAACTCTGGCCGCCATCGCGGACTCGGCCGACGACTACCGGGCGACGGTGCTCGAGGAAGCGCGCGATCGGGACGAATAGCGCTCGCCGCGCCAGTTCCGGGTCGTTCGCGGAAGTTGCGGGCATGTCAATATGTTCGCCATGGATACACGGGGGGTGGACGCCGGGCGCGTCAACGAGACGGCCCGGCAACAATCGCAGCGCTCACTGCGACACGTCTCCCGCGCGGCCTATGTCGGTTCGGCGATCGAGTTCTACGATTTCTTCATCTACGGCACCGCCGCCGCGCTGGTCTTCCCGACCGTGTTCTTCCCGGATCTCAGCCATGTCATGGCCACCACCGCCTCGTTGGGCACGTTCGCGGCGGCGTTCGTGTCCCGCCCGATCGGTGCGGCGGTCTTCGGCCACTTCGGCGACCGGATCGGGCGCAAGAGCATCCTGGTCGTCACGTTGCTGATGATGGGCATCGCGACGGTGGGCGTTGGGCTGATCCCCAGCACTGCGAGCATCGGCGTCGCCGCACCGCTTCTGCTCATCGCGCTGCGCCTGGTGCAGGGCTTCGCCGTCGGCGGCGAGTGGGCGGGTTCGGCCCTGCTCAGTGCCGAACACGCGCCCGAACACCGACGCGGGTTCTACGGGATGTTCACCCAGCTCGGCCTCGGCACGGCGCTGATGTTGGCCAACCTCGTCTTCCTCGGGGTGCACCTCGCCTTCGGGGAGACGAGTTCGGCCTTCCTGCAATGGGGTTGGCGTATTCCGTTCCTGCTGAGCGCGGTGCTCATCGGCACCGCGCTCTACATCCGGCTACACGTGCCCGAGACCCCGGTATTCGCCGGCGGCGCCGACGCAGCGGCCGAAACCCACGGCGGCGTACCGCTGTTCGCGCTCTTCCGTCAGCAGGGCCGCCAGGTTCTGCTGGCGGCGGGCGCCGCGACGTGCGTGCCGATGCTGGTGTACCAGGCGGGGACCTTCTTCACCCACTACGCCGCCGCGCACATGGGCTACCCGATGAGCCTGGTCCTGCTCGTCGGTGTCATCGGCGGGCTGTGCGCGGTGGGCTGTGCGGCGTGCTCGGCGATCCTGAGCGACGCCCACGGACGCCGGCGGATGCTCGCTTTCGGATCCATGGTGGCCATGCCGTGGTCGGTGCTGATCTTCCCGTTGATAGACGTGCACAACGAGTTCGTGTTCGCCCTGGCGCTGGTGATCACCTACGCGGTCATCGGGTTCTGCATGGGTCCGCTGGCGGCGTTCATCCCCGAGTTGTTCGCCGCCCGCTATCGCTACACCGGGGCCGCGCTGGCCCTCAACACCGGCGGCATCCTCGGCGGGGCGGTTCCTCCCGTGGTGTCGCCATTGCTGCTGGCGTCGTTCGGCAGCTGGGCGGTCGCCGCCATGATGGGCGGACTGGCGCTGGTCAGCCTCGTCTGCATCGCCCTCCTGCCCGAGACCGCCGGACGGCAGCGGCCCCCGGCTGCTTGAGAGTCGGCAATCGGGCTATCCGGTGGGGGAGTCACTCGGCGACAGTCTGGAGGCACGCATGGAGTTCGGCATCTCGACCTTCGTCAACGACGACACCATCGACCCGGTCTCCCTCGCCCGGGCGATCGAGGAGCGGGGTTTCGCCTCCCTGGTCGTCGCCGAACACACCCACATCCCGGCGAGCCGCGAGTCGCCCTACCCGGAGGGCGGTGACCTGCCGTCGGTCTACTACCGCACGCTGGATCCGTTCGTCACGCTGGCCGCCGCCGCGGCGGTGACCTCCCGAATCCAGCTGTTCACCGGTATCGCGCTGCTCATCCAACGGGATCCGATCGTCACCGCCAAAGAGGCGGCGAGCATCGACCTCATCTCCGGCGGCCGGTTCGTCTTCGGCGTCGGCGCCGGCTGGAACATCGAAGAACTGCGACAGCACGGCACCGATCCGAAGACCCGCGGCGCCCTGCTGGACGAGCGCATCGAGGCGATCAAGGCGCTGTGGACCGACGAGCCGGCCGAATATCACGGCAGATACGTGGATTTCGAACCGTCCTACTGCCGGCCCAAACCCGTGCAGAAGCCGTATCCGCCGATCTACATCGGCGGTAACTCCGACGCCACGGTCAAACGCGTCATCCGGCACGGCGCCGGATGGATCTCCAACCCCCTGCCTGTCGAGCAGCTCACCAGGCGTGTCGAGCAGTTGCGCGACGGCGCCGGCCACGACGTTCCGTTGGCGATGTTCGGCACACCACCGAAACCGGACTACTGGCGCGCCGCCGAGGAGCTCGGATTCGGCCAGTTGGCGCTGCTGTTGCCGACCAAGCCCCTCGACGAGTCACTCAGGCGGCTCGACGAATTCGCCGCCTTGGTCGACCAGTACCGGGGTTAGTCGCTCGCCGGACCGACCAGAACCGACGCGGCGCCGGCCATGTGTTCGCACACCGTGGCCGCCGCGGTGTCCCCGTCGCCGGCCTCGATCGCGTCGACGATCGCCAGATGGCGTCGGGCGTCCATGTTCTTCAGCGCGCGATCCACGCCGGCGAACATGATGGACATCCGGATGCTGCCCTCCAGCGACGACCACGAGTGCAGCAACGTCTCGTTGCCGGACAGGTGACAGAGCGTCCGGTGGAACCGCAGATCCGCCTCGATCCGGTCCTCGAGATTCGATGCGGCCCAACGGTCCATCTCGTCGACTGCGTGCCGCAGCGCGGCGACCGCTTCGGTCCTGTCCGGCCGTGATGCCAGGGCCCTGGCGGCCACTGACTCCAGCGCCGCGCGGACCTCGAAGATGTCCTTGATCTCCTTGGCGTCGAGGTGGCGCACCGACAGTCGGCCGCGCGCGCCGGCTGAGATGAGCCCCTCCTGCTGGAGTTGGCGCATCGCCTCACGCAACGTGCCGCGACTGATCTGCAGCGCTTCGGACAGATCGGTCTCCACCAGGTGGGTGCCGGGCGTCAACTGACCGGTGGTGATGGCCCGCCGCAGCGCCGTCAGCGCCTGTTCGCGCAGGCTGGTCTTCTCCAACCGCAGCAGCGACGTCCCATCGACGGACATGAGGTGCTCCCTGACTGTCAACATTCAGCTGTCGACACCCGATGTTACAGCCGAGCGCGCACGGTGGCGACGATCTGCGCCGTCGACAGGCCGTACCGGTCGTGCAAGGTCGGCAGGGCGCCGGCGGCCAGGAACTCGTCGGGCAGCGCGACGGGCGTGACCTGCTTGGCGATTCCTCGCCGCACCACGGCCGAGGCCACGGTCTCGAAGAGTCCGCCGACGACCGTGTGGTTCTCGCAGGTGAGCACCAGACGATCCGTATCGACTTGTGCCAGCACGGTTTCGGTGTCGAACGGCTTGATCGTCGGGGTGTGCACCACGGCGACGTCGACGTTGTCGTCCGCCAACCGCTCCGCCGCCTGCAGAGCCCGCATCGTCATCAGGCCCGACGAGATCAGCACCACGTCGGCCCCGTCGCGCAGCACCTTGGCCTTCCCGAGTTCGAAGCGGTAGTCGTACTCGTCGAGCACCGTGGGCACATTCCCGCGCAGCAGGCGCAGGTAGGTGGGGCCGGGGTGTTCGGCCAGCTGGGGGACGGCCTGCTCGATGTCGACCGAATCGCAGGGATCGACGATCGTCAGGTTCGGCATGCCCCGGAAGATGGCGATGTCCTCGGTCGCCTGGTGCGACGGACCGTACCCCGTGGTCAGGCCGGGCAGGCCGCCGACGACGTTGACGTTGAGGTTCGGCTCGGCGATGTCGAGGCAGATGAAATCGTAGGCCCGTCGCGCGGCGAACACCGAGTAGGTGGAGGCGAACGGCACCAGCCCCGTCTCGGCCATCCCGGCGGCAGCTCCGAACAGCAACTGCTCGGCCATCCCCATCTGGAAGAACCGCTCGGGGAAGGCTTTCGCGAAGATGTGCATGTCGGTGTACTTGCCGAGATCCGCGGTCAGGCCGACGATGCGGTCGTTCTCCTGCGCGGCGCGGACCAGCGCATGACCGAACGGCGCGGGCGCGGTCTTCTGCCCCGGGTCGGCGAACGAGGCGATCATCGCCGACGTCTTGAGCTTCTGGGGCGCAACGGTTGTCATGCGGGTACTCCTCGGAAACCCTCGGTGAGTTGATCGCGGCAGATCTGCCATTCGTCGGCGTCGATGCGCATGAAGTGCGCCTTCTCTCTGTTCTCCAGCAGCGGCACCCCGCGGCCGATCCTGGTGTCGCACAGGATGACCGACGGGCGATCATCCCCGGCTTCGGCGATGCGGTCGAAGGCCGCCAGCAGGGCGTCGACGTCGTTGCCGTCGACGCGCTGGACATGCCAGCCGCACGCCGCCCACTTGTCGACGACCGGCTCGGTGCGCAGCACGCCCGCGGTCGGTCCGTCGGCCTGCAACGCGTTGATGTCGACCATCGCGATCAGGTTGCCCAGCCGGTGGTGGGAGGCGCCCATCGCGGCCTCCCACGTCGAGCCCTCGTCGAGCTCACCGTCGGACAGGAAGTTGATCACGCGGGCCGTCGATCCCTGGTGGCGAAGCCCGAGGGCCATTCCCACCGCGACCGTCAGGCCGTGACCCAGTGAGCCGCCGGAGATCTCCATTCCCGGTGTGTAGCTGGCCATTCCGGACATCGGCAGCCGCGAATCGTCGGACCCGTAGCTGTCCAGTTCGTCGACTCCGATGATGCCGGCCTCCGCCAGGGCCGCGTACAGCCCGATGGCGTAGTGCCCCGTCGACAGCAGGAACCGGTCGCGCCCCACCCAATGCGGGTCGTCGGCACGGTAGTTCAGCTGATCGATGTAGACGGTGGCGAGCATGTCGGCGGCTCCCAGCGCCTGTCCGACATAGCCCTGGCCCTGGGCCTCGCCCATGTCGAGAGCGTGGTGACGCATCCGGTAGGCAGCGTCGACCACTCGCTGTGCCCGCATCACGCGGCCAGCGCGTGTGACTGGGCGTTGGCGGCCTTGTCGGCGGCGCGGCGCTCGGCGGGGCCCCACGTCTCCCGTGTCGCCAGTGCGGCCCACAAACCGATCGCGGCGTATCCGGAGAACAGCAGCGCCGGACCCACCCAGCCGAACCCCTCGTACAGCAGGGTGGTGATGAACGGCGTGAACCCGGAGACCATCGCCGAGATCTGGTACGCCAGCGACGCACCCGAGGCGCGGGTGTTCGCGGTGAACAGCTCGGGGAACCAGGCGCCCTGTGCGCCGGCCAGCGCGTTCTGGCAGACGCCGTAGGAGACGACGAAGGTGGCGACGATCAGCAGCATGAGACCGGTGTTGACCAACAGGAACATCAGCACGCCGAACGGAATCGCGAACGCGCAGACCCCGATGTAGACCGGACGGCGGCCGATCCGATCGGTCAGGCGGGCCCACGCCATGGTCGCGAAGATGCCGAGGAAGGATGCGATGCACAGCGCCACAAGGGTTTCCGACGCGGTCGCCAGCCCGGCGCTCTTGAGGTAGCTGATCATGTAGGTGATCGCCACCGCGTAGCCGGCCGTCTCCGCGATCCGCAGACCGATACCGCGGGTGATGTTGCGCCAGTCCTTCTTGACGACCTCCACGATCGGCGCCTTGACGACCTTGCCCTCCTTCTTGACGTCCTCGAAGACCGGGGATTCGGGCACCTTGGCGCGGATGATCAGGCCGACGATGACGAGCACGATGCTGGCGAGGAACGGCACACGCCAGGCCCAGTCACCGCCCAGGTGGACGCTGACGAGGAAGACCAGGTTGGCCAGCAGCAGTCCGACGGGGAAACCGGCTTGGACGATGCCGGTGTAGCGGCCCTTCTGCTTCCACGGAGCGTGTTCGTAGCTCATCAGGATCGCGCCGCCCCATTCGGCGCCGAAGGCCAGGCCCTGGATGATGCGGACCGTCACCAGCAGGATCGGGGCCAGGACACCGACCGCGGCGTAGGTGGGCAGCAGGCCGATCGCGAAAGTCGCCAGACCCATGACGATGAGCGAGGCGACCAGCACCGGCTTGCGGCCGACCTTGTCGCCGAGGTGGCCACCGATGATGCCGCCGAGCGGACGGGCGGCGAACCCGACGCCCAGCGTGGCGAACGCCGCGAGCGTGCCGGCGACCGGACTGGAGTTCGGGAAGAAGGCGGTGCCGAAGTAGAGGGCGGCCGCGGTGCCGAAACCGATGAAGTCGTAGGTCTCGATCACCGCGCCGACGCCGGAACCGATCGCGACCCGCTTGGCGTCCGGTGTGCCGTGCACCGGGCCCCGCATCGTCAGAGCGTCATCGCTCATGGTGGTCATCCTTTCAAATGCCGGTCTGGCTGGTCTGGCAACCGGCGATCCAGGCCACTGTCGACGGTCAACAGTGCGATACGCCCCCTAGTGTGACCGCGCGCACACCCCACTGTCAACAGTCGACACCAAATGAATGTCGTGAGTTGACTGTTAACAGTTAACGCGGTTACTGTGGGCGCCATCACAGGAGGTGACATGACAGCAGCACTCCACTCGCGCCTCGGCTGTTCGACGATCAGCTTTCGCCATCAGTCGTTGCCGCACGCCCTCAAGACCATCGCGGGCCTGGGCTTTTCCGAGATCGACCTCGGCGCCCTCCCCGGCGTCTGCGACCACGTGCCCTACGTCCTCGACGAGGCCGCCGTCGCCGACGTCGCGGCGGTGGTCAGCGCCTCGGGCCTGCGGGTGCGATCCATCAACGGCGACATCGGAGATCTCAACGCGCCGCTGACGGCGACCGAACAGCGGGCCCGCGCACGTCACCTCGACATGCTCGTCGCGCTCGCCGCGGCGACCGGCGCCCGCGCGGTGGTGCTGCCGTGCGGTGCGCTGAGCCACGAGCCGCTGCGCGGACTCGACGACGATCTGGACCGGGTCGCCGACGAACTCGTCGCGGCCGCGCACGTGGCCGCCGCCGGACGCGTCGAACTGTGGACCGAATCGCTGCACTTCCACCGGCTGTGCTGTGACATCGCGCGTGCGGAGGCGCTCACGGGCAGGTTCGGACCCGAAGTGGGCATCGTCATGGACTTCAGCCACATCGTCGCCTCCGGTGCCGACCCCGTCGACTTCGTCGACCGGTTCGGACCCCGCATCGCCCACGTCCACATCCGCGATGCGGTGCCGGGCAACATCAATCTCTCGGTCGGCAATGGTGCGGTCGACTTCGGACGCGGGCTCAAGGCCCTTGCCGACGCCGGCTACCACGGCCATTTCGCGCTGGAACTCGAGACCCGCGACATCACCCACAACGAACGCCCCTCCGCGGCCATCCGCGCCGGGCGCTACATCTCGGAACTGATCTAAGGAGTCATCCCATGCAGAACATGACCGCCGTCGTCACCGGCGCCACCTCGGACAAGGGCATCGGCATGGCCGTCGCCCAGCGCTACGCCCGTGAGGGCTGGGCCATCGTCGTGCTGGACCTCGACGGGGAGAAGTCGGCGAAGGTCGCCGCCGAGATCGGCAACCAGTATGCGGTGCCGGCCTTCGGCCACGCCGTCGACGTCACGTCCGAAGAATCCGTCGCCGCGGCGTACGGCGCCGTCGCCGCCGAAGTCGCCTCCGGCAACCTGCCGCCGGTCGGCGCGCTGGCCAACATCGCCGGAATCACGTCTCCGACACCGTTTCTGGAGACGACGCTCGAGCTGTGGGAAAAGGTCATGGCCGTCAACGCCACCGGCACCTACCTGGTCACCAAGGCGTTCCTGCCCGACATGATCGACCAGGGCTGGGGCCGTATCGTGAACATGTCCTCGGTCTCCGCGCAGCGCGGCGGCGGGGTGTTCGGCAAGGTGCCGTATTCGTCGGCCAAGGCCGCGATCCTCGGCTTCACCAAGTCACTGGCGCGCGAGATCGCCGACACCGGTGTGACCGTCAACGCCGTCACACCCGGTGCCGTCGACACCAACATCCGGGTCGGCTCCACCGATGAGCAGGAGGCCAAGCTGGCCGCCGACATCCCGGTCGGACGCACCGCCACCACCGACGAGGTGGCCGCGGTGATCACTTTCCTGTCCAGTCAGGACGCCAGCTATCTGACCGGGACCACCGTGGACATCAACGGCGGCAGCCACATTCACTAGCCGACAGCGGCAGCGCCGCCGTCCACGCCGAGCGGTCCGCCGAGTCACCGGTCCACGCGACGTATCCGTCGGGCCGCACGAGCACGGCCGGCCCGTCGTCGCCGCGTTCGGCCTGCTGTCCGTCGAAGCCCTCGACGGGCGGGGCGCCGCGTTCGCGGACGAGAACGAACCCCGGCGTCCGCAGCAGTTCGGTGAGCCGGCCCTCGGCCAGCGGGATCTGGGTGGCACGTGTGCCGATCGCACCGGCCCCCGTATAGCGCAAGCCGGTGCCCGCGAAGCTGCCGGCCACGGTGTCCCGGACTTTTGGGATGCGAAGAAGCCTGGGCGCCAGGAGGTTCCGCAGGAACCGCGCGACGCGCGGATGCAGTGTGATGCCGCGTGCGATCGCTCCCGATTGCCGGAGCACACGCCGACCGATCGGATGGCGTTCGGCGTGGTACGTGTCGAGCAGGGCATCGTCCGCGCCGGCGAGGACGGCGTCGATCTTCCACGCCAGGTTCGCGGCATCCTGGATGCCGGTGTTCATACCCTGGCCGCCCATGGGGGAGTGCACATGGGCCGCATCGCCCGCGAGGAACACCCGGCCGTGCCGGTACTGCGGGACCTGCCGTTCGTCGCAGTGGAATCGTGACGTCCAACTGACGTCGACGAGGCCCGGGTCGGTGGGAAACGCCCGCACCAGAACACCGTTGATCTCCGCGCGGTCGGCGGGTACCTCATCGGCCACCTGGTGATGACGGTCCCACACCATGGCGCGGTACCAGGAGCCGTCGGGGTCGTGGCGGTCATAGGGGGCGAGGAACCCCAGCACGTCGCGAGTGCTGCCCACCGTCAGACCGCCGCCGGTGGGGCCGGCGGCCAGCTTGACGTCGGCGAGGACGAGCGAGGAGAGCACCGTCCGGCCCGGGAACTCCGCGCCGAGTATCTTGCGCACGGTGCTGTGGGCGCCATCGGCCCCGACGGCATATCGTGCGCGCCAGGTGATCTCGTGCGACGGATCGTCGTGCGGTCGGGCGGTGACGGTCACGCCGTCGGCGTCCTGGCGTAGCGCCACCACTTCGACACCGCGGCGGATGTCGGCGCCCTGGCTCTGGGCGTAGTGGGCGAGTGCCCGGTCGATGGTGGTCTGCGGGGTGACGAGCACGAACCGGTACGGCGAATCCAGCTGGGTGAGGTCGATCTGCGCGCCGGCGAAGAGCGACACCCGCGGCGCCCGGTGTCCGCTCGCCAGCACGCCGTCGGCCAGGCCGCGCGCGTCGAGGACTTCGAGCGTGCGCGCCATCGTGGCGAACGCCCTGCTCGCCGGGTTGGGGGTGGGCCACTTCTCGAGGACCACCACCGAACGTCCGGCGCGCGCGAGGTCACCAGCGGCGGTCAGGCCGGTGGGGCCGGCACCGATGACGACGACGTCGACCATGGCGGTCATCGCCGCGGCGCTTCCGGCTCGGGGTACCAGCGGCGGATGTCGTCGGGGGTGGCCTTGGCCTCGCGGTTGAAGACGAACCGGCAGCCGGGCTGGCTGGTGTGCGCCGCGTTGACGATCGCCTCGAACAACAAGGTGTTACTGGCGACCAGGCGCACCCCGGCGCCGATCAGAACCGCGTCGTAGTCTCTGGCGCTCAACCACTCCCGCGCCTTCGCCGCACCGGCCTCACCGAAGCCGATGAGGCAGTTGTCGACCAGGTAGCCGGCGTCGCGCAACTGTGCGACGTTCTGGTCGTTTGCGGCCCGCAGCGTCTCCTTCGACAGGTTGGCGAACCGGGAGAATTCGGGGGACGTGTAGTCGATGAGGTCGGGGTCGAGCCCGATCTGGATGGCGGTGACGGTCATGGCCGGTGCCTTTTCCGTGAGTTCAACGGTTGTTGAGTTAGACGCTAGGCCGCCTCGCTGGAGGTGTCAACAGTTGTTGAATAAGCTGTCGGGATGACTGCCAGGAGCCGCGATGCCGAGGCCACCCGGTCGAAGATCCTCACGACCGCGCGGACGCAGTTCGGCGAATGCGGTTTCGAACGCACGACCATCCGCTCGATCGCCTCGGCCGCCGGAGTCGATCCCGCGCTCGTGATGCACTACTTCGGCACCAAGGCGCAATTGTTCGCGGAGGCGGCCGAACTCGACATCACGTTCCCGGATCTGTCCGCCGTCGCACCCGAGCGCGTCGCCGACGTGCTGCTCCCGCTGTTCGTCTCCGTGTGGGGGCCGCAGGGACCGTTCCTGCCACTCCTGCGCGCGGCCACCACCAACCGCGCCGCCGCCGACGCCCTGCTCGCGGTGTTCACCGACAAGGTCACCCCGGCGCTGGCGGCGGTCGCACCGGACCGCAGCGCCGAACGGGCCGCGCTGGTCGGGTCGCAGCTCATCGGGATCGCGGTGGCGCGCAACGTCCTCGCCCTTCCGCCGCTGACCGGAATGGACGACGAGACGCTGATCGAGTGGCTGCGGCCGGTGCTGGCGCACTACCTCTCGGATGCGGCGCCGGATCGCCCCTGAGACGGTCCGCTTGGACGCCCGATCCGCCGGGTATCCGCCGTCGAACCAGCGACGGTGAAGGGATGGCTTGCAAGGATGACGGCGACGGAGCTGCGATGTCCCAAGCGGATGCAGTTCGGGCCGTGCGGCGGTGTGCGACCCGACGGGCAGTGCGAGATGCGCCCCGGTGCCTGCGTCTTCCCCGACGTCGTGCCGTGGTCGGGAATCGAACCGGCACCCCGCCCCGCGGCGGCGCCACTCGTCCTCACCGACTTCAGCTGCGCACCGTTCGACCGGGCGGACGTCGCCGCGACAGCCGGCCTCCTCGCGGGGTCGTGTGACGCGGTCCTGGTCGGCGAGCACCAGAACCGACCGGATTTCCCGCCCACGTTGATGGGCAGACTCCTGCTCGAGGCCGGTGTGTCACCGTGGATCACGCTGTCCTGCCGGGACCGCAACCGGATCGTTCTCGAACAAGAACTGCGCGGTCTGCGCACGCTCGGGGTGGGCACCGTGCTCTGCGTGACCGGAGACGGTCGCGGGTACGACGTTCGCCCGGATGTCACGCAGACCTTCGACCTCGACGGCCCCCGGCTGGTGTCGCTGGCCGCGTCGGTCGGCATGGTCGCGGCGGTCCCGGAAACCCCCACCGCGCCACCGGTGCACGCCCGGCCGGCCCGTCTGATCGAGAAACAGCGCGCCGGGGCGAGTCTCGCGGTGCTCAACCACGTGCCGTTCCCCGCGATCGTCGCCGACTTCATGGCGTCCGCGCGGGCGGGCGGCCTGTCGATTCCGGTGATCGCCGCGGTCGCCGTGTTCACCGACGTCGTCTCCGCCGCCGTACTGCAGGGGCTGCCCGGTCTGTCACTCGACCAGGCCGTGGTCGACGAGGTCCTCGGTGCCGTGGATCCGGTGTCGGCGGGGATCGCGGCGGCCGTCGCCGAGGCGCGGGCGCTGCTGGCCATCGACGGTGTGGACGGGGTCAACGTGTCCGGATCGGCTTCTGCCTCGGGCACCCGGGTGGGTGCCGAGATCAAGGCCGAGGTGGGCCGGCTCATCAAGGCGGGGGAGGCGGTATGACCGAAGCGATGGACGCCGAGTTCGACACCGTGGCCGAGTGGACGGCACAGGTGGCGTTGGAGCTCGGGCCCGAGTACCACATTCCCGCAGGCTGCCGGGGCAGCGGAAGCCCGGCGGCGCTGGACTGGCTGATCGAGCATCTGGAGTTGACGCCGGGTGACACGCTGCTCGACTCCGGAGCCGGTGTCGGTGGGCCGGCGGCCTATGCCGCGCAAGCGGTCTCGCTGCATCCGGTCCTCGCCGAACCGGAGGCGGGCGCCTGCCGGGCGGCGCGCACTCTGTTCGGCTTCCCCGTCGTCCAGGCGGTCGGGTCGGCGCTGCCGCTGGCCGATGCCAGCGTGGACGCCGCGTGGTCACTGGGTGTGCTGTGTACGACGCCCGACCAGCTGGACCTGCTGACCGAGCTGCGGCGTACGGTGCGCCCGCCCGGACGGATCGGGCTGCTCGCGTTCGTGGCGCGCGAGCCGCTACGCGGCAGAGAACCCGAGGGCAACCACTTTCCGACAGGGGATCGGCTCACCGAACTGATCGCCGACGCCGGCCTGCAGATCCAGAAGCGGCGCAACACAGCCGATCTGCCGTCCCCTCCGAGCGACTGGACCGACCGTGTCGACGCGGTCACCGACACTCTCGCCGACCGGCACGGCGCGTCGCGCGCATGGCAGCTGGCCGAACGTCAGAGCAGCCGAATCGGGGATCTGCTCGACGAGGGCGCCGTCACCGGCGAGATGCTCGTGCTGCGTCACGCCTGACGGCTGTGGTTGCGTTAGCCGCCGCCCGGGCGTACTTTCGCCATATACCCCCAGGGGGTATGTGAACGCGACGAAGGAGCATGTTGTGACCGAGCACGCGCACCACCCCGCACACCACCACTCCGGCGCGGCCCATGGCGAGGCGAACGTCAACGCCATGGCGGTGAGCGCGACGCTGCACTGCCTCACCGGTTGCGCCATCGGTGAGATCGCGGGACTGATCATCGGTACCGCACTCGGCCTGGGCACACTGGCGACCATCGGTCTCGCCGTGGCCCTGGCGTTTCTGTTCGGCTATGCGCTCTCAACGCTGCCGCTGCTGAAGGCCGGGCTGGCGCTGGGTGCCGCGCTGAGCGTCGTCCTGGCGGCCGACACCCTGTCGATCCTGACGATGGAGATCGTCGACAACCTGGTCATGGCCGTCATACCCGGCGCCATGGACGCCGGTCTGGTCAACCCGGTCTTCTGGATCGGCATGATGATCGCGCTGAGTGCGGCGTTCTTCGCGGCCTACCCGGTCAACCGCTACCTGCTGCGCAGGGGCAAGGGCCACGCATTGACGCACGAATACCACCATGGCGGCGGAAATGCGGCCGGCGCAAGGCGATTCATCCCGGCATTCGGCACGGGCGCCCTGGTCTCCACCATCGCGGCTTTCATGATCGGGGGACTGGTGGTGTCGGTCGCGGCCGAACTCGGCGAGTCCGGCGGCGGTGCGCACGCGCAGGCGTCAGTGTTCTCCTAGGCGGTCGAGCACCGCGTGGGTCATCTCCGCGGTGGATGCGGTGCCGCCGAGGTCGCGGGTCAGGTGGCCGTCACGAACCGACGCGCGAATCGCCTCGAGGACTTCCGCACCCGCCTCCCGGTGGCCGAGGTGGTCCAGCATCATCGACGCCGACCAGATCGCACCCAGCGGATTCGCGACCCCGCGCCCGGCGATGTCGGGTGCGGACCCGTGGACGGGTTCGAACATCGACGGCCACTCGCCGGAGGGGTTCAGGTTGGCCGAGGGCGCGATGCCGATGGAACCCGCCACTGCCGCAGCCAAATCGGAGAGGATGTCGCCGAACAGATTCGACCCCAGCACGACGTCGAAGTCGCCGGGGTGCAACACCATCTTGGCGGCGAGGGCGTCGATGTGCTCGAGGTGCCAGGTGACACCCGGGTGGGCGGCGGCGCTTTCGCTGACGACCTCGTCCCAGAACGGCATCGTGTGAACGATGCCGTTCGACTTCGTCGCCGCGACGAGACGGCCGCGGCGCTCTTCGGCCAGCGAGAAGCCGAACTCGGCGATGCGGCGGATGCCCGCGCGCGTGAAAACGGATTCCTGCAGGGCGAATTCACCCTCGCCGTGGCCGAACCGGCCGCCGATCGTCGAGTACTCGCCCTCGGAGTTCTCGCGCACGATGACGAGGTCCACGCCGCCGTCCACGCCGCGCGGCAACGCATCCTTCAGCGGCGATTGAACGCCGTCGAACACCGAGATCGGACGCATGTTGACGTACTGGTCGAACTCCCGGCGAATCGGGATCAGGAGCCCCCACAGCGAGACGTGATCGGGGACCCCGGGCCAGCCGACCGCGCCGAGCAGGATGGCGTCGTGGGCTCGAATCCGGTCGAGGCCGTCGGGCGGCATCATCGCGCCTTCGACGGCATAACGCTCGCAGGACCAGTCGAACGTGTCGTAGGTGAAGGTCAGTCCATGTCTACGACCGACCGTGTCGAGCACCGCCGTAGCGGGAGGTATGACTTCGCCGCCGATCCCGTCACCGGGGATCAGGGCGATGCGGTGGCTGGTTCTGGGCACGGGGCCTCCGTTCGGGTGGTGTCGTCGACTAAACCTGGCGCTCGAACGGCGCTTCGACCTACTGTAGAACAACAGCGGCTACGCTTGGGTGCGTACGGTTCGGATCTCGTCACGGATACGGTGGTGCGGTGACTGCCTTCAAGGCGCTGACCCTCTCGCGAACAAGCACGCCGCAGCAGGTGGTCGTGGAGTTGAAGGACATGATCATGCGCGGGGATCTGGCGCCCGGCGAACGGATCAACGAGAGCACGATCGCCGCGGCGTGGGGCCTGTCACGCAATACGGTGCGGGAGGCGTTGCGGCTACTCGAATCGGGTGGCTTGATCAGGCGTCATCCGCGCCGCGGCATGGCGGTGTGGGATCCCTCGGACGACGAGATCCTCGACCTGTACTCGGCACGCTACTACCTGGAGACCTTGGCCGCCTCGACCGTCACGCCGGCAACGGACCTCAGCGAAATCCGTGCTGCGCTCGAAGAATTCAAGTCGGTGCTCGAGACCCACGACCCTCATCAGATCATGGTGAAGGATCTCAAGATCCACGCCGCGGTGGTCGGTCTCCTGCGCAACGACTTCCTGAACAACACCTACGCCCACCTCAGTACTCAATTGCAGTATTTCCTCATGGTGCTCTCGCACGAGCATCACGAGTACGAGGACGTCGCGGACATCGAGCGTGAACACTCCGCCATCGTGGACGCGCTGGAGAGCCGTGACCCGCGAAGGGCTGCCGAGGTCGTCGGCGACATCACCATCCGCAGTCGCGATCACGTGCGCCGTGCGATCCAGCGCCGTCGCGAAACCACCGTGTCGGTCGACGGGCGCTGAGGCCGGCGAGCGAGACTTGTCACGCCTACCACACGCCGATTACTGTTCCACAGTAGACCAAATCGACCCCTGCGCGTCGGACGCTCGATCACGGCGCTCCGACCGTCGCTGCTGTCCAGCGCGTCGGCGGGTCCGAGATCAGACGTCGAACATGGAGGAGTCATGTCCGGAAGCGCCTTGTGGAATTCGCAAGCACATATGCCGACCGCGCTCTCGGAGCGGTTGACCATCGTCGAAGGGGACGGTGCCTGGCTGACCGCCAGTGACGGGCGTCGATTGCTCGACGCGACAGCGAGTCTCTGGTACGCCAACATCGGCCATGGCCGCCGTGAGCTGGCCGACCGCGCGCACTGCCAGATGGTCCGGCTCGAGGCGTACCACACCTTCGGACGATTCGCGAACGAGCCCGCGCTGCAACTGAGTGACCGGCTGGCCGAGCTGGTGCCGATCCCGCAGGCGAAGATCTTCTTCACCAGTGGTGGCTCCGACTCGGTGGACATGGCGTGCAAGCTCGCCCGGCTGCACTGGCAGCTGGAAGGCAAACTCGACAAGAAAGTGATCGTCAGCAGGGATCGCGCCTACCACGGTCTGCACGCGTTCGGGACCAGCATCGGCGGCCTCTTCCACAACCGGACGGGATACGGCACGGTCTCTCTCGTCCCGGAAACGGCGCGGATCCCCACGCACGGCCTGGCCGCGGCGATCGCGGCCATGGATCAGATCGGTCCCGACAACATCGCGGCCATCATCACCGAACCCGTGCTGGGCACCGGCGGAGTGCATGGTCCGGAGAAGGGGTATCTCACCGGACTCGAACATTACGCACGAGCCAACGACATTCTGCTGATTCTCGACGAAGTGATCACCGGGTTCGGACGCACCGGCGAGATGTTCGCCGCGCAGCGATGGGGCGTCAGGCCCGACCTCATGACGATGGCCAAAGGCATCACGTCCGGATATCTGCCCCTCGGTGCTGTCGCGGTGGCCGAGGGTGTGTGGAGTCGCTTCTTCGATGGCCCCGACGCACCGTCTTTCCGGCACGGTCTGACCTACGCGGGCCACCCCACGGCGTGCGTGGTCGCCGAGGCCAACCTCGACATCCTCGAACAGGAGGAGCTCGTGAAGAGGGCGGCCGAGCTGGAGCGGGTGCTCGTCCACAAGCTCACACCGTTGGAAGACCATCCGCAGGTCAACGAAATTCGGTCGGGTTCCGGCTTCCTGGCCGGTGTGCAGTTGCGGGCCGATGTCGACGGCCTCGGCGTCATCGAATCTTGCCTACAGGACGGCGTGATTCTGCGGCTCCTGCACGAGAACACCATTCAGATCAGCCCCCCGTTCGTCGCGACCGACGAGGACATCGACCTCATCGTGGACGCGATTGTCAGGGGGATCGCCAAGGCGCACTGAACTCCACGTCTTTCCCCGGTGATTCTTCGTGGCCGGCACCGTCCTCTCCGGGGGGGCGAGGGCTGATGTCTGTCCGGGCGAGCCGGAATCCAGTCGATTGGAGATTGTTTACAATCGACGATCACGAGGTTAGGGTCTAGCCAACGTCCCGAGTAATCGGGAACACCCTCGACGGCGCGTATCAGCGGACATCGCGGCGCGATCTAGGAAAAGGACAGCATGGCAACCAAGACGTACGACTACATCATCGTGGGTGGCGGCTCGGCGGGCTGCGCGCTCGCCAACAGACTGACCTCCGACGGCTCCGCCGACGTCCTGGTCATCGAGGCGGGACACCGCAGTTCACGTTTCGACCTGCCCGTGCGGGTGCCGTCGGCGTTCCTGTTCCTGTTCGGCAAGTCGTTCTACGACTGGCAGTACAAGTCCGAGCCGGAGCCCTGGCTGAACAACCGCAGGATCGAGCACTACCGCGGCAAGCTCATGGGCGGCTCGAGTGCCATCAACGGCATGTTCTTCCAGCGCGGCAACGCGCTGAGCTACGAACAGTGGGGCGAACTGCCCGGCATGCAGAACTGGGACTACGCCCACGTGCTGCCGTACTTCAAGCGCTGTGAACGCTATATGGCCGGCGACGTCCACAACCAGTACCGCGGTCGCTCCGGACCGATCCCGGTCGATGTCAGCCCCGCCGACGGCCCCCTGTTCGGTGCCTTCTTCGATGCCGTGCGTCAGGCGGGCCACGAGGTCGTCGACGACGTCAACGGCTATCGGCAGGAAGGGTTCTCGCCCTTCGACCGCAACATCGCCCACGGCGAGCGGTACTCGTCTGCCCGCGCCTACGTAGACCCCGTGCGGCACCGCAAGAACCTCGACGTCGTCACCGGCGCACTGGTGTCCAAGGTGGTGTTCGAGGGAACCCGCGCCGTCGGCGTCGAACTGTCGTCGCGGAAGGGCGGCAAGAAGATCGTGCGCGGCACCGAGGTGATCCTGTGCGGCGGCGCGTTCAACTCGCCTCAGCTGCTGCAGCTCTCCGGGATCGGCAACGCCGAGGAACTGAGTCAACTGGGCATCAAGCCCGTGCACCATCTGCCCGGCGTCGGGGAGAACCTGCAGGACCACCTGGAGGCCTTCGTGATGTACGCGTGCACCCAGCCGGTGTCGATCATGCCGTACCTCAAGCCGAAGGCCTGGCCGGGCGTCGGTCTGAAGTGGCTGTTCGGACGCTCCGGTGTGGCCGCGACCAACCATTTCGAGGCGGGCGGCTTCGTCCGGTCCAACGACGACGTGGTCATGCCCAACCAGATGATGACGCTGCTGCCGGTCGGTGTGCGCAACGACGGATCGCCCGCGCCCACTCCGCACGCCTACCAGATCAACATCGCACCGCAGACCCCCACATCGTTGGGTCATGTCAAGTTGCGGTCCAGTGACCCGGCCGCGCACCCGATCCTGAAGTTCAACTACCTGTCCACCGAAGCGGACCGCAAGGAGTGGATCGAGGTCGTGCACATAGCACGCGACATCCTCAACCAGCCGGCGTTCGCACCGTTCAACGGCGGCGAGCTGTCGCCGGGCGCCGGTGTGCGCACCGACGAGCAGATCCTCAAGTGGGTGGCCCAGGACGCCGAGACGTCCTACCACCCCTGCGGTACGGCCAAGATGGGCATCGGCGAGGACGCCGTCGTCCACCCCGACACCATGCGGGTGCACGGCGTCGACGGCTTGCGCGTCGTCGACGCCTCGGTGATGCCGATCATGCCCAACGCCAACCTGTACGCCCCGGTGATGATGATCGCCGAGAAGGCCGCAGACCTGATTCTGGGTGTGGATCCGCTTCCGGCCGAACATGTTCCGTTCTATCGGCACGAACCGCAGGCCGATGCGGGTGAGGGCGGCAAGGCCGCGACCGGAGCGCGTAAGAACGGCGCATCGGTCGCGGCGACCAGCTGACCGCGGAACCGGCCCCGAGCGGACGACACTCACTAGGTACCTGGAGATGAAGAAGATGGCCGAGACGATTCCCCTCAACGGCGCGGTCTACTGGCTGGACGAAGCCATGGCGGTCGACGATCAGCCGCCCTGCCCGCCCCTGGTGGGTGACGTCAGCGCCGATGTGTGCATCGTCGGCGGCGGCTATCTGGGCCTGTGGACGGCCATCGAGATCCTCGAACAGGCACCCGACACCCGCGTCGTGCTCATCGAGGCCGAGGCGTGTGGTTTCGGCGCCAGCGGCCGCAACGGTGGGCAGACCACCGGATGGCACGACGAGCTCGACGTGTTGATCCGGCTCTACGGCGTCGACGAGGGCCTGCGCCTGGCACAGCGGTCGTCCTGGGCCATCGACCGGGTGATCGACTTCTGCGATCAGTACGGCATCGACGCGAACATCCGTCGGCGGGGGATGACGAAGGCCGCGGTGACCAAGTATCAGCTCGGCAAGTGGCGGTCGGCGGTCGACGCGTGTAACGCACACGGCCGCGGTGACCTGCTGGCAGAGGTCCCCGGCCACGAATTGCGCCGCCGCACAGGGTCTCCCATGCCGCTGGACGGTGTCACCCAGACCGACGGCGCCACGCTGCAGCCCGCCCGTCTCGCGCGCGGGCTGCGCCGGGTGGCCCTGCAGTTGGGTGCCCGGATCTACGAGGGCACCCCGATGACCGGACTCGAGCGGGGCAAGCCGTGCCGGGTGCGGACCGGCGCGGGGTGTGTGACCGCCGGTCAGGTGGTGCTCGCCATCGGGGCGTGGATGGGCAGTGTCCGCGAACTGCGGCGCGCCTTCGTCCCGATCGGCAGCTCCATCGTCGTCACCGAACCACTGGGAGACCGCCTGCTCAAGCGGCCGTTCGCCGACGGCTCCGGTTTCGGGGACCAGCGGCTGTCGGTGCACCACATGCAGGTGACGTCGGAGGGCCGGCTGGTGTTCGGTCGTGGCGGCGGACCGCTCGGACCCGCGGGCAAGGTGACCGCGCCGGTGCTCTACGACCCGCGTTCGATGCGCTCCATCGCCAGGGACCTGCGCCGGTGGTTCCCGGATCTGGCCGACGCCAGGATCACTCACGCCTGGAGCGGTGCGGTCGACCGCGCACCGAGCCACCTGCCCTTCATCGGGCGACTCGGCGACCACGGCACGGTGCACTATGCGAGCGGTATCTCCGGCAACGGCGTCGCACCCACCGCGTACCTGGGACGCGTGCTGGGCCGGATCGTCCTCGGCATCGACGATGAGGACACCCGGTCGCCACTGACCAACGGCCCCACGGCCTACCTGCCCCCGGAGCCGTTCCGGTCGGTGGGCGGTGCGGTGGTGCGCGCCACCGTCGAACGCGTGGAGAACGCGCAGGAGAAGGGGCTGCGGCTCAACGTCAACAAGCAGCTCAAGAAGTTGATCGCGACGACCACACCGCGCGCGCTGGAGCCGCGGCTGTGGAGATGTGACCGCAACCGGCCCAACGGCTGACGGAAAGGGCCGCCATGACAGTCGATTCGCTGACCTCCCGGTCTGCGCGGATACCGGATGGCGAGGCCCAGCGCATCGCCGCGGAGTACTTCGCGATACTCGGTGAGGTTCACCGCCTTGCCGGGGAGAAGGACGAGATCTTCCGGATCCGCTCGGTGGACACCGGTCAGGACTACTTCCTCAAGATCGCCCACGAGGGGGAGACCGAGGCGGCGTACAGACTGGTGACGCGGGCAATGCTCCACGTCGCCGGCGTGGCACCGGCGATCCCGGTGGCGCGCATCGTGCCCGCGGTGGACGGCTCGGTCGAGCTCGCCGTGCCCACCGACGCCGGTGTACACCGCTGGACGCGGATGACGACGTTCCTGCCGGGTGTCCTGCTGAAAACCGTTGAGACGTCACCGCAATTGCGGTTCAACGTGGGACGTTCGCTGGCATATCTCGCCGGAGCCCTGCGCTCGTTCTCCCATCCGGCCGCCGAACGCCGGGTCGGGTGGGACATCGCGCGGGCGGGCGACGCCCGTCCGCTGCTCGACGAACTCGACACGATCGAGGACCGCGATGTGCTGCTGCGGTTGTTCGATCATCACGCGGACGTGGTGGCGCCGCGCCTGCAGCAGTTGCGGCGCCAACCGGTCCACAACGACCTCAACACCGACAACGTCCTCGTCGACCCCGAGACGCGGGAAGTGCTGGGACTGCTCGACTTCGACGACCTCACCGTCTCGCAGCTGGTCAACGACCTGGCGACGGCGGCGGCCGGGCATGTCGGCGTCGGCGCGGATCCGCTGGCACCGGCGCTGGATGTCGTCCGCGGATACCACCGCGTGACCCCGCTCGAGGACGAGGAGCTCGCACTTCTGCCGAGGCTGATGGCCATCCGGCTCGCGATGTATCTCGTGATCGGCAACTGGCGCGCCGAGCGCTTCCCGGAGAACCGCGCCTACATCCTGCGCAAGGGCCCGCTGGCCTCCGCGCAGCTGCGCCGGTTGGCGGCGATCTCGCCGGCCGACGGCGCCGCACAAGCGTTGCACGTCCGAACCGGCTGAAAGGAAACACAATCCATGTCCCCTAAGAGTCTGATGCCGAACGGTTTCGACCCGGCCGAGGCCGACGACCTCGCCCCGGAGCTGCGGTCCATCGTCTCTCGCCGGCAAGATGTCCTCGGGCCCAGCCTGAAGCTGTTCTACCGCAAGCCCGTCGAGGTCGCCCGGGCTTCCGGTGTGCACCTGTACGACTCGCGGGGCGATGCCTACCTCGACGTCTACAACAACGTGCCCTGTGTGGGGCACTGCCACCCCCACGTGGTGGACGCGATCGCGAAGCAGGCCGCGACGCTGAACAGCAATACCCGCTACCTCACGACTCAGGTGCTCGATTACAGCGAGCGGATCCTGGCCACCCATGACGACGCGCTCGACAAGATCATGTACGCCTGCTCGGGCAGTGAGGCCAACGACCTCGCGCTGCGGGTGGCCCGCTACGCGACGGGTAACGACGCGGTGATCGTGACGTCGAACGCGTATCACGGGATCACCGCCACGATCGCGGAGATCTCGCCGAGCCTGGGCGACAAGGTCCCGCTCGGACCGCGGACGGTGCGCATCCCCGCTCCGGCCTGCGTGGCCGGTGGGGACGTGCAGGAGGCCGGCCGCCGGTTCGCGGCCGACGTCGAGACGGCGATCGCCCACCTGCAGCGCCACGGGATGCGGTTGGCGGCGCTGATCGTCGACCCGCTGTTCGCCAGCGACGGACTGGCTCCCGATCCGGCCGGATTCCTGGCCCCCGCGGTCGACATCGTCCACCGCGCCGGAGGACTGTTCATCGCCGACGAAGTGCAGTCGGGTTTCGCCAGAAGTGGCGATGCGATGTGGGGCTACCAGCGCCACGGGATCACCCCCGACATCGTCACCATGGGTAAGCCGATGGGTAACGGCCTGCCGATCTCGGCGGTGGTTGCCCAGCTCGCCCACCTCGAGCGGTTCGGTAAGGACATCCGGTACTTCAACACGTTCGCGGGCAACAGCGTGTGCATCGCCGCGGCCGCGGCGACGCTCGATGTGCTCGAGCGCGAAGAGCTGTTGGCCAACGCAGCGACCGTCGGCGCCGTGATGCACGCCGGCCTGGCCGAACTGTGTGCGCGGTACCCGTTCCTCACCGAAGCACGCCATGCCGGGCTCTTCCTGGCCGCCGATCTGGTGGATCCCGAGACCGGCGCACCCGACGATGCGATGGCCCTGGCGGTGGTGAACGGACTGCGTGATCGCCGGATCCTGGTGAGCACATCCGGCCCGGACGAGAATGTGCTCAAGGTGCGGCCGCCGCTGGTGTTCTCGGCGGAGAACGCGGAGTACTTCCTCACTGAGCTCGACCAGGTGCTCCGAGAACTCAGCTGAATCCCGAAGACACCGAAGGCCTCCGAGTCCATCCTCGGAGGCCTTCGTCGTCTCTGCTTCAACGAAAGGCCCCCGCGCTCCGTGGAGACGCGGGGGCCGAAGCCGGACCTGTCAGATTTCCTGGCGGCCGATTCGTCGGTACACATCGGGTCGCGTCCTGCGGTAGACCGACGCCAGCACGATGCCCGCCACCACGGTCGCGAAAGTCAGGATGACGACCGCGACGGCGAGCCCGCCGGTCACACCGCTGATCAGGTCGATGTTGGTGGTGGCCAGGTACACGACGGCGGAGAAGCCCAGGATCGCGATGACCGGGGCGACGGTGGTCTTCAGCGGCGACGCCTGGTGGTGGGGGTTGCGCCGGAAGAAGACGAGGACCGCGACGCTGGCGAGCAGCATGAGCACGGTGATCGCGTAGGTGCCGACGCCGACCATCTTGCCGTACAACGCCATCGGATCGTCGGTGGTGAACATGAACGGGAGCGCCAGTACGGCGACCATCGCGGTCACGACGAGTGACGCGCGGTAGGGCGAGCGGTGTTTGGGATGCGCCTTGCCGAGTGCGCGGGGCAGGACGCCGTCGTTGCCGAGGGAGTACAGATACCGCGACAGCATGTTCTGCAGGGCGATCTGCGAGGCGAAGACGGAATTCACCAGCAGGATGGCGCAGATGTCCATGAACACCGGTGCGACATACGTCCCCAGCGCATCGCCGAACATGCCGGCTGCGTTGTCGGCCGCGACCGAATCGGCCTGGTCACCGTAGGCGATGATCGTGAAGGCGACGCTGACAGCGTAGAACACACCGATCAGCAGGACCGACAGGTACATCGCCCGCGGCACCGTCTTCTCCGGATCCTTGGCCTCCTCGCGGAAGATCGCGGTGGATTCGAACCCGATGAAGCACAGTACGCAGAACAGGACCGCGATGCCGATACTGCCGGACGAGAACACCTCGGCCTGCGGTAGCGGCAGGGCGCTTCCCTCGGCGCCGCCGCGGATCGCCACCGCCGCATCGAAGATGATCACGATCAGCACTTCGAGGACCATGACGACGGTCAGCACCTTGGCAGACAACTCGACGTTGAGGTATCCGATGACGCCGACGAGTGCCCAGCCGGCGATCTGATACCAGTACCAGGGAATCTCCGGACCGCCGAAGCCGGTGATCAGCCGGTTGGTCGCCGAGCCCAGGTAGGCGTAGCTCGCGGTGGTCATCAGCCAGTAGGCGAACACGGCGAGGAACGCGCCGCCCAGCCCGGCGGGCCGGCCGAGGCCGGACGTCACGTAGGCGTAGAAGGCGCCCGGCTTCGGCACATAACGCGACATCGTCGCGAGCCCGGCCGCGAAGGCCAGCAGGACGCCGGTGGCGATCAGGAAGGCCGTGGGTGCCGAGGAGCCGGCAAACCCGATGACAATCGGGCCGAGGCCGTTGACGCTGGCCAGGGGAGCGGCGACAGCCAGCACGGTGAAGATCAGCGCGGCGGTCCCCATGTGCCCCTGCAGACCCACCGGTCCGGGTGAGGAGCCGGTCGGCGTACCGGGGGAGCCCCCGGGGACCGTTGCGCCTGGCGCCGATTGCAGGTCGGACATGCGTGGATTCTCCATCTTCTATCGAACAGACCGGTCGGGGGTAGGTCGTACTGAGGGAGCGGTTCAGGGTGGCGTGCTGCCCGGCCGGCGAAGGCGCCGACCGTGAGCTGCATCACGGTAGCGCCCAGTCTAGTAGATCGTCAACAATTTGCAGTCTGCAATCTGGGAATTTTTCACGCAGTCTTCACATTCGGCGGTAGGCCCGGAAAACGGAAAGAGCCGGCGGGACTCCAGGTCCCGCCGGCTCTCACCGGCTTCAGTTGTGGGCACAGCTACCGCAGGCTGAACTGCTTTGCCAGCTCGCGCATTCCGTCCTTGACCTTCGGCAACGTGATCTCCGGATCGGAGATGCTGCTGCCGTGGGCGCCGCAGACCAACTTGGTCGGATACTCGACGTCGAGCATCTGGTTGAGGCGGGCTATCTTGGGCTCCACGCTCTTGAGCCGCGACCAGTACAGCGCGTACTCCACGAAGATGCCGGTGAGCTCGGCGATCGGCAGGTCGGGGATCTCCTCGGCGAACTTCCCGCAGTGCTCTTCGCCGTGGTAGTGGCCGAACCCCATACCGTCGCTGGAGAACAGCACCTGCTCCTGGCGGTCGTAGCCCCACAGTGTGTTGAGCAGGTCCCGGAAAACGGCCTCGACGAACACGAACTCGCGGTTGCCCAGATCGACCGATTCGCCGGCCTTCTTCCTGATGAACCGGTCCTCGTGCTGCGGGAAGATCAGGTGCTGATCACGCATGTCGCCGATCGCCATGGCGTCGGGATAGCGCTCGAGCAGCCGGCCCAGATTGCCGCCGTGGGTGACCTCGGGGTGTGTCGGGAAGACATACTTCAGCGGGGCCAGACCCTTGCCGATGAGGAGTTCGTCGAGCTGCTTCTTCTCGACCTCCCAGTCCTTCGGGTGCCCGGTGTCGACGAGCAGGCTTGCATCGTCGCCGGACACCAGGAAGATCGCGGTGTAGGAGTGCTCCAGCTTGTCCTTGCCGGGCCACAGCATGCAGTCGCCGAGCCAGTGCACACCGGGGGCGATCTCGCGCGGCAGCACCTTGCCCGCGGTGTTGTCCGGGTCCTCGACGACGCCGAACTGATTGATGATTGCGGTCACAGGATGTCCTCCATTTCCTTGAGCTGGACCAGTGCAGCGTCGACCAGCTCGTAGTGTCGTTTGACGGTGTCGCGCCCCTGTAGGACGCATCCGACGGTCGGGGCGATGGCCGTGACGTCGTGGCTCTCGAAGACCTCGGCCAGGAACTTGCGCAGGGGATCGGTGTAGGCGGCCGCCAGCCAGTCGTACTTGGTCAGCAGCTGTGCCCTGACGTCCTCCATCGTGGTGGTGTCGTTGGCCGACGTGAGGACCTGAACACCCGGCTCCGGGGCCATGCCGTGCGAGAACGCGTCCGAGGTGAACAGGATCCCCGTCGCGGGATCGAAAACCCATGCGCAGGCGAGCAGTTTGAGACGCGCGTCGATCAGCTCGACCGGCCGGCCCTTGACGGGCTCGATCACGGTGCCCTTCTTGTAGACGCGCGCCTCGAAAGGCGGCACGCCGTCCTCGTCCCGGAAGGTGGTCCAGTCCTGGGGCGGGAACATCAGCTCGGCGTAGACCGATTCGACGTCGAAGTGGCGCAACAGATGTTCGGTGTTGCCCATGCTGTCGAATTCGACCGGCCGCGTCATCAGGATGGTGAGCTTCTCGAGCCCCAGCGCGCGGAGCTGTTCGACGATGGCGTCACCCATCACGGGCATCGACGTGTCGACCACCAGGCCGCTCGTCCCCTCGGTGAGGACGAACGCGTTGAGGGCGGCCGACCCGGCGGCGTCGGGCGGCACCCAGCTGATGCGGTTCTCATGCTCGACGGTGCCGCCGAGCACATAGGCCTTGCCGTCTACCAACGGCGTCGGGGAGGGGGCGGTGTGCAACTTCATGGCCGGGACGCTAAGTGCGGTCGAGAGGATTGTCAACAATTTACATTCCGTTTGCAGTGCCGTTCAGCAGCACTTATGCATCGGCAGGCCGACGAAATCGGTGGACTCAGCCCTTGCTGGCTCCGTCCGGGTTATGTAGATTGTCGACAATCATCGCTGTCGAGAAAGGCCTTCGATTTGACTGGCACCGCGGTTATCGCCACCCCCGCCGATGACACCATCCGGGTGGTGAACCCGGCCGACGGTTCGACCCTCGCCGAACTGCCCATGGATCTCGACATCGACGGCGCGGTCGACCGCGCCACCGCCGCCCTGCCCGGCTGGGCCGGGCTGACACCGGGGGAACGGGCTCAGTATCTGCTGCAGACCGCCGACCGGATCGAGGCCTTCGGCGCCGAGTTGGCCGAACTCGAATCCCGCAACGTGGGTAAGCCGATCAGCCACGCGCGCGAGGAGATCGCGCCGACCGCTGATGCTCTGCGCTGGGCGGCTGGCGCCGCGCGCTCCGCGCACGGGCTCAATGCCGGTGAGTACTCCCCGGGCATCCTGTCCTACACGTTGCGCGAGCCCATCGGTGTGGTCGGCCTCATCACGCCGTGGAACTTCCCACTGCTCGAAGCGGTGTTCAAGCTCGCTCCGGCGCTGGCGGCCGGAAACACCGTGGTGCTCAAGCCCTCTGAACTCACCCCGCTCACCACGATCCGGTTGGCGGAGCTGGCGTCCGACATCCTGCCCGAGGGCGTGCTGAACATCGTCCTCGGCGACGGCCGCGTGGGCGAGAAACTGGTCGCGCACCCCGGAATCGGGCTGGTCTCGCTCACCGGTGACACGTCGACGGGGATGCGGGTCGCGGCCAACGCGGCGACCGACCTCAAACACGTCCACCTGGAACTGGGCGGTAAGGCGCCGGTGCTGGTTTTCGAGGACGCCGACATCGACGCGGCCGTGGATGCGTTGGTGGCGTGCGGATTCGGCAACACCGGACAGGACTGCTGCGCGGCGTGCCGGATCATCGTCTCGGCCGGCGTCTACGACCAGTTCGTCCGGGCGTACCTGGCGCGCGTCGGCGACATCGTGGTCGGCGACCCCGCCGACGACGACACCACGATGGGACCGCTCGTCTCGGAGAAGCAGTTGCGCCGCGTGGTGGACATGGTCGACCGGGCGCGTGCGGCCGGTGCCACGGTTCGCTGCGGCGGCGTGACCCTCGACCGGGACGGGTTCTACTACGCCCCCACGGTGATCACCGACGTCGCGCAGAACTCGGAGATCATCCAGAAGGAGGTCTTCGGCCCGGTGGTCACGATCCAGCAGGGGGCCGACGACGGCGAGATGCTGAAGCTGGCCAACGACGTCGTCTACGGGCTGGCGGCCAGTGTCTGGACCACCGACCTCGACCGCACTCAGCGCATGACCGCCGCGCTGAAGTTCGGAACGGTGTGGGTCAACCAGCATCAGAACACCGTCCCGGAGATGCCCTTCGGGGGTTACGGACACTCCGGCTACGGGAAGACCCTGTCGACCATCTCGCTGGATGACTTCACCAATGTCAAGCACGTCATGGTCAAGCCCAAGGCCTGAATCGGGCCGATGAGTGGGGGGCGTCCCGACGGGGGCGCCCCCTTCTCTCGTCGTACCCGCTCACCGCCGCCGGGGGAGCGGTCAAATGTCAACAATCAACGATAGGATGTTCACGTGAACCAGCCCAACGTCATCGTGATCCGTCTCGAGGACTCGGTTCTGCCACCGGCGTTCGACGCGCTCGACAAGGTCGCGAACGTGATCGTGGTGGACAATGAAGACGATCTGCGCCGTGCGCAGGCGGAGGCGGAGATCGCCTTCGTCTGGGACTTCAAGAGCGATCTGCTGCGCAAGACCGGGCCGGCCGGACTGAAGTGGGTGCACACCAACAGTGTCGGGCTCGATGCCCTGCTGACTCGGGAGATCGTCGACTCGCCAGTGACGATCAGCAACACCCGCGGAGTGTTCGAACCCCCGATGGCCGAATGGGTGCTCGCCTCGCTGCTGTACTTCGCCAAGGATCTGCGCCGTACGGTCGAGTCGCAGCGGGCGGCGAAATGGGATCACCGTGCGGTGGGGACAATCCGGGGCCGCCGCGTCCTGGTTCTCGGCCCCGGCGGTGTCGGTCGCGAGATCACGTTGCTGCTGCGCAGCGTCGGAATGGAGGTGGACGTCGTCGGGCGTTCCGCCCGCGAGGACGCCGAACTCGGGCGTATCCACCCAATGGCCGACATCGACGAACTGCTGCCCACCGCCGACGATGTGGTGGTGGCCCTGCCGTTGACCCCGGAGACCGACGGGATCATCGACGCCGCGCGCCTGGCCCGCTTCAAGCCGGGGGCACGGATCGTCAACGTGGGCCGCGGTCCGCTGATCGACGAGGAGGCCCTTCTCGCGCAGCTGCGGTCGGGCCATATCTCGGCCGCCGCACTCGATGTGTTCGTGCAGGAGCCGCTGCCCGCCGAGCATCCGTTCTGGGGGATGGACAACGTGCTGGTGTCGGCGCACATGTCCGGTGACGTGATCGGTTGGCAGGAGCAGTCGGTCGCACTGTTCGTCGACAACCTCGACCGCTGGACCCGCGGGGTGGCGCTACGCAATCTCGTCGACAAGGGCAACCTGCCGGTGGCCGCCGTCGGCGCCTAGGAACCGCGCATGGAGAAAGACGAAGGGAATCAATGGCGTTCGAGAGCATCTCGCCGATCTCACTGTCCACCGCACCGGGCAGGATCGCCGACGTCATCCGTTCGTCGATCCTCGACGGAAGCTTCCCGCCCGGATCCCAGCTGACCGAGATGCAGTTGGCCGACCGGCTCAGTGTCAGCCGGGGTCCGGTCCGTGAGGCCATGCAGCGTCTGGTGCAGGAGGGCCTGCTGTGGACCAAGCCGCACCACGGCACGTTCGTCGTCGAGCTCGGAGGCAAGGACTTCGCCGACATCTACCTGGCGCGGCGTGCGGTGGAGGGTACCGCAGCCGTCCGGCTGATGAGCTTCGCCGACAAGGAAGCGGCGCTCGCCGAACTCGAAGCGGCGATCGACGGGATCGGCACCGCGATCGCGGGCGGCACCTGGCTCGACATGGTCAATGCGGACGCCCGCTTTCACGAGCTGCTGGTCGACGCGGCACGTAGTACCCGGCTCACGCGGATGTTTCGAACCCTCACCGCCGAAACCCGGTTGTGTATGGCGGCGTTCGTCGAAGGGAACCCGAATTGGCCCGTCACGGCGGTGCAGGAGCATCGCGAGCTGGTCGAGGCGGTCCGCCGCCGCGACCGGGCGGAGATGCAGACGTTGATCGACAAGCACTTCAATCTCGATCAGACGCTGGCGTACCGCGGTGACTTCGCCCGGAAGGAGCGGACTCAGCCGCTGCTCTGAGCACGAAGGCGATACGGATCGGGGAGCCATCCATCGGATGGCTCCCCGAATCACGTTGGCGACGTGGTCAGCCGACGCGGATCAGCTTCTTGTTCACGAACTCCTCGGCGCCGAGGCGGCCCAGTTCGCGGCCGAATCCCGACTTCTTCACCCCGCCGAACGGAACCTCGGGGCCTTCGCCGTCGGTGGTGTTGATGAACACCATCCCGGCTTCGATCTGATCGGCGACCCGCTGCGCCTGTTCGGCATCGGTGGTGAAAACGTAGGAGCCCAGTCCGTATTCGGTGGCGTTCGCCAGCTCGATGGCCTCGGCTTCCGAACCAGCCCGGTACACCTGCGCGACCGGTCCGAAGAACTCCTGCCGGAAGGCATCGGCGTCCGGGCTGATGTCGGTGAGCACAGTGGGTTGGAAGAAGGCGCCCTCACGGCTGCCCCCGAGCACCAGGGTGGCGCCCTGTTCCACCGCGCGGTTCACCTGTGCCTCGAGCCGTTCGGCGGCGCGGGTGGAGCACAGCGGCCCGGTGGTGGTGTCGGGGCTCTGGGGATCTGCCGGCGTGCGCTCGGCCATCTTGGCGGTGAACTTGGTCAGGAACTCGTCGTACAGGTCGGCGGCGACGATGAACCGTTTGGCGGCGTTACATGCCTGACCGGCATTGCCCATGCGGGCGCCGACCGCATTGGCGACCAGACCGTCGAGGTCGTCGGTGGACAACACGATGAACGGGTCGGAGCCGCCGAGTTCGAGGACGACTTTCTTGAGGTTGCGGCCCGCGGCCTCGGCGACGGCGGCGCCCGCGGCCTCCGAACCCGTCAGCGAGACGCCGCGCACCCGCGGATCGGCGATGACCGTCTCGATCTGCTCATTGGTCGCCAGAATGCTGACGTAGGCATCGGCGGGCACACCGGCGTCGGCGAAGATCGCCGCCATGGCCTCGGCCGACTCGGGGCACTGTGGCGCCGGCTTGAGCAGAACGGTGTTGCCCACCAACAGGTTTGGGCCGGCAAAGCGGGAAACCTGGTAGTAGGGGTAGTTCCACGGCATGATGCCGAGGACCACGCCAATCGGCGCGCGGCGGATGACCGCGGAACCTTTGCCGCCGAGCAGCTCCAGCGGCTCGTCGGCCAGCAGCGATTCGGCGATGTCGGCGTAGTAGCGGTAGATCGAGGCGGTGAACGTCGCCTCGCCGATGGCGGATTTGATGGGCTTGCCCATCTCCCGGGTGATGATCGCCCCGAGTTCTTCGGCCCGCTGCTCGTAGAGATCGGCGACTCTGGCGATGACCGCGGCTCGTTCGGCGACCGTGCGGGTCTTCCAGGTGCGGTGCGCCTTGTCGGCCCGGCCGATGGCGGCGGCGAGTGCCGTGTCGTCGATCGACGGGTATTCCCGGACGGTTTCGTTCGTGGCTGGGTTGATCACTGCATAGTGAGCCATGGAACTGGTGAATCCCTTCGTATTGTCCCTGAGCGCCTGTGGACGCGCCGACCGCCACCGCGATGGCGGGCATGTTGTGGGAAACACCACGATATCGTAGGTTGTCGACAATCGACAACAGATCAACGCCCTGATCTCTGACGTCAGGGCGCAGGTGAGCCGGCGATCGCGTCGAAGATTCCGGTGAGCACTTCCATACCCGCGCGCACCGAGGGGCGGTCGTTGTCCTTGCGCCGAACGGTGTAGATCTCGCGTTGCAGCCGTGGGTGCACGGGGATGAGGGCGACATCGTCGGGTACCCAGACCCGGGCCAGGCGGGGGACGAGGGCGACGGCGAGGCCGCGTGCCACGAATTCGAGTTGCGCGGCGAATTCGGGCACCTCGTACTTGATCCGGGGATTGACGCCCCGGCTGCGCAGCGTGTGCAACAGCCACGTGTGAAACACCTCGCCCGTGCGCCACGTGGCCCACGGCAGATCGGTGACCTGAGCGAGTTCGATGACGTCGTTGCCGGCGAGGGGATGATCCTTGGGGAGCGCGATGTCGACGACGTCGTCGTGGATGCGGGTGTACACGATGTCGTCGGGGAGGTGACGGGGCATGGTGGCGAAGCCCTCGACGAGTGCGAGGTCGACGTCGCGGCGCACCACGGCGGGGATGATGTCGTCGGTGTCGTCGGCCACGAAGTTGACGCTGAGGGCCGGATGCAGTTGACGCAGTTGGGCAATGGCTTCCGGGATCACCACCCGCCCGGCGGACACCACGGCACTGATCACCAACTCGCCGGAGACATCACGGTCCAACGAGGCGACCTCGGACTGGGCCTGCGCCATGAGGGACAGGATCTCGTCGCCGCGGTGGGCGAGGAGGCGGCCCGCCGGGGTCAGCTGGATGCCACGGCCGACCTGCACCAGCAGCGGGACGCCCACCTCTTTTTCGAGTTTGGCGAGTTGCTGAGAGACGCCGGACGGGGTCACGTGCAGGACGCGGGCTGCGGCGGCGATCGAGCCGTGGTCGGCCACCGCGCACAGCGCACGAATGCGATCCAACCCCAGCATCACACCGATGCTAGGCGATCTGCGTCCTGACACGTGACCGGTCAGATCCGCCCGGACGGGTGGTCAGGCCCCGCGGCGACGGGGTGTCGTCATGTACTTGTACTCGAGGAAGTCGTCGATGCCGACCTTGCCGCCCTCACGTCCGAGGCCCGACTGCTTCACGCCGCCGAAGGGTGCCCCCGGATTGGCGACGATTCCGGTGTTGATGCCCACCATGCCGACCTCGAGACGCTCGCTGAGGTCGAAGGCGCGGTCCAGGCTCTGGGAGAACACGTAGCCGACCAGACCCCAGTCGGTGTCGTTGGCCTGCCGGATCATCTCGTCCTCGTCGTCGAACGGGACCACCGGAGCGACCGGGCCGAAGATCTCCTCGGACATCAGGTCGGCGTCGGCGGGGACGTTGGTCAGCACGGTCGGCGGGTAGAAGTATCCGGGGCCGTCGGGAGTGCTGCCCCCGGTGACGGCCACGGCGCCGCGGTTGACCGCGTCGTCGACGAGTTGCTGGACCTTCCCGCGGCCCTTCTCGTCGATCAGCGGACCGACCTGCACACCGGCCTCCATGCCGTTGCCCACCTGCAGGTCGGCCATCCGGGCGGCGAGACGCTTCGAGAAATCGTCGATCACGCTGCGGTGCACATAAAGTCGGTTGGCCGCGGTGCACGCCTCACCCATGTTGCGCATCTTGGCCGCGATCGCCCCTTCGACCGCCACGTCGAGATCGGCGTCGGCGCAGACGATGAAGGGGGCGTTGCCACCGAGTTCCATCGAGGACTTCATGACGTTGTCCGCGGCCTGCCGCAGCAGGACCTTGCCCACCTCGGTGGATCCGGTGAAGCTCACCTTGCGGGCCAGCTTGCTCGACATCCAGCGCCCCACAACGGAACTCGCCGAGGTGGTGGTGACGACGTTCAGCACGCCCTCGGGCAAGCCGGCCTCCATCAGAATGGTGGCGAGCGCCAGTGAGGTCAGCGGCGTCTGCTGCGGCGGCTTGAGCACCATGGTGCAGCCGGCGGCGACGGCCGGGGCGATCTTGCGGGTTCCCATGGCGAGCGGGAAGTTCCACGGGGTGACCAGCACGCAGGGACCGACCGGTTCCCGCGTCACGAAGATCCGGTTCTTGCCGTCGCCGGACACGCCCGCGTCGCCGTCGATCCGCACCGCCTCTTCGGAGAACCAGCGCAGATAGTCCGCGGCGTAGGCCACCTCGCCCTTGGCCTCGGCCAGCGGCTTGCCCATCTCGCTGGTCATGATCTCGGCGAGCCAGTCCTGGCGCTCCATGACCAGGTCATAGGCCCGGCGCAGAATGTCGGCGCGCAGGCGCGGGGCGGTGCGGCCCCACGTCTTCTGGACCTCGGCGGCCGTGGACAGCGCGGCGTCGGCATCCTCGGTTCCGCCGTCGGCGATCACCGCGATGACCTCACCGGTGGCGGGATTCTCCACCTCGAAGGTGCGTCCGTCGGCGGCGTCCCGCCAGGTCCCTGCGATGAGCAGGCCGGTGGGAACCGATTGCTGGCTGACACTCGGGGCGAAAGCGATGGCGGTAGTCATGCAGCGATCATTGTCGGCAGATTGTAAATTGTCAACAATTAATGGACGGTGTCACCGCTCGGGATCGAGGAGCTGCGCCAGGTGCTGTGAGGAACGCTCGGCGTCGAGCTGACGCACCTGCATGTGACAGCTGAACCCGTCGGTGAGCACGGGCGCGTCGGCCGGGGTGGCACGCAGAGCCGGTGCCAGCGCCTGGTCGGCCACCTTCATGCTGACGTCGTAGTGGTCTTTCTCGAAGCCGAAATTGCCTGCCACGCCGCAGCATCCGGTCGCCTCGCGAACCTTGCCGACACCGAGTGCCTGCAGCGCCTTGCGCTGGGCGGCCGCGCCGAAGACGGCGTATTCGTGACAATGGGTCTGAACCGTCACCTCATCGGGCAGCGGATGTGCCGGTCGCCAACCTTTTTCGGCGGATTCGGCGACCATCTGGGCGAAGGTGCGGATCCGCGCGGCGACCCGGCGGGCAGCGTCGGTGTGGACGAGCTCGGGCAGGTCCTTGCGGAACGCCGCGGCACAGCTCGGCTCGAGGACGACGATCGGCCGGTCGGTGCCGTCGTCGAGGACGTCGGCGGCTTTGGCGAGTCGTCGTTTCGCTTTCGAGAGCTGACCGGTCGAGATCCACGTGAGTCCGCAGCAGGCGTCGGTGCGGCACTCCGAGGAGACTCCCGCATCGGCGAGCACCCGGGCCGCCGCTCCGGCGACTTCAGGACGGAACCCGCGAGTGAAGGTGTCGGCCAGCAGCACGACGTCACCCTCTGAGCCGACGCGTTCGAGTTCCCGACGAATCTGTCTGGCCGAAGCGAACTTCGGCAGAGCTCGGTGGGGGGTGAGACCACCCAACCTCGCGGCCGTCCGTCCCAGCCCGCCTCGGGTGAGCAGGTTGACCACCGGGGCCATCCGGGTGGTCAGCTCGAGCCAGGTGGGGAGCCACCCGAGTGAGTAGTGCGACATCGGCCTGCGGCGACCGGCGTAGTAATGGTCGAAGAACTCGGATTTGTAGGTGGCCATGTCGACGCCCACGGGGCAGTCGGTGGAGCAGGCCTTGCACGACAGGCACAGGTCGAGCGCTTCCCGCACATCCTCGGAGCGCCAGCCGTCGGCGACGGTCGGCGAGTTGCGCACCATCTCCTGAAGTGCGCGGGCCCGGCCGCGGGTGGAGTCCTTCTCGTCGCCGGTGGCGCGGTAGCTCGGGCACATCACGCCGCCGCTCGGTGCGCGGCACCGACCCACGCCGATGCACCCTTGTACCGCGTGGACGAATCCGCTGACCGGAACGTCATGAGCCGGCGTGAGATCGAAAGAGGTCGGCCACCTCCGTGGGTCGACACCCGCGAGTGAAAGGCTGTCCATCAACGGTTCGGGATCGACGATCGACCCCGGGTTGAGGATGCCGTGCGGATCCCAGATCTGTTTGAACCGGGCGAACGCAGACATCATGGTGGGGCTGTACATCAGCGGCAGCAGTTCCGAGCGTGCCCGGCCGTCGCCGTGCTCGCCCGACATCGAACCGCCGAACCGGACGCACAGCTCGGCGGCACGGTGAATGAAGCGGGACATGACGTCGCGGCCCTCTTCGGTCCGCTGGTCGAAGTCGATGCGGATGTGCATGCACCCGGCGCCGAAGTGGCCGTACATGACGCCGGTGAGGCCGAACTCCGCGAGCAGGGCCTTGATCGCCACCAGGTAGTCGGCCAGCTGGTCCGGGGCGACCGCGGAATCCTCCCAGCCGGTCCACGATTCGCCGCCGCCGACGAGGCGGGCCGACAGCCCCGCACCGTCTTCTCGTACCCGCCACAGCGACGCGCGTTCGCCGGGATCGGCCACGACGCGCGCCTCGATCAGCCGGCCGGCCTGCTGCAGCTCGGCGACCAGCTCGGCCCCGCGCGCCTCCACTTCGGCACGATCCTCGCCGTCGATGTCGACGTACAGCCAGGCGTCGCCCGCGGGGAGCCCCGTGACGGAGTCTGGCCCGCGCAGATGTCGCATCGTGTCGACGATCAACGAGTCGATGCCTTCGATCGCGGCGGGGGAGTAGCGCAGGATCAGCGCATTGTCCCGCGCGGCGTCGACGAGATCCGCATAACCCAGGCACAACAGCATGGCCGACGGCGCCACCGGCACGAGTGACACCGTCGCGCCGACGATGACCGCGCAGGTTCCTTCGCTCCCGACCAGCGTCCTGGCCACGTGGAAGCCGTTCTCAGGCAACAGGTTCGCCAGGTGGTAGCCCGAAACCTGGCGCGGGAAGCGGGCGAGCTCGAGCCGGAAGTCAGCGAGGTGGTCGTCGGCCAGTGCGCGCAGGTCGGTGGTGATGCGGGCGGCGGCAGCGACGGCCGCGGCGTCGCCCGGGTCGGTGGCGCGCACTCCGTCGGATGTGGCGGTGAGCCGGTGGCCGTCGGCGGTGACCAGGTCGAGTGAGACGACGTGGTCGGACGTGCGGCCGTAGCGCACCGAGTGGTTACCGCAGGCGTCGTTGCCGATCGCACCGCCGACGGTGGCGCGCGACTTGCTCGACGGATCCGGGGCGAATGTGAGCCGACCCCCGGTCGCTCCCTGGACGTGGCGCTGCAACTCGGTCAGGACGATGCCGGGCTGCACGTAGGCCGTGCGCGTCGATTCGTCGACCGAAGCGACGGCGCTCATGTGGCGGGAGAAGTCGAGCACCAGACCACGCCCCACGGCGTTACCGGCCAGGGATGTGCCACCGCCCCGGCTGGTCACCGGCACCCCGTGTTCGGCGCATACCCGTACCGTTTGCACCACTTCGTCGACCGAACGCGGGAAGATCACGCCCAGCGGCGGCACGCGGTAGTTGGACGCGTCGAAGGAGTACTCGGCGCGCCGCCGGCTGGACGTGTCGACCGCGATGCCCAGCGCGGCGAGATCGGCCAGGGCGCCCGGTGCCGTGTCGACGGTGGTCGCGGGTTGGGCGTCATGGTCCTTCATAAGGCCTCCACCTCGTCGGAAAAGCACCCCCGGCTGGCCGACCGGCGCAGAGTTGTAGACAATTTACATCATCGCGGTTCGGCGGTCCGGTGTCCTTTGGGATTGTGTACCGCATGCGAAGACGGGAGTGCGGGCCGATGACCCAGGAGAGTTCGCGTGCGTGGAGCCGATCCGCTGCAGCCCATGGCCGTGCGGCGCGGGTGTGGGTCAGTTGGGTGACGGCGCTGCGCCGTGCGGTCGACAGCGACGTTCGGGTGACGCTGTTGCCCGGCGGTCTGCACACCCGCCGGGGCGGACCGGTCAAGGGCGTAACCCGGCGCGGATGACGTCGAGGATGCGATCTGCGCGCACCTCCCACTCCGCGTCGTCGAGGCGGGTGAGGAACCCCAACAACAGGATCACGTCACGGGCTTCAACATCCTGACGGATCTCTCCGGTGGCCTTACCCGCATCCAGTAGTGCGGTGACAGCGTCGTGGATCGGCTGCGCGCTGTGGCCGACAAGTTGTTCGCGCGCCGATTCCGTTGCTGCGGAGAATATCCCACGCTTCACCCGGGCGTACTGCGCCACCCGGCCGAACCACAGGCGCAGCGCCTCGACAGGCTGGTGCCGGGTCAGCAACTGCGGCGCGGCGGCGACCAACACTGCCACGTCGTCGCGGTAGACCTCGGCCAGCAGCGCTTCACGGGTCGGGAAGTGCCGGTAGAGCGTGCCCTGGCCGACGCCTGCCGACTTGGCGATTTCGTTCATCTTGACGTCGCCGGCGGCGAGCACGCGATCGCGTGCCACCGCGATGATTCTGGCCCGGTTCTGTTCAGCGTCGCTACGGCGCTTCACCGCGGGCCCCTCTGCTAACCGGACACATGTCCGTTACGGTGGATGCAGTAAGCGGACATGCGTCCACTTTAATCGGGGAGGGAAATCTCATGTCGTCGGATGGGCCGAGAGTGGTCGCGATCACCGGCGCGAGCAGTGGCATCGGTGCTGCGGCCGGCCGTCTGCTGGCCCGGCGGGGAGCCGCCGTGGTACTGGGTGCACGTCGTGCCGACAGCCTCGAGCGACTCGCTGTCGAGATCCGCCAGGCCGGCGGCACCGCGGTGGTGTGCCCGACCGATGTCACCCGGCTCGATGACCTCCATCGCCTGGTCGGCCGCTCCGTGGACGAGTTCGGTCGGCTCGACGTCCTGATCAACAACGCCGGCGTCGGCAAGATCGGACCGATCGCGGACCTCGACGTCGACGGGTGGTCGGCGATGATCGACGTCAACTTGCGTGGGGTACTACACGGAATCGCCGCGGCGCTGCCGATCTTCCGGCGGCAGCGCCACGGCCACTTCGTGACCACCGTGTCGACCGCGGGTCTGAAGATCGTGCCGAATCAGGGCGTCTACGCGGCGACGAAGAACGCCGTGCGCACCGTGCTGGAAGCGCTGCGTCAGGAGTCGACCGACGGGGTCATTCGTACGACGGCGATCTCCCCGGGTTTCGTGAACACGGCGATGGACAGCGCCATCGACGATCCGATGCTGCGCGAGCGCATCCGCCACTCGATGGACGAGTTCGGACTAGACCCTCAGGCGGTCGCCGAGGCGATGGCGTTCGCGATCGAAGCTCCCGCCGGCGTGGAGATCGGCGAGTTGTCGATCCGCCCGACTGTTCAGAACTGAGGTGCGAGATGAACCCCAACGCGGGGTCCGAGCCACATCGCGCGAACTACACCGTCTGATGTGCGTCGGTGCGGACCATGCGACGGCCGGTGCGAAAGCCCGCCCGACGCTGCCGGGGGCGCACTTGGGCGAAGCGGTCCCGCCGCTGATCGACCCGCCATCTCACGCGGAGACCGAATCCTCCGCGCGGCTCGTAGTGCGCGACGAACGGCCCGACGCGGACTTCGATCTCACGCCCGGTGCATTCCGGAACCCTGTCAGCCGTAACCTTGACCACCTCTGAATGTAGATTGTCTACAACTATCAGGGTACGGCGATCACCGTCGGCGGGCAAGCAGTCGCTCGCCTCGGCCGGGCGTGCGGCGGATCAGGCCTTAGCCGCGGTGGGCGAATCTGCCTGTCGGACATGGGAATGTACGTTCCCGTAGTAGGTCAGGCTCTCGTCGAGTTCGAAGGAGCGATCGATCCTGTCCAAGGTGTCCGCCTTGTCACCACGTCGCATCGCCGCCAGGAGACCCTTGTACTCGGAGACCAGACCCTTGAGCCACTCCGGGTGGTCTTCGATATAGGCCGCCATGCACAGCTGACTTTCCGCGCTCAGCGTGCGGAACATGCGGCTCAACCGTTCGCTGCCGGCCTCGGACACGAGGACTTCGTGGAAGTTGAGTTCGGCAGCCACGATGTCACGCCAATCGCCGTCGCTGATCGCCTGTCGCAACTCGGAGACTGCCTTGTCGAGTGCCTTGAACGCCTGCGCCTTGTTGGGCCGGCTCATCACCCGGATGGCCGCCGTACCCTCGATCGCCCGGCGGGCCAGATAGATGTCGGGCACGTCGCTGGTGCCGAGTTCGACGACGAATGTGCCGTGATGCGGTTTCGTCCACAGGAGCCCCTCCTGCACCAATCGCTGCATCGCCTCCCGCACCGGGCCGCGGCTGACATTGAGCCGCTCGGCCAGCTGGGACTCGGTCAACTGCGCGCCCGGGGGAAAGCTCCCGTCCAGAATCGCCGAACGCAGCATGTCCGCTATCCGCGCGGGCGCGGTCGACAGCGAGAGGGACTTGATTGAGTCGAACGCCATTGCGCCTTCCTTCGACCGACCTTCTCGCCAATCGCCGATCGGGCTTATCCGAGTGCAGGAACTCCTGGAACTTTACAGGTGTGCGACTGCCCTTGACCTGCGTCCGACGGGTGCGTCGCTTCATGTCGGCCCGCCCCAACGCCGCGTGATATCCACGGCACCGGTTGCGCCCGGGAAAGCGGTCGCGGCGCCGATCCGCGCTCCGGATATCTGCGCAGGTCAACGGGGGTCCGGGAAGCTTTTACAGGGCGAATGCTGTTTGCATCTCGTAGCGCATGGGTAAAAAACCCGCAGATGCACAACTTCGTGGAGCGCAGAGGTATGAGTGGAAAACACCGGTCACCAGCACCGATGACCCAACGGCGGGCGACGCAGTGGCCCGTCGTCGTGGGTGGGTCGCTGTCGTTCGCCGTGGCGTCGGCAGGCGTTCTCGCCGGTGCGATCGTGCACTTCTCGTCGCCCGAACCCGCCGCCCCGGCCCACGCGCCGCAGGCCGCGACCAGCGCGCCGGTGACCCAGCACGGGACCGTCGTCGCCGTGACCGCCGACTCGGTGACCACGCGCAGCGACGACGGCCTTCTCCAGACCTACCGGATCACCCCCGACACCACCGCGGTGACCGCCGACCGTCAGCAGCCCGCCAGCCCGGCCGCATCGTTCGCCGTCGACGACCGCGTCGCGGTGTTCGCGACCGTACAGGCCGGCCAGCCGGTCGCGACCGCCGTCGCCGACCAGGCCGCCGTCGGACCCGACGGTCCGCCGATGGACTACCACCTGCCCGCACCCTGAGCGCTCACCGCACCGCGATGACGACTTTGCCCTTCGCGGTCCGGTTCTCCAGCGCCGCAATGGCTTCCGCCGCCCGCTCTAGCGGGTAGACGTCGGGCTGCGGCGCCGACACCTCGCCGGAGGCCAGCAGCGGCTCGAGTTCGGTCCACTGCTCCCGGACGTAACCCGGATGGCTGTAAGTCCAAGCGCCCCAACCAACCCCGACCACGTCGACGTTGTTGAGCAGCAGCCGGTTCACCTTGACGGTGGGGATCTCGCCGCCGGTGAAGCCGATCACCAGTAGCCGCCCGCCCGGCGCCAGAGAGCGCAGCGAATCGGTGAACCGGTCGCCGCCGACCGGGTCCACCACGACGTCGACACCGCGACCGCCCGTCAACTCCTTGACCGCGTCCTTGAAACCCTCGGCCAGCACCACGTCGTCGGCACCCGCGGCCCGGGCCACCGTGACCTTCTCCTCCGAACTCACCACGGCGATGGTGCGCGCCGCCCCGAACGCTGGGGCCAGGCGCAGGGTGGACGTGCCGATTCCGCCGGCGGCGCCGTGCACCAGCACGGTCTCACCCGGTGCCAGACGGCCCCGGGTGCGCAGTGCGCAGTGCACGGTCAGATCGTTGAACAACAGGCCGGCGCCGGCTTCGAACGACACTGCGTCGGGGAGGGGGAACACCCGATCCGGCGGCAGCGCAACGACTTCGGCCATCCCGCCGGACAGCATGGTCAGACCGGCGACCCGGTCACCGGTGGAGATACCGGAATCGGCGGGCGCGCTGCGCACCACGCCGGCGATCTCGGCCCCGGGCGTGAACGGCAGGTCCGGCTTGTACTGGTAGAGCCCGCGCGTGAGCAGAGCGTCGGGAAACGCCACACCGGCCGCGTGCACGTCGATCAGTACCTGGTCGGCCGCGTCGGGTTCTACGCCTGGTTCTGGGACGTCGACGACCTGCACCGCGTCGGGACCGTCTAACCGGGCAATCTGGACCGCGCGCATGGAGGCCTTCCTTCCGTCGACGGCAACCATTTAACATCCCCGGGTGATCGACGCCCGTGCCGCGGTGCTGTTGGAAGCCGGCGCAGACCCCGCCCTGACCGACGTCGTCGTCCGGGCGCCGGTCGGCGACGAAGTGCTGGTCCGCATCGATGCGGTGGGCATCTGCCATACCGACATCAGTGTCGCCGCGCGCTGGCCGGCCAAGCGGCTCCCCATGGTGTTCGGCCACGAAGGTGCGGGCACCGTGGTGGCCACCGGCCCGCAGGCCGACCTGCGCAGCGGCCAACCGGTGGTGCTCACCTTCGCCAGCTGTGGCGGGTGCCCCTACTGCACCTCGGGCCGACCCGCGTACTGCGAACGCTCGACCGACCACAACCTGCGTGGTGACGGGGCGGGGGAGTCCAGCGCGCTGCGCCTCGACGGCGCCCCGATCGCCGGCGGCTTCTTCGGGCAGTCCAGCCTCGCCACGTATGCCATTGCGCGGCAACGTAACATCGTCGTCATCGAGGATCTCGAGCCGGCGCTGGCGGCTCCGCTCGGATGCAGCGTGCAGACCGGCGTCGGCGCAGTCCTCAATGCGCTGGCCGTGCGTCCCGCTGACACGGTCGTGGTGTTCGGCGCAGGTGCCGTCGGGTTGTCGGCGGTGATGGGCGCACGCATCGCCGGATGCCGCACCATCATCGCGGTCGACCCGATCGCGCAGCGGCGCGACCTCGCCGCCGACCTGGGCGCTACCGCCACCGTCGATCCCGCCGCCGAAGACGTCACCGCCGCCGTACTGGACGGCACCGGGGGTGGCGCGCACGCCGCCGTCGACACCACCGCAATACCCGAGGTGCTGGCCACCGCGCTCACCGTCCTGCGGCCCCGCGCCACCCTGGCGATGGTGGGCCTCGGCGCGCCCGTCGCGCCACTGCCGGTCGGGTTGATCATGGGTAGGGGATTGACCGTGCGCGGCGTCGTGGAAGGCGACAGCGAACCGCACACCTTCATCCCGCGGCTCGTGGCCCTGGCCAAAGCCGGCGAACTCCCGGTCGACCGGCTCGTCACGACTTTCGCCTTCGACGACTTCTCCACCGCGTGGTCCGCCGCAAAGGCCGGTGGCGTAATCAAGCCGGTGCTCGTCACCGAGAGCTAAGCTGGACTCCCCGGCAACGCCGCCGGAACCGATGGGAGCCGCCGTGAGCAGGGCGAAGATCAGCCGATTCGCTGCCGCGCAGGCAATGCCGCCGAGCCGCGTGATCCCCGTCCGCTCCGTGGACGGAGTTCGGCTGCACACCGAGATCTTCGGACCCGAAGACGCCCCTCCGGTCGTCCTCGCGCACGGCATCACCTGCGCCATCCGGGTGTGGGCGTATCAGATCGCCGACCTCGCCCGCGATCACCGTGTCATCGCCTTCGACCACCGGGGCCACGGGCGCAGCGGCGTTCCGCCCCGGCGCGGCGACTACAGCCTCGACCATCTCGCCGCCGACCTCGACGCGGTGCTCGAGGCGACCGTCGCCCCGCACGAACGAGCGGTGGTCGCCGGTCACTCGATGGGCGGCATCGCGATCACCTCGTGGGCCGAGCGTTTCCCCGAACGCGTCGCGCGCCGGACCGCCGGTGTGGCGCTGATCAACACCACCACCGGCGACCTGCTGCGCGACATCCAGTTCCTCCCGGTACCGCACCGGCTGTCGGCCACCCGGGTGCGCGCCGCACGCACCGTCATCAGGACGTTCGGTGGCTCACCCCTGCTCGCGGCCGCACACCGGCCGAGCCGCCTGTTCGTCTCACAGCTGGCGGTCGGCCGCGCCGCCGATCCCGCGGTCGCCGCATTCGTCTTCGAACTCTTCGCGGGCACCCCGGCCGCCGGCCGCGGGGGCTGGGCGCGGGTACTGGTCGAGACGATGGGACCGCGCCACATCGGACTGGAGAACCTCACCGTGCCGACCCTGGTGATCGGCAGCGACAAGGACCGCCTGCTGCCCATCGCCTCGGCGCGCAGGATCGCCGAGACCGTGCCGAACCTCGCGCAGTTCCTCGAACTGCCGGGCGGGCACTGCGCCATCCTGGAACGCCCCGACGAGGTCAACGGCGCGCTGCGGAGTCTCGTCGGGTCGGTGGGCGCGCAGCGCCGGGCCAGCTCCTAACGCGACAACCGCTGGTGCACCTCGGCGGCCGCGCGCCGTCCCGAGCGCACCGCGCCGTCGAGGAAGCCCGTCCACTGGTCCGCGGTTTCCGTTCCCGCCCAATGGATTCCGCCGAACGGGGCACGCAGCCACTGGCCGTAGGCCGTCCAGGCGCCGGGCGGAACCGCTGCCGTCGGTCCGCCCGGAGCGAATTCCTCTGCGCCCCAGAGGTGGTCGACGTAGTCGATCGGTGTCGAGGCGGATTCGCCGAACAGCGCGGTGAATCCGGCGATCGCGTGCCGCTTCCGCTCGTCCGGCGACAGTTGATCGAACGCGGCCGCGTCGGTGAAGCCCAGCAGGATGCCCGGCCCGTCGTTCGACGGGCTGACGTCGAAGGTGATGAACACCGGCCCCTCGTCCGACAGCGCCTCACCCGAACAGCCGCCCTCACGCCAGAAGGGTCTGTCGTAGGCGGCGTAGGCCTTGCTGAGCCGGCCCTGCGGCCAGTGCGTGGCCAGGTCGGTGTACCCGGAGGGCAGCGGCGGCTCGAACGCGATGGCGTCGCGGTGGGCGGGTGCG
>JBNMQY010000032.1:0-58221 GCA_050205415.1 Mycolicibacterium litorale
CGAAACCCACGACCCCGGAGCACTGCGGCGGGTCAAAGACGCCGAAAAGGACCGCGGCCTGCAATTCGGGTTCATCAGCGACCCCGCCGGCTACATGACCGTGTGGGCGCGCATGTACGCCCCCGACGGCGCCGCCTTCGAACAACGCGTCCACGACCTGGCCCACACCCTGTGCCCCGACGATCCCCGCTCAGCCGACGAACGCCGCAACGACGCCCTGGCCGCCGTCGCCACCGGCACCACACTGCGCTGTGAATGCGAGAACCCCGACTGCCCCGCCACCAACAACGAGCAGCCCACCAAAGACGTCACCATCCACCTCATCACCACCCCAGACACCCTCAACCACGCACAGCACCACAGCACTGAAGCGGACGCTGCGGGGCAGGGCGACGGCTCGGACTTCTCGGCCGAGTGCCGGCCGGCAGACGCACCGCAGGGCGACGTGGCGGCTGAGTGCACGCCCGCAGAAGCCGATGATGCGCCGCCTGCCGAAGAGGCGAAAGAGCCAGGCGCTGAAGGCGATACCGACGACGCGCAACCCTCGCCCGCGCCCACACCCTCCGCCACGCCCGCCGATGCGAACGCAGATCCCGAGCCGCAGGACGACTCGACGGCCGCGCCCACACCCTCCGCTACGCCCGCCGATGAGAACACAGATCCCGGACAGCGCGACGACTCGACGGCCGCGCCCGCGCCCTCCGCCACGCCCGCGGCGGCGTTCGTCATCGGATCCGGCATCGCCAACGCCGCCGTTGTGGCCGCCTTCCTCAAGCGCGCCACAATCCGCCCACTCAAACACCCCGGCAACGCGCCACCCGAACCACACCACCGGCCCTCGGCAGCCCTGCAGGACTTCGTGCGCTGCCGCGACCTGACCTGCCGCTTCCCCGGCTGCGACACCCCCGCCTACCGCTGCGACGTCGACCACACCGTGCCCTACCCCGCCGGACCCACCTACGCGTCCAACCTCAAATGCCTGTGCCGAAAACACCACCTACTCAAAACGTTCTGGACGGGCAAAAAAGGCTGGCACGAACGGCAACTCGCCGACGGCACCCTCATCTGGACCGCACCGAGCGGGCAGACCTACACCACCCACCCCGGCAGCATGCTGCTGTTTCCCACCCTGTGCGCCCCCACCGCACCAGCACCCGTGCAACCCGCCACCGAAACGAGTCCCGACCGCGGCCTCAAGATGCCCAAACGCCGCCGCACCCGCGCACAAGACCGCGCCCACCGCATCCAAGCCGAACGCAAACTCAACGACGACCTCGTCGCCGAGCGCAACAAACCCCCACCGTTCTGACGGTCGGCGGTCACTCCGACAGCTGGAATTCCACCATCGCCGTGACGGTGTCGACGGCTTCACTCAGCGCGGCCAACCGCGCCGACACGGACGGTGCAGACAGGACGGCGTACTTGTCGGCCTGCCCCATCGGCACTCGAGACGCCAAGTGGTACAACCGCTTCACGACGTCCGACTCCTCCGGACCCAGCACCGCCGAGCGACCGCCGAACTCCGCACCGCGCGCAGTGGCGATCCGTTCGTACAGGGCGACGATGCGATCCTCGATGTCGAACACCGCCGCGGAGTCGAACGGCTCACCCGCGTCGACCTCCCACACCTCGATGTCGGCGCGCGGGTACGGGGCGTCCTCCAGCCACTCCGTCACCCGGATCCGTTCCCCCATCAAGCATCTGAGCCGGAACCGACCGACGCCGAGGTCGGAGTAGTCGACGATCCGGGCCAGCGCGCCCACATTGCTGCGCCGGTCACCGCCGCCGACCTCACGGCCCGCCTCGATCAGCACCACACCGAACGCCGGATCCGTCATCGCCAGACAGTCCTGCACCAGCGCGACGTACCGCGGCTCGAAGATCCGCAGGGGCAGCTCCTCACCGGGCAGCATCGCCACCTCGAGCGGGAACATCGGCGTCACGGTCACACCCTCAATATGGACCCGTCCCGGAAGGATGGTCAATCCACCGTGGTCAGCGGCTGTACACCTGCTCCCCGCCCAGCACCACCTCGTCGACCTCGATCTCGGTCAACGCGGCCGGTTCTGTGGTCAGCGGGTTGCGGTCCAGGGCGATCAGGTCGGCGAGCTTGCCCGCCGACAGCGTGCCCCTGCTGCGCTCCTCGCCCAGCGCATAGGCGCCGCCGACGGTGTGCATCCGCAACGCGTCGTACACACTCACCTGCTGGCCCGGGTCCAGCTCATGGCCGTGGAACGTCCGCCGCGCCACCGCGCTCGCGATCGACAGGAATGGGTTGGTCTGCCCGATCTCCGAACCCACCCACACATCCGAACTGCCCGAGATCGGCCAGCCGTCGTCGAGCATCCGCCGCAGCGGGAACTGCCGGTCGCGGGCGTACTCGCCCACGTAGTCGGGAATGAACTCGGCGAAGTTGTAGATGAACACCGGCTGCGGCACCGGCACGATGTCCGCCCGCTGCCAGGCCGCGCTGAGCGCCGCATAGTCCGGCACGAAGTTCCCGGCGTGCTCGATGCGGATCCGCGGACCGCCGGCCACCCGCGGCACCGCGGCCAGCGCCTCACAGACCTCGAGCTGCGCCCGGTCGCCGTTGGCGTGCACCGCGAGTTGCAGACCCGCCTGCTGGGTGCGCGAGGCGAGTTCGACGATCTCCTCGGTCGACAGCGCCACCTCACCGCAGTTGTGGCCGTCGCCGTGCGCATACGGACGGCTCAGCGCGGCCCTCGCCGCCGAGTAGCCTCCGTCGGCGAACGCCTTGACACCCTGGATCCGAAGCAGCCCAGGCTCGCTCGCGAGATTCGCCCAGCTCCGGTGATCACACGCCTGCTCCAGCGACACCGTGCCCGGGGTCCACAGGTACACGTGGATGCGGGCGTTGATCCGCCCGGCCGCCAGTGCGGCGTCGTAGACCTCGAGCCCCTCGTCGAGCGAATCGGAGATCTCCCCGATCGTGGTGACCCCGCGCGCGGTGAACAGCTCCCGGATCCCGGCCTCCACCGCGAGCCGCGACTGCTCCGTATCGAGTTTGGGGAACGGCAGCAGCTTGTCCATCTCGGTGACGACACCGGTCGGCCGGCCGGCCTCGTCCCGATGCACCGACGGTTTACCGGTGACGCTGTAGTCCACGGCCCGGTAGTTCTCGTCGATGCCCGCCAGTGCCAGCGCGCGGCTGTTCAGGATGCTCAGATGCCCACCGGCACGGATCGCGATCGCGACATCGGTGCTGACAGAGTCGAGTTCGTCACGTGTCGGAAACCGCCGGTCGGCCAGCTTCTGGTCGAAGAACAGGTTCGCCTGCGCCACCAGCCAGCCGTCGCGGGCGCGATGCATGTTGGCGCGCAACGTGTCCAGCACATCGGCCACGTTGCGGCAACCCGGCGCCCGCACGTCGACCATCCCGAAGGTGGCCTTCCCGGCCACCTCGGCGTGGGCGTGTGGATCGACGAAGCCCGGCATCAGCACCTTGGCGCCGAAATCGACTGTGCGGGTCGCCGATACGGAGGCCAGCTCCGCCGCGGGGAGTACCGCCTGGATGATGCCGTCGGCCACCACCACCCCGCCGGGTCCGCCGAACTCGTTGCCGCTCAGCGTGAGTACGGTGTCGGCACGGTAGACGGTGGTCTCAGGCATCGCCGCGCGTGACGTTCAAGACGGTGACACCTCGCGAGGCGAAGTTCGCCAGGTCCTCGACCGACTTCTTCCCCTGGGGCGACGCCATCGACTCGGCGGCGGCCTCGGCGCTGTCGTAGGTCAGCCGCGCGATCAGGTAGTAGCCGGAGTCGTGCTCGTCGCGGTGCACGTGACCCCACGTGAACTCCTTGAGCAGCGGGAGTTCGTTGACCAGCGGGATGTGGGTGTCGCGGTAGTGCGCGTCGAACGCGGCGGTGTCGGTGGGGATGTTGTACATGACGATGACGTCGTGCATCGGGGGGCCTTTCAGTTTTGTTCGTATCGGGGTTCGAGTGATCAGGCGACGGGCGTGGCGTCGTTCTGGGAGTGACCGGTGGTGGGCGCGGCAAGCGACCCGTATCCGCCGATTCCCTTCGGCCGCAGGAAGACGAGCGTGCCGATGACGTAGACCGCCCCGGCGATGATCGCCGACGGGAACGATGCCGACAGGTACTGGAACGGCGCCCGGTACACGTACGAGATCGGATCCAGCAGGTAGATGTAGACGGCGATGCCCGCGGCGAAGGCGACGAACCCGACCGGGTTGAAGCCGGCGAGGTAGTAGTACTTCGACCGGCGGTCGGGCAGGTAGAGCGAGAGCACGTCGTAGCGTTGCCGCCGCAGGATGAACCAGTCGGCGATCTGGATGCCGCACATCGGGGCGAACGTCACCCCGAGGAACGCCAGGAAGGTGGCGAAGAACGCCTCGGCGGAGTTGGCGAACAACCCGACCACCACCATCGCGGGCACCGACACCAGGAAGATCGTCATCTTCCAGGACAGCGTGTTGGCCTTGGGCAGTTGGCGCACGGCGAGGCTCGAGGCGTAGATGCCCATCATCGCCGTGCCGACGTTCGCGACCAGCAGGAAGGCCAGCATGACGATGCCGACCACCAGACCACCCTGACCGATCAGGAACGAGGTCGGGTCGCCGTGCGAATCGGTGACGACCAGACCCGTGTACAGACCGACCAGCGAGCCGATCCCGACACCGAGTCCGAATCCGATGACCACCGGCCACAATGACTGTCGCGCACTGGGATTGGTCCGCACGATGGTGCCGACGTACGCCCACCACGACAGGTTCACCGCGATCAGCACCTCGAAGGCGCTCGTCCAGTTGCCCGCGGCACCGTCGTACGGCGCGAGCGGAACGGCGTCGAGGACACCCTGCAGCCCCACCCGCTGCAGCAGCAGCGCCAGGACGACCATGCTCATCACCGCCACCATGATCGCGATCACCGGCCCGCGGCTGCGGACGTACTCGGGTCCCTTCCGGATCAGGTACAGCACGAGGAAGATCGCCGCCACCGCGACCACCCCGACGCACACGTTGTAGTACCTGCGGTCCATCACACCGAACGAGATCAGCAGCTCGGCGATCGCCCGGCCCTTGTAGATGAACAGGATGACGTTCCAGCCCATCGTCGAGCAGTAGACCAGCAGCAGCGACAGCACCGAACCCCGCGTTCCGAGCTGGGCGCGGCTGGCCACCACGGAGTCGATGCCGTACTTCGCGCACATCGGCAGCGTCGCGAGCGTCACCAGCAGAATGCCGATCAGCGATCCGGCGAGCACCGCGAACGTTCCCGCGGTGGCGTCCAGGTAGTACGACACGAAGCCGCCGATGGAGAAGCACCACGTCGCCATGGCCGCGGAGAAGGCGGCGAGGAAGATCGCCAGCTTGCCGAAGCCGCGTTCACCGCGCAGAAGCGGCCAGCCGTTCTCCTCGGCGATCTTCCAGTCGCCGAGTTTCACCGGCGCGCTCACAACAGCACCCCGATGATCACCAGCAGGATCGGCACGGCGACGGTGGCCACGACGAGCCACATGTAGTCCGACGGCGCCAGGGGCAGGCCCTGCGCCTCACTGTCCTGAATGGCCGCACAGCGATTCAGCAGTTCGGCCGGAAGTTCTTCTGACACGCGTTCGCTCCTTCTCAGCGGACCGGTGGTCTAGTTGTGGCTCTGATCGACCACCGGGATCACTTCGTGCCCGATGAGTTCCAGCGACCGTTTGATGTTGTCGTGTCCGACACCGTCGATGCGCAGCAGCACTTCGTCGATGCCCATGCCCTCGAGCCGACGGATTCGCTCGATGAAGTCGTCGGGGGTGCCGATCATCACCGAGGGGGTGTACTCGCACAGCCAGTCCAGGTCGTCCTGGTGCTCGATGAGCTGCTCAAGGGTATCCAAGTAGGTGTAACCGGGGTTCTTCGACAGCGGGATGTACAGGTTGAGGATGAACTTGAAGTAGTCCATCGCGATGTCGCGGGCCACCGTGCGGGCCTCGTCGCGGTCCTCGGCGCAGTACGCGGTCGCGACGTAGAGTCCCCGGAAGTCGTTGGGCGCCGCCACCGCCGAGTGGTCGGCCGAGTCGAACGCCGCCCGGTACGCGTCCAGGCATTCCTGCAGGTAGTCGAACCCGAAGTAGTTGTCGAACGTGATGGCGCCGATGCCGCGCTTGCCGGCATTGGCGTGGGTCTGGGCGCTGGATGCCGCCACCGACACCGCCGGATGCGGTTTGGTGTAGGGCTTCGGCACGACCTCCACCGACGGGATCTGCCAGATCGGTCCGTCGTGCTCGAGCTTCTCGGCGGTCATCGCCTTCATCAGCACGTCCATCCCGTCTTCCCACTGGTCGCGGGTCTCGGACGGGTCCACCCCGAAAGCGGACAGCGTGGTCAGGTTGTTCGACCGTGCGGTGCAGACCTCGGCCCGCCCGTGCGAGACGATGTCGAGGGTGGCGAGCCGTTCGGCGACCAGGATGGGATGGTTCCACTTCAGCATCACCGACGCCATGGTGCGCAGTTTGATCTTGTTGGTGCGCATCGCGATCGCCGAGTAGAGCACCTCGGGTGCGGCGATCGAGAAGCTGGGCGGGCTGAAGTGCTGTTCGGACGTTCCCCAGGTGGAGAAGCCGAGCCGATCGGCGAGCGTGACCTCGTCGATCAACTGGTGGTACCGCTCGTAGGCGGTCGTTCCGGTCAGATCGCCTTCTTGCAGCAGTCCTACCCGCATGGTGTTAACTCCTTGATCCTTTGGTTGGGCGGTAGCCTCAGGGCATGCAGTCCGAATCCGGTGTTGGGGACCTCGACGGGCTGGACCTGCAGCTGATCGACCATCTGCAGATCGACGGCCGCATCCCGTACGTGGAGCTGGCGCGGCGCGTCGAGGTGACGGAAAAGACTGTGCGGCGTCGGGTTTCGCGACTCATCGACGACGGTTACGTGACGATCGCGGCCGTCACCGATCCCCGCCTTCTGGGTTTCGGCTCGATGGCGCTCGCTCTGGTCACCGTGGACGGGTCGCGTTCGCCGGCTGAACTGGCCGATGAACTGGCCCAGCTGCCGGAGACCGACTACGTGACGGTGACGACGGGACCGTTCGCGGTGCAGGTCGAGTTGATCTGCACCGACGCCAGGGAATTGCACGACGTCGCGTTCGGCAAGATCCGCACGGCCGCGGGCGTTGCCGCCGTCGAGCTGCTGCCGTACCTGCGGCTGCACTACCAGCAGGCGCGGTTCTCCGGCGTGCGCGGCAACCGTGACGGGGTGCGGCCGCGCCAGCTGGACGAGACCGATCGCGCCATCATCTCGCGCCTCGCCGTCGACGGCCGCGCCGCCTTCCGCGATTTCGCTGCCGCCCTTGGCGTTTCGGAGACCACGATCCGGTTCCGCTACACCAGGATGGTGGAATCCGGTGCGGTGCGCGTGATGTGCATCGTCAATCCGTTGCGGCTGGGATACCGCTCGTCGAGCTGGGTGACGATCCGAGTGGACGGCCGCGGCAGCGCCAAGGACGTCGCGGAGGCGCTGACCCGGCTGCAGCCGGTGTCCTACATCGCGCTGACCTCGGGCCGCTGGGACGTGCTGGCCGAGGTGGTGACCGACAGCGGGGAGGCCCTGCTGTCGGTGCTCGACGACGACATCCGTGCCATCGAGGGCGTGGCCACCCTCGAGTCCTGGTCCTACATCGCGCTGCACTACAAGGCCGTTCGCCCCCGCCGCATCGACGGGATGGCGGGTCACGACAACGACATCCAGATCGTCTGAGTCTGCAGGTACTTGTCGAGACCCTCGGGACCGCAGTCCTTTCCGAACCCGGAGCTCTTGAACCCGCCGAACGGCGCCGCCGCGTTGTAGTCGGCGTAGGTGTTGACCCAGACGGTGCCGGCCTGCAGTCGCTGCGACACGGCGTGCGCCTTGCGCACGTCGGTGGTCCACACCCCGGCGGTCAGCCCGTACCGGCCGTCGTTGGCGCGCGGCAGCACCTCGTCGACCGAGTCGAACGGCTGCACCACCAGCACCGGTCCGAAGATCTCGTCGGTCACCACCGGATCGGTGTCGGCGGGTCCGACGATCGCGGTCGGTTCGAGGAAGAACCCGCCGCCGGGCACCCGGTTACCGCCGAACGCGACCTCACCGCCGGTCCCGGACACGGTGTCGAGATAGCGTTCGACCTTGTCCCGGTGGGCTTCTGACGCCAGGGGACCCATGGTCGTCGAGCGGTCGAGGCCGTGTCCGAGCACCAGGGCACGGGCATGTTCGCGGATGACCTCGAGCACCTCGTCGAGCGCCGAACGTTCGACCATGAGCCGCGATCCGCTGAAACAGACCTGCCCGGAATAGAAGTACGCGGTGGTCGCCGCCGCGGCGGCCGCCCTGGCGATGTCGGCGTCGGCGAAGACGATGTTGGGGTTCTTGCCGCCCAGTTCGAGCGAGATGTGCTTGAGCGCACGGCCGGCCTCCGCGCCGAGGTGCCGGCCGACGGCCTCCGATCCGGTGAACGAGATCTTGGCGACCTGCGGGTGCGAGATGAGCGCCTGGCCGGTGGTGGCCCCGGTGCCGGTCACGACATTGACTGTGCCGGGCGGCAATCCGGCCTCGACCGCGAGCTCTGCCAACCGGAGCGCGGACAGCGAGGTGAGTTCGGACGGTTTGAGCACGACGGTGTTCCCGGCGGCCAGCGCGGGGGCGAGTTTGATCGCCGCCTGGCAGAGCGGGAAGTTCCACGGCGTCACCGCCGCGACGACGCCGAGCGGGGTGCGGCGCGCGTAGACGTGGCTGTCGGGGGTGTCGACGGGGATCACGCTGCCCACCAGCTTGGTCGGCCATCCGGCGTAGTAGCGGAACTGCTCGACCGCGAGCGGGAGGTCCACCGCTTCCACGTAGGAGACGGGTTTACCGCCTTCGAGCGCGTCGTACTGGGCGAGCTCGGCGCTGTGCTCCTCGACGAGGTCGGCGAACCGGTGCAGCACGGCCTCGCGGTGTCCGGGCAGCATGCCGCCCCACTCCCCGTCGAAGGCGGCGGCCGCCGAGCGGACCGCCCGGTCGACGGTCTCGACATCGGAATCGGCGATCTGGCCGATCACCTGACCGGTCGAGGGGTCGATGTCGGCGACGGTGTCGCCGGCGGGCGCGAGGAACTCTCCCGAGACGAAGGCCCCGTGGTCGGTGGCGGCGAACTCGCGCGCCGGGGACGTCATCAACGTGTCGAGCGCGCCTGCGGTGGCGGTCATACTGCGGGCTCCTGAGTGGGCTGGGTAATACCTGCTGGGCGCGCTTACGCTATGCGCGCTTCCCGGTTCCGTCAAGACCGTATTGCGAACTTATAGACGAGCCGATGACCGCAATACGCTATTCTCGCGACTGTTACACCGCTGACACAGCACTCCGCCCGACCCTCGGGAGATCCGATGACCGCCGCATACGCACCCGCCGCGGTGTCCTGCCCCACACTGCTGCTCGACGAGGCGGGTGCCGTACTGGCCTTCCCCGCCGCCACGGCGACGACCGCGCAGCTGCACTTCGCGATCCGCCACTCCAGCGGCCTGATCCACGCCGCGATGCCGAGCGCCCTGCTCGACGCGCTGCGCGTCCCGGACCAGCAGGTGCTCGACGCGGAGGCCAGCGGTACCGGGTTCACGGTCGCGGTCGACGCCGCCGCCGGTATCGGCACCGGCATCTCGGCGCGGGACCGCGCCCACACCATGCGGGTGCTCGCCGATCCGCGGACCGTCGCCGCCGATCTGATCCGGCCGGGCCACGTGCTGCCGATCCGCTGCGCCGACGGCGGTCATGCCGCGCGTCCCCGCGTCTGGGAACTCGCCTGCGATCTGGTCGCGGCGGCCGGCCATCCGCCCGTGGCCGTGGTGTGCCGCCTGGTCAGCGACAGCGGTGACCTACTGACCGGCGCGGCAGCCGAATCCTTCGCCGCCGCTTACGATCTGCCGATCCGGCTCAGTTGAACCCGCCGCCGACGACGGCGTCCTTGACGAGGGTGGCGGGGTCGGCGAACGTGCACATGGCGCTGGCCATCGTGATCCACAGTTCGGGGTTGAGGGCGACGAGTTCGTTCTGTTCGCCGACCGCCTCGATCACCTGACGCTGCGTCGCCTCGTCCATGTCGACGTAGTCACCGCACGTCGTGTCGGCCAGTCCGGCCGGCGGCGCACCGGGCGGTCGCGGCGCCGCCGACGTCGGATCGGGCACCCGTGCCCGGGTCGTGGGTGAGGGGCTGGCCTCGGTGGTCGTCAGTCCGGTCTGGGCGGGGTCGGCCATCGGTGTCCCGGTGGTGACGTTGCTGCAGCCGGCGGCCGTGACCGCGGCGGCCGCACATGCCACGAGCACCCACCGCCGCACCGTCATCAGCTCACCCTATAGCTCCAGTTCGGCAACCAGGGCGTCAACGACCGCACGCAGATCTCCGTCGTGCTCCTCGGCGACGCGTCGCTGTCGTTGGTATCCGGCGCCGTGGCGGTAGATCTCGGCGACCCCGGCGAGTTCGTCCGCGCAGTCCAGCGACCGCGCGACCGGCTCCAGCCGGGTCAGCAGATCGTCGAGGTCCTCGGTGACCAACCGCTCGTTGCTGTCGGCGTCCAGGATGATCTCGGCGTCGAGGCCGTACCGCGCGGCACGCCACTTGTTCTCCTGCACATGCCACGGCGGCATCACCGGCAGCTGCTCCCCCGCGTCGAGCCGGCGGTCGAGGTCGACGACCAGGCAGTGGGTCAGCGCGACCAGCGATCCGAGTTCGGCGAGGTTGGACACCCCGTCGAACACCCGGATCTCCACCGTGCCCAGGTGGGGCGAGGGCCGGATGTCCCACCGGATCTCGTTCATGTGGTCGATGATCCCGGTCTTCTTCTGGTCGTGGACGAACCGTTCGAACTCCGGCCACGACTGGAACTGGAACGGCAGACCCGCGGTCGGCAGCTGCTGGAACATCATCGCCCGGTTGCTCGCGTACCCGGTGTCCGCACCGTCCCAGTACGGCGACGACGCCGACAGCGCGAGCAGGTGCGGGTACTGGTTGAGCAGCGACGAGATGATCGGCATGACCTTGTGCGCCGACGAGATCCCGACGTGGACGTGCACCCCCCAGATCAGCATCTGCCTGCCCCACCACTGCGTCCGCTTGATCAGTTCCGCGTAGCGCGGGGCGTCGGTGAGCTGCTGCGCCGACCACTTGGCGAACGGGTGGGTGCCCGCGCAGAACAGCTCCATCCCGCGGTCGCGCACGATCCGACGCACCGTCTGCAGGGTGGTGCGCAGATCCGCCATCGCCTCACCGGAGTTCTCGCAGATACCGGTGACGACTTCGACGGTGTTGCGCAGCAGCTCCTTGTGCACGTGCGGGGTCTCGCCGATCTCGGCGATGACGGTGGCCGCCTCGTTGCTCAGGTCCCGGCTGTGGGCGTCGACGAGCGCGAACTCCCACTCCACGCCGACCGTGGGCCGGGGTGACCCGGCGAAGTCGATACGACTACTGGGCGGGACGGATAACACCGCACGCCACCCGCCCACCGGCATCGCCGGTGGCCATGGTCGCCTGATCCGGGCCCGGGGTGCCGTTGACCTGGTTGTACTTCTCCGGCGGGATGTTCGCGAAGTTGTCGGCGCGCTCGTGGATGATGATCGCGGTGCCCTCGCCCGACGTCAGATCCTCGGCGGTGAACGCGTCGGTGGTGGTCACCACCATCGCCGAACCGTCCTCGCGGACCTGCAGCGAGGTGAGGTCGCCACTGGCCGGGTGACCGGTGTTGCCCTCGGTCTGGAAGTGCCCGCCCGCGGAGTTGAAGTTGCCCGGCGCACCGCCGTTCGGCGCCACCGAGTTGGGCTCACACTTGCCCACCTGGTGAACGTGCATGCCGTGGAAGCCCGGTTCCAGCTGGCCGGTGGCGACGGTCTGGACGGTGACGGTGGCGAAGCCCCCGCTGAAGTCGAACTCGGCCTTCGCGACGGTGGTGCCGTCGGGGCTGCGGAGGTCGGCGGTCAGCGTCTGGCCGCCCTCGGCCTGGCCACCCGATCCGCCCCCGTGGCCTTCGTCCTCGCCCGGGGCCGCCGTCGGCGACGGTGAACCGGTCCACACCGGCGGCGTGGTGCCCGGTTCGCTCGACACCGGCTCGTTGGGGGTGCAGGCGCTCAGCGCGAGCGCGGGAACGGCGAACATGGCGGCGACGGCGGCGGGCTTGAGCATGGTCAAGAGCCTAACCGGTGACCGCCACGATGATGCCTGGTGGTTGTTCGGTCAGCTCGGGCACGCGCGGTTCGACGGGCGCCTCGAGCAGTCGGCCCACCTCTTCGGCGGCCTCCTGCTCCCCCGGCCCGTCGCCGAAGTACACCGTCGTCGCGGTGACGCCCTCGAGCGTGAGGTTGCCGGTTTCGGCGACGTTCCACCCGTCGTCGCGCAGCCGTGTCGCCACGCCCTCGGCCGCACCCTCGACCGAAGAGATGTTGAACACGCGGACCTCGGGCCGTGCCGCCTCACCCTCCGGTGCGGGCTCCGGCGCCGGCGTGGCCGTCGTCGTGGTGGCCACGGTGGTCTCTTCGGTCGCCGAACCGTCGTCGGACCCCAGCGCCTGGAACCCCACCAAGAGGAAGACGATGCCGAGGAAGAGCAGCACCATCACGATGGCGCGCAGAGGCAGTCCGGAGGATTCTCGCTGGTTCATCACGCCCCACTGTATCCAGCGGGCGGATCAGGTGACCTCGAAGCCCAACCGGCGCGCCGCACGCGCCTTCTGCCTGCTGGCGCGCAACCGACGCAGGCGTTTGACCAGCATCGGATCCGCCGCGAGTGCCTCCGGCCGGTCGACGAGTGCGTTGAGCACCTGGTAGTAGCGGGTCGCCGACATCGAGAACAGTTCTTTGATGGCGTCTTCTTTGCTGCCCGCGTATTTCCACCACTGGCGCTCGAAGGCCAAGATGTCGAATTCGCGCCTGGTCAGTCCTGCAGGCAGATCAGAGTCGTCGCCGGATTGCTCAGTCTGCGCCATGGCGCCGTCCATATTGCTCCTCGGACCCTCCGACACTCGAAATGACATCCATGTGGTTCGGCGCTCATTCAATCACGGCTGCCGGAGATGCGCCGTCACCCATGCGGGCGAGTCGGCTCACTCGAGGTGCTCGCCCTAAGCTGCTCCCCGTGGCCGTCGTTCCGATTCGCATCGTGGGAGATCCCGTTCTGCACACCGCAACCACCCCGATCCCCGTGGGTGAGGACGGTTCTCTGCCTGCAGAACTGGCCGATCTGATCCGCGATCTCTACGAGACCATGGACGCCGCCAACGGTGTCGGCTTGGCCGCCAACCAGATCGGCGTCTCCCAGCGGGTGTTCGTCTACGACTGCCCCGACTCCCGCGGGCGCGCCGGGCGCCGCCGCGGCGTCGTTATCAACCCGGTGCTCGAGACCTCCGACATCCCCGAGACGATGCCCGACCCCGACGAGGACGACGAGGGCTGCCTGTCGGTGCCCGGTGAGCAGTTCCCCACCGGCCGCGCCGACTGGGCCCGGGTCACCGGCCTCGACGCGGACGGCACGCCCATCACCGTCGAGGGCACCGGGCTGTTCGCGAGGATGCTGCAGCACGAGACCGGGCACCTCGACGGATTCCTCTACCTGGACCGGCTGATCGGCCGGCATGCCCGCGCCGCCAAACGCGCCGTCAAGAGCAACGGCTGGGGCGTGCCGGGCCTGAGTTGGACGCCGGGCCGGGATCCGGACCCGTTCGGCCACTGAGCCCGTGCCCGACCTGCCCCGGCCCGGCACGCGGGTGAGCCTGCGCTACCGGCTGCCCGCCGGTTCGGTCCCCCCGCTCAACGACGTGGTCGGCCATCTGCTCGAGCGCGAACCCGTCGTCCGGGTGCGCACGAAAACCGGTGACACCGTCGAGATCTCACCGGCCGACGTGGTGACCGTGCGGACGCTCACCGACGTCCCGGTGAAGGCGTCGCAGATCCGCGCGGTCGAGCACGCCGCGGCGCTGGGCTGGCCGGGCCTGCACCGGGAATGGCTCGACGGCTGGCTGCTGCGCGCCTCCGACGGGTACACCCACCGCGGTAATTCCGCTGTGCCGCTTGACATCAACGCCAGTGCGGTGACCCTGCCCGCGATCCGGGACTGGTACGCCCGCCGCGGGCTCACCCCGTGGCTGGCGGTGCCCGACCGGCTGGTGCGGCTGCCGCGCGACCTCACCGACGCCGAGATCCATCTGGAGAGCATCGTGATGGTGCGCCCCCTGCCCGCCGAACCGGCGCAGGAGGTGACGCTCACCGCCGAGCCGGACACCGCATGGCTGACCTTCTACGAGCGCGACGTACCCGTCGAGGTGCTGACGGCGGTCGTCGACGGCGCGGTGGCGTTCGGCCGCATCGACGACGCCGCGGTGGGCCGGGCGGCCGTCACGCCGGCGCACGACGGCACCCGGTGGGTGGGCGTGTCGGCCGTGCGGGTCGCCGAGGACCGGCGCCGCCGCGGTCACGCCCGCACCCTGTGTGCGGCGCTGCTGGAGTGGGGTGCGCGCAGCGGGGCGACCCATGCCTACGTGCAGGTCCTGGCCGACAATGCCGGCGCCATCGCGCTCTACGAGTCGATGGGGTTCACCGCTCAGCACCGGGAGCGCTACGTGGACGCTTCTAAGCTGTAGCGCATGCGGCTGGCCACCTGGAACGTCAACTCCATACGCGCCCGGGTGGACCGGGTCACCGACTGGCTGCAGCGGGCCGACGTCGACGTGCTGGCCATGCAGGAGACCAAGTGCTCCGATCAGCAGTTCCCCACCATGCCGTTCGCCGCCCTCGGCTACGACGTGGTGCACTGCGGGTTCAACCAGTGGAACGGTGTCGCGATCGCGTCGCGGGTGGGCATCGACGACGTGGCGGTCGGCTTCGACGGCCAGCCCACCTGGAGCGACAAACCGGACATCGAAGCGGCCGCCGAGGCCAGGGCGCTCGGGGCGACGTGCGGCGGCGTGCGGGTGTGGAGCCTGTACGTGCCCAACGGCCGGTTCGTCGGCTCCCCGCACTACGCCTACAAACTGGAATGGCTTGCCGCACTTCGAGACACGGCTCACCGCTGGGTTACCGACGACCCGGCGCTGCCCATCGCGATGGTCGGTGACTGGAACATCGCCCCCACCGACGACGACGTGTGGAGCGTCGAGGCCTACCGGGACAGCACCCATGTCACACCGCCCGAGCGGGACGCGTTCAGCGCGATCGTCGACGCCGGATACACCGACGTGGTGCGGCCGTTCACGCCGGGCCCCGGGGTCTACACGTATTGGGACTACACCCGGCTGGCGTTCCAGAAGCGCCGCGGTATGCGCATCGACTTCATCCTCGGATCGCCGGCGTTCGCCGCCCGGGTGACGCACGCCGAGATCGACCGGGAGGAACGAAAAGGCAAGGGCGCCAGCGACCATGCGCCCATCTGGGTGGACCTCAGCGACTGAGCACGCGGGCGAGTTCGGCACGCGACCGGATACCGAGCTTGCGGTAGATACGGGACAGATTCGCCTCGACGGTCTTCTCGCTGACGAACTCCGCCGCGGCGATCTCGCGATTCGTCAAACCCTGGGCGGCCAGATCGGCGAACCGGCGTTCGGTTTCGGTGAGCCCGGCCGCGGTCTGCCGTCCGGTCAGTGCGGCCAGGTCGGCGCGGGCCTGCTGCGCCCACAGGTGCGCCCCGATCCGCTCGAATGCGGCGAGCGCCGCCGTGGCAGCCTCGATGGCGGCGTCGTACTGGCGGCGCCGGTGCCGTAACCGGCCCACCACCAGTTGAGTGCGAGCCAGTTCGAACGGCATCGGCAACCGGCCGTGTTCGGCCAGTGCGCGCTCACCGGCCTCGACCGCACCCGCGAGATCACCGCGGGCGGCGAGCAGCAGCGCGCGGCAGCGTGCGCCGAGGGCGAGCATCCACGGCCGGTCGAGGCGGCGCCCGTTCGCCTCCAGCGCGTCGACCAACCGCTGCGCGTCGCCGAGGCGGCCGATCCCGATGAGCGCTTCGGCGGCGTCCGGCAGGAACGGCGCGGTGACGAGTTCGGTCGACTTCGGTGTCGCCGACCAGCCCTCGACAGCGGGCGCGAGCACCTCGGCCGCGGCCCAGTGGTCACCGAGGGACAGTTCGAGGAACCCGAGGGCGGCCACCGCCCACGCCCCGAGGCGACTGGAGTTGCACCGCTCCCCGACGTTGAAAGCCTGTGCGGCGAACCGCCTGGTGTCCTCGACGCGGCCGAGGTGGGCGCTCACCAACGTCCGCACGATCAATGCGATGAACAGCGGCAGATCGCCGTGGGACTGCAGCGCCCGTTCGACGCTCTGCTCGGCCACCCGCTCGGCCGCGGTGAGATCGGCGCGCCACACCTCGACCTGGCCGAGGTGGAAATCGATGAAGGACCGTTCGCTCTCGTCGCCGCACTCGTCGCAGCGTTCGGCGATGGCCGCGAACTGCTTTGCCGCCTCGTCGAGGCGGCCGGTCCAGAGCATCAGCAGGGCGTGCAGCGTCCTCGGCCGAGCCGCCAGCGGCATGTCGTCGGGCTCCTCGAAATCGAAGACGCCGACGAGTTCCGCCTCGTCGAGCCCGTCGCCGATCAGGAAACGCAGCATCGCCCGCATGGGCCTGGCCTGGCTCGACAGATCGGCCCGCCCCAAACCGGACGCCTGAGCCACGGCCTCTTCCGCGCGCTGCAGCGCCCGGTCCGCGTGTCCGGCGTTGAAGTCGATGAACGCGAGCATCACCAGCATCTGCACCCGGCGGTCGGGGCTGACCCCGGGCTCGTCGATGGCGCGTTCCAGCAGCGGCACCGCTTCGGCGGAGCTGTTGTCCCAGAGCCGGACCAGGCCCAGTAGATGAAGTGCCCTCGCACGGAGCTCGCCCGGGTCCATCCCGGAGATGCTGTGCTCCAGCAGTTCCCGCGCTCGCACGGTGTCCCCCGCGCCGAAGTGACAGGCCGCTGCGCGCAGGGTCCGCTCGGGCGTGTCACCGCCCCGGGCGCGCGCCATGTCGAGCAGTTCGGCCGCCGCCGCGGGTGCGCCACGGATGCGCGCCGATTCCGCGGCCTCGTCGAGGGCCCGGATCGTGGTCTCGTCGTCGCCGTCACCGGCCAGTGCCCGGTGGCGCGCCCTGGACTCGGGGTTGTCGACGAGCTCCGCGAGCCGGGCGTGCATGGCACGGCGCCGGCCCTCCGGGGCATCGGTGTAGACGCTGCGAGCCAGCAGTGGATGTCCGAAACTCAGGCGGTAGCCGTGGATCTCGACGATGCCGTGCCGTTCGGCCTCCTCGAGGGCGGCGACGATCTGCTCGACGTCGCCGCCGACGGCCCGCGCCACCAGCTCCACGGTCGGTGTCGCCGTACTGGCCGCGGCGAGCAGTGCGTCGCGGGTGAGCTCGGGCAGCCCGGCGATGCGCGTCCACACCAACTCGGCGACCGTGCCGGGCAGCGGGCCCGTGCCCTCGGCGTCGCGGTCCAGCGCGCGCACGAGTTCCAGCGCGTAGAACGGATTGCCCGCCGAAACCTCATGCACCCAGGTCAGTTTCGGCCGGGTCAACGAACGGCCGAGCGCGTGGACGATCATGGCGTGCAGTCCGCCCACCGACATGGGCTGCACCTGCGCCCGATACAGGCGCTCCGGGCGGGACGGTTCCAACCGCAGGTCCGCGCGATCACCCGCGCCGGCACGCACGGTGACCAGGAATCCGATGGGCCCACTGCACCGCCGCACCACCGACGCCACCACCAGCGCCGTGGCGGGGTCGAGCCACTGCAGATCGTCGATCGCCACCAGGACGGGGCCGGACCGCGCGAGCTGTTCGACCACCGACCGCAGCGCGGCGGCCACCGCACGCTGATCGGTGCCCGGGCCGGTGTCGTCCGCCCGCGACAGCACCCGGTCGATCGCCAGGCGCTGCGGTGCGGGCAGGTGGTCGAGTACGGCGGTCTCCACGTCGGCGAGCAGTTCGGCCAGCGACGAGTACGCGGCGGCCGACTCGCTCGACACGGCCCGCGCCGAGAGCACCCGGAATCCGCGGGAGCGGGCGCGTTTGATACCGGCGCGCCACACCGTGCTCTTGCCGATCCCCGCCTCACCCTCGAGAACCAGGACCGCGGTACCCGTCGTCACCGAGTCCAACAGCGCATCGACGGCGCTCAACTCCGCGTCGCGGCTGATGAGCTGCAGGGGCACCTAACCATCTTCGCAGCAGATGGGCGGTGCTGCGTGCCGGATCGTCATCGTTGCTCGGCGTAGCGTCCCGCGTTGAAAAGCGACGCCACCGCGCCGATCAGCATCATCGCCGCCGCCGCGACGAACACCACCACCAGACCGGTGTGGAACGGCCCGGTGATGAGGTTCGGGAAGAACGTCTGACCGGTCAGCACCTCGGCGTTGACGCCGGGCTGCTGCAGCGCGTGCGACGGCTCGAGCAGCTCACCGATCGGGTTGTAGCCGAGGAATGCCGCGAACAGGCTTCCGACGGGCGGCGTGCCGGCGACCTCCTCGGCGACCGAGGCGGAAACGCCCTGGGCCTGCAGGCCTGCGCTCATCGCACCGGGCAGCGAGTTGGCCAGCCCGACGATCATCAGCGAGAAGAAGATGCCGATCGACAGCGAGCCGCCCGCGTTGAAGAACGTGGCCCGCACACCGGAGGCGGCGCCGCGGGCGGCCGGCGGCACACTCGACATGATCGACGCCGAGTTCGGCGAGGTGAACACGCCGCCACCGACGCCGTTGAGGAAGATCAGCACCGCGAACAGCCAGTAGTCGAAGTCGACCGGGATCATCACCAGCGCGACGAACGTGACGCACATCAGCAGCATGCCGCCGACGGTGAAGGGGCGCGCCCCGTAGCGGTCCGACAGCCAGCCCGACAGCGGTCCCGCCACCAGGAAACCGAAGGTCAGCGGCAGCATGTAGATCGCCGCCCACAGCGGCGTGGCCTCGAATTCGTAGCCGCGCAGGGGAAGCCAGATGCCCTGCAGCCAGATGATGAGCATGAACTGCAGTCCGCCGCGGCCCACCGACGACATCAACCCGGCCAGGTTGCCCATCCCGAACGCGGTGATCTTGAACAGCCGGATGTCGACCAGCGGCTGCGCGACCCGCAGTTCGACGACGCAGAACGCCACCAGCGAAAGGACCCCGAACCCGATCGCGCCCAGCACCCACGGGTTGCCCCATCCGGTGGGTGCGTCGCCGTAGGGCTGGATGCTGTAGGTGATCCCCGTGAGCAGCACCGTCAGGCCGAGGCCGAGCGTCACGGTGCCGGCCCAGTCCAGCCGGCCCTCGCTGCGCTCACCGAGTTCACGCAGCGACCGCATCGCCCAGACGGTGCCGAGGATGCCGATCGGAACACCCACCCAGAAGATCGCCTGCCAGTGCCATTCGGACAGTGCGCCGCCGATCACCAGACCGAGGAACGAGCCGGCGACCGCGGCAACCATGTTGACGCCCAATGCCATACCGCGCTGATGGGCGGGGAACGCATCGGTGAGGATCGCCGCCGAGGAGGCCATCAGCATGGCGCCGCCGACACCCTGGACCACGCGCCACCCGATCAGCCACCACGCACCCGCGTCGAGTTCGAACGGCTGGAAGGACAGCGCGATCGCGCACAGCGTGAAGATGACGAAGCCGAGGTTGTAGATGCGGACGCGGCCGAACATGTCGCCCAGGCGTCCGAACAGCACCACGAGCACCGCGGTGACCACCATGTAGCCCATCAGCAGCCAGAGCAGATAGCTGACGTTGGCCGGCTGTAAGGGGTTCAGCCCGATCCCGCGGAAGATGGCGGGCAGCGAGATCAGCACGATCGAGGAGTTCACCGTCGCCAGCAGCATCCCGAGCGTGGTGTTGGACAACACCACCCACTTGTAGAGCGGGTGGTCCCGGTCGGTGGCGATCCGGCGGCGGCCGGTGAGGTCAGCGGTCATCGGAAACATATATTAGCTATACAAATGATCGATCGGCAATTCGGTTGTGCGGCCGGACACGTGCGCTAAGTTGGGCAACGCACCACCGACCACGCGGGAGCGCGCACCGAGCGCGCTGAGAGGACAACTGGGGTTGTCGACCGTATGAACCTGACCGGGTAATGCCGGCGTAGGGAGTTTTCGATGACCGATACGACGTTTCCTCCCCTGCCCGCACCGGGCCGTACGCCGGTCCGGGTGATGACGATCGCGGGCTCGGACTCCGGCGGCGGCGCCGGCATCCAGGCCGATATGCGGACGTTCGCCATGCTGGGCGTACACGGCCTCGTGGCGGTCACCGCCGTGACGGTGCAGAACTCGCTGGGCGTCAAGGGCTTTCACGAGATCCCGGTCGACGTGATCGCCGCCCAGATCGAAGCCGTGGCCTCCGACATCGGAGCGCAGGCCGCCAAGACCGGCATGCTGGCGTCCTCGGCGATCATCGAGACCATCGCCGCGACGTGGCGGGCCCAGGGACTGGCGGGTGCGGTGCCGCTGGTGGTCGACCCGGTCTGCGCATCCATGCACGGCGATCCGCTGCTGCACCCGACGGCGCTCGGCGCGCTGCGCACCGAACTGTTCCCGTTGGCCACGCTGGTGACGCCGAACCTCGACGAGGTGCGCCTGCTGGTCGACGTCGACGTCGTCGACGAGAAGTCCCAGCGGGCGGCGGCCGAGGCGTTGCACGCGCTCGGCCCGCAGTGGGCGCTGGTCAAGGGCGGGCACCTGCGATCGTCGCCGCACAGCCCGGATCTGCTCTACAACGGCACCGACTTCTTCGAATTCGACGGGCCGCGCATCGACACCGGCCACGACCACGGAGCGGGTGACACGCTGGCCGCCGCGGTGGCCAGCGCCCTGGCGAACGGATACGCGGTGCCGGATGCGGTCGCGTTCGCCAAGCGGTGGGTGACCGAATGCCTGCGCGCGGCCTACCCGCTGGGCGCCGGCCACGGCCCGGTTTCCGCACTGTTCAGGCTGAGCGCCGATGAACGTCGCTGACATCTCCGGCGTCGCGCACGCACCCGCGGCCACCCCGGCCGGAGTGGTGCTGCTGACGCACGGCGCAGGCAGCAACCGCGATGCGCCGATGCTGATCAGGCTCTGCGACGAGTGGGCCGCCCGCGGCTGGCTGGCGATCCGCTACGACCTGCCGTACCGGCGCCGACGGCCCAAGGGGCCACCTTCGGGATCGGCGGCCGCCGATCGGGCGGGTGTGGCCGAAGCGGTGTCCGTCGCCCGGGAGCTGACGGACGGACCGGTGATCGCCGGTGGCCATTCCTACGGTGGGCGCATGACGTCGATGGCGGTCGCCGGGGACGAGGCCGGCGCGGGAGTCGCCGTCGACGCGCTGACCCTGTTCTCCTATCCGTTGCATCCGCCGGGCAAGCCGGAACGCGCCCGCACCGAACACCTGCCCCGCATCGGCGTGCCGACGGTGTTCACCCACGGCACGAAGGATCCGTTCGGCGGCATCGACGAACTCACAGCCGCCGCCGCGCTCGTCGCCGGCCCCACCACGGTCGTCGAGATCACCGGTGCGCGCCACGACCTCGGGTCGAAGACGCTCGACGTTCCCAAGCTGGCGGTGGACGCGGCCCTGCGGCTGCTGACCTGACCGGGATATCGTCGTCGCATGACCATGCCGCCGGGCCCGCCTCCCGGCCCGCCCCCGTACAGCCAGCCCGCGTACGGTCAGCAGCCCTACGGCCAGCCGTACTATCCGCCGCCACCGCCGCAGCCGTACGCCGGGATGCCGCCTGCGGGTCCGCCGCCGAAGAAGAACAGAAACAAGCTGTGGCTGATCCTGGGCATCGTGGCGCTCGTCGCAGTCATCGCCGTCATCGCCATCGTGCTGGTCGTGGTGCTGGCGGTGCGCCAGGGCACGGTGACGGCGACGGACGTGAAGCTGGGCGACTGCCTTTCCGAGATTCCCGACGGCACCCGGGTGCTCACCGTCAAGACCGTCAGCTGCGACGAGACCCACGCCGGTGAGGTGTTCGCGGTGCTGACGATGCCCGACGGCGACTTCCCCGGCGAGGATGCGGTGACCGAGTACTCCAACCAGTGCGGGCCGGAACTGGCGAGCTACTCGCCCGCCGCGGTGACCGACGACTCCGTGCAGCTGTATGTGCTCTACCCCACCGCGGAGACCTGGGCCGATGGCGACCGGGCGGTGACCTGCGTGGCGACGCTCGACCCGCCGCGCACCGGGTCGATCAGGGGCTGACGGAGCGCAGGTCGGCAGCCGGTCGACCCTGATACCTGGGGTACCGTCTACTCATGACTTCGGAGCAGTACGACGCGGTCATCGTGGGCGCGGGATTCGCCGGAATCGGCGCCGCGATTCAGCTCAAGCGCATGGGCTACGCGAACTTCGTCATCCTCGACCGTGAGGACGATCTCGGCGGGACGTGGTACGTCAACCACTATCCCGGTCTGGCCGTCGATGTCCCCACCACCACCTACAGCTACTTCTTCGAGCCCAACCCCAAGTGGTCGCGGCTCTTCTCCACCGGCACGGAGATCAAGCAGTACGCCGACGACGTCGCCGACAAGTACGACGTCCGCCGGCACATCCGGTTCAACACCGCCGTCGAGGGCGCCCGCTGGGACGAGGAGGCGAAGGTCTGGCGGGTCACCACCGCCGACGGCCAGACACTGACCGCCCGCTACCTGATCACGGCGACGGGCTTCCTCTCCCAGCCCCGCATGCCCGACATCCCCGGCATCACCGAGTTCGAGGGCACGGTCATCCACACCACCGACTGGGACGACAACTTCGACCCGGCCGGCCGGCGGGTCGCGATCATCGGCACGGGCGCCACCGCGGTGCAGTTGATCCCCGAACTGGCCAAGACCGCGGGGGATCTCACCGTCTATCAGCGCACCCCGATCTGGGTGGCGCCGAAGGTGGACATCCGGTTCTCGGAACGGACCAAACGGCTGTTCGCCCGGGTACCGCTGCTCCAGCGCATCGTGCGGCTGATCACCGACACGATCTACGAGGCGATGATCAACATCGGTGTCGTGCACTACAAGGTGCCGCTGTTCCGCCGCCTCAACATGTCGGCGATGGACCTGTGCAAGATCCATCAGTTCATCTCGATCCGGGACAAGGAGCTGCGGCGCAGGCTCACACCCGACTACGACATCGGCTGTAAGCGACCGACCTTCTCCAACAGCTACTTCCGCACGTTCACCAAACCGCACGTGCATCTGCAGTCCGACGGCATCGAACGCGTCGAGGCCGACGGCATCGTCAACGCCGACGGCACCAAGACCGTCATCGACACACTGGTACTGGCCACCGGATTCGACTTGTGGGAGGCGAACTTCCCCGCCATCGAGGTGATCGGCCGCGACGGCCGAAATCTCGGAAAGTGGTGGCGCGAAACGCGTTTCCAGGCGTATCAGGGTGTGTCGATGCCCTACTTCCCGAACTATCTGAGCCTGGCCAGTCCGTACGCCTTCCTCGGTCTGAACTTCTTCAACACGATGGAGTACCAGATGCGGCTCATGGACCGGCTTTTCGGCGAGATGCACCGCCGCGGCGCCACGACGTTCGAGGTGACCGAGGAGGCCAACGCCCTCTATCTCGAGCGGATGACCGAAGCGCTCGGCAGTTCACTGTGGACGGTCGGCAACTGCGCCTCGTCGCGGTCATACTATTTCAACCCCAGTGGCGAACCGTCGCTGCTGCGCCCGATGTCGACACGCGAAGCCATCCGTGAGGCGTCCGAGTTCCCGCTCAGTGATTACCAGATCGCTTGAGCCCCATCACCAGATTGCCTGAGAGAGGACCCTCCGTGCCGCAACAGGACAAGCGCGCCGCCAAGCTGACCGGTCTGGCACTCGCCGGAATGGGTCTGGCGCACTTCGCCCGCCCGCAGGTGTTCGAGCCGATCACCGTGGCGGCGTTCCCCCAGGACACCCGCCGCCACGTCTACACCAACGGCAGCTTCGAGACGGCGATCGGCCTGGCGCTGGCCGGCCGCAGGACCCGCAAGCTGGGCGTCGCCGGCCTGGTGGGCTACCTGGTCTACTTGGCGGGCAACACCGTCCGCAAGCGGTAGCGGCCCAGCAGGGTCAGGTCCATCATCCCGGCGACGAGCGCACGCGAGTAGGGCGAGTTGCGGTAGTGGACCAGCCGGCCCAGATCGATGGTGACCGCCATCGCCGCGTAGACGGCGAAACGGGCCTGTCCCGCAGTCCATTCCGGGCGCAGCGTCACCACGAGGTCCGCCCACGTCTCGACCGTCGACCGCTGCAGGTTCCGCAGGATCTGCTGATCGGCCGGTGACATGTTGAGCCGCTCGGTGTAGTAGACGTAGTCGAGTTCGGGTTCGCTGAACGACCGGGCCACGTGCCCGTCGATCAACCGCGTCAACGCCTCTTCCCGGTCGGGCGTGCTGTCGAGGATCGCCGATATCTCCGCCGACCACCGGTCGGCCGACCGGCGGAACGCCCCGGCGAGGATGTCGCTCTTGCCGGAGAAGTACCGGTAGATACCGGAAGCCGGCATCCCCACCGCGGCGGCGATGTCCTCCATCGAGGTGTCCCGATAACCCTTCTGGTTGAACAGCCGCATTGATTCCACCAGCAGCGCTTCGTATTTCGACCGGTGCGCGGGTACGGCCGGGACCGGCGGATCCGGCGCCTCAGACAGCGCGGGGAATTCGGCGGACACGAACGTCAGGACGAGGTCGGCCAGCAGAGGACGGATCTGGCCTGCGGGCAGTTTCGCCCGGTGGTCGACGATGCTGCCCAGCACACTGATCATCGCCGTGGACAGCGTCCACCGCTGCCGGGAGTCGAGTTCCGGGCGCAGCGCGGACAGCGGTTCCTGGAGGCGGCGGTGCACCGTGCGGATCTGCGAGTCCAGCGTCGCCTGATCGTCACCGCGCAGATAGCGCGCTTCCCAGCGGTACAGCCCGCCGGACTCGCGGTTGGCCAGCGCGGTATCGCAGAGCGCGGTCGCCAGGTGGATCAGGGTGCCCCGCGGGTCGTCTGTGGTGTCCGCGGTGGCCTCGTCGGTGGTGTCGTCGACGAAGGCGGTGGCGTCGACCAACTGCTGGCCGAGCGCCAGCACCGCGTCGCGGAACAGCTCGTACTTTCCGGTGTAGTGCCGGTACAGCGCGGCCGCGGAGATCCCGACGCGCGTGGCGATCGCCTCCATGCTGACCCCGTGATAACCCAGCAGGCTGAACGCCTCGGCGGACGCCCGCGCGATCTGGGCTTTGCGGTCCTTGGGACGGCGCCGTACACCGTCGCCGCGGCCGGGCGGGGTGGGCGCCATGTCGAACACATTAACGCCGAGCGTCGGCGCACGGCCCTCGGTGAGCCGAGATTCTCGCCGATCTCGCCACAGACGGAGAATGACCATTAACATAGGTGCGAGATCTCGAAGGGGGCACCGTGCGACCACGCGCCTGGTACATCGCCGTCGGCGGCGCCATCCTGCTCGCCATCGGTTTGTTCGCGCTGCGCTTCCCCGTCTTCATCGACGGGTACGACCAGTGGGGCTGGCAGGTCAAATGCGGTAGCGGATTCGCCGCCAACCTGACCCAGGCCGAGAACGCCGCGGCGGGCGGCACCGACTTCGTCGGCTCATGCCAGGACGCCCTGCTGACCCGCAGGCTGTGGACCATCCCGCTGATCGCGGTCGGGGTGATCACCCTGGTCGCGGTGTTGGTGGCCGCGACGGTCAGCCATCGGGACGAGGACACGCTCGCGGGGGACCGCGGAACTTCCTAGCATCGCGGTGTGACTGCACCCGGCAGTACCGCACTGCCTCGTCGGCTCGGCCTGAGCGACGCGATCGTCATCGGGCTCGGCGCCATGATCGGCGCCGGGATCTTCACCGCGCTCGCGCCGGCCGCCGCTGCGGCCGGCGGCGGTCTGCTCATCGGATTGGCGGTGGCGGCGGTCGTCGCATACTGCAACGCCACCTCGTCGGCCCGCCTCGCCGCCCGCTACCCCGAGTCCGGCGGCACCTACGTCTACGGCCGGGAGCGACTGGGCGAGTTCTGGGGTCACCTGGCGGGCTGGAGCTTCGTCACGGGCAAGACCGCCTCCTGCGCGGCGATGGCGCTCACCGTCGGCGTCTACGTCTGGCCCGGCGGCGCACGACTGGTCGCGGTGGCCGCGGTGGTGGCGCTGACGGCGGTCAACTACGCCGGTATCCGCAAGTCGGCGCTGCTCACCCGGATCATCGTGGCGGTGGTGCTGGCCGTGCTCGCCGTCGTGGTGGTGGCTGCACTCGGGTTCGGCGACCCCTCGGTCGAGCGGCTGACCGTGCCGGACGGCATCACCGTCGGCGGGGTGCTCCAGTCGGCCGGGCTGCTGTTCTTCGCATTCGCCGGCTACGCCCGCATCGCCACGCTCGGCGAGGAGGTGCGCGACCCGGCACGCACGATCCCCCGGGCCATCCCGATCGCCCTCGGGATCACGCTCGCGGTCTACGCGCTGGTGGCGGTCGCGGTGCTGGCCGTGTTGGGCGCCACGACGCTGGCCGGAGCGGCGGCCCCGCTGTCCGAAGCCGTGCGGACGGCCGGGTTTCCCGGTTTGGTTCCGGTGGTGGCGGCGGGCGCCGCGGTCGCCGCACTCGGCTCGCTGCTCGCGCTGATTCTCGGTGTCTCCCGGACGACGCTGGCGATGGCGCGCGACCGGCACCTGCCGGCCGGCCTCGCGGCGGTGCACAGCCGGTTCGGCAGTCCGCACCGGGCCGAGGTCGCGGTCGGAGTGGTCGTCGCGGTGCTGGCCGCCACCGTCGATCTGCGGGAGGCGATCGGCTTCTCGTCGTTCGCGGTGCTGGTCTACTACGCCGTCGCGAACGCCTCGGCCTGGACGCTCGGGCACCGGGTGGTGCCCGCGGTGGGCCTGGTCGGGTGTCTGGTGGTGGCGTTCGCGCTGCCCTGGACGTCGGTGGTCGCGGGCCTCGCGGTGCTCGCGGCCGGTGCGCTGGTCTACGCGGTACGCCGCGCGCGAGGGAGCCGACGCGGGGCAAGATAGTCAACCGTGATGCCGCTGACGTGGAGACCCGTCGAATCCCGGTCGGACGCCGACTTCGTCGTCGCCCCCGATGAACGCCTGAGCTGGCCACGCACCATCGGGCTCGGCGCCCAGCACGTCGTCGCGATGTTCGGCGCGACGTTCCTGGTGCCGGTGCTGACCGGCTTCCCGCCCGCCACCACCCTGTTGTTCTCCGGCGTCGGCACCATCCTGTTCCTGATCATCACCGGCAACCGGTTGCCGAGCTATCTGGGTTCGAGCTTCTCGGTGATCGCCCCCGTCACCGCGGCTGTCGCGGCCGAGGGCACCGGCAGCGCGCTCGGCGGCATCGTCGCGCTCGGGCTGGTACTGATCGCGATCGGCGGCGTGGTCCACCTGGTCGGCACCCGCTGGCTCGACGTCGCCCTGCCACCGGTGGTGACGGGTGCGATCGTGGCGCTGATCGGGTTCAACCTCGCCCCGGCCGCGAAGGCGAATTTCGAGAAGGGCCCGCTGGTCGCCACCGTCACCCTGGTGCTGCTGGTGGCGACGCTGGCGTTCTTCCGCGGCCTCATCGGCCGGTTGGCGATCTTCCTCGCGGTGGTCATCGGCTATCTGCTCGCGCTGGCGCTCGGCGACGTCGACACCGCCGCGATCGCGGCCGCGCCGTGGCTGGGACTGCCCGACTTCCAGGCGCCGTCGTTCTCCCTGGCCGTGTTGCCGATGTTCCTGCCCGCGGTGGTCGCGCTGATCGCCGAGAACATCGGGCACGTCAAATCGGTCGGCCAGATGACGAAGACCGATATGGATCCGCTGATCGGCCGCGCGCTGGCCGCCGACGGTGTCGCGACCACGCTGGCCGGTGTCGGCGGCGGATCGGCGACGACCACGTACGCGGAGAACATCGGCGTCATGGCCGCCACCCGGGTGTACTCGACGGCCGCGTACTGGGTGGCAGCCGTGGTCGCCATCGTCCTGTCGCTGTGCCCGAAGATCGGTGCGGCGATCTCGGCGACCCCCGCCGGTGTGCTCGGCGGCGCGACGGTCGTGCTCTACGGGTTGGTGGGTGTCCTGGGGATCCGGATCTGGCTGACCAACCACATCGACTTCTCGCTGCCGGTCAACCAGATGACCGCCGCCATCCCGCTCATCATCGGCATCGCCGACTTCACTTGGCAGGCAGGAGAACTCACGTTCACCGGGATCGCGCTCGGATCGATCGCGGCCCTGCTGGTGTACCACGGTATGCGTCTGCTCGGGCTGCGGACCGACCGGCGGGCGAGTATCTCGGCGGCGGGCGGGTAGTACGGCCGGGTGCAGGTTTCCGGACCGGCGCCCATGCCCGAGGTCGCGGTGCTCATCGGACTGCAGGCCGCCGGCAAGACGACCTTCTACCGGCAACGGCTGGCGGTCACGCATGTCCACGTGAGCAAGGACGCATTCCGGCACAACCGCAACAGGCAGCGGCGGCAGATGCAGCTCATCGCCGAAGCGCTCGAACAGGGGCGCAGCGTGGCCGTCGACAACACCAATCCGTCACCGGCCGAATGGGAGCCGATCATCGGTATCGCCCGCGCGCATACCGCCGGGGTCGTCGGCTACTGGTTCCCCGACGTCGACGGCTCGCTGCGGCGTAACGCCGCCCGCACCGGCCGGGCCCGAGTCCCGGACGTCGGGATGTTCGCCACGCTCAGGCGGCTGCGCGTGCCGCGGCTCCGGGACGGCTTCGATCAGCTGTGGGAGGTCGGCTTCGACGGCCGTGGCGGTTTCGAGGTGAGGCCGTTGGTGTCGGAGTGACGGAACGCTCGACCGAAGTGGCCGAGCGCTCCGCCGATCGTCCGCCGTGCTACTCGCTGTCAGCCGGAGCCGAGTCGCTGTCGGACGCTGATCCGGCTCCGCTGGAGGAGTCCGAGGAGCTGTCAATCTTCGCGGGCTTGTCCGCCTTGCCGGTGAGGGTGGCGGCGGCGTGCTTGAAGCCGTTGCGGACGTCGTTGACGGCGCCCTCGATGCCCTTGCGCAGGTCGCCGAGCGGGTCGGCCTTCTTGGAGACGGCGGCCTCTTCGTCCACGGCGAGTTCGTCGTCACCGGCCTCGACGACCACGGCCGCTTCCTCGTCCGCCGCGTCGGTGGACTCCTCGGCGACGGGAGCCTCGGTGCCGATCTCCGGCGCGGAGACCTCGGGCGCCACATCGGTTTTGGGAGCCTCGGCGTTCGCGGTCTCGGTGGTGTCCGGCGCGGGCGCGACGTCCAGCGTCACGGTGGTCACCTCGGTGCTGTCCGTCACCGACCGCGCCGCGGTCGGTGTGGGTGCGCCCAGCGCCTGGGCGATCATGTCGCGTGCGGTGAGCAGTGCGCCGATGATGCCCTGGTCGTAGCGGTACGGCGCGGTGCCGGGATTGAGCAGCCGGTCCAGCACCGCCCCGGTGATGTTCGCGCTACCGGTGGTGATCGCGTTGATGAACGCTTCGGGATCGCCCGCCTCGGCCGCGGCGAGGAGCGCTTCCGCCGCTCCGCCGACCGCGGTGTTGAGCGCGTACACCGTCTGCAGGGGTACGAGTCCGATGGTGAGCAGGAAGTCCTGGTCGCCGAGCAGGCCGATCACGTTCTGCGCGTTGGCGAACGGCTGCTGGAGCACGCCCACCAGATCCTGGAGCACCCCGTCGCCGGCGAAGATGCTGTCGAGCAGGGGCCCGATGACCGGCGAGATCGCGAGGTCGAACAGGGTGTTCAGCCCCAAGGTGATCTCACCCGCCGAAAACTGCTCGAATGCGGTCTCGAGCTTTCCCGGAGCCTCGACGAGTGCGGTACGGAACGAATCCCCGAACACGCCGGCGATCGCCCCGAGCGTCTGGGCACTCTCCAGCTGGTTGGCCAGGATCTGCTGCAGGATCGGCGCGGGGTTCGCGAAGACGCGTTGACCCAGGCCACCGACGTCCGCGAACGCCTTCTCGAAGATCGGCGCGAAGGCCTCGATCGGATTGACGAGCGCATTCAGCTCGACCGCCGCGGACGAGATCTCCGACATCTCGACGTCGGGCATCGGCGCCACCGGACTCAAGGCGATGGCACCGGCACCTGCAAGGGCCACGCCCGCAGTCAGGTACGAGCGAACAGCTATCTGCAACTGGATCTCCTTTGCTCGGTCCCACCCCGGTGTGCAACCTACCTGAGAGTAAGTTGAAAGCAAGCATGAATTTGCAGATCAGCGCCATTGTTGCGCCAACACCTCTTCGGCTCGTCATCATCTATCCAGAAAACGAAGGTAGCTGCTAACACCGCGGTGAAGACCGCGAATGTGGCGTAGCTAACTCGTTGTAGTCGCAACCAACCCCGTGGCGCGCAAACTTCGACTGCGGATCTCGGGACCGCCGGAGCAGGTTCGCTGAGAAGGCACTTCCAGGGGCGAGCCGGGCGTATTACTCGTCGGTAACCGCCGCGGCTATGGCGTGGAACACCTTTGCCCATCCGCTATGGGGTGGCTCACGTCAGTCCGACTCGGCTACGCGGGAGGCGGCAGAGCCGGCCTGCGACAGCAACCGGTTCTCTACAAATCTCCGATATTGTCCAGTTCGCTGTCGCCGTGCGCGCTTGTGTAAACAACGGTTTCGGTAGGTGACTACGGCGCCTTCCGGTCGCGCTCATCCCGCGGCGGGACCCCGTTGGGGCCGTCGGTGGACTGTGCATATGCGCCTACCGCGAAGGCCACCCCGGGAGCCATGATGCCCAGCGCCCGACGGTCGACGTTGTCGACGGTGTCACGTCGGGTGTGGTAATTCGGATCGAACGCCGCGGCCGCCCGCCCACCCCACAGGCGCGCCTGCACCGCCGTCTTCGGTTGTGCCGCACCGGTCGTCAAGCCGCCGATCGGGACGCCGGCCGCGAGAAACGGTTCGTAGTCGGTGGCATTGCTCAACGGCATGTCGGCGGGCCGGACCCCCGCGAGGTTGAGGTATCCGGCGAGGAGCCGTTCGACGCCGGCCGACCCCTCGGGGACGGGCACCGGTGCGGTCGCGGCGGACTGGTCGCCGTCGTAGGTGAAGTAACCGGCGTTCGGCGAGCCGAGCATGTCGAAGTTGAGGTACACCGCGATGTCGTCGAGGTGCTCGGCGTCGAGACCGCGCAGGTAGGCGCGCGAACCTTCCAGGCCGATCTCCTCGGAGCCCCAGAACGCGAACCGCACGGCATTGTCGATCTGCGGGGAGCTGCCCAGTTGCAACGCCGTTTCGAGGACCGCGGCCACGCCCGTGCCGTTGTCGTTGATGCCCGGCCCGCCCGCCACGCTGTCGAGGTGAGCCCCCGCCATCACCACGTTACGGGCGTCTCCGGTCTTGGTCTGCGCCAGTACATTCCGGGACTTCGTCATCACCGGCTCGCCGTCCAGCCGTAACCGCACCGGCGCCGTGGTGCGGCGCAGCGCCGCGTTGACATCTGCGCCGATGATCCCGACCGGGATGGTGAGTTGGCGGTAATAGCCGGGCTCGAACAATCCGGGCGGGCTGCCCCTGCCGGCACCGGCGGTGGCCACGAGCACTCCGACGGCGCCCCGGGCGAGGGCGGCGTTCTGTTTCGCGACCACCGAGCACCCGGTGTCGTCGACGACCGCGATCGCACGGCGGACGTCGGTTCTGCCGTAGTCGGCCGCGGTGCACCCGGCAGCCTTCGCAGGACGCAGCGTGACGGCGCTGATGCCGGCCGGTCCGGTGTCCAGCAGCAGCGACGCCTTGTCGACCGGATGGCCGCGCCCGTTGACGGTCAGCAGTGGCGCACCACCGCGGGTGCCGCCGTAGCGGTCGAACTCCGGGGTCTGCACGTCGAAACCCTTGTCCCGCAACAACCCGGCGACGTAGTCCACGCTGGCGTCGAACCCCGGCGTGCCCTGGGCCCGGTTTCCGCCGTTGCGCTCCGCGACGTCCTGCAGGGCCTCGAGGTGGGCGTAGAGAGCGTCGATGCCGATCCTGGCGGCCAGGTCGTCGGCCAGATCGGTCTGCGGCGGAGGTGGCGACGAGCATGCCGCGACCAGTGCCGCCGCCGCGGCGGTCACGGCCCAGCGGAGTCTCATCGCGCGCCGGCGGGATGGCGGGTGCGGTCGTCACGGAGCGGAATACCGTTGCGTCCGCGCTGGTCTTGTGCGTACAACCCGACCGAGTAGGCCACGCCGCCGCCATGGATCTCCATCGCGGTCCGGTCGATGTTCGCGAGATCGTCCGACTTCTTGTGATAGTTCGGGTCGAATGGCTGGTCGGCCTCGCCACCCCAGCGCTCGGCCTGCTCGGGGGTCTTCTTCTCCTCGCCGCCGGAGAACAACCCGCCCGCCGGTATTCCGGCGCGCGTGAAACCGTCGTAGTCCGAGCGGCCGTCGAAGCCGGTGTCCTCGGCCGGTTTCCCCGCATCGTCCAGGTACCGGGCCAATGTCCGTTCGATCCCGGCCGACCCCTCCGGCACGCGCGGTGAACCCGCCTCCGGGTTCGGCGGGGTGGACTGGTCGCCGTCGTAGGTGAAGTACCCCGGATTCGGCGAGCCGAGCATGTCGAAGTTGAGGTACAGCGCGATGTCCTTGAGCTCTTCTTCGTCCAGGGACTCGGTGTAGTTGAGCGAGCCGAGCAGGCCCTGCTCCTCGGCGCCCCAGAAACCGAACCGCACCGCGTTGCGCACGTCGGGTTCGGCGCCCAGCTGCAACGCGGTCTCGAGCACCGCTGCCACCCCTGAGCCGTTGTCGTTCATGCCGGGACCCTCCGGGACGCTGTCGAGGTGCGCTCCGACCATCACCACGTCGGCGGTGGATCCGGTCCTGGTCTGGGCGATCACATTGCGGGTGCGCTCCGTCCGCACGCCGGCCTCGAGACGCAGGGTCGCCGGGCCGGGGGCGTCACGCAAGGCGGCGCCGATGTCCCTGGTGACGCCGACCGCCGGGATCTCGACGTCGGTGTCCTCGCCGAGAGTGCCGCTGACCAGGTCGCCGTCGACGTTGTTGACCACCACCATCGCCACCGCACCGCGTTCGGCGGCGACGGCCTGTTTGACCGAGAACGGGCATTCCCCGCGGTCCACCAGCACCACCGCACCCTGCACCGGCAGACCGTCGTAGTCCGTCGCCGTGCAGCCCGGCGAGTCCTCGACGCGGGCGGGCACCAGCGGGCCGCTCACGCCTTGCGGGGCCGTCCCGATGGTGTACTCCAGCGGTATGGCGTCGACGGTCCGGCCGTCGACGCTCAGCTGCGGCTTCTCGGCGAACGGCAACCGAACCTCGAAGTCGGGGGTCTCTACGTCGAAACCCTTGTCGCGCAGAGCGTTGGCCACATAGTCGACGCTGGCGTCGTACCCCGGTGTGCCGAGCGCGCGATTGCCGCCGTGTGCGTCGGCGATCTCCTGCAGTTCGGTGAGGTGCCCCATCATCGCGTCGACGGTGACCTGTTCCCGCAGCGCGTTGCCGAACTCCACCGCGGCGGGCGCGGTCTCCTGTGTGGTCGACGCCGGAGCCGGGGCCGGAGCCGATTCCCTGTCGCCGCCGCAACCGGTCAGACCTGCCGCCACGGCCGCTGTCGACAGCACCACCAGCATCTCGCGCACCATTGCATCCACGTTAGCGGCTGCAACTGCCCGCCCGGCTCAACAGCGGCCAGGATCGCTCCGGCCGGGTGTCGAAGCCGACACCATGGGGCGGTCGGGCATGGGCTCGGTCTCGGCGCGGGCCTGCCGCAGTAGTTCGGCGATGTCCTCGACGATCTCGTCGAAGAGCACCGCACCGGAGTCCGCGGTCGCCGACGAGGGACGACCGACGACTCCGCTGCGCGTCACATCGGGCATCGGGTAGGTCAGCACGCGGTTCAAGGTCCGGTCCTCCTCGTCGACCGCCCGGTCCAGGGACACCAGTCCCCCGTCGATGTGCAGCATCATCGACGTCTCGGCGACATTCGCGTGCGGGTCGTCGGCGTCGCTGCGGTAGCCGGTGTGGGCGCGCATGGTGATGTCGTACAGCGAGGCGAAACATGTTCGCAGCATCGGTATCTCGTGACGAAGCGTGAGCAGTGCCGCCTGCGCGGGCGGCCCGTTGGTGGCATGGGCGTTGATGACGACCATCTTGCGGAAACCCGATGCGACGACCCACCGTCCGATGTCGGTGACGATCGCGGTCAGCGTCGGGACGGACAGCGACAACGTTCCCGGCCAGTGTGCGGTGTGCCCGAGAGAACAGCCGTAGGCGACCGGCGGAAGTCCGATGTCGCCGGTCCGCGCGACGGCGGCCTCCACGGCGGCGGCGGCCAGCAGGGTATCGGTGCCGGTCGGCAGATGGGAACCGTGCTGTTCGATCGCGCCGAGCGGTAGAACCGCAACAGCACCCGAACACGCGGCCTCCGCCACCTCGTCTCGGCTCAGATCACACCAGTTGGGCATGGCCGGGTCGGTCCCTTCGTTCACGGTCGGCGGCCGGGTGCTGCGCGGGCCGTGGAGCTGACGGTATGCCGACGAAGGAGACCCAGACCAGGCCTGCCATAGAACTATGGTCAAGCTGCACGCAGACTGCGTCGATGCGGGCGCGTTAAGTTTGCACAGACCGTCGCGACCGCCATGGAGGAACCCGGCGATGACCAACACCTCGATCAGCACCGGACATGCCGGCGCAACCAACGGCCAGGCCGACACCGCGAGGGAAGCGGCTCGCGCCCTCATCGAGAGCCACCAGATCACGACCGTCCAATTCGGTATGACCGACATCGACGGCCAGGTTCGCGGGAAGTTCGTGCCCGCGGACTTCTTCCTCGACTCGATCGTCCGGCGCGGCTCATCGATTCCCAACATCGTGTTCGGGTGGGACATCGAAGACACGTTGATGGACTGCTTCACCGTATCGGGTTGGCAGACGGGCTATTCCGACGTCGTCCTGGTGCCGGATCCGACGACGCTGCGTCCGGTTCCGTGGGAGCCCGGGCATGCCGTCGTGCTGTGCGACGTGCGCAACACCGACGGATCCGAAGTGCCCGTCGCGCCGCGTACGGTGCTGGCGAAACAGGTCCAACGCGCCGCGGCCCTTGGCTACCGCCTCACGGCCGGCTACGAACTCGAGTTCTACCTGTACCGGGAGACACCGGAGAGCGCGGCGGCGAAGGGCTACCGCAACCTGACACCGGCCTCGCCGGGGATCGCGACGTTCAGCCTGAATCGGCACAGTGCTCTCGAAGACGTCATCGGTGCGATCCGAGAGGGTATGCGAGCGTGTGACATCCCGATCCTGGCGTCCAACACCGAGTACGGCGCGGGCCAGGTCGAGATCAACATCGAGCACGCCGACGTCCTCACCACCGCCGACCGGGTGGCGATCTACAAGAACGGTGTCCGCCGAATCGCCGAGCAGCACGGCTACCTCGCCACGTTCATGGCGAAGGTGTCCACGGACGCGGCCGGTTCGAGCGCCCACATCCACCAGAGCATCCAGCGGCTCGACGCGCCCGCGCGTAACGCGATGTGGGACGGGGACGGACCGTCGGCGCTGATGCGGCAGGCGCTGGCCGGCCAGCTGGCGACGATGCGCGAGTTCACCGCGCTCTACTGCCCGACGGTGAACTCCTACAAACGCCGGGTGCCGGGGTCCTGGTCGCCGGTGTCGGCGGCGTGGGGCACCGACAACCGCACCGCCGCGCTGCGCGTCATCGCCACCGACGAGTCGACGTGCCGGATGGAGAACCGGTTGCCCGGCGCGGACGCCAACCCGTACCTGGCGCTGGCGGCATGCGTGGCCGGGGTGCTGCACGGTGTCGAGAACCAGCTGGACCCGCCGCCGCCCGTCGCGGGGAACGCCTACGAGGAATCCGGCGCGCCGCTGCCGCGGTCGCTGGCGGAAGCGGTCGACGCGTTCGGTGGAAGCACCGTCGCCCGCGGCGCTTTCGGTGATGCGTTCGTCGATCACTACCTCGCATCGCGGTTATGGGAGCGCGATCGGCACCGGGAAGCGGTGAGCGACTGGGAAGCCGCACGCTATTTCACCCGTGTCTAGGACCTGCGGGAAGCCAGGCGGAGCCGGGGCCACCCCATTACGATGGGCCATGCCCGATGAACCGCTCTCGCAGGTCGAACTGCGGGCCGTCGAACGCGTCGCCGGGGTGCTGGCGTCCACCGACCACGTGACGGTGGTCGCTCAGCGCCTCGTCGAGGCGATCCAGGCCGACCGGGCCAATCGCGACGTCTACGCCTACGTTTTCGACACCGCGACCAAGGAACTCGTCCTCACCGGCGCCACCGAGAGCCCCGCAGCCGACCACGTGGGGGCCTTGCGCGTCGCCTACGGCGACGGTGTCACCGGATGGGTCGCCGCGACGAAACAGAGCTATCTGGTGCCCGCCGATCCCGCCAGCGATCCCCGCTTCCTGGCCTATCCCGGTATCGGGGAGGAACGCTACGGTGCCATCTTCTCGGTGCCGATCGTCGCGCCGCACGGCGAACCGCTCGGCTGTATCACGGTGTGGGCCACCGCCGGTCACCGTTTCGATCCGGATGAGGTGGCGTTCGTGGAGAGGATGGCGGCGCTGGTCGCACCGGTGTTCGGCGCGGCCCGCGAGCGCCGGACGGGCAGCCGGCTGGGTCAGATGAGCGACGGTCTGACCGAACTGGCGTCGATGGTCGCGTCGAGCACACCGACCGCGCCCACGATGGACTACGCGGTCGAATTCGTCACCGAGGCGGCCGACGCCGACGTCGCGGTCATGATGGTGACCGACCCGTCGGGAGCGGACTGCATGCACATGAACGTCTCCACCTCATCCGAGTGCGCCCGGCCCGAACTCGACGCGTTGCGCCACGAGCTGCTGGCCGTCGACAAGGACGTCCGCCACGGGGTGACCGATTGGCGGACCGCCTCGAACATGGTCAACCGGGTGTTCGACGGCATCGCCGGGGCGGTGACGAGCGCCGCGGTGCGCGTGGGCGCAGAGGAGTTCGGTGTCCTGACCTGCTACCGACTGCGAGCGCACCGGTTCGCCTCCCGGGAAACCGCCCTGGTGACGGCGGTGGCCCAGCACGCGGCGGTCGCGATCAGGCTCGCGGTGCTGAGCGACGAACTGGCGTCACGCAACCGGCTGCACTGGTTGCTGCGCGACCTCTCGGGGGGCCGGCTCGGCGCCGACGAGTTGGTGCGCCGGGCCGCGGCGGCCGGGTTGGACACCGCCAGCCGCCATGTGCTCGTGGTCGGCAGCCTCGCGCTCGATGACGTGCTCGTCAAGGGCTCGGTGCTGCCGCCGGGCACCCGATACGCATCGACGACACATCAGACCGTGGCGGTGGTGCCGTGGCGGGGGGACGACGAGTCGGTCGACGCGCTGCGCACGCCTCTGCTCGAGGTGTGTTCCCGGCTCAGGTCCGCCGGGCGCGCCGTCACCTTCGGTGTGTCGCAGCCGGTTTCCTCGCCGGCCGAGCTCGGCGGCGCCCTCGCCGAAGCCCGTGAGGCGATGGCGATCGGCAGTGGCCTGGACAATCCGAACGGGGTCTTCACGCTCGACGACGTCGGGCACCACCTGCTGCTGAAGCGGGTGTCGGGTGTCGACCCGATCCGCGATCGCTACGCCACGGCGATCACACGGATCGCCGAGTACGACCGGATGAAGGGCACCGAACTGCTCGAAACCCTCTCGGTGTTCCTGCATTACCGCAGCCAGAGCGCCGCCAGCCGCGAACTCTACGTGCACCGCAACACCCTCAACCAGCGCCTGACGCGGATCGCCAACCTCAGTGGCATCGACGTCCAGGAGCCGTCGGAGTGGTTCCCCCTCCAGCTGGCGTTGAAGGTGCATCAGTCGCGGTCGGGGGCGCCGGGTGAGCCGCTCACGGGTCGCGGCGGTTGACGTCGACCACCGCCAGCGCGAACACCACGGCGGCGACGGCCGCGAAATACACCAGCGAGCCGAGCGGTCCCCACCACATCGACACCGTCTGCAGCAACGGCACCTCGGTGAAGGCGTTGGCATTGGTGAACGGCAGCAGCGGCCCGACACGCCGGCCCACCTGCGGCATCGCACCCAGCAGCGGCTCCACCACGAACGGCAACAGCAGCAGGACCGCGATGACGCCGGCGCTGTGCCGGATCAACGCGCCCAGGCCAACGGCCAGAACGGATCCCAGCATCGCGTAGACGGCCATCGCCCCGACCGTCCGCCACACCGCGGGCTCCGACAGCGCGAGGTCGGCACTTTGGCGGTCGGTGCCCACCATCCGCACGGCGACGACCGACGCCACCACCATGGCCGCGGTGCAGACGCCGGCGAAAACCGATGTGACAACGGCCTTCCCGAGCAGCACGCGGGTGCGGTTCGGGACGGCGAGGAACGTCGTGCGGATCATGCCGGTGCGGTACTCACCGGTGACGGTGAGCGCGGCGAGGATCAGCAAGACCGGAACGGCGAACATCGCGACGCCGAGGGCCGCGCGTTCCGGCTCGATCGGGATCGACGGGCTGCCGACCGAACCCTGTACCACCGCGAGTCCGAGGCTCGACACCACCACGCCGGCCACCGTCCACAGCGGTGCACGGGTGGTCGCGAGTTTGATCCCCTCCGCGCGAACCGTCACGAGTGCGCCCGGTAGTCGACGGCCTCGTCGGTCAGGCTCATGTACGCCTCCTCGAGTGACGCACGCTGCACGGTCAACTCGTGCAGCGTGATGCCGTGCCGGGCGGCCAGATCGCCGACCTGTTCGGTCGACGCGCCGCGCACCAGGACGGCCGAATCCTCGACGACGCCGGGCAATCCGACCTGGGTCAACACCTCGCACAACCGGTCTCGCTGCGGCGAGCGGACGCGTACGGTGTCCAGACCCGACCGGTCGAGGAACTCGCCGGTCGTGGTCGCCGCGATCAGCCGGCCGCGACCGATCACCACCAACCGGTCCGCGGTCTGCGCCATCTCGGCCAGCAGATGGCTCGACACGAACACCGTGCGCCCCTCCCCGGCCAGGTCACGCATCAGCGTGCGGATCCACCGGATCCCCTCCGGATCGAGACCGTTGACCGGTTCGTCGAACAGCAGCACCGGCGGATCGCCGAGCAGCGCCGCGGCGATGCCCAGACGCTGCGACATGCCGAGTGAGAACGTCCCGGCGTGTTTGTCGGCGACGTCGGTGAGCCCGACCATGTCGAGGACTTCGTCGATCCGCTTGCCCGCCAACCCGTTACTCGACGCGATCCACCGCAGGTGGGACCGCGCGGTGCGATTCGGATGCACCTGCCGGGCATCGAGCAACGCGCCCACCGTCCGCAGCGGGTGCTTCAGCTGCCGATAGGGCACGCCCATCACCGTGGCGGTCCCCGAGCTCGGGCGGTCCAGCCCCAGGATCATCCGCATCGTCGTCGACTTGCCCGCACCGTTGGGGCCAAGGAATCCCGTGACGACCCCGGCCTCGATCGAACAGGTGAGATCGTCGACGGCTTTGACCCGGCCGAAGCGCTTCGACAGGTGGTTGAGCTCAATCACTGCGTGTACCAACGTGTTCGACGACCAGGTCGGCCACCGCGCGCATCCCCGCGGCGTTGGGGTGCAGCGGTGCGGGGCGGGCCGGCCACGGCAATCCGGGCCGTGTGGTCCACGGTTGCGCCGACCACGCGTGGTGTTCGCGGCTGGCCCGCGCGGCGCGCACCCACTCACAACCGGTGTCGGCGGCGGCCTCACCGGTGAGCCGCTCGAGAGTGTCGGCGATCCGCCTGCCGAGCGCCGCGTCGGCCCCTGACAGCGGCGACACCGGCTCCCCCGCGGGCGGCAACAACGTCAGGTAGTCGACGAACAGCACCCGGGCCCGAGGCGCCCGTGCACGCACCGTCTCCCCGACACGGCGCAGGGATTCGCCGACCTCGACCAGGGCGCGGTCCCGCGTGGTGCGGTCGAACAACTCGCCTATCGGCGGTAGCCGGCGCAGAATCCGCGGCAGCCCGGCGGCCATCAGCATCGGGACGTAGCCGACGTCGTTCCCGCCGATCGTCACCGTCACCAGGGTTTCGGTGCCGTCGAGTGCCTCGATCTGTGGCGGTGTCCCGTGCTGCGGTTCGTCGAGCACGTTGGCGGTGGTGGCGCCCGAGTAGGTGACGTCGGTCAGGTCGACACCCAGCCGGTCGGCCACCAGATGCGGATAGTTGCGCGCCGACCGGCCGGCGCGAAACGGTGCGCCGACGGCCGACGGCCGGATGCCGGGCCCGGCCGCCATCGACGAACCCAGCGCCACATACCCCGTCACAGGGACGGACTGGACGCCTGCGCCCAGAATCGCTTCGGGATGCGGCCGGCGTTGCGGGCGAGGTGGCCCGCCGTCACGGCGGCGGCCATCGCCGCGGCCATCGCAGGCGGATCGGCCGCGCGGGTCACGGCGCTGGCCAGCAGTACCGCGTCACACCCGAGTTCCATCGCCAGCGCGGCGTCGCTCGCGGTGCCGATCCCGGCGTCGAGGATGACCGGGACGCCCGCGGCGTCGACGATCATCTCGATGTGGTGCGGGTTGGCGATGCCCAGGCCGGTGCCGATCGGGGAACCCAGCGGCATGACCGCGGCACACCCGATGTCCTCCAACCGCCGCGCGAGCACGGGATCGTCATTGGTGTAGGGCAGCACGGTGAACCCGTCGTCGACCAATTGCTCCGCCGCGCGGACCAATTCGACGGCGTCGGGCAGCAGGGTGCGTTCGTCGGCGATGACCTCGAGTTTGACCCAGTCGGTGCCGAGGGCCTCGCGGCCGAGCTGCGCGGTGAGCACCGCCTCCGCCGCCCCGCGGCAGCCCGCGGTGTTGGGCAGCGCGCTGATCCCGAGCCGATTCAGCAGGTCGAGCACGCCGGTGCCGGCGTCCGCGTCGATGCGCCGCATCGCCACCGTGGTCAGCTCGGTGCCCGACGCGATCAGCGCCTGTTCGAGGACCGCGAGATTCGCCGCGCCGCCGGTGCCGAGGATCAGGCGGGACCCGAACTCGCGGCCGGCGATGGTGAGAGTCTGGTCAGCCACCCTGCACCGCCGTGACCACCTCGACACGGGCGCCGTCGCGCAGCGGTGTCTCCCATTCCGATCGTGGCAGCACCGACCAGTCGACCGCCACCGCGATGCCCTTCTCGGGGAAGCCCATGCGCTCCACCAGTTCGGCGACGGTGGTCTGTTCGTCGAGCTGGACGTCTTCGTCGTTGACCGTCACGTTCATGTCCTGACTCCCAGTGTCGTTCGCAGTTCGGTGGCGATCCGTTCGGCGGTCCACGGCGCGAGCAGGAAGCCGTTGCGTCCGTGGCCCGCGGCCACCAGTGTGCGCTCGTCGAGCCGTTCGACGAGCGGCAGCCCGTCGGGGGTCATGGGCCGCAACCCCGCCGCGCATTCGGCGAACTCGTATTCGCCCAGCGCCGGCATGACCGCGCAGGCGTCGTCGAGCAGATCGCGCACCCCGGTCACCGCGGGTGCGGTGTCGCGGCCATGTTCGTACTGTGTCGCGCCGACCACCACCCCGTCGGCGCGCGGCACCAGGTACACCTGCCGGCCGTGCACCCTGGCCCGGACCACCCGGCGCGGGACGGGCAGACAGCCGCGCCGCCACCGCAGCCGCAGTACCTCACCCTTGACCGGACGGATCGGCAGCCCCGGCCACAGCGCCGGTGCGTCGATGCCGTTGGCGAGCACCCGCAGGTCGACGTCGTCCGCCTCGGCCAGCGCGCCCACCGGCGGCGCCCACTGCACGCCGAGCCGGGTGCAGTGCGCCTCCAGGGCGTCGACGACCGCGCGGTTGTCGACGGCCAGTTCCGTGTCGGCGACGAAACCGTGCCGGATGCCCTGCGCCAGCAGCGGTTCGATGTCGCGGGCCGCGGTCGTCAAAGTGACGGGATGGCCCTGCCCGGCCAGCCATTCGCCAACGGTCCGCAGGTCGGCGGCATCGGCGCGGTCCACCGCGACCACCAGCGATTCGCGGGCAGTGACCACATCTGCGGGCAGCCCGTCGAGGAAGCCCTCGTGCCACAGCCGCAGCGACTCCAGCCCGATGCGCAGCAGGTCGTGCTCGCCCGGCCACCCTTCGCTGTGCGGGGCGAGCATGCCGCCGGCCACCCACGACGCCCCCTTCTCGGGGCTGCGGTGCACGCGCACCGACCAGCCGTCGAGTGCCGCGCGGCGCGCGACCGACAGGCCGATGACGCCGCCGCCGACGACGGCCAGGGTCCTGTTCCGTGGCATGAGCACCTCCCTTCGCCGGCATGACCCGGATCAGGTTCGACGGTAAGGGCCGGAGATCGGGCCCACTCTCAGTCCCGCACTCCCGGGACTCCCGTGTCGGCCAACCACCCTACCCGCGCCGAGGCGCTACCGTCGCGGTGTGCCTGCACCCCTCGACCGGCTCGGATCGGCGACGCTGTACCTCTGCACCGACGCCCGTCGCGAGCGCGGTGACCTCGCCGAATTCGCCGACGCCGCACTTGCCGGAGGCGTCGACCTGATCCAGTTGCGGGACAAGGGGTCACCCGGCGAGCAGCGGTTCGGTCCGTTGGAGGCGCGGGCGGAACTGGCCGCCCTCGAAGTCCTCGGCGACGCCGCCCGCCGCCACGGCGCGCTGCTCGCCGTCAACGACCGCGCCGACATCGCGCTGGCCGCGGGCGCCGACGTCCTGCACCTCGGTCAGGACGATCTGCCGCTGCCCGTGGCCCGCGGCATCATCGGGCCCCGCCCGTTGATCGGGCGGTCCACCCACGACAGCGCTCAGGTCGCCGCCGCGGTGGCCGAGGAGGTCGACTACTTCTGCGTCGGGCCGTGCTGGCCGACACCGACGAAACCGGGCCGTCCCGCACCCGGTCTCGACCTGGTCCGCGAGGCGGCTGCGCTCAACACCGACAAGCCGTGGTTCGCGATCGGCGGGATCGACGAGGCGCGCCTGCCGGAGGTGCTCGCGGCGGGTGCCCACCGGATCGTCGTGGTGCGCGCGATCACCGGCGCCGACGACCCGGAAGCCGCGGCTCAGCGGCTCAAGGCAGCCCTCACTGCTGGCCGTTGACAAGCAGCGGGATGGTCGCGGTGACCGTCCGCAGGCGCGCCCAGCTGGCGGCGAACCCGGGATGCAGCGGCAGCGCGTCGACGTCGTCCTCGGGCACCCAGCGCAGTTCGGCGCTCTCCCGGTTGGGCACGGTGTGCAGCAGTGCGGGGGCGTCGGCGATCACGGTGGTGTAGGTCCACGACGCGCCGCCGGAGCCGGCGACCTCGGCGGTCACCACGGTGGTGCGCACGGTGAGCTGATCGGCCGAGAGCCCGGCCTCCTCGTGGGCCTCCCGTACGGCGGCCTGTTCGGGGGTCTCGTGGCTGTCGCGCGCGCCGCCGGGCAGACCCCAGGTACCGCCCTGATGACTCCACGGCGCCCGGTGTTGCAGCAGCACCGCGGCCGAACCGTCGGGCTGCGGGGCGCGCAGCAGCAAACCCGCTGCGCCGTGCCGGCCCCAGTAGCGGCCGCCGCCGTCGGAGAACACCCAGCCGTCACCGTCGCCACGCACCCGTACAGAATAGGGCCGCGACTTCTCGAACGGCTCGGCTCGATCGGGCGCGAGCCGTGACAGAACCTCTTAGGATTCTTTTATAGAGTCGGACGGTCGGAAAGTAGCCGGATAGATGAGGACGGCGCACAGGTGACTGTGGAGTTGGCGCACCCGTCGACCGAGCCGCTCGCGTCCCGGTCGCCGACCACGCCCGCCCACCCGCGGTGGTGGTTCCTGTGGACGACGCCCGGCCGCATCCTGACGATCGGCATCGTGTTGTCGGCGCTCGCGATCGCCAGTGCCTTCGCGACGTCGACGACGATCAACGACCGCCAGCAGGCGCTCACCACGGTGCTCAACCACACCGAACCGCTGTCGTTCGCCGCCGGTGAGCTCTACAGCCGGCTGTCGGTGGCTGACGCCGCCGCCGCGACCGCATTCATCGCCGGCACCGAACCGCGTGACGTGCGGCAGCGCTACGAACAGGCGATCACCGACGCTGCGGTGGCGCTGACCCGCGCCTCGAGCGGGCTCACCGACGAGGAGCTGGTCCAGCTGCTCGGCCGCATCAACGCCGAACTGGCCGTGTACACCGGACTGGTGGAGACGGCGCGGACGAACAACCGGGCGGGCAACCCCGTCGGCTCGTCGTACCTGTCCGAGGCCTCGTCGCTGATGCAGACGCAGATCCTGCCCGACGCGCAACGCCTCTACGAACGGACTTCGGCACAGGTCGAGGTGGAGACCACGGCATCGACCCGCATTCCCGCGCCCGTCATCGTCGTGGTGCTGGCGACGCTGCTGTTCGGTCTGTTCGCCAACCGCTGGCTGGCCCGGCGGACACGACGCCGGGTCAACATGGGCTTCGTCGCGGGTGGCCTCGCGGTGCTGATCATGGTGCTGTGGGTGGGCACCGCGCTGACCATCTCGACCGCCGACAGCCGCAGCGCCAAGGGGGCGGGTGCGGAATCCCTCGAGACCATCACGACCCTGGCGATCACCGCGCAGCAGGCGCGCGCCGACGAAACCCTGGCGCTCATCCGCCGTGGCGACGAGGAGGTCCGCAAACAGTCCTACTACGAGCGGATCGACGGGATGCAGACGAAACTGGCGCAGTACCTCGCGCGTGAGGACGCGATCGACAGCACCGATCTGGTCGCCGCCGAGGAACTCCTCGCCCGCTGGCGCGCCGCCGACGACCGCATCAACGCCTACATCGCGGTCGGCAACTACCAGGCCGCCACGCAGGTGGCGCTGGGCACCGGCGAGGACGACTCCACCCCGGCGTTCGACAAGCTCAACGAGGCGCTGGGCAAGGCGATCGAGCAGAGCCGCAGCCAGCTGCGCAACGACATCCTCAACGCGCGGCGGGTGCTGTCGGGTGCGACGGCAGGTGCGGCCGCGCTCAGTGTCCTCGCGGCGGTGGCGGTGGCGCTGGGTTTGTGGCCCCGACTCAGTGAGTACCGGTGATGAGCGCGAAGAGGCTGTTGGCGCTGCTCACCACGGTGGTGGTGCTGGCGGGTTGTGGGCAGGCGGCGTCGGTGGTGCCGACGCCCGGGGTGACGCTCGCACCGCCCACTCCGGCGGGTATGCAGGAGATGCCGCCCGAGCAGGCGCGGCTGCCGATGCCTGACAACGACGACTGCGACCGCAGGGCGAGTCTGCGTCCCTTCCCGACCCGCGCCGAGGCCGATTCCGCCGTCGCCTACATCCGGGAGCGCGGCCGCCTCATCGTCGGCCTGGACATCGGCAGCAACCTGTTCTCCTTCCGCGACCCGATCACCGGCAACATCACCGGATTCGACGTCGACATCGCCGGTGAGATCGCCCGCGACATCTTCGGCAGCCCCGCTCAGGTCGACTACCGGATCCTGTCGTCGGCGGACCGGATCACCGCTCTGCAGAACAACCAGGTCGACGTCGTCGTCAAGACCATGACGATCACCTGTGAGCGCAAGAAGGAGGTGGCGTTCTCGACGGTGTACCTGAACGCCAACCAGCGCATCCTGGCGCCGCGGGATTCGGCGATCACCCGGGCCGCGGATCTGTCGGGCCGGCGGGTCTGCGTGGTGAAGGGCACGACGTCGTTGCGGCGGGTCCAGCAGATCAGCCCGCCGCCGATCATCGTCACCACAGTCACCTGGGCCGACTGTCTGGTGGCGTTGCAGCAGCGCCAGGTCGACGCGGTCAGCACCGACGACACGATCCTCGCCGGGCTGGTGGCCCAGGACCCGTACCTGCACATCGTCGGTCCGAGCATGAACCAGGAGCCCTACGGCATCGGCATGAATCTGGAGAACACCGGGCTGGTGCGCTTCGTCAACGGGACGCTGCAGCGCATCCGCGCTGACGGCACCTGGTCGGCGCTCTACCGGAAGTGGTTGACGGTGCTGGGACCGGCGCCCGCTCCCCCGGTCGCGAGGTACGTGGACTGATGGCCAGGCCCGATCACGATCTCGACCCCGCGGTCGATCCCGGTATGGACGAGGATCCCGGCACGCAGCCGGCGAGCCTCGACGACCTCGACATGGACTCGGCGTCGACGATGCGGCCGATGGCCACCCAGGCGGTGTACCGGCCGAACTTCGACGACTCCGACAGCATCTCGGTGCACACCGGCGACACCGAACCCCAGGACCATGTGACGACGGTGATGCGCACGCTGTCGCCGGTCCGGCGGCTCGGCGGTGGGCTCGTGGAGATCCCGCGGGTGCCGGCGAAGGATCCGCTCGAAGCGTTGATGACGAATCCGGTGGTCGCGGAGGGCAAGCGGTTCTGCTGGAACTGCGGGCGGCCGGTGGGGCGGTCGTCGTCGGACGGCAAGGCGCTCTCCGAGGGCTGGTGCCCGCACTGCGGTAGTCAGTATTCGTTTCTGCCGCAGCTGAATCCGGGTGACATGGTCGCCGACCAGTACGAGATCAAGGGCTGTATCGCCCACGGCGGTCTGGGCTGGGTGTATCTGGCGTTCGACCACAACGTCAACGAACGGCCCGTGGTGCTCAAGGGTCTGGTGCATTCCGGCGACGCGGAGGCGCAGGCGATCGCGATGGCCGAACGCCAGTTCCTCGCGGAGGTGACACACCCGGGGATCGTCAAGATCTACAACTTCGTCGAGCACGAGGACAAGCACGGCAACCCCGTCGGCTACATCGTGATGGAGTACGTCGGCGGCACCTCGCTCAAACCGGCCAGGGGCAAACGGCTTCCGGTCGCGCAGGCCATCGGTTACATGCTGGAGATCCTGCCGGCGCTGGGATACCTGCACTCGCTCGGGCTGACGTACAACGACCTCAAACCCGAGAACATCATGCTGACCGAGGACCAGGTCAAGTTGATCGACCTGGGCGCGGTGTCGACGATCAACTCGTTCGGCTACCTGTACGGCACGCCCGGCTACCAGGCGCCGGAGATCGTGCGGACCGGGCCGACCGTGCAGAGCGACATCTACACCGTCGGACGGACACTGGCGGCGTTGACGCTCGAACTGCGTACCCGCAAGGGCCGTTACGTCGACGGACTGCCGGAGGACGATCCGGTTCTCACCCAATACGATTCGTTCGGCCGGTTGTTGCGCCGGGCGATCGACCCGGACCCGCGGCGGCGGTTCGCCAGCGCGGAGGAGATGTCCTCGCAGCTGCTCGGCGTGCTGCGCGAGGTGGTGGCCCGTGACACCGGTGTGCCGAGACCCGGTCTGTCGACGGTGTTCTCGCCGACACGGTCGACGTTCGGCATCGATCTGCTGGTCGCGCACACCGACGTCTACGTCGACGGCCAGGTGCACTCGGAAAAGCTCACCGCCCAGGAGATCGTCCGGGCGCTGCCCGTACCGCTGCTCGATCCGACCGATGTCGGTGCCGCGGTGCTGTCGGCCAGCGTGCTGAGCCAACCGGTGCAGACGCTCGACCAGCTGCGCGCGGCACGGCACGGCGCGCTGGACTCCGAAGGCATCGATCTGTCGCAGTCGGTCGAGTTGCCGCTGATGGAGGCGCGGGCGCTGCTCGACCTGGGGGACGTCGCGAAGGCCACCCGCAAACTCGACGACCTGACCACCCGGGTGGGCTGGCGGTGGCGGTCGGTGTGGTTCCGTGCCGTCGCGGCACTGCTGTCGGCCGACTATGACGCGGCGACAAAGCATTTCACCGAGGTGCTCGATACGCTGCCCGGCGAGCTGGCACCCAAGCTGGCGTTGGCCGCCACCGCCGAACTCGCCGGCTCCGACCTCGAGCAGGCGCCGTCGCGCAAGTTCTACGAAACCGTGTGGGGCACCGACCACGGCATCATCTCGGCGGGCTTCGGGCTGGCCCGGGCGCAGTCGGCCGAGGGGAACCGCGAGGCGGCGGTGCGCACCCTCGACGAAGTGCCTGCCACCTCACGGCATTTCACGACCGCCCGGCTGACCAGCGCGGTGACGCTGCTGTCGGGACGGTCGTCGAGCGAGATCACCGAACAGCAGATCCGCGACGCCGCACGCCGGGTGGAGGCGCTGCCCGACACCGAACCGCGCGTGCTGCAGATCCGGGCGCTGGTGCTGGGGACGGCGATGGACTGGCTGGTGGACAACTCGGCCAGCACCAATCACATCCTCGGATTCCCGTTCACCGAACACGGATTACAGCTCGGCGTCGAGGCGTCGCTGCGTGCGCTGGCGCGCGTCGCGCCCACCCAGGCGCACCGCTACGCGTTGATCGACCTGGCCAACAGCGTCCGCCCGATGAGCACGTTCTAGAGTGCGCCGTCACGGCACAGTCGAGCGGCGCAGTCAGATGACTCCGGTACACGCGCGCGCGATGGCGAGTTCCTCGTTGGTCGGGATGACGAGCACTGTGGTGGGCGACGTCTCCGCGGAGATGCGCCGCGCCGTGTGCGAGGGGCTGGCATTGAGGTGTTCGTCCAATTCGATGCCCAGCCGCCCCAGTCCCGACAACGCATCGCGTCGCACCTCGGCATCGTTCTCGCCGACACCCGCCGTGAACGTGATGACGTCCGCGCTGCCCAGCAACGCGAAGTACGCCCCGATGTACTTGCGCAGCCGGTGGATGTACACGTCGTAGGCGAGTTGCGCTTTCTCGTCGCCGCTTTCGATGCGCTGGTGCAACACCCGGAAGTCGATCTCGCCGCCGAGGCCGCGGACCCCGGAGCGTTTGTTGAGCATCGTCTCGATCTCTTCGACGCTCATCCCCGCTTCGCGCCACAGGTAGACGAGCAACCCCGGGTCGATGTCGCCGGAGCGCGTGCCCATCACCAGCCCCTCCATCGGCGTCAACCCCATCGAGGTGTCGACGGGGCGGCCCCCGAGGATCGCCGACGCCGACGCACCGTTACCGAGGTGCAGCACGATCTGGCTCAGCGAGGCCAGCGGAACGTCGAGGAACAGCGCGGCCTGCTCACTGACGTACTGGTGCGACGTGCCGTGGAAGCCGTAACGCCGGATGCGCCACTGCTCGGCCACCTCGCGGTCGATCGCGTATGTGGCCGCGGAATCGGGCAAATCGTGGAAGAAGGCGGTGTCGAAGACCGCCACATGCGGCAGGTCGGGAAAAGCCTTGCGGGCCTCGCGAATACCCAGCACCGCCGGCGGATTGTGCAGTGGCGCCAGCGGTGCGAGTTCCTCCAGCGTGTCGACGAGCGCATCGTCGATCACCGTCGGCCGGTAGAGATCCGGCCCACCGTGCACCACACGATGACCCACGCCGACGAGTCCGACACTGCCCAACTCGGCACCGGCCTCGTCGAACATGCCGTACGCCGTGCGCAACGCGGCCTCGTGGTCGGGGATGGGGTCGCTGTGGGACACCTCCCGCTCACCGCAGACCAGGCTCGCCGACGACGAATCCTCGCCGATGCGCTCGACGATCCCGTCGGCCAGCGACAACCCCGAGTCGGGATCGATGAGTTGGAACTTCAACGACGACGATCCGGAATTGAGCACCAGGACAGTCCGGCTCATCGATCCCCCTGGGCCTGGATCGCGGTGATCGCGACCGTGTTGACGATGTCCTCGACCAGCGCTCCGCGCGACAGGTCGTTGACGGGTTTGTTCAGCCCCTGCAGGACTGGGCCGATCGCGATCGCTCCGGCGCTGCGCTGCACCGCCTTGTAGCTGTTGTTCCCGGTGTTGAGGTCGGGGAAGATCAGCACCGTGGCGCGGCCGGCCACGGGCGAGTCCGGCATCTTGGTCTCGGCGACCGACGGTTCCACGGCCGCGTCGTACTGGATCGGCCCCTCCACGAGCAGCTCGGGTTCGCGTTTGCGCACCAATTCGGTCGCTTGCCTGACCTTTTCGACATCGGCTCCGGTTCCGGAGGTACCCGTCGAGTACGACAGCATCGCCACCCGGGGTTCGATGCCGAAGCGCGCCGCGGTGCGTGCCGAGGAGATCGCGATGTCGGACAGCTCCTCTGCACTCGGATCCGGCACGATCGCGCAGTCACCGTAGGCCAGCACCCGGTCAGCCAGACACATCAGGAAGATGCTCGACACCGTGGAGACGTCGGGCAGAGTCTTGATGATCTCGAATGCCGGCCGCACGGTGTGGGCCGTGGTGTGCCTGGCGCCCGACACCATGCCGTCGACCATGTCGTTGTGCACCAGCATGGTGCCGAAATACGAGACGTCGTGCATGATCTCGCGGGCCTGCTCGAGGGTGACGCCCTTGTGCTTACGCAACTGCGCGTACTGCTCGGCGAACCGGTCGCACAGTTCGCTGGTGCGCGGGTCGAGCACGGCCGCGGCGCTCAGATCGGTTCCCAACTCCGCGGCACGGGCCCGTACCCGCGCCTCGTCGCCGAGGATCGTCAGGTCGGCGACGCCGCGCTGCAACAGCCGGCCGGCCGCCTTGAGGATGCGGTCGTCGTCACCCTCGGGCAGCACGATGTGTTTGCGGTTCGCCCGCGCCTGATCGAGCAGGTGATAGGTGAACATGTGCGGTGTGGTGACCGTCGGGATCGGAATAGCCAAGCGGCTCAGCAGATCCGCGGTGTCGACGTGGGTCTCCATCAGCGCCAGCGCCGTGTCGATCTTGCGGGTCGAGGTGGCGGTCACCCGGCCCCTGGTACCCGCCACGCGGCTTGCGGTCTCGAAGGTGCCGTAGTCGGTGGCGACGATGGGCAGTCGCAACCCGAGCCCGGCGACCAGTGCGGCGATGGACGGATGCAACTCCAGACCGCCGTTGAGGATGATGCTCGACAGCGACGGAAAACCCTCGGCCGCATGCGCACTCACCACGGCGAGCACCACGTCGGACCGGTCCCCCGGCGTGACGACCGTGACGCCTTCGGTCAACCGTTCCACCACATGCTCGGCGGTCATCCCGGCGACCAGCACGTCCATCGCCTCGCGGTCCAGCAGGGTTTCGTCACCGCTGATCACCGTGCCGTCGACGGCATCGCGCAGTTCGGCGACCGACGGTGCGACCAGCAGCGGTTCCTCGGGTAACACGTAGGCCTGCGGTCCGCCGCTGCGCTGCAGCGCCTCACGCACCTCGGTGAGTTGCGCCGGATCGCACCGGTTCGCCACCACCGCGGCGGTGAAGGCGTGTTGTGCGGCGATCTCGTCGAGGCAGACATCGGCGACTTCCGCGACCTCCTCGGGCGTCCGGCCGCGGGCCTTGACCGCGAGCACGACGGGGGCGCCGAGGTTCGCGGCGATGCGTGCGTTCATCGACAACTCGCTGGGGCTCGCCACGTCGGTGTAGTCGCTCCCGACGATCAGCACCACGTCGCAACGATCGGCTACGCGGTGGAAGCGGTCGACGATGTCGGCGAGTGCGCTGTCGGGATCCTCGTGCAGTTGGTGGTAGCCGACGCCGACACAGTCCTCGTAGGGCAGCCCCGCCGTGGTGTGGGCGAGGAGCAACTCGAGGATGTAGTCCCGCGCCGGGCCCTGGCGGGTGATCGGCCGGAACACCCCCACCTTCGCCGCGGTCGCGGTCAGGCGGTCGAGCAGGCCGAGCGCGATCGTGGACTTTCCTGTGTCGCCCTCAGGCGATGCGACGTAGATGGCGGAAACACGCGAATCGGTCACATCGGGCACCCTCACAGCCTGCCGCATCGGCGGCATCGGAGCCAGCAGGCTCCGGGCGACACCAAAACTGACACGGCGGATGAAGTTTTGGTTATTCAAGATTTCTTTGCTAACTTCGCACGCACACGTCATAAACGTAGACGTCAATAACTTACCCGTCAGTCAGGAACGCCGTGGGAACTGCTTCTTCGACCGATTACGCCCTGCGCGCCGATACGGCGACGACGGCACAGCCATCGAGTACTGGCGTTACTGATACATCGTGCGCGAATCCGTTAGCATCCCTAACGGCAATCGCGGAACCACGGGTCGACAACCGGCCGGATCACCGGTGGTTCCACCTGCGGCTCGTCATCGCCGTCGGGTTGACCGCGGTCGCCTACGCCATTCCCTACGCCGACACCGTCGCTCTCGCCGTCCACGGCGCTCGCGCTCCGCTTCCGGCGGTGCTGCCGGTCCTGGTCATCCTGATCACCCTCGGATACCGCACGGCGCCGCGCGGCGTCGCCGACGCGGAGTCGGACTGGATCATCGCCGCCCTGGCCGGGATCGGCGCCCTCGCCGGGATCGAACTGCTCAGCCACCGCACCCCCACACTCGCCGGACTCTGGCACCTGAAGGACTTCGGTGCGCCCGTCTGGTTCGCATGCGTCGTCACCGTGCTGTTCGGGGTGCGCCACGTCGTGCGGATGTGGCCGATGTGGCTCTTCGCGCTGTGCTGTGTGAGCCCCCTGCCCTTGACGCTGGCGACGGCCGCGCTCGGCGGGTCGGACACCGCCGCGGCCCTGCTCACCGCGTTCGCCGGAGCGGTCGCCGTCCTGCTGGCCGGCCGGATGACACCGCAGGCCCACCGCGCCGTCGCCGCCCTGTCCTGTTTCGCGGTCTCGGCCCTCACGGTGGTCGGCATCGGTGGGCAGCTGTCACTTCTGGTGATCACCGTGCTCGTCGCCGCGGTGTTCCCCACGCTGGCGACCGCCGCCCTGCTGACGACACGGCCGGCCCGGGAGAGCCTCGCCGAGCATGCCTGGGCCGAACCCCACCAACACACGGTGCGAGCGCTGGCTGCGCTCGCGGTGACCGCCGTCGCGCTGGCACTCCTCAACCCGCCCGTCGCCCGCTCCACCGCCCTGCCGCTCGTCCCCGCCGACTGGACCGACAAGACGACGCTGGACGATCCCGTCGCCTTCGACTTCGTCACCCGATACGCCGGACCGGAAGCCACCTTCGTGCGCTACCGCACCCCGGCACGGCCGGGCCTTCCCGCTCTCGCGGTCGACGTCCTCACCGCGCCGGACCGCGCGACGCTCACCGACACCGCCGACATCATCTGGTACCCGTCGACCCGGCCGGTCGACTATCGCGCGGTGACGGACCCGGACCTGCCCGCGGGCAGCCGCATCGCCTTCAGCAACGCCGACGCCGCCACCGACGGGGCGCACTCCGACTGGTTCCTCATCACCTGGGAATGGCAGGCGGGCAACATGTTCCAGCGTGTCAACGTCGTCGCCAGCCAGTCGCTGACCGGCGACCGCCTCCCTCCGGAACCGCAGCCCGTCCGCGTGCTCGACGTGTCGTTGCGTCCCGCCCTGTGGGTGGCCCGTCAGCAACCGAACGACGCAGGCGACGTCGACGACCTCGTGGTCGCGCGCGCGGCGGCCCTCGCGGGCGCACTCGCCGGAACCGCAGGCGAGAGCGCGGACGGTACCGCGGCCGATGCCTGAGCTGACCCCGGTGGTGCTGCCGGCGCACCTGTCGGCCCGAGGGCTCCTCGGCCGGCGGGCGCTCATGGTGCTGGCCGTGGTGGTCGCCCTGCACGCCGCGGGTGTCGCCAACTGGCCACACATCGTGGCACCGGTGCTGACGGGGATCTTCGCCGTCATCTACCTGGTGTCGACGCTGGACCGGAACTACCTGTTGCTCAAGGGGCTTCGTTCGAACGCGTTGGTCAGCGTCAGCGCGGACGAGGCGCTGGCCATTCCCGACGACGAACTGCCGGTGTACACCGTGCTGCTGCCCGTGTACGACGAACCGACCATCGTGGCCAACCTGATCAACGGGGTGGGCCGCCTGGATTACCCCGCGGACAAGCTGGAGATCCTGCTGCTCGTCGAGGAGGACGATCTCGCCACGCAGGAGGCCCTGCTGGGCGCCGACATGCAGTCGGTGCGCATCGTGATCGTCCCGCACAGCCTGCCCAAGACTAAGCCGAAGGCCTGCAACTACGGGATGTCGCTGCCGGACCTGCGCGGTGAGTACCTCACCATCTACGACGCCGAGGACATCCCCGACCCCCTGCAACTGCGGCGCGCGGTCGCCGCGTTCCGTCGGGTGCCGTCCGACATCGGTTGCCTGCAGGGGCGTCTCGGCTACTTCAACGAGAAGCAGAACCTGCTGACCCGGTTCTTCTCCCTGGAGTACGACCAGTGGTTCGGCGTGGTGCTGCCCGCCGTGGAGCAGGCGCGCTGCGTCGTGCCGCTCGGCGGCACCTCCAACCACATGCCGACCGCGGTATGGCGGGCGGTCGGCGGCTGGGACGAATTCAACGTGACCGAGGACGCCGACCTCGGTGTGCGCCTGGCCCGCAGCGGATACCGCACGATGATCCTCGACTCGATCACGTTGGAGGAGGCCAACTCCGACGTCGTCAACTGGATCAGGCAGCGGTCCCGTTGGTACAAGGGCTATCTGCAGACCATGCTCGTCCACCTGCGCGACCCGCGTGGGCTACGCCGGGCGATCGGCACCAGGGCCTTCCTGCGGATGCTCAACATGACCGGCGGTGTGCCGTTGACCAGTGCGCTCAACGTGCTGTTCTGGTTCACGATGCTGATGTGGATCGTCGGCAGACCCGCCGTGATCGGGATGCTGTTCCCTCCGCTCACCTACTACGTGTGCCTGGCGCTGCTGCTGATCTGCGCACCGCTGTCGGTGTTCACCGGCCTGATCGTCACCCAGGCACTCGGCAAACCGCATCTGTGGCTGGCGGCGCTGCTCTCACCGCTGTACTGGGTGCTGCAGTCCGTCGCCGCCATCAAGGCCATCTACCAACTCGTATTCCGACCGTCGTTCTGGGAGAAGACCATTCACGGGCTCTCCCCGTCTCGTGACCACACCCCACTCACCGAAGGACCTCGATGACCAGATCCACGCGCGCCCTCGCCGTGCTCGCCGCCGCCAGCGTCGCGGTGGCGGGCAGCCTGGCCGGAACCCCGCCCGCCGCGCACGCCGAACCGATGAACAAGGTCGTGCGTGACCGGGGGGCGACACCGCCCATCGGCTGGTCCCAACTCGGGATGGCGGACCGTATGGAGCTGATCGGCGCGAATCAGCCTGTTGAGACGGCGATCCCGGTCCCCGACGGTGTCGGCCCCGGAACGCTGAGCGGCCGGATCGGCTCGGTGGTCAACGTCGCCGAGGGCCGCGTCGAGGTGATCGACGGACGCGGCACCGTCCTCGGATCGTTCCCCGCACCCACCGGCGGCAACACCACCCCGTTCAGCGTCAACATCGCACCCGCCCAGATCGTCGACGACCGCGCCAGGGTGAGTTTCGTGCTCCGCGAACCGGGCCGCGACGCCAACAGCTGCACCCAGCCGCCCGCCCTCACCCTCACCCAGCTCGCGAACACCTTCACCGGCCCCACGCCGGACCCGGTGTCGGTGGCCGGCTTCCTGCCGGGCTACCTCGACGAGATCGTGATCCGCGTCGGCAACGATCCGACCGACTTCGAACAGCAGGCCGCACTCGACCTCGTCGCCGAACTCACCAACCTCTACCGGCCCATGCCGGTGCGTATCAACGTCACCACGGCCGCCGACCTCCCGCCCGCCGCCGGGGCGCGCCGCGTCATCGAGATCCGTGACGGTGCGGCACCGGGCATCTCCATCACCCGTGCCGGCACCCCGGCTGCCGCTCTCCTGATCGCCGGGACCGGTGAGAAGCTGCTCGACCAGGTGCAGTTGTTCACCGACCAGCGGATGAAGCTCGCCCAATCCTCGACGGCAGCGGTTGTCTTCGCCAACCGGCAGCCCGACGTGTCGTCGACGATCAAGACTTTCGACCAGCTCGGGATCACCGGTCAGACGTCGGTGCTGGGCAGCACGGTGCTCTACGCCGGCTTCGACGTCAGCGCCTTCGGCGTCGGACCGGTCACCCGGGCGGACGTCCACATCAAGGCCAAGTACACCCCGGTCGTCGGCGGTGAGGCGTCTGTGCTGATCCGATCCGCCGGTACGGTGGTGGCCACCCACACGCTCGACGAATCGGGCACCCTGGACGTGAGTGCGACCATTCCCGCCGAGACCATCACCTCCAACGTGGGCCTCGCGCTCGAGCTCCGCTACATTCCGCGCCAGGAGTGCGCACCGCTCACCGACCGCATCACGTTCGCCCTCGACCCGCAGTCGACGGTGAGCGTGACACCGGGAGACAACAACCGGGGCGGGTTCCCGGTGCTACCGATGGCGTTCACCCCGGACTTCGACGTCACCCTGAGCAACGCGGACCGTATCGGTTACGCCGCGCAGGCGATCAACCTGATGGGCCAGCAGACGGCGATGCTGCTGCGCCCGCGCCTGGCCCCGTTGGAGGATGTGATCGATTCGCACACAGCGCTTCTGGCCGTGGTCGAGGGCCCCGAGCTGACCGAGGCGGGGATGACTCCGCCGTTGGCCGCAGACGGCCAGGACCGGCTCACCGTCGGCGGGAGCACCGCAACCGGGGTGGACTTCCGCGGACCGGTGAGCTCGCTGCAGGCATTCAATGACAACGGCCGCACCGTCCTCGCGGTCTCCGGCGGTGGCGACTGGTCGCTGCTGGACGACTCCTTCGGGTACATCCGGGAACTGCCCCAGCGCTGGGCGTCGCTGTCCGGTGACGTGGTGGCCACCGGGACAGCCGGGGATACCGTGAATCTCACTGTGGCGCAGGGCGGGCCGATGGCACACCAGCCGGCACCCGGCCCGGGCTGGCAGGTGTGGGGCTGGCTCAGCGCCGCGGCGGTCGGGCTGGCCGCGCTGGCCGCCGGTGCGGTCTTCGCGGTGCGGCACCGCCGGGCGCGCGGCAGAGCCTGACCCGTGACGACGACGCTGCCGGACGTCGCACCGGCACAGCGGGCGGTGCCCACCGGCCCCGCCCGCTGGCCCGGCGTCCTGTTGTTCTGGGCGCTGGCAATCGGCTACTTCGTGGTTGGCGCGGTTCTGGTGTTGCGCTACAACATCTTCGAACCGGATGCCCCGAACCGGGTGGCCAACGCGGGTTTCGCGCTGCAGTCCAGGGATCCGCACCTGTCGGCGATCGGATTCGTGTGGAACCCGCTGCCGAGCATGGTCGAGATCCCGCTGGTGTGGTTGAGCCAGTGGTGGCCGGCGCTCAAACACGCCGGCCTGGCCGGGGTGGTGCAGAGCGCGTTGTTCATGGCGGGTGCGGCCGTGGTGGTCCGGCGGATCGCGATCGACCGCGGGGTCGGTCGCGGCTGGCAGTGGATCGCCGTCGCGGCCTTCGCACTGCATCCGATGATCGTGCTCTACGGGGCGTCCGGGCTCAGCGAGGCCGCGCAGATGTTCAGCCTGCTGTGGTGTGTGCGCCACCTGATGTTGTGGTGTGAGCACGGCCGGGTCGGTGATCTGGCACTGACCGGACTCGCCCTCGGTGTCGGCTATCTCGCGCGCTACGAGGCGCTTCCGGCCGCGGTCGGGGTCGTCGCCGTCGTCGCCGCCGTCAGCTGGGTGCGGTCTCCTCGCGCGGTCCGGCGTTCCGCGACGGTGCTCAACGTGCTGATCGCGGTGTTCCCGTTCGCCACCGCATTCGTCGCCTGGGCGGTCACCGGGTGGATCATCAATGACGAGTTGTTCGCCACCCTGACCTCGCAGTACGGCAACTCCAGCCAGGTGGCGGGCCGGCTCGCCCACGCCGCGGGCCACGACGCCGGATCGACCTGGCCGGTGATCGCGTCGCGCCTGTTCGGCATGCAGCCGCTCGTCGGGGTGGCGATCGCGGTGGCGGTGGTGGTCGCCGCGGTGCGCAGGACGATCGGCACCGTCGTCCCGGTCGCGGTGTTCGGTGCGACCTTGGCGTTCGCGTTTGTGGCGCAGGCGAATTCGACCACGTTCGGCTGGTTCCGGTTCTACCTGCTGGCGATTCCGCTGGTGATCTGTGTGGCGTTGGCGGCCTGGCAGCTGGCGAAGTGGCCGTCGGTCCTGCTGCTCGTCGCGTCGCTGGTGGTGGCCATCCCGTTCACAGGGCGGCTCGTCACCGACGAGGACGTCGCCTACGGACAGCTCGAGTCGGGGTTCGTCTCACTGGTCGACCCGCACGGACATCCGCCCGCCGAGCATCCGGCCCGCCGCCGGTTGATCAGCGAGCGCACCCTGGCGCAGTGGTTCGACGCCAAGGAGCTGCCGCCCGGTTCGGTGTTGATGGACAGCTTCCTGACGTGGGGCATCTGGTTGTCGTCGAAGGAGCCGGAACAGTTCGTGATCACCAGCGATTACGACTTCACCGCGGCGCTGAACCGGCCGTGGGACTTCGGGATCCGCTACATCGTGGCGACCAACCCCAGGCTCAACGTCGCCGACGCGGTCAACCGCCGCTACGACTCGATGTGGGACGACGGCGCGGGCATCGCCGATCTCGTGCTGTCGGCCGACGGTCCGACGCCCGACGAGATGTTCCGCGTGTACCGGGTGACCGGTCGGCCCGCGCCGCCGGCGTGACCGTCAGCCCAGCTTGCGCAGCCGGGGTTCGAGGTCGCGTTGGAACAGTTCGAGGAAGCGGCGCTGATCATGGCCGGGGGCGTGGAACACCAGATGGTTGAGCCCCCACCCCACATAATCCTTGAC
>JBNMQY010000033.1:0-57650 GCA_050205415.1 Mycolicibacterium litorale
CACCAAGACACCGGCCAACCCCGCACCAACAACTACCCCCACCGCTACCTCACCGACCACAACAACGAGGACGACGAACCCGAATAGCGGGTGCCACGACGCGCGGAGTGGTTTAGCCGACGTAGCGGGTGAACCAGTCCTGCACGCGTTTCCATGCATCGGCGGCGGCGGTGGCGTTGTAACGCTCACCGGTGTCGTTGAAGAAGGCGTGGTTGGCGTCGGGCTCGGTGACGAGGTCGAAGACCATGCCGGCCTTCTCCAGCGCAGCGCGCGCGACCGGCTCGGTGGCATTGACGCGTTGGTCTTGCGACGCGTAAATGCCAAGCACGGCAACATCTTTCGACCCCGAGAAGTCGGGGTTCTCCGGCGTCGGGCCGTAGAACGGCACAGCCGCGGCCAACCGGGGCTCCCCCGCGGCCAGCAGCCGCCACACCATGCCGCCACCCATACAGAAGCCGACCGCCGCGAGCTTGCGATCCGGCACCCGGCGCCCCACCTCGTCGATACCCGATCTCAGGTCGGCGACGGCCTCCTGCGGCGGCAGCTTGCTCAACGCCGCGGTGGCCTCGGCCGGATCGGCGAATGTCGCGGTGCCGCCCTGCCCGGACAGCAGATCGATCGCCAGGGCGGAATAGCCGATGCCGGCGAAACGGCCCGCCACCGACCGGATGTAGTCGTTGAGTCCCTTGTTCTCGTGGATCACCAGGACAGCGCCCCGTGGCTCAGGCGCCGCCGCCCACGCGCCCTGCAACTCCCCGCGCGGTCCGGCCCAGGTGACCGGCTCCGTCGGCACGGCGTTCTCGGCGCCGGGGGGTGGGGCGCTCACCGTGGCGGCTCCGCTCGACGTCACCGGCGCCTCCGCCTCCTGTTGCCTGTTCTCGCCGCACGCGGCGAACAAGGCCGTCGCCCCCGCGGTACCGATGCCGAGCAGGGACAGCCTGCGCAGCGCCTCACGGCGGGACAGCAATCCGTCGACGTGGTCGGTGGCGATCTCTTCGGCGATGTAGCGCTGCAGCGGTGTCACCTTCGTGAGTATGCGCCCCCCGCCGAACCGGCGGTGCCGATTGCCGCCGCGCGCCATACTCGCGTCATGGCATGGCGTCCCGATCCGGACGCGTTACGCGGCCGACTCGCCGTGGTGGCGGGCGCAACGCGTGGCGCGGGACGCGGGATCGCCGCCGCGCTCGGCGAGGCCGGCGCGACAGTGGTCTGCACCGGGCGCAGCAGTCGGACCGGATGCGGTGGGTCGGACTACGACCGGCCGGAAACGATCGAGGAGACGGCCGAATTGGTCACCGCGCTCGGGGGCCACGGCATTGCGCACCGCGTCGACCACCTCGACCCGGAGCAGGTGCGCCTACTGGCCGAGAACCTACGCGCCGGTCACGGACACGTCGACATCCTGGTCAACGACATCTGGGGCGCCGAGCTCCTCAAGGGTCCACCGTCGACCTGGGGCCGCCCGATGTGGCAGCACGATCTCGACGAGGGACTGCGAATCCTTCGGCTGGGCGTCGACACTCATCTGATCACGTCGCACCACCTGCTGCCGCTGCTGGTCACCCGGCCCGGCGGCTTGCTCGTCGAAATCACCGACGGCACAGCGGAATACAACGCAACACACTATCGACTCTCGGTGTTCTACGATCTGGCCAAGTGTGCCGTCAACCGATTGGCCTTCAGCCACGGGCACGAACTCGCGGCCTTCGGTGCGGCCGCGATCGCAATCAGTCCCGGCTGGCTGCGTTCGGAGATGATGCTCGACAACTACGGTGTCACCGAAGCCGACTGGCAGACCGCGTTGCATTCGGACCGCCCCGACGGCCGCCCCACGGCTCCGCCCGGGTTCGCGAACTCCGAGACGCCCCGGTTCGTGGGGCGGGCGGTGGCGGCCGTCGCGGCCGACCCCACGCGCAGCCGGTGGAACCAGCGCTCCGTGACCTCGGCCGAACTGTCCCGGCTCTACGGATTCACCGACCTCGACGGCCGGCAGCCGGACGGATGGACCGGCTGATCGGCACCGAGTAGACACTCTTCGAGATCTGTTCACCGATTTCGTTGACACCCGCCGTACCGGGTTGTTCTATGACAACGTGACCTACGACACGATCATCCGTAACGGCCGCTGGTTCGACGGCACCGGCGCGCCGTCGGCGGTCCGCACCATCGGCATCCGCGACGGCCACGTCGTGACCATCACGCCCGATGAGCTCGACGCCACGGGATGCCCTGAGGTCATCGACGCCTCGGGCAAGTGGGTGATGCCCGGCATGCTCGACATCCACACCCATTACGACATCGAAGTGCTCGAAGGCCCCGCCCTCAGCGAATCGCTGCGCCACGGCGTGACCACGGTGATGCTGGGGTCCTGCTCCCTGTCGACCGTGCACGTCGACGGGACCGACGCCGGCGATCTGTTCGGCCGGGTGGAGGCCATCCCGCGTGAGCACGTCATCGCTGCTGTCGACCGGCACAAGACCTGGACCACGTGCGACGAGTACGTGACCGCACTCGAAGGCCGGCCGCTGGGCCCCAACGTCTGCGCATTCATCGGCCACAGCGACATGCGGACCGCCGTCATGGGTCTCGATCGCGCCACCCGCGACGCCGAGCGCCCGACCCGCGCCGAGCAGGCCCGCATGGAGGAGATGCTGCAGGAGGCGCTCGACGCCGGGTTCGTCGGCATGTCGTCGCAGCAGCTGTTGTTCGACAAGGTGGACGGCGACACCTGCCGGTCGCGCACCCTGCCGTCGACGTATGCCAAACCGCGCGAACTGCGTCGCCTCAAGGCGCTGCTGCGCCGCGCCGGCCGGATCCTGCAGTCCGGACCCGACATCGCCAACCCGCTCAACGTGGGCTCCCAGCTCGCGCAATCACTCGGCATCTTCCGCAATCCGCTCAAGACCAGCCTGCTGTCGGCGGCCGACGTGAAGGCCAACCCGTACGCCATCCTCGCCATGGGACCGACTGCGCGGACCGTCAACCGGTTCGGCGGCAACTTCCGCTGGCAGCATCTGCCGGTTCCGTTCGAGGTGTACGCCGACGGTATCGATCTGGTGGTGTTCGAGGAGTTCGGCGCCGGCGCTGCCGCGCTTCACCTGCGCGACGAGGTAGAACGCAACGCCTTGATGCGCGACGAGGACTACCGCCGCCGCTTCCGCAAGGATTACGAGAACAAGATGGGTGTGCGCGTCTGGCACCGTGACTTCTTCGACGCCGAGATCGTGGGTTGCCCCGACAGTTCGATCGTCGGCAAGTCCTTCGGCCTGGTCGGCGTGGAACGCGGCCTGCACCCGGTCGACGCATTCCTCGACCTTGTCCTCGAGTATGGCCGCGAACTGCGTTGGCGCACCACGATTTCCAACCACCGGCCGGAGATCCTCAAGAAGATGGCCCGCGAGCCCGGCATCCAGATGGGCTTCTCCGATGCCGGAGCGCACCTGCGCAACATGGCGTTCTACAACATGGGCCTGCGGCTGCTGCGTCACGTGCGCGACGCCGAGAAAGCCGGCCACCCGTTCATGTCCGTCGAGCAGGCCGTGCACCGTCTCACCGGCGAACTCGCCGACTGGTACCGCCTCGACGCCGGCCATCTACGCGTCGGCGACCGGGCCGACATCGTGGTGATCGATCCCGAACACCTGGATTCGACGCTCGACGACTATGCCGAGGAATGCGTCGACTTCTACGGCGGGCTGGCGCGCATGGTCAACCGCAACGACGACACGGTCAGCGCGGTTCTGGTCAGCGGGCGCACCGTGATCCGCGACGGACGCCCGACCGAACTGGTCGGCACGCAGCGCACCGGCCGGTTCCTGCGCGCCGCGCACCGCGCGCCCGCAGTGCCCGCATCGGCCGGGGAGTTCGCCAGTGTCAGTTGACGATACGGTGCTGCGCCTGTGGAAATCGCTGTCCGCCCGGGACTGGGACGCGGTGAAGACCTTCCTGTCCGACGACTGCATCTACGCCGACATGCCGGTCGGGCCGGCATTGGCCGCCCGCGGTCCCAACGACATCGTCAAACGGCTCAAGGTCGGACTCGAACCGCTCGCCGGTTACGAGAACCACGACGGCCTGCTCGTGACCAACGGCGTCGACGCCATGTACGAGCACTCCGAGACCTGGAAGTGGGCGACCGGCGACACCGCCGTGCTGCGCTTCGTCACGGTGCACCGCGTCGAGGACGGCCGGATCACGCTGTGGAAGGACTACTGGGACATGTCGGGGTTGACGGCCACCGCGCCACCCACCTGGCTGGAGGATCTGGCGACGGCCGACACCTCCTGGGTGTTCGACGCGACCGGCATGATCTGAGCCTCACACGCTCCACGCCATCCGGAACTTGTCGGCCTGCTCCTGCGGCGACAGCGCGCCGAACTTCTCTGCCTCGTAACGCCGTACCGCGACGACGGCGTCGACCACCTCGTCGCCGAGGATCCGGCGCATCGCGGCGGAGGTGTCCAGCGCCCGCAGCGCGTCGAGCTGTCCGGCCGGCAACAGGACCGTACCGGCCTGTGCCCGTTGGTCTTCGGTGAGCGTCGCCGGGTCCACACTGGTCTCCGGCGGCAGCGCCGCCTCGCGTTCGATACCGTCGAGCGCCAGGCCCAGGACGGCCGCCGACGCGAGGTAGGGGTTGGCCGACGGGTCGCCGACCTTGACCTCGACGTTGCCGCCGTGCACGTTGGCCGGCCCGCCCTGCAGGAACCGCACCGCGGCCTCCCGGTTCTCGGTCCCCCAGCAGACGTAGGCACCCGACCACATCCCCGGCTGCATCCGCAGACCCGAAAGCAGTGAACCGCAAAGGATTCCTTGCGCCTCGGGCAGACCCGCAACCAGGCCGGCGACCGCGTGCTCCCCCTCCTGCGTCATACCGTGGGCGCCCGACCCGTCGGAGAACAGCGGGCTGCCGTCGCGGACCAGTGAGAAGTGTTGGTGGGCACCGTTTCCCACACTCCCGGCGAACGGGACAGGTGACAGGCTCACCCGCATCCCGTACCGGCGGGCCGCCCGGCTGACGATGATCCGCATAAGCACCAGTAGGTCGGCCGCCGCCACCGGCGGCATCGGCGGCATCGGCGGCAGGGAGATCTCGAACTGGTTCGCGCCGTACTCCGGATGGAACTGCTCCATCGGTATCCCGGAGCTCGTCGCGGCGTCGGTGACGTCACGGACGAACCCTTCGTACTCGAGCACCCCGGCCAGGCCGTACTGCGCCCACATCGTCGACGGCAATCGGCCGCCGTCGGCGCCGACGAGGACGAACTCCATCTCGTGGCCGACCACGGCGGTCAATCCGGCGGCGGACAACCGCTCCTCCACTCGGCGCAGGGCGCCGCGGGTGCAGTACGGGTCGGGATCGCCCTTCTGGTCGAAGAATCCGCCCGGCGCCCACGCCAATCCGTCACCGAGGATGCGCAGCGCGCCGAGGTCGATACGGATGCGCTGGTCCCCGACGACGCTGATGCCCTCACCGAAGACGATGCCGGCCTGGTCGATGGTGAATGCGTGCCACACCGGGCTCGCGCCGAGACCGGGTTCGGCGAAGGCCCCCATCCGGCGTAGCGGAACGGTCTTGGCATGGGTGAGCCCCGCGGGGTTGACGACCGTGCCGATCAGGGTGGCGACACCGTCGGACTCCAGCTGGGCGATGGCGGCGGCGGCGAGGGGTTTGGCTGCCATGGCAGTCATTCTTCACCGGATGACCACACGGCGGCGCCCCGAATCACAAAGTGAGCTTGCAGCTCTGGCCGATGTCGAGCGTGCGCAGCACCCGTCCCATGCCGACCCACATCGCACACGACAGCGCGAGGTCGGTGATCAACTCGGCGTCGAAGTGCTCGGCGGCCCTGGCCCAGAAATCGTCGTCCTCGCGCAACGCGGTGTGGTCGGTGGCGAAGCGGTGGGCGAACTCCGCCGCGATGCGCTCGGCGGGGCTGTACCCCGGCCAGGTGCGCCACTGGTCGGCGTAGCTGTACAGGTCTTCGTCGACGCCGGCCGCCTCGCCTTGGGAGTCGCGGGTGTTCTGGCACACCACGCACTCGTTGGCGTTGGCGACCACGACCCGCGCGAGCTCGCGCACCCGCAGGGGCAACCGGCCCTTGGTGTAGACCGCGTGGCTGAACCCGGCCATGGCCGCACCCAGATCGGGTGAGCGGACCGCGAAGGCGGTGATGTCGTCGTCGGCGAAGTCCCCGATTCGGCTCATGGGCCGCATGCTACGCGCGGGGCGAGGTCACGGAGTGCGTTCCAGTTCGTCGTCCCACTCCCAGTCGCGCTGGACGAGCATGCGGTGGGTGATCCGTTCCAGCGCCGCCTCGACCTGCAACCGGTCCGGGCGGCCCTCGAACGTCGGCGACGTCGCGAGCTTGTCGACGATCATGCCGACGAACACCGAGGAGACCGCGTCGACCTGGCGGGCGCCCGACTGGCTGAGCCACAACAGATCTCCGGTCCGCACGGCGTAGCCGGTGGTCACCAGGTCGTCGAAGACCGGTTCGACCACTTCGCACGGGATGCGCAACCGGTCGGCGATCTCGCTCAGCCGGGCCGAGCCGAAAACCTGGTTGTGGCGGTAGATCTGCAGCAGTGCCCACAGCCGCGCGACGTCGAGTTCGCAGCCCTGCCGCCCGGCGACCGCGCGCAGCCGGATGTCGGGAGAGCTGCGCAGTAGCCGGCCGACCGCCGATTCGAGGATCTGCTCGGGGGTGTCGGACCCGGGCATGGCAAAGCCCTCGCCGAGGTCGACGGCGGTGCCGGTCTCGATCTCCCGCAGCGGCACCTCCTTGAGCAGCAGCGCCACCAGGAAGCCGACGGCGGCCACCGGTGCCGCGCACAGGAACACCAGGCCGAGCGAGTCCGCGTATGCGGTGACGATCGGTGCCGCGACGTCGGGCGTGAGCTGATGCAGCGCCTGCGGGGACTCAGCGGCGGCCGGCGGTGCACCGCTGCGCAGGAGTGCGGCCCCGATCCGGTCGTCGAGGAAGTTCGCGAACAGCGATCCGAAGATCGCCGCACCGAACGAACTGCCGATGGTGCGGAAGAACGTCACCCCGGAGGTGGCGACGCCGAGGTCCTCGAACGTCGAGGTGTTCTGCACGGTCAGCACGAGGACCTGCATGCACATCCCGATGCCGGTGCCGAGGATGAACAGGAACAGCGACTGCTGAAGCAGCGGTGTGGTTTCGTCCATCCGCGACAGCAGGACGAACGCGACCACCATGATCGCCGTACCCGCGATGGGGAAGATCTTGTAGCGACCGGTGCGGCTCACGATGACGCCGCTGCCCATCGACGTGATGAGCAGCCCGGCCACCATCGGCAGCGTGCGCAGACCCGATTCGGTGGCGGACACCCCGTCGACGAACTGCATGTAGGTGGGCAGGAAGGTCAACGCCCCGAGCATGGCGAAGCCGACGATGAACGACAGGATGCAGCACACCGTGAACACCTGGCTGCCGAACAGTCGCATCGGGAGGATGGGTTCGGCGGCACGCCGCTCGACTCCGACGAACACCGCGAGCGCGAGTACGGAGGCGACGAACAGTCCGATGATGACCGGCGACGACCACGCATACTCGGCCCCGCCCCAGCTGGTCGCCAGCGTCAGACCGGAGGCGCCCAGGCCGACGAAGACGATGCCGGCGTAGTCGATCTTGGCGCGGCCGGTTCTGCTGAGCGCGGGGATCGCAGCCGCGGCCACGAAGAAGACCACGATTCCCACGGGCACGTTGATCCAGAAGGCCCACCGCCACGTGAGGTGGTCGGTGAAGAAGCCGCCGAGCAGTGGGCCGATCACGGTGGTAACACCGAAGACCGCGCCCAGCGCCCCCTGGTAGCGGCCGCGTTCGCGCAGCGGGATGACCTCGCCGATGAGCGCCATGGCGGTGACCATGAGCGCACCGCCGCCGATGCCCTGCAGCGCCCGCGCGGCCACCAGCATGGACATCGATCCCGCCAGCCCGCACAGCACCGAACCGACGAGGAAGAACACCACCGCGGCCTGGAAGACGAGTTTGCGCCCGAACAGGTCACCGAGCTTGCCGACGATCGCGGTGACGATGGTCGACGCCAACAGGTAACTCGTCACCACCCAGCTCTGGTGCCCGGCACCGCCGAGGTCGGCGACGACGGTCGGAAGCGCCGTCGCGACGATCGTCTGATCGAGTGCCGCCAGCAGCATGCCGAGGAGTACGGCGACGAAGATCAGATTGCGCCGCTGCACACTGATCGACGCGCCGCCGGCTTCCGGCGGCGCTGCGGTGGGTGCGGGTGAACTCGCCATGCCTGCCTTTCGTGGACGCCGACCGCTACATCGTTAGGTTGGCTATAAAAGTTACGGCGGGCCGGTCCATTCCCGGGTTGCCCCCGATACGAAGAGACCCGCGCCTCGGGTTACCCCCTCTGGCGCGGGTCAGTCGGTACGGCGGCTCACTCGTTCATTGAGGCGGGCGCGAGACGCACTGCGCCGCGTAGAGCTGTTCGCCGAGCTTGTCCATCAACTCGAGCTGTGTCTCGAGGTAGTCGATGTGCTGCTCCTCGTCGGCGAGGATCGACTCGAACAGGTTGGCGGTCGTCGTATCGCTCTTCTCGCGGCACATGACGATGCCCGGTTTGAGCCGGCCGACCACCTCGTATTCGATGGCCAGGTCGGCCTCGAATTGTTCGCGCAGCGTCTGGCCCACCCGCAAAGAGAATAGGCGTTGATAATTCGGCAGGCCGTCGAGAAGGAGAATTCTGTCGGTGATCGCCTCCGCGTGACGCATTTCGTCGAATGATTCGTCACGGGTGTGTCCGGCCAATTCGGTGAAGCCCCAGCTCTCCTGCATTTTCGAATGGAGGAAATACTGGTTGATGGCCGTCAATTCGCTTGTCAACTGCTCGTTGAGCAATTTAAGGACATCGGGATCGCCTTGCATGGATCTCTCCTCACGACCAGGTGGACGACTCGGGGGCTCACTGTTTGCCGTACCCCTGCAATCTAGCTGCCATCGCCGCAGGAGGCGACCCGTTTCGCTTGATAGCGGCATGTTTTCGACACTTCACACGCCCGCGGCGGGTTGCTGCGGGCAACCGGCGCCGGGTTCTCTGGACTGCCTGTCCTAAGTAAGGTTAGACTGCACTAACATGCGGACACGTACCTCTGACAGGCGGGAAACAATGGGTGAGTATGGCCTCCACTCACTCATTCTCGCGTGCGATTTCCGCGTGAACGATCCCGAGCGGATGTGGGCCTGGCTGAAAACTCAAAAAGCCGGTCTCGAATCAATCGGTGCGCATCATGTCGTCATTTACCGGTCGATTTGGGAACCGGGGCGGATATTGACGACGATCGGTATCCGCAGCCCCGGCTCGATCCGGGAGGTGCTGCGCTCCCCCGCGATTTTCGAATGGTTCGACATTTCCGGTGTCGACGACATCCCTCCGGTGTTCGGCGGTGAGGTCGTCGAGAAGATCGACCTGGACGGCCCCTCCTCGGAGCGTCACGTCGCGGGCGTCATCGTCGGGGCGATGGCGGCGGTCGACGACGTGCAGGCGCTGATGGACAAAGTCCACGACGGGCTCGACCGGTTCCGGGAGGCCGGCGTCCGCAAGGTCTGGGTCTACCGGGCGCTGGACGACGGGCAGGAGGTCATGATCCTGCAGGAGATCGACGACGAGCGCAGCGCCCGCCAGTGGATCGACCATCCGGACGCCTCCGCCGAATGGATGTCGAGAGCCGGTCTCGGCGCCTACCCCACGCTGTTCGTGGGCAAACTCGCCCACATCATGACCGTGGACGACGAGGAATAGCGGGGTATCTGCCGTGTTCGTCTGCCTGTGCGTGGGAGTGACCAGCCACGTGGTCAACGACGTCGTCGCCGCCGGCGCATCCACCTCGAAGGAGATCGCGGAGGCCTGCGGAGCGGGCAGCGAGTGCGGACGGTGCCGGCGCACGCTCCGGGCGATCATCGAGGCACACCACGTCGACGGCTGCCCCACCCAGTTCAACGGGTGCCCGTCGCGCGCCCGAGGGGTCCGCTAACCCTGCTTGCGGTCGGCGAACGCGGCGAGTGCGTCCGCATTGGCCGCGCTGCCCAGGAGCACCTCGAACTTCGCGTATTCGCGGGCGATCGCGGCCTTGACCTCGGAGCGGGTCGGTTCGACCATGGTCTCCTTGACCGCCATCAGGCTGGAGATGGGGCGCGACGCCAGGATGTCGGCGTGCCGGCGGGCCTCGGTGAGCAGCTCGTCCGGTTCACACACCTGCCAGGCGATGCCCATCCGCTGCGCGTCCGCGGCCGACACCCACTCCGACGACATCAGCAGCCAGGCCGCGTTCTGCCTGCCCATCAACTGCGGCAGCAGGTAGGACGACGCCGCCTCCGGGGCCACCCCGAGGCTGGTGAACGGACACTTGAGCCGCGCCGTCGTCGACATGAACACGAGGTCGGCGTATCCGAGGATCGTGGTGCCGATGCCCAGCGCCAACCCGTTGACCGCACACACCAACGGTTTCCGCAGATCCAGCAGCGCCTCCATGAGCCCCGGGAAACCGTGCTCGCCCGGCTGGAACTCCGGATCGGTGACGCGGGCGGCCATCTCGTTGAGATCGTTGCCCGCGCTGAAGGCGCGGCCGGCGCCGGTGAGCAGGACGACCGCCACCTCCGGCTCGGCATCGGCCTCACGCAACGCCACCGTCGTCGCGTCGTAGAGCGCCTCGTTGAAGGCGTTGAGCGCTTCCTCTCGATCGAGGGTGACGGTGCGTACCCCGTCGGCGTCGCTGATCTGCAGGGTCACGGCAGCAGCGTAGCGTCAGCCCGCCGCGAACGGGCTCCTCATGACGTAGCGACTGGTGGGCACCGTGTCGATGTCGCGGTTGGCGCCGAACGCTTCCGTGCTGGCCAGCATCCGCTGCATCCGGTCGGTGAGGTCGGCGTCGTCGGCGGCGCCGAAGAACGCGTGCAGATCCGACACCGCCGCAAGGGGAAACAGCTCCTCGACCATGGCGGCGATGACCGGAGCGTCGTCGGTCAGCGCGCGGACGACGGTGTTCTGGACGTAGCCGAACGTGGCCTGGGTGGCGATCGCGACCGGCGTGTGGTCGAGATGCCAGCGGGTCCGCCACGTCGCCTCGTCGAGGTCGCCCGGGCGCCGTAGCAGTGCGATGTTCGCCAGTCCCTCGGTGCGCTCACCCGGTTCGGTGACCGGCGGCGGCAGCGGCACCGACTCGGTCACCAGATAGGCCGCCACGGCGTCGCATTCGGGCGCCAGCACGTCGATCGCGTCGCAGACGTCACCGCCGTAGGACTGTTGGGTCCACATGCTGACGACGGCAACGACCGGAGGGTCCAGGGTGGTCAGCGTCATCATGGACTCCCGGACCGGAGCGTCGCGCACGTTGACCGTCAGCCCCGGCACGTCGAGGTCCAGCAGCCGCGGCGCCACCTCCGTGCGCAATCGGGTACACCAGGTGTCGTCGGCGTCCGGCGAGCGCAGTGTGATCATCACCTTCTCCACGCCTGCAACCTACTGACACACCTGCGCGTCCGCGCGCGTCACGCCGGGCTGCCGACACCGTGGGGGGACAATGGTCGCGTGCACGTCGACAGCCGGATGATGGACACGGTTCGGCTGACCACGCCGGGAGTCGGTGCGGTGGTCCGCAGCCTTCTCGGCGTGCTCGCGCTGACCGCCGCAGCGCTGTACTGGATTTCGCCGACCGCCGCGATGTGGACGGCGGGCGCGGGGATCATCACCGGCGCGATCGCCCTCCAGGACACCCCCGGCCGGCGGTTGCCCATCGTCCTCATCTCCTCGGCCGAGGTGGGCGCGGCCGCCCTGCTCGGGTCGCTCACGACCGACTACGACGCTCTGTTCGTCGTCGTGGTGGCGGGCTGGTGCTTCGTGGCGGGTATGCAGTGGGCCCTGGGCGCCAACGCCGGATTCGTGGCCGCCGCCGCGGCGGGTCTGCTGGTGGTCACCCCGCCGGAGGGCATGTCACTGCCCGCCGTCGTCGCGACGACCGCATTGACGGTGGCGACCGGTCTGGTGCAGGCGCTGCTGGTCTGGTTGCGGCCGCCGCAGCGGTGGCGCACCCAGCAGCACGCACTCACCAGGGCCCACCGCTCGCTCGCCCAGGACGCCAGGAACCTCGCCGGCAACACCGAGACACCGCTCGACCCCGCACAGCTGACGTGGCTGCGCGAGGTGTTCAGCAACATCCCCCAGCATCAGCGGCCCAAGGCCTACCAGCTGGGTTATCAACTGCCCGAACGGATCGCCGCGACACTGGCGGCACTGCGCCGCACCGACGCTGATCTGACCGAGCTGTCGTCGGCCGCCGGCGAGTTCCTCGATGCGATCGCCGATCACGGGGTCGCCGCACATCGCGGGGCCGACGGCGCACTGCAGCGGGTGGACGCCGCCGCGGCGGCCGTGACGGGCTCCGGCGCGAACGCCGCCCAGCGATTCGCAGAACAGTTGCACGAGGCCGCGGTGCTGCGTTTCGGTCGGCTGCGCGGACCGGATCTCAAGGGTTCGCTGCGGGGTTCGGCGAGCGTCCTGCGCCGGCACCTGGTGTCGACGTCACCCGTGCTGCGCCATGCCATCCGGCTGTCGGCCGCGACCGCCGTCAGTGTCGCGGTGGCACGCTTCGCCGATCTGCACGAGCCCTACTGGCTGGCGGTGACCGTCCTGCTGGTACTGCGGCCGGAGTCCGCGCACACGTACACGCGGTGCGCGGGCAGGCTCGCCGGGATCGCCGCGGGCATCGTGCTGGCGTCCGCGATGAGCCTGCTGTGGCCGCCGACGGGCATGGTCGCGGCGGCGAGTGCGGCCGCCTTCGTGGGCGTGGCCTACGCGGTATGGGGATTCGGGTACATCGCGGTCACCGCGGCACTGGCCGCCGCCGTCGTGTTCCTGCTCGGCATCGCCGAACCGGTCGAGGGCACCGAGGTGCTGCACCGGTTGATGGCGGTCGCGGTGGGCGGCGGGCTGGCGCTGGTCGCTCACGTGACGCTGCCCGACGATGCGTTGATCCGGCTGCGCCAGCGCGCCGGTGAGCTCCTGATGACCGAGATCGACTACGCGGCAATGGTGGTGCGCGCGTTCGTGCACGAACTCGACCGGCCGGCGGACGCGCTGGCGGCCGCGTGGCAGCGGGCCTTCCGCGCCAGGGCCGCATTCGAGGCCGCATCCGGCGCCACCCGGTTACAGGACCCCGAGCAGCGGCAATGGCTGCGCTCGCTGCGGACCGCGCTCAACGCGATCACCGGGGCGTGCACGACGATGGAGAGCAGCCTGCCGGCCGAACCTGTGGCGCTGACCCCCGAGTTCGTCGCGGCGGTCGACGACTATGTCGACGCGTTGCGCGGGGCGCCGCCGAATCCGGCGACACTGTGGACCGTGGACCTGCCGGAGCTGCTGGCGGCCGAACGCCGGGTGCGCGAAGTGGCGCACACCGTCACCGCAGGCAGCAGCGGGGCGCGTGTGCTGGTCGCCGAGCTGAGCGCGATCACCCGCAGCCTCGCGGCGATCACTCCGATTCCCGAGCCCACCTGGGCTGGATGAACACTCCCTCGGCCTCGACGGTGATCCCTTCGTCGTCGGCGAGGTGCCCGACCGCATAGGCCTTGTAGCCGTCGACCCGCGCGATGTGCGCCTCCGCGTGCAACCGGCCGAGCCGGGTGGTGCGCAGATAACGCAGGGTGATCGTGCCGGTGAGGCGTGGCTTCTGCTGATTGCTCGCGGCCTCGCCCAGCACGTGGTCGAGCACCAGTGCGGCCACACCGCCGTGGACATGGCCGGGCGGTCCTTCGTATGCCGCTCCGAGGTCGAAATCGGCGAACACGCGGTCGTCCTCGTCGCGGTGGATGACCAGCGGCGGCGCCATCGGATTGCGGATCCCCACCACCGGATTGCCCCAGGGCATCTGGTCGCCGTCAGAGGTGAACTGCAGCCCGAACGGCCCGTCGAGCTGTCTGCCGCGCAGGCGTGCGGTGGCCGCGTCGATCTCCGCTGCGGCGGCCGCGACGGTCTCGGCGTCGACCTCGGTGCGGATGGTCGCGTCGATCAGCGCACGCACCGACGCCGTCAGCGGTTCGTAGATCTCCCGCAACCGGGCGACGTCGGCCGAGTTCAAGCCCTCGACGTGGGTGTACTCCAGCATTTCAGCACTAGAACACGTTCCAGCCGCCGGTGTCGAATCGCTGCTCGGCCCATGGTGAAATCGATCATGGCGCATTCGATGTCGATCATCCCCATCGACGACGCGGACATCGTCGCCGGACGCGCTCTGCGCGTCGACTTCGCGCGGTTCTGGTCGGAGGCGACCGGCGATCCGCGGGAGGTCTACGACCGCTTCGTCGCGGCCACTCCCCTGGCGCCCGATGTGACGGTGGAGCCGGCGTCCACTACGCCGGCGCCCGGCGTATGGGTGCGGCCCGCGCACACGGCGCCGGGCCGAGTTGTGCTGTTCCTGCACGGCGGCGGGTACGGCCTGGGTTCTGCGAGCGCGTATGCGGGTCTGGTGAGCCAGCTCGCGGCGCGTGCGGGAACGCCCGCGTTCGCTCTGGAGTACCCCCTGGCACCCGAGGCGACGTTGCCTGTCGCACTCGACCTTGCCGTGGCGACTCTCACCCGCCTCTGCGACGGCCATTCCGCGGTGGCGCTGGCGGGCGATTCGGCGGGTGGCGGTCTCGCGCTGGCGACCGCCGCCGAAGCCCGCCGCCGCGGAATCCCCGTGTCCGCCGTGGCCGTGTTCTCGCCGTGGACCGACCTGACCCTCAGCGGTGCCAGCGTCCGCGAGCACGCGGTCGGCGACCCGTTGCTCGATCCGGCCTACCTCCGCGATTCGGCGGCGACCTACCTGGGCTCAGCGGCTGCCGACGATCCGCGGGCGTCACCGCTGTTCGATTCGCCGACGCGCCTGCCGCCCTTGATGACCCAGGTCGGCACCGACGAGATCCTGCTCGACGATTCCCGGCGCTTCGCCGAGGCCGTGGCACAGGCGGGCGGCACCGTCACCCTGCAGGTGTGGCAGGCGATGCACCACGTCTTCCAACTCAACGTCGCGCAACTCGACAGCGCACGCCGAGCACTCGACCACGCCGCCCGTTTCCTGGCCGGGCATCTGGACGTGCCGCAGACCGAGCACCGCGCGCACCGCTGACCCCGCTCGGCGGTGGGGAAACTGCTAACCAGATCGACACACGGCTGACGCGCGAACGCCATCCGGGTGCCGAGAATCGGCAGTTATGCCTGAGACGCGGGGTCCCTCGATCGGTCCGTCGGTGGCCGAGATCCTGGCATCTCACGCCGGGGGCACCGGGTCCCCGACCAGGACCGCCGCACGGGTGGCCGACGCGATCGCCGCCCGCGGCGACGACGGCACATGGCTGTCGACGGTGCCGCGCGATCGACTCCTCGCCGCCGCGGAGGACATCGAACGCCGGCCCGGTGCCCGCACACTGCCGCTCTACGGGGTGCCGTTCGGGGTCAAGGACAGCATCGACGTCGAAGGCGTGCCCACGACGTTGTCGTGCCCCGACTACGCCTATATCCCGACCTCGACCGCGCCGGCGGTGCGCCGGCTGCTCGACGCGGGCGCCCTGTACGTCGGCAAGACCAACCTCGACCAGTTCGCCACCGGCCTCAACGGCACCCGCACGCCCCACCCGATCCCGCGCAGTGTCTACGGGGGCGAGTTGATCTCGGGCGGATCGAGTTCGGGCTCGGCGCTGGCGGTCGCGCTCGGACAGGTGCCGTTCGCGGTCGCGACCGACACCGCGGGCAGCGGCCGGGTGCCCGCCGCGCTGAACGGTGTGGTCGGGTACAAACCGTCGCGCGGTCTGATCAGCACGGTGGGGCTGGTACCGGCGTGCAAATCCCTGGACTGCCTGACCGTGATGGCCGGATGCATCGACGACGTCGACCGGGTCCTCGACGTGATGATCGCCCGCGACGACGGTGACCCGTGGTCACGGGACCCCGGCGCGCGCTACGACGGCACAGCTATCCGGATCGGGCTCCCGCCCGTCGAACAGCTGGAGTTCTTCGGCGACTCCGAGATGCGCCTGGCCCATCTCACCTTTCGCGACCACGTCGCGCGGCGGCATCCGGTCGTCGAGGTGTCCCTGGAGCCGTTCCTGGCCGCCGGTGAACTGCTGTACCAAGGGCCGTGGGTCGCCGAGCGGCTCGTCGAGTTCGCCGATTTCCTGGCAGCACAGCCAGATTCGATACACCCGGTGGTGCGCGACATCCTGCGCGGCGGCCACCGCTACACCGCTGTCGACGCGTTCGCCGCATTACAACGGTTGCAGGAGCTCAAGGCGGTGGTGAGCCGTCTGTGGCAGCGCGTGGATGTGCTCGTCGTGCCGACGATCGGCACCACCTTCACCGTCGGCGAGGTGCTCGAACGGCCGATCGAGACCAACACGGTCCTCGGCCATTACACCCACTTCGGCAACCTGCTCGATCTGCTCGGCATCTCCGTGCCGGCGGGGCTCACCTCCGACGGCAGGCCCGCAGGCGCCATGCTGCTCGGCCCCGCGCTGAGTGACGACACCGTCCTGCACCTCGCGGCGCAGCTGCTCGACGAACCTCGCGAGCCGACCGTGCCCGCCGCCCCGCGCCCGATCGCCGTCGAGGAGCACGCATGAGCCAGAGCGTCGACATCCCGGCCGAGCCGACGCCCTTCCCCCTCGCGGCGGAGACGACCGCGCTCGTCGTCATCGACATGCAGCGAGATTTCCTGCTGCCGGGTGGGTTCGGCGAGAGCCTGGGCAACGACGTCGGACAGCTGCTCAAGGTGGTACCGCCACTGGCCGCGCTGATCGCCGCCGCCCGGGCGGCGGGGGTCACGGTCCTCCACACCCGTGAGGGCCACCGGCCCGACCTGTCGGACTGTCCGCCGGCCAAGCTCAGCCGCGGTGCCCCGGCCAAACGCATCGGCGATCCCGGGCGGTACGGACGCATCCTGGTCCGCGGCGAGTACGGCCACGACATCGTCGACGAGCTGGCCCCCGCCCCAGGAGAAGTCGTCATCGACAAGCCGGGCAAGGGTGCGTTCTACGCCACCGAGCTGCAGGACATCCTGGCCGCGGCGGGCATCACCCGGCTCCTGGTCACCGGCGTCACCACCGAGGTCTGCGTCCACACCACCACCCGGGAGGCCAACGACCGCGGGTACGACTGTCTGGTCGTATCCGACTGTGTGGGTTCGTATTTCCCCGAGTTCCACCGCATCGGGCTGGAGATGATCAAGGCGCAGGGCGGCATCTTCGGCTGGGTGGCCGACAGCGCGGCCGTCATCACGGCGCTGCAGGCCCTGACCACCACCGCGGCGTGAGGAGGCCCCGATGAGCGCCGACGTGACGGATCCGGCCGCCGAACCGGCTCCCGCCGAACCGGGTTCGGTACCGTGGTGGACCCGCGGCGACCTGAACGCGTTCTTCGGCCTCGGGTTCAACATCCTGGTCAACGTGCTCACGCTGACGACCCTGATGATCGGCGTGATCGCGGTGCCTGCGGGTGATGTGCTCGGCACGGTACTGCCCGCGCTCGGCGTCGCGTTGATCCTGGGCAACCTGTACTACACGTTCCTCGCCCGCCGGCTGTCGCGGCGGGAGAACCGCCACGACGTGACGGCGTTGCCGTACGGCCCGAGCGTGCCGCACATGTTCATCGTCGTGTTCGTGGTCATGTTGCCCGTATACCTCACCACCGACGACCCGATCCAGGCGTGGCAGGCCGGTTTGGCGTGGGCGTTCCTGATCGGCGTGATCGTGATGATCGGCGCGTTCGTGGGCCCCTACATCCGCAAACTGACGCCGCGGGCGGCGATGCTCGGGACGCTCGCCGGCATCTCGATCACCTTCATCTCGATGCGCCCCGCCGCGCAGATGTGGGAGGCCGCCTGGATCGGCTTGCCGGTTCTTGCGATCATCCTCATCGGCTTCTTCACCGACGTGAAAATGCCAGGCAACATCCCGGTGGGGCTGGTGGCACTGCTCGTCGGCACCGCCATCGGCTGGGCCGGTGGGTACATGTCGGCCCCCGACGTCGGTCAGGCGGTGACGGACATCGCGATCGGGATCCCGGATCTGCGAATCGACCTGCTGGTCAACGGCCTCGCCGATCTGGCGCCACTGCTGGGTACGGCCATCCCGCTGGGTGTCTACAACTTCACCGAGGCGATGAGCAACGTCGAGAGCGCGGCTGCCGCCGGAGACAACTACAACCTGCGCAGCGTGCTGCTCGCCGACGGCGCCGGCGCGGTGGTCGGATCCGCCTTCGGGTCGCCGTTCCCGCCCGCGGTGTACATCGGTCACCCCGGCTGGAAGGACGCCGGGGGCCGTGCCGGCTACTCGCTCGCCAGCGGTGCGATGATCGGGATCCTCTGCTTCATCGGGCTTTTCGGAGTTCTCGACGCGCTGCTTCCGGTGCCCGCCATCGTGCCGATCCTGCTCTACATCGGTCTGCTGATCGGCGCCCAGGCGTTCCAGGCGGTGCCACGCCTGCATGCGGTCGCCGTCGTCGCGGCACTGCTGCCCAACCTCGCGCAGTGGGCGCACGGCCTGATCGACAACGCGCTCAACGCCGCCGGGACGTCGGCGGCCGACGTCGGGATGGAGGCCCTCAACGGTGCGGGGGTGGTGTACGAGGGACTCAAGGTCCTCGGCGAGGGTGCGGTGCTGGTGGGGCTGATCCTCGGCGCCATGGTGACGTTCATCCTCGAGAAGAGGTTCCACTACGCCGCGATCGCCTCGGCGGTCGGCGCCGCGCTGTCGTTCATCGGTCTCATCCATGCGCCTCAAGTCGCCTGGGCTGCCAGCCCACAGGTGGCCCTCGGTTACACGTTCTTCGGACTGGCTTGTGCCGCTTGCTATTTCCTGCCGGGAGCAAAGGACCGGGTGGTCGTCGACGAAGGCGACGTGGTGACGGGCCACTGAGGCGCGACGGGTAAACCGGTTGCCACGGACCCCTGTCGAACCTCTAATGAGGTGCGATGGGACGCATACTCGTGACCGGCAGCTCCGGACATCTGGGCGAGGCACTCGTCCGCACGCTGGTGGCCCAGGGCCGCGAGGTCGTCGGGTTCGATTCCCGTCCGTCCCCGTGGACCGCCGTCGTCGGCTCCGTCACCGACCGCCGGGCGACGAGGGATGCGATCGAGGGCGCCGACGCGGTGCTCCACACCGCCGCCCTGCACAAGCCCCAGGTCGGCGGCCTCCCTCGGCAGGCATTCGTCGACACCAACATCAGCGGAACGCTGACGCTGCTGGACGCCGCAGCCGACGCGGGCGTCGGCGCGTTCGTGATGACGTCGTCGACGTCAGTGTTCGGTGACGCGTTGATCCCCGCGCAGGGCACGCCGGCGGCCTGGATCGACGAGACGGTGGCCGCGGTGCCGAAGAACATCTACGGCGCGACGAAGGCCGCGGCCGAGGATCTCTGCCAGATCGCGCACCGCAACCAGGATCTCCCCGTCGTGGTGCTGCGCGCGTCGCGGTTCTTCGGCGAGCTGGACGATGCGCCCGGCACCCACGACGGGCGGTGCGACGACAACGTCAAGGCCGACGAGTACGCCTACCGCAGGGTCGCGCTCGACGACGTCGTCGATGCGCACCTGCTCGCCATGGACCGCGCCGCCGACGTCGGCTTCGCGCGCTACGTCGTCTCCGCGACCACGCCGTTCGTGCCCGACGACGTCGCCGATCTGCGCACCGACGCCCGCGCCGTCTTCGAACGGCGCGCCCCACGTGCGGCGGCCGTTTGGCGGGACCGCCGCTGGCGCTTCGCCGAACGGGTGGACCGGGTCTACGACAATGCGCGGGCGCGCCGCGATCTCGGCTGGACTCCCCGCTTCGACGTGGACGCGATCGCCGCCCGCGTCGAGCGCACCGGATCGGTCCTGACCCCGATGGCGGAGCTGGTCGGGTCGAAGGAGTATCCCGGCAGCGCATACCATCTCGGCCGGTTCGGTGATACGGGCGGCTAGTCGGCCGCGACGAACGCCACCTCGACGTTCTCGGCGAGCACGACGTACATCCGCTGCCACGGATCGCTGCCCTCGAGGCGCCACTTGTGTCCCGAGCCGGCGGTGTCCTCGGCCAGGAGCACGTCACCCGGTCCGAGCGTGAACTCCTCACCGTCGCGGGTGGAGAACACCAACGTCCCTGCGAGAGTGACCACGAGCTGGCGTACCGGTGCGGTGTGCCAGGCGAGGGATCCGCCGGCCGCCGTCTCCTCGACGGTGACGTGAGTCGCCGGCATCACCGCCGAGACGAGATCGTCGTTGCGGCCGGGACGCAGGTCGAGGCGGCCGATCTGGAAATGGGACGCGTCGTCGTCGCCCGTCCACAGCCGCACACACCGGATCATCTCGTCACCGTAGTGTCCGCCCACACCGGCCGCTCGGCGAATCCGGCCCGCGACACACCCCCGTCACATTTGCGCCCGAAGCGTGCCGGAGAACACCGGCGGACTTCGTGGACATGTGTCTACGAACGTGGTTACGCTTCCCGGCGTGGCAGCACGGACGCACAGCGCCGACCCCCGCGCCGAACGGGTGCGCGCGAACCTGCGGGACGCGGCGTTGACCCTCGTCGCACAGCGACGCGTCGACGACCTCACGGTCGCCGATCTCGTCGCGCACGCCGGAGTCAGCAGGCAGGCGTTCTACCAGCATTTCGGCGATCGCGACGATGCGATCGCCACCGCGTTCACCGCCGCATTCGCCGCGGCCACAGCCGATCTCGACGGCGACGCCCGCACCCGGATCCTGCGGTTGTTCGACTTCGCCGCCGAGCACCGGGCGAGGTACCGCAACGTGGTCGGCAGCGCAGTCGCCCAACGGGTGGTCGCCGCGTTCCGCGCGGAGTTGCTACCCGCCTGCATCACCATCGCCGAAGACGCCGCGCCGGCTCTCGGGACGGTCGCCGCACTGTCACCGGAGGCGGTCAGCCGATTCCTGGTCGGCGGGTTCATGGAAGTGCTGCGGTCCTGGATGGAAGACCCGGACAGCGACGAGCTGCGGACCAGGGTGACCGCCGCACTCGACACCGTCTACGCGCTGCTCAGCCTCTGACTCCTCGGAAAGGTCCACCCCCCATGCCCAAACACGCGGCAAGCGCCCGCAATTCACGATCGCAACCGGCCGTCACCGCGGCCGCGTTGGTGGCGCTGATGCTCTTCGTCATCGCGATGATCGCCAGCTACTCCGGCGCCTTCGCCAACCCGACGCTGCGCCACCTCGACGTCGCCGTCGCCGCTCCCCCGGAGATGCTCGAGGCCATCAAAGGCCAGGACGCGCTCGCCGTCATCGAATCACCAGACGCCGCGCGGGTGCATGACCTCGTCTACGAACGCCGGGCCGATGCCGGCTTCGCCGTCGGCCCCGACCGGACGCTGACCGTCTACGTGGCAGGCGGCGGCGGGCGCAGCGTGGTGACCGCCGCCGAATCGGTGGGCCGCGCTCTCGCCGCCGAAACCGGCCTGAACGTGGCGATCGATGATGTCGCCCCGACCACACCCGCCGATCCCGCGGGAACCGTCGAGTTCTACGCGGTGATCTTCCTGTCCATCGGCGCGTCCGTGGGTGCGACGCTGTTGAGCAGGACCATGGGCGCCACGCGTAGTCCACGCATCCTCGGCCTGCGCACGCTGAGCCTGGCAGGCTACTCGGCTCTGCTCGCCGCCGGAGTGACCGCCTACGTCGACGCCGCCCTCGGTGCGCTGACCGGCCACACCTGGCAGTTGTTCGGCGCGCTGTGGCTGTACGCGATGGCGGTCGGCGGTGCGGTCACCGGCGTGGCGGCGGCGTTCGGCACGGTGGCATCGCTGCTGCTGACCCTGTTCCTGGTGATCGTGGGCAACGCCGCGGCCGCCGGTCCGGTGGGCCGGCCGCTGCTGTCGGGGTTCTACCGGCTGTTCACCCACATCGTGCCCCAGGGTTCGGGCGTGGACTTGCTGCGCAGCCTGCAGTACTTCGGCGGCAACGGGGCCTCGACCCCCGTTGTGACGCTTGCGGTGTGGGCGGCGGTGGGTGGTGTGCTGGCGGCGGCGGGCGCCTTGGTCCGGTTACGCACAGCCGACTCGAATCTCCCCGCGGGCATGTGAATCTCCGGATTCGGCTTGACGTTCTCCTGTGCAGGGCCGTCAGACTGGTGACGCGCGACGTCTGGGAGGCGACATGACGATGATTCCCCTGGGGAGCGAGGCCGAACCGTACTACGACCTCGGCGCCTACCACCGGCCCGTCGACACGGCGTCGGCGCAGGCCCAGACGTGGTTCGATCGCGGCATGGTGTGGGCGTACGCCTTCAACCACGATGAAGCGGTCCGCTGTTTCGAGCGGGCGCTGGAACTGGATGCGGATCTGGCCATCGCGCGGTGGGGCATCGCCTACGCCGTCGGGCCCAACTACAACAAACCCTGGGAGGCGTTCGATCCGGTCGACCTGGGCGCATCGCTGGCGCGGGCGCGCATGGAGCTGCGGCTGGCGGCCGGCGGCCGCGCCTCGGCCGCCGAACGCGGCCTGATCGAGGCGCTGCAGGCCCGGTTCCCCGTCGACGACCCCGAGGACGTCGCGGCGTTGCAGGACGGGCACACCGCTTACGCCGACGCGATGACCGAACTGGCGACCGCCTATCCGGACGACGTGGACGTGCAGGCACTGACCGCCGACGCGCTGGTCAACATCACCGCGTGGGCACTGTGGGACACCAGGACCGGTGAACCGGCGCCGGGCTCGCGGGTCGTGGAGGCCAAAGGGATCCTCGACACGGCGCTCGGGACCGCCGCCGGGCGGGCGCACCCCGGCGTACTGCACCTGTACCTGCACACCATGGAGATGTCGGCGACCCCGGAGGAGGCGCTCCCGGCCGCCGACCTGTTGCGCGGGCTGGTGCCCGACGGCGGGCACCTTCAGCACATGCCCAGCCACATCGACGTGCTGTGCGGGCAGTACCGCGCCTCGGTGACCGCCAATCTCGATGCCGTGCAGGCGGATCGGAAGTTCGTCGACCGGTCCGGCCCGCTGAACTTTTATTCCCTCTACCGCGCGCACGATCTGCATTTCGTGGTGTACTCGGCGATGTTCGAGGGGTCCTCGCAGATCGCGCTGCGCGCGGCGGACGAACTCGCCGGCCAGTTGACACCGGAACTACTCGCGATCGAATCCCCGCCGATGGCCGACTGGCTCGAGGCGTTCGCCCCGCTGCGGGTGCACGCGCTGGTGCGGTTCGGCCGCTGGGACGAGTTGATCGCCGAACCGCTGCCCGACGATCAGGCGCTGTACTGCACCACGACCGCGACCATCCACTACGGGCGCGGTGTCGCGCACGCCGCGAAGGGACACCTGGACCGGGCCCGCGCGGAGCGCGACGCCTTCACCGCCGCCTATGACCGCATCCCGGAGTCGCGCTACCTGTTCAACAACACCAGCCGCGACATCCTGGCGGTCGCGGCAGCCATGCTCGACGGTGAGATCGCTTACCGGGCTGGCCAATTCGATGACGCATTCGCCCACCTGCGACGAGCCATCGAACTGGACGACTCGCTGCCCTACGACGAACCGTGGGGCTGGATGCAGCCGACCCGGCACGCCTACGGGGCGCTGCTGCTCGAACAGGGTCGCGTCGAGGAGGCGGCCGCCGTGTACGCCGCAGACCTCGGCCTCGACCCCGAGCTGAGCCGGTCGTCGCAGCACCCGGGCAACGTGTGGAGCCTGCACGGTTACCACGAATGCCTGCAGCGGCTCGGGCGCACCGCGGAGGCCACCATCATCGGTCAGCAGCTCGCCCTGGCGCGGGCCCGTGCCGATGTGCCGATCAGGGCCTCCTGCGCGTGCCGGCTCGACGTCGCCGACACCTGCTGCTCCTCATGACGGCCGGGGCCGCTGCGTAGACTCCGGCTGTGGCGATCAGTGAGTCGGACCTCGAACACCTCCGCCGCTGCGTGGAACTCGCGCGGGAGGCACTCGACGCCGGTGACGAGCCGTTCGGTTCGGTACTCGTCGACAGCACCGGCCACACCCGTTTCGCCGACCACAACCGGGTGAGCGGCGGCGACCACACCCGCCATCCCGAGTTCGCGATCGCGAAATGGGCGGTGGAGCACCTCGATCCCGGCGAGCGCGCCGCCGCCACCGTCTACACCTCCGGGGAACACTGCCCCATGTGCTCGGCCGCCCATGCCTGGGTCGGGCTGGGGCGCATCGTCTACGCCACCTCGTCGGCGCAGCTCAGCGGATGGCTGGCGGAGTGGGGCGCCCCCGCACCACCGGTGGCCACCCTGCCCATCGGCGACGTCGCACCCGGGGTGCCCGTCGACGGGCCGGCACCGGAACTCGCCGGCGCCATGAAGGCCCTCTACCGGGAGAAATTCGGCGCATGACCGAACCGGCGTGGGTGGAGCACGTCATCTGGTGGCAGGTGTACCCGCTCGGGTTCGTCGGCGCCTTCCCCGCCGAGGCCGCGCCCACACCCGACCAGCACCGGTTGCGGCGCATCGTCGACTGGCTCGACCACGCGATCGCCCTCGGCGCGTCCGGCCTCGCGCTCGGGCCGGTGTTCGCCTCCCGCACCCACGGCTACGACACCACCGACCACTACGCCATCGACCCCAGGCTCGGAGACGACGGCGACTTCGACGAGCTGATCGACCAGGCGCACCGGCGCGGTCTGCGGGTGTTGCTCGACGGTGTGTTCAACCACGTCGGCACCGACTTCCCACGCTACCGCGAAGCTCTGGACGGCGGACCGGACCACCCCTCGTCGGCGTGGTTTCGCCGGGGCCGCAACGGTTTCGCGAACTTCGAGGGACACGGGGAGCTGATCGCGCTCAACCACCGCGACCCGGCCGTCGTGGACTACACCGTCGACGTGATGTCGCACTGGCTGGCCCGCGGCGCCGACGGCTGGCGGCTCGACGCCGCCTACGCGGTTCCCGACCGGTTCTGGTCCGAGGTGCTGCCACGCGTGCGCGAACGCCACCCCGACGCCTGGTTCGTCGGCGAGGTCATCCACGGCGACTACGCCGCCCGGGTGGCCGCCGGGTTCGATTCGGTCACCCAGTACGAACTGTGGAAGGCGGTGTGGAGCAGCCTCAACGACGGCAACTTCCACGAACTCGACCATGCGCTGACGCGGCACAACGAGTTCCTCGCCTCGTTCGCACCGCTCACCTTCGTCGGCAACCACGACGTCACCCGCATCGCGAGCCGGCTGACCGATCCGCGCCACGTCGAACACGCCCTCGTCCTGTTGTTCACGGTCGGCGGGGTGCCCAGCGTGTATGCCGGCGACGAGCTGGGGTACCGCGGCGTCAAGGAGGACCGGGCCGGCGGTGACGATGCGGTGCGCCCCGAGTTCGGCTCTCCCCCAAACGAAGACACCGATATCTTCCGGCTGCACAAGTTCCTGATCGGGTTGCGGCGCCGCCATCCGTGGTTACACCGCGCGACGACGTCCGCGGTGCGACTGGCGAACCGGCAATACGTCTACGAGGTACGCCACGGCGGCGACATGCTGGTGGTGGCCCTCAACGTCGACGACACACCGCTGACGGTGTCGCTCAGGGAAACCGGATTGGGTAGAGGCCGGGTGGTGGCCGGTTCGGGTGCACCGCCCGCCGAGGAACTCGACCAGCTGACCGTGCCGCCGCAGGGCTGGGTCGTCGCCGCACCCGCTTGAGCGGTCAGGACAGCCGCTGGACCGTCGCCGGATCCTGCTCACCGCCGTAGAACTTGTCCAGGACCTCCAGGAATTCGGCGTTGTCGTCGGTACACCGGGCGAACAGCGTCATCGACGACCGGAGCTTGAGGTCGTCGGGTGAGCCGAACACCTCACCGATCGACCGGCCCTCGATGGCCAGCACCAGGCGGGTGCACTCCCGCAGCCGCGCGCCGAGCAGTTCATGGGCCAGATAGGCGGCGGCTTCGTCGCGGGAGGCGATGCCGTAGTGCAGGGCGGTGGGGCTGCGGCCGAGCCCGCGCAGCTGCGGGAACACGAACCAGATCCAGTGGGAGCGCTTGCGGCCGTCGCGCAGTTCACCGATCACGGTGTCGTACACGGGATTCTGCGCGTCGACGAAGCGTTGCAGGTCGAAGGGGTCGGTGTCGGTGCCGGTCACCATCCGGTGATACCCGCACGGGGCGGGGTCATGCGACGCGGCCGCGAGAACCTTCGTAACGACACGAGTCGTAATCGTTAGCCAACCGCGATACGGCATCTCCGTGTTGGTACGCGTGTGACAGTTGTGGCGCGTGTTTCATAGGCACCGATAAGCGACGGCAAATGCTTGTGGCATGCGATGAAAGGTGGGTGGCTTGCCGTTATGAAATTCGTCAGCACGTTGCGGAACTGGAGGCGCCGGTTGGCGGTGGTCGCGGTCGCCGCGGCCACACTGCCCGGTCTGATGGGCTTCGCAGGGGTTACGGCAACCGCGAATGCCTTCTCGCGCCCGGGGCTTCCGGTCGAGTACCTCGATGTGTTCTCCCAGTCGATGAACCGCAACATCCGCATCCAGTTCCAGGGCGGCGGACCGCACGCGGTGTACCTGCTCGACGGGCTCCGCGCGCAGAACGACTACAACGGCTGGGACATCAACACCCCGGCGTTCGAGTGGTACCACCAGTCCGGCCTCTCGGTGGTCATGCCCGTCGGCGGGCAGTCCAGCTTCTACACCGACTGGTATCAGCCGTCGCGCGGCAACGGCCAGGACTACACCTACAAGTGGGAGACGTTCCTGACCCAGGAGCTGCCGGCGTGGCTGGAGGCCAACCGCGGTGTCTCGCAGACCGGCAACGCCGTCGTCGGCCTGTCGATGGCGGGCAGCGCCTCACTCACGTACGCGATCTACCACCCGCAGAAGTTCATCTACGCGGCATCGCTGTCGGGCTTCCTCAACCCCTCCGAGGGCTGGTGGCCGATGCTGATCGGTCTGGCGATGCAGGACTCCGGCAAGTACAACGCCGAGAGCATGTGGGGTCCGGCCAGCGATCCGGCCTGGCGGCGTAACGACCCGATGGTCAACATCAACCAGCTGGTCGCCAACAACACGCGGGTGTGGATCTACTGCGGCACCGGCACTCCGTCGGAGCTCGACGCAGGCACCTCCGGCGGCAACCTGATGGCGGCCCAGTTCCTCGAAGGGTTCACGTTGCGCACCAATGTCACCTTCCGCGACAACTACATCGCCGCGGGCGGGACGAACGGTGTGTTCAACTTCCCCTCGAACGGCACGCACGCCTGGGGCTACTGGGGTCAGCAGCTGCAGCAGATGAAGCCGGACATCCAGCGGGTGCTGGGCGCACAGGGCGCCGTCTAGAGAACCACCCACAACAGGGAGCCTGCCGTCACCCCCGCGGCAGGCTCCCTGCCTTTTTGTGCGGGCGACACGCGGCGGCCAGTTGCGGCAAACGTCGCCGAGCCGGGAGATGCCACCTTAGAGTGGCGCAATGGCCGACGACGGCAATGCCGCGGAGCATCACCAGCGCGTCGATCCCGGTGCGCTCGCGCTGGCCACCGTGGCCGGCGCCGTCGCCTTCATCTTCGGCGGTGGCGACTGGGATCTGCTCGCCGTGGTCATCGGACTCATGCTGCTGCTGATCCTGCTGGCACACCACCGTCCCGCTCCGGCCGCCCACACACCCCGGGCGCTGCTGCTTCGCGGGGCGTTCGGCGCCACCACGGGATTGGCGTTCTGCATCGCCGTCGCCCCGGCCATCCAGTTCGGGATCGTCGGACCGTACTTCCACAGTGAGGACGTCGACGGCTACTCGATGGACGCCTGGAACACCACGGTGGTGATGTCGCTGCTGTGGTTCGTCGTCGCGGCGCTGCTCGCCGTGTTCGAACCGCGGCTGGCGGGCTGGCTGGACCGGCCGCGGAAGCGCGGGGAACAAACGCCGTCCCGACAAGGTTGAGTCGATCTGACTGAACTTTGGAGGAACCACATGGCTCAACCCAACGACGCGACGCGTGCAGTGCCCGTCCTGTTCACCAATGACCCGATCGTGCTGCCCGGCATGGTGGTGCCGATCGAACTGGACGACGCCGCACGGGCCGTCATCGAAGCCGCTCAGAGCACCGAATCCGATGAGCTGCTCATCGCGCCCCGGCTGGACGACCGCTACCCCACCTATGGCGTCCTGGTGACCATCGTGCAGGTGGGCCGGGTCGCCGGCGGCGGCATGGCGGCGGTCGTGCGCGGGAAGAACCGCGCCCACATCGGCGCCGGCGCCACCGGTCCCGGCACGGCGTTGTGGGTCTCGGTCGACGAAGTGTCCGAACCCGAGACCACCGACGAAACCCGCGCCCTGGCCGCGGAGTACAAGAAACTGCTGCTGGCGATGCTACAACGCCGCGAGGCCTGGCAGATCATCGACTTCGTCAACCAGCTGACCGATCCGTCGGCGCTGGCCGACACGGCCGGGTACGCCTCGTATCTCACGCAGGTGCAGAAACGCGAGCTGCTGGAGACGCCGGATGTCGCCGCACGGTTGCGCCTGCTGATCGACTGGACGGGTGAGCACCTGGCCGAGGTCGAGGTCACCGACAAGATCGCCGAGGACGTCCGCGCCGGAATGGACAAGCAGCAGAAGGAGTTCCTGCTGCGCCAGCAGCTCGCCGCCATCCGCAAGGAGTTGGGTGAGGGTGAGCCGGAGGGATCCGAGGACTACCGGTCGCGCATCGAGGCCGCCGACCTGCCGGAGAAGGTGCGGGAGGCCGCCCTGCGCGAGGTCGGCAAGCTGGAGCGGTCCAGCGACCAGAGCCCCGAGGGCGGTTGGATCCGCACCTGGCTGGACACGGTGCTCGACCTGCCGTGGAACACCCGCACCGAGGACTCGACCGATCTGGCCGCGGCCAGGGAGATCCTCGACGCCGACCACCACGGTCTCGACGACGTCAAGGACCGCATCGTCGAATACCTGGCGGTGCGGGCGCGTCGCGCCCAGCGCGGGCTGCAGGTCGTCGGCGGCCGCGGCTCCGGCGCCGTCATGGTGCTGGCCGGCCCTCCCGGAGTCGGCAAGACCTCGCTCGGTGAATCGGTGGCCCGGGCGCTCGGCCGCAAGTTCGTGCGCGTCGCCCTGGGCGGTGTCCGCGACGAGGCCGAGATCCGCGGTCACCGGCGCACCTACGTCGGCGCGCTGCCGGGCCGCATCGTGCGTGCGATCGGTGAGGCGGGGTCGATGAATCCCGTTGTGCTGCTGGACGAGATCGACAAGGTCGGCAGCGACTACCGCGGCGATCCTGCCGCGGCGCTGCTCGAGGTGCTCGACCCGGCGCAGAACCACACGTTCCGCGACCACTACCTCGACCTGGACCTCGACCTGAGCGACGTGGTGTTCCTGGCGACGGCCAACGTCATCGAGAACATCCCGCAGGCCCTGCTGGACCGCATGGAACTGGTGCAGATCGACGGTTACACCTCGGACGACAAGGTGGCCATCGCCCGGGACTTCCTGCTGCCGCGGCAGCGGGAGCGGGCGGCGCTCACCATCGAGGAAGTCGAGGTGACCGACGCGGCGCTGCGCAAGATCGCCGCCGACTACACCCGCGAACCCGGGGTGCGGCAGTTCGAACGGCTGCTCGCCAAGGCGATGCGCAAGGCGACCACCAAGCTCGCTTCCGGCGGAACCGCGAGCCTCACGATCGACGAGCCGGATCTCGTTACCTACCTGGGCCGTCCGCGGTTCATGCCGGAGTCGGCCGAACGCACGGCGGTGCCGGGCGTGGCGACGGGTCTGGCCGTGACCGGACTCGGCGGCGACGTGCTCTACATCGAGGCGGGTTCGACCGACGGTGAGGCCGGACTGCAGCTGACCGGTCAGCTGGGCGACGTGATGAAGGAGTCCGCGCAGATCGCGCTGTCCTACGTGCGCGCCCATGCCGAGCAGTTGGGCGTCGACCCGAAGGCGCTGGACCGGCGGATCCACGTGCACGTGCCCGCGGGCGCCGTTCCGAAGGACGGGCCGTCGGCCGGTGTGACGATGGTGACCGCGCTGGTGTCGATGGCGACCGGGCGGCAGGTGCGTTCCGATGTCGGGATGACCGGTGAGGTCACGCTCAACGGCCGGGTCCTGCCGATCGGCGGGGTCAAGCAGAAGCTGCTGGCCGCGCAGCGCGCCGGGCTGACGACGGTGTTCATCCCGCAGCGCAACGAGGCCGATCTCGACGAGGTGCCCGCCGAGGTGCTCGACGCGATCGAGGTCCGGCCGATGACCGACGTCGCCGATATCGTGGCGCAGGCACTCGAGCCGGCGCCCCAGCAGGCGACGCAGGCCGCCTAGACCCGCCGAGCAGACACAGACTCGCGTGATCGAACCCCGATGAACGCGAGTTTGTGTCTGCTCACGGGGTACTCCCCGTCCGTGAAATTCGTGCTGGAAGTGAACCTGCCGGACGACGCCGACGTGAACGGCGAGCTCGGTCGCATCCTGGCGGGCCTCGCCGAAGAGATCACGGACCTCACCGAACTCGAACCGGGCGACAAGCAGGACATCTACGACTCGAAACACGCGCGAGTCGGCGACTGGCACGTCGCCGCCGGCGCAGAATGACGGCGTGGCATACGACGCCGACCTCGCCGAGCGCATCCGCGAAATCGTCGCGGTCGAGCGCGGGCTCAGCGAGCAGCGGATGTTCGGCGGGCTGGCCTTCCTCGTCGGCGGTCACATGGCGGTGGCTGCCAGCGGCCAGGGCGGCCTGATGGTCCGGGTACCGGCCGACCAGACCGATGCGCTGCTGCGGCGCGCACATGTGACACCGATGACCATGGCCGGCCGCGAGATCCGCGGCTGGCTGCTCGTCGATCCGGAGGGCGTGCGCACCACCCGCCAGTTGCAGTCGTGGGTGCGCCGCGGTGTCGACTACGTCAAAGGGCTCCCGGTCAAGGGGCTCCCGCCGAAGTAGCCGGTTCGCCCGCACCCGGTGCGGGTAATGAATCCGCCATGGGCGCAGAACAGATCGTGGAGCGCCTGCGGAATGAGGCAGGCCAGACGTACGCGGAGGAAGCGGGTATCACGCTCGCCGACAAACCCATGCCGTTGTTCCAGCTGCTGGTGCTGTGCATGCTGGCGAGCAAGCCCATCGACGCGACCACTGCGATGCGCGCTGGACGCGAACTGTTCTCGGCCGGTGTGCGGACGCCCGACGCCGTGCTCGACACCGACCGCAGGACGATGATCGACGCGTTCGGCCGTGCGGGATACGCGCGCTACGACGAGAGTTCGGCGACCCGGCTGGTGGAGATGGCCGAGGCCGTGCGTGACGACCACGGTGGTGACCTGCGGCGGCTCGCCGACGACCACGACATCGCTGCGGTGCGACGGAAGCTGAAGCGGTTCAAGGGAATCGGTGACACCGGTTCGGACATCTTCCTGCGCGAGGTGCAGGACACCTGGACCTGGGTGCGGCCCTACTTCGACGACCGCGCCCTGGATGCCGCGAAACGCCTCGGGCTGCCCACCGATCCGGACAAGCTGCAGCGGCTGGCCCCCGCGGGGACGGCCGGTCTCGCGGCGGCGCTGGTGCGCGTGGCGCTCGACGACGACCTGCTCGACCGGGTGCGCGGATGATCCGCATCGGCACGTCCGGCTGGTCCTACGACCACTGGAACGGGGTGCTCTATCCGGAGCGCACTCCGGTGGCCAAACGGCTCGCCCTCTACGTCGCGGAATTCGACACCGTCGAACTCAACGCCAGCTTCTACCGGTGGCCGCGCGACGCGACCTTCGAGGGCTGGCGGCAACGCCTGCCCGAGGGTTTCACGATGTCGGTCAAGGCGCACCGCGGCCTCACCCACTACCGCAGGCTGACCAATCCGGAACCGTGGGTGGAGCGTTTCGAACGGTGCTGGACCGCACTGGGTGACCGGCGCGAAGCGCTGCTGGTCCAGCTGCACCCCGCCATCGAACGCGACGACGCCCTGCTCGACCATTTCCTGACGGTGATGCCGGACTGGATCCCGGTGGCCATGGAGCTGCGCCACCCGTCCTGGGACGATCCGGAGGTGTACCGGATGCTCGAACGCCACGGCGCCGCCTACGTGATCATGAGCGGCGCCGGGCTGCGGTGCGTGCCGCGCGCGACCAGCGACCTGGTGTACCTGCGCATGCACGGCCCGAGCCAGGACTCGCTGTATGCCGGGTCGTATCCCGACGACGCACTGCAGCGATGGGCGGACCGCATCGTCGAGTGGAACGACGAGGGACGCGAGGTCCTGGTCTACTTCAACAACGATCTGGGCGGACACGCCGTGCACAACGCCCGCACACTGCGTCACCTGCTGGCGGCGCGCGTGAGCTGACCCGCCGGGTGCCGCATCAACCGCGTGCGGCACTCTTGGACACCGACATGCGTGCATCAACCGTGATCTCGGCGGCACTGGCCGCGACAGTGCTGGCCGCCTGCACGGGCCCCACGGTGGTCACCACCGACGAGCCGGGGCCCGCCGCGTCGGCGACGCCGACAGCGCCGCCACCCCCGCCGCTGAACACCACCAACCTGGTCAACGCCTTCTATTTCGGGGCCCCGGTCGACGGGTTCACCCAGTACTTCTTCACCACCCCGTCGGGGCGCTGGGAGTGTGTGATCGTGCCGCGGGTCCAGGCGGGCTGCCAGGCGGCCGACGGCGCGGCGCTGGGGATCGAGGGCGCACCGGAGACCGTGACCGACGCCGCCGGCGAGGAGACCCCACCGACCGCGATCGTCGTCGGCCGCGACGGTGAGCCGGCCTTCGTGGCGGTCGAGGACGCAACGTTCACCCCCGCCGACGCCACGGCCCAGGTCTTGCGGTTCAACCAGGTTCTCGCGGTGGCCGGATTCCGCTGCAACGTGCAGGAAGCGTCCGGTGTGTCCTGTCTGAGCGAACGCAGCGGGCGGGGCTTCACCTTCTCCGCCGAGGGCTACGCGCCCCAGTACACCGAGGTGCCCGCCGGGGCGTTCGTCGCGCCACCAACGTCGACCACCGGGTAGAACTGGACACGACGACCGACAGGAGGGCCCCCGACATGACCGTCGCAGTCGACGAGTTGAGCGGAACCGAACAAGCGGTGCTGCTCGTCCTGATGTCGGAAGCCCGGCCGGTCCCCAACCCCGAGCTCGAGCGGCTGGGCCCCAAACTCGACAGGTCCAGTCGCGAACGGCTCAACCGGCTCAAACTGGTCGACACCACCTCGGGCAGGCCACTCCTCCACGAGCTGACCGACGACGGCTGGGCGGTGTGCCGCAGCATGTTCGGCGCCGAGGCGCCGTCCCGCGCGTCCGCCCAGGGCAGGGCGCTGTACACCGTGCTGCGCGCGCTCGGGCGGTACTTCGACAGCGCGGATCTGCGTCCCGCGGACGTCTTCCTCCCGCCGGAGGACGACGCACCGCCGGACGCTGTCGAGCACCGGGTGCGCGACACCTATCGCCGGCTCGTCCAGCGGCCCGGCGGCTGGCTGGGTTTGGCCCGGCTGCGTGCGGACCTGCCCGACGTCGCGCGCGGCGAGCTGGACGACGCCCTGGTGCGGATGTACCAGACCACCGGGGTCAGCCTCATCCCGGAGGAGAACCAGAAAACCCTCACCGCGGCCGACCGCGACGCCGCCGTGCGCATCGGAAACCAGCACAAGCACCTGATCGCGATCGACGCGTGATGGATCCACAGGCCCGCGCGGCGCTGGCCGGCCTGCGGCTGGCGTGGGCGCCCACCGCCGACGACCTGTGGCATTCGCAGGGCGCCGTGCACGTCAACGGGTTGCACGAACATGCGCTCGACGACGTGCTGGCCGCCTTCGGCGACGCCGAACGCGATCCCGGCTCGACACCGCTCGGCGTGGTGGTCCGCGGACAGGCGGGATCGGGGAAGACCCATCTGCTCGGGCAGGTCCGCGAACGCGTCCAACAGCGCGGCGGATACTTCTTCCTGGTCGAGTTGCTGGACGCCGCCGGCTTCTGGGAGTCCGCGCGCGGCGGGATCCTGGAGAGCCTGGGCCGGCCGGGCGGCCAGCGCGAGACCCAGCTCAAGGACGTCCTGTGGGAGCTGTCGTCGATCGCCCACATCGGCCGCGCGGCCCGGCGCGCCGTGGTCGGAGACGACGACCTGACCCCGCAGGTACTCAGCGAATTCGTCAACGTGCTGCACAAGGTGCACCGGCCGACAGTCCGCGAAACGCACCACACCCTCCGCGCGCTGACCCTGCTCGGCGCCGCCGACCTCGAGCTGCAGGACGTCGGACAGGCATTCCTCGACGGCAACGACGATTTCGACGACGAGCGCGGCCGGTGGGGGCTGCCCGCGCCGGCGTCGACCGCGCAGGAATGCGTACGCGACATCTCGCGGCTGGTCGCGCTCGCCGGTCCCGCGGTGCTCGCACTCGACCAGATCGACACTCTGCTGGCGCAGTCGGTGCGCAGCACGGGCAGCGGCCAGGCGGCGGACAACCGTGACCTCGAGCAGGTGGCGCACGGGTTGATGTCGGTGCGGCAGACCATGCGACGGACCGCGAGCGTGGTGGCGTGCCTGCCGGTGGCATGGGAGGCGATCCGGGACCGCGCGACGGCCACGGTGCAGGACCGGTTCCGGACCACCCGGCCGCTCGAGGCCTTGCCCACCGCGGACATCGGCCGGGCCATCCTGGAACGCCGGTTCACGGCGAGCTACCGCGGCACCGGATTCGCACCGCCGTATCCGAGCTGGCCGATCCTTCCGGGGGCCTTCGACGACGCTCCGCAGTTCACCCCCCGCGAACTGCTCAAGCGGGCCGACGCCCATGTGCGCCGGTGCCTCGACCTCGACACCGTCGAAGAACTCGCGCACCTGACCGGTGAGGTGACCGTCGACGACGATCACCATCACGGTCAAACCCCCTCCGACACAAGCGGACTCGACCGGCTGTTCAACGAGTACCGGCGCCGCGCGGTGCCGGCCGCAGCGACCGACCCGGACGGCGAGGACACCACGATGCCGAGCCTGCTGTCGGCGGCGTTGGACGCCTGGATCACCGAGCTCGGCGATTCCGGGCAGGCGTTCCGCCTCGACCCGCCGCCCGGGCGCAGGGTGATGCTGCACGGCAGGCTCCGTCAGAGTGTGGACGCCGCCCTCGACGACGAACGGCACTGGGCGTTCCGGGCCATCGCGACGGGCAACGCGATCGCCGCCCAGACCCGCATCAGGAACGCCGTCCAGCAGACCGGCTTGGGCACCGATCCGCAGAAGCGGCGACTGTTCCTGTTGCGCAACACGTCCTGGCCCAGCGGAGCCAAGACCGCGGCGCTGATCGCCGACTTCGAAGCGGCTGGTGGACGGACGTTACCGCTGTCCGACGACGATGTGCGGACCATGACCGCACTGCGCGACCTGATCGACGAGGACGTACCGGGCCTGGCCGGCTGGCTGGCGGCACGCAGACCCGCGCACGAAATCGCGTTGCTGCGCACCGCGCTCGGCGAGATCGCCGGGGAGGCATCGGATCCGGTACCCGAACCGGCGACCGAGGCCGTCGACGAAGAGGCCACCCTCGAATCGCCGCCGGGGTACGGCCCGGTCACCGACTCCCCCGCCGCCGTCCCCGTCGGCGTCGACTTCGACGACGGCAGCACACTCGCGGTCGAACTGGCGGCGCTGCGCAAGCACACCGTGGTGTTCGCGGGGTCGGGGTCCGGTAAGACGGTGTTGCTGCGGCGTCTCGTCGAGGAGTGCGCGCTGCGCGGCGTGTCCTCGATCGTGCTCGATCCCAACAACGACCTGTCCAGGCTGGGCACCGCCTGGCCGCAGTTCCCGCAGGACTGGCATCCCGCCGACACACCCCGTGCCGCCGAGTACCTGGGCAACACCGAGGTGGTGGTCTGGACGCCGCGCCGGTCGGGCGGCCGGCCGCTGTCCTTCCAGCCGCTGCCCGACTTCGCGAGTGTGCTCGACGACCGCGACGAGTTCGCCGATGCGGTCGAATCCGCCGTCGCGGCGCTCGAACCGCGCGCGCTCATCACCGGTAAGACCGCCAGGGCCAACCGGTCACGGGCGGTTCTGCGAGAGGCGTTGCGCCACTACGGCCGCCGGCAGGACACCACGCTGCCCGGTTTCATCCGGCTGCTGGCGGACCTCCCCGACGGCGTCAGCGAGATCGCCGGCGCGAACGAACTGGCCGCAGAACTCGCACAGAATCTGCGCGCCGCGGTCGTGAACGATCCGCTGTTCGGCGGCGAGGGCACGGCGGCCGACCCCGGGGTGCTGCTGACCCCGTCGGACGGCTACCGCGCCCGGGTGTCGGTGATCAGCATGATCGGGCTGACCAACGAACAGCAGCGGGAGGGGTTCGTCAACCAGTTGCAGATGGCGCTGTTCTCGTGGATCAAGCGCAATCCCGCCCGGGACCGTCCGCTGGGCGGGTTGCTGGTGATGGACGAGGCCCAGAACTTCGTCCCGTCCGTCGGCACCACCGCGTGCGCCCACAGCACCCTGGCGCTGTCGTCGCAGGCCCGCAAGTACGGTCTGGGGCTGGTGTTCGCGACGCAGGCCCCCAAGGGGCTGCACAACCACATCCCCGGCAACGCCGCCACCCAGTTCTACGGTCTGCTCAACTCCTCGACGCAGATCGCGGTCGCGCGTGAGATGGCCAGGGTGAAGGGCGGGTTGATCCCCGACATCAGCAGGCTGCAGTCCGGAACGTTCTATGCGGCATTGGAGGGGATGTCGTTCCACAAGATCCGGGCGCCGCTGTGCCTGTCGCACCATCCGGCCAGTGCGCCCACCGCCGAGGAGGTCCTGGCGCTCGCACAGCGCGACACAGGCGACTAACCGGTGCGGACGGGCTCGTGGTCGATCTCGTCGGTCGCCGGCTCGATCGGCGCACCGCTCAACGCCTTTCGCATCCGGTCCCGGTCGAGTTGCCCCTCCCAGCGGGCGACCACCAAGGTGGCGACGCAGTTGCCCAGCAGGTTCACCGACACCCGCATCGAATCCATGATGCGGTCGGCGCCCAGCAGCAGTGCGACGGCGGCGACAGGGATGGCGCCGTGCCCGATCGCGGCCACCGTCGCCGAGAGCGCCAGGAACGACGATCCGGGCACGCCTGCCATCCCCTTCGAGGTCAGCATCAGCACCAGCAGCGCGGTGACCTGCTCCCCCACGCTGAGGTCCACCCCGAGGGCCTGTGCCAGGAACAGCACGCAGATCGACAGGTACAGCGTCGCACCGTCGAGGTTGAACGAGTATCCGGTGGGCACCACCAGACCGGTGGCCGTGCGCGAACATCCGGCGTTGATCAACTTGTCCATGACGCGCGGCAGCACCACCTCGGTCGATGCGGTGCCGAGCGCGAGGAACAACTCGTCCTTGATGTAGCCGACGAACCGCCACAGACTCACCCCGGCGAGGAACCAGGCGATCGCGGCGAGCACCACGATGAACAGTGCGGCACCCAGGTAGCAGGCGGCGATCAGTTTGGCGTAGCTGCCGAGCGAGGAGATCCCGTACTGGCCGATGATGTAGGCCATCGCCCCGAACGCGGCGATCGGCGCCAGCCGCATGATCCAGCCGATGATCGTGAAGAAGATGCTGGACAGGTGCTCGATCAGCTCGAACACCACCGGCGGCCCGGTCTCGCCGAACTTGGCCAGCGCAAGCCCGAACAGCACCGCGACGAAAAGCACCTGCAGCAGCTGGTTTTCGGCGAATGCCGACACGATCGACGTGGGAATGATGCCGAGCAGGAATTCGACGGTGTGCGGCAGTTCCCCGTCGTTGGTCTTCGCGGCCACCGCATCGGCACCGGCCGCCAGGGTCTGCGGGTCGACGTCGAATCCGGCCCCGGGTTTGACGACGTTGCCGATCACGAGGCCGAACACCAGCGCGAACGTGGTGACCACCTCGAAGTAGATCAACGCCTTCACACCGATCCGGCCCACCGACTTGAGGTCGCCGACGTGCGCGATACCGACCACGACGGTGCAGAAGATGATCGGCGCGATCAGCATCTTGATCAGCTTGATGAACGCGTCGGCGATCGGTTTGAGGTCAGCCCCGACGCCGGGCCACAGCCAGCCGACGGCGATCCCGGCGACGATGGCGATGAGCAGGTGGACGAACAGCGAGCGGTACCAGGGGGTGCGTGGCACGGCGTCCACTGCGGTGGCGTCGGTCATCGCCCACATGTAGCGGGCGCATGTGACGGCGCCGTGAGATGCCGGTAACCGCCGCGCTACACGAAAGCGGGCCCGGTCAAATGACCGGGCCCGCTTCGTGGGAGACGGACGTCAGGGCTGCGGCTGCTGCTGGCCCGGGATGCCCTCGTAGGCGATGTCGCCGGTCTTGAGGTTCTGCTCGGTCAGCTCGACCAGGCCCTCGAGGAACTTGCCGCGTTCGGTCACCACGTGCTGGATCGCGACGTCGACGTTGTCCTTGGTGATCGCGGGCATGACGTACACCGGGTCGGTCTTGACGTCCTCACCCTTGACCAGAGCGTCGGCGACCGCCAGGCCGGCGGACAGCTCGACGGTGCCGTTCTGCAGTGAGGTGCCGATGAATTCGCCGCTCTTGACCGCGTTCAGGCCGTCCTCGATCCCGTCGATGCCGACGATCGGAACACCCGTGCGGCCGGCTTCCTTGAGCGCCTGCAGCGCGCCGAGACCCATGTCGTCGTTCTGGGCGACCACACCGTCGATCTGCGGACCGAAGCTCGAGATCCAGTTCTTCATCTTGTTGACGGCCTCGTCGCGCTTCCAGTTCGCGGTGTCCTTGGCCAGCACCTTGATGTCGGGGTACTTGGCGAGCACGTTGTCGATGCCCTTGCCGCGGTTGATCTCACCGGAGCCGCCGAGCGGGCCCTGCAGCACCACGATGTTGCCGCGGCCGCCGAGGCGGTCGGCCATCATCTGCATCTCCTGCTCGCCGGCGGCCACGTCGTCGGGCTGCACGTTGCCGGCGAGGTCCGGCGTCTCCAGTGCGGCGTTGACCGCCAGCAGCGGGATGCCCTTCTCCTTGGCGGAGGCGACCTGCGGGCCGAGCGAATCCGCCTGCACCGGAACGACGATGATCGCGTCGACACCCTGGTTGATCAGCGAGTCGACCTGGCTGGCCTGCGTCGAGACGTCGTTGTTGGCCGAGTTCCACACCAGCTCGATGTTCTTGGCCTTGGCATAGGTGTCCATGCCCTCTTTGCCCTCGGTGATGAACGAGCTCATGTCGTACACCGTCACACCGATGCGGGTGGTGTCGCTGTTGGCCTCGGTGTCCCCCGCACCGCATGCGGTGAGACCGAGTCCCAGCACCCCGGCGGCGGCGATCGCACCGAACTTCGTTGTCAGTGTCATCTGTTGTTGTCTCGCTCTCTATCGGTTGGAATCACTGAATCCGGCGCTCACGGCTGCTTCTGACCGGGGATGCCCTCGTAGGCGATGTCGCCGGTCTCGAGGTTCTTGTTGGTCAGATCGGTCAGGCCGTCGAGGAACTCCTGCCGCCCGGTCACCACGTGCTCGATCGCGACGTCGACGTTGTCCCGGGTGATGGCCGGCATGACGTAGACGGGTTTGGTGTCGACCTGCTCGCCCTTGGCCAGTTTGTTGGCGACGGCCAGCCCGGCCGACAGCTCGACGGTGCCGTTCTGCAGTGAGGTGCCGATGAACTCGCCGCTCTTGACCGCGTTCAGGCCGTCCTCGATCCCGTCGATGCCGACGATCGGCACGTCGTTGCGGCCGGCCTCCTTGAGTGCCTGCAGGGCACCGAGTCCCATGTCGTCGTTCTCGGCGACCACGCCGTTGATCTGCGGGCCGAAGCCGGAGATCCAGTTCTTCATCTTGTTGACGGCCTCGTCGCGCTTCCAGTTCGCGGTGTCCATCGCCAGCACCTTGATGTCGGGGTAGCGGGACAGCACGTTGTTGATGCCCTTGGTGCGGTCGATCTCACCGGACTGCCCGAGCGGACCCTGCAGGATCACGATGTTGCCGCGGCCGCCGAGGCGGTCGGCCATCATCTGCATCTCCTGCTCACCGGCGGCGACGTCGTCGGGCTGCACGCTGGCCGCGACGTCGGGGCTGTCGAGCGCGGCGTTCACCGGGACCAGCGGGATGCCCTTGGCTTTGGCCTGCGCCACCTGCGGTCCCAGCGAATCCGCCTGCACCGGAACGACGATGATCGCGTCGACCCCCTGATTGATCATGGAATCGACCTGGCTGGCCTGCGTCGCGACGTCGAGATTGGCCGAGTTCCAGACCAATTCGATGTTGTTGTCCTTCGCGTACTGGTCCATGCCCTCTTTGCCCGCGGTGATGAACGAGCTCATGTCGTACACCGTCACCCCGATGCGGGTGGTGTCGCCGTTGGCCGCGGTGTCCCCCGCGCCGCATGCGGTCAACCCCAACCCCAGCACGGCGGCGGAGGTGATGGCGAACGTCTTTGTCCCCAGTCTCATGGGCCTTCTCTTTCGGTTCTCGTGGATATGGACGGACTACTACACCTGCACGTGCGTCACGTTCGTCGCTTCGACGACCAGACGTCGATCGCGACGGCAGCGACGATCAGGACACCCTTGATCACGTCCTGCCAGTAGGCGGGCACCACGAGGATGTCCAGGCCGTTGTTGAGCGTCTGGATCATCAACAGGCCCAGGGCCGTTCCCCAGATGGTGCCGCGGCCGCCCATCAGGCTGGCGCCGCCGATGACGACGGCCGCGATCGCGTCGAGCTCGTAGCCCTGCCCCAGGTTGGGCGGACCGGAGATGACGCGGGAGGCCAGCATGACACCGGACAGACCGGCCAGCAGACCGGAGAACGCGTACACACTGAAGAGCACGTTCTTGGCGTTGATACCGGCGATCTCCGCGGCGTTGCGGTTACCGCCCACGGCGTAGACGCGCATGCCGTAGGTGGTGCGCTTCATGATGATCGCCAGCGCGATGATGCCGATGATCATGAGCAGCACCGGGATCTGCAGACCGAGGATCTTGGTGTTGGCGATGGCGCCGAACTCCGCGGGCAGGCCGTTGATGGGTGCGCCGCCGCCGATCACGTAGGCCGCACCCGAACCCGCCGTCAACGTACCGAGCGTCGCGATGAACGGTGGAACGTTGAGTCGTGACACCAGGAATCCGTTGAGGCAGCCGACCGCGAGGCCGACGAGCATCGCCACCAGCACCGTCAGCCACACCTGGCCGGGGTTGGCCTTGGCGGTGGCCGCACCGGCCATGGCCGACACCGCGATGACGCTGCCCACCGAGAGATCGATACCGCCGGTGAGGATCACCAGCGTCTGCCCGAGGGCGATCAGTGCGAACGGCGCGGCCGCGACCAGGATGGTCACCAGGTTGTCGACCGTGGAGAACCGGGCGCTGCGGTAGCTGAAGTAGAAGATCACCAGCAGCAGGATGATGAACATCGCGTAGCGCAATGCCATGGCGCCCAGCCATTCCCGGGAGAACAGCTTCACCGGTTCGCCGGTGATCGGTGACGCCACCACGGTGGCGCCCCCGGAACCCGATCCGGTCTCTTCCTTGGTGGTCATGATGCTGCCTCCTGCTCCGTGGTGTCGGGTCTGGCCTCCAGCGCGGTCGCCAGCCGGAACACCGATTCCTGAACCTCGGGATGATCGAGGGCGTCACGGTCGAGTTCGCCGACCAGTGCGCCGCCACGCATGACGAACGCCCGATGCGACAAGCCGACCACTTCCGGCATGTCCGAGGACGCCATCAGCACGGCCATGCCCTGTGCCGCGAATTCGGTGATGATCCGGTAGATCTCGCTGCGTGCGCCGACGTCGACACCTCGGGTGGGCTCGTCGAGCAGCAGTACGTTGACGTCGTCGGTGAGCCAGCGGGCCAGCACCACCTTCTGCTGGTTGCCACCGGAGAGCGTGCCGACTTCCTGGTTGAGGTTGCGGCTGCGCAACCGGACGGACTGCATCACGTCCGCCACCGCCTTGGTGCGCGACTTCCCGCGCAGCCACCCGGCGACCGAGAACGCCGAGAGCCGGGGCAACGTTCCGTTGTCCAGCACGCTCATCGACAGCACGACGCCGGAGAGTTTGCGGTCCTCCGGCACCATCGCCATGCCCGCGGCGATGGCAGCGGCGGGCGAGTTGCGCTTGACGTGCTTGCCGCGCACCACGATTTCCCCGGCGCTGGTGTGCCGCGCACCGAAGATCGCTTCCAGCAGTTCGGTGCGGCCGGCGCCGACCAGCCCGGCCAGCCCGACGATCTCGCCGGCTCTCACGGTGAACGACACGGGTTCGCTGGCCCCGTCGACGTGCAGGTTCTTCACTTCGAGCACGGTCTCGTGAGTGGGTGCCGGCCGCTCTGGGAACAGCGCCTCGAGCTCGCGGCCGATCATGGCGGTGACGATGTCGTCGTCGGACACGTCGTCGATGCCCTTGTCGAGGATCAATCCGCCGTCGCGCAGAACCACCACCCGGTCGGCGATGGCCCGGATCTCGGCCATCTTGTGTGTGGTGTAGACCATCGCGACGCCTTGTTCGCGCAGGCGGCGCACGATCGAGTACAGACCCTCGACCTCACGTTCGGAGATCGCGGACGTGGGCTCGTCGAGCATCACCACCCGGGCACCGGTGCGCGCGGCCTTGACGATCTCGACGATCTGGCGCAAACCCACCGGCAGGCTGCCCATCCGGGCCGTCGGCGGAATGTCCACGCCGAAGACACCCAGCGCGTCTCGTGCCTCGTCGATCATCGCTTTGCGGTTGAGGAACGGCCCGTGCTTGAGCTCGCGGCCCACGAACAGGTTCTCGTAGACCGTCATGTCCTCGATCGACGCCAGCTCCTGCGGCACGATGGCCACCCCGTGCCTGACGGCGTCCTTGGTGCTGCCCGGGGTGAGTTCGTTGCCCTGCACGGTGACCGTGCCGCGGTCAGCGGTGTACTGGCCGCTGATGATCTTCATCAGCGTCGACTTGCCCGCGCCGTTCTCACCGGCCAGTGCGGTGACGGTGCCTGGTTCGAGGTGCAGGGTGATGCCCTTGAGGACGGGCACCCCGTGGAACGCCTTCTCGATGTCGGCGCATTCGAGCAGCGCTTGTGTCATCGTTCAACTCCCAACCGTGACGAGCACTTTGACGTTCTCCGGATCGGCCGAAGCCGCGAACGCCTGCGCCGACTGTTCGAAATCGAACTCGGCGCTGATGATTTCGTCGATCGGCACCGCGCCGGAGCTCAGCAGGTCGATGGCCGCGGTGAAGTCCTCACGCACGTACATCAGGTTGCCGATCAGGGCCAGTTCGCGGTCCTGGATGAGGCCCAACGGCACCGGGGTCGCTCCCTCGGCGACTCCGACGATCATGACGGCGCCGCCTTTGTCCACCAGGTCGACGGCCTGGGCCACCGAGCTCTCCCGCGATACGCAGTCGATCACCACCGCTGCCGGGCCACCGAGCAGCTCGAGTGCGGTCTGTACCGCATCGGGTGCGGTGGGATCGAATGTTCCTGCGGCACCGAGCCGTTCGGCACGTGCGCGTTTGGACTCCAGCAGGTCGGCGACCACCACCTTCGCGCCTGCGTGGCGGGCGGCCAGCAGCACGAACAACCCGATCGGCCCGGCGCCGATCACCACGACCGGGCGGCCTTCGAGGTCGCCCACCGCCTCGGCGGCCCGGCGCACGGTGTGTACGGGGGTGGCCAGCGGTTCGATCAGGATGGCGTGGCGGTCGTCGAGTTCGTCGGCCAGCGGCACCAACCGGTCGACGGCGACGGTGAACGAGTCGGCCAGCGCACCGGGGGTCTGGCAGCCGAGCACCAGCAGGTCGCGGCAGATGTTGTACCGGCCGGCCCGGCACTGGGCGCAGTGCCCACAGGCCAGGTTCGGTTCGACCGCAACTCGTTTGCCGATCCAGGACTCGTCGACGCCATCGCCCACCGCATCGATCACGCCGACGGCTTCGTGACCGGGCCGGTACGGCAGGTCGATGAACGGGTGCCGACCGCACGCGGCGTGCAGATCCGAACCGCAGATACCGACGACGCTGGTGCGCACGCGGGCCTCACCGGCCCCGGGCAGATCCTCGTCGACGGTCTCGATGGTGACGTCGTCGAGAGCGCTGACGACCACCCTCCTGTTCGGCGCACCGACTTCTACCATGCGGTGTAACCCCCGTCGGCGACGAGCACCGAACCGGTGATGAACGAGGCCGCGTCGCTGGCGAGGAACACCACGCTCGGCGCGATCTCCTCCGGCATGGCGTACCGCAGCATCGGAGTGTCGTCGATCCAGTGCTGCTTGAACTCGGGCTTGTCGACGGGCGCCATCTCGGTCTTGCAGTAGCCCGGCGCCACGGCGTTCACCCGGATGCCCAACGGCGCCCATTCGGCGGCAAGGGATTTCGTCAGGTGGTGCACCGCGGCCTTGGACGCGTTGTATGCCGGCTGCATCTGCGGCCGGTTGACGATCAGCCCCGACATCGACCCGATGTTGATGACGGAACCGGATCCGCGTTCACGCATGTGCTTTCCCGCGGCCAGCGAGCACGCCCACAGCGCCTTGACGTTGAGGTCGAACACCGAATCCCACTGCTCCTCGGTAACATCCCAGGATTCGGCGTGGTAGCAGGTGCCCGCGTTGTTGACCAGGATGTCGAGCCGGCCCAGCGCCGAGACGGCCTCGTCGGTCATGCGGTCGACGTCGGCCTGCCGGGTGATGTCTGCGGTGATCGGGTGCAGCGTGAAACCCTCTGCCGCGGCCTCTTCCACGACCTTCGCGTTGCGCTCGGCGCTGCGTCCGGAGATGGCGACCGTGGCGCCGGCCTGGGCCAGTCCGAGGGCGAACGCCCGGCCGAGGCCCTGGTTGCCCCCCGTCACCAGTGCGGTGCGGCCGGTCAGATCAAAGGGGTTCTTCTGCGTCATGAGGGGTTCACAATCGACTTGAGGCTGGCAGGGTCGGTGTCACTGTCGAGGGCGTCGGCCACGTGTTCCAGGTCGTAGCGGCCGGTGACCATGGCGTCGAGATCCACGGCGCCGGAGGTCACGAGATGGATTGCGGCGGGCCAGGTATCGGTGTAGCGGAAGACACCGGTGACGGTGATCTCCAGGTTCGCGATGTGGCTGACCGGCAGAGCGTACTCGTCGGCGCCCATGCCGACCAGCACCACCCTCCCGGCCGGGCCGACGGCCTTGATACCGCTGACGACAGCCGCCGGCACCCCGGTGGCGTCGACGAACGCGTCGACGGGTTCGATCGCCGAGACGTCGACGGCCGTGGGGTCGAGCACCTCGGTGGCGCCGAACGCGAGCGCCTTCTCGCGGCGCGACGGAACCAGATCGGTGACGACGATGCGGGCGGCGCCGAAGGCCCGGGCAGTCTGCGCGCAGATGACGCCGATGGGGCCCGCACCGGCGATCAGGATGGAGGATCCGGGGACTATCCCCGCTTTCCGCATCGTGGTGATGGCCACCGACAGGGGTTCGAGCAGGGCGGCGGCGTCATCGGACATGGAATCCGGTACCGGGTGGGCGAAGTCGTCGTCGATGACGACGTAACGGCAGAACGCGCCGTCGATCGGCGGGGTCGCGTAGAACTTCATCTCGGGGCACAGGTTGTATCGGCCGGCCTTGCACTGCTTGCAGCGCCGGCACGGATGCTGCGGTTCGACCGCGACCCGCTGGCCGACGCGCCCCGGATCCACGCCCTCACCGACCGCGGCGATGCGCCCGGACAGTTCGTGACCCAGGATCATCGGTTCCTCGACCACGAAGTCGCCGATCCGGCCGTGGCGGTAGTAGTGCACGTCCGAACCGCACACCCCCACCGCGGCCACCTCGACCAGCACCTCGTGCGGTCCCGGGGCCGGCACCGGCCGCTCCTCGATCCGCAGCGTCCCGACGCCGGTCATCACGCTCGCGCGCATGGTGCCGTCCTGCACAGCTGTCATGTCACACTCCCTCTCCGTCCGCGGGGCCGGGCAGCAGCGCACGCCCGACCACCATCGATTCGACGCCTGCTCGGATAACCAGTGGCGCAATGTCTTTCGTGACTCCACCGTCGACCATCACCGGCGAGTGGGCGGCGCACGCCGACGCAATGGCGAGCCGCTCGGTCCGGCAGCGGTCACGGGTGCCGGGTTCGATGAGCATCACCAGGACCCCGTCCGGAGGCGCCGGCCACGCCGGGCTGCCTGCCCCATCCCACTCCCGCCACAGCGCGATCCACGCGGAGGCGCCGGCGTCACGAATCACGTCCGCGCGTTCCGCGGTGAACGCCGCCCACGGCAGGAACACCTTCGCCGGCGCGTGCGCCAGCACCTCGGGCAGTGCGGTGTCGACGAACGCGGGTGAGCCGATCAGGTGGACGTCCAGCACCGACGGGCCGACCGCCGCCGCGATGTCGGCGAGTTCGGTCTGCCCGACACCGGCCGGCAGCCCTTCGTCTTGGGCCATCACGTCGACGTGCACGCCGATTCCGGCGTCCCGCAGCGCCCGTGCCGCCGAGGCGCGCGCACCCGGCGCCACCGCGTACACCGAACCGGCGAGCCGACCGGGAAACTCCCGGTGCCAGGGTGCCGGTGCGGCCACCGCGGTCACGGCCGGGCTCCGGGCTCGAGCACCGGTGAGGCGGCCAGTTCTGCCCACCGGGTGCGCAGCGCGGTCAGGTCGCGAGCGCTGCGCCGCGGCGAAACCCGGTGCCGCGCTTCGGGTTGCCACTGTTTGGCGAGGTCGACGAGGCCGGCGACGTCGCGGCCGGTCGCGACGGCCGCAGCCTGGATGCACGCCCCCCGCGCGGTGGCCTCGTCGGCGTCGAGCACCGTCACCTCGTCGTCGAGCAGGTCGGCGAGCAGCTGCAGCGTGGCAGGCGAGCGGGTGCCGCCGCCGACCGCGGTCGCGGCACCACCGAGGTCCACACCGCACTCCCGCAGGTGGTCGCGTGCGCTCATCAGCGACAGCAGCGGGCCCTCCACGAAGGCCCGCGCCAACTCCTCACGGGTGGTGTGCGAGGTGAGGTCGGCGAATGCGCCGTGGGCGTCCGGGCGGTCCGGTTTGCGTTCCCCGTCGAGGAACGGCACCAGCACCGGTCCCTGCGTGTCGCCGGCAGCCAGCGCCAGGTCGGCGAGACCGGGCAGGTCCGTGCCGAGCAGCCGGGCCGCGACGTCGGACACCCGCGCCGCGTTGAGGGTGCTCACGAGCGGCAGGTAGCCGCCGGTCAGATCGGCGACCCCGTCGACCATGCCGCGCTCGTCGAAAACCGGTGTGCGCGAGGAGGTCGCGACCACACCGGAGGTGCCGATCCCGATGTACTGGTCTCCGTCGCGCAGGCCGAGGCCGAGGTAGGCGGCGTGCTGGTCGCCGCCTCCCGGCCCGACCACCACCTCACCGTCGAGAGCGAGAACGTCCGCGGCCGCGGGGCGCAGGGTGCCCGCGGGCTCACATGGCGCGAGGACCGTCGGCAGCATCGACTCCCAGTCGCGGGCGCCGGCGGCCAGCTCGAGGTAGCCGGTGATCCACCGCCCGGTGGCGATGTCGAAGTATCCGGTGCCCGACGCCTCGGACCGGTCGGTGACGCGCCGCCCCGTCAACCAGTGCGTCAGGTAGTCGTGCGGGAGCATGATCGCGGCCGCCCGGTCGAGGACGTCGGGTTCGTGCTCGGCGACCCAGGCGAGTTTCGCGATGGTGAACGCGGCCGTCGGGACCGACCCGGTGAGCCGCACCCAGGCGGAGATCCCGATGCGGTCGGCGAGTTCGGCCAGTGCGGTGGCGCCGGTCGTGTCGTTCCACAATTTGGCGGCGCGCAGCGGGTTGCCGTGTTCGTCGAGGATCACCAACCCGTGGCATTGTGCGGCAACGGAGATCGCCCGGATGACCGGCGGACGGGCACAGTCGGCGAGCGCGGCACGGGTGGCGTCGGCCAGCGCCGAGACCCATTCGAGCGGATGCTGTTCGCTGCACGGCGGGAAAGCGGGTGGATGCGGCGCGGCACCGCGACCCAGCAGTTGCCCGGTGGTCAGATCGCGGATCTCCACCTTGCAGGACTGCGTGGACGAATCCACGCCGAGCACGGCCGATTCGGTCATGTCCGCACCACCGGCACCGAGTCGTCGCCGGGCTGATGCCCGCGTGCCCCCACCCCACCGGCGGGGTGGCTGTGCACGACGTCGTGGAGGGTGTGTCCACGCAGCGCCATGGACACCACGGCCAACGCGTCACCCCATGCGCCGACGGCCAGCGTGCTGGCCAGCGCGATCATGTCTCCGGGATCGGCGTCGCGTGCCGTGCGGGGCAGCACCTGAACCTGCGTCGCGGCGGCGGCGAACGGGCTCGACCCGTCCTCCGTCACGGCCACGACGTCCACCCCGCGCTCGACGAGACGTTCGGTGAGGCTGGTCAATTCGGCCGACCGGCCGGTCTTGGAGATGGCGAGCACCAGATCGTGCGCGGTCACCGCACCCATACCGCCGTGCAACGCGTCCATGGCGGGCAGATACACCGCGGGAGTGCCGCACACCGACAGCAGGTGGGCCAGGCGCTCGGCCATGATCCCGGACGTTCCGGACCCCGTGGTGACGACCTTGCCGGTGACCTTAAGCAGGCGGTGGGCCACCGCGACCACGCCCGACTCGACGGCGCCGCCCAGCGCGGCGACCGCGGCGGCCTCGCGGGTGAGCACCTCACCGGCGAGTGTCGTCAAGCCGGGGTCGTCCGGGCTCATGCGCAATCTCGGCCTCCGGTCAGGTCACGGGTGCTCATCTGTACGGTGAACTACTCATGTGAGGGGTTGTGGCGTGGATCATCCTATGGCCTATGCTCATATGTCAACGTGCGTGCACATATGTGCAGCGACTGCTCGGGCTTCGTCAAGGAGGCGGCGGCATGGGACCTGATGAGCTGTTCCTGCGGGCCGTGATCGCGCGCCGCTACTACCTCGAGGGACGCACCCGGATCCAGATCGCCGAGGAGTTCGGGCTCTCCCGGTTCAAGGTCGCGAGGATGCTCGACGAGGCCGTCGAATCAGGAATGGTCGAGATCAAGATCCACAACCCCGGCGCCATCGACGTCGACCTGTCCACGGAGCTGCAGCGGCGCTACGGACTCGAGCACGCCTACGCCGTCACCTGCGACACCGCCAACAACGCCGATCGCGTCGAGGCCGTCGCCAAGGCGATGGCCGAACTGCTGCAGTCGATCCTGCGGGCCGGCGACGTGGTGGGCGTCGACTGCGGGCGCACCCTGACCCACATCGCCGCCTACCTGACCTCGCTGCCCGACTGCGACGTCGTCCAGCTGACCGGGATGGCCGGCGAGATCACCTCCAACGGCGCCGATCTCGTCCGCCGGATCAGCGAGATCAGCGGCGGCCGGTCCTGGCCGATGTACGTACCGCTCGTCGTGCCCGATGCGCGTACCGCCGAAAGCCTCAGCAGCAACCAGCAATTGCAGGAGACCGTGGCCCGCCACCGCAAGGTCAGCTGCGCGATCATCTCCGTCGGCGCCTGGCGGCCGGGTGCCTCGCAGGTGCATCTGTCCCTGCCGGCCGAGGAGACCAGGGCGCTGGACGCGGCCGGTGTCTGCGCCGAGACCTGTGCGCTGCTGCTCGACGCCGACGGCAACCGGGTACCCGGACTCGACGAGCGGCGGATGGGCATCGCCGAAGCGACGCTGCGGGCCATCCCCACGAGGATCGCACTCGCGACGGGTCCCGAGAAGATCGAGGCCACCCGCGCGGTGCTCCGCTCGGGGCTGGTCTCGTCGCTGGTCACCGATATCGACGTCGCCACTGCGGTACTGCAGTGAACACACCGACCTCCCTACGAAAGGACGACATGACCGACGCCGAAATGACTGTGGACCTGGATTTCTCGCTGGCCGGGAAGGTCGCACTGGTCACCGGTGGCGCATCGGGTATCGGCGCCGCGATCGCCGACGCGTTCGCCGCCAAGGGCGCTCGGGTGGCGGTCGCCGATCTCGACGAGTCGGGTGCGCAGGCGGCCGCGGCGGCTCTGCCCACCGAGAGCAACGGGTTCCGTTGTGACGTCGCCGATTCCGCATCGGTCAGCGCCACGGTGGACGCAGTTTCCGACGCCTTCGGACGGATCGACATCCTGGTCAACAGCGCGGGCATCGCCCGGCTCGCGCCGGCCGAGGACCTGTCGCTCGCCGACTGGGAGTCGACCATCGACATCAACCTCAAGGGCACGTTCCTGATGTGTCAGGCCGCGGGTCGCCGGATGCTCGATGCCGGCGGGGGCAGCATCATCAACCTCGCCTCGCAGGCCGCGTCCGTCGCACTCGACCAGCACGTCGCGTACTGCGCGTCGAAGTTCGGTGTCGTCGGGGTGTCCAAGGTGCTGGCCGCAGAATGGGGCGGCCGGGGCGTGCGGGTCAACACGATCTCGCCGACCGTGGTGCTCACCGAACTCGGCCACAAGGCCTGGGACGGACCCCGCGGCGACGCCCTCAAGAAGCTCATCCCGGTCGGGCGGTTCGCCTACCCGGCCGAGATCGCCGCCGCCGCGGTCTTCCTCGCCTCCGATGCCGCGGCGATGATCACCGGTGCCGACCTGCTGGTCGACGGCGGCTACACGATCAAGTAGCCAGCCCGGCGCTGCCGTCGGCGTGCACCCTCACCGAGGCGCCGGCGATGTCGCCCTCGACGGTCGCCGCCGCCTCGTCCGGATCGCGGATCACCGCGAGCGTGCGGGCACCCTCGGGGGTGCGCACGGCGAGGAACGCCTTCTCGGGAACGCCGTCGCGGTCGAACGGAGTGGTCCACGACTCCACCGTCCCGACCCCCGACCACTCGACCGCCAGCGTGCGGGCCGGCTCCTGGTCCACTTCCGATTGCACGTCCTCCCAACGGAATTCGCGCTTCGGCGGTTCGGTGCCGTACACACCGAAACTGTGCTTGGTCAGGTAGCCGCCGTTGGCGGTGATCAGGCCGCGCTGCCCGGGGTTGGCAGCCAGCTGTTCGGCCATCGTCGCGATCGAGTGCGACACGTAGTTGTTCCAGGGGCCGCCCGCGAAGGTCAAACCGCCCGTCACCGTCAACGGCCGCGCCGGGTCTCCCACCGGCAGGCCGAGTTCGGCGGCGGCCACCTGCACCGCCGACGGGAAACACGAGTAGACGTCGATCAGATCGATGTCCTCGATCGCGGTGTCCGCCAGGTCCAGTGCGCGCCGGCCGGCGATCCGGATGGCCGGCGACCGGTGGAACTCGGCGCGCTCGCCGATGGCATAGGTGTCGTGTGAGTCGGTGCCCGCATACGGGAAAACCCATCGCTCCGAAGGGATCTGGAGCCGACGGGCGGTCTCCACCGAAGTGAGGACGAGCACCGCGCCCTGGTTGACCATGTTGTTGGAGTTCATCAGCTTCGGATACGGCCAGCTGATCATCCGGTTGTCCGCGCTCGGCTGCCAGATCGCGTCGGCGGCCAGCGCGTCGCGCCGCCAGGCGTGCGGGTTGTCGGCGGCGACGGCGGAGAACTGCGCCCACAACTCACCGATCCTGCGCCGGTGCTCATCGGGCGTCTCCCCCGCCGCGATTCGCACCGCCTGTTCGAACATCGGGTACACATACGACGGCCGGTCGAGTTGGATGCGGTTCTCGGCGTCCCCCGCCATCGGCACGTTCTCGTCGGCGCCGTCCGCGACCGGCACGGACTCGTCCTGGCGCGTCCAGTTCGGCTTCTCGCCCTTGGCGCGCAAACGCGTTCGGGTGCGCCATGTTTCGGCACCGGCGATCAGCACCACTCCCGCCCGCCCGGACTGGATGTCGAGACACGCCTGGTTGACCAGGCTCTGCGGGACGTTCCCCCCGATCCCGGTGTAACGGGTGGTCGCCTTGTCGGCGCCGATGCGCTGCGCCAGCAGCAGACCCGGATCGCGGTACCGCCAGGACAACAGGTTGACCACCCGCACCGCGTCGACCGCCTCGAGCACGCGGGCATCGGCCGCCTCACGGGCCGCGGCCTCCATCAGGTCGACGGGTTCGACCTCCGGGAGGTCCTCGTGCTGGTTCACCTGTCCATAGCCGACGAGCACGGGGGTGTGAGCGGGCGAAGCCATCGAAACTCCTCTACGCAGGTAGCCAAGGGTGCGTGTTGACAGGTGTCAACCGTCCAGTGTGCCCGACCGCACATGCCGTCGGCGCGGCGGGCAGCGGACGCGGGCCGGCCACGGAACGCCACACATAAACGGATACACAACCGGGTACCAGGAACTCACATGCTGTTCACCATGCGCGACGACAATGCTCGACATGAGCAGTCAGATCACCGACGGGACGTCAATGAGTGAAACAACGCTGTCTCCCACGCTGACCGATGACCAGCTCCGGCTCATCGACGCGTACTGGAGAGCCGCCAATTATCTGTCCGTCGGGCAGATCTACCTGCTCGACAATCCGCTCCTGCGCGAGGAGTTGAGCGCAGAACACGTCAAACCGCGGCTGCTGGGCCACTGGGGCACGACACCGGGACTCAACCTCGTCTACGCGCACCTCAACCGCATCATCCGCGAGCGCGACGCCAACCTCATCTACATCACCGGCCCGGGGCACGGCGGCCCCGGTCTGGTCGCGAACGCCTACCTCGAGGGCACCTACAGCGAGGTCTACTCCGGTATCGGCGAGGATGTCGACGGGCTGCGGAAGTTGTTCCGGCAGTTCTCCTTTCCCGGCGGCATCCCCAGCCACGTAGCCTCGGAGACGCCCGGATCGATCCACGAGGGCGGTGAACTGGGGTACGCGCTGGTGCACGCGTACGGCGCGGCCTTCGACAATCCGGACCTGGTCGTCGCGTGCGTCGTCGGCGACGGTGAGGCCGAGACCGGACCGCTGGCCGCCAGCTGGCACTCGAACAAGTTCCTCGACCCGGTCACCGACGGCGCGGTGCTGCCGATCCTGCACCTCAACAGCTACAAGATCGCCAACCCCACGGTGCTCGCACGGATCCCCCAGGAAGAACTCGAATCGCTGTTCTACGGCTACGGGTACCGGCCGATCACGGTGGCCGGTGACGATCCGGACAAAGTGCACCAGCAATTGGCGGCCGCGCTCGACGAGTGCTTCGACCAGATCGCCGCCATCCAGCGAGCCGCCCGCCTCGACGACGAGCCCGGCCGCCCGCTGTGGCCGATGATCATCCTCCGCACGCCGAAGGGCTGGACCGGCCCGGAGAAGGTGGACGGTAAGAAGGTGGAGGGCACCTGGCGCTCCCACCAGGTGCCGCTGTCGGAGACCCACACCAACCCCGAGCACATGGCACAGCTCGAACAGTGGCTGCGCAGTTACCGCCCCGAGGAACTCTTCGACGACGACGGCGCGCTGATCCCCGAACTGCGCGAGCTCGCCCCGAAGGGCACGCGCCGCATGAGTGACAACCCGCATGCCAACGGCGGACTGCTGCTGCGCGACCTCGACCTGCCCGATTTCCGCGACTACGCCGTCACCGTCGAGCAGCCCGGCGCCGACAACGCCGAGGCCACCCGCGTCCTGGGCACCTTCCTGCGCGACGTGATCGTGCGCAATCCCGACCGGTTCCGGCTGATGGGACCCGACGAAACGGCGTCGAACCGGTTGTCGGCGGTCTTCGAGGCCAGCGACAAGGCGTGGATGGCCGAGGTCAGTCCCGACGACGAACACCTCGCCCCTGCGGGGCGGGTCATGGAGGTGCTGTCCGAACATCTCTGCCAGGGCTGGCTCGAGGGCTATCTCCTCACCGGCAGGCACGGGCTGTTCAACTGCTATGAGGCGTTCGTCCACATCGTCGACTCGATGCTCAATCAGCACGCCAAGTGGCTGTCGAGCAGTGCCCACCTGAGCTGGCGGCGCCCGATCGCGTCACTGAACTACCTGCTGACCTCGCACGTGTGGCGCCAGGATCACAACGGCGCGTCGCATCAGGACCCAGGGTTCATCGACCACGTCGCCAACAAGCGGTCCGAGGTGGTGCGGGTGTACCTGCCGCCGGACGCCAACACCCTGCTGTCCGTCGCGGACCACTGCCTGCGCAGCCGCCAGTACGTCAACGTGATCGTGGCCGGAAAGCAGCCCGCGCTGACGTACCTGTCGATGGACGAAGCGATCGCGCACTGCACCCGCGGGCTGGGCATCTGGGAGTGGGCGAGCAACACCACCGGGGAGCCGGATGTCGTCCTGGCGTGCGCCGGCGACATCCCCACGCTCGAGACGGTGGCCGCTGCCGACATCCTGCGCCGGCGCCTGCCCGACCTGAAGGTCCGGGTGGTCAACGTCGTGGACATCATGCGGCTGCAGCCCGAGTCCGAACATCCGCACGGTCTGTCCGACCGGGAGTTCGACTCGATCTTCACCACGGACAAGCCCGTCATCTTCGCCTACCACGGCTATCCCTGGCTGATTCACCGGCTGGCCTACCGGCACGCCAACCACGACCAGCTCCACGTGCGCGGCTTCAAGGAGCGCGGCACCACCACGACGCCGTTCGACATGGTGATGCTCAACGACCTCGACCGCTTCCACCTCGTGATGGATGTCATCGATCGGGTCGAGGGCCTCGGGAGCAGCGCGGCGGGGCTGCGCCAGGAGATGGCCGACGCCCGGCTGGCCGCCCGCGCCTACACCCGCGAACACGGTGAGGACGATCCCGCGATCGCGGGATGGACGTGGGACAGCGGGTATCGCCCGGGCGGCACGCAATCTATGGCGCAGGACACCGCCGACAACGAGTAGCGCCGGCAGAACCGTCGGTACCATCGGCAGGGATGTCTGCCGCTCATGCCCACGTGTCGACGCTGCCCCGAATCCGGATCTACGCCGACATCGCCGTCGTCGTGGCGGTGCTGGCGGCCACCAACCTCGTCGCCCACTTCACCACTCCGTGGGCGAGCGTCGCCACCGTGCCCGCCGCGGCCGTCGGACTGTTGATCCTGGTTCGCCGCCGGGGTCTGGGCTGGGCCGAACTCGGGCTGGGCCGTGAGCACTGGCGCTCCGGCGCCGGCTACGCGCTGGCAGCCGTGGCCGTGGTGCTCTCGGTCATCGCGATCGGCGCGCTGCTGCCGTGGACGCGGCCGATGTTCATGAACAACAACTACGCCACCATCTCCGGCGCGCTGATCGCGTCGATGGTCGTCATCCCGCTGCAGACCGTCATCCCCGAGGAGCTGGCGTTCCGCGGTGTGCTGCACGGCGCGCTCACCCGCGCCTGGGGTTTCCGGGGCGTGGCCGCCGCCGGCTCACTGCTCTTCGGGTTGTGGCACATCGCCACCTCGCTCGGGCTGACCAGCAGCAATGTCGGTTTCACCAGACTGTTCGGCGGCGGGGTGACCGGCACCATCGCAGGCGTCGTGCTGGCGGTGGTCGCGACCGGTATCGCCGGTTTCGTCTTCACCTGGTTGCGCAAGCGCAGCGGCAGCCTGCTCGCCCCGATCGCGCTGCACTGGTCACTCAACGGCATGGGCGCGCTGGCCGCCGCCCTGGTCTGGCATTTGTCGGCCTGACCTCACGGCGTCGCGGTGGCGGGCGCGGAAATCCCGGTTCTTGAGCCGGTTGCCGCAGACCGCCATGTCGCACCAGGACCCACCCCGGTTACGGGACTGATCCCAGAACACCCACCGGCATTCGTCGTTCGCGCACGCCTTCAGCCGCGACCAGCTGCCGTCGCGCTGCGCATCGCGGACGACCAGAAGCAGCTCGCCGAGCCGCTCGGCGATCGACCGTCCGACGGGGCGCAGTGTGACGCCACCGCCGTCGTCGATCTCCGGGCGCGCGCATCCCGCGGCCGCCACCTCACGCAAGACCCGCAGATCATCGACTGCCGGCGGCGGACCGCCGGTGTTGTGCACCAAGAGGGCGCGTAGGGCTTCGCGGAATCCGCGCACGTGCGCCAGATCCTGCTCGGTGAGCGGCGCATCGCCGTCGAGCAGGCCCTGGGCGACCAGCCAGGGCCGGGCGTCGTCCGCTCGTGCCAGCCGGTCCTGGGCGATCTCGGCATCGAGGGTGTTGACCAGGGCCTGAACCCGATTCAGAGGCCCGGGCGCCGGCCGGGTCTCGTTGTCGGCGGTCCACTGCCCCGGCGCCCTGCTCATGCGGCCAGCGTACTCGCGTGACCGTCGAAAGTCGTTGACCGGTCATCGTGACCGGTATAACGTGGTAGATGGTCATGCAACCAGGGTGGTGGTCCTCGATGATCGAGAAGAGCCTGCGGGTGAGGTGGACCGCGGCGGTCCAGACTTCGCGCCTCGACGCCGAACTCGCGGTGGGCGTGGCTGCCGTACCGGGCAGCGCCCTCGCTCTGCGGGCGAGGCAGCTGACCACGCGGCGCAAGCGCGAGGCGCTGGCCCGCGCACTCTGCGACGCCGTCGGCGATGCCCGCGACCAGACGGCGCTGCGCGGCCTGAGGTTTCCGGTCCACCGCGCGAACGTCGTCGCGGCGCGACCGGTGATCGACGACGTCGTCGCCCTGTTGCGCGCCCCGGAGGAGGTCGAAGCGCGCGGTGTCGCGCGCGTCAACCGCATCATCGCCGACGGCACCGGGCCGCTCTACCGGTTCGGTCACGGCGACCTCGCCGGGCGGCTCGGCGCCGCCCGCGCCGCGATGTGACGCCACTGTTCGCTGATAGCGGTTCACGAAACCGCGGCCGGATCTAAAATCGACACGGTCGGGCTCGGTAATGAGCGAAGGGAGCCCACATGAAGGGCAATTTTCGTCGCTGGGCAGTCATCGAATTGATTGCTCTCGCGCCACTCGCGTCGATCGCCGTGATGTTTCCTGCCGTCGGCAGTGCCACCGAATGCGGACTCGGGACGGTGTACGACGCACCGTCCAACACATGCGTTGCTCTGCCACCCGCTCCCGCACCGCCTCCGCCGCCCCCGCCGCCGGCGTGGAACGGGGACATCACGCCGTACTTCAGTGTCGGCACGTGCGTGCCGATCCCGATTCCGTTCGTGCCGCCGATCTGCGCGGGGATCTGACAGCGGCGCACCACAGCGCGGGATGACGGAAAGCCCGCGCCGAAGGCTGGTGCGCCCCGGCGCGGGCTCCACGTCGTGGTATCAGGCGGGCGGCAACATCCCGGGAGCGTTCTCGGGCGCGACCGGCACCGCGACGCCGACGCCCGGACGGGCCGGCGGCGCGTTCGGATCAGCGGGCGGCGGCGGCACATTCGGGTCGGCGGGCGCCGGTGGCGGAGGCGGCGGAGGCGTCCACGGCCGGATCGAGTTGGCCAGCGCGACGGCCGCGTTCTGGTCGACCGGGTTGGTGGCCGAGCCGAGCCACACGACGAACCAACGCTCCGGCGTGCGCTGGCCGCGCGGCGTCCCCGGTGGCGTCGGATTGCCGACGACACCGGCCCAGATCTGCCCGTTCGGCTTGTTGGTGTCGGTGAACTTGACCTCGTAGTACGAGGCGACGCCCGGCATGCCGTCGGCATCGAGCGGCGCGGTGGCCTGATTGACCCGGGTGCCGGGGAACGGCATGAAGAACTCGCCCATGTCCGACGCGAGCCGCGTGGCCGCCTTGGTGTTGTCGGTCTCGGCGCCGGCGAAGAGTTTCAGGTCGAGACGGCCCAGCAGCACGCTGGTGTCGTTCGGCGGGTCGGTGACACCCTCCGGCGGGATCTTCGTCAGCAGGGCCTGCCCGTAGGACAGGTTCGTGGCATCGGAGACCTTCCAGCCTGCCGGCACCACGTAGCTCAGGCCGCCCGCAGCGTTGTCGACGCGGCCCGGTTCGGGCGCGGGGGGCGGCGGCGGGGCGTTCGGATCGGCCGGCGGCGGCACCGGCGCGTT
>JBNMQY010000034.1:0-56691 GCA_050205415.1 Mycolicibacterium litorale
TGGAGTGGCGCTCGCTGGGGACTGAGGGCTTGCGGGAAACGATGTCGTGGGTGCTATCAGCTAGCGCCGGTGATATCGGATCTCGAAGAGCATTGCCGCCTGCAGCCCGCGCAGCGCCCAGCGCCCTCGCTCAGTGATCGGTGAACGACGCCGCCCGGCGCTCCTGGAACGCCTTGGTGCCCTCGCGAAAATCGTGCGATGCCAGCAGCTGCAACTGTCCCTCGGTCTCGCGTCCCAGCGCACCTTCGAGTTCGGTGAGCGTCGCCGCATTGACGGCCTGCTTGGTCTTCCGCAGCGCCACCGCCGGCCCCGCCTTCAGCACCCCCAGCACCTTGTCGACCTCCGCCTCGAACTCGTCAGCGGGATACACCGCGGTGACCAGTCCCCAGTCGAATGCCTCGGCCGCGGAGATCCGCTCCGCCAACAGCGCCATCCGCATCGCGCGGATACGCCCCACCGCCGCGGCGAACAGCGCCGACGCGCCACCGTCGGGCATCAACCCGATCTTGGTGAACGCCAACATGAAAAACGCCTTCTCCGAAGCCAATACGACGTCCGACGCCAACGCCAACGAGGCTCCGACCCCGGCAGCCGGTCCCTGCACCACCGCGACCACCGGTTTCGGCGTGGCGACGATCGCCCGCACCGCGGCGTTGGCCGCGTCGAGTACGGCGTTGATCCCCACTTCGGACTTCTTGGCCTGATCCTCTTCGCTGATCCCCGCCCCGGAGCTGAACCCGCGCCCCGCCCCGCCGAGCCGCACCACCTTCACCGCCGGATCGGCGCCGGCCTTCTCGAGCGCATCGGCGATCCCGGTGAGCATCTCCGCGGTCAACGAATTCAGGCTGTCCGGCCGGTTGAGCGTCACCGACAGCACCCCGTCGTCGAGCTGCACGGTCAGGTCGGTGGTCGTCATGGCAACACCTTCGCATGAGCGGGCCGTGGCCCGTGGCCGGTCGAGAAGGTTATACAAGTAAGCTATGTCGGCGGTCAACTACTCCGAAGGGGCGGTAGAAATGGCGGGACCACTGCAGGGACTGCGTGTCGTGGAATTGGCCGGTATCGGCCCCGGTCCGCACGCGGCGATGATCCTCGGCGATCTGGGCGCGGACGTGGTCCGCATCGAGCGGCCGGGCAAGGGACCGGGCATCCCGGCCAAGGGGCGTGACCAGCTGTTGCGCAACCGCCGCTCCGTCGGCGCGAACCTCAAGACCGACGAAGGCCGCGAACTGGTGCTCAAGCTGATCGCCAAGGCCGACGTCCTCATCGAAGGCTTCCGGCCCGGCGTCACCGAACGGCTCGGCCTCGGGCCAGAGGACTGCGCGAAGGTGAACGACCGCCTGATCTACGGCCGGATGACCGGCTGGGGACAGACCGGTCCGCGCAGCCAGCAGGCCGGCCACGACATCAACTACATCTCCCTCAACGGTGTGCTGCACGCCGTCGGCCGTGCCGGAGAGCGCCCGGTGCCGCCGCTCAACCTCGCGGGCGACTTCGGCGGCGGGTCGATGTTCCTGCTCGTCGGCATCCTGTCCGCACTGTGGGAGCGGGAACGCTCCGGAAAGGGCCAGGTCGTCGACGCGGCCATGGTCGACGGATCGGGTGTGCTCGCGCAGATGATGTGGGCCTTCCGGGCGATGGGCATGTGGTCCGACGAGCGCGGGGTCAACATGCTCGACACCGGGGCGCCGTACTACGACACCTACGAGACCTCGGACGGCAAGTACGTCGCCGTCGGCGCGATCGAACCGCAGTTCTACGCCGAGCTGCTCGAAAAACTCGGGCTCGACCCCGCCCAGCTGCCGGACCAGAACGACATGAGCCGCTGGCCGGAACTGCGCGCCACACTGACGAAAGCGTTCGCCGAGCACGACCGTGACCACTGGATCAAGGTGTTCACCGGCAGCGACGCCTGCGTCACCCCGGTGCTGTCGTTCGCCGAGGTCGAGAACGAACCGCACAACACCGAACGCGACACGTTCTACCGCGAGGGCGACTACCTCTTCCCGGCGCCCGCGCCGCGGTTCTCCCGGACTGCGACGGCCCCGCCCACACCGCCCGGAGCGCCGGGAGCGGACACCGACGCAGTGCTCAACGACTGGGTTTGATCTCAACCAACAGAAAGGTATGTGCGAGTGGAAATCAAGGACGCCGTCGCCGTCGTCACCGGCGGAGCCTCCGGTCTCGGCCTGGCCACCACCAAGCGGCTGCTCGACCGTGGCGCCTCCGTCGTGGTCATCGACCTCAAGGGTGAGGAGGCCGTCAAGGAACTCGGCGCACGCGCGAAGTTCGTGCAGGCCAACGTCACCGATCCCGAGCAGGTCAGCGCCGCGCTCGATGCCGCGGAGGAGATGGGCCCGCTGCGCATCGACGTCAACTGCGCCGGTATCGGCAACGCGATCAAGACGCTGAGCAAGAACGGCCCGTTCCCGCTGGACGAGTTCAACAAGGTCATCCAGGTCAATCTGATCGGCACGTTCAACGTGCTGCGCCTGAGCGCCGAGCGGATCGCCAAGACCGAACCGATCAACGGGGAGCGCGGCGTCATCATCAACACCGCCTCCGTCGCGGCGTTCGAGGGCCAGATCGGGCAGGCCGCCTATTCGGCGTCCAAGGGCGGCGTGGTCGGCATGACCCTGCCGATCGCCCGTGACCTCTCGCGCGAGCTGATCCGCGTGTGCACGATCGCCCCCGGCCTGTTCAAGACCCCGCTGCTGGGCTCGTTGCCCGAGGAGGCACAGGCCTCGCTCGGCAAGCAGGTGCCGCACCCCGCGCGCCTCGGCGATCCCGACGAATACGGCGCGCTGGCCACCCACATCGTCGAGAACCCGATGCTCAACGGCGAGACGATCCGCCTCGACGGCGCCATCCGTATGGCTCCGCGATGAGCCGCTCGCGCGAAGAGAGAGGGCGGAGGTAGGCCGGCCGATGGCACTCCACACGAAGTTCACCGAGACGTTCGGTGTCGAGCACCCGATCGTCCAGGGCGGTATGCAATGGGTCGGCCGTGCCGAACTGGTTGCCGCCGTTGCCAACTCGGGTGCGCTCGGCTTCATCACCGCACTCACCCAGCCCACGCCGGCCGATCTGGCCAACGAGATCGCCCGCTGCCGCGATCTCACGGACAAACCGTTCGGCGTGAACCTGACGATCCTGCCGACGATCAACCCGCCGCCGTACGACGAGTACCGCCAGGTCATCGTCGACTCCGGCATCAAGATCGTCGAGACGGCCGGTTCGAACCCCGCGCCGCACCTGCCGATGTTCCACGACAACGGCATCAAGGTGCTGCACAAGTGCACCTCGGTGCGCCACGCGGTCAAGGCGCAGAGCCTGGGTGTCGACGGCATCAGCATCGACGGTTTCGAATGCGCCGGTCACCCCGGCGAGGACGACATCCCGGGTCTGGTGCTGATCCCGGCGGCCGCGGCCAAGATCGACATCCCGATGATCGCCTCCGGCGGATTCGCCGACGCCCGCGGCCTGGTCGCGGCGCTGGCACTCGGTGCGGACGGCATCAACATGGGTTCACGGTTCATGTGCACCGTGGAGTCGGCGATCCACCAGAAGGTCAAGGAAGCGATCGTGGCGGGTACCGAACTCGACACGGAGCTGATCTTCCGGCCGCTGCGCAACACGGCTCGGGTCGCGAGCAACGCGGTCTCACGTGAGGTCGTGGAGATCCTCAACCGGGGCGGTCAGTTCGAGGACGTCAAGGATCTGGTCGCCGGCAAGCGCGGCGTGAAGGTCTACGAGATCGGCGATCTGGACGCCGGAATCTGGAGCGTCGGCACGTCGATGGGATTGATCAACGACATCCCGACGGTGGGGGAGTTGGTCAGCCGGATGGTCGAGGAGGCCGAACAGCTGATCACCGATCGGCTGGCCGGGCTGGTGAAGCCCGCCGCTGAGCCGATTTCGGCCTGACTGGGCTCATTCAGTTGACCCCGCAAGGGGCGGCAAACAGGTGAAGAACACGCGCGCCCGGATGGGCGCGCGTGTTCATCCTGCCTGAGCGAGCGGCGTCCCGTCGTCCAGCTGCTCGGAGGTCTCTCCCTCGACGAGGAAATCGCCGTGGTAGAGCGCCTCGAAATCCACCTTGATGACGTCGGCACTGGTGTCGTCGATCCACATGACACTGAGCGTATGAGTCACCATTAAGGAATCTTTGAGTCACGATTCGGAAAATGGTGGCAATCCTACTTTTGGGTAGGTTTCTAGCCAGTAGGCGTCGTGAAGTGAATCGGGTTCGTGCCGTTGAGCGCCACCCAGGTCACGACCGCGGCGACGATCGCGAACCCCAGCAGGATCGCCGCGGTCCGCGCCGACCAGCGGACCCGGGCCAGCCTGGCGTCGACCGAATACGCGCCCGCACCCGCGAACAGCAGCGCCGTCGCGCCGAACGCCACCAGGAACGGCACGTTGAACGGCTCCGACCAGAACGCTCCGGCGGACACGTTGACCGCCCAGGCGTCGATCATCGCGGCGATCACCGCGACCGCCGCGAGCGGGGTCAGCGCCCCGAGCAGCAGTCCGATGCCGCCGAGCGTCTCGGCCGCGGTGACCATGAACGCCGCCAGCTTGGGCAGCCGCCACCCGCCCTGCTCCATGAAGCCGGCGACGGTGGTGAAGTCGAAGGCCTTCATCAGGCCCGCCTGCAGCATCGTCGCGCCCACACCGAGGCGCAGGACCAGGAGTGCGATGTCGGTGCCGGTCGTGGTGGGGGTGGTGACAGTTGTGTCGAGGTCTGCGCTGGCCATGGTGTCCGAACCTTTTCTGTGAATGACCTGGGAGCTCTTCTCCATGATCGTTCAGACCAGCCGGCCAGAGACTTCTCATCGCGGAACTCGCCGTCACGACTTTGAAAGATTCAGTAGCCGATCTCGTGGTTACAAGTAGCGAATCGGTCGGGCGAAGGGACGCGGACGTGCTGACACGAATTGCGGGGTCGGCGATCGCCTCGCCCAAACGGATCCTCGTGATCGCCGCCCTGGTGGTGGCCGCGGCCGCGCTGTTCGGCGTACCGGTGAGCCAAACGCTGTCCGCGGGCGGATTCCAGGACCCCACGTCGGAGTCGGCCCGGGCCACCCAGACGCTCGTCGACAAGTTCGACCAGGGCGACATGGACCTGATGATCACCGTGACGTCCGAAGACGGCGCGCAGAGCCCGGCGGCCACCGCCGTCGGGACCGCCATCACCGCCGAACTCGAAGCGTCCCCGGGTGTCGCCGGCGTGACGTCGGCATGGACCGCGCCGCGCGAGGCGGCCCCGGCGCTGCTCAGCAAGGACCGCAAGACCGGGCTCATCATCGCCGGCATCACCGGCGGCGAGAGCGGCGCACAGAAAACCGCCAAAGAGCTCGCCGACCGGCTGGTGTACGACCGCGACGGGGTCACCGTCCGCTTCGGTGGCGAGGCGATGACCTACGTCGAGATCAACCGGCAGACCGAGAAGGATCTGCTGACGATGGAGTTGATCGCCATCCCGCTCAGCTTCATCGTGCTGGTGTGGGTGTTCGGCGGACTGCTGGCCGCGGCGCTGCCGGTGGCCGTCGGGGTGTTCGCGATCGTCGGCACGATGGCCGTGCTGCGGCTGCTCACGATGGTCACCGACGTGTCGATCTTCGCGCTCAACCTGTCGGTCGCCATGGGACTGGCGCTCGCGATCGACTACACGCTGCTGATCGTCAGCCGGTTCCGCGACGAATTGGCCGACGGCGCCGACCGGGACCGTGCGCTGCGCACCACGATGGCGACCGCGGGCCGCACCGTCCTGTTCTCCGCGCTCACCGTCGCGCTGTCGATGGCGACGATGGTGCTGTTCCCGATGTACTTCCTGAAATCGTTCGCCTACGCGGGCATCGCGGTCGTGGGCTTCGCGGCGACCGCCGCGATCGTCGTCGCGCCGGCCGCCATCGCGCTGCTCGGCGACCGGCTCGACGCCTACGACGTGCGCCGGCTCCTGCGCCGCGCGCTCGGCCGACCCGAACCCGCGCCCAAAGCCGTCGAGCAGACCTTCTGGTACCGCTGCACGAAGTTCGTCCAGCGCAGATCCATACCGGTCGGGGTGGCGATCGTGGCGCTGCTGCTGGTGCTCGGTGCGCCGTTCCTCGGCATCAAATGGGGATTCCCCGACGACCGGGTGCTTCCGCAGTCCACCTCCGCGCGTCAGGTCGGCGACCAGTTGCGCAGCGACTTCACCGTCGACACCGCCACCGACGTCACCGTCGTCATCCCCGACGCGGGTGGGCTGACGCCGTCGGACATCGACCGCTACGCCGCCGAACTGTCCCGCGTCGGCGACGTTTTGAGCGTCGCCGCGCCGGGCGGCACCTACGTCACCGGAGCACGGGTCGGGCCACCCTCGGGGGCCACCGGCCTGAACGACGGCAGCGCCTACCTCACCGTGGCGACCAACGCCGAACTGTTCTCCGACGACTCCGAACGCCAACTCGACGCGTTGCACGCGGTCCCCACGCCCGGCGGGCAATCCGCCGAGTTCACCGGCAACGCGCAGGTCAACCGCGACAGCTCGGAGTCGATCACCTCCCGGCTGCCGCTGGTGCTCGGCGTGATCGCGGTGATCAGCTTCGTGCTGCTCTTCCTGCTGACCGGCAGCGTGGTACTGCCGCTGAAAGCGTTGGTGCTCAACATCTTGTCGCTGACGGCGGCGTTCGGCGCCCTGGTGTGGATCTTCCAGGAGGGCCACCTCGGCGCGCTCGGCACCACGCCCACCGGGACGCTGGTCGCCAACATGCCGGTGCTGTTGTTCTGCATCGCGTTCGGGCTGTCGATGGACTACGAGGTCTTCCTCATGTCGCGGATCCGCGAGTTCTGGCTGCGGTCCGACCGGACCCGCGCCGCGAACGACGAGAGCGTCGCGCTGGGGTTGGCGCGCACGGGCCGCGTGGTCACCGCCGCGGCGCTGTTGATGACGATCTCGTTCGCCGCGTTGATCGCCGCGCAGGTGTCGTTCATGCGAATGTTCGGCGTCGGGTTCACGCTGGCGGTACTGGCCGACGCGACGCTGGTGCGCATGCTGCTGGTGCCGGCGTTCATGCATCTGATGGGCCGCTGGAACTGGTGGGCGCCGCGGCCGCTGGCCCGGCTGCACGAGCGTATCGGCATCGAGGAGACCGGTGCCCCCGAACAGCCCGAGCCGGTGGCAGGATCGGCCAGGTGAGCGTCGACAACCCGTTCTTCGCACGGCTGTGGACTTCCATGTCGGGGCATGAGACCGACGCGATGCGGCAGCTGCGCAGTGAGAACCTCGCCGGTCTGCACGGACGCGTACTCGAGATCGGCGCCGGCACCGGGACGAACTTCGCGCACTATCCGGCCACGGTGAGCGAGGTGGTCGCCGTCGAGCCGGAGCGCCGGCTTGCCGCACACTCGCGTGACGCCGCCGCGCACGCGCCCGTACCCGTCACCGTCACGACCGACAGCGTCGAAGAGTTCCACCCCGCCGAGCCGTTCGACGCGATCGTCTGCTCACTGGTGCTGTGCTCGGTTGAGAATCCCGACGATGTACTGCGCCAACTGTTCTCGATGCTGCGCCCCGGCGGTGAACTGCGCTACCTCGAACACATCGCCGGCACCGGCGCCCGGGCGAGGCTGCAGCGATTCGCCGACGCGACGGTGTGGCCCCGGATGCTCGGGAACTGCCACACCCACCGCGACACCGAAGCGGCGATCGCCACCGCCGGGTTCCGGGTCGAGAACGCCCGCCGGGAGTGGGTGTTGCCGACCTGGGTGCCGCTGCCGGTGGCCGAACTGGCATTGGGCCGGGCGGTGCGGCCCTAGGGGGTCACGGCAACAGTTCGGGCAGCCGCTGCAGCAGCTTCGGCAGCGCGACGGCCGCCGTCTCCCGCAGTGACACCGTCGCGCTGTCGGACAGCGGGGTGCGTTCCGGGTTGACCTCGATCACCGTCGTCCCGCGGGCCAGTGCCATCTCGGGCAGGCCCGCCGCCGGGTAGACGATCGACGATGTCCCCACCACGATCACCACATCGGCGGTGAGCACCGCGTGCATCGAACGCTGCCAGGCGTCCTCGGGCAGCGCCTCACCGAACCACACCACGTTCGGCCGGATCAGCCCGCCGCACGGACACTGCGGCGGATCCACCGACTCGACCGGTTCGGGCATCTCGGGCAGTGCCCCTTCGAATCGGGAGCCACAGGCGTCGCAGTGGAACTCGAACAGGCTGCCGTGCAGGTGGTAGACGTTCGCGCTACCGGCCCGCTCGTGCAGGTTGTCGACGTTCTGGGTGACCACGTGCACCTCGGCGTGGTCCTGCCACGCCGCGACGGCGCGGTGGCCGTTGTTGGGCTGCACCCCGCCCATCATGTAGTGGCGCCACAGATACCAGGCCCACACCTTCTCCGGGTTCGCCCGCCACCCGTCGGCGCTGGAGATCTCGTAGGGATCCACCTTCGCCCACAGACCCGTTTCGACATCCCGGAACGTCGGCACCCCGCTCTCGGCGGAAATGCCGGCCCCGCTGAGCACCGTCACCTGCACATGACCAAAGTAGCGGGTGTGGGAGATACTGGTCACGTGGCCGAAGTGGGGGAATGGTTGTCGGTCGATGCGCGGGCATCCCGGCCGCTGTTCGATCAACTGCGGACCCAGATCATCGATGCCGTCCGCGACGGAAGGCTGTCGCCGGGCAGCCGGCTGCCGACGGTGCGTGAACTGGCCGGTCAGATGAGCCTCGCGGTCAACACGGTGGCGCGGGCCTACCGCGAACTGGAGACGGCGGGTGTGCTGGAGACGCGGGGACGCTTCGGCACCTTCGTCTCGCGAGTGGATCCCGCCGACACCGCGATGGCGACCGCCGCGCAGAACTTCGTCTCGACGGCCAGGGCGCTCGGCGTCGACAAATCCGAGGCGCTGCGTTACGTCGAGTCGGCGTTCGGCTGACGCGACACTCCGGTCAGCCGAACTCCAGCAGCGTCCACACCGGCCGCACCTGGTCGAACACCGGCAGCCGCTGCACCGTCCACAGCAGGGCGTTGGCCACCCTGCCCCGCCCCTCCGGCAGCGGCAGGTCGTGGACCGCGCGCACCCCCGGCACGGTGTCCACCAAGGCGGCCGCCTCGGCGGGACTCAGGCTGAACGGCATCGGAGGAACCTTGTAGCGCAACGACGTTCGCATACCCTCCCGGGCCCACCAGGCGAACCACGACGGCGGCAGGTCGAACATCATCCGTCCGCCGGGGAACCGCTGCGCACACGCCTTGATGAGCGACATCGCCTCCTCGGGCTGCAGGTACATCAGCAGGCCCTCGGCGGTGACGAACACCCCGTCGGCGTCGTCCACCGAGTCCATCCAACTGAAGTCGAGCGCGGACTGGGCGCACACCCGGACGCGGTCCGACGGCGGCAGCAACTTCTCCCGCAACTCGACGATCGGCGGGAGGTCGACCGTCAGCCAGCGGAAGTCGTGGCCCACCTCGTCCGTGGCGTCGAGTCGGTAGAAGCTGGTCTGCAGCCCCTCGGCGAGCGCCACCACGGTGGCCTTCGGATGCTCACGGAGGTAGCGCCGGGTCTGGGCGTCGAAAGCCTTGGCCCGCAACCCCATGTCCTGCCGGCGGCTCGGCCCGAACTTGCCCCAGTCGAACTCGATGGAGTCGACCAGCCGGATGGCCATCGGGTCGTCGACCAGCCCGTCGGGGCGGCGCGCCTCGTTGGCACGGACGAGAAGCGTGAGCAGCGCCGTCTCCGAAACCCCGGTCAGCGCGCTGCCGTCCACCTTGGCGGCCGGTGTGTTCGTCATCCACCCGAATCTACCGAACGCAGCACCTTGTCGAGGGTGCGCAGATTGCGGGTGGTGGTCGACGACTTGTAGCGCTTCTTGCCCATCGTCTTGCCGATCGTGGTGTCGAGCGTGCCGGACTTCGGCACCTGCCAGTAGATGACACCCGTACCGCGCTCGATCTTCTCGTCGGGGCGGGCGTCCGCTGCCAGCGCCGCCAACTCGTCGAGCACCTGCTCGTCGGTGACGAAGGTGACGTAGGAGTGGTGGCCCTCGACCTCGCGCTCGAACGGGTACGCCTGCGAGATCGCCGCCACGGTGTCGACGTCGTAGGCCAGCACCCACGCGTCGTAGCCGAACCGTGTGCGCAAGGCCTGTTCGGCGGTGCTGCGCACACCGGCGACGTCGGCGTCGCTGTCCAGCAGGACGTTGCCGCTGGCGAGGATCGTCTTCACGGCGGTGAACCCGGCGTCTTCGAACGCCGCGGTCACGTCGGCCATCTTCAGATTGACCCCGCCGACGTTCACCCCGCGCAGGAACGCCACGAAACGAGTCATGCCGCGACCGTACCCAGTGCGGGAACGTAGTCTCGGAAGAATGGTGCGCCAGGTGTTCGACGACAAGCTGTTGGCCTTGATCAGCGGTAACTCGCTGGGCGTACTGGCCACCATCAAACGCGACGGCCGCCCACAGCTGTCGAACGTGACCTACCACTTCGACCCGCGGGCCGTCGCGATCGAGGTGTCGATCACCGAACCGCGGGCCAAGACCCGAAACCTGCGCCGCGATCCCCGGGCCTCGATCCACGTCAGCTCCGACGACGGCTGGGCGTATGCCGTCGCGGAGGGCGATGCGATCCTCACCCCACCCGCCGCGGCACCGGACGACGACACCGTCGAAGCGCTGATCGCCTTGTACCGCAACGTCGCCGGCGAACATCCCGACTGGGACGAGTACCGCCGCGCCATGGTCGACGACCGGCGGGTGCTGCTCACCCTGCCGATCACCCACCTGTACGGGATGCCACCGGGCCGGCGGTGATCGAGGCGACGACGGAGCGCCGGACGCGCTACGCTGCCGGCATGGCTGACGAACCGGAAGACGACACCAAGCGCAAGTTCCGGGAGGCCCTCGAACGCAAGAAGGCCAACTCGGCGGCTTCTGCCGGGCACCGCGACGGTGGTCCCAAGAAGCCGAAGGCACACGGCCCGGTGGAGAACCGCCGCGAGTTCCGCCGCAAGAGCGGTTAGGCCGCGGCCAGGCGGCGGGCGGCCACCAGCGCCGCCAGCATCACGGCCACACACCACAGCCCCTGCTCCTTGAGCCCCCACCCGACCGAGGCGAGCGTGGCCACCCCCGCCACGCAGAGCAGTGCGCCGACGGTCGCGCTGCGCGGCCCGGGGTGTGCGACGGTGCCGCCGTCCCACAGCGGAAGCGGATCGTTCTCCAGCGGTCGCAGCACGACGAACGCCGTCGCGACCAGCACCGCCATGATGGCCGCCTGCGCCACCGAGAGCACGACGAAATCGGGCGCGGCGGGGTCGAAGCGGGGGAGACCCAGGTAGGCGAACGCCACGTGCATCGCCAGCAGTGCGGGCATGTGCCACAGGTACAGCGTCATCGCACCGGAGTTGCCGATCGCGGTGAGCCACCACACCCGGGGCCGGCGGGCCCACCGCGCGATCGCAGGCGCTGCGGCAATCGCGAACGCGCACATCATGATTGCGTGACCGGCCAGCAGCAGTGACGGCGGTGTCATGTTCTTGACCTGCTGGGACTCTATGCCGACGAGGCTGAGTTCGTAGGGGCCCAACCACAGCAGCGCCAGGTTGACCGCCAACATCGCGGTGCCGATCAGCGCGGCGGCGCGGCCCGACAGCAGCCCGCGCCGGTAGGCGACGCCGAACACCCCGGGAACCAGCCACACGACGGTGTTGAGGTAGCCCAGCGCGGCGAGTCCGTCGGCGTTGAGCCGGACCGTGTCGACGAACGCGACGAACAGGTACACGCCCGCGACGGCGGTGGCCGCGTGTACCGCCGTGGTGATGCGGGCGAGCATCGGAACCGCCGCCAGCACAAGCACATACGCGCCGAGGAACCACAGCAACTGGATCGAGACACCGGCGATCGGCTCGTAGACGTGCTCGGGGAGCACCAGGCGCAGCGCCGTCAACGTGACCGCCCAGAACGCGAGGTAGGCGAACACCGGCCGGTACAGCCGGGTGCAGCGGCGCAGCAGCCAACCGCCCCAGCTCGCTCCCGGACGCCACGACTCGACGCAGGCCGCGACGCCGGCGAAGAAGAACAGCGGCATGATCTGGAAGATCCACGTCATCGCCTGCAACACCGGCGAGGCGGTCAGCAGGTTGCCCCAGACGAACACGTCGTCACGCAGGGTGCTGGTGGCCATGACGGTGTGGCCGACCACCACCCCGAGCAGCGCCCCGATCCGGATGACGTCGATCGCCCGGTCGCGGGTCGCGGGCGTATCCGCAGCAACGGCGCTCGGGGTCGGGAACAGGCGGGTGGCAGCGGTCATGCGGTAAAGCTAAGCCGCGCAACACCCGTCAATCATGAGTAGAAGCACTCATCTTCTCCCGCGACACGATGGCGATCAGACACACCGTGGCCAGCACCGCGACGGCGATCGCGAACCACACACCCGCCGTCTGCAACCCCAGTGCCTGCGCGGCCACACCCTCGCCGATCACCGGCAACGAGATCGCCACGTAGGCGACGACGAAATAGGTGGAGCTCACCTCTGCGCGCCGCTCCGGCGGGGTGCGTTCGGCGACGGCGGCCAGGCCCCGGCTGAAACTCATGCCCTGACCGACGCCGGAGACCACCGCGGCCGCGATCAGGCCGGGCAGCGACGAAAGATGCAGCGCCACAGCCAGTACCGTCATCCCGGCCACCAGGATCGCGCAGCCCACGGCCACCGCACGCGGCGGCGAGATGCGGTTGGCGAGGACCTGGGTGATCGCCGAGCTGGCGAAGATCGAGCACACGATCGCCCCGGCCACCGCGTGGTTGCCGATGCCGATGACTTCGTCCAGGAACGACGGCGCCACCGCCGTGAACAATCCGGTGACCGCGAAGCCGGCGAACGCGGCCAGCGCCGCGATCACGAACACCGGCAGCGCCTCGGGCGGCACCGACAGCCGCTGCAGGCCGATGCGGCCGCGGCGCTGCGAGGTCTCCGGGACGACGAACACCGCGATCCCGGCCAGCACCGCCATCCCGATGTGGACGACGAACACCAGCTGCAGGGGCTGCGGGGCGTACTGCACGAGCAGTCCGGCGAGCAACGGGCCCGCGCCCAGCCCACCGATGTTGGCTACCGTGGCAACCGCGGCGGCGCGGGTGCGCCAGCGTTCGGGCGCGGCCTCGATGACCGCCGCCGTCGCGGTGCCGGTGAAGACACCGGCGGACAGACCGGACAGCACCCGGCCGACCAGCAGCACGCCCACCGAGTCGGCGACCAGGAACACCGCCGCGCTGGCGATCGAGAACGCCACCCCGGCCAGCAGCATCGGCCGCCGCCCGACGGCGTCGGACCACCGCCCGAAGGCCAGCAGGGCGAACAGCACGCCACCCGCGTAGGCCGCGTAGATGACCGTGGTGGTGAGCACCTCGAAGTTCATCCGGTCGGCGTAGAGCGAGTAGAGCGGTGTGGGCACCGTCGTGCCGAGCATCATCGCCGCGAACGCGTACGCCAGCAGGGGGAAAGCGAATCGGCTCAGGCGGCTCGGCACAGCATCAGACGGTAGGGGACGGTCGGGGGCGAGGTCGCGGCGCGTCTTCGTCACGGTTACTGCAACGCGCTGCGGCCCCGCCCCATTCGGTCGGACCGGAACTACCTCAGTGGGCGACCGCCTTCTCCGCACCCACTCCGGTCAGCGAACGCACCTCCATCTCGGCCGCGATCGTCGGATCCTCGTCGTCCGGTGACGTCAACGTGCCGACGATGCCGAGCAGGAACGCCAGCGGGATCGACACGATGCCCGGGTTGGCCAACGGGAACCACGCGAAGTCGGCGCCCTTGATCATCGAGGTGGACGTCCCGGAGACCGCGGGGGAGAACACGATCAGCACGATCGTCGAGATCAACCCGCCGTACATGCTCCACAGCGCGCCGCGGGTGTTGAACCGCCGCCAGTACAGCGAGTACAGGATGGTCGGCAGGTTGGCCGCGGCCGCCACGGCGAACGCGAGCGCCACCAGGAACGCGACGTTCTGCTCACGGGCGAGGATGCCCAGCCCGATCGCGAACGCACCCAGCACCACCGCGGTGATCCGCGAGATCTTGACCTGTTCGGCCTCGGTGACCTGGTGGCTCTTCATCACGCTGGCGTAGATGTCGTGGGCGAAGGACGCCGATGCGGTGATGGTCAACCCCGCGACGACGGCGAGGATCGTCGCGAACGCCACCGCCGAGATGACGCCGAGCAGCACCACGCCGCCGAGTTCGAACGCCAGCTGTGGCGCCGCGGAGTTCACGCCGCCGGGTGCGGCGAGGATGCGGTCGGGGCCGACGAGCGCCGCGGCGCCGTAACCGAGCGCGAGGGTGAACAGGTAGAAGGCGCCGATCAGCGCGATCGCCCAGACGACGCTGCGCCGTGCTTCTTTCGCGGTGGGCACCGTGTAGAAGCGCATCAGCACGTGCGGCAGCCCGGCGGTGCCGAGCACCAGGGCCAGCGCCAGGGAGATGAAGTTGATCTGCGTGGTCAGCGAGGCGCCGTACTGTGCGCCGGGGGCCAGCACGTCGCGGGCGGCCACCTTCGGGTCCTCACTGCCTGCGACCATCGACTGGGCGGTGCCGAGGATCTCGGAGAAGTTGAACCCGAACTTCGCGAGCACCATCACCGTCATGACGCCCGCGCCGCCGATGAGCAGGACGGCCTTGATGATCTGCACCCAGGTGGTGCCCTTCATCCCGCCGACCAGGACGTAGACGATCATCAGCACGCCGACGACCGCGATCACGATCGACTGGCCCAGGTCGCTTTCGATGTTGAGCAGCAGCGCGACCAGCACGCCCGCCCCGGCCATCTGCGCCAGCAGGTAGAACAGCGAGACCGCCAGGGTGTTGGTGGCGGCAGCCAGACGCACCGGACGCTGCTTGAGCCGGAAGCTCAGCACGTCGGCCATGGTGAACTTGCCGGTGTTGCGCAGCAATTCGGCGACCAGCAGCAGCGCCACCAGCCAGGCGACCAGGAATCCGATCGAGTAGAGGAATCCGTCGTAGCCGTAGACGGCGATCGCTCCGGCGATGCCGAGGAAGCTCGCGGCCGACAGATAGTCGCCGCTGATCGCGATGCCGTTCTGCGGACCCGTGAAAGCGCGGCCCGCCGTGAAGAACTCGGTCGCGGTGGCGTTCTTCTTGCTGGCCTTGATGACGATGAACAGCGTCACGAGGACGAACAGCGCGAAGATCGCCATGTTGGCGACGGGATTGCCGATCGTCTCGGCGGCGACCACGGTCACGGGTGGTGTCCTTCCAGTTCGGCGCGGATCTCCGCGGCCCGCGGGTCGACGACCTTGTTCGCGAACCGCACGTAGACGGCGGTGATGAGGAAGGTGGTGACGAACTGGCCGATGCCGATCAGCAGGCCGACGTTGATGTTGCCCCAGACCCGGATCCCCATGAAGTCGTGCGCGAACGCGCCGAGCAACACGTAGGTGGCGTACCAGATGAGGAACGCCGCGCTCATCGGGAAGACGAAGCCGCGCAACCGCTTCCGCAGCTCCTGGAATTCGGGACTGGCCTGCATGGCCAAGTACTGCTCACCGCTGGGCATGGCTGCCTCCCGCGGTGGAAGGTCCGTTTCGGGCACCGTGTCTCCTGACCTCGTCGTGTGAACCGGTTCTCGGCTGAAACTAGATGAGATGCAGGTCACATACCCGCCCCTCGGCGCGGTCACACGGCGAAGCCGTCAGGCGCTGCGGTGAACGGTCGATCGCCGGCGACAAACGGCGCCGCTTTTCCTCCGCGAGCAGACGCGTAGACCCCCGATTCGCGGCCGTTTCGGGGGTCTACGCGTCTGCTCGCGGAACCAAGGAGGCGCGGAGATCAGCCCCTCGGCACCCGTTCGATGCCCATCCCCAGCCGCTCCGGCACATGCATCCGCGCGAAGATCTGCGCGACGTCGGGTGGTGCGCTGCGCCGGGTGAGACGGCTGACGACGATCATCGTCACGAAGGCCAGCGGCACGGTGACCGCCGCCGGATAGCCGACGATCACCGCGGCCCATCCGCCGACCGCCTGTTCGTCGACCACACCGGCGATAGCGAGCGTCACTGCCGTCCCGGACGCGAGCCCGCCGACCACCAGGCCGCACGACGCGCCGACCGCGGTGAGGCCCCGCCACCAGATGCCCAGCACCAGCAGCGGGCACAGCGTCGACGCGGCCACCGCGAACGCCAATCCGACGCTGCGCGACAGCTCCAGCCCGGAGGTGATGAGCGACAACGGAATCGGGATCAGCCCGCCGACGAGCGCGGCCATCCGGAAATCCCGCACCCGGCCCCGCAGCACGTCGGTCGCCAGAGCGCCGGCGATGCTGACCAGCAGTCCTGACGACGTCGCGAGGAATGCCGCGATCGCCCCGGCGGCGACGAGCGCGGCCAGCAGCTGACCCCACACCCCGCCGATCGCCGCGCCGGGGGCGAGCAGCACGGCCGCGTCGGCGGTACCGGTGATGAGCAGTTGCGGTACGTAGAGCCGGGAGAACACCCCGAGCAGTGTGGGGAACAGGTAGAACAGCGCCAGCAGGGCGATCACCGCCAGTGCGGTCCGGCGCGCGACCCGGCCGTCGGGGTTGGTGTAGAAGCGCACCAGCACGTGCGGCAGCCCCATCGTGCCGAGGAAGGTCGCCACGATGATCGACAGCACCTGGTAGAGCGGGTGCGCGCCGCCGAGTCCGCCGCCCGAGGCGAGCCAGTCGCTGCCCGCCGCGGGCGTGCCGGCCAGCACCGGGGTGGCCGCACCCTCGGCCAGCGTCATGGTCGTGCCTTCCGTGAGCCGGTGCTCGCCCGGCGCCCCGATCGGTGCGGCGGTCACCGGTTCACCGTCGAGTGTCCCGGTCACCGTGATGCCCGCGGGTTCGGTGACCTGCACGACGACGTCGGTCTCGATGGCGACGGTCGTGTCGTGGCCGACGAGCGGTGGCAGCGGCCCGCCCAGTTCGCCCCGGTCGGTGAAGAACAGGCCGAGCAGGGCGAGCGCCGGCACCGCGATCGCCGTGAGCTTGAGCCAGTACTGGAAGGCCTGGACGAACGTGATGGAGCGCATGCCGCCGGCCACCACGTTCGTGATGACGATGCCGCCGACCACCACCGGCCCGATCCACACCGGCATGCCCAGCAGTGTCTTCAGGGCCAGGCCGGCGCCCTGGTACTGGGGGACCAGGTACACCACGCAGATCACGATGACGACGAGCATCGCCACCTTGCGCAGTCGCCGTGACCCGAGCCGGAATTCGGCGAAATCGGGCACGGTGTAGGCCCCGGAGCGGCGCAGCGGTGCGGCGACGAACAGCAGCAGACCCAGATAGCCGGCGGTGAATCCGACCGGGTACCACAGCGCGTCCGCCCCGTACTTCGCGATCAGCCCGGCGACCCCGAGAAACGATGCGGCCGAAAGGTATTCACCGGAGATGGCGGCGGCGTTCCACTGGGGTCCCACGGTGCGCGAGGCGACCAGGAAGTCCGAGGTGGTGCGCGAGAACCGGACACCGTAGGCGCCGATCGCGATGGTGGCCACCGCGGCGGCGAGCAGCGCCGCGGCCGTCAACGCGGAACCGGTCATGGCTCGCTGTCGATGACCCGGACGAAATCGCGCTCGGCCTGTTCGGCGAGCCGGACATAGAGCCGGCCCACTCCGTAGAGCAGCGGGTACACCAGCAGGGCGAGTACCAGCCAGTTGAGCCGGATGCCTGCGACGGTGAGCGCCGCCCAGTCGGGAAACAGCGCCGACACCAACGGGATCGCCCCCACGATGCACACCACCACGGCGGCCAGCCGCAGCGCCAGCCCCAGCTGGGCGCGCACCAGACCGCGCACCAGCGCGTCGCCGACCTGTGTCTGCTCCTGCACCTCCACGCGGGTCCGGACCATGCGGGCACCGCGACGGTGGGCCAGGACGACCCGCTCGCGGTGCGGCCGCCCCGGCTCAGTCATCGCCGCCGGCGGGTCGCAGATGGCGCATCGGGTCGCGCACCAACCGGTCCCGCAGTTCGCGGGCCTGCCTGCGGCTCACCGGCAATTCGACGGCGGGCGACGCACCGTTGGCGCGCAGCCGCACGAGCATCGCCCCGTCGCTGGTGCGCAACCCCGTCACCAGCCGCAGCGCCACCAGGTACGAACGGTGTATGCGCTGGAAACCCCGCTCTCGCCAACGCATCTCGAGTGTGCTCAACGGGATGCGCACCAGATGGGCGCCCGATGCGGAGTGCAGCCGGGCGTAATCGCCCTCGGCCTCGACCCAGCCGATGCTCTCGCGGGGCACCAGATGGGTGATGCCGCCGAGTTCGGCGGGGACGACGTCGGAGTCCGGTTCGTCGTCGGGTGCGGGAGGTTCGGCGCTGGCGGCCACGCGGCGGACGGCTTCGTCGAGGCGGTCCTGCCGGATCGGTTTGAGCAGGTAGTCGATCGCGCCGACGTCGAAGGCGGCGACCGCCTTGTCGTCGTGGGCGGTGACGAACACGATGGCCGGCCGGTGCGCGAAATTCGCCAGCACCCGGGCCAATTCGATCCCCGACAGTCCGGGCATGTTGATGTCGAGGAAGATCGCGTCGATGGTGCGCTGGTTGAGTTCGCGCAGTGCGGAGGTGGCGTCACCGACGCGCACCACCTCGTCGATGTCGGGGTGGCGGCCGAGCAGGTAGGCCAGTTCGTCGAGCGCGGGCGCCTCGTCGTCGACGGCCAGGACGGTCAGGCCCGACCTCATACCCGCACCCCCGACCGGAACTTCGGTACCCGCATGATGACCTTCGTGCCCGCCCCGATCGCTGTCTCGACCACCAGACCGTAGTCGTTGCCGAACGCCGCGCGCAGGCGATGGTCGACATTCGTCAGCCCCACGTGCGCGCTGTGGCCGGTGGCGGGCGATCCGTTGTCGCCGAGCGCATCGCCCGGGCCGGTCCGCAGCGCGGCGGGGTCCATGCCCACCCCGTCGTCCTCGACGGTGATGACGCAGTCGGACCCCTCGTCGCGGGCGATGATCTCGATCGCCCCGCCGCCGCGCTGGGCGAGCCCGTGCCGCACGGCGTTCTCGACGAGCGGTTGCAGCGCCAGGAACGGCACGACCACACCGAGCACCTCGGGTGCCACCTGCAGCCGCACCTCGAGCGCCGCGCCGAAGCGGGCCCGCTCGAGCGTGAGGTAGCGGTCGATGTTGCGCAGCTCGTCGGCGAGCGCCGTGTACTGCCCGGCCGCGCGGAACGAATAGCGGGTGAAGTCGGCGAACTCGAGGATGAGTTCGCGGGCCCGGTCGGGGTCGGTGCGCACGAACGAGGCGATGGTGTTGAGCGCGTTGTAGATGAAGTGCGGGCTGATCTGGGCGCGCAGCGCGAGGACTTCGGCGCGGTCGAGGCGGGCGCGCGACGCGTCGAGTTCGGCGAGTTCGAGCTGGCCCGCGGCGTAGCGCGCGACCTCGCCGACGGCGCCGAGCATGCCCGGTCCCGGATCGCGGGCGGTGAGGACGGCGAGCACGCCCAGCAGATCGCCCGCGTCGGTCAGCAGGGGCTGGGCGATGACCGTCGACGCGCGCACGGACGTCAGCACGCGGCGCTCGCCGGAGATGGCTTCGCGGACGGTGCGGGCGGCCTCCGCGGTGACATCGGACGTCCAGACGGCATCGTCGTCCGGGTCGCGGGCGAGGAGCCCGCCGTCGCCGTCGAACAGCGCGATGCCGTCGGTGCCGGTCAACTCGCGCAGGAACGGTGCGGCCGACTGGGCGGAGGTGGTGTCGAGGCCCTGGCGCAACGCGCGGGCGGCCAGTGAGGCGGTGTGCAGTGCGGCGTGGACGGCGCGTTCGGTGGGCGTCGCCACGACCCGGCGGGTACGCACGACGACGACCGCGGCGGCCACCGCGGCCACGATCAGCACCGCCGCCAGGACTATCGCGAGCTCGCCGGACATCTCACCTCGCGAGGCCGCCCGTGGACCGCACCTACTGGACGGGGCAAGCGTACTTTCTGGCCACGTCCATCACCCGCTCCTGCGCTCCGGGACCGATGACCCCTTGCGCGGCCAGTTCCCAGCCGATGTATCCGGGTAGGCCGCCGATACACGCCTGGTGGGCAACGCGCCACGCTGTGTCTGGGTTCAGGTTGTAGCCATTGCGTTGCAGGCCCTGCAGGTATTCGTCGAAGGCCGGTGTGCCCTGGTCTGGCACCGCTTGAGCCGTGCCGGCCAAGGCGATGGCGGTGACGACCGCCGCAACAAGAGGTACAAGCACCCGTCTCATGTCCGTCTCCTAGGGGCCAATCCACCGGTTACCGGCTAAAACGATCGCACACCACGGGCGACACAGATCCCCGAACCGGCATGCCGCCCATACCGCGGGGATGGATCCAGTCGGCACAAACGCTCCCTGCGACGGCCCGTTGTACCGGTCGGCTCTGGCCGGATCAACCGGCACCGGGTCGTCCTAGACTGGCTGAATGCCCTCCTTGCAGCTCGTCCAGGATCCGGAAGCCGACGCACTATTGGAGTCCAACCCGTTCGCATTGCTGCTCGGCATGCTGCTCGATCAGCAGATCCCGATGGAGGTCGCATTCGGCGGCCCGAAGAAGATCGCCGATCGGATGGGCGGTCTCGACGCCCGCGAGATCGCCGACCGAGATCCGGAGGAGTTCGCCGCCCTGTGCGCGACCCCGCCTGCGGTGCACCGCTTTCCGGGGTCGATGGCCAAGCGCATCCAGACACTGGCGCAGATGATCGTCGACCGCTACGACGGGGACGCCGCCGCGCTGTGGACCGCAGGCGACCCGGACGGCGCCGAGGTGCTGCGCCGGCTCAAGGCGCTGCCGGGGTTCGGTGAGCAGAAGGCGAAGATCTTCCTCGCGCTGCTCGGCAAGCAGTACGGAGTGGCGCCGCAGGGGTGGCGGGAGGCCGCCGGCGACTACGGCACGGCAGGCTCCTACATGTCGGTCGCCGACGTGACCGATCCCGGCTCGCTGCAGAAGGTGCGGGCGTACAAGAAGCAGATGAAGGCCGCCGCGAAAGAGCAGGCGAAGGCCGCCAAAGGTTAGTGCGCCGACCCGGTGACTCATATGCCGATGTGCGAATAGGCTGGGGCACATGAAAACACACTTGAATTGCCCGTGCGGTGAGGCCATCACCGGTAAGGACGAGGACGACCTCGTCGAGAAGGCCCAGAAGCACCTGTCCGAGGCGCATCCCGGCCGCGACTACGACCGCGACGCAATCCTGTTCATGGCCTACTGAGCCCCTCGCGCCGCCGAGTTCTACGCAAGGGTCGTGCCGACGCCACATCGACGACCCTCACGTAGAAATCGACGCGACGCCCCACCAACGACGAATCCCCGGCCGCGTGGCGACCGGGGATTCGTCGTATCAGTGGGTCAGGGGACGACGGTCGAACCGATCGTCGGCATGAACTGGCACTGCTTCTCGGTCGTGGTGACCTGACCGAAGATCGTCGACATGATGCTGCCCGATCCGGTGTCGGCGATCGCGGTCAGCGTCGTCGGGCCCTCCGGGTTGATGTCCGACCGCGGCTTGAGCGTCGCGCTGCCGGACTTGCCGGTGGTCAGGTTGACCCAGGTGACGTTCAACGGCAGCTTCTGCTCGGCCGCCGGGCCCGGCGTGCCGACCGCGGTGAACACGTAGGCCGTCTGGCCGGGGCCGGGGCCGGGCAGCGGGATCTTCGCCGGACCGGCCACCGAGATCGCAGTCGCCAGCACGTTCCCGCCGTCCTTGAGGCAGCCGTTGCTGATCGACGGATACATGAAGTCCTGCGTCGGCGGGCTGTCCGGGGCGAACCCGGGCGGGCCCGGAGCGGGCGCAGGGGCGGGAGCAGGCGCCGGTCCGGGCACCGCGTTGGCCGCCTGTGCCACCGGCGCCGCTTCCGGAGCCGGGGCAGCGGCCGGTGCGGCCGGCGGTGCCGGGACGGGGGCGGCGACCGGGGCGGCCGCCGTCTCCGGACCGGGTGCCGGCGGCGTGGCGCCCGCGGGAAGTGGACCGACCGCATGGGCCGGGTTGACGCCCGCCGGCAGGTGCGCCTGTGTCCCGGGCATCGCACCCGGAGCCGGCACATGTGCCGCCGGATCGGCCACGAACTGGTTGACAGCCGACGCCACGTCGCGGGACGGCGCGGGCGCCGCCGCATCCCCGGCGAATACGGCGGCTGCGGCCATCAGCATGGAGGCGGCGTTGTTCGGATCGGCCGCCGCCTGCTGGATGACCGGACCGAGGCTTTCCATCACGGGCAGACCGGGCGCCTGCAGCGCGTCGATCGGGAGCCCGGGAGCGGGATCGGCGGCGGCCGTCGCGCTGCCGAAGAGCAGTGCGACGGACGCGCCGATCCCGGCCGCGGTCGTCAACAGAGTTCGAGTCGGTGACATGTCACTCCTCGCGAGAATCGGTCAGGGCACAGACGATCAGGGGTTGATCAGGGCAGGGCCGAGACCGGGAAGATCGCCGGTCCCGCCGGTGCACCCGCGGGCGGTGCGCCCACCGGCGGTGCGGCCGGGGTCGCCGCGGGCAGCAGGCTGGTCAGCGGGGAACCCGCCGGCATCAGCGACGCCAACCCGCTCGGCATGTTGACGCCGGGCAGCGGCGAGGTGGCCGCCGGCGTGCCGGGGAGGGTGGTCGGCGCCTGCGGCAGCGTGATGGACGCCGTCGCACCCGGGGCGGCCGCCGGTGCGGCGGGCGTCGCGGGCGTGGATGCGGGCATCCCGGTGCCCGCCAGCGCGGTGGCGAAGGTCTGGATCAACTGCGGCGCGTTGCCCAGCTGATCCAGGAACGGGATGGCCGGCGCGGGCGGTGTGGGCGCCGCCGGCTGGGCAGCGGCGGGCGCACTGAGGGCCAGTGCGACCGGAACCGCCCCGGCAGCAGCGATCACGCTGGTCACGAGGGTTTTTCTGGTGAGTTTCATGGATCTCCCAATCCGTTGACAGCACGTCTGCGACCGACGCTACGCAGTTACTGGTGTTACTCAAGTGACATGTGTGGCATTTATTCAACCGTTACGGAGGTGAGGGGAATCGGTTACCGGATCAGTAGAGTCGGGCGAATCGACACCTCCACCGCCGCCGCGGCGCCCCCCGCCCGACTGCCGAGCCGACTGGCTGCGGCGGCGCCCGTCCTGCTCGTGCTCAGCATCGCGGCGCGGCTGGCCTGGACCTACCTCGCCGCCAACGGCGCCAACTTCGTGGACCTGCACGTGTATGTGGGCGGGGCGGCCGCACTCGACGAGCCCGGCACGCTCTACGACTACGTCTACGCCGACCAGACGCCGGACTTCCCGCTGCCGTTCACGTATCCGCCGTTCGCCGCGGTGCTCTTCTATCCGCTGCACCTGTTGCCATTCGGCGTGGTCGCCTTCGCCTGGCAGATCGGCATCATCGCCGCGCTCTACGGTGTGGTGCGCCTCAGTCAGCGGCTGCTCGCCGGCGGCGGGGACCGCAGGACCGCGATGCTGTGGACGGCCCTCGGCATCTGGCTGGAGCCGTTGCGCAGCACGTTCGACTACGGACAGGTCAACGTGCTGCTCGTACTCGCCGTGCTGGCGGCCGTGCAGAGCTCCCGGTGGTGGCTCTCGGGCCTGCTCGTCGGTCTGGCCGCCGGGGTCAAGCTCACGCCCGCGGTGTCGGGGCTGTACTTCGTCGGGGCGCGGCGCTGGGCGGCAGCGGTCTTCTCGGCCGTCGTGTTCTTCGCGACCGTCGCGGTGTCCGTGGCGGTGGTGGGTGAACAGGCCCGGTTCTATTTCACCGACCTGCTCGGGGACGCCGACCGTGTCGGTCCGATCGGCACGTCGTTCAACCAGTCCTGGCGCGGCGGCATCTCCCGCCTGCTCGGGTACGACGCCGGCTACGGGGCGGTGGTCGTCGCGGCGATCGCGGTCACCGCGGTCCTGGCGCTACTGGCGTGGCGGGCGGTCGGCGGCAGCGCGGACCGGCTGGGGGCCATCGTCATCGTGCAGTTGTTCGGGCTGCTGCTGTCGCCGATCTCGTGGACCCACCACTGGGTGTGGATCCTGCCGCTGATGATCTGGCTGTGGTACGGCCCGCTGCGGCAGCGTGCCGGGGCCCGGATCCTGCGGTGGGGCTGGCTGGTGTTGACGCTCGTCGGCGTGCCGTGGCTGCTGAGCTTCGCCCAGCCGACGATCTGGGAGATCGGCCGTCCGTGGTACCTCGCATGGGCCGGCCTGGTCTACATCGTCGCCACGCTGGCGACGCTGGGCTGGGTGGCGGCTACCGGTGCTACCGGTCGACGATCGCGTCGATCTCCCGAGCCATCTGCAGATCCTTTTCCGTGATACCGCCCTCGGAATGGGTGACCAGCACGAAAGTCACCGTCCGCCAACGGATGTCGATGTCGGGATGGTGGTCGTTGGCTTCGGCGCGCTCAGCGACCCGGCCGACGGCGTCGATACCGTCGAGGAATGTCGGGAACTTGACCGCGCGGCGCAGCGCCCCGTCGGCGCGCTCCCAGCCGTTGAGGTCCGGCAGTGCGGCATCCACCTGGTCGTCGGTCAACACAGCCATGACTGCGACGGTATACCGTCGCCGCTGATGGCAGAGCAGATCGTCGTGGCCGGTGCCCTGATCGCAGGATCGGCGCTGTTGGTCGCACAGCGCGAGCGGCCGCCCGAACTGGCGGGACTGTGGGAGCTGCCCGGCGGGAAGGTCGCACCGGGGGAGAGCGATGCCGCCGCGCTGGCCCGAGAATTGCACGAGGAGTTGGGCATCGACGTCGCGGTCGGTGCGCGCATCGGTGACGACATCGCGCTCAGCGCGACCACCGTGCTGCGGGCGTATCTCGTCACCCATACCGGCGGGGAACTGCGGCCGCTGGACCACCGCGCCCTGCGCTGGGTGGCCCCGCACGAACTCGACGCACTGCCCTGGGTGCCCGCCGACCGCGCCTGGCTCGGGGCGCTCGGGCGGGCACTGCGCGACGGCGCCGGGTAGTCCGGTCGCCGCAACGACGATCGGCCCCCTCCGAAGAGGGGGCCGACCGTTGTGCGGGGGTCAGGCGTCGCTGCCGGCGTCGCCGCTGTCAGCGTCGGCGCTGTCGGAACTCTCGGTCGAGTCCGTGTCGCCGTCGCTCTCCTCGGACTCGCCGGCCTCGTCAGCCGCCGCTTCCTCGTCCTGGTCGGTGGAGGTTTCCTCGTCTGCGGGCTCCTCTTCGGTCACCTCGTCGGCGGGCTCCTCTTCGGGGGCCTCGTCGGTCTCGGCGTCGGTGACCTCGTCGGCGGGCTCCTCTTCGGGAGCCTCCTCGGTCTCGGCGTCGGTCTCCGTCTCCTCCGTCCGCTCCGCGTCGTCCGACGCCGTGGACACCGTGATCACAGTGGGCTCCGGGCTGGGGAGTTCGTCGACCGCCCCGATGCGCGCCTCCTCGGCGGCGAGAGCGCGGGGCTGCGGGGCGATCGCCTGCGCGACCGCATTGCGCAACCACAGCAACCCGCCGACGACGCCGTTGGCGAACGGGTCGACCGGGCTGCTCGCCAGCAGGCCGCTGTTCACGAACGTGTCGACCGTGCTGGCCACCGTTTCGAGGGCCGCGTTCACGACCGCCGCGAGATCGCCGGTCCGGATGGCGGATGCGACCCCCTCGAGCCCTTCGCCGAACGCCTGCGCCGTGCCGGTCGTCAGCTGGGTCACTCCGAGCAGGGCAGGGAGCAGATTCTGCGGATCGGTGAGAGCGGTGATCGCCGCTCCGATGTTCGTGAACGGCTGCGCCAGGACCGCGCCGATCTGCGGAATGACTTCGCCGAGCGTTCCGAAGACATTGCCCGCGGTCAGGAAGAGGATCGGAACGGCCGCCAACAAGCCGAACGCGAGGCCGTAGTCGCCGTCCTCCAGGGCTTCGACGGCGTCTGCGAGTTGGCCCGGCAACGTGACCCCATCGCCCGTCCCGGTGATGAAGCGGACGAAGTTCTCGACGTAGTCCTGCCCGATACCGGCCAGCACGCCGGCCGAGGCGATCTGGTTCTCGATCACCTGAGTCAGGATCGGCGCGGGGTTGCTGACGACGGCGGCGACCAGCTTCTCGATGTTCGTCACGGTGTTGTCGAAGACCGGGCCGAACGGGTTGGCCAGCGCCGTGGGTGCAACGGCTCGGCTGACCACTTCGGAGACATCCGGCAGAGGCGGTGCGACCGGGCTGACGGCGATGGCACTTGCGCCGACCAGCGCAACGCCGGCCGCGAGATAGGGACGAGCAGCGAGCTGCACGGGTAACTCCTTCAACAATCAAGAAATGTGACGCGCATAACTTACCCAGAAGTAAGTTGAGAACGAAAGGGTTTTGGCAATTTTTTTCTCACGCGTCAATCGTGGCGGCGCAAGTAGCGGTCAGATGGCCGAGGTTAGGACAGGCTGCACAAACGTCCGCGGATCAACACATCTCGGCCCCGACCGGAGGGGGCGTCGATCCGCGCCTGGCAACGTCTCACGGCTGTCGAGCCGGAGGCAGAGTGCTTGCGCGGTGAACGAGTGCGGTAGCGGCTGAGGACTCAGTACCGCAGCCGATCGCCGACCACGCGCACCTCGTGCGAGCTGCGCGGATGGTGCAGCGCATAGAGCGGATGCGTCAGCACCGGATGGCGGCAGTGCGGGCACGACTGCTGTGGCTGTCTGGCGGCCGCCACCGTCAGGTGATGGCAGGCACTGCACCGCACCACGTGGGCGGCGCCGATCCAGTTCATCAACCCGACGTAGATGGCGACGACCGTGGCCGCGGCCAGCAGGACGATGAGGGCGACGGTGAGCGCCTCGAAAACCGTCATGATCGCACCTCCAAGCGCGTACGACAGACCTCGACGGATGCCATCAAAAATACTCGTCCGACGCCCGCCGCGGCGGGTACTTCGCCAGGTCAGCGGCTCGTCAGGCCTTGCGGGCGCGCTTGTAGACCTTCTCCAGTTCTTTGCCGCGAATCCCCATGTGTTCGGCCTTGAGCACCTTGTGCACCACCAACGGGCAGCGCTTGCACCGCGGCTTGCTGCGGCAGCACTTCTTCTTCGGTTTGAGCTCGGCGAACTTACTGGATTTCACGGGGCGGGTGGGATCCTGACGTCTCGGGCGGCGGAGGAGAACTCGGTTCTCAACATTGCCATGGGCGGTCGCAGCCGCGGTGACCTCCCTCGCAGAGGACGCTTCGCATTTCGCGATCGAGTGATCACACTGCGACAATCACCGACGTGGATCTACCCAATGACTTCCGCAATGTCGCCATCGTCGCCCACGTCGACCACGGCAAGACGACTCTGGTCGATGCGATGCTGCGGCAGTCCGGCGCGCTGAGCCATCGTGGTGACGACGCTGTCGAGCGGCTGATGGACTCCGGTGACCTGGAGAAGGAAAAGGGCATCACCATCCTGGCCAAGAACACCGCGGTGCACCGCCATCACCCCGACGGCACGATGACCGTCATCAACGTGATCGACACCCCGGGCCACGCGGACTTCGGCGGTGAGGTCGAGCGCGGGCTGTCCATGGTCGACGGTGTGCTGCTGCTGGTCGACGCCTCCGAGGGCCCGCTACCGCAGACCCGTTTCGTGCTGCGCAAGGCGCTGGCCGCGCACCTGCCGGTCATCCTCGTGGTCAACAAGACCGATCGCCCCGACGCACGGATCGCGGAGGTGGTCTCCGAGAGCCACGACCTGCTGCTCGACGTGGCCTCCGACCTCGACGAGGAGGCCCAGAAGGCCGCCGAGGACGCGCTCGGCCTGCCGGTGCTGTACGCCTCGGGCCGGGCCGGGATCGCCAGCACCACCGAACCCGCCAACGGTCAGAACCCCGACGGGGAGAACCTCGACCCGCTCTTCGACGTGCTGCTCGAGCACATCCCGCCGCCCAAGGGCGATCCGGAGGCGCCGCTGCAGGCGCTGGTCACCAACCTCGACGCGTCGGCCTTCCTCGGCCGGCTCGCGCTGATCCGCATCTACAAGGGCAAGCTGCGCAAGGGTCAGCAGGTGGCCTGGATGCGTGAGGTCGACGGGCATCCGGTCGTCACGAACGCCAAGATCACCGAACTGCTGGTCACCGTCGGCGTCGAACGCACCGCCACGGACGAGGCCGTCGCGGGCGACATCGTCGCCGTCGCGGGCATCCCGGAGATCATGATCGGCGACACGCTGGCCGATCCGGACCACGCGCACGCGCTGCCGCGGATCACCGTCGACGAACCGGCGATCTCGGTCACCATCGGCACCAACACCTCACCGCTGGCGGGCAAGGTGTCCGGGCACAAGCTCACCGCGCGAATGGTCAAGTCGCGCCTCGACTCCGAACTCGTCGGCAACGTCTCCCTCAAGATCGTCGACATCGGCAGGCCGGACGCCTGGGAGGTGCAGGGCCGCGGCGAACTGGCGCTGGCCGTGCTCGTCGAGCAGATGCGCCGCGAAGGATTCGAGCTGACCGTGGGTAAACCCCAGGTGGTCACGCAGACCATCGACGGCAAGCTCCACGAACCGTTCGAGGCCCTGACCATCGACTGCCCCGAGGAGTTCGTCGGCGCCGTCACCCAGCTGATGGCCGCCCGCAAGGGCCGCATGGAGGACATGACCAACCACGCCGCCGGCTGGGTGCGGATGGACTTCATCGTCCCCAGCCGCGGACTGATCGGGTTCCGCACCGACTTCCTCACCCTGACCCGCGGCACCGGTATCGCCAACGCCGTGTTCGACGGGTACCGCCCGTGGGCCGGCGAGATCCGCGCCCGCCACACCGGTTCGCTGGTGTCGGACCGCAGCGGGTCGGTGACGCCGTTCGCGATGATCCAGCTCGCCGACCGCGGGCAGTTCTTCGTCGAGCCCGGCGACGACACCTACGAGGGCCACGTCGTGGGCATCAATCCGCGCGCCGAGGACCTCGACGTCAACGTCACCCGCGAGAAGAAGCTGACCAACATGCGCAGCTCCACCGCCGACGTGATGGAGACGCTGGCCCGGCCGCTCGAACTCGGCCTCGAACAAGCCATGGAGTTCTGCGCGGAGGACGAGTGCGTCGAGGTCACCCCCGAGATCGTGCGGGTGCGCAAGGTCGAGCTGCAGGCCACTTTGCGAGCCAGGGCGCGGTCGCGGGCGAAGGCGCGAGGCTGATCCGGCGAGGACCAAGCGGTCAGGCACGAGCCGCGTTGACGAGTCGGAAGGTCATGTGAGAGTGGCCGATACTCTGAGGAGCGTGCCGACTCCTCCCCGCCGCTACCGTGCGACGCTGGGGGCACTCGTCTTCGCCACCACGCTGCTGCTGGGTGGTTGCACCGTGAGCCCGCCGCCGGCGCCGCAGAGCACCGAGACGTCGGAGACCACTCCGCCGCCGGCGCTCAAGGCGACGCAGATCATCGTCGCGATCGATTCGATCGGTCCGGGCTTCAATCCGCATCTGCTGTCGGACCAGTCGCCGGTCAACGCGGCCATCGCGGCACTGGTGCTGCCGAGTTCGTTCCGGCCGATCGCCGATACGAACACGCCGACGGGTTCGCGCTGGGAGCTCGACCCGACCCTGCTCGAATCGGCCGAGGTGACGAATCAGAACCCGTTCACCGTGACGTACAACATCCGGCCCGAGGCGCAATGGACCGACAACGCACCGATCGGCGCCGACGACTACTGGTACCTGTGGCGTCAGATGGTCAGCCAGCCCGGTGTCGTCGACCCGGCCGGCTATGACCTCATCACCGGCGTGCAGTCGGTGGAGGGCGCCAAACAGGTCGTCGTCACGTTCTCGCAGCCGTACCCGGCGTGGCGCGAGCTGTTCAACAACATCCTGCCCGCCCACATCGTCAAGGACGTGCCCGGCGGGTTCGCGGCCGGTCTGGCGCAGGCGATGCCGGTGACCGGCGGACAGTTCCGCGTGGAGACCATCGATCCCCAGCGCGACGAGATCCTGCTGGCGCGCAACGACCGCTACTGGAGTGCACCCGCCAAACCCGACCTCGTGCTGTTCCGCCGTGGTGGAGCGCCGGCGGCGTTGGCGGACTCGATCCGCAACGGCGACACCCAGGTGGCCCAAGTGCACGGTGGCGCAGCGACTTTCGCGCAGCTGAGCGCTATCCCGGATGTGCGGACCGCACGCATCGTCACCCCGCGGGTGATGCAGGTGACGCTGCGAGGTCAGCTGCCGAAACTCTCCGACCCCTCGGTCCGCCGGGCGATCTTCGGGCTGCTCGACGTGGACCTGCTGGCGTCGGTGGGCGCCGGTGACGACAACACGGTGACGCTGGCCCAGGCGCAGGTGCGTTCACCGTCCGACCCCGGGTACGTGCCGACCGCCCCGCCCGCGCTGGGCACCGACGCGTCGCTGGAACTGCTGGCGGAGGCCGGCTACGAGATGGCGCCGGTGGAGCCGCCGCCGACGACGACACCCGGGGCGCCGGGGCCGGAGACCGACCGCGGGCGGCTCACCAAAGATGGTGTGCCACTGACCCTGGTGCTCGGGGTGGCCGCGAACGACCCGACGTCGGTCGCGGTGGCCAACACCGCGGCCGATCAGCTCCGCAACGTCGGCATCGAGGCGTCGGTGCGGGCGCTCGATCCGGTGACGCTCTACGGGGAGGCGCTGGCCGAGAATCAGGTCGACGCCGTGGTGGGGTGGCATCAGGCCGGGGGAGACCTCGCGACGGCGCTGGCGTCGCGGTACGGCTGCCCGGCGCTGGAGGCGACGCCGGTCCCGACCGCGCCCAACAGTGCTCCGTCCCCGTCGGCGCCGCCGCCGTCACCCACACCCGACGGCGAGCAGCCGCCGCAGCAGACGCCTACGTCCGCGACACCCACCACCGCGCCCAGCCCGGCGCCCGAATCGGGTCAGCTGGTGCAGGCGCCCAGCAACATCACCGGGGTGTGTGACCGCAGCATCCAGCCGAAGATCGACGCGGCGCTCGACGGCAGAGAGCCGATCGGCGAGGTGATCGACGCCGTGGAGCCGCGGCTGTGGAACATGTCGACGGTGCTGCCGATCCTGCAGGACACCACGATCGTCGCGGCGGGGCCGAGCGTGCGCAACGTGAGCCTCTCGGGCGCGGTGCCCGTCGGCATCGTCGGCGACGCGGGCAGTTGGGTGAAATCCCCTCAGTGACATGAGCGGGGTCTCAGGGTCTCAGCGGTCCCACGCGCCCTTCGCGGCGGTCCGTAACACGTAATCCTCGAATGTCCTCGGCGCCCGGCCCAGCACGGTGGCCACACCGTCGGTCGTCGAAGCGATCAATCCTCGCTCCATCACCGCGTACATGTCGGCGAGGTGGCGGGCGTCGTCCTCACCGAATCCGTCCTCGACCAGGGCCGCGGCGTACTCCGCGGCGGAGATCTGCTTGTAGGTGATGTCGCGTCCCGTGACCCGGCCGATCATGTCGACGGCCTCACGGAAGGTGATGGGGCGCGGTCCGGACAGTTCGTAGGTCTCACCGGCGTGCCGGCCGGGTTCGGTCAGTACCGTGGCGGCGACATCGGCCACGTCCTCGATGTCGATGAAGGGCTCCGGAACATCGCCCGCGGGCAACGCCAACTCGCCGGACACCACGGGAGCGTGGAAGAGCTCTTCGTCGAAGTTCTGATCGAAGTTGTTGGCGCGCAGGATCGTCCACTCCAGCGAGGAGCGGCGTACGGCGTCTTCGGCGTCGCGCATGTCCATGCCGAACGTGGAGTCGCCCCAGGTGTCGGCGCCGCGCCCGGAGAGCAGGACCACGCGTCGCACTCCCGCGGCATGGACTCGAGCGACGAAGTCATGCACCGGGCCGGGTACCGCGGGAGGAACGAGGTACACCGAATCGACATCGCGCAGCACCGCGTCCCAGCCGTCGGGTTGCGACCAGTCGAAGGGCGTCTCGCTGGACCGCGAGGCGGGTCTGACGGGCATCCGGTGGAGCCGAAGGCGGGCAACGACCCTCCGGCCGGTCTTACCGGTGGCGCCCAGGACCAGGGTTCTTTCGGTACTCATGAGGGTGATTCAACCCGGCATGCGTGGACTGTTCTATGGGTGAGACGCCGGATTACATGTCTGATCGTCGAACGGGGCCCCCACCCGTGAGGTGAGGGCCCCGATCAGCCGGCCGATTACGTGTCGGCGCCCGCGTCAGCGTCGCCGCCGTCATCTCCGCCGTCGTCGTCGTCATCTTCGTCGTCATCGCCGTCGTCCGCGGGGTCCGCGGGCTCCTGCTCGGCGGTGTCCTCGTCAGGAGCTTCTTCCTCGCTCGCCTCGTCTTCCGGCGCCTCCACTTCGGGTGCATCGTCCTCGGGTGCCTCCACTTCGGGGGCTTCCTCGCCGGGCGCGTCCGTCGTGTCGCCGCTCTCGTCGCCGGCGCCCTCGTCGACCACAGGCGCGCCGCCACCCGTCTCCGGAGTGGGGCTTACGGATGCGTCGTCCGCGGGAGCCGCGCTGCGCGAGGCCGCCGGGGTGAGTGAGGCCCCGCCGTCGGTGACGTCGAAGGTGACCGTCGTACCGGCTTCTTCGGGCGCCGGGGCAGTGTCCTCGGCCACGAGCGCGGTTGCCGGTGGATTCGGCTTCAACGCATCCGCGATCGTGTTGCGCAGCGTCAGCAGCGCGGCAATGGTGCCCGACATCGGGGTGAGGATCCCGCCGTCGAAACCGAAGCCGTTGAGCACACCGCCGGCGACCACGCCGGGGATGTCGAGCACGGCGGTGATCACACCCGCGATGTCTCCGTCGTTGGCGGCGTCGACCACTGCCTGCGTCGCCGCACCCATGGCGCTGAACCCGCTGAACACCGGGTTGAGGAAGCCGAGCGCGCCGAGCGCCACCACGGTGATCGCCTGGTTGGCGACGTCGAGGACGTTCTGCGCGGTCTGGGTGATGATGGCCTGCACCGGCACCAGCAGTTCGAGCGACGGGAAGAGGATCGGCTGCAGGAACGCCTGGAAGATCGCCGGGAAACCTTCCGCCGGATTACCGGTGACGATGAGCTCGAAGGCCTCGCGCAGGTTCGCCGGGATGCCGTCGGGATTGGTTGGGTTGAGCGAGTTCACGAAACCGCTGACGAAACCCTGGAGCGCCGGCGCCAGCGTCTCGATGTTCGACAGCTGGTTCTCGATGATCTGCTGCAGGATCGGCGCGGGGCGCTCGGCGATCTGCTGGCCCAGCACCGCGAGGTTCTCCGCCGCGGTGCCGAAGACCTCGATCCAGGTCTGCAGCGGGTTGACCGCCGCATGGAGTTCGACGCCGATCGAGGACAACGTCGGCTTGTCGACGTCCGGCAACGGCGGCGCGACCGGGCTGACGGCAATGGCGCCCGCCCCGAGCAGTGCCACGCCGGTGGAGAGATAAGAGCGGGCTGCGGTGTGCATGGGTCTCCTTTACGTCGTTGTAACCATGACGAGCCGGAACCTACCCCTCGGTAAGATGAGTTTTCGGCGAATTGGCAAACTTCTTTCAGGCCTCTGCGTATTTCCTGTCGCCCATGGGCGAAGCGCTCGCGATCATAAAACCCCACGTGACAAGCGCGTTTACACCTCGAGCGCGCGCGCAAAGGTTGGTCTGCCACTGACAACTGGCAGTGACTGGCAAAATCGCAGTGTTTGCATTGCGATTGATGGCGCAATCACTTTGCTCGCGCGGTCGCGTTCCCGGGCATCGCTTCAGGTGACGGGCTCGTCAATTGCGCCGTCGTCTCTTTGCACGCGACGAGTTCGATCGGCGTGCCGGGCCCGGCGGTCCTGAATCACCCGGTGCACGCCAGGTGATGTCAGCAAAACCACCCTCGAACGCAAAGCGGCCCCGGACCGTGGTCCGGGGCCGCCTGCGTGCTGCTTACTCCGAGTCGGAGCTGCTGCTCTTCTTGCTCTCGCTGCTCGACGAGTTCGACTCCTTCTTGGTCGAGTCGCTGCTGGCCGGCTTCTTGTTGTTGCCGACAGCGTTCTCGATCGACTTCCGGACCCCGTTCGCCGCATTCTCGAGGTTCTTGCGGGTCTGGTTGGCCGCACCCTCGAGGTTCTTGCGGGTCTGGTTCGCCGCACCCTCGAGGTTCTTGCGCGTCTCGTTCGCCGCGCTCTCGAGGTTCTTGCGGGTCTGGGTGAGCCCGTCGTTGATCTGCTTGCCGGCGTTGTCGACCGCGTCCTGCAGCTGGGCCTGCGCCCGCGTGACCTGCTTCTGCAGCTCCGCGGCCGGGTTGGCCGGAGCGGGGAGCGTGATCTTCGGCGGAAGCTGACCCAGGACAGGGGCACCCTCCTCCACAGCCGGCGCCTTGGCGGCCGGTGTGGTCGACGCCTCCGGCGTGTCACCGACGGTGACGTCGATCGCCGTATCGGCCCGCGCCACGCGAGCACTGGCGACGTCCTCGTTGGTCGTGGCACCGGCTTCGACATCGGCGTCGGCACCGACGCTGATGCCACCACCGATGCCGGCGCCCAGGCCGCCGATGGCGCCACGGATGGCCCCACCGATCGCGGCGCTGATGGCACCGCCGATGTTGACATCGCTGGCCGCTTCGGCGAAGGCGTTCACCGCGGCGAAGATGCCCGCACCGATCGCCTGCAGCGCGTCGTTGCCGTTCTCCAGCGCGGAGATCGCGGTGTCGCGGAACGCGTTGACCACGGCGTTGGTGGCTGCGGCGATGTTGTTCACCGCGTCCACGCCGATCTCGGTGATCGAGTCCGCCGCATCGCCGAACAGTGCACCGGCCTCTTCGAAGGAGGCGATGAACTCGGCCGGGGTGGGCAGGCCTTCCAGGCTGGCGCCGATCGCGGCGGAGATGTCGGCGCCGACCTCGGCGAAGCCCTCCAGTGCGGCGGCACCCAGGTCCAGACCGGCCTCGAGACCGGCCTGCAGCGATGCGCCGAGGTCGGCCAGCACCGGGCCGAGCGCGGCCGAGGCGTTGACCAGGGCGTCGATGAACACCGCCGGGCTCGGCAGGTTCTCCAGCGCGGCCTCGAACGCGGCGGCGAGCGTTCCGCCACCCTCGACGAGGGCCTCGAGGAAGTCACCGAATGCGGCGCTGCCGATGTCGATGCCCGTCTCGATGGCTGCGGTCAGCGCGGCCGACAGGTTGCCGATCGCATCGGCGGTGGCATCGGCGATGGCGTTGAAGCCGGGAACGAACGCCTCGATGGCACCCTCGATCGCACCGACGAACTCGGCCGGCGTCGGGAAGCCTTCGAGAGCTGCGTTGAAGGCCGCGGCCAACTCTGCACCGGCGTTGGCGAGCGCATCGGCGATGGCGCCCGCGTCCAGTTCGATGCCGAGGTCGACGATCAGCTCCAGCGCCGCCTCCAGGGAGGCGCCGAGGTCGATGTCGATGGCGGCGAATGCCTCGACCAGGGCGTCGATGAACGCCTCCGGCGTCGGGAACGCGCCCAGCGCGGCCTCGAACGCCGCGGCCAGCTGGCCGCCCGCATCCTGCAGCGCGGCGATGAGCGCCTCGAACGCCGTGCCGCCGGCTTCCAGGCCCGCCTCGATGGCCGACGCGAGAGCGCTGGAGAAGTTCGCGATCGCGGTTCCCGTGGCGTCCGCCAGCGCGGTCAACCCGGGGATCACGTTCTCCAGAGCGGCCTCGAAGGCTGCGACGAACTCGGCAGGCGACGGGAAGGCGTCGAGGGCGCCCTCGAAGAGCGCGGCCAGTTCGCCCGCGGCTTCGGCCAGCGCTTCGCCGATCGCGGTCGCGTCGAGGGTCAGGCCCAGGTCGACGATGACCTCGAGTGCGGCATCGATGGCCGCCGCGAGATCGATGTCGATGGCGCCGAAGGCCGCGACGAGCGCGTCGATGAACGCCTCGGGCGTCGGGAAGGCCTCGATCGCGGCGTTGAACGCTGCGGCGAGATCGCTGCCCGCGTCGAGCAGCCCCGTGACGATCGCGTCGAACGCCTCGGTGCCGACGGCGATGCCGGTCTCGATGGCGGTCGCCAAGGCGCCCGACAGGTCGGCGATCACCTGGGCTGCGCCGGCAGCGAGCGCGTCGAAGCCCGGGACGACCGCCTCGAGGGCGGCGTTGAAGGCGGCGATGAACTCTTCCGGAGTCGGGAAGCCTTCCAGCACACCGTTGAACAGGCCGGCCAATTCGGCGCCGGCTTCGAGGAGCGCATCGGCGATGGCGCCGGCATCCAGGTCGATGCCGAGGTCGACGATCACCTCGAGCGCCGCGTCCAGAGCCGCGCCGAGGTCGATGTCGATGGCGCCGAAGGCCGACACCAGCGCGTCGATGAACGCCTCGGGCGTCGGGAAGGCCTCGATCGCGGCGGCGAACGCGGCGGCGAGTTCGCCACCGGCGTCCTGCAGTGCGGCGACGACGGCCTGGAACGCGTCCAGACCCGCGGCGAAGCCGTCCTCCAGGGCGCCTGCCAGCGCGCCCGACAGATCGGTGAACGCCTCGGCCGCAGCCTCGGCGAGCGCGTTGAAGCCCGGCGCGAGTCCGGCGATGGCGGCGTTGAACGCCGCGAGGAACTCCGCCGGGGTCGGGAAGCCCTCGAGCGCACCCGCGAAGGCGGCGGCGAGGTCGGTGCCCGCATCGATGAGCGCCTCGGCGATGGCCGTGACGTCGAGATCGATGCCGAGGTCGACGATCACCTCGAGCGCCGCGTCCAGGGCGGCACCCAGGTCGATGTCGATGGCGGCGAACGCGTCCACGAGGGCGTCGAGGAACGCTTCGGGGGTGGGGAACGCCTCGATCGCGGCGGCGAACGCGGCGGCCAGATCGCTGCCCACGTCCAGCAGGCCCGTGACGATGGCGTCGAAGGCCTCGAGGCCCGCGGCCGCGCCGGCTTCGATGGCCGCGGCCAGCGCACCCGACAGATCGGTGAGCGCCTCGGCGGCTGCCTCGGCGAAGGCGTTCAGGCCGGGCAGGACGCCGGCGATCGCGGCATTGAACGCCGCGAAGAAGTCCGCCGGGGTCGGGAAACCGTCGAAGACGTCGCCGAACGCGGCGGCCAGATCGGCACCCGCGTCGATGAGCGCTTCGGCGATGGCGGTGACGTCCAGATCGATGCCGAGTTCGACGAGCGCTTCGAGCGCGAGATCCAGTGCGGCACCGAGGTCGACGTCGATGGCGCCGAACGCCGACACCAGGGCGTCGATGAACGCCTCGGGGGTCGGGAAGGCCTCGATCGCCGCGGCGAATGCGGCGGCGAGATCGCCGCCGGCGTCGAGCAGGCCGTCGACCAGCGCCTGGAAGGCGGTGGCGCCCGCGGCCAGACCGGCTTCGATCGTGGCGGCGAGCTGACCCGACAGCTCGGTGAGCGCCTCGGCGGCAGCCGTGGCGATCGCATTGAAGCCCGGGATCACGTCACCGAGGGCGGCCTCGAACGCGGCGATGAACTCTTCCGGCGTCGGGAAGGAGGCCAGAGCGGCGTTGAATGCCGCGGCCAGGTTCGCGCCCGCCTCGAGGAACGCGTCGGCGATAGCGCCGGCGTCGAGCTCGATGCCCAGTTCGAGTGCGGCCTCGAGCGCGAGCTCGATGGCGCCGGCCAGGTCCAGGTTGATGGAGGCGAAGGCCGACACGACGGCATCGACGAAGGCCTCCGGGGACGGGAAGTTCGCGATGGCGTTGTCGACCGCGGTCGCGAGCACGCTGCCGCCGTCGAGGAGACCCTCGACGACCGCCTGGAACGCGTTGTTGCCTTCCTCGACGGCGCTGACGAGCGCCGCCTCGAGCGCTCCCGTCAGGCCGACGATCGCCGCCTGCGCGGCTTCGGAGGCGCTGTCGATCGCACCGCCGACCGGGCGCCACGCGGCCTGCGCCGCGGCGATCAGGTCAGCAAGGGACGACAGCGAAACGTCTTCGAGTACCGCGACCATCCGGTCGCCACGAATCTGGAAGTCCGGGGGCAGAACCTCGACCGGAGCCAACGCGATCGATGTAGCGCCCACCACAGCCACACCGGCGGTCAAGTATGACCGAACAGCAACTTCCATGACATCCCCTCAGAGTCTCAGACAGCCCGACGGGGCAAAACATACCTGAGAACTACCTAAGTAACAAAGCGATCTCTCGCTTTTTCTCTGACCGTTTTCTAACGCAGTAAATGGCGTTTGCCTGCCGGCTGAACGTGAAAATTAGCCTCCGGCGCGGTACTGCACAAAGGCGGGTTTGAATGGCAAACATGGCGCCTCCGGGAAGCGGCAATTCCGCGGAGGAGCGAGCGAATCGTTACCTAAGGTATGGAAATAGCTGTTTTCGTTGAGAACCGGACTTTGACCAGGATGTAGATTCTCGTGCACCGCAGTGCTGCTTTGCCTTCGCGACGCCTCCGCGCGGTGTCGCAAGCCGCGCCGTAGGGCGGCGGCATGCTCTGCGCCCCACCTTGTTGTTTCAGCAAGGAATCCGGTCAGACTAGAGCGAAAGCGCAGCTCTTCGCTGTATTCCGATCCCTGCGAATGCTGGCAACTCCGGCGCGGAAGCGGTGATCTCGGTGCCGCTCGGCCGCGCCGCGCGGCACCGCGGAACGTTCACCGCAGCGGGCTGCCGGCCGATCTGCACCGAACCCTGTGGGGACGGCGCTGTTGAGCGGCTGGTTTTGACGGAGGCGAAAGTGGGTACCTGTCCAGGACTTCGGGGCACGCAGTGCCGAGTCGAGGGGAGAGGCTTATTCTGATGGTCCTGGGTGAACGTCCTGCATCATAGGGGCCGAACCGGCTCGTGACCGCGGTTTATCCGTACGGCGGATGATTAGGTAGCTGTCTCGCTATTCTTTTCCTCTTTTTTGATTAGCCACCTAAGCAAAGACTCGGTAAAACTGAGAACAAGCTGAGTCGACTGGTTAACTTCTTTTCGGCGTGCGTAGCGAACACTCAGGTAGGCGGCGCGGGGAGGCTGTGCGGCGCTTGCCAGGGGTGCCGCGAGTCCGCCGGGCCGTGTATCGAGGCATGCGTAGACAGGCGCCGACAAGTCGGCCACGGGGTGAAACGTCACCGTGACGGTTCGCGGCGCAGTTACTCCTGGGCGGCGCCGCCGCTGTCGGCCGGGGAATCATCCCGTTCCGGCTGTGTGTCGGCCGCGGGAGGATCGGCGGGGGTGTTGACGGCGGTGTCGTCGTCTTTCCCGCCGGTCGTGTCGTCGGCTGTGCCGTCGTCGTCCTTGTCCGCCGCAGGCGCGTTCTTGCGGACCCCCGTGGTGAACCGCTTGATCGTCGACTGGAAATTGTCGAGACCCTGCTGCACGCGGACACCGAACTCGTGCGCCAGTTCCTCGGGCTTGGGCAGCCTGAAGGTGCCGGGGCGGGGGGCTTCGCCGGGTTCGGCGGTTCCGTCGTCGGGCGCGCTCTCGACCGGGGGTGGCAGTTCGTTGTCCGGGCCGGTCAGCTCAGGCGGTCCCGCGAGCGGACCCGGTTTCGGTGCCGGCGAGATCCCGTCGCGGATGTCGACCACGACATCGCCGACGGTCTGGTCGACATGATCGATGAGACCGCCGGACTGGCCGATGGGCTTCGGCAGGTTCCGGATCAGAGCGCGAATGAGAGGTTTGAGTGCACTCTCGTGGAAGGCTTCGTCGATCTCTTTGATGCCGGTGAGCCGGGGATGGCCCGTCAGCAGTGCGCTGAGCGGTTCGACGATGAGCCGGCGCAGCGCCTCGTCGGGGCCGATCTGGCCGGTGAACAGCTTGTGCATCACCTGCTGGGTCAGTACCAGCGCCAGTGCCGGCGCCATACTGACCTGCCGGACGAAGTTGATGCCCGCCTCGCCGAATCCGGTTCCGATCTCGGTGAGTGCCCCGACGAAATTCCCGATGACTTCGTTCGGAGTGGTGGTCGGCAACGGCGTGTGGGGTACCAGGGACCGTTGGTGCGGTGTGGTGAACCCGGTGACCGGGACGGCGACAGCGGGTTCCGCAGAGGTCACGCCGACGCCGAAGGCGGAGATCGCGGATTCGCGGCCGGTGTTCGACACGTCGTTGAACAGGCGCTGCAATTCCTCGACCGTGCTCAGCCAGTCCCGACGGATGGCGCCGATGGATTGGAGGAATTCGGGGTCGAGGACATCGAGCCGTTGCCCCTCCGGGGTGAAATCAGATGCCGCAACCCGAATGTCGGAGGGGAGCGGCACAACAGGGTTCGCAACCACCACGGCGGCACCGGAAAGTACGACCCCGGTGGCCAGAAAAGGGGCGATGGCCCGCCGCATGGCGCCCTCCCCACGTGCGCAGCGTTCGATTGGTGAATCGTATCTGAGACTGTCCTGAGAATACAGCGACCTGAATTGTTTCTTCCTGAGAATTCGCGCGCGGAGGTTTAAAGGGGTCGTTGCTCCGGGAATGGGGGACGGCCCTCGGCGTCGGCGTGCAGCGCGTCAGCCGGACGGTGGAGTAGCGCCGCTGCCGACCTGCGCGATCAATTGTGTTGCGTGCGTGTGTATCCGGCAGCGATGTCGCCGCCCGCGAGTCGAGCGGTCAGCCAAGGTGTCGCTGTCGATGTCCGTTCGAGAAAAATTGCTGATATTGCATGCGTCGGCGCTTTCGGGCGAAAGTAAGTTCTATTACGGGGCGAATTCGCGAGGCGAAAGGCCGCGCGGGAAGTGAAGCCGTATTTCCCGGGATCCCCGGCTCTCGGCCACCGGCCGAAGGGCAGCGGCACCAGTTGAGAGGCTGGTTTCGCCGCCGATCACCCGCCGAGAGGTCGACGGTCGAACCGCGCCTGCCGTGCCCGCCGCCGCACGTCGGCGTGGGATCGGGAGCCGACGCGGGCTCGCGCGGACCCCGATCGTGTTCTCTCGGCGGCATGTTTGCCGTGACCGCCTCGCCACGGCACGCACGGGCGGTGGGTCGACGTAGGCGTACATTCACCGCTGATGTCCGCTATCGCCGCGCGCCTGCTCTTCGTCCACGCCCATCCGGATGACGAAACGCTCACCACCGGCGGCACCATCGCCCACTACGCCAGCCGCGGCGCGGATACCCGGGTCGTCACCTGCACGCTCGGCGAAGAGGGCGAGGTGATCGGCGACCTGTACGCCCAGCTCGCGGTCGGCCACGCCGACCAGTTGGGCGGGTACCGGATCGCCGAACTCACCGCCGCACTGTCGGCGCTCGGCGTGGCAGGACCACGGTTCCTCGGCGGACCCGGCCACTGGCGCGACTCCGGGATGGCGGGCACCCCGCCCCGCCACCATCCCCGGTTCGTCGACGCCGACATGTCCGAAGCGGTCGGCCTCCTCGCCGGGATCATCGACGACTTCCGCCCGCACGTGGTCGTCACCTACGACCCCGACGGGGGATACGGCCACCCCGATCACATCCAGACCCACCGCGTCACGACCGCCGCCGTGGAAGCTGCGCAATGGCGGGTGCCGAAGTTCTACTGGACCGTCACCGCCAGAACCGCCATGCAGAAGAGCCTCGAACTCGCCGAGGATGTGCCCGAGGCGTGGACGCGGGTGAGCATCGACGAGGTGCCGTTCGGCTATCCGGCCGACAAGATCGATGCCGTCGTCGACGCCGCGGCCAGCATCGAGGCCAAGGTCGCCGCCCTGCGTGCGCACGCCACCCAGGTCACGGTCGCCCCCAACGGCCAGTCGTGCGCACTGTCGAACAACATCGCCATGCCGGTCATGGCCGAGGAGCACTACATCCTCGCCGCCGGCGCGTCCGGCCCGCGCGACGACCGGGGCTGGGAAACCGATCTGCTCGCCGGGCTCGACCTGGCGTAGCGAATCCGGCCCGCGGTAGGCTCCACGCATCCGGCGACACTGAAGGGGCATCAATGGATCCCGACCTCGATCCCAATCTGCAGCACTGGCAGGACCGCCTCGACAGTTTCCAGTGGGTGGTCGGGTCCCTGGTGGGCGTCCTCGACAGCATCCCGACCTGACGGCCCCGCTCGCGCGCAGCGTCGTTCTCACGCTGCTCGCGCTCGATGGTGTCATCTCGGCCGTCGTCGGCGCCTTTTTCCTGCCGTTGCGTATCGGCGTCGTGCCGTTCCCGATCAGCGCCGTGGTCGTCGGCGCGCTCAACGCCGTACTGGTGTGGGCGGCGCTGCAGTGGACCGACTCAGGCCGCCTCGCCGCTCTGCCCCTGTGGACCTGGCTCGCCACCCTTGTCGTCCTCACCCTCGGCGGGCCCGGAGGGGACATCGTCTTCGGCGGGCGTGACGTCATGGCCTACAGCGTCCTGATCTTCACCGCCGTCGGCGTCGCCCCGGCCGCCTGGCTGCTCTGGCGACGGGGTCTGCGTTCCTGAGTCGTCGACCACCTCGTCGACCGCGCCGTCGACCGCGTCGTCGACCAGCTCGACCTCCGTCTCGGCCGGTTCCTCCGGCGTGACGACGGGTGCTTTCTTCTCGACCTCGACTTCCGGCTCGACCTCCAACTCGACCTCCGGCTCGATCTCCGCAGGGACCTGCTCCTGCTCCACCTCGGCCGCGATCTCGATCGGCTGCTCCTCCTCGGCCGGGGCATCCTCCTCGACCGAGGCGGCGAACGGCAACGGGGGCAGCGGCGGGAGGAGCCAGCCGAGGAAGTAGTCGACCTCACCGAGCACGACGTTGACCACTGCGGTCACGGTGCTGACGGCCACGTCGATCAGCCCGTCGACGTAGGCGGCGAGGTCGAGCGGGTTCTCCAGCACCGGGTCGATGAGGTCGTAGACGATGGTGTCGGTGACACCGATGATCTGCGGATAGATGATGTCGATCTGGCTGGCGATCAGGCCGCCGAACGGCACGAACTGCAGCGCGTAGTCGGCGAGTTCGACGCCGTAATCGGTCCAGTAGGTGATCACCGAGTACGCGTAGTCGACGGCGTTCGTGGCCGCGTTCTGCGGTGCGACCAACTCCTGCGCCGCCGTGACGAGCGCACGGAGCTCGGGCGTGACGGTCTGCGCCGCGGCGAGGCGGACGTCGCTCGACGTCACGGGGTCGGGCAGGGGCCGCAGTGCGGGTGCGGCGACGATCGCGGTCGCGCTCACCGCGGCGACACCGGCCGCCATCCACGAGCGGGCTGCAACGGTCATGGCGACTCCTTCGTATTCGGCGCGCTAGAAATTTAGCGTGTCGGACCAGCTCCGACCCACCATTGCGCCGGACGGGCCTTTCCCCTGTGCCGCGGCCGCGGACTACTGTGGCCGATATGCCGGATCCAGTGCTTCCAGGATGTGAGACACGAGGATGAAAGTTGCCATCGCCGGGGTTACACGGGAGTGGCTCTGAACCCCCAGCGCGGCGCTGACCTTCCCAGCCCGGTGGTCCCACCGAAGTCCGCGGTGCCCGGTTCCGCAGCGCTGCGGCGTGTGCTTCGCCGGGCGCGTGACGGCGTCGCCCTCAATGTCGACGAAGCGGCGATCGCGATGACGGCCCGCGGGGACGATCTCGCCGACCTGTGCTCGAGTGCGGCCCGGGTGCGCGACGCCGGCTTGACCTCGGCGGGCCGGCGCGGACCCAACGGGCGGCTGCCGGTGACGTACTCGCGCAAGGTCTTCATCCCCGTCACGCATCTGTGCCGCGACACCTGCCACTACTGCACGTTCGTCACGGTGCCGGGGCGGCTGCGCGCCCAGGGGCTGGGGATGTACATGGAGCCCGACGAGATCCTCGACGTCGCGCGCCGCGGAGCCGAACTGGGTTGCAAAGAAGCTCTTTTCACCCTCGGTGACCGCCCGGAGACCCGCTGGGACGAAGCGCGGCAGTGGCTCGACGAGCGCGGCTACGACTCGACGCTGGACTACGTGCGCGCCATGGCGATCCGGGTGCTCGAGGAGACGGGTCTGCTGCCGCACCTCAACCCGGGCGTGATGAGCTGGACGGAGCTGTCGCGGCTCAAGCCCGTCGCACCGTCGATGGGCATGATGCTCGAGACCACGTCGCGGCGCCTGTTCGAGACCAAGGGGCTGGCGCACTACGGCAGCCCGGACAAGGATCCGGCGGTGCGGCTGCGCACCCTCGACGACGCCGGCCGGCTGTCCATCCCGTTCACCACGGGGTTGCTGGTCGGGATCGGGGAGACGCTCACTGAGCGGGCCGAGACCATGCATGCGATCCGCAAGTCGCACAAGGAGTTCGGGCACGTCCAGGAAGTGATCGTGCAGAACTTCCGGGCGAAGGACCACACCGCGATGGCGTCGTCGCCCGACGCCGGGATCGACGACTTCCTCGCCACGATCGCGACGACACGACTCGTCCTCGGCCCGAAGGTGCGTATCCAGGCGCCGCCGAATCTGGTGTCGCGGGAAGAGTGCCTGGCGTTGATCGCCGCCGGCGTCGACGACTGGGGCGGCGTGTCGCCGCTGACCCCCGATCACGTCAACCCGGAACGGCCGTGGCCGGCGCTCGACGACCTGGCCGAGGTGACCGCCGAGGCGGGGTATGACCTGACGCAACGGCTCACCGCGCAACCGCAGTACGTGCAAGCCGGTGCGGCGTGGATCGATCCGCGGGTGCGCGGCCACGTCGACGCGTTGGCCGACCCGGAGACGGGCCTGGCGCTCGACGTCATCCCGCAGGGCCGCCCGTGGCAGGAGCCCGACGAGGCGTTGCAGTCGCTGGGGCGCATCGACCTGCACGAGGCCATCGACAGCGAGGGGCGGCTCACCGAGACCCGCAGTGACCTCGGCAGCGCGTTCGGCGACTGGGAGTCGATCCGCGAGAAGGTCCACGAGCTGGCCGCGCGGGCGCCCGAACGTGTCGACACCGATGTGCTGGCGGCGTTGCGCGCCGCGGAACGGGATCCCGCGGGGCTGTCCGACGACGCCTATCTGGCGCTGGCGACCGCCGAGGGACCGGCTCTCGATGCCGTTGCCGCGCTTGCCGATTCGCTGCGCCGCGACGCCGTCGGCGACGACGTGACGTTCGTGGTCAACCGCAACATCAACTTCACCAACATCTGCTACACCGGGTGCCGGTTCTGCGCGTTCGCCCAACGCAAGGGCGACGCCGACGCGTATTCGCTGTCCACCGACGAGGTCGCCGACCGCGCGTGGGAGGCGCACGTCGCCGGTGCGACGGAGGTGTGCATGCAGGGCGGGATCGACCCCGAACTGCCGGTGACGGGGTACGCCGATCTGGTGCGCGCGGTCAAGGCGCGGGTGCCGTCGATGCACGTGCACGCGTTCTCGCCGATGGAGATCGCCAACGGCGTCACCAAGAGCGGTCTGTCGGTGCGGGAGTGGCTGATCGCGCTGCGCGAGGCCGGGCTGGGCTCCATCCCGGGCACCGCCGCCGAGATCCTCGACGACGAGGTGCGCTGGGTGCTGACCAAGGGCAAGCTGCCCACGTCGATGTGGATCGACGTGGTGAGCACCGCCCACGAGGTGGGGCTGCGGTCGAGTTCGACGATGATGTACGGCCACGTCGACCAGCCCCGGCACTGGGTCGGACACCTGCGGGTGCTGCGGGAAATCCAGGACCGCACGGGTGGTTTCACCGAATTCGTGCCGCTGCCGTTCGTGCACCAGTCGTCCCCGCTGTATCTGGCCGGCGGTGCGCGCCCCGGCCCGACTCACCGCGACAACCGGGCGGTCCATGCGCTGGCGCGGATCATGTTGCACGGCAGGATCTCCCACATCCAGACCAGCTGGGTCAAGCTAGGCGTCGAACGGACGCAGGTCATGCTGCAGGGCGGCGCCAACGACCTCGGCGGGACGTTGATGGAGGAGACGATCTCTCGGATGGCCGGGTCGGAGAACGGTTCGGCGAAGTCGGTGGAGGAACTCGTCGCGATCGCCGAGGGGATCGGCCGCCCGGCGCGGCAACGCACCACCACCTACGCGCCCATGGCGGCCTAGCTCAGGCTTCGTTCGGTGGAGGACGCGTCGGAATAGAACCGGACCATGGTCCGTTTGATTGGTTAGGCGTCGGATCCGGCCGGCGCACGAGCCAAGGAGACGGATATGACTCGAGCAATCGACACGACGGGTGCAACAGAGACCGCGCTGAGCGCAGGGACGTGGGCCATCGACCCGGTGCACTCGACCATCGGCTTCACCGTGCGACACCTCATGGTCAGCAAGGTGCGCGGCACGTTCGACGACTTCAGCGGGGCGATCACGGTGGCCGAAGACGGCACCGCATCCGTCACCGCCGAGATCAACGTCGCCTCGCTCAACACCCGCAACGAGCAGCGCGACGCGCACCTGCGGGCCGCCGATTTCTTCGACGTCGACAACCACCCGGTCGCAACGTTCACCTCGACCGGCGTGCGGACCGAAGGCAACCGTTACGCGCTCGACGGCGAGTTCACGCTGAAGGGGCGGACCAATCCGATCACGCTCGATCTGGAGTTCGCCGGGACCAACCCCGGCATGGGTCACGGTGAGGTCGCCGGATTCGAGGCGACCGTCGTGCTGAATCGCAAGGACTACGGCATCGACTTCGACGCACCGCTCGAGACCGGCGGCGCGGTCGTCGGCGACAAGGTGACGATCACCCTCGAGATCGAGGCCCTCAAACAGGCCTGACCGAGCTTTTCCACGCCACGGCGATCGCATGCGCGGTCGCCGTGGCGTTTTTCGTCGGCTCACCCGGAACCACTTACGCGCATCAGGTGTGGCGGCTGGCCGATTTGTATCTGCGACGTTTAGTATCAGTAACCACGCGCAACTCCTATCGTGTTAGCGCGTGAGAAGTTAGGGCACACTGAGACGACCGTCCCGGTAACGGCTGGGGATACTTCCAGGCGGACTGGCGGCAACGCCTCTGCGCGCCCGACCCGATCCGGCAGCCCACTGGACAGTTAGACCGAGGAACACTTAGGAGAACCGGTGACGTACGTCATTGCCGAACCCTGTGTCGACGTGAAAGACAAGGCATGCATCGAGGAGTGCCCAGTCGACTGCATCTACGAGGGCGCACGCATGCTGTACATCCACCCCGACGAATGCGTCGACTGTGGAGCCTGCGAACCGGTCTGCCCGGTGGAGGCGATCTACTACGAGGACGACGTTCCGGATCAGTGGAGCGGTTACACCCAGAGCAACGCCGACTTCTTCAGCGAGCTCGGCTCCCCGGGTGGTGCCTCGAAGGTCGGGCAGACCGACAACGATCCGCAGGCCGTCAAGGACCTGCCGCCGCAGGGTGAGGACTGACACGCCCATTCACAAGGCCACGCCTGAGGTAGCACGCCGGGCGGTCTCCGCGAAGCTGCCCGAATTCCCATGGGACACGCTGGCCGCCGCGGGCGCGCTGGCCCGCTCGCACCCCGACGGCATCGTCGACCTGTCGGTCGGCACCCCCGTGGACCCGGTGGCGCCTGTCATCCGCGACGCGCTGAACGCGGCGAGCGCCGCACCCGGCTATCCGACCACCGCCGGCACTCCCGCGCTGCGGGCATCGGCGAAGGCCGCGCTGGAACGTCGCTACGGCATCACCGGGCTGGCTGCCGACGCCGTGCTGCCCGTGATCGGCACCAAGGAGCTGATCGCGTGGTTGCCGACGTTGCTCGGCATCGGCGGTGACGACGTGGTGGTGGTTCCCGAGCTCGCGTACCCCACCTACGACGTGGGTGCCCGGCTCGCGGGTGCCCAGGTGGTGCGGGCGGATTCGCTCACCCAGTTGGGCCCGCAGAACCCGGCGCTGGTCTTCCTCAATTCGCCGAGCAACCCGACCGGCCGCGTGCTGGGGCTCGACCACCTTCGCAAGGTGGTCGGCTGGGCGCGTGAGCGCGGGGTCCTGGTCGCGTCCGACGAGTGCTACCTCGGTCTCGGCTGGGACGCCGAACCGGTGTCCGTGCTGCACCCGTCGGTCTGCGACGGTGACCACACGGGTCTGCTGGCGGTGCACTCGCTGTCGAAGACGTCGTCGCTGGCCGGCTATCGCGCCGGTTTCGTGGCGGGTGATCCGGCGGTGGTCGCCGAACTGCTCGCCGTGCGCAAACACGCCGGGATGATGGTGCCCACCCCGGTGCAGGCGGCGATGGTGGCGGCCCTCGACGACGACGCCCACGAGCACGAGCAGCGGGATCGGTATGCGCGTCGCCGCGATGTGCTGCTGCCGGCGCTGCGGTCGGCCGGATTCACCGTGGACCATTCCGAGGCCGGGCTGTACCTGTGGGCCACCCGCGGCGAGGCGTGCCGGGCGACCGTCGACTGGCTGGCGGGACTGGGCATCCTGGCCGCGCCCGGCGAGTTCTACGGTCCGCGCGGCGCACAGCACGTGCGCATCGCGCTGACCGCGACCGACGAGCGCATCGACGCCGCCGCCGACCGGCTTTCGGCGATTCACCGCTAGCCCGCCGCCGGCGTAATACCGTCGCAGTCGATGAGCGACTACGACGTCGAGGCCGTCGATCGGCTGCCTTTCAGCACCGACGACAAAGCCGACCGCTACCGCACGGACCGCTTCTGCGGGGCGGTCGGCCTGAACTGGTACTCGACCGACCCGACGCTGCAGTTCACGCTGGCCTACTACCTGCCGCCGGAGCAGATCCCCGTCGCCGAAACACATCTGACGCGGATGGGCGAGCTGATGGGCGGTGCCGTCGCCCGCTGGGCCGAGGAGACCGACCGCAACCCGCCCCGGCTCGAACGCTACGACCGGTGGGGCCACGACATCAGCCGTGTCGTCATGCCGCCGTCCTTCACCGACGCCAAACGCGCGGTGCTCGACGCGCAGCGGGCGTTGCGTGACGGTGTGCGGGCCGCGGGCGGCCGCTCGTCGATACCGATGTTCGCCGCCAACTACCTGCTCGACCAGGCCGACATCGGGATGGGCTGTGCGCTGGGCACCGGCGGCGGCATGGTGCAGGCGCTGGTCGCCGCGTACGCGCCCGCCGACGTCCGCGATCACGTGCTGGCGAAATTCGCCTCCGGTGAGTGGGAGGGCGAGACGGCGCAGATGCTCACCGAGCGCACCGGCGGATCCGACCTCGGCGCGCTGGAGACGACCGCGACGCGCGACGGGGACGCCTGGCGGCTCAACGGGTTCAAGTGGTTCGCGTCGAACTGCGACGGTCAGGCGTTCGTCGTGCTGGCCAAGCCGGAAGGGGCGCCCGATTCGGGTCGCGGCGTCGCCTCGTTCCTCGTCCTGCGCACCCGGCGGGACGGCTCGCGCAACGGAATCCGCATCCGGCGGCTGAAGAACAAGCTCGGCACCCGCTCGGTCGCCTCCGGTGAGATCGAGTTCGTCGACGCCGAGGCGTTCCTGCTCTCCGGTGAGCCGAGCACCGACGCGGGCCCGTCCGACGGCAGGGGGCTGGGCCGGATGATGGAGCTCACCAACGCCGCCCGCCTCGGCATCGCGCTGTTCGCACTCGGCAACGCGCGGCGGGCGCTGGTCGAATCGCTCACCTATGCGCGCCACCGGCAGGCGTTCGGTTCGGCGCTGATCGACAAACCGCTGATGCGGCGCAAACTCGCCGAGATGATCGTCGACGTCGAGGCCGCCCAGGCGCTGGTGTTCGACGGCACCGGGCTGCCCAATCACCGTCAGCCGCGGCGGATCCGGCAGCGCATCGCGGTGCCGGTCACCAAGCTCAAGGTGTGCCGCCTCGGCATCACCGCAGCGTCCGACGCGATCGAGATCCACGGCGGCAACGGCTACATCGAGGATTGGCCGGTCGCCCGGCTGCTGCGCGACGCGCAGGTGAACACGATCTGGGAGGGGCCGGACAACATCCTGTGCCTCGACGTGGCGCGCGGCATCCGGCGGGCGCAGGCGCACGAACCGTTCCTGAGCCGCTTGCACGATGCCGTGTCGGTGTCCGACGACGATCCGACCACGCAGCTGGTGACGCGGCGGGTCGAGGATCTCGACGCGGCGATCACCGCGTGGACGAAACTCGACGGCGCCGTCGCCGAGGCGCGGCTTTTCCCGCTGGCGCAGTTCATGGCCGACGTGTACGCGGGTGCGTTGCTGACCGAGCAGGCGGCCTGGGAGCGCGCGGAGCGCGGCGGTGAGCGGAAAGCGTTGGTGGCCAGCCTGTATGCCCGCCGCTATCTCGCCGACCGCGGTCCGCTGCGCGGGATCGACGACGACGGGGACGAGGCGCTGGAGCGGTTCGAGGAGCTGGTCGACGGCGCGTTCACCGGCTGAGTCTCGGTGGCCCGCAACCCCAGTGCGAGCACCAGCCGGTCGTCGGGGTCGTCGAGTGAGGTGCCCAGCAGCGTCTCGATCCGGCGGACGCGGTAGCGAATGGTGTTCGGGTGGACGTGCAGCCGAGCGGCCACCGCGGCGATGTCGCCGAACCCGTCGAGGTAGGCCTGCATCGTGTCGGCGAGCATGGGTTCCCTCTCGCGCAGAGTCCGTACCCGCGGGTCGATGAGGCCCGGCTGGCCGGCGACATGCGCGACGATCTCGTCGAGCAGCACCGTGGTGCGGGCGTCGGCCAGTGAGGTGATCTGGCCGATCGCGCCGGGATGGCGTGCGGCGCTGTCGAATACCCGGTCGATTTCGGTTCGGGCCGCGGCGACGGCGGTCAAGCCGGCCAGCGGTGCGGCGATCACCGCGCGCAACGTCAGTCCGGCCTCGCGGTGTAGGACGCCGACCACACCGCGAACCCACGACGTCACCGACGGTCCGATCTTGGGGAGCAGCACGTACACCCGGTCCTCCGTCGAGGCCACCTGGGCATCGGCGCGAAACGCCGTGGCGCTCAGAGCGATGACATCGGCGGGGGGAGCTCCGGTGGCGGTACCGAACCCGATGAGCGCGGCCCGGCTGTCGGTGTCGACGCCGAGTTCCCGCGCGATGGCCCCGATGTCGATGTCGGTGTTGTCGGAGAGGCCGAGCAGTTCGCGGGTCCGCACGGTGTGCGTCGACGGGGTGGCCGCCATCCGGCCGATCACCCGTGCGGCCAGCACCGCGCCGCCGCGCAGCACTTCCTCGGCGTCGTCGGCGAACGGCGCCGAACCCTGCTGCAGCCAGATGCTGCCGGCGAACGTGGGTGTGCGCCTGGTTCCCGAGGGCAGGTGGATGCCGACGGCGATGCGGGGACGCAGGCCGAGTTCGGGCCGCTCCGCCACGCGCACCGGGTCCCCACCGGACCGCAGCGCATCGAAGATGCCCCACTGGCCGATCCAGGCGAGATGCTCGGGTGGACCCGCGCGGCCGAGGATCGACAGCCGGCGCAGCTCGTCGGCCTCCTCGCTGGACGCGGAGTAGGCGAGCACGTGCGACTGTGCGTCCTCGATGCTGACCATGCCGCGGGCGCGGTCGGCGATCGACTGGGCCAGTCCGAACAGGTCGGTGGTGCCGGGCAGCGGTGGGTCGTCGTGGTCGCCCCGGTGGTCGAAGAACTGGTTGACCAGGCGGTACAGCCGCTCCCACCGGGCGTGCGGATCGACCGCCACGACGGCCGCCCCGCGGGCCACCGCATGGCGCACCAGTTGCGGGGCCGGTTCCTTGACGAAGACGGCGACCGGCGGCCGGGGCTGGGCGGCCAGCCAGCGCACCGCGGCGTCCGCCGGGACACCGAGCAGGAAGAACAGGTCCGCGTTACCCGAGGCCGGGGCGATGCCGAGCCGCACGTCGTCGGCGTCCACGAGCGCCACGGAGGCCACCGGCAGGTCGAGACCCCGCGGCGCCTGCTGCAGCGTCACCATGGTGCGGTCCAGCGCCAACAGCAGCTCGCCGAGCCGGATCCGGGCGGCGCGCATATTGTCCGATAGTAATGAGCGATCCGGTATTCTTTGGCCGATCGGCTAAGTGACGCGGGTCTCGTCTCGGGGATTCTTGTTCCATGGACGCGATCACCGAGGTACCGCTCCCGGCCAACGAGCCGGTCCACGACTACGCCCCCGGCTCGGGTGAACGCACCCGGCTCACCGACGCCCTGACAGAGCTGGCCGCGACGCCGCTCGACCTGCCCCACGTCATAGGCGGACAGCACCGCATGGGCGATGGCGAACGGGCGGACGTGGTCCAACCGCACCGGCACGCCGCGCGGCTGGGCACTTTCGCCAACGCCACCCACGACGACGCCAGGGCCGCGGTCGACGCGGCATTGGACGCGAAGGACGAGTGGGAGGCGACGCCGTTCGACGAGCGCGCCGCGGTGTTCCTGCGCGCGGCCGACCTACTCGCCGGGCCGTGGCGGGAGAAGCTGGTGGCGGCGACGATGCTCGGACAGAGCAAGTCGGCGTACCAGGCGGAGATCGACGCGTCCTGCGAGCTGATCGACTTCTGGCGTTTCAACGTCGCGTTCGCCCGGCAGATCCTCACCCAGCAGCCGGTGAGCAGCCGTGGGGTCTGGAACCGCACCGACTACCGGCCGCTGGAGGGTTTCGTCTACGCGATCACGCCGTTCAACTTCACCGCGATCGCCGGCAACCTGCCGACGGCACCGGCGCTGATGGGCAACACCGTGGTGTGGAAGCCGTCGCCGACCCAGATGTTCTCCGCGTATCTGACGATGCAACTGCTCGAGGCGGCGGGTCTGCCGCCGGGCGTGATCAACATGGTCGCCGGCGACGGGCGGGCGGTGTCCGAGATGGTGTTGCCGGATCCGGGGCTCGCGGGAATCCACTTCACCGGCTCGACGGCGACGTTCCAACATCTGTGGCGGGAAGTCGGCGCGAACATCGAGCGCTACAACGGCTATCCGCGTCTGGTCGGGGAGACGGGTGGGAAGGACTTCGTCGTCGCGCACCCGAGCGCCGAGCCGGAGGTGTTGCGCACGGCGCTGATCCGAGGGGCCTTCGACTACCAGGGGCAGAAGTGTTCGGCGGCGTCACGCGCGTTCGTCGCGCGGTCGGTGTGGCAGCGGATGGGCGATGACTTCCTCGCGGCCACCGAGGCTTTGCGGTACGGCGATGTGACCGATCTGACCAACTTCGGTGGTGCGCTGATCGACTCACGCTCGTATGCGAAGAACGTCGCGGCGATCGAGCGGGCGAAGAGCGCGTCGTCGGTGACGGTCGCGGTGGGCGGCGAATACGACGACAGCGAAGGCTATTTCGTACGGCCGACAGTGCTGCTGTCCGACGATCCGTCCGACGAGTCGTTCTGCACCGAGTACTTCGGACCGATCCTGTCGGTGCACGTCTATCCCGACGACGATTACGAGCGCATCCTCGACGTCGTCGACACCGGTGCGAAGTACGCCCTCACCGGTGCGGTGATCGCTGACGACCGCAGCGCCGTGCTGGCCGCCCAGCAGCGGTTGCGGCACACCGCCGGCAACTTCTACGTCAACGACAAACCGACCGGAGCCGTGGTGGGCCAACAGCCCTTCGGTGGGTCGCGGGCGTCGGGCACCAATGACAAGGCCGGCTCCGCGCTGAACCTGCTGCGGTGGACGTCGGCGCGGTCGATCAAGGAGAACTTCGTCCCGCCGACCGACCACAACTACCCGCACATGGGGGTGTGAGCGATGGGCGCGTTCCAACGCATCGCGCGTCCGGTGATCCTGGCCGCCGCCCGCTCGGGCTCGCTGCGCCACACCGCTGAACGCCTGCCGGTCACCCGTGGGGTCGTGCATCGGTTCATACCCGGTGACACCGTCGAAGACGCGTCGTACTCGGTTGCGGCGCTGCGTGGTTCGGGTCGACTGGTCAGCGTGGACTATCTCGGGGAGGACGTCACCGACGCTGATGCCGCGAATGCGACCGTGGAAGCGTATGTGAAACTGCTCGACGCGCTGGGAAGCCGCGAGGAGCCGGCCGGTGGCGTGCGGCCGCTCGAGGTGTCAATGAAGCTGTCCGCGCTGGGGCAGGCGTTGCCGCGGGACGGGGAGAAGATCGCACTGGAGAACGCGCGCACGGTGTGCACGCATGCGCAACGGGTCGGGGTGTGGGTGACGGTCGACGCCGAGGATCACACGACCACCGATTCGACGCTGTCGATCGTGCGGGAGCTGCGGGCCGAATTCGACTGGCTCGGAACGGTGCTGCAGGCGTATCTGCGTCGCACCGCGGAAGACTGTGAGGAGTTCGCGGCCTCGGGTGCGCGGATCCGGTTGTGCAAGGGGGCGTACGACGAACCGAAGTCGGTGGCGTTCCGAGAAGCCGACGCGGTCACCGACAACTACCTGCGGTGCCTCGAGACGCTGATGGCCGGGCAGGGTTATCCGATGGTGGCGTCCCACGACCCGGTGGTGATCGACGCGGTTCCAAAGCTGGCGTCCGCGCACGGCCGGGGCCCAGGCGATTTCGAGTACCAGATGCTTTACGGCATCCGTGATCCGGAACAGCAACGGCTCGCCGAGACGGGAAACGCTGTTCGCGTTTACATTCCGTTCGGCACACAGTGGTACGGCTACTTCGTGCGGAGGCTGGCCGAGCGGCCGGCGAACATGACGTTCTTCCTACGGGCGTTGGCGAGTCGCTGAGAGGTCTGCCAAGATCGTGAGCGGCGCCGTGTCTGGCCGTACCCGTCATGGGTTCGGGGGAACGCGGCGGAGCCGGTCAGGCCACGGGCGCCGTCAGAGGGTCACCACACGGGGAAGGCGGCGACGGCCATGGTGACGTTGCCGCTGCAGGGGCCGCCGAGGATGTCGGTGCGCCAGCTGCCTTCCAGTGATCCGTCGCGCTGGGGGACGTAGTAGACGAAGCTGCGTGCGGGCGCCCACACCTTCGGCGCGCCGTCGCCCATGTAGCAGTCCCACTGCCAGTCGTAGGACTGCGTCCAGCGGGCACCGTCCCAGGTGTAGCGCAGCGGCTGCGGAACGGTGGGATTCGTCGACCGTGGGCCGCTGACCACTGTGGCGATGCACACGCCGCTCACGCAGTCGGTCTTGAACACGTACTGACCGGTGAAGTCGGCTTCGCGCTGGTGGGCGGCCGGACTGGTGCCGGCCTTCTGCGAGGCGTAGCTCACCACGGAGAACCGACCCGTCCAGATCTGGCCGACAGGAGCCGCGGAAGCAGTGTCCAGGGGGCGGAGGAGCGTACCGGCCATGGCGACCAACATGACGGTGGCGGTCAACAACGCCACGAACGCTCGACGGGCAGCCATCGTCTTCCTCACACTCTTCATGCCGGAAGCGCTAGCGTAGCAGCGGTTTTCAGGGCCGGAGGGCGACGTTATCCGAAATTGTCGATCTTGTTACCGGTGGCAGAAGCTGTGATGTTCGTGGGTGACGTACCAACGGCCGCCGCGGTTGCGCAGCCCGATGGTGAGTCGCAGCCGCCTGTCCGGATCGGCTGCGGTCTCTTCCGGTGTGCCGCAGCGCAACAGGGCGTAGGCGAACGCGACGTCGGTGCCCGCTGCGACGTCGAGTTCGAGGAGTTCGAATTCGGCGCCGCTGCGGATGAACTCGAAGAAGGGAGGCCAGCTGTTGCGGTAGGCGTCGATGCCGCGGACGCCGTTCTCGGGTGGTGGCACGTCGAACATCACGATGCCGGGGTCGTGGTCGGCCACCACGCCGTCGAGGTCGCAGTTGGTGACCGCGTCCACCCAGCGGGTGATCAGGTCTCTGATTGCCGTTTCGTCGCTCATGGCGATACCGACCCTACTGGCGGGGGAAAGTCATCGCGCGCTCAGAAGGGCGGGGGTTTGTTGCGTTCGGCGACGAGGTCGTCGTTGAGTTTGCGTTCGGCTTGGATGCGGCGGGCGCGGTCTTGTGCGCGGGTGCGGCGGCGCTTGGGCATCTTGAGCCCGCGGTCGGGGCTCGTTTCGGTGACCTGCTGCACGGGTGCTGGTGTGGTGGGGGTGCACAGGGTCGGGAACAGCAGGGCGCTGCCGGGGTGGGTGGTGTAGGTCTGCCCGCTCGGTGCGGTCCAGATGAGGGTGCCGTCGGCGAGTTGCCTTTCGTGCCAGCCTTTTTTGCCCGTCCAGAACGTTTTGAGTAGGTGGTGTTTTCGGCACAGGCATTTGAGGTTGGCCGCGCATGTCGGTCCGGCGGGGTAGGGCACGGTGTGGTCGACGTCGCAGCGGTAGGCGGGGGCGTCGCAGCCGGGGAAGCGGCACGTCAGGTCGCGGCAGCGCACGAAGTCCTGCAGGGCTGCCGAGGGCCGGTGGCGCGGTTCGGGTGGGGCGTTGCCGGGGTGTTTGAGTGGGCGGATCGTGGCGCGCTTGAGGAAGGCGGCCACAACGGCGGCGTTGGCGATGCCGGCACCGATGACGAACGCCGCCGCGGGCGTGGCGGAGGGTGTGGGCGCGGGCGAGGGTTGCGCGTCGTCGGTATCGCCCTCAGCACCTGACTCTTTCGCCTCTTCGACAGGCGGTGCGTCATCGGCTTCTGCGGGCGTGCACTCAGCCGCCACGTCGCCCTCTGGCTCGTCCACCGGGCGGCACTCGGCCGAGAAGTCCTCCTGCCCCGCAGCTTCCGCTTCAGGGCTGTGGTGCTGTGCGTGGTTGAGGGTGTCTGGGGTGGTGATGAGGTGGATGGTGACGTCTTTGGCGGGTTGGTCTGCACCGGTGGCGGGGCAGTCGGGGTTCTCGCATTCACAGCGCAGCGTGGTGCCGGTGGCCACGGCGGCCAGGGCGTCGTTGCGGCGTTCGTCGGCTGAGCGGGGATCGTCGGGGCACAGGGTGCGGGCCATGTCGTGGACGCGTTGTTCGAAGGCGGCGCCGTCGGGGGCGTACATACGCGCCCACACGGTCATGTAGCCGGCGGGGTCGCTGATGAACCCGAATTGCAGGCCGCGGTCCTTTTCGGCGTCTTTGACCCGCCGCAGTGCTCCGGGGTCGTGGGTTTCGACGATGGCGTCGATCGCGGCGGTGGTCTTTTTCTGCGATCTGGGTCCCCATCGGGTGATCTGGGCGGCCAGGTCGGCGTCGACGGCGGCCATCAGGGTGGGGTCGGTGATCAGGGCGGTGCGCGTGACGATGGCGCGTACGAGCAGGTCATTGATCACTCCGGCGGCGAACAGGGCGGCGACCTTCGGTAGGCGGTCGGTGAGCATGACGGCGCGATGGGTTTGGAACATCGCCAGCGATTCGGTGATGTTCTGGGCGGCGGCTACTTCGCTGACCGCGCTGGCTTCGGGGTCGACGAAC